>NZ_BAAGSJ010000004.1:0-771518 GCF_054782495.1 Spirosoma aerophilum | reverse complement strand
TTTGAGGACAGCACTCATCGTAGCATAGCGCTTGCCTTGGTAATAATACTGAACACTATCAATAAAAGCAGGGCCAAGGCCCACATTGACCAGGCTCATCGCTGAGCCTGGACTATTATCGTCAAGATGATTGGTGTGGTATATATCTAAAATGGGCATTACGGAGGCATACTGTTGAACCCGTTGTAAATAGGCTTGGTAAAAGGTAATCCCGATGGCACAGAAACTCGAGACCAGGGCCAGCAGACTTAGGTACGTATCTAGACTAAACCTGCGCTTAGGAGTTGAAGTGGACATGCGGTTAAATCAGAGTAGGTTATGGTCAGGATTTGTCAAAAAAAGGGTTACTGCTCAACGGGTATACTCCAGTTGATTTGAAAAATACGTAAAAAACGGCTATTCAGTAGCGCTTTGAATCAGTAGCACGGGGAATTGTTTCATAAGGGCCAGTCCAAATGTAACTACGTAAGCTGCGGTGGTTGATTCAGTCGCGGGTCCTGTCGGGGAACCGCCCTCAGCGCATCGGAAGCATCAAATGGTTTTTAATAAATTATTGTCTCACCAAAGCGCTCCCAAATTAAACCCATGCCTCCACTACTGGGCGTTTAATGACACGGATTATTGATTACGTTATCCTAGCTATCCGAGTATCCAGCCACAAGCGAATAGGGGGATAACTGGCGACGGGGAAACCCACAGGCGTATAAAATGTCCCCGCAAATGGTCATCATAAAAGAATCTTCGTTAATGGCTTACGTAAGGGAAGGGCTAGTATAGGACTTGTAAGCTATATATAACTTCTATTCGCTTATTTTTAGACGACCTACCGACTATAAGCCGAAATTGGTAGATGACAACTAAAAAATCCTTCCCTGTATGAAGACAATTTTGACGTTGCTTCTTGCCCTAAACGCTTGTGTTTGTTTTGCCCAAAAGGCAACACCAATTATCAAGGCACATTCTAATCAAGCAACTATTTACGTAAACTACAATCAATCTAATTCGGTGTATCGATGGCACATCAACCCGAAAGTAAAACGAGATGTGTTTACGGTTGGTAAATTGGCCAAACCGACAACGGTGACATTTAAAACCGATAGTGATTCACTCATCTTTACGATTAAACCCGGACAGAGGAGGGAGTTTATTGTGCTGCTCAATGACAAAGATTCTTGTGTCACACAAATTCAGACTATTAAAACAAAGAACTTAGCTAAGCTCTCGCCTGAAATTCATGATTCGATTCCCTACTTTGTCAACAAGTATAACACTAATTTTTTAAGGGTCATCTTTGACCGCACGGATTCACTTGTCCTTAATTTTGATACCGGGGCGAACGATGTAGCGCTTACCAATGATGCGTTGAAGCGTAAATTTAGAGCCAGGCCAACGCTATACAATACGGATTATACCCTACAAATCGGTAGCAAACTGTATATAAGTAAAGTTCATGACATCGAAATGGCCGGCCACGAGACGGACGGACTGTTGGGATGGAACAACTTTGACGGCATGATTGTCGAGCTTAATTATGACGATCATAAACTGATTGTCCATTCTAAAATGCCGAAGCAAATTCGACACGATAAGGATTACCAGACCTTTAAACTGCGCTATATCGACAATAAGCCGTTTATAGAAAGTGAACTTCAGCAACGTGGAACCAAAGCTAAAAACTGGTTTCTGTTTGATTTAGGCTATACCAGAACAGTTATGCTTGATAGTGATTTATTGAAAGAAGCGCACTTTCCTACTCGTGATATGAAGGTGCTCAATACAGTTATCATGCATGGAGCTAGTGGCAATGAAGTTCCGGTTGTCACGTCTGATTTAGAACTGTTGAAAATTGGCAGTTTTACATTGGAACATGTCCCGGTTCAAGTCATGCAACACGCGAATCCGATGCACGGACTGAACATCCATATCCTAGGCAACGATATTCTAAAACGGTTTAATACGGTTTTAGATTTTCAAAAGAATGTGGTTTATCTCAAACCCAACAAACTGTACCATACCGATTTTGCCGACCAAAAGAAAAGCGGTACCTAAGCTTGGTTTGACAAAACGTATCGTTAATTGCCAGTATGTAGTTTCGCACAAAACGCTCCCAATTGAGACGAATAGGAGTTTACCTTACTTTTTCTGACATGATCAGGCAGCAATGCCTGTAGAAAGTAAACGTTGATCGGGATTCCTACCTTTACTTATTTGAGTAGTAAATTCGTGATGGTCAACGTATAAGCGACCCGTTGACACCCATAATCTGGATCGGCCGGATTTTGCTTCTGTTTTACCCAAAGCGCAGTCTGCACCGGATCTTGCCGATAAATCACTTCTTTTTTGCCAGCTACCAGTGTGTACAGGGTAAAGCTGGTAAAGGTATCAGCTGGGTGAGGGTTAGAGCCAAAACTGGCATCTTGCCCGATCAAGACACGTTGCTGACTAGTAATCACCGTGGCTGAATCGAGTTGTTGATTCAAAATAGGTCCCACAAACTGAATCCACAGAGCACGGCTGCTTTGATTATCCAGATAGTAGAACGTCGCCCCAACGCAGCCGTCGACTAGCGTATCGACGGATTCTTTATGGCAACCAAGGCTGCCAAACAGGAAAATAAGTAGATAAGTAAGTTGGTTTTTCATCACAACGCAAAGGCAGATTCGCTTGTGTTGATCCGCTAAGGGGTAATAGGGTTGGAATTAGCTCTATTGACTTCATTAACTGCGACTATGATCTTGACGACAATTCTTTGCTTTCTTTTGAAGTAGGAATTCAATCAGTTTTTTGGCCGTAAAGATTCCTTGATGTGTTGATGGGCAGTTTCTAACTTCTCTTTAATCGCTCTTAGCTGAGACTAGGTAGCTTTCATGAAACGGTTTCTTAAATGGGGTGGTTTTTGGCAGTTTATCTAATTTACATACCTTGAACCTCCCCGCTGGAATACAGACAATCTTTAACTGATAGAGACTGGAACAGCTACTTTTTAGACATTTCCATGGAAGAAAAAAATAAAGCGATCTTAGTAGCGGGCAACGCGGCAATCGATGCGGGTGATCATGAAGGATTCCTGTCGTTGTGCAGCGAGGATACCGAATGGACGTTTGTGGGCGATAAAACCCTTAAGGGAAAAGAAGCCGTACGCCAATGGATGGTGACCGAGTATGTGGAGCCACCGACGAATACAGTCATTCGCTTCCTAGCGGAGGGTGATTTTTTGACGGTACTGGGCTACCTGACCATGAAAGGCAAAGATGGGAAAGCGGCTCAGTATGAGTATTGCGATATTTGGCGCTTTCATGAGGGTAAGATTGTCGAACTAAAGGCGTTCGTTATTGAGATCCAAGCTGAGTCGCGAGCTTAACAGTGACCAATTCGCTTCTTGTTCGACATCAAAAACTGAATAACTCCCCGCTAGGTGATACGTGATATGGAGTAAAATGCATGTCAATGGCTGGCAAATTCGATCAGGTGCAAACGCTATCAATTAAACGACTGCCGAAATTCCAGTGGAGACAAATTCGTTTTTGATTTAAAGAATTTGCTGAACGATTGCGGATGTTCAAAACCAAGTTGGTAAGCGACTTCGCCTACGGTCAGGTTGCTGATGGTCAGCACTTCCTTGGCTTTCTCGATGAGTTTATAGTGAATATATTGCTGCGTGTTTTGCCCGGTCAATGACCGCAACATGTCGCTTAAGTATCTGGACGAAACACCTAATTCCTCCGCGAGAAATTGAACCGTTGGCAATCCCTTCAGCAAGGCCATTCCATCCGTGAAATAGGTGTGCAGCAATAGGTCTAACTTCGACAGTAAGGCATTATTGATGGACTTACGGGTAATGAACTGGCGCTTGTAAAACCGCTGACTATAATTCAGCAATAACTCCAATTGCGATATCAATACATCCTGACTGATATCATCAATGGCTGTTTCCAGTTCATCGCCGATGATTTTCCCGATAGCAGCGATAATCACCTTTTCTTTATCCGATAGATGGAGCGATTCGGTTACTGAATAAGAGAAAAAACCATAGTTTTTGATCCGGGTATCCAATGGATAATTCCGCAGGAAATCGGGATGTATCAACAGAGTAAAACCAGACATCGAATCACCCGTTTGCAGACCCGTTAACGGCTGCCCGGGCGATGAAAAAAACATACCGCCTTCATCAAAATCGTAGGTAGTTTGCCCGTATCGCATTTTGCAACCCGCCGATTCGTTGTAGGTAATGTTGTAAAACCCCATGACAAAGGTAGGTGCCAGCATCTCAGTGGTGATCTGTACGTTGCTTTGGTCCAGCAGGCTGATTAACGGATGCAGCGGTTTCGGTAAACCAAAAGCCCGTTGCATGTCGGTAATAGACTGATAAATACGTGGTTTTTGTTTCGGTTCCCCTTTCATGGTTTTCTTAATAAATGCCGGTACATCGTGTTAACACGATGTACCGGCAAAGCAATTCCTGAAATTATACGTTTGCTTGGGCAAGCATTTGCTTCAACCCTTCTCTGAAAGCCTCATCACCTACGGCAAGGCGCTGGGCATACCAGGCTTTTGCATCGTCGCCACATACATAGCGTAGGGTATTGGTGCCATCCGTAGCCGCTCCATACACCACTTGGGCAATTTGATCGGCCGTAGACACCGCCTTATCGGGCGTCAGCATAGCCGTAAATCGATTCATTATGGCTTCGTAGGCCGGGTGAGCGGCAAAAATGGCTCTATCGGCTAATTCAGTAGCCACCAGGCCAGGCTCGATGGTCTTAATGCCAATGCCGAACTCGTTCAACTCAAACGACAGACTTTCGCTCCAGCCCTCCAGCGCCCATTTGCTGGCGTCGTACATGGAGCTGACGGGAAAACCCATCAAACCGGCCGAAGACCCAGTGGTGATAAATAAGCCGGCTTTCTGCTCCCGGAAGTAAGGAATAAAGGCCTGCGTCACCCGAACGACGCCCAGGAAATTAGTTTCCATCTGCCGAATGATCTCTTCATCGCTAATGGCCTCTAATGCACCCAGCAACGCATAGCCGGCATTATTAAACACTACATCGATAGATCCCAGCGCCAGCGCCTTCTGTACCGTTTCTTTAATCTGTTCCCTATCCGTTACGTCCAATGGGAGCAGCGTGACATTGGCCAACCCATTAAGTTCTCTTTCGTTTTCTGGTTTACGCATGGTCGCAATCACATGCCAGCCTTTGGCGGCAAACAGTTTTGCCGTTGCCTTACCTATGCCAGCCGAAGCGCCCGTAATAAAAATAGTCTTTGTCATTTTTTCTCGTGTATTTTCGAGTGACAAAGCTCCGGCGCTACCGCTGACCGGCTGTAGTGAAAGTGGTGAATCTTGTAGTCAAAATGGTAAAGACCTTACTTGTCTAGTAAGGTAAAGAACTAGTTCCCAATTATTTTTTGCGATGTTCTATTCCCCACTCAGTCAGGTCACGCGGCTTTTTTATGCTCCCACTCATTAAAAGCCCATTCTCAACTAACGCTCCCAGGTGAGACATCTGATGTCAGTCTAAATGGGCGATTTGAGAAACAGCTATATACATTATTTCTGACCCTTTTTAAAGTCCGTAAGGGTCTTTCCATCATACCGGTAACGGTCAGATCCAAGCCAAATACTGCCATCAGTAGCCCATAACATCCCAAAAGGCAGATTCCTACGCCCTTCATATTTTGTCTTTATGACGGTTAAAGATGGTTTTTTAGCAGATAATGACTGTTCATCATAACGGAAAATAGGCCCACCTATACTCGTCAAAACGTTTCCCTTTTTATCTTCGATTATAACACCAGCACCCGTCTGATCGATTTGGGTAAAGGCACTGCCGTCATAGCGCCAAAGACCATCGGCACCGAACCAGATATTGCCTTTTTTGTCTTTAATCATAGACCATACGTTCCTGAACGTTTTGCCGTCTTTTTCGGTGAGCGTGGTAACTGTTTTTCCATCATAAATGGAGATAGCACCCCGTGTCCCAAACCAAATTTTGCCTGTTTTGTCTTCAACAATAGCGTGAACATCAGGATTGGTCAGTCCATCCGAAATTGTGAAATTTTGAAATGATTTACCATCATAGCGGCTTACTCCACCTCCAGTGCCAAGCCAAATAATGCCGGCTTTATCTTCATAAATAGGCATAACCGAATTATGGACAAGTCCCTCTCTGGTTGTAAAATGTTGGAAGGATTTTCCATCGTAATAAAAAACACCTGAGCCATACGTACCAAACCAAAAATTTCCTTTTCGATCTTCTAAAATAGAAAAAAACGGCTCTGAGATCAGTTTACCTGTGATTTTGGTGAACGATATTCCATCGTATCGAAAAACACCATCGCTCGCTGCAAACCAGATATTCCCCTTTCTATCTTGCTTGATATCCCAAATGGTTGAAGTGGGTGTGTCTGTGGTCTCAGACTTGATACGATCGTTTGATACGTTTGTTAGGTTTTGTCCACAGGAGGTGTAAAAAACAGCCATTCCCAACAAGGTATAGATGAGTGCGGATTTCATTGTTTCTTCTTTTTAGTACTAATCGCTTTCAACCACAGCGGTGGGCCGCAAACCTACTAGTCTTTGTGCTGATATGTGTAAGAGAGCTAGTAAAAGAATGTTAACGAAACGTAAAAGTCGCTTTTACAGACGGCTGTGAATTTTTGACTCTAAGCAGGAGGGCATTGATATTACCTATACAACGGTCTTGCAAAAACGCTGCTTTAAATGGATCATGTTGGATATAGATCGGGTTTAATGAAAAGAAACAAAGGTAGCAGCATGTCCCTACGGAGCCGACTGCTAACCGACCTGGGAGCCTGCAGGTGACTTTTGCTTCTTGGCTCTCCCCGGTCAGCTCTCCCGCATGACGTTCGACGATCTGTCACGTGATGGGCAGGACTACGCTTAAAGACCTGAAGGCGTGTTGACAGGCCAATTCTTCTCTTCGTAAAGCTCTTGTATAGCCCCTTGTTCTTCCGTCAGGATAAAAGGTTCGTTAAACTAGCCACTGACGGGCTAACTGGTGGGTCAGTTCGATCAGGTGCTGGTGAATGAAGGGTCTGACGTGGTAGCCTCGGGCCCCCAGTCGGGTGGCCGGACCCTGATCGAAGGTAGTCAATAACACCAGGGGTATGCTATCAAATAGAACGGCCCGCTGGAAAGCGGCCGGCGTTTCCAGTCCCTCTAACCGAATCATATTCCAGTCCAGGATAATCAGAGCGGGCAGCTTGATCGTAGCCAGTAGAGCAGGCAGCAGTTCATCCCCATAAAATATAGATCGAGGGGGAATCTGCGGGTAAGTCTGTTGAAAGGCATGCTCAAGAATGGAATGATCTTCCTCATCGTTATCCACTAACCAGATGGTTTTTAACGGATTTTCCTTCACGGAAATGACCGGCTGAAAAACAAACAAATCTAGCTGGGATGAGCTCAGTTAATTTATCAATTCCTGTAGATTCTAGTAAAATTACTTAATAAATTTTAAAACTACAGGCATGCCCAGGACTGACTTATTAATCTACATAACGTCAATTATTTATAAATAAGGCAAAGCATTTCAATTCTTGATAAATTAAAGATCTGCAAACTAAAACCATAATTAGACTAATAAATAATATTGATTAACTTAGTAAAAGGCTACATGGCGTAAGGCAAATGTCGAGAGAGCACTAAGTATTTTCCTACATTTGTTCCAGGAAATTTATACAGAAAATTTCTTTGTGTCATGGCCTTAAATCGGCAATCGTCCTGACGCCCCTGCATTGACCTTTGTTAGCCGCCTTGTGTAAACTAATCCAATGCAATCACCTCTCGACCTAACCAACTGCGATAGAGAACCCATTCAATGGCCCGGCTATATTCAGGCCAACGGGTATTTACTGGCGCTTGATCCAGTTACACTGATTATCTGGCAGGCCAGTGAAAATATGCAACAGGTGGCTAATTGTTCCTTAGCTGATCTTATTGGCCAGCCCATTACGCAAATTCAACTGGGTGAACTAGCAGGCGGCTGGCTTCATGAGCTGTTACTGGTGGCTATCCGCAGTGGCAATCCAGAGACCTATAATCCCTATCCCGTAAAATTCAACGACCGGAACTGGTTCATCCTGTTGCATCAGCATGACGGGGCCTTAGTGGTTGAACTGGAGCCGGCCAGCGCTTACGTGAACGAATTTTCGTTGCCATTGCCCATGCTACTGACGCAAGCCATGATCGATGTTCAACGGAGTTCCTCCCTGTCTCAACTGCTGGAGAGGCTTACCCAAAAAGTAAAGCAAATTACTGGGTTTGACCGGGTGATGATCTACCGTTTTGGCGAGGACTGGCACGGCGAGGTAGTTGCCGAAGCCAAAGAAGAAGCGCTGGAACCCTTTTTAGGCCTGCACTACCCGGCATCGGATATACCCAAACAGGCACGAGAACTTTACAAGATCAATCTGGTGCGGGGCATTAGCGATGTCCATCAGGAACGAATACCGATTCTACCCCTCAATTATAGCAACTATAATCGACCACTTGATCTCACCCATACCAATCTGCGAGCTGTGTCGCCTATCCATGTGGAATATCTTAAAAACATGGGCGTTCGGGCCAGTCTGAGCATTTCGCTCCTCAACCGGGGTGAACTTTGGGGACTCATTGCCTGCCACCATTATAGTGGCCCCCGTTATATTGGTTATTCCGACCGGCAATCGCTCAAGCTAATTAGTCAATTGCTATCAACCGTCCTGGAAATTCGAAAAGAAGACGAAGAAGCTACTTTTTCGGAGAAATTACTGGCCTATGAGCAAACGATTAACCAGCAAATGCTGACCGATTGGGACGTCGTACAGGGCTTGACAAAACACCCGATTACGGCGCTGGACCTCAATACGGCTACCGGAGCCGCTCTGTTGTTTGATGGGCAATTGCACGTGCTGGGCGAAACCCCGACAGCCGAAGAAATAATGGATTTGGTCGAATGGCTCAAAAACATGACAACGGAAAGTTTTTTTCAAACGGACCAGCTGCCAAATTTATTCGCCCCAGCCGAGTCTTATCGTCAACTAGCATCCGGATTGTTATGGCTGGTCCTTTCGCGGCAGATGAACGAGTATTTAATCTGGTTTAAACCTGAACAGATACAGGAAGTGGCCTGGGGCGGCAATCCGGATAAACCCGTTGAGACAAATTCGGACGGAGACCCGCAACTCAGTCCCCGCAGGAGCTTTGATAAGTGGACACAGTTGGTCCGCAACAAAGCACAACCTTGGTTACAAATGGAGATATCGGTGGCCTTTAAGCTACGCGAAGACCTTTTACAACTGGTTGCCCAGAAAGCAAACCAGATCCGTACGCTTAATGAATTATTGCGGTTTTCCAACGAAGAACTGGAGGCCTTCAGTTATACGGTTTCGCACGAACTGCGTTCTCCGTTAGCCTCCATCAGGCGCTACACGGAAATTTATCTGGAAGAGTATGGCGGACACATGGATCAACAGGCGCTCGCGATTTTTAACAAAATTGGTAAGGCTACAGGACGCATGAGCATGCTCATCCGGAATATTATGCAGTATTCGCAGGTCGGAAGTTTGGGATTAGTGATCAAACAGCTGCCGATGCGATTACTGCTCGAACAAATGCGGGAGGATTTTTTGGTCCTTGAAGCCAACAGAAACCTCACCATTCAACTGGGTGAAACACCCGATCTGGATGGCGACGAAACAATGGTTATCCAGGTGTTTAGCAATTTACTGGCTAACGCCGTCAAATACAGCCGCAACACGCCCCTGGCTAAAGTAACCATTGAGGGGAGTGAGCGGGAACACGAAATTGTCTACGCGGTCAGGGATAATGGCATTGGTATTGACATGAAACAGGCCGGCAAAGTGTTTGAACTTTTCCAGCGGCTTGACTCGGCAGCCAGTTATGAGGGTTACGGCGTCGGGTTAGCCATTGTGAAACGGATTATGAACCGGCATAAGGGGAAAGTGTGGTTCGAAAGTGTTCCCCGGCAATTGACCACGTTCTTCATCTCATTTCCTAAACCTGTCTCCCAATGACGATGCCGACTACCAAGATCAACATACTCTACATCGAAGATAACCCGGATGAAGTGGATATATTCGAGCGAGTTATGAGCCGAATGGAACCACCTCTTACGTATTCTGTCTTAAATACGGGCAGTGAGGCCATTGACTTCCTGCTGGAACAGGGAAAATACCAGGGGAGTAGTCCCGCTTTACCGGACCTGGTACTCATCGACCTTAAATTGCCGGGCAGTAGTGGCTTTGAAGTGATCCAGCAGGTACGGGCCACTAGCCGGACGCGCTACCTGCCTCTTGTCGTATACAGTTCCTCGGCTAATCCGAAAGACCTGCGCCGGGCCTATGACCTGGGAGCCAATGCCTACCTGATTAAGCCGGAAAGTTATCATCAAGTAATCGACATGTTGGGAAAAGCGATTGACTTTTGGCTCGTACAAAGTCGAACATACAAACCCTGATGTTCGCGAGTACTAATCAAACCCGGTTTTGGTTTTTCTTACTTACTAAAGCCTATGTCACTTACTGACCAATCAGCTCCCATTGTCTTACAGTCTGTCCTAAGCGCTTCCCAAAACGCTGTTATGGTCTATCAGGCGGTGCTAAACGCAGACGGGCAAGCAACGAATTTACGGTTAACCATGCTTAACGGTACGGCTGAGCATGGTTTTGGACGGCCCGCAACGGAATTGTTAGGCCTTACGTTTGATCGCCTTTACCCGCACTTGGTAGGCACTGGTTTGGATAAACGATACCTGGATGTCATTGAAACAGGTCAAGCAGCTCGCTTTGAATTTACGTACACCCGCCCCGGCCTCGCTGTTCCTGCCTGGTGCGATGTGTCCGCAGTAGCCTTAGGCAAAGGCAGTGTGGTCGTCTCGTACACGGATATTAGTCAGTACAAAGCCGATGCCCATACCGCCCGGATGGCTATGGTGCTTCAGCAAACCTTCGATGCCTCACCCAGCGCCATCATCGTCTTTGAAGCGATCCGAGGTGAGCAGCAAGAAATTGAGGATTTTGCGTTCGCGATAGTGAACAAAGCCGGGCTGGACATGATGCCTGACGGCAGCAACCAACGGGAAACGCTGTTAACAAAGACACTTTGGCAGATTTATCCCGGGACACACATGAACGGGCTATTCGAAAAGTACGTGCAGGTGTGCGAACAAGGAATTCCTTTAACCATTGAGCATTACTTTGCCGAAGACAAAACATGGCGGAGAGTAGACATCGTACCCGTGCCGTTAGGCGTGATGGTTACGTATACGGATGTAACCAAGTTCAAAAATTTAGAAGAATCGTCCCGGCAGCAAGCATTCGAATTAGATGAACTGATCAACCATGTACCCATGGGGATTGCCGTATTGGTAGCCGTGAGAAATGGGGAGAACAACGGAGTTGTCGATTTTCAAATTACCCGGCTCAACAAGGTAATGGGCGACCTTCTCGTCAGGCCAACGACAGCCTTAGCGGGTCATCGGCTGTCGAGGGTTATCCAGGATGCAAATGTATCAGGATTATTATCCAGGTGCGTTGTCGCCCTGGAAGAGCAGCAAATGGAGTCCTTTGACTTGCCGTTTGTTATTAACAAAAAACCTGGCTGGTATACCTGTTCGATAAGCCCGCAAGGTGACCGGATCATGCTGGCCATGACGGATATTTCGGAAACGAAACATGCCCAACTTGATTACCATCAACAAGCCGAGTTAGTAAACTCCGTATTAAACGGATCGCAGCATGCGATTGTGGCTATGGACGCAAAGCGCGATTCTACGGGCAAAATCGTTGATTTTGCCTTCTCGCTGCAAAATAAGATCTATCGTGAGCTTGTCAGTCGATCCTCGGAGCAACTGGTGGGTCATCAACTGCTCGAAATTTTCCCCAGTGTGCAGGACAATGGTCAATTAACCCAATTTGTCGACGTCGTGACGACGGGCCGGCCATTTCGATTGGAACTGACCTTTGATTTCGGGAAAGGTCCCGGCTGGTACGACATGTCTGCCGTTAAGCACGGTGACGGACTGGTGCTGACGATTCAGGACAAGACGGCTCAAAAACAGATTGAACAACGGTTTGAGCAACAGGCACGGCTGCTCAAAACAATCACCAACAACACGCCCGCTGGCCTGGTGCTGTGGGAGGCTGTTCGGGATACGACTCCCGAGCGGAATATTGTCGACTTCCGTTACCGCATGAGCAACCTCATGAATACGCTGGTGACCGGACATCCGACCGATTCGCTGGTGGGGCAAAACCTGTTTACGCTATTTCCGCACTTTCGTGGCACGCAGCTCGAAGCCATATTGCGGGAAACGCTGGCAACGGGGCGCGCTCAGCACATGATTTTTACCAAGTATACTCCGTCGGCTGATGGGTGGTTAGATGCGCAATTTACCCGGATCGGTAATCTTACTTCCGCTGATGAGCCGTTCGCTGATGCGGGCGTAGCTGATTCGGTGTTAATGACATATATAGATGTGACCGAAGCCCATCAGGTACAAGTAAGTCAAAAAAAGCAGGCTGATCTCCTGCAGTTGATAATGGACAATCAACCATCGGGTATCGTTTTGTTCGAACCTGTATTTGAGGAGTCTGAAGGTGTTCAACCTGGTCGGATCATTGATTTTGTTTACAAAATGGTGAATGAGACGCAGCGAAAATTAACCGGTCGAACCAACCACGAACTTCTGGGCAAGCGACTACGGAACCTGTTTCCCAGTAACCAGGGCCAGATGTTTTTTGAGTATGCAAAAGAGACGGCCGAAACGGGCCAGTCAAAAGAGTGGCTGATGCCTTTTTATAGTGACGGTATTCAAGGCTGGTTTCAGGTGTCGCTCACCCAGCATAGTGAGAATGTACTGTTCACCTTTTTGGATGTAACGGAGCTTAAGAAGCAGCAGCAGGCCCTGGAATTTACCAACCACGAATTGCATCGGAGCAACGAAAATCTGCAGAAGTTTGCCTACGTTGCCAGCCATGATCTGCAGGAGCCCCTGCGTAAAATTCAGTCGTTCGGCAGTATACTGGCAACGAATTATGCGCCTATCCTGGATGAGGCAGGGCAGGATATAATTGAGCGGATGCAGCTGGCGGCCTACCGAATGTCGAAACTCATTAAACATTTGCTGGCCTATTCAAGGCTAAACACCCACCAGTTAGAGGTACAATCGATAAAATTAACGGATTTGCTTCGCTACGCACTGGAAGAGCTTTCGGTTATGGTGCAGGAATCAGGGGCAACGGTTCAATGGGGGGAGCTTCCCGACATTCAGGGGGACCCCATGCAACTGCGTCAATTATTTGGTAACCTGCTGTCAAATGCCATTAAATACCGCCTGCCAACGGTGGCTCCTCAAATTAAAGTAAGTAGCCGGGTTCTTCGTTCGGTCGACCTGCCCCGGTCGGTTGCCCTACCCAACCTGGGCGTTACCTCTGCCGAAACGGGTATTCCTCCAACGTACTATGAGATAAATATCACTGACAATGGGATCGGGTTTGATGAAAAGTACCTGGACCGCATTTTTCAGGTCTTTCAGCGGCTGCATGGCAAAAACGACTATGCGGGAACAGGTATTGGTCTGGCCATTTGCCAGAAGGTCGCTGAAAACCACCAGGGTGCCCTAACGGCAACCAGCAGCCCCGGGAAGGGAGCTACGTTTAGTGTATATCTGCCTCGTTTAGACACGGACACGGTATAGGCCCAACGCCCCGCATTTAAATACCTCAAAAAACATGAGTAAGCCCATTTCCTTTTCTGACCCTGATTTGCTTACCTGGCTGGACGATCAACCTCCCGAAGCACTTGATGAGGCCCCTTTTGGTGTTGTCCGAATGAACCGGGAGGGTATTGTGGTCACCTACTGTAAATCGGAGTCACACATTACGGGTATTACGCCGGAGTACGCGCTGGGGAAATACTACTTCACCCAAATTGCGCCCTGTGCCAATAACCGCATGGTAGCCGCCAAGTATGCGCAACCCGAACTCGATGAAGAACTGGACTATATCCTGACGTATGTCAGCGAACCCACAAAGGTTCGTCTGCGGCTGCTCAAGTCGCCCCAAAGTAAGTATCAATATTTCCTGGTTAACCGGAAAAGCGTTTCCTGATGGATCATAATCTGCCAGCACATAGGCAACGGGCCTGGATGCCCTTACAGCAATCACCCTTTAGCAGGGCTGAAACCGATGGACAGGGGAAAATTCGCCAACTTAACCTTAAGCAGTTCAACTGATGATGCCCATGGTGGCTCACCTGGGTTTATCCGGCGATAATTTACTGGATACACTAATTGGTTTTCTACCTTCCCTGAGTCGGGTAATTACGAGTTTTGCGCTGACTCAGGTACCATTCTTGACCAAGAGCTTTAGCGCATTCGGTTCAGGATCAATTCCGTGTTAACTGAGCCACAGGATGAGCAGAAGAATTACTTCCATGAAACGCATTTGCCTGTAGTTTGAGAAGAAGAGTCGCTTGCATGCGTTGGGAGGGGATATACAGTGCGATAATACACATTGAAAATGGCAAACTTGCGTTAAAAATTTCCTGGCCCAGTGTATAATCTAAGCATGTTTACTAATAAGATATCCATTCCAATCGTATCTCGTTCGGTAATCCAAAATAAATAAGGGTGGTGTAACCAAACGCAGCTTCACTTGATGATTTTCTTAAATGAATAATTATCATTATTAGTATCACAATCTCGAAAAAAGCTCTCCACTGAGATTAGTGAGTTTTGTAATCCAGGTCTGAAGTGTATTGATCGAGTCTGGCTTTGTGAGGATGCAACTGCCTAACTACTAGTTGCATCTTCACGAAACCAGACTCTATTAATCAACCCTTTTTTGAGGTACTTCCATACTATTTGGTTACGAACGCGTTTCGACACAAGACCAGAACTTCGCCCTTCAGTTGGATGACCTCAAAAAAACAGGTTGCCAAAAAATTTTTCAGGACCGGGGTGGCGTACCACAAGGTCTCTTCGGCTACGCTACGACCGCAACTTCAAAAGTTATTATAGGCGCTTCGGGAAGGAGACACCATTATCGTTTGGAAACGGGATGGCACAGCAGCGGCTGACCGTCGGCCACCCGGCGGCTGGGTAGATCGCTAAAAGAGCTTTTTATGTTGGTTAATGACTTTCAAGCCAAAGGCATTGGCTTCCGCAGTCTGAATGATGCTATCGATACCACTACCGCGCAAGGCCGCTTAGTATTCAATCTATTTGCCTCGCTGGCCGAGTTCGATGGCACCGCAGCCGCGGACGGTCGGCCACCCGGCGAGATATGATCCGGGAACGAACCAAAGCGGGTCTGGCGGCCGCCCGTGCTAGGGGACGAATAGGCGGACGACCCAAGGGACTCACTGCTGAAGCTCAAGCGAAGGCACGGGCCGTCAAATCCATATATGCTCTCAAGACACATACAATTCTGGAGATTGGTTAGCTGTTTCACATAAGCCGAGCAACGGTGTATCGGTATTTAGCTTGGAAAGATGTTAATAAAGTTTGAGTAGTGAAGTATGTTGCTTTATAAAGTGGGCGTTTAAAGAGACGGCTAAAGTAGTGGTCCAGACAAAGTAAAGTCAACTCTGGACCGTTGATTACGAGGGAAGTCGATCGTCCACAGGGACGTTATAACACATAGTATGACTCAGCCGGAGAAGAGGGCAGGGGAGCCGGATAATCCGTCATCGTTTTCAGGTTTACTTCAATACTACGGGCAATCGTCGTTACCGGTGTATCGGTGGGTTTGTTCTCGAAAGGGTCTTGTAACTGGATCGCGCTCTTTTCAATCAGCAGAAAAGCCGAGGCAATGAGCGTTACTATAGGAACATCTAAAAAGTAAATATCGTCCTCAAAACAAAACGGTAACATGGCGGCAAACAGATAAATAAATACCTGCATGTTGAAGGTATACGTACGGGGGAAAACCGTTTTTTTGATCCGCTCGCAGCGGCCCATCGAATCAGTCAGATTGGTCAATACCGTGCTCAGCTGCACCATCTGATAATCGGTTAGTTGTCCCGCCTGATATAGCTGGCTGATGGCCAGAGCATGATCCAGCAATAAGGCGTTGGGTTTGTTATCGAACGTCAGAATATGGTCGGCCGTAGCGGCTGGCAAAAAGGCCCGGAGCCGCTCACTCACGTCTAGTTCTCGCAGGCTGTCCCCCAGCACAAAACACCAGGCACATTGACGCTCCACAAACGAATGGAGTAGGGTACGCTGATTGGGTTGGTTGAGCAGGAACATTTGCAATTGCCGGATAAAACTACGACTGTCGTTGACGATCGCCCCCCAAACGATACGGGCTTCCCACCAGCGGTCATAGGACTGATTGGTTCGAAAGGCCAGGAGTAGGGATATACAGGTAGCCAGCAGTGTCGGAATCGCGATGGGAATGGTCAGATACCGCAGGCCGAAGACGTGTTTGACAAAGACGACCCCATTGGCAAACAGAAAGATTAGCAGCGCTTCTCGGCGAATGTTGCGAATGAAAAACAGAAGTGGAATAGGCTTGTCAAGCAGCATGAACGTTGAGGAGTAAGTGAATTTTCTTGGTTAATCCGTTGATCGATCCGGAACCGATCGATTAATGACTGATAAAGCTACGGCATACCCCTGGCAGACGAACCAGGGAGGGGTAATGGGGCAAAAGGGGCTACCCTGAGGTGGATGATTCGCTAGAAGTAGCGAGAAAACCCCCAACTGACTTCCTGATCCAACCTGTTTATCCTTTTTCTATCCTATTTGTGCGTTGCATTATTTAGCAATAGTAGATCCAGAGCGATTACAAAAATGGTTGTGCGCATACCCATCATCTTTGTTTCGTCGTTGTAAATCGGGTATACTTTGGGTAGGTTAGATAGCCACGTCCAGACTCGTCGGGGAATGGTATCACCTTGATCCATCAACCTACTCATCAGGCATTGGTATTGAGTATCCCTTCGTCAGGTAATAGCCGCCAGATCGATTCCGATAAAAGAAATTGATACGAAACACTTTCTAAAGCGCAAATCCTCAAAGTGTAAGATTTAACCACTCGGTACTAGACTTAGTTTGGTCGTATATAAGCTCTCTGAGACGGATCTTTTTTGGCTTGATTTTACTTTTCATAAATTCCGGATCAGACAATTCGTAGGCTTGACGAAAGATGTTTAATTCAGACAGAAGCATTTTCTGTTTATTAGCAGTTAACAGAGCAACTTTTTCAGCTTTTTTTAAGGTGTGTTCTGCGCTCGTATGCCGCTCTTCCTGAGAAATAACATTGGTTACAAATCTGCAAGTTGGATCGTTGACGATGGTAATTTCAACGATCATTTCGCGGGTAACAAAGTGCGCGAAAGCATCAGTGTAACTGCCGTCTGATAAATCAAATACGGTGCTATGAGCCGTTAGAAAATAGGCGTCCTGCCCAGATTCATTTCGTATTGCTTTTCCATTATAGCATTCAGGCCATATCGAATACAGTTTTTCTTTACTCATAAATGTTATTTTGTTCGTTTCATCATAACGTGCGCACAGACAATATCCTACCCATGACGGATCTGGATGACCCCTCAGACTAGTCATGAGTAGGATATCAATTAGTCTTATGCAATTGAGTGTAGTGTGAGATTATCTGGTCGAAGATGGACTACGCCTGCTGCTTTTAATCGAGACGATAAATCTCCTTTATATTCTCTAATAGTTTTATGAAGTCAATTTTCAGATCGATTAATTGGCCAGAATGAACATCGAAAACCCACCCGTGGACAGTCAGATCCCGATCCCGCCGGGCTTCTTGTACTTCCGCCGTTTTAAGCACATTGATGCATTGCTCCTCCACATTCAGCTCTACCAATCGTTTATACCGTGCTTCTTCGTCCTCAATCGTACTTAATTCCTCTTTATGCATTCGGTACACATCACGAATGTTTCTCAACCAGGGATTTAACAGGCCCATGTCTTCTGATTTCATGGCTGCCTGGACACCACCACAATAGTAATGACCGCAAACAACTATGTGGTTTACTTTAAGGTGTAGGACAGCATAATTGATCACGGACATGACACTTAGATCCGTGTTGGGCACCATATTGGCAATGTTTCTAAGTACAAACACTTCACCGGGTGATACACCCATCAGTTCTTCCGCTGTTACCCGACTATCTGAGCAACCGATGTACAGAATATCAGGCGTTTGCCCTTTAGCAAGGTCACTGAAGTAATTGGGCACTACAGTTAGTTTTTCCTGAACCCAGTCTTGATTGTTTTTAAATATTTGAGCAATGTCCATTTTTGGTATAGTGTTTAAAAATACGTTGAGTATAGAGCAGTCATCTACACTAACTAAGCTTCTGCTTTTCTGTTGGCACTGAGCACGCGTTAATTTGTTAGAAGGTTTGGGAAAGCATTCTCGTGACGAAAGGAGCCAAGGGTTAAATCGTACGATCACCTTCCCGGATACTACTGTTCACAAGCTAATTAGTTCAATCGTTGCCCAGGGCCCGTATTCATTCGTTTGCTCAAAGCACGATGCATTGCCTGACAAGAATAAACCGAAGAAGTCTTCACCGAACCGGTAGGTGTTCAACATTTCCGGATCCGCGACGTTGCTGTTACTCTTGACCAAGAGATTAGCTGGTAAACAGGCAGATTCACCTATAGTCCTTCGTTTGCCGTAAAATGAACATCCGTCTATAATGCAAATTTAGGATTTTTAATTATATTTTAATGTTAAACCATATGAACACTCATCAAAAATGACCAACGCATTGAAAAAGGGGGGCTAACCTCAACCCTTACCCGAGTGCCTTATGCCATTCGTATTACTGCCATCACGACGAGCCGTCCTACTCACTATACTCAAAGGCAAGTAAGTAGGTTGACCAGTAAAAAACGTAAAAAGGCGTAATTTAAGCCTTGGCCGTATGTGACTGATTGAGTTTGACAGATGTTAAAAGTTAGTGTCTCGCAAAAACGCTCCTCCTTGAGACTCGCACTAAGTGATTACAAATACAAGACTTTTAATAAGTCAATTATCAACTAGTTCACTTCTTACATTCTCCAACTGTATAAGAAGTAATACCGTGGGCTTCCGCTACACATTCATTACTGTACGTCTTACCATTACACCCACAAACAGGATGAAGAACATAATCACAGCTACGGCCATCAAGTGGCCTCTCTACGCAAGTTGGATCTACTTTCTGGGTACAATGACTAAAGCAGACTATAAGGCCAAAATAGAGAAGAATGCGCATGATAAATAAGGTTAGACGTATTGACCTTATAGCCTGGAAAAGAGTTGGAAATGAACTCTCGTTTTTGTTATAAAAGTGCTATGGTTGTTGCAAAAGGTTAAATCCTTAGCCAGAAAGTAGCGGACATGCTTATTTCGTTGAACACCATTCGGACTTTTGAAACAGCCACGTGAGTTATGCAACTTGACTAAGAATAGTACAAATATCACACCATGTTCCAAACAGATCGACACTTCCAAATGGTGGATATTACACGAAACGGCTGATGCGTGCCTATTCTCAAAATACGCTAGTTTCGATAGTTAGTGTTTTAGACTGGACTCGGTACCGCAACCAGTAACCGCCATTTCCGCTGGTTCCAGAACCGGTGCCAGACGCCTGCCTCATCCGCCTTGTAGAAGCCCGACTGGCGCTCAGGCCTGCCGGGTTCAATCAGCGTCCAGCAGTCCCCTTTCAGCAGACCACTCAGCTTGTGGATCGTTCCCGCCGGGACATGGTGGGTTGTCCCCGGTAGGCGCTTGTGACGGGTCAGGGCTAACGTTCCGTCGTCTGTTGGCTCGGCTACTACCTCCATGTACCCCCCGGACAAAATGGTCGTGCGAAAAGACCAGGGGTGATCATGAAACAGCTCGTCATTGGCCGCCGTAAAATGATGAAGCACCCGGCCATCGCCTAAGTGATATTTCGTAAAGGTTTTATTCATTCGCTCCAGGCGAATAATATCGTTGGGGGTTGAATACGATTGCATAGATTTCAGTTAGCCTGAGCAGTGCCGGCCGCTTCCGCTTTGTTGGCAACCGCAAAAATAGTAACGAAGTTAGTTGAGAGTCTAGATCGTAGGGGACTGATTGAGTTGGACAGATATTAAAAATCGGGGTCTTACAAAACGCTCCCGCTAGAGACCTAAGGGTGTAAACACGAGAAGAGCCAGTACCAATGAATAAATTATCATGTTACTGTATCAAAAATTCGGTAACATTGTGTGTTGATTAATTACAGTCTATAGCTGATGATCAGCGACTAGGTTAGCCCCTATTTATACACTTGATCATGAACTCGCTTCGCTCAACGCATAAGGCTTTCCAGGCTGCTCCCACTTACCTCCACAGCCGACGGGATTTTAACGACTTCTATGACCAGTATGCACCCATGCTCTATGGATACCTCTTGCGTCAGACCGAAAATGGGTCTTTAGCCGACTTGATCTTAGCGGCTAGTTTTGTTACCTTCTGGCAAGAACGTATTGCCTTTAATGAGCACCAGGCAGCGAGTTGTCACCAGGCACCATTGAGTTGGCTCTTAAACATTGCCCACCGGAAAAAGAGCGAATTCCTCCGTTCGCCACTCAACTAACTCGTGAACTTACGTAGTAAGGATAAACCAGGAATAAGGAATACGGCTGACAGTATCCGTAACTAAGCAGTTGGTCAATCCATTATCGCCCTAAAAAACGCACCCAAATGCCAACGACTCGAATCCGGCTCAGACGCTATGCCCTGGTTAACCAGGCAGGCGATTTGTGGGACGGTTTACTGAAAGAACATCCGTGGGAAGTCTTTATCTGGTGAGATCAACCGAATGCGATTGATAGTCGTTGACCGCTAGTGAAAAATGACTGTCTCATAATTCGCTCCCCCGTGAGACGAACTGCGATTTGAGTATGTATCATTCCGGCGTTCAAAAAGGCAAACTCAACTTGTGATATGTCCCTTGATCGAAACGTAACTCCGAAGGTAAAAACGCTTGTTGCTAATTGAGTCAACCCGGACGCAACACCAGTATTGTTTTCTGCATCTTCGCTTTACTAAGTCACTAGTTTACAGCTACGATGAGGAAAATTTTATTATTTCTATTGCTTGTTTTTTGTGCCGCTTGTAGCACTACCCGACCCATTAGAACCAGCGATGGCAAGAAGCTCCCTAATAGCATTGCCCAAATCCGTCGACTAAACATCAATGGCAGTAAACAATTTCTCACCATACGGGGAGCCGATCGAACGAAGCCTATCTTGTTATGGCTGCATGGGGGGCCGGGTGGGGTAGCCATGCCCTTATATATGCACCATAGTGCCGCCTTAGAAGAGCAATTTGTGGTCATTTACTGGGATCAACGTGGATCGGGGAAGTCGTATTCCTCACGCATCTCACCAGCCAGCATGACACTGGATCAGTTTGTCAGCGATACCCATGAATTGACTTCCTGGCTCAAAAAGTACTTTCATCAAGATAAGCTATTTCTGGTGGGGCACTCCTGGGGCGGTTTCCTGGGCTTACATGTCATTAGCCAATACCCGACCGATTACGCGGCCTTGGTGGCGGTTTCCCCCATCACCGATGGCCCACGCAGTGAACAGGTATCGTATGAGTTCGCCTTTCATCAGGCTCAACAACGAGGAGACACCGCTGGCCTAAATACGTTAAAGCGAATCGGCCCGCCAGTAAACGGGCTCTACCAAGGTGGATTTGACGCGATCTTGCAAGAACGGAACTTAGTCCAAACATATGGGGGCTCCTATCATCAGAATTTAGGAGGAACATTTTATCGAATCTTGTGGCGCTCCAAGGAATACAACCTATTTGATTATCTGAAAACCAAAAAAATCTACCGGTTAAACTGGCCCATGGATCAGGCCATATGGCCCACCATTGATTTGAAACGGCAAATTCCAGCGGTCAATGTGCCGGTTTATTTTTGTTTAGGTCGTTATGATCATCATGTGCCGGCCACCGTGGTAGCTGATTATTACGCAAGCTTGCAAGCACCCGTCAAAGAAGTGACTTGGTTCAAGGAGTCGGCTCATCATCTTTGCTTTGAGGAACCCCAAAAGTTTCATGCCTTACTGAAAGAAAAGTTGTTGGGGGTTAAACCCGAAGCCGCACGAGCTTCCGATAAGAATTAGGCTGTTGCGATCTTCCTAAACCCTCAAACGTGAGACTACAAACGATTCTTAAAACAACATTACTCGCTGAATTTCAGATCCCGTTCTCGAACTAAGGCATTTGTCTCGGCAAACTCGAGTAACATGCCGTATTCTTCTTTGGACCGAGTGGTGGAACCCCCTTTGGTGGCCGGATCGTTGAATTCACACCTACATCGGCGCTGACCATACTGATTCGTACCAAAATCAAAATGAGCTATTTTGTCTGGATCATACGCCACATTTCCTAAAATTAATATATGTCCTTTTCTCATAAGTGTTGGCTTTAAAGACTAAATGACCGTTTAAGCTCATCGCTTTTCGAGTCGTATGCCTGCGTATTCTGAAAGGGCCAAGAATGGGGACGTTAGCCTTTGTATCGTCTATTGGTATAACCTCAAAAGGGCTTAACTACGGTGGCGACAAATTAGACCACAAAGTCAGGTGAAGTACATTCCTGCCAGTAATCGATTATTTTTCGCATCATATGCTCGAGTTTATCCAGGCTACTGGGCTTGATAAAAAAGCCCTGGACTGATTTGGAGTAGGCGTCAATAACGTGTTGCTGCTCGGCACTGGTGGTAAAGAATAAATAGGGGATGCATTTCAAGCGCAGGCTCTCATTGGCATGTACTTTCTCTCGGAGTTCGAGTCCGCTTAGTTTGGGCATATTGATATCTGACAAAACGATGAATGGCTCAATATCGGTCGATAGTAAGTAGGTAAGCGCTTCTTCAGGATCCTGGAAAAAGATAATTTGATTCCGAATGATTAGTTTTTTAATGACCTGCGTTAACAGGAGCTGGTCGTCCTCATCATCTTCAATGACAATGATGGGTCCTTTCTTATTCATAAGCGGTGGGGAAATAAACTTTGCGTGTAGCGATCGGCTGCGGGGGTAACGACACTTGCCGACCATTCGTTGCAAACCTAACGGTACACTCATCCGGGATTCCAGTAATTTTAGGCTCAGCTATTGGCAATAGGTCAGACGCTATTTATCCTAAGAGACAAATTGATTGTAAAATGTGCCTACTGGCTGGACCGCGGTGGCTACGGGCAGACCCGGGTCGGCACGGGCTTCCGGTGCGGTACCGACTGTGAGCCACTTGACAGACAGTAAAATCACCGGCTCCTCAAACGGTCGCAATCAGATACTTGAAATGATAACTGCTAAGGGTATATGGGCAAGAGGCAATTGCGCGTCAATCGCTTGGCCGACTTGGGCATTTCGTTGAATGTCACCGCCATAATCAGACTCCTGTTGCTTGGATAGAGATCGAAGCAACAGGAGCCTTCAATTAATTATTTCTTGGTTTTGGGAGCTGAATCAGGCGGCTTAATTCCGGATTCACTTTGCTCATATTTGGGGACTTTGGCTACTCCTGCCACCTTGGGTGCTTTGGTAGCTACTTTCTTGATATTCTTGTTTTTCTTTTCCTCGTGAGCCATGATCGTATCGTTTAACTGTAGAACACATTTCACCAACTAACGCTTTATTTTTTATGCATTCGTCAACCAGAACCGGTATGACAAAGCCTTTTTAGAGATCGTATGGGACTGATTGGGGTTCATAGATATTAAAAAAATCACTCTCTTATAAAACCCTCGATTCGGTTATACTAAACTATACGCAAGTGATGGATTTCTGGTCCGCCGTTGCGGTGCCAAACGACATGCACACCCCATCAAGGGCAGTGGGTAGGCTTGTGTGCATCATAGCTGATAAAGAAGTTAATCCAAGTTAAGCGCGCCAGCCGGAAGACCACCGGTGTCAACACGATCAGCAAAGTGATCAACAGGGTTAAAAAATAACTCAATTCTAACTCGACCATTACCTGAAAGGCCACAAAAGAAATTACGATCAGAGCTGTATAATACGCGTAACTTACATACAGGGCGCCGGTATAATAGCCCGGCTCTCGCTCAAAGCGTTCACCACAACAGCCACACAGTGGATTCATTTGGTCAAATCGCTTGAGGTTATAGGGGTTGTTGACCGAAAAGAATCTTCCCTTCTGACAACGGGGGCAGGTATTGAAAAGGATGCTGTAGAGTTTGGTGCCTTTTCCCATTGTGTTAGTAGGATGCATAGCCTTCGGTCAAAAAAAGACGCTAAGCGCATTGACTAATTAGTATACCCTTATGACCATTTTATCCGACATTTTGTTTGCCATAATAAGGCTACTTACCAATTGGCTAAAGCCAAGCGTACTTTACTGAGTGAGTTGAACAGTTACTGTAAATCAGGGTCTTCGCAAACCCTACTAATTAAAGACCTGAGGCAAAATGGACTGCTCAAGCAATAATAAGTGAAGTTGAATTCCCTGTTGAGGTAGGGTACACAATAATATAATCGTTGTAGCGCTCCTTAAGCAGACCGATCCCCTAGCCTCAGCCCGGATCGCTGACACTTCTTGTTTCATTTTCTTTACTGCTTAAGCGATTGCAAAGCGTTCACCCAATACTTACGTTAAGTGAATCCATAGCATGGCTACTCTTGCTGCTGCCCCTGGCTGATGAGGGGCAGCCCATACCCAGGAACAATCTAGCAGATTGGCTTATTATCGGCTACCCTGCTATGGAACCAGACACCGCCACGAACGTCAATCAGCTATCACCTCAAGCTTATGGCCTACTCATCGAACGGATGTTCACCATTGATCAGCGGAGTCGAGACAGTCTAAACCATTCCGGGCAAGCCTTCATTAAACAAGACTATTATGGGAAGCTGATGAGCATGAATGACCGAGCGAATCAGACACTGTTGCTAAAGATCCTCAAACGCCATGGTTGGCCCTGCCAGCCGGACCGATCGCTTTCCCATAAAGCCTGGTACATTGCTTGGCATAGTCGAGGTGATTATGCGCGGTTCAGCCAGTTCTATCGTTACTTGCAAAAGGCTAGGAGCTGTGTAGACGCTTCTTTATTTGGAGAAATGAAGGAGCGGATAGAAGCCATGAAAGCCGTAGGCTACAAGTGAGGTATGCCTGCATTTGTCTTTATAGCGTAAGGAAACGCACAATGAAACGAGTTGCCTCACCCGAAAATCTTCTCTTATGAGATGTGCCTGCCCACATTAATGATAGTGAAATTCTTTCCTTGCTCTATAGCCGAGGGGTTAACTGGCAACATGTCAATCCCATTAAGACCTTGACCGAGTTTAATGACACCATTATTTCGGACTGGTTCAATATGAGCGTTAAAACATTTCGCGAATACAAAAAGCCACCAACGACCTTTAAGGAAAACGTCAACGAACAGGTGCTACTCCTGTTAGCCCTGATCAGGCACGGCATTACCGTATGTAGCTCGGTCAAAGAATTCGACCAGTGGCTCAACCGGGCCGACTTTTATTTTGATAACAAGAGTCCCAATGCCTTTCTCAATACAATCACCGACATCCGATTTGTCGATGATCGGTTGACGGCCCCGGAATACGGAGACAACGTGTAAGGGATGGAAGTATTTCGAATCAGTAAAGACGTTCATGCGCATAGCTTACGCTCATCAGGCAGTGCAGATCGGTGGAATAGCAAAGGCCAGCAGGTTATTTACACCGGCACATCGCGTTCCTTATCCTCTCTGGAACTGGTCGTTCACCGGGGCGGCATCCAGCCCACTTCTTCCCACAAGGTGATGGTCATCTCTGTGGCTGATGATGATTACTTGATGCAAACGGTTCACCTATAAAAGAACTTCCCGCCAACTGGCGAACCTTAGCGGGTTATCCGGCTTTACAAACCATGGGGTCCACCTGGTACACCAGCCAGGAAAGTTTAATCTTAAAGGTTCCTTCAGCGGTCATCATCTACGAGTACAATTACATCATCAACACCGGACATCCAGACTTTAGCCAGCATGTTCAGCTAGTTAGAACGGAGGACTATTTTTGGGATCCCAGGCTTCTCTAAGAGCGATGAAGTTAAATTAAAACGCATTTTAAAAACCTGTACGAAGAGCCAAAGCAAGTTTCATATACATGCTTCAGAAAATGGGTGTTTAATTGGAAGGCTTATTGAAATGACTGCCAACTACTATTCGTAGTAGACGTTTTTCAAATCACTATCAAACAATACAAAATAGCGCCAGTGACAAGCGACGAACTAGCGGGCTTATCACTGGCGCTAAACTTGTTCAGTTGAATCTACTTACTTGACCAGATTCCTGAAGGCTGAGCCAAAAATCAAATAGCTGGTGTTGCCGGCAATCGTGCCTTCGTTCTGTCCCCAGAAGAACGGCCAATCGTCGTAGTTTTCAAAGTGGTCGGGTTTTCTGAACAACAAACCGGGAGCCACGTTGCCCGGAATAAACGAGAAATCAGCCCGGTTATTCCCGTAAAAAACGGCTTTGGGACGTGTTGCACCTACCGTGGCCACCAATGAATAATTATGATAAGGATGGCAGCCAAATAGGTAGTTGCTTGCCTTAAACGCATGACTGGCGGCAACGATATCCGGAAAATACTTGCTGGCAAAGCAAACGGTAGTACCAAAGTTGATAACTTCGCCACTACCGGCCCAGTTGCCGAGGCCAATGGGCACGCCGTATGGATTGTTCTTCTCAAGCCCTTTGATGTAGTCATTGTACTTCACTACATACGGCCGAAGCTTTTCCTTATACGCGGCATCCAGATGCGGAATGGCGTCCAGAGCCGTCAACAGGCCGAAGTTTACGTTACGATCAAGCGCCGGCCACAGAAGCTCCTGAAACTTATCGAGGTACTGTTGCTCCCCGGTCGAGATGTATAACTGAAGGTTGGATGAAGCGCTTGAGCCAAACCGTCTGGCAAAGCTGTCCGGCGGCAGGTTGGCTATTAATTCCGTCGACTCTTTGAGCAATCGTTTCGACTGTTGCAACGCCCTCGCCGACAAATCATCGTTGTACCCCTTTAATGCCCGGCTGGCAGCTGCCAGCATGGTGGCCGCGTTCATGTCAAGGCCGGGATTACGGGTGGTAAAGGCCCAAAGGTCATCCTTAACTCCGCTGGAACGGCCGTCTGGGGCCACTTCATAAGGGGCCAGGTTCGGGTTGTACGGCAGGCCATCGGTCAGCGAGGCCGCATCGCCCAGGTGGTGGTAATTGTCCAGCACAGCGTTCGAGAGCGTTTGCGACATGTGGCCGATCTTCTCGGCCTGCGCGACCAGGTTCAGGGTGCCGTGTTCAATAAACTGCAATACGTCGGGCGTGCCATCGGGCCGGTGAAGATCAACGTAACGCTGCTTCTGGCTCACAAATGTTTGATCGCGCTGCGGCTTGAAATACTCCCAGGTCCGCACGAAGTTTTGCACGACGCTGATATTCGCCCCCGTCTCAATATCGAAATCACCGGCGTCGAAGAAGCCCCCAACGTTCAGGCCGGGAATCAATTCGAGCGCTTTGTATTTGGTGTCGGTCGTTGGTCCTTGTGCGTGCAGGTCAAAGTGGTCGGTGTTCGGTGGTGCCTGCCGATAGCCTTCCTTGAACGGCTCGCCATGCCATACCCGGTAGGCCTCGTTAACCGTCATATGGTTCATGTGGATTGGAATCCAGATGTCGCTGGTGGCATCGGTAATCTTATCATAGACGCTGTTTTCGATCAGGAAATTATTCGTCTGGAAATTACCGTACTTAATAAAGTAGATACCGGGCTCTTTGACAGACGTAAAATCAAACTTTACGTAGTGGTATTTAAAATAGTCACCCCAGGCCTGTATTTTACTACTGTATACCGAAGCGGCATTTCCGTCGGCCCCAATTTTATAAAGCGAGGCAGTCGCCAGCGGCTTGTCTTTCTTGTCAAGCTCGATGACAGCCACTTTTTGCTGTGCCGGGAGGTAGCCAACCTGCGAAAAACCAATGTTGGGTTCCCGTACCCAGCCTTTAATCGCATTGGGCTCGACGGTCCAGCTCAAGACCTTACCTGTTTTTCCCGCCGGCAACATACTGCGAACGACAAACCAGCCGTTTTGAGCCAGCACACGGCCGTCATACAACATGAGGTCAGCATCCGGCGATGTGATTTTTATCAGGCGTGAAGGCTCATCGGGTGCCAGCAGAAAGGTACGTCCTTTTTCGAGGGGCAGCGGATCGACAAACCGGCCGGTTCCCCGGTCGTCCGACGTGTTATATCCCTTGAATTGTTTCGGTTTTTCGCTGTTGGGATTAGTTGTGCTGTTACCTACCACATAGCGCGGAAACCGATTGTAACGCCCATCCATCAGATAGGCCTTACCCCAATACTGAGAAGGCAAGAACTCCAGGTTGAATCCGGCCGCTTTTTCCAGGGCCTTGGGGACCGGTTTGTCGAGATAAACAGCGATTTCTACTCCTTTGCCCTTTGGCGTTACGACGACTCTTGACTCAAAATCGTAGTCTTTATACCGCAAGGTAGCCTCAATCGTGTTCGACGCACGGTCTACCTTCCGGTTGGAAATGTCCGGCACAAGGTCCCACTGCTCCGGTGTATTGGAAAGCCGTATGGCACCGCCCTGTGCGGTTCGGACACCATGATGAATTAATTCGATACCGGCGTTCTTCTCATCGTTGAAACCTCCCGTAAACAGGTTGTTGTACACCAGTACGTTGACGCCCTGCGTCTCGAAATACTCAAGGTTGTTGAGCTTTAAATCCTGACCCGAAGCATACTGGTATGCCCCAAGTACGAGCAGGATTAGGGATAAAATAGTTGTTTTTTTCATGTTGGCCAGAAGGGTTCTTTATAGGAAGTCACTCGTTTCAATATGACTTTATCCATATTTTATACCCTTTATGTACTGTATTTTTTTTGTGCCGTATTTTTTACCATCCCATAGCTAGCTTTTTGTGTACACCTTCCCCATCAATCAGCGCAACAACCTCGAGGGGTAAGGTCCTTTTTTCAAGCTTATTCAGTAGGTCGCCAAGCCGTTAGTAAGCCGACGCTGTTTTTTGATCGGTTGACCTGTTGGGACTTTCGATGCGTGTTTTCAGGATAAGCAGGTGAGAGGGAACTTAGTGCGCCTTAAGATTCCACTTGGAATTATCACTGCTAAAGTCAAATTCTGCCAACGTTGGTGTGCTGTCGCCTGACGATACCAGCGCCAGCTTCTTACCGGAATTAGGGACTACCTTCGGCATGATTCGGTAGGTGCCGTCCGTCAACTGGTCGATTCGCCACAACTGTTCGGGTGCGCCGGTAAAGTTTGAAACCGTAGTTAATTCAGCGTCTGCCGTTGCGGCCAGGGCCCGCTCTGTTCCTGCAATGACGATTTTATAATAGGGGCCGCCCAGATACCCGCCTGCGGTAGGAGCCGCCGTAATTGTCCATCGTTGATGCGGACGAACCATATAATCGCCCATTCGCACAGGAATAGTTCCGGTTGGCCAGGTCTTCATTACATCCGTTAATGCCTGAGATGGTACGGGTTTTATGGGCTCATCAGTATTGCGAGGGCCACGAGGGCCACCGGGCATTCGGGTGAAGTCAACAATTAATTCCAACGCATAGCCTCTTCGTTCAGACTCAATCTCGTACGTGCCTTCTTTAACGTTATCTCCCGCAACAGGCCATCCATTTTTCCATAGCAACGGACGGATACCTAACACACTACGGCCGCTTTGGTCCAGATCGGCTTCGTAATGGCAGGACATCTTTTCTGCCCCATCCTCCAGCACGTAACGGCCGAAATGCCCGGGTCCAATCAGTCGTTCACCGGCAGCAAGTACCATTTTTCCCCCGCCTTTCAGCATGTCTCTTCCCATATTATCCAGATACGGACCGGTAACTTTTCTGGAGCGGCCAACCACAATATTATAGGTTGAGTTGGCGCCGTCGCAGCAGGTTCCGTGGGTGCCAAGGAGGTAATACCAACCATCCCGATACAGTAAATCGGTGGCTTCGCAGTCAATGGCGATATTGATGGCTTTGTTTCCTTCAACCCGTTTCCCGGTTTTAGGGTCAAGCTCGATCAGGCGGATAAACCCGAAATAAGTACCATACGACACCCACAAACGACCATCTGTTGGATCAAGAAGCAGGCCTGGGTCAATGGCATCGTTATCTTCAACCCCATCGGACGAGGCCACGACAATCGCTTCCGAAAACTTGAAATCGGGCGACTTAGGGTCCAGGGTTTTGTTCCACATAGTCAGGATTCGGCCATTGTGTCCGCCCCCTAAACCGCCACCGGTTGATCCATAAATGACCAGGTAACGATCCCCAATTTTGACAACATCCGGCGCGGCTCCTCCACCCGGTCTTTCGGCGCCACCGTTCCAGGTCCAGCCATCTTCGGATATCAACCCACCTCTACCGGTGCCAAACGTAAAATACTTTCCTTCGCATTCGGTGATGGTGGATGGGTCATGGATAAATGGTTTGCCAACTTGTGCCAGTAGGGGGCCGGTTGAGCACAGGGAAAACAGGGCTATGGAGCCCAATAGGTTAGTAGTAAAGTTCATGGTAAGGTCAATGTCTGAAGAGTCGAACGTTTATTACAGATTGTTGAACGGGTTTACTCGTAACTAATCGTGAGGTTCTTTACCGGCCTTCCGTTTTCGTCCAGGAAGCGAACACAGAAATCACTCATGCCAGGGCCATTGATAACGGCTCCCCGAATAATATTCTTCCCCTGGTTCAGGGTTAACCGGGTCGAAACGCAATCATCCATTACCATCCGCCGATCGCCGGAAAGGAGGACGGCTTCCTTACCGTTCAGCCACCACATCGATGCTGAATTTGAACCTACCGCCATTCTGACATTTTTCAGCTCCTGCGGACTGTTGATAACCGTTACTGCCCAAAACAGAACACCATACACTGGTTTTCGTAGTCCATAGGCGAACCGAAACAGCTTGACATTGTAATTGGTACTTTCCAGGGCGTGCCAGGTCAGTTCCTGATCGCCTACTTTTACGTTGTCGCCACCTTTGGGAATAACCGTAAATTGATTGGGAAAATACTCGGTGGTAAAGGCTGTTCGGAGATAGCTGTCCGTAAAGACAGTATTGGTACGATTAGGCTTATTGATCGGCTCCAACAGTAGCCAGCGTTGAATGAAGCCATCCACATCCGGCGTCTTTTTGGCTTTTGTAGCCTGCGTGAAATACGGGGCGATACTCCGGGTGGTGTCGGTTTTAGCTACACTTGTGATTGGACTCTTTGAGGTGGTGGAACAGCCTTGTAACGTAAGTCCTGCAAACAGGACGAACCCGGCTGCCCGCGCCAATTTTTCACGGTTCATAGTTAGAGTTGATTCTTATAAGGTGATTTGCTTTTTTAAAATGAATTTGCGTCGAAACGATACCCCTACCAAGCCCTAAAATTTTATTTCGAATTATCGCTGTTGACATCAAACTCGGCCAGGGTCGGTGTGCTGTCGCCGGAAGCTAGCTAGCGCACTTTGGCTTTCATGAACGACTCATACGCTTTCATACCACCCATAAATTCGGAGGACTATTCGACAATCGTAAATAGCTCACGCTCGTAAGCCAACTTGGTTTGTGCCTGAGCTGGGCTCAAGAACGTACTCAGCACTACAGTCAGCAGCGCATAGGCTGTCAGCCAACTGCGATAAAAAAGTGAGTTAGTGTTCATCTGTAAAGATGTTGGTATCAATGATAAGGCAAGAGTACGGTAAATTCAGGTCAGTTTAGTAGGTAGAACTACGGATTATTAGCTGTGTAACTCTTCTAAAACTGTATGCTTATTGATTGAGCCTCGGTGGCCGGTTGGCATGCCACGCCACCTCCAGTGCGGGAGCACTGGACTGATATAAAAAACTTTCTTTTAAAATGATCTTAGGGTAGACAAAGGGAATTTTCTATCAGGAACCTGGTTGAGATCAATAAACATTCGAACATCTTTTGCCTAGTTGACGGACGCCACCAGATCCTGAAAATCATACTCTGGCGGTGTCTAGTGCATTCACAAGCAGCTCGGTTTATGCGAATGACATAACTAAAAAACTTGATCCCGTACCTCATCCCAACCGAAACTGGAGACGATATGAACTGATCTCGTATGCCGGCGGTAGCCTTTATGATCAGCCGTACTTTCTCAGAAGGCCCCCAAAGATCGGCTGTATCTAAAGAGTTACTCCCTACCTCAAGAGAAGAGTGGATTTTAACGACCGCTTCCTGTTTATCGACGGGCCCATCCGTATGGCCATCCCTGATACTGGTCACGCCCACACAGCCAAAATTGATTGATAGTGGGTATCAGTAGCCCCTGGCTTCCCAATGCTATTTTTGTGTTCTGCCCGTATCTCGGTCGTGACTAATCTCGACAGAGATATAGGCAGAATCCCGTACAGTTTCAGCCATTCAAGGATTACTAACCCGCGACAAACTAAATAACCCATTGATGAACGTGACGGATAGGCTCACGTTCATCAATGGGTTATTTAGTTTGTCGCTAACTTGCTTAAGCAGTTATGAACGCTCTCTAATTAAAGAACGTAGCGAAGTCAGCAAGCGGGAGTCTGACTTTTTTCAACGTAGCGAAGTGGTCATTAGCCTGATCACGATAGCCAATTGCCAACGCAACGACCGACTTTAAACCTTTCTCTGGTAAGCCTAATAAGGCGTCAAATTTGGTTGCATCAAAGCCTTCCATAGGCGTTGAATCTATTTTCAATTCAGCAGCAGCGATCAAGGCTGTTCCTAAAGCGATGTAAGCTTGTTTTGCCGCCCAAGCCGAATTTTCCTCATCCGATCTCGATAGAAGTCCCTTTATCAATGCCGCCTTGAAATCAGCTAATGCCTCGACAGGAATGCCTCGTTCACGCGCGATATGAGCGATGTAGGCACTAATGTGATCGGCTGTTACTTTATCAAAAGCCGCAAATACCAAGAGATGCGACGACTCCGAGATCTGAGCATTGAACGAACCCTCGGCCAGTTCTTTTCGAAGGGCATCATTGTCTATAACAAAGATGCGATAGGGCTGAAGACCGGTGGACGAAGCCGAAAGATTAGTGGCTTCAAGAATTTTGGCCAGATCGTCTGCCGAAACTTTTTGGTTGCTGAATTTTTTGGTGGCATAACGCCATTCCAGATTTTCGATAACATTCATTTTTCCTGTCATTCGTTTCGACAAAATTCAGCAATATCAGTTTACTTTTGTCACTAACTGGCAAAAAGTAATAGTGACAAAAAGGTAACTATGTTAAAAATAACCCCAACCCCAACCCACGATTGTAAAAAAGCGATCATGAGTATTCATGATGCGATGTATGTCTTAGGCGGTAAATGGAAGATCCGTATCATTGCCGGTCTGCTATTTGGCCCTAAGCGCTATTCGGACCTGCTGCGGGACGTATGCGGGATATCTGGCAAGGTCCTCAGCCGGGAATTGAAGGAGATGGAAATGAACCGATTGGTAAAAAGATCGGTCAAGAATGACAAGCCGATCACCGTGATCTATGAGTTGACCGACTATGGCGATTCGACTAAAGAGATCATAAGCGTACTAGCTGACTGGGGAGAACGGCACCGGGAGATCATTCTGCAAGAGCCTTTGGAGCTTTTAAACGATGAGGTATCAATAGTGCCATAAAGGCTTGCCTTGGCGATAATCTGTAGATACAATTAGTTGCTATCAATGTTCAGACTGTCCAGGTACTGGACTGGCTAACTTTTGCTGGACAAAACCCGAAGCAACGTGTGTCTGATCGGTCATCTCGCTAAGCGTAGGCCGAAATCATGGCGCTCGTCCACCACGCGCTTGATGAGCCCAATCTGACCACAGTGGTACATGGTGTGCTGGATATTCCAATCAACAGCCTCTCGTTTTGTGGTAGCGATGGGATGAGGAGTAGGGGTGGGTTCTAGCGGATTGTCTAGTTCTGAATCTTCCAGAGTTGCCAGGATAGCCAACGACTTTCGTTGCATAAATTGCAAGTCAGCTAGCAAGTTAACTGAATCTACTTTAGCTACTGACAGGGAAGGGCCTGAGACGGTGAACCACTCACTATAGTCTCGGATGGGAAGCTGCTGAAGGATATCCATTTGGTGCCCCCGAATGACCATAATCGAATGGAAATACTGACTGATAATCAAATGCCCAAGCTGCCAATCAATACTTGATGCTACGATGGGAGGAATGATACTCCACCTGTCAAGTGGTACTGGATCAACCAGCTTATTCGTCCATTCATACGCATTGGCGGTTTGCTTAATTAACATCTGGATTTCAGTCATCGGTCGTAAACGTGTTTGGCTTAGATAAAACGATGTTGCACACTTGTAGGCTAAGTTATTGCAAGTATCCCAATAACAGTGGGTATGTCCATTCGGCGATCAAATTTTTGGGTTGTTAACGAGAAGAGTCGGTCAAAAGGGTCATTCTAGACTGACTCCCCAAAACGCTCATTTATTCAGCCGATATACCCAGTTAATAAACAAATAAACCCGGCAGCACAATGCCACTTTCCAGACCATATGGCTTGATTTTACTTTACTGACAAAATCAGTCATTACTTGTAAAAAAGAGCCATGAGCACAAAATACACCACCATCCTGCTGGCCGTATTGGCCCACGTGTTCCTGTTAGTGGCCTGCAATGACCATATTGTTACCCTACGATCCGTTTCATTTGACGAAACGTTTACAACGACAAACGAAGAGCTCAATCCGGCACTTGCGCCGAAGCAACGAACTTCTGGAACTTCTTCGGCTGAATCGCTGAATATTCATAAATTTATTACTGTTGCTACAAGTACGAGAGCGCCCCACCACCTTTTGATTTAGCCATAACTATCTCGCTTTTAAAAAATTAGCTGTACATTGATACTATACAATACGGACAGTCTTTTTGTAGCTGATTGATTGATTCCGCAGGTGCCCTTCTGACAATAACTGTGTATGCGAGCTAGTCTAACCATGCTACTTCTGGTGCTGACGATACAGGGCTGGTCACAAACGACCCGAATTGATCGGCTACGACTTGCCCTTCCGACCCTGAACGACCGGTGGCGGGCAGATAGCCTGAACGCGCTTGGTTTGGAGTTTACGTTTTACCATGTGCATGCTGACTCGGCCCTTAAGTACGCTCGTCTGGCTTATCAACAAGCCTTAACCAGTAAGTACCTAAAAGGGCAGGCCATTGCCTTACTAACACAGGGCGATGTGGCGGGCCGTTTACTGGCGGATTACAGGCGTATGGTTCAGCGGACCGAACAGGTCATTGCGTTACTAAGGCATCAGAACGAACCGGCTTCCCTGTCAAAAGCGTATTATCTGCTGGCCATTGCCCGGGGAAGTCAGGGGCAGTACGATCAGGGGCTGCGCGCTGCGGGCAAGGCCCGGCAGATGGCTCTGGCCGCTCATGACAGGCTGGCCCTGGGCTGGGCCACCCAAGCGGCTGGGTATCTGTACTGCAAACGGGGGCAATACTGGAAAGCCTTCGCAAACCTGATTGAGTCTCAGAAAATGGGTAAAGAGCTGAAGGACTCGGCCCTGACGGCGGTTTCCCTGGCTTTCATTGGTCGGTCGTTTAACCGGGTGGGTGACCCGCAAAAGGCCCTGGACTACTATCACCACTTCTTACCCTATGCGACCCCGTTTCTGCTTCTCTTTCCAAATGTGGAGGATATGGCTTACGCCCATCTGCAACTGCAGCAATATGATTCGGTACTGTACTACCAGCGGCAGCACCAGCGTAATCTGGAACGGCTGACCACTGACCAGGCTATTCGCAACAGGTTCAGAACTTATACCTGGGGCTATTCGGTGGAGGTGCAACTAGCCCGTCATCAATACAATCAGGTGCTGGCGGATGTAGTGCCACTCATGGACGGCCTTCGCCGAAAGCGCGATGTTATACCGCTAATGCAATCGCTGCTGACGGTAGCTCATGTGTATGAGGGGAAACAAAAGTATCCACTTGCGCTGCGGTATGCCCGCGAATTACGCCAAACGGCGCACCAGACGGGCAATCAACAGTACCTGAAAGATGCCAATGGGCTCATGGCTTCCCTGTTCGAGCGGTTGAAGCGCCCCGACAGTGCTTACTTATATTTTAAACAGTATACGGTCCTCAACAATTCGCTGGCGGCCCATCAGTTTGCCCAACGGACAGCCTTGTACCTGGCAGCTTCCCAGGCCGAAAACCGCATTCGGTTGTTGAAACAGGACAAAGCCCTAAAGGAGCAGCAGCTCGTGGTAAAGCAACAGGAATTGCAGCGACAAACGCAGTCAACAACCATGCTGGCGGGTGGATTACTAGGGCTGTTTGTTTTTTCGTCGCTGGTAATTCGAACGATAAGCCTTAGACGGAAAAACGAAGTCCTGCGCTACGAACAGGCCCAGTCGAGTCTAAAACGCAAGGCGCTGGAGCTGGAAATGCAGGCCTTGCGCACCCAGATGAACCCGCATTTTATCTTTAATTGTCTGAGCGCCATCGACAATCTCATCCAGACCGGCCAGCCTGACCGGGCTACTACCTACCTGGCCCGGTTTGCCAAACTGATTCGGTTAGTACTCGACAGCTCCAAAAATAACTTGGTTCATTTTCAGAAAGATTTTAATACCCTGCGCCTGTACCTGGAGCTGGAGCAGTTCCGGTGCAATCATAAATTCAGCTATTCGCTGACAGCCGATCCGGAGTTGATCGAAGGCGATTACAAGGTGCCACCGTTGCTTATTCAGCCCTTTATCGAAAACGCAATCCATCACGGTTTGCTCACTAAACCCGACATGCATCGCCAACTGGACATAGCCGCTCAACTAAGTGACGATTACATTATCTATTCGGTGGTCGACAATGGCATTGGCCGTGCACAGGCCGCCCGACTGAAAGAATTGAACCGACCCGAGCACCAGTCGTACGGCATCCAGATAACCCGGGAACGCATTCAGCTGCACAACCGGCACGACCGGTTAGCCGATGTTCAGATCAGCGATCTGGAAGAGAATGGAAGGCCTGCAGGTACCAAAGCGGTCATCAGGATTAGTAGCGCTGAACCCTAAATAATATGCTGAACGCCGTATTAATTGACGATGACCAGAGCAACCTGAGTTCGTTGAGTGAAAAACTGGCTCGACATTGTCCCCAGATCCAAATTAGGGCCCGTTGCGATACCGCTCAGGATGGTCAGCAAGCCATTGATCGCCTGAAGCCGGATGTGGTGTTTCTAGATATCGAAATGCCGGTGATGAATGGCTTTCTGATGCTTCAGCACGTGTCGTACAAACAGTTCGCACTGATCTTCGTGACAGCCTATGACCAGTATGCCATTAAGGCCATCCGTTATAGTGCCCTGGATTACCTGGTCAAACCAGTGGACATCGACGAGCTAAAAGCAGCCGTTGCTAAAGCCGAAGCGAACCGGCTGAACCAGTCAGCCGAATCGCAAGTGCAGGTGCTACTGGAATACATGCAGAAGAAACAACCACGGCGCATCAGCATTCCAACGTTTGAGGGCTTGCAGTTCATTAACATCGATGACATTATCTACCTCGAAGCCAGCGCGAACTATACGTACATCCACTTGGTGGACTCCCTTAAATTTCTGGTGAGCCGCACCCTAAAAGAGTTTGACGAGTTATTGCCCGCCGACATGTTCCTGCGAATTCACCACGCCCATATGATCAACAAGTCGTTCGTAGAACGCTACATCCGGGGGGATGGCGGTCAGGTGGTGATGAGCAATGGGGTTGTGCTGGATGTATCTAAACGCAAAAAAGCGGAGTTTCTACAGGCCATCAGTTTTTAACGAACCATCTATGTCTACCAAACTTTACAAAGGGAATGCGCTGGTAAATCGCCGGACGGCATTAGCTCAGCTATCAGCACTCGCTACGGTTGCCGGGTGGCCCGCATCGGCTGGGGCGGTTGCATCTGATGCTAAAGGGAGTACCCCCCCAACCGTCGAAAAGCGCGTACGAAAAATTGCTACCGAGGAAGCATTCATGATTCCGGAAGTGGCCATGGCTGTACGCGACCTGGCCCGGCGGGGTGGCTCAAACCTGGATCTGAAACTCCTTAGTACTATATACGATGCCCCCGCTCTAGTGGCTGTCAAAGACCAGAATCAGGCGCCCCCTCCGATCTCGAACCGGGATGCCAGTTCACGGCTGATGCTGCCCAAACTGCTAGATTTGGGTGCTGGACGTCTGGCTGACATGGACGCGAATGGGGTCGATATGCACCTGCTCTCGTTAGGGCTACCGGGTGTACAGATGTTTGAACCTGATCAGGCAGTAACCCTGGCCCGCCTTTCCAACGACCAGTTGGCCGAAGCCATTCGTCGTCATCCAAAGCGTTTCGCAGGGCTGGCCTGCTTTGCCCCCCAGAATCCAAAAGAAGCCGCCAAAGAAATGGAACGGTCCATTAAAACACTTAAGCTGAACGGATTCCTGGTCAACTCACATACCGCAAACCGCTACCTCGACGAACCACAGTTCTGGCCTATCCTGGAAGCGGCCGAAGCCCTGGGTGCCCCGCTTTACATTCATCCCCGCGCTCCGTCGGACGGTATGGCTGCTCCTTTTGGCGACTACCGCATCGAAGGGGCCATTTGGGGGTATGGTATTGAAGCGGGAACACACGCGTTGCGGTTAATGCTGAGTGGCGTTCTGGATCGCTTTCCCCGCTTACAGATTGTTTTAGGCCATATGGGTGAAGCGCTGCCGTTCTGGTTGTGGCGGCTGGACTTTATGGGCGCACCAGGTGCCAGGGCCGGCCGGGGTAACCGGCTTACACCAAGCGAATACTTCAAACGCAATTTTTCTATTACTACCAGTGGCGTTGAAGACCCGCTTGCGCTTCGGTTTAGCATCGACAAGCTCGGAATCGACTCGGTTATGTGGGCAATTGATTACCCCTACCAGCCTACAACCCCGGCCGTTTCCTTTATCGAGTCGGCAACGCTTACGGATGAGGAGCGCGCCAAAGTAGCGCATGGTAATGCCGAGCGCATCTTCCGGATTACCGGATAAAACAGAATGCATCTACAGTTATCACCCACTGTCGTTGACAGCCTGAAATTCATATCTGAAAACAGCCTGAAAAGGACGACAACACAACTCAAATGTATGTAGGAGCTTTAAGCCATTTATGAAGCGCCATCCTTCTTTTTCCACTAATTATGAAACAGCTAATCATCCTAACCGTGACCAGCCTGAGCGTGCTTTATGCAACTCCAATGCAAGCGCAACGAAACGCCGATTCGCTGACTATTCAAACTATCCTTGGTCAGGAAGTGACTTCCTGGAACAGTGGGGATGCTGCTACGTACTCTACCCATTTCGCCGAGAATGGAACCTTTACCAATATTCGAGGGATGTTTTTCACCGGGCATCAGCAGTTTTTAGACAGGCATGTGGAGATATTTAAGGGCATGTTCGCTCAAACGGTTTTGCAACAGGATGTAGTCTCCTTTCGGTTTCTCAGTCCAGACATTGCTATTGTAGAAACAATTACTTGGATTACTGGATTTCCGAAGGGTATTTCGCCAAAAGCGATTCATATCGACAATAAGGGACGCCTGCACACGCGGCTGCTTCAGGTCTTCCAAAAACAAAGAGGTGATTGGAAAATTGTTGTTTATCACAATGTTGACTTGAAGCCCGACACACCCGTTCCAGCACATCCATAAAAATCAGTGGGCTAACCTAATGCAAGTAAACCAAGGCTGATTAATCGACTTAAAGCAAGGTTAAATTTCAGCGTTTGCTTAATTCAAAAGTGTCACGTAAAACGCTCCTCCTTGAGACATAGAAACGTTCATGGATAGGTCCCCCGTCTTAGACGACGGCGTATTCATGTATCGGCTGCTTAAATGGGGCGATTAAAGAAACTGTACCGTAAGGCCATTGCTATCACTTGGACCCAAAACGCTGCATTCATAAAGGTAAATTCACTAGAAATCACCAGCTTAGCTGTAGAACACAACACCCGTTTTGTTTAACTTTTTTTCCAGGTAAACATGAACTGTGTTAAAAGGCAAGGAATCGTACGTAAAATTGGCGGATAATTCGGATCAAAATCTTCCTGGAATTTAACGGCCGCAAAGGCCTGTCAAAGTAATTTGTTAGCCACTGCAATCAGAGCTACTTTAGAAGCTTTGCCTGCGGCTTTTAGATGTTGATAGCACTCCCGGCAAGGCTTATTGTAACGCATCGCGGTCCAACTAGCCATGTATAATAAGCCTCTCAAATGACCCTCACCTGATCGGTTGATACCGCGAGTGGTCCCCATTTTTCCTGACTGATAAATAGTGGGGGCAATGCCAATAAACTTGGCCAATGCCTTGGCAGACTGAAAGTCCTGAAACCCGTTCGTTGTCTCGATCAAGGCTGTCGCAATGGTGTGCGAGATTCCTTTGATCGAGGTTAGTCGCTTATACTGAGCCGCAAAATCGTCTTGACAAACCTGGGTTATTTCACCTTTCAGTTTGACAATAGCCGTCTGGAAATGGGAGATCATTTGTTGCAAACTTTGTCGGACTGTTGGGTCTGGTAGCGGAAGGGGACGGAACGATTCGAGTACATTCTGCTAAGCAGTACACTGTCCAACCGAGCGGACAACGATTAACCAGGATAGCCCGCAAAGATACCTCTCTGGCTAACCGGGGCCTTGAGACGCCAAGCCGATTGGAGCCGGGGAACGCATTGAGTCGTCTGAGCATCAGCTAAACATTTGTCCTCTGTCGACGGTATGTATAGTCACTACCATCCAGGCTATTTTCATGAAAGCCATTGCCTTTAGCGTAGGCGCCTTCGAGGAGCCCTTTCTGCGCAACATCAGCCACGACCTGACGCTGGTAGAGGACCGACTTGGTCCTGATACGGTTGATCAAGCCAAGGGCTATCAGGCCGTACTCATTTTTGGCACCGATGATGCCTCCAGGCCCGTGCTCACCCGGCTTCATCAACTCGGTATCCGCTACCTGCTGACCCGGTCCGCCGGTACGGATCACATTGATCAGCCAACGGCGGATGCCCTGGGCATTGACGTCAAAAGTATTCCAGCCTACTCACCCGGCGCTATTGCCGAGTACGCCGTCGCCTTAATGCTGGCCCTTGGCCGCCACCTCAGGCAGGCAACCGACAACGCGCGCCAGTTCGATTTTAAGCTAACCCGGCAGCTAGTCGGTTTCGAACTCCGGGAGAAAACCGTGGGCATTGCTGGTTACGGCAACATTGGTCAGGCACTGGCCCGTATTTTGACCGGTTTTGGCTGTCGCCTGCTGGCGTATGATACTAAGCCCGACGCAGCTCAGCAGGAATCCCCGGTTCCCATCGAGTTTGTTTCCCTGGGGGAGCTGCTCACCCAGTCCGATATTATTAGCCTTCATTTACCCCTGACCGATCAGACGCAGGGCCTCTTCAACGCACAAACCCTTCTTCAGATGAAACGGGGGAGCATGCTGATCAATACGGGGCGGGGCGCTGTCCTCAAGACGACGGATGCGCTTGACGCGCTCAAAAGTGGGCAGCTAGGGTATCTGGGCATTGATGTCTATGAGCACGAGCATGGCTTGTTTTTTGAAGACCACTCGGATTCAGCGAATGCCGACCCCCTGGTTGCTGAATTACTACGTATGCCCAATGTACTGGTAACGGGTCACCAGGCCTTTCTTACTCAGGAAGCCCTGGCGGCCATCGTTAGCCAATCGATGACGATCTTGGATGAGTGGGAGCACTAGGATCGCACCTTGGGGCCGGTCAGTCTGCTGCTGTTTCACGCGCATTCCTTAAGGAATACCCCTATATTAATTCACCTAATTAAACTTATTACCAGCCATGCAAAATCAAATTGCTGCTTATTTGTCGAGCCCTAGTCCCATAGTGGTGATTGTTTATCAAAAAGAGCCCTATCAATACGTAGGGGTCTTCGTTAACCAGACCCGCCAGCAAGCCGAAGAACGATTCAAACAAAACTATCCCCTTGAGGGGGAGGCATCCTACGAGGTGAACGAATACGAAAACGTAGAAAGCTATTCGGTTACTGAAAATGGCCGGTTGGTGGTAAACGGCACCTACAAGTAGCCAACCATCTGATTCTGAGGTTCGCTTTACTCCGCACAGACAGCAAAGAGCGCCAGGTGACTCCCAAGTTGGGTGGTTCTCTTTTTACCTGGAGTTTTAAGCACCGCTGATAGGAGCCATTTCAACCCCGTTTCACCATGTAAGATCATCGTTTGGTGGGACAGCGGGTTTTACCTGCTGTTCAACACCAGCCTTATGCTACGGCTAGCTGTGCAGAAACGGATTAGTCAGGCTGTAGAAGGATAAGAAATGGATGAGCCACTGAGCGAAGTCGGCTGCCTTTTAGTTATCGATAAATAGCCTTCCCTCCGGCAAGGCTTTTAATAAACCTAACCAATTAAACCTACTTCATTTCGTTATGGAACAACCAACCACGTTACTGAAAGACTATTCGCTGCCAGAAAAAGGCGCTTATTTGAGTGCTCTGGCCACCCTGGCTGCTGCCGATGGCACGACCTCAGCGGAAGAACTGGAATTTCTGGGCTTGCTGGGGCAAGCCGCCGAATTACCCCAACCCGATCAAGAGCAGGTATTGCAAATTGCCCGTAATCCCTCCCAGATTAGTCTGCAAGCCTGCCTGGATCAATTGAAGGGCAGTCAACTCCGCTTTTCTTTTATTACCGATATCATCAGCTTTGCCAAAGCGGATGGGCAATACTCCCCGCAGGAGCAAGAACGGATTCAAGACATCGCGGCCTATTTAGGCATCAATGCGGAGCAGTTCCAGAGCCTCGATGAGTTTGTGGACAGCGCCGGGGCAGCCCAGCAGCAGGGGCAGGACCCCACCTCCCCCACGTTTCTTCAGCAAAGCGGTTTTGCTGATCGATTTAAAAATCTGAACATCTCCCCAGGAATGATACAGGGCGTACTGGGCATGCTGGCCCCTTTGGTCATTTCGCGCCTGGTCGGCGGCCGCCGGGGTGGGGGTATGGGCGGTGGTCTGTTGGGAAGCCTGTTAGGCGGGGGGGGGCGGATGGGCCGGGGCGGGGGGCTAGGCTCACTGATTTCCATACTGGGCGGACTGGGGGGCAGGCCCCGGTATGGCGGGATGAACTCCGGTGGATTAGGGAGTTTGCTAGGGGGTATCTTAGGCGGTGGGCGCCGGGGCGGTGGTTTGGGCTGGTAGGGAGCTGGTCAGCAGAGTATTCCAGCCCTTAACTGACTCGTGCCTGCCACCTCCATGCCGTTTGCTAGTCGTACTACCCATTGACCCATGAGAAGCCCCCTGTTGGTAACACGACTAGCGAAACGATTCACTCTTGTAGTGGACTGGCAAGATTTAACTGGAAATAGCTTTTTGATACACGTGGGGCAAACCAACCAGAAGGTACTCATGAAGGAAAGGCCGCTGAACGGCGGACCGGAGATATTTAGACAAATGACTTGTTCCGGTTTAGTGGTCGAGTTGTCCCAGGCAAAAGGGTCAGTGCAGGATGCCGTATGCGATTAATCGATGTTAACAGATTAGAAAAGTGTTTCTTTTAATGCTCCCGCCTGAGACGAAGGATCGTTCTGATATCTGCTTTAGCAATGGGCTGTTTTCATAGGCCATTGCTTTTTTTGTAGCTCTGTAATGGTCACGCACCGGCACGGTCCGCCGGTGCGTGCCTGGCTACCGCAATTCAGCCCCTGGACACCCGACCAATTGATTGGTTTGCCTGGCCAGGTAGTGGTCGTTGCTACTTCCTGGCCAATACCTTTTGTGGAACCTGCGTGTAATGATCTCTTAAGCCTGTAGGTGGCATTGCGAGTACAAGTTACTACCCAATTTCTACCCACCGAAGCCGCTGCCTTCAACCAGTTGGATAAGTTGAGAGCAGCGGCTTCGGTGGATAGGAACGAGAAGATAATTCAGTTCTGGAGGCCAGACCGGAATCACTTTCTCCATGCCTTAGTATTCATACTTGAGCCCCATTTTTTTGGCCATATCCGCGAACATTTGCGGATCGAAGTCCTCCGTACCGGGTGCTGTTAACTGCGGCTCTTCCTCCAGATCAGGCACCGCATAGCCCGGTATGGCTCCTTCGATAACGACGCATTCCTGGCCATCATCCGGATGGGGACCATTCCAGATTAAGCCCGCCTGCTTATAATCTTCCTGACTAAAGGTGTACAGCTGCAAATGCAATTTCTGCTCCATAAACTTCTTGGCTTCGGGGAAGGCATCGTTGCTCAAGGGAGGAATCGGTAAGAGCTTGGTCACTTCTACTCCCGTCAGCTTCTCCAGCGCTTTAGCATAGGCCACCACGTGGAGTCCACCCCGCACCAGCAGGTAACCGACCATGGTTCGGGCGGTGGGATCGGAGACCATCTCGTAGGCGCGGATTTTGTTGGCCCGCGCCCCACACTCCAGGAAGAAGTTGTGCAACAGGTCCAACTTCAGATTGCCACTACTGAAAACGTTCTCCCCCGTCCAGAAACGACCCATTGAATCCAGGGGTAATGCCCCCTGGCCACTGGCGATAAAGTGACTCGTATTGCGGAAGTTAGTCGCATCCGCTAGCGGAGCGGTCACCGGATCATGGCCCCGTTTGGTGGTACCGGTCAGCAGCAGATTGATGGCGTAAGAGACCACTTCAATATGCCCATACTCTTCGCCGGCAATACTAGCGATGACATCGTAAAAAGGACGAATTTTCTTGCGTCCCCGGAAGTTGAAGGACTGAAAGGTGTAGTTCATCAGCGTGGACATCTCGCCGAACTTACCGCCTAACAATTCCTGAATCGCGGCCGCATCATTGGCCGAAGGGTTCTTGGGGGTAGGCAACTCAATGGGAAGCCGATCCATCTTTAAAATCATACCAGTGTTGTTTAATTGGTTAGTCGGCAAGGTCCTGCCTTTTACCTAACTGATTCTATAGACAAAGGTTGTTAAAGGATTAGCAAACGGGTGCCAGGGATACCAGTGAACAGCTATAAACACCAACGTCTCAACAAGGACTCTACCTTAAATCGAAGGAACGTTCAGGCAATTGTCCATTGATTGGGGCGTTTGATAGAATCAGTTCGGGAAAGACTCGGCTCATAATTAAGCCGGCTATACTGCCGGCTAAAGCCAGCCTTTGCGCTTAAACCAACCAAAGATACCGAAGGCTACGAACGCCATTGCGACGAGCACACCGGGATAACCCCAGGGCCATTTTAGTTCGGGCATGTACTCGAAGTTCATCCCGTAGATACCGGCAAGAAAGGTGAGCGGCAGGAAAAACGCTGAAAAGATTGTCAACACACGCATCACCTCGTTGGTGCGTTGGGAGGCCATCGAGAGGTAGATGTTCAGCAAGTGGGTGGCTGCCTCTTCGAGTTGGTCGTAGATGGTGCGGGCTTTCAGATGTAAATCCAGCGTATCCTGTAAGACGGGGGAAGCGCCCTCACTCCGTTGTAAACAATGGAGAACGTCTTCCGTCAGCGTTAAAATGCGCTTAGCCGAGGAGGCCTTGCGCTTCAGATAGTATAACTGCTGGAGCACTTGTTTGGTGGGTTTTCCTAAAAAAAGAGCCGATTCATAGCGGTCCAGCTCATTGGCCAACGCCAGACCCGGATCAATGTAGCTAGCCAGGACCCAGCGAACAATGCGGATGCTTAATTCCGCCGTGGTCGGGCAGCGCCCAGGATCTACATAGCGATTTTTAATCTCCTCCAGTACGGGCTGCTCATAGCGGTGGACGGTAATGAGAAAGTCTTTACTGTAAAAAATAGCAATTTTGTTACTGAGCTCCTGGATGGTATCGGCGTCGGTATCTTTATCGGGATTATAAATGCGGGTAATAATGAAATTCACCGGCCCAATCGATTCAAATTTTGGCAGGTGATCCGGTTCCAGACAATCTTTAATCACGGTATAATACAGATCATACTGCTGAGCCACCTGGTTCAATTCCTCGGTCGAGGGGTCGTTCAAATCCAGCCAGGTAAAGGCGTGGTCAGTAGGGGTGGCTAATTGGTGCTGCATGGGTGTTTGCGGTTTGTAGGTTACCGACTATGGCAGAACGTTGGCGATTTAGGAGGGCTAATTCAGGCTTAAACCAAACAGCACACCAAACCAGGGTTTTTGCTGGTAAAGCCAGGCCTGGCGATTGGCATCGGTTAAGTAATCCGGGCCGATGGCCAGGCCTATATTAAAAATACGTGCGTCGTAGAGGACAGCGACCCCGGCATCCACGACCACCCCTTGGTATTCTGTACCAATCGGTGTTCGTAAGACAAATTCGTGAATGTCGCCTGCATCCCTGATGTACATTCTTTGGCCATTTATAGCCAGGGGCGTGGCATGCGGGATGTGGTAAAAGTCAGCCTTCAGGGAAGGTTGTGAGGACAGAACGCGACAGCCGTACAACAGCCATGAGGTGATGAGACATCCTTGCCCGAGAATGGTGAATCGATTCATCCAATACGAAAAGTAGCGTGTGCTGATTGTGTTGCCGAAGCCTAGAGCCGGTGTGTCATTAGTAATGTCGGAAAGCGCTACTTTGTTTTATTGACCAGTGTAAATCGATACTCCTAATACCGGTTACAAAGCACCTGACTAGTTCATTCAACGCGATCTCCAGTTGACAGGTAACAAATCATTAAAAGCCATCCTGTCCAGCTCTGGTCTGTCATTTTACTTTTCGGTCAGCAGGCTTATTGCTTCTGAAGAGGTAGTCTGTATGCCGATCTTTTTCATAGGAATCAAAGTGCCCTACGTTAGGCTAATTTGTGTACGGCCCGTCTCTTCAAACCCTCGTTTATGTCAACTATTGATAATCAATAGGAATGGACATCAAGTTTCCTTGTGATAGTTCTTTGCGGCAGCCGCGCTGTCCAGTTACTAAAAGAAGACCAATAGAGACTATTTTTTCGAGTTAACCGAAGGTTCCCGTTCCGGCGGCCCCTGCTGGCGTCGGGATGACAGAAATTACGCTTTGTTTAATCGGTGAACAATTCACAATTAATGTTGAATTACTGATCAGCCAGCCCGACGTTGATAGAACGTCAACTGATTCTGTAGCTGGCTTATCTCTCCCTGTAGGCCCTCCAGACGCTCCAGTAAATCGCTCACGACGTCGAGGTCGTCGGGATGGATAGCCAGGTCTTGGTGCAGCCGGACGAGCTTCTCCAGCCGGGGTAGTTGTTCGGGCTGCACAAAAACCGACTGCTCGACACAGATTGTTTCGACAAGGCCCTGTTGTTCCAATGAGTTCACAAACGCGATTTCGACATGGTGGTGAATGCAGAACTCGCTGATGGGGATAAGGTGGTTAGGCTGCATGGATGCAAATGGTTATTGCCGTGCCGAGCCGACGCTCGGCATTACATGGCGGCTAATTTTCGGAATAAGTCTTTCTGCTCGTCGGTTAGCTTCGTGGGAAGCTTGATTTGCCATTGTACGTACAGGTCGCCGAAGGAGCCATCCTGTTTGTAAACCGGAAAGCCTTTGCCTTTCAGCCGAACTTTGGCACCGTTCTGGGTTTCGGGCGGTACAGTCAGTTTTACTTTGCCGTCCAGCGTTTCGATAATCTTCTCGCCACCCAGCAGAGCCGTGTACAGGTCGATTTCTTCATCCACATACAAGTCGTTTCCTTTACGTTTGTAGCGGCTGTCGTCGGTAATGACGAAGGTGATGTACAGATCACCGTTGGGGCCGCCATTAACGCCGGGAGCACCATAACCTGCCAGCTTTATCTTCTGGCCGTTCTCAATACCGGCGGGTACAGTAATGCGGATGTTCTTGCCGTCGACGGTCAGCGTTTGTTTGTGGGTCGTATACGCATCGCGCAGGTTTAGGTTCAACTCGGCCTGGTAATCCTGCCCGCGGAACTGCGCCCGCTGCCGACCTCCGCGCGGCCCCGCGTCCTGCCCGAACATCGACGAGAAGAAGTCCGAGAAGTCGGACCCGCCGAAGCCGCCAGAGAAATCGCTGGCATCACTCTGGGCATATTGTGGACGAGATCGCTGTTGCCGTTTCGCTTCTTCAAACTGGTCGGCATGTTGCCAGTCTTTGCCGTACTGGTCGTATTTCTTGCGTTTCTCGGGGTCGCTCAGGACCTCGTTTGCTTCGTTGATCTGCTGAAATTTCTTACTGGCTTCCGCATCATTCGGATTTAAATCGGGATGATGTTTGCGGGCCAGTTTACGATATGCTTTTTTGATGTCTTCGTCCGAAGCCGTTTTCGGTAAGCCCAGAACGCTATAATAATCGATGAAGTCCATTTTATATGTGGCGGGTATATATAAGTGAATGATAGCTACTAATCACCTCTATAAACACATTTTCAGGCAGGAAGGTTGTTATCTGGACCGGCTGTTTTTGCCCAAAAACGTCACTATAAAATGGGTATCTAACGTGAATAATGCCCGTATTTAAGTTGAATTGAGCTCATTAAACAGACTTTGTGCCTCTGTGGTTAAATAAGATACACTAGCTATATGTATAAGCTAAATTTTGATCGAGCCAACCCATTATTCACCTTATCTAACAGGAAAGGGGGCCACTAACAGTGGCCCCCTGACGCTATGATTTCCTAAACTTTACCCGCAAGTAGCCTACCACAAATGGCAACCGTTAGAACTTGCCGTTCGTATTCTTCCACTCCGATTTAGCCGGAATGGTTTCAATGGTGTCCCAGTGTTCGGCAATCATCCCGTTTTCTACCCGGAACAGATCATAAAACGAGGTATGGGTTCCGCCAAATGTCCCTTCGCTTAGGACCAGCACAAAGTTCCCTTCGCCCAGCACCCGGTGAATTTTGTCGTACTTCATGGTCACCCCCTGTTTGGCCATGGCCTCCAGCGCTTTCCCCAAACCCGAAAGACCATCGCCAATTTGCGGATTATGCTGGGTGTACTGATCGCCATCGACGTAGCCCGCCAGTTTGTCCATACGGCCATTGACCAGAATGTCGTCCACAAACGATTTGACAAGCGCTTTGTTGGATTCAGTCTTTTCCAGATCCGTTGCCTGGGTTGGGCCATCGGTCATGCTGTGGCCACTTGGATTAGCCGTGGCGGGTTTCTCTTGCAGGTTATCCCAGTGTTCAACAATCTGGCCGTTGTCGAAGCGAAATACGTCAAAGCCAATCTTCGGCCCGAAGAAGTTGTAATCCGTGTGGGCAAAGACATAGTCCCCATCAGCGAAGACACGAACCGTATTGACGCTGGCCGAGTTGGGCGGCAATTGCTGTAACACCGCCCCAAAACCAGCCAAGCCGTCGGCAACGCCTAGATTATGCTGAGTATATTGGGTTGGGTTGATAACGGCGGCCGGTTCTGCCTCGCCGGTTTCGATGCTTTTTAATAAAGCAATTACCTGATCTTTTTTGTCCATTTTTGCTTCCTTTCTTTAGGTGTGATTACCGCCTGTGTTTAGTCCAATATGGGAAAGCAGTAATCCGAAATTTGTTGGTAAATTATTGAATACAAATAATTTAGATGTCAAGTCGTGACGCAACAAAGGTCGACAGATGTATTACCTGTAAAAAGATAAAAAACCGACTAAAACTGATCAAAATACGAAATTGGCCTATCTGACAAATGGCTTGCGAAAATCGGCAGGCGTTTGGCCGATCTGCTGGCGAAAGAAGCGGGTGAAGTTGGTCGGCTCGTCGAAGCCCAGTCCAAAGCCAATTTCTTTAATAGACAGATTTGTGTACACCAGCAATCGTTTGGCTTCTAAAACGAGCCGCTGGTCAATGAGTTGCTTGGGCGTTTTGCCTACAGCGGTAGCCGTTGCCTGCTGGAGTCGTCTTTCTGTAAGACCCATTTGTGCCGCATACTGATTGACCGATCGAAGGTGCTTAAATTGATTTTCCAGTAAAGTGCTGAATGCCATTGTGTAGTCCAGAGCTGGTCCTTTATTGATTTCGGAAAACCCCTGTGCCCTGCGTTCCCGGTCTGCCAACAGGAGCAAGGTAACGAGCAGATGTTTCAGAATCGGCCCATGAACCGCATCGTCAGGTCCGGCCAGTTCGTCCCGAAGCTGGGTAAGCACCACCGTCAGGTCTGTTTTTGTTTGATCGAGCTGAACGACAGGTACATCCAGAAGGTCATGGAAAAGGATGGTTTTGCGAAGAAAATGAGTGTCTTCCGGATTCTGGACAAAAAAGGTGTCCGTGAACATCAACAGCCAGCCGTCGTACTGACCTCCTTTATCGAAGAAATGGACACGGTTCTTATTAATGAACAACAGGGAATTCGGCTGGACGGCGATGGGCATAAAATCAACCGTGTGCACGGGCGTTCCCCCCGTAAACCAGAAGATGTGGTAAAAGTCGGCCCGGTGTGGTTGAATAATCGTTGACTCGTGCTTCTGAAAAATAGCCGATATCGGAACGAGTTCAATCTCGGTGGTCAAACCGGGCTTAAACGCATAGGTTTTGATGTTGGTAGACATTGGGCAAACAGGTCGGAATGAGTTGCGTAGAAATCGGGCATTTATTCGTTTTGGTAATGTTTAGCCCTTACCAAATCAAGATTCATTATGCAATCCTATCGCTTTTTACGTGTATTCCTCTTTTTTCTAACTCCTTTTTTCGTTCAGGCTCAGGCTACGAAAGGATCTCTTTCGGATGTTGCCTTTATGGAAGGGCGCTGGCTCGGTACCTTCAACGGCGGGCCTATCGAAGCCGCCTGGATTGCGCCTGTAGGTGATAACCTCACCGGCTTCATGCGGATGATGAAAGACAATAAAGTCTCGATGTACGAAATGCTGATTTTCGAACAGACCGAGCAGGGCCCCATTGTGCTGGTGAAGCACTTCAAACCCGGTCTGATCGGTCAGGAAGAAAAGGATAAATCGGACCGCTACAAGTTCATTGAAGCGGGTAAAGAAAAGGCGCTGTTCGAGAAAGAAGACGGCTCCATCCGCATCATCTACGAAAAGCGCGGCAAAGACCAGTTAGTCATCCAGCGCGGCCAGCAAAAAGACGGGAAATGGGCGTTCGCCGATTTGTTCGTATTTAACCGGGTGAAGTAAGAGTCTTTTAAAAGTAGAAAGCGGTGCCACGGCTCTAAACCGTGGCACCGCTTTCTACTTTTAAAACAACCAAACTTATTCCTTACCGCTGCTCACTTTCGACGCTTTGGCTTCATTTAGCTGCTTCAGCAACTCAGCTACCGCCGTATCCAACTGCACATTCTTGTCGGTATAACTCTCGCCAATGGGCCTCGACACCGTAACATCGACCGGGCGGGGAGCCAGCTCCATGTTCTTGCCCGTGTTGTCGGTGATTTTAGAGAACGGCAGCCGCAGGTTCGAGCCGTCGATCAGTTGCGCGGCCGAGGTGAAGATGATCCAGCCAGCCGTGGGTTCGCCAACGACCTTGCCCAACTTGAGCGTCCGGTAGCCTTCCGTAAAATCTTCGGCATCGGACAGCGAGTGCTGGTTCGTGACCAGAATCGTTGGCGTTTCCAGTGCCCGCTGACCCAGTTGCGTCCGGGCAGGAGCCGCGGGCAAACCGCGTGAGGTCATGGTGAGGTAGCCTTTGCGGGTAAATACATCCAGCGCGTAGGCATTGACAAACCCGCCGTTGTTATTCCGAACATCCACGACAACACCTTCTTTCGCGTGGTTGTCGGCATCCAGATCAAGACTTAACTGCGCCAGGGCATCCGCCGACATATCGTACATGTGAACGTAACCAAGTCGGCCACCGCTCACTTTTTCAACGTACTGACGTTGCTGCTGCACCCATTGCTTATACAGTAAACCCTTTTCTGTCGTCAGGTTGACCGGACGTATCGTCACGTCTCGCGGGGTGCCGTCGGGGGTGGAGGCAATCTGGAGTGAAATCCGCCGGTTGATCTGGTTTTCCAGCAACTGGTCGAGGTTAGTGGTGGCCGTTAGTTTGGTATCGTCGACGCCAACCAGGTATTCACCGACTTTAATCGTGCCCGTCAGAGCCGCCGGACTTAGCGGAATGATCTCCGTAATTTTCAGTTTTCCTTTGCTCTCGTATTCGTCCCGGTCGAAGCGCAGGCCCGTTCGGCCCGTTGTTGTCTGAACAGAACCGGCTGGCCCCGAAATGCCCGAGTGCGATGCGTTCAACTCTCCCAGCATCAGGCTAATCAGCCGACGGAGTTCGTCGGGGGTGCGGGCACCGGCAGCCAGGGGTTCGTACTGAGCTTTAACGGCTTTCCAGTCGGTGCCGTGGAAAGTCGAATCGTAGAAGCCTTTGCTCTGAATATCCCACGCCTGCCGGAATACCTGTACTTTTTCCTCGCCGAAGTCAACGTCCATTTCGGCCGTTACCGCCAGCGGCTTGGGTTCCCGTCTGTCGAGCGAGATGGACTGGATTCGTCCCTGTTCGAGGTAATAGATCTCTTTGCCATCGGGCGAGAACTGCGCCCCGTTCTTGCTGCCCGCCGTTGAGGTGAGTTGCCGGGCAACGCTCTGGTCGCGACCCAATTCATCAAGTGAATAGGTGTACAGGTTCTGCTGGCCCGCTACGGTAGCTATCAGCAACAGCGTTTTGCCGTCCTTACTGATCGAATGCGCGTCCACATCGACGCCTACGGGCAGTAAGCTTAGCCGTTGGCGAATGTCCTCAAAAACGATCTTCGTCGGTGCGCCTTTGCTGGATTTGGCGGTATCGCCCAGTGCCAGGGCGGTGGTGTCGCGCGTGGCGGTTTTTGCCACGGCGGGCGAGGTTGGCGCTGGCTTCAGTGTTTTGGGTACCTCTTCGTTGAACAGATCCCGGAACTGATCTTCCCGGAACTTGGGTGAACGAGGCACCAGATCGATGCGGGCAATCTGCGCCGTTTCGGTACGCTGGGTGGTGCTGAACAGAATGTATTTTCCGTCGGGGCTCCAGGTTACGTTGCCGCCAAAGGTGTTGGCCAGAAAACTGACGGGCTTGCTTTCGCCACCAGCGGCCGGAATGACCGAGATGTTCCGGAACGTTTTGGCCCCATACGACGCAAAGGCAATCCATTTGCCATCCGGCGACCAGACAACGGACCCATTCGACCCAAAGGGCGGACGGCCGAGATACGCTTTCTTCAGCAACCGGTCTTTTTTCGTAGCTATGTCCAGTACGCGCAGTTCCTGCCCATTGCGAACGTAAGCCAGCGATTTACCATCGGGCGAAAACACGGGTGAACCATCGTCCAGCGTGCCATCCGTCAGGCGGGTTTCGTCGCGGGTGGCGAAATCGTAGCGGTAAAGGTGCGAAACACCGTCGCGCTGAGACACATAGACCAGGCTGCGGCTGTTGGGTGTCCAGACGGGCTGCGATTCGTTGGCGGCACTGTTACTGATTCGGGTAGCGTCGCCCCCGTCTTTGGTCGATGCGGCAAACACTTCTCCATGCGCCACAAAGGCCACTTTTTTGCCATCGGGCGCTACCGCCAGTTCGCGGAACTGGTTCGTCAATTTCAGCCGGTCCACCGCCGGGCTGGCGGCTACGCCCCGTAACTTAACCGACATGGGCGCGGCCTGTTTGCTGGCTACGTCGTATTTCCAGAGCTGAAAATCCCGCTCAAAGACAATGCTTTTCCCGTCGTAGCTGATGGATGGCCACAACACCCGCCCGTTGGTGAACGATGTCAGCATGGCGGGTTTACCACCCAGCGGTAGTGTCCACAGGTTTTGGGCCTGGGTGCGGTCGGAGATGTAAAAGAGTGCTTTGCCGTCGGCGCTCCACATGGGCCAGAGTTCTTTGGCCCCGCCTTCGGTCAGGCGTTCGTAGGCGGTGCCTGCTTTTTTAGTGTCGGTATGAAGCAGCCAGATTTCGGATTCATCGAGGTGGCTGTGCCCTTTGCGCCACCACTGGTTCGAGGCAATGCCCCGCGCCGAAAAGGCCAGCGTTTTGCCGTCGGGTGAGGGAACGCCATAGAATTCATTGGCGTACCGGTCGGCGGTAATGGCCATGGGTGTACCACCGTTGACCGACACCCGGTAGATGTCGTTCATACCGGCAATGTCCTTGCTGGTCGACTGGAAATAGATCATCTTGCCATCCCGCGACCAGGCATTGAGCACTTCGGCCCCATCGTCGTAGGTCAGGCGTTTGGTGGCCCCCGTTTCCAGCGTCAGCAGATATACATCGCCGTTGCCGGTGCGTGACGAAACGAACGCCATGTATTTGCCATCGGGCGAATAGAGTGGGCGGGATTCATTGTCGGGGTGCGAGACCAGCAGCCGGGCTTCACCACCCGCAGCGGGCACCGTCCAGATGTCGCCCCCGGAAACGAACGCCACTTCGGCCCCATCGGGCGAGAGACTGGGTTCGGCATAGGCGAATTTGAGTGTTGGTGTAGCGGGTTGTGACTGGGCCATAACGGGTGCTACCAGCGCAGCCAGCAGGGCCGATTGAAAGAGAAAGGTTTTTGTAGAGGTATACATTGACAAGGCGTCAGCTTATTGACGAACGGAGTGATCTGTACAAATAATTTGATAACATGATTAACGTACTATAAAAATACGGCTGTTGGGTGGCGATGGCAAATTAAATATGGAGGTAAGCTACTATTCGGGCCAATGGAAAGACTATAAATCCTTCCCCATCAACCTTTACACAGGGCTGTCCAGAGACAAAAACGAATTGCCGATAATTCGTGTTGATACATCAAATGAACGCATACATTGATGCTTATGGCTATGGCTGATTACACCATTCCCGCCCAGACGCGCATTGGGCACATACATTTGAAAGTTGCTGACCTCGACCGGGCACTGGCGTTTTACCGCGACCTGCTGGGCTTTTCACTCGTTACCATGTACGGTAAGGAAGCCGCCTTTATTTCGGCCGGGGGCTACCACCATCACATCGGTTTGAATACCTGGTACAGTAAAGATGCATCCCCCGCGCCAACCCGAGCGGCCGGTCTGTTTCATACGGCTATTCTATACCCCACCCGCCGTGATCTGGCTGTGGCGCTCAAGCGGCTCATCGATGCCAGGTACCCCATAACGGGCGCATCGGATCATGGTGTTTCCGAGGCCATCTACCTCAACGACCCCGACCACAATGGCGTTGAACTCTACTGGGATCGCCCGCGCGAGGAGTGGCCGCTGAAACCGGACGGCTCCATCGAGATGTTCACGCATCCGCTGGATCTGGAAGGGCTGCTTGGGGAGATTTGAGGGGGTATCTACCCCCTTCTTACTTCACCAACCCCACCGGCAACTGACCAATGGGCTGAATCTGAATATTTCGATAAAAAACCTCGGCCCCTTCGGACTGGATCTGGATTTTGCCCTTCGTCAGCGGCTCGGCCTGCCCGTTTACGAGGTGGCGGGTTTTGGTGAGGACTAAATTGACTTTGCCGTTCATGACGTGTACGCTGGTGTCGCCAAAGCAATATAATTCCAGTACGTTCCACTGACCGGAGGGCTTCTCGGCATCGGGGTTTTTCAGGCACGACCGTCCGATCGGCGTTTTATCCTGAAAGGTTATGAGCGGGGAAGCCGGGTCATAAACATATCCCTTTTCATTTTTACGGGCGGTAATATCGGCCAGTACGTTCATGACGCCCCAGTAGTCCCCACAGTCGCCCTCCTGCACTTGCAGCTCAAACGATTCCATCCATAACATCGGTGTGCCGTGCGGACCGACGCTGTGATACAACAGGCCACTGTCGCGGGGGCGGTCGAGTTTGGGTGGCCACTTTTGCGTGCCCCATTTAAACTCCATGCGGAGGTGGTAGTTACCGTAGTCGGCCAGGGTATTGATGCCGCCGAAGGTCTCGCCCGAAATGCGTAAGGCCGGTTTACCATCCACCATCACGACGGAGAAAACATGGTTAGGGTCTTTATTCAGTCCAATGGGCGGTGTTTTGTCGTTCTCCCCGTCTTTGGCGTAAGGTTTATCCAGATACGTTTCCCAGCCGGTTAGGTCTTTTCCGTTGAAGAGTGACTGCCACCTGGCCGATGATTGGGCCATTACCGACGAAGCAATGAGCAGGCCGATACCGGCTGCTAGCAAGCGTAATTTCATAACAGAAGGGGTAATAGGCTAATGTATAAGCTGTTGTAATACTTTACTTTCAAGTGTTTTGGTCATGCAGTACTCACTCTTTCGCTCTTTTACCATTCGCTCACTCAAGGAATACAACTTTTAAGAGAACACTCGGTTTATGTCGGGATGTGTTTACTTACTCAACATAAAACCATGAAACAGTTTATCATTCCGGTTCTACTCGGACTCGGCCTGGCCGCTGGCTGCCAAAAGAAAGAAAATGCGAAGGGTGTGGATACCGGCGATCTGGATAGTGCCAAAGAGACCGTCTCGACTATTGGCGATCCCAAATTGCTGTACACACTACCCGCCAAATACAACACGCCCGATGGCATGGCGCTGGCTCCCGACGGAACAGTCTATCTGTCCGTCCCCAATCTGGCCGACAACAGCTCTCCCGGTGTGCTGGTCACGTTTGCTGCCGACTCGGTGAAGTTCTTTACCAGCCTGCCCGTCCACCCCGACACCAAACACGCCTGCCCGATGGATCTGGCGTTTGGCCCCGATGGCAATCTGTATTATGCCGATAACCAGTACGAGAACGATAAAAACTACAAATCGCGGCTCATGCGGGTCAAGATGAGTGGTGGCAAAGCGGTGAGCGTGGAGCCGGTTGTTACGGGTTTCGGGCTGTCGAATGCGGTGGTCTGGAAAGGCAACACCATTTACGTGACCGACAGCCAGTGGGACATGCCCGACAACGACAAAGGCAGCGCCGTGTTTCACTTTACGCTCGATGAACTTAATAAGGGCGTAGTGGCCCTGAAGCCGAAAACGATGGACCCGCACGTGCTGGCGACCTTCACCACGACGGTCAATGAAACGGGCGTCGACAACGGCGCCGACGGGCTGGATTACGACAGCAAAGGGAATTTCTACACCGGATCGTTCGGCGATGGCACGCTTTACAAAATGACCCTCAAGCCCGACGGCTCGCTGGCCTCAAAAGAAGTGGTGAAGGTAAGCGAACCCATTGCCTGCGTCGACGGTCTGATCGTGGACCGCAAAACGGACAAGATCTACCTCTGCAATTCGCGCATGAACTCGATCCAGACCGTAACGCCCGATGGTAAGGTGAGTACCCTGGTGCAGAACGGCGATACCGATGGCAAAGACGGCCGCATCGACCAACCCGCCGAAGTGCTGCTAAAAGGCAACCGGCTTTATATAACGGACTTCGACAAACCCGAAAAGAAGTTCGTCAACACCAAAGCCGACGATGTACACACAATGTCGTATGTTGATCTGGTGAATCAGTGATTAAGTAAATAATGGTCAGTTCATAATGAATATCAAACCGCTACGCGGTCATTATTCACGTTAACTAAGTGGCGGTGCTGGCAAAGTTGATATGAATCGGCTTCGTCAGCACCACCCTATCGGTTGGGCTTCTGGTGTCCGGACGCCTTTTTGTGCCGGGCATTACCTGTCACCAATCAGCACCTTTTTTAAGTCGCCATTCTCTTTCGTTAACAGATACAGGAGGTACGGAGCAAACGCCAGTATGCCTAGGATCATGGCTGCCAGGCCCAGTACGATAGCCGCAGGAGCAAACTTATTCCGCCACATAATCCATAATCCCGAAAGTGCCAGGTAACAGCTGAAATCCAGATTGAATTGCCCATTCCAGGTTAGTGAGGCAATATTGGCGAGGAAGAGTTGAAAGAGGGTTGCGCCTTCGTTCTGAAAAGCCAGGTAGGTATAGACTAGTAGCGCAATGGTCTGGACAAAGAGTAAAAACCGAAGTAGAGGCTGTCTGTTCATTGGGCGATAGAATTCATGTTGATTGGTTTCCAAAGTGGTCCGGCGGCCAACAACAGGAAGAAGATGTTAAAGAAAACATTGGACGTATTGCCCGAAGCCAGGGAGCCCGCACTGTCCAGCACCCACCAGGCTACTAGGCCCGTGAGTACCGATTTTCGAACCCCTTCCGGCGCTGCGTCGTAGACCCATTTTTGTAAGCACCAGATGCAGACGCCCCAGCCAAACAAAAATCCGCCGGTAAGCGCCGAAAGAAACCGGGTGGTAGCTGCGGTATAATCCTGTGCGCCATCCACCGGAAAGCTTAAGAAATCGAGCGCCCACCGGGCCGGTTCCGACGTGGGAACCATACTGCCCAAAAAGAAAACCGGGCCAAACGAACCGACAACAAAAGCGGTAAACTTTAAATACGATTTATAAAACGCTGGATTCATAGCCGCACTTACTTTGTCTTTTGGCAAAGCTACCGGCGTTCACAGCTGTATTTTAGACGCTCCCGTACAATGCACCGGGGCTACCCGAAGTTCTGGGCAATGCGCTTCAAATTTTTAAAGTAATCGGATAGCCATTCATTCGTAAGCGTTTCGGCATTTATTTGCAGAAAGAAATTTTCCAGGGCCAACTCAAACAAACCCTCTGCCTGGTTCTGACTCAACGGTAGTTGCTGGTCTTTCACCCAAATAGACACAAATTCAGAACCGATAATCTGGTTAGACCGGAGTAGCGTTTCCTTATACGCTTTATACTGCTGGTTAATGCGCAACTGCCTGTTAAACAGTAAGTCTGTTTTGTGCGCTACCAGAATTTGTATGAGTTCAGGGTCTATGTTGGCGGCTTTCTTTTCTTTGTCGGCAATAACCTGCGACTGTACCAAATGAAAGGCCAGCAGGAGTTCGATAAACACCTCCAGATCGGCGAAGTGATGGTAAAACGACGATTTGCTAATGCCTACTTTTCGGGCGAGGGTTTCCACCTTCAGGCCACTTTCGCCGGACAAAGCAAAAATTTCGTACCCCACCTTAATCCAGCTGTCTTTATTTTCGATCATGGGCCGAGTTTTCTCCTGCAAATAAAGATAAATAGGGTCGATTACTTAAAACCGATCCTAGCCCTACATACGCTTCATCATTGGCTAAGACAAATTAGAAAGAAGCTCGTAATATGAAAGCTGATGATGTGCCTACGGTGTCGTATGTTGATTTTGAATCAGTAGGTGAGTTGTTGGCTGGCGAAGGTGAGGCTTTATTAGCACCGTTGAAACTTATTTAGATACATATATTAAATCATACATTCAACCAATTGCCATTTTCCAATTGGTTGAATGTATGATTTAATATATGTATAATCGAATTACAGGCTGCCACTTTCTGTGATTTTAGTAAGTTCATATATTTTTTTTAAGGCAATCCGTCTGATTTAAAGCAATTTTTCATAATAGTTAATTAGAGCTATTTTGTCAACGCGTTTTTCTTTAAGTCATCTTTGTAAGATAATTTTAATAATCTAAAATTTTTTTAATCCGTTACTTATAGAAAAAGTAGCGTCAAAGTAAATATTTTTTTGATTCAATGCGTGGATTCAAGACTTCGAAGTAAATATTTACATTGGAAGATATGTAAAATTAGTTGATTCCGTTTGTCATCTTTCATGAATTTAGTTAGGTCGTACTTATTTGTTTTATCTATTGAATAGTAACTACCTTAATTTATGCATTTATTTTACAGAGACTTCACATCATACTGTTTAATTTTCATGAAAATATATGTAGTTATTTTGCTTCTTTTGCCCTTTCACGTGCTACGGGCGCAGGTAAGAAATTTATCGCCAACGTCAAAATTAATTTTGCCGCCTGACTATGACATATCAGGAGCAGATTGGCAACATACTACTATAAGAAAGAATACCTCTTTTGGAGGAGTAAAATTCAATACGTTCGAGGTAACTACCATTGACAGAACAGGTGAATATAAGCATAGGGAAAGCATTCCATACATAGGTGGGGGAGGGTCAGAAACGGTGATTAGTACGTTCTGTTATTGCGACGGCGCGCCTGTACTAGTGAACATAAATACAAATAGAGGGGCGGGAGGATTTATGTCGGCCCTCTCCGATGGATCTGAAACATTGACGAGTGGTGTATTTGAAGAATACTATTGGCGGGTAAAACCTTTATGTTACTATAAAGAAGTAACGAGCCCTACTTTAAAACAAGAGCAGGAAGCAGAACGAATATACAAACAAGCCATTGCGATTCCGGGTAATACATCTGAGAATAGACTAAATAAAATAAAGCTATTAGACCAGTCCATTAAAGAAAATTCTAAGTCTGGTAAGTATCAATATCAAAAAGGAATATCCTGTTATTCTGAAGGCTTGGACCTTGAGTGCATTATCTGTTTTCAAAATTCTATATTACTGGGTTACAAAGCAGACTCTTCTTACTATTACAAAGGTGTATCTCTCGGTAAATTAAAAGAATATAAGCAAGCTTCTGTTGCCCTTGATATGGCAACGCGCCTAAATCCTAATTTTCATTCTGCCTGGTTTTATCTGGGTGAAAGTTATATGCTTCATGGGGCTTTATCGGATGCACTTTATGCATTGAAAAAATATTTACTATTTAAGACAAGTGATGGTGAGAAGGGCTTAAAGTCAGAATCCTATATTAGCGATATACTTACTGAAAAACCTTTCATTATTAAACGATAGGAAGGTAAGTTCCTGCGAAGAATTATGAAGAAAGCTCTGTTAATAGTAGTCGTGCTATTTACGTTTTATACACCGTTACTGGCGCAATACGCGCGTAAGAACGTTAAATTTCTGCCTCCAAAATTCACGTTCAATAGGCAAGCTCAAGAGGGAGGTATGAGCTTGATTGAATTTGCCTATTTCCTTACAGACACTACGCTGATTGTTGTAACTAGCAAATCTACGATCTCTCACCTCTTATACCATATAGTTCATTTTGATGGTAAAAATTTTACTGTAAAAAAGGATATTACAAATGAGTTTTATCCTAATGCTGTTCCATCTTCAGGAAATAACTTCACGTTACAAACAGTGGCTGGAAAAGACTTCTTTTATGCCAGAAGGTTGCCCTATGGCGATGTGAAACAAATTGATAAGAACGGAGAGGTCAAGAGAAATTTTATGACTTCTCTTGACTTTGATTTATCAATTAAATCTAAAGAGCAAAGAGAAAAAGTCGCCGAATTTATGAAGGAAAAGGATCCTAGATATAGACTTTTAGGTATCAATTCTGGATTGATTCAGACGATCGAACCCAATTCGTCCGAAGATGACCTTTTTGGGTTAGGTTACTTCTTATACGATGGATGGGTTAATTATAAACCAAAAAAATATACATCCTACAATATAAATGAATTAAATAAGGTTAAGATAAAAGATGATAAGGTAGATTTTTTCAAACTTGACAAGATAAACTTTTTAAAAAATGGGTTTTCTAACCGCTATATTGACTTTAAAAGAAATCGGATATTTTATATTTCAAAAATTGGTAATATAGCGTCAGCAGTGAGTGATTTTTATAGATACTATTTCACAATTGATGACTATTCTCAAAATAGTAGTGAAGAATTCTTTTTCGGACGAGGCATAAACGAAAAAATAACATCGTTAACTATTGAAAAGGAAAATAATGTTGCTTTTGTAGGATGGGCTGATGGCGTTATTGATACGTATGATTTGACCATAAATGATAGATCTCAAAAAACACTAAATAGACTAAACAGAATTTATGCTAACCCAACAAAAAAAATTACACATATTGCCTATTCTAAAGATAAAAATTATTTAATAAGTGCTGCAACAGATGATGTCGATAAGCCTACATGGGCCTATATAAGAGTCTGGAATTCAAAAAATGATGATCAGGTATACAGTCTGCACGGAGCTAAGGATATCAATCCGGTTTTTGGCGAGGCTAGTATTAAACAACTGGAAGTTAGTCCCGGTGGACGCTATGTACTTGCAGTGGCAGCGACTGGTGAGCTTAAAATTTGGGAAATAAACTAAGAGTGGACAAATCAGTCCCAATTTCTTCTAGATAATTAGGTGATAAATAAGAACCCCCGTTGTTAGCAAGCTCACTAGAGAGCGTCGCTAATAACGGGGGTATAGACTTCATACTTATTAAGGCCATAAGTCTTCGCCTACACGTCTTTGCTTCAACTGCGCGGGCTGAAGGACCGCGGTACGGCTACAATTCTTTCAACTTCATATTCCGCCAGCGGACTTTGATGCCGCCACCGTCATGGATTTGCAGGGCTACGGAGCCTTCGCCTTTACCGATTTTCTCGTCGGTCAGGTCAACCATTTGGGTGCCGTTCAGGAAGGTTTGTACATGGTCGCCCTCTACCCGGATGCGGAGCTTGTTCCAGTCAGTGGGTTTCAGGATGTTCTCTTTCTCGTCGGGAATCTGGATCAGCCAGCCGCGGCCGTATGATTCGTAGATGCCGCCCGTGTCGTGATTCGGTGGCGCTACTTCTACCTGCCAGCCGTTCACTTTGGTGCCTTCTACCGTCGAGCGGAAGAACACACCGCTGTTGCCGTTCGCTTCTTCTTTAAATTCCAATGTCAGGTCGAAGTTTTTGTAGTGCTTCTCCGTAGCGAGGTAGCCGTATTTTTTATCGGGGCCGCTCTCGCAGATCAGCTCGCCGTTCTCGACGTACCATTTCTCGGTGCCGTAGATCTTCCAGCCCGATAGGTCTTTGCCGTTAAACAGCTTAACGGTTTTGGTAGGAGCCGTAAACGCCAGTGCCGTAAACAGCAGGCATATAGCAAGGCATTGTTTCATGGGGTATCAGGTTTTGGGGTTAATAAAATTTTTAAAGAAGTAAGATTTTCGGCTAAAATACAGCAGTTGTGTCATTTCTTCCGCAACGAAATCAAAAATCCACCGCCTGGTGCCGAATGTATTGGCTATGATTTCGTTCGGGTTATGGTTTTGCCATAGACCGGATAATCGATAGGATTCCGGCTGGTGTTGGAATTATCTACATAACGAACCGATTTGGCAGTGTTTTATCCCTTCGTCATGATCACGCATACGGGGGCTGGTACCTTTACCGACTGACCGGTGTAGGTTAGCTTTCCCGTTTTCTGATCGCGTCTAAAGATCGTGATGTTGTCCGTGTCCTGATTGGCCACAAACACAAAGTCACCTTTGGGGTCGATCAGGAAGTTGCGGGGCGTTTTGCCTTCGGTTGGCTGGTCGCCCACTTTGGTGAGCTTGCCATCGGAGCCAATCGCGAAAATAGCCAGTGTATTGGCCCCCCGGTTCGACTGGTACAGAAACTTGCCCGACGGGTCGATGTGGATGTCGGCGCTTGTGTTCTGTCCCGAAAAGTCGGCTGGCAGTGTTTTAATGTTTTGGTCGATCAGCGTTAATGCGCCGGTCTTCGCATTGCGGGAAAACACAGCGACGGTAGATGTCAGCTCTTCGACCAGATACGCGTATTTGCCATTGGGGTGAAAGGTGAAATGGCGCGGCCCGGAGCCGGGGTTCACGGAGGCATAGGGTGTAGCCGCCGGTTTTACTTTGGCGGCCTTCGTGTCGATGTCGAATATATTCACCCTGTCGGTACTGAGGTTGGCTACATACACAAACCGGTTGTCGGGTGCCAGCGTGGCCGAGTGAACATGGGATTTCTCCTGGCGTTGTGCGTTGGGACCTTTGCCCACGTCCTGCACGCTGTCGGAAGCAGCCCCCAGGGTGCCATCGGTCTTAATGGGCAGCACGGCGAGGCTGCCTCCGCCATAGTTGGAGATGAAGGCCATTTTGCCCGTCTTGTCGACGCTAACGTGACAGGGGCCATCCCCCAGCGACGATTGCTCATTCAGGAATTGAAGTTTACCGGTTGCCCTGTCGACGGCATAAGCACCAACGCCCCCCTTTTTATCGGCTCCTTCGTTGGCTGAATACAGGTAGTTGCCGGATGGGTGAACGGCCAGGAAAGATGGGCTTTTTTTGTTCGAAACGGCCTGAACGGGTTGCATTATCCCGGCTTTCCGATCGAATTCGAACACATAAATACCTTCGCTACCCCGAGTGGAATACGTGCCCACATACATCATCTCTTTGCCGGATTGTGCTTGGGCTGACAGGGCTGTGCTTACCATCATACTTACTAATAGCTTGTTCATACGTTCAATAATGAGTCATATCAATAAGCGTTGTCAGAATGTAAACTACCGGCATTGCAGGGGCTTCTTTCGTTGCTGATGTAAAGTTTTTAAAAAAAATAGCAGTTCAATGAGGAAATAATAGAAATAGAATTGTTTAGTTGGTGTATGCTATTGAAACGATTGAACGGAATCCTTTACTTTTGCGAAGCGATTAGCCCCATTCATTCTTAGCTTTTATCGTTAAAACCTAACTTTTCGTTAACACTTCCAGTACTATGAGACGAGTATTGATAATTTTCGCGGCCGTAACTATGCTAGCTTCCTGTAACAGCAAGAAGCGCCTGGCCGAAATTAAATCGTTGCAGGATGCCCGTGATAAGGCTGTTGCGTCCCTGAACGATTGCGATCAGCGTACCGCTACCCTTCGTTCGCAACTGTCAGCCAAAGACACTGATTTACAAGGTAAAGACAAACAAGTGAGCGATCTGCAGTCGCAAATAGATTATCTCAAAAGAACGAATACGAACCTTCTTGACCGGATGTCGGATTTGTCGATCGTGAGTAAATCGGGTGCCGAAAGCATCAAAAAATCACTTGAAACACTAAACGAACAGACCAAATACACCAACAACCTGAATGCGTCTATTCAGCGGAAAGATTCGATCAATCTGGCGCTGGTCATGAGTCTGAAACGGTCGCTGGATGACATCAACGACCAGGATGTACAAGTTGAAGTGAAGAAAGGTGTTGTGTACGTATCCCTTTCCGACAAACTTCTCTTCAAATCCGGTAGCTATGACGTTCTACCTGCCGCTGAAGTGGTTTTAGGTAAAGTGGCCAAGGTAGTTAATGACCACAAAGACCTCGATATTCTGGTGGAAGGCCACACGGACGCTGTCCCCATTGCCACAAACGCCATCAAAGACAACTGGGACCTGAGCGCCCTGCGGGCTACATCGGTTGTTCGGACTTTGCAAACCAAGTTTAGTGTAGCACCCACGCGGATGACTGCCGGTGGCCGGTCGGAGTTCTCGCCAAAAGATGACAACACAACGTCGGTTGGTCGTCAGCAAAACCGTCGTACAGAAATCATCATTACCCCAAAACTTGATCAGTTCTTCAATCTGTTGTCGAGCGGTCAGGCTGGTGGCAGCAAATAATTTACAAGGCCTTTCGGGTTATTCGAAAGCCGGTTCTAAAAAGCCCTCTCAGGACTACCTGAGAGGGCTTTTTGATGTAGCGTGGAAGGGTATTCCGCGTAGCCGTCAGGCTACTATACAGTGTGGTCTGTTTATCGAAATCCCGTTCGGTTGATAGCGTATCCGATAGGTTTTGAGAAACCTACCGGGTCAGTTTTAAGAAACTGACAGCACAAGCAGATACCCCGGCCTAAACGCAAATCGGGCTGCCTAAGATGATTTCTTAAGCAGCCCGAGGATGAGACAGTATTAATTTTTCGACGCGTTATTCCGACCGTTTTGATTCTTCTTCCGGTTCGGGTAATAGTGATTCCGGTGTTGGCTGGCTTGGCGTATCGTCTGTCGGTTCAGGAGCTTCGTTAATGGGTTCCGACGTGGTTGGCTCCTGATGCGTATGGCTCTCTTCGTCAATAAATTCAGAGGCAGGTAACACGGCTGCGTTAGTGGCATCCGGTCCCGAAACAGGAAGGAGGCTGTCTTCGATAGGCGGTTCGCCGAAGAACCGGCGCTGGAAGAACAGGATCAGACAGACACCAATGAAAATGCAGGAATCGGCAATGTTAAAAATGGGTGTCGAGTAATACTGACCACCCCAAACGGGTACCCATTCCGGAATGAACCCTTCCCACACGTCAACAAAGATCATGTCGATCACCTGCCCGTGGAACCAGGGGGTAGGGGAGCCATAAGGAGCGTTGTTCAGAAAGACCCCATAAAACGTACTGTCGATAACGTTACCGACGGCACCGGCCAGAATCATGGCCATTGCCCAGAGCAGACCATTCGGAGCACCCCGATTGGCCAGACTTACTAAGTAGAAGCCAATACCGACCATTGCAAAGAGCCGGAAGACACTTAACAGAAGTTTTCCGTATTCATGTCCCAGTTGCATCCCGAAGGCCATCCCGGGATTCAGCACATAATGGAGCTTCAACCAATCGCCAGCCACCTTGATCTGGCCCGCAAAGCCGGGTGCCATGTAAAAATGAACAGCCAGCTTCACGCCCTGATCGAGTAGAATCAGCAGCAGCGTCAGCAGAAAAAACTTATAGGGACTTTTCTGAATCATAATAAAAAGACAGCAAGGTGCCGACCAATCGACCGGGACCTTGCTGTTTGTGAGTACTCAACTTATTTAGAGCCTTTCCGGCGTTTCAATTCATTACTAACCAGCGTAAACTCGCGGCTACTCTGTCCGGCAATCGACTTGTTCTCATCGGCCCGACGGAACAAATAAGGCATAACAGTTTCTACAGGACCGTAGGGTACATATTTGGCAACGTTGTATCCGGCATTGGCAAGGTTGTACGAAATGTTGTCGCTCATGCCCAGTAGTTGGGCGAAGTATATATGCACATCGTCGGGAGCAATGCCCATTTCCTGCATATGCTGAACGCAATACTGGCAGCTCTCTTCATTATGAGTACCCAGACAAATCGAGATGGTTTGGCGATTCTGCAAACAGAAGTCGATCGCTTCGTTAAAGGCTTTATCGGTTTCTGCCTTCGTGGGCTGAATGGGGTCCTGGTATTCCTCTTCGTGGGCGCGCAGGCGCTCTTTTTCGAGGTAGGCCCCGCGCACCAGTTTTACCCCCAGGTAATAGCCTTTGGCTTGTGCTTCGGCCGTATCCCGTTGAAGGTGAGACATACTTTCCCAGCGGTACATCTGGTACGTATTGTAAACGATAGGGCGCTCATGGTTATAGCGGTCCATCATTTCATACGCCAGCGTGTCGATGGTATCCTGTATCCAGCTTTCTTCAGCATCGATAAAAACGCGTACATTCCGTTCATGAGCCCGCTGACAAATGGTATCAACACGCTTCATGACCCGGTCAAATTCAGCTTTCTGTTCTTTGTTGAGGGAGTCGCCAATCTGGATCGCTTCCAGCAGGTTGGTAGAGGCAATACCCGTCACCTTAAAGACAGAAAAAGGAATGTCGTTGGATTCGCTGGCCCGCTCGATGGTCCGAAGGATTTCGAGTGTTGTCTCGTCGAAACTTTTTTCAGTTTCCTCACCCTCAACCGAATAGTCGAGGATAGTTCCTACATGGACATCGTGTAGGGTCCGGATTGTTTTTTCAGAGTCCTGGATGCTCTCTCCTCCACAAAATTGGTCGAAAATTGTGTTTTTAATGAGGAATTTGATGGGGAGACGTAAGCGTAGGGCGATCTTTATAAAAAAAGTCCCTAAATTTACCAGCCATCCCTTATTCATCAACGCAAATAACCAGTAGGTCTTTCGGAGTTTAAAGTCCGACTGGGACGAAAAAGCAATCGAAGTGTCCTCAAAGGAAAGGGGGCTAATGGTTGACTTGACGTCTTTCAGGCCCTGGACAGTCTCCGGCATTAGATTACTTCGGTTCGACATATCAGTGCTCCGTTTGGGCGGTGCTACTAGCATAGCTTAAGTGCGTGTCGGCTAACACGACCGAAATATATAACGAAATTTCGGTCAATCGGTCAATGTGCCGGCGCGGCTTGGTTCGACAAACTAAAAACGGTTATAGACAAATGAAGGAACCGGCTTGAAAGACAGCCAATTCCTCTGCAAATATACCACAAAATTAAATTTAAAGTTCCCCATAGAGTAGCAGGTGTTACTCTTAGATTAGGCGTATAGTATGAAAGTAGAATTAGCCGTAGAGCCGCTTGGATCGTGGATTGATACCAACGGCAAACCTCTGATCATTGCCGGACCGTGCAGTGCTGAGACCGAAGATCAATTAGTAGAAACTGCCCGCCAGTTGAAAGCGCTGGACGCGGTTCATGTTATCCGCGCGGGCGTATGGAAGCCCCGCACCCGGCCGGGTAGTTTTGAAGGTATGGGCGAAGCCGCTCTGCCCTGGATCCAGCGCGCCAAAGCGGAAACGGGTTTGCCGTTTGCCGTGGAAGTCGCTACGCCCGAGCACATCGAACTGGCTCTGAAATATGGTGTTGATATTCTGTGGGTAGGTGCCCGGACGACCGTTAACCCATTTAACGTACAGGAAATTGCTGATGCCCTGCGTGGCGTTGATGTTCCTGTGTTGGTAAAAAACCCGGTAAACCCGGACTTAGCCCTTTGGGTAGGTGCGTTCGAGCGTCTGGCCGGAGCGGGTATCAAGAAACTGGGTGCTATTCACCGTGGTTTTGCTACAGGTGAAGCCAGCAAGTACCGTAACATTCCGATGTGGCAGATGGCCATTGAACTGAAGTCGATCTTTCCTCAGTTGCCTATCATCGGCGATCCCAGTCACATGTCGGGTAAGCGTGCTTACCTGAACGAACTGGCTCAGATGGCGATGGACCTGAACTACGACGGTCTGATCGTTGAATCGCACATTGACCCCGATAAAGCGTGGAGTGATGCCGCCCAGCAGTTGACCCCAGCCGCTTTCGGCGACATGCTCGACCATCTTCAAATTCGGCAGGTTGAGTCGCAGAATCTGGAATTCCAAAGCTTTGTGGAGCAGTCGCGTCGTAATATCGACAACGTTGACCGGCAGATCGTTGAAATGCTGGGCGCCCGGATGGCCCTCGTTGAGCGTCTGGCCGAGTACAAGCGCGACAATAACGTTACGCTGTTCCAGCCTGAGCGTTGGAAGGAAATCCTGAAAACACGTACCGAACTCGGTAAAAAACTGAATCTGTACCCCGAACTGGTGGAAGAGATCTACAAGATCATCCACATGGAGTCGATTCGGAAGCAAACCGAAATCATAAACAGCGCTGCCCAAAACGCCTAGTTCGTTTTTGGTGCAGTTAATGAATTGAGTGGAGTAGGGACTGGTCTCTACTCCACTTTTTTTGTGGGTAGGACTTTTTTATGAAAGATGGCTTCCGTCGATGAAGGCTAAAGATGGCACGCGGATAACCTTAAGCGAGTGGAATGAGGAATGGAGACAAGTTACGGTTCCAACTTACCTCACCCATTTCACTAACGCCACCACGTCACTTCAACTTCAACGTTCTCGTGGCGTTATTATAACCGGCGAAGCAGCCGAGGCCACCCTGGATATTGCTGGGGATCAGGACAGGTTCGGCAAAGGGATTGTTGCGCGACCGACGCTGCCGAATGATGGCCTCCTGATATCGGTAATAGGATTGCTCAACGCTCAGCAGGCTAACCGTAACGGAAGCGGTGTTGTATTGGTTGAAAAAGCCCGTTTGCAGGGTGCTGGTCGATGAGTTGGGCGTTATAAACGCCCTGCCCGACGGTATAATGGTACCATCCAGACCATCATCGGTAAATAAGCCCCGCCTGTCATCGTCGAACGAAAGGCTCGTATAAGCCTCTTCACGAACGTTTGTTTTCGTTGTATACCGAAAAATACCGGCAACCTGATACGCGTTTGCCTGCCCGGCAGGGTCTTGCCAATTTACCCGGATATAATACCGCTCGGTCGGTCTGCGATTCTGGGTTTCTGCCAGCGAATCAAATTTGATAACGGTTGGGTCGACGGCTTGAGGAATGGTGCAGGTACTGGTAGCGCGCTGACCGTTGGCTGTCGTAACGGTGAGTGAATAGGTATGACCGGCCAGAATGGGTAACAACCGGGTACTGGCGCTGTAATAGAACTGCTTTGTCGTATCGACACCTTGCTTCAGATTATTGTAGAGCAACCTGACCGATTGGTTGCCATCGGCTATTGTTACCGTGGCATCTGTTATGTTATTCCCTGTCTGCAACAAACTAAGGCTGTCACCAACCACCGTGTTGGAACGGGTTACCTTGATAGTCAATACGGTGTCTTGCGGACATAAGAAGCCGCTAACAACGAGTTTAGCTTGTTCAAGGCCCAATTGCTCCGGGTCGACTTCGTTGCGGAGACTGTTGCAACTTCCAAGCAGGGCAATCATAGCCAGATAAATGGCTAAACCAGAAAGAGCGAATCCACTTCGGGCGGTTGAGTACATCAAAACTTGAAATTATAGCTGACAGAGGGTACGACAGGAAACACGGAGTAGCGAAACAGAGCCGTTCGGGTGGGCTCGGTGGCGGTGGCGGCAACGGACTCCAGGCGGTAGAAAAATGGGTTTCGGCGGTCGTACATATTATACACACTGAATTCCCAGGTGCGTTCGTGGTGCTTCATCTGCTTGTGAAACTGAATGCCCAGATCGAAGCGATGGTAGGGTTCGGCCCGGAAACTATTCTTCTGGGTACCGTAATCGTCGACGGTGCGCCCGTTGTTGAAAAACGACTGAACAATACCCGGCGAGCCACCGTAGACCAGCGTATTGCCCGCCCGGTAGGTATCATAGCGGCCCACCGGAACGGTCAGCGCATTGCCCGTGCCATATACCCAGACCGCCGACAGGGTGATCCGCTTACTGAGGTCGTAGATGCCCACCAGCGAAACATCGTGCCGACGGTCGTAGCGCGGATAGTAAGGCTGACCACCGTTAAGCTCGGCAAATTGCCACTGAGTCCAGGAAAGCGTGTAACCCGCCCAGCCCGAGAAACGGCCCGCTTTTTTTTGCAGCAGTACTTCTCCGCCATAGGACCAGCCGCGCCCGGCCGTTACATTGTCTTCCCACCGAATGCTGTTGGCCGAGGTTGGGTCATTGATCAGTAAAAAACTCGCTCCTTCCTTGTAGTTGATGATGTTGTTCATGGACTTGTAATAGCCTTCGACGGTCAGCGTCAGCCCTTTGGCGAACGCGCCCCCGGTCGTGAAGTCTTTGGCCAAACCAACCGCTACCTGCTGCGATTGCTGTGGTTTGACCCGGTCGGTGCTGGGTACCCATAAATCGGTCGGGAGGCCAATGCCGGTATTCGACAACAGATGAATGTACTGATTCATAAGCGCATACGACGCCTTGATAGACAGGTCGGGTTTGAGTGTATAGGCCGCCGAGAAACGGGGTTCTGGTTTCAGATAGCTCGCATCTGTCTGTCGAAAATAACTCAGCCGCAGGCCGCCATTCATGCGCCATCGGCTGGACGGCCGCCAGGTGTCTTCGGCATACATGCCCGACTCCAGCACATCAATGGTATTGATATTGTTAATGGACTGATTGATACCAGCGTTTTGCAGGACAACGGCACTGGGCGTAAAACGATGATAAGTGTTCTGCATGCCCGCCTTTATGGAGTGCTGAGGAGTGGGGTAGTAATCGACGTCATATTTCAGCGAGAAATCCCGAATGCCGGAATTGTATTCGAGTGAATAGGTATCCGTTGCCAGTGTGCTTTTCTCGACCGCCGATATCTGGAATTTATAGTCGCTGAAAATCAGGGACAGGTTGGCAAATAGTTTCTGGTTGAACAGGTGATTCCAGCGGAGGGTACCCGTTGCATTGCCCCAGCCCAGGCCGATGTCATTGTTCTGGGTGTTGTCGTGGGCGTAGAACCGGTCGCGGCCGAAGTAGCCGCTTAGGTAAATTTTGTCGGTTGGGCTGAAATCGTAATTCGCTTTCGCGTTCAGATCATAGAAATAATAACCCGCCTGGGTTTGCCCTTTGGTCTGTGCATTGATCAACGGAGCGGCTACAATATCGAGGTACGTCCGGCGGCCGGATACCAGAAATGACCCGGACCGCTGCCCTGTCTTTTTATTATTCGTGAGTGGCCCTTCGAGCGTGAGCCGGGATGCAATCAGGCCAATACCGCCTTCGCCATGCAGCTTTTCGCGGTTGCCGTCTTTCATATTCAGGTCGATGACCGACGACAGCCGCCCGCCGTACCGGGCCGGGAAGCCGCCTTTGATCAGCTCGACACTTTTAATCGCATCGCCGTTAAAGACCGAGAAGAAACCGAACAGGTGACTGGCATTATACACAACGGCATCGTCCAGAATGATGAGGTTCTGATCCGGCCCGCCCCCCCGAACGTAAATTCCCGTTTGCCCTTCCGAACCCTTCTGAACACCCGGCATCAGTTGCAGTACTTTCAGCACGTCTTTCTCGCCCAGAAAAGCCGGTATTTTCTTGATCTGCGCAACAGGAACATCAATAGCACTCATCTGCGCACTCTCGCTCACTTTTTCGGTCAGACGACCGGCTTTCACCTCAACCGATGTTAACGCCTGGCCGGGCGACAGCAGTACGTTGACCGTCTGGTTTTTGCGAAAAGCAACCGGGCGTTCGATGGATTCGTAGCCGACAAACGAATAGGCCACACGTACACTATCCTGAGCGGGCAGTGTAAGCGAATAAAAACCGTAGGTGTTGGTAGTAGTGCCGGTGGTGGTGCCGGGTAAATAGACATTTACGCCAATCAGGGCCTCCAGACTTCCGGCTTCCCGAACGTAGCCACTAATGGTAAACCGGGTGGTTGTCTGGGCTTGTAAGCGGCTGATAAACAGAAAGAAAAAAAGAAAGGCCTGTACTCGTATGCGCATGGGTGCGGGCAAACTAAAGAGCGTGTTGGTTTTGTTGTATAAGTAGAAAACTAAACGGGCGTGACCACAGCAGTCACTTTTCTGAGGTAACTTATAACGAAACGACGAAGCTAGTGATCAATTGCTCATTTTCCCCCGCCGGTTCAAACAAAAGGCCTGATTACAAGGTACTATACCCGGAAAAGAACCCTGTGCTGAACGCCTGACGACTATGCTTCAATTCGATAAACTTTCGCTCAATATACCGGACACGACAAAACCGCGTGTCGTCATTATCGGTGGTGGATTTGGTGGCATGAATCTGGCCAAAAGTCTGCGCAACACCGATGTTCAGATCGTGCTGCTGGATAAACAAAATTACAACGGTTTCTGGCCGTTGTTGTACCAGGTAGCTACGGCGGGTCTGGAACCCGACGCTATTGCTGAACCTTTCCGGAAGATGTTCGACGGGTTCGAAGACTTCCATTACCGCATGGTGCGGGTCAACAAAATAGACCCGGCTACGAAAACGGTAACAACCCTGATCGGTGATCTGCACTATGATTACCTGGTGATTGCCAGCGGAACGAAGTCCAACTTTTTTGGCAATAAAGAGATTCAGAAATACTCGTTCCCGCTGAAAACGGTTCCCGAAGCGCTCAACGTGCGAAGTCAGTTTCTGCAGTGCTTCGAGCAGGCCAGCGTCACCACCGACCCTGCTGAACGGGAAAGTCTGCTGACGTTCGTCATTGCCGGAGCGGGGCCAACGGGGGTAGAAATGGCCGGTTCGCTGGCCGAAATGCGCAAACACGTGCTCCCCAGCGATTACCCGGGTCTGGATTTTAGCCAGATGAAGATATTCATCGTAGAAGGGCTGGGCAAAGTGTTGCCGCCCATGTCGGAGGAAGCTGGTAAAAAAGCCCAGCGGTACCTCGAAGACCTGGGTGTTATCATCAAGCTCAACACACTGGTCGAGTCGTACGACGGCGAGACGGTCACCTTTAAAGGGGGTGAGCAGATACGAACCCAGACCCTGGTGTGGGGCGCTGGCGTAACGGGAGCATTGATCGACGGCATCCCTGCTGAGTCGATCGAGCGGGGCCGGATTCTGGTGGATCCTGTCAACCGCGTACAAGGCCTGACGAATGTGTTTGCCATTGGTGATATTGCCCTGATGAAACTGGACGATTACCCCAAAGGACATCCCGGCGTAGCGCAGCCCGCCATTCAGCAGGGCGAGCATCTGGCCAAAAATATTCGTCGGTTGATGAAGAACGAGCCGACAGAGCCGTTCAAATATTTTGATAAAGGCTCACTGGCCATTGTAGGCCGCAGTCGTGCCGTGGCCGATCTGCCGGGAAATATACACCTGGGCGGTTTTGTGGCCTGGATGGCCTGGCTGTTCGTCCATATCTGGTATCTGGTAGGCTTCCGCAGTAAGCTGGTCGTCTTCAGCAACTGGGTATACCGTCTGTTCACCTACGAGCGTGGCACCCGGATCATTATCCGGCCATTTATCCGCAAAGACGATAAAGTAGGGCAGGAGATGATGGCCCAGAGTGAATAGAGGTATGGCACATGGATTAGTGTGGTTTTTAGGATAACTTATGATTTCTGTTTTTCATTTATAGATCATAGGTCATCCTAAAGACCACATTAATCCGTGTGCTATCCGTCACCGCCGGTTAATTGGGTAATTGAAGCCGAACTGGTATTTGTACTGGAGCGAATAAAAGTGGTGCGTAGCCAGACCCTGCTGGTCGGCACCGAGCCGGGTGTTGGTGTAATCGGCCCAGGCTCCCTGGAAATCGGATTGCAGAAAGAAGTATTTGAAAATATCCATCCTCAGCCCGGCGCTCAGAGCGGCCACCATACCGTGATAATGGAAAGGCCCTTCCTGACCATTGCCCAGTACAGTCGAAATGGTGTAGGAGATCAGCGGCCCTCCGCCTACTTTTCCGATAGCGCTCAAGTCAAGGTGTTTGGCATGCCACAATTTCTTGCGCTTGACTAGGTTAAGCATCAGGTAATTATTCCCATTCGTGTGCTGCAAGTGAACGAAGTTTGGCGTTACCAGCGTGTCCTTGTCGATCTGATGGCCCCGGATCTGCCCCTGTACGTGAATAACCTGGTTATCTGTAACGATATACTTTAGGTGGTCCCAGCTGATTTCAATGCCCAGATCGTGTTTATCGTTGAAGAAATAACCGGCGTTCATGTCGTACTGCGGAACGGTCAGGTTGTCAAGTTTATAAAAGTCGTGTAAATCCGGACGGTCATGGGCTTTCGCGTGGATAAACGTGAAGTCGTAATTATCGGTCGTTGTGTTGCGGAAGTGAATGGTACTGGCGGTGTACCATTCCCGGTTGTAGCCCCAGGTGAAATAAAAGCTGCCAGACTGTTTTCCTGATTTGAACGGAAGGGGTTGTTGCGCGAAGGCTGTTTGAAAGAGGCAATAATAAATCAAAGGCACAAGTAAACGTGTCTGCTTCATAAAGTTTAACAAGAACGGTGGTAGGAGGTATGTAACTCGATAGATGAGGCACAAAATAGCCTCATGAGTTCCTGCGAGCCCTATACAACAGGATAGTGCCTACCCCCTGGTGGGCACTATCCTGTTCAATCTATTGCTTACCAGCCGGAACGACCATAGTTGCCGTAGCCGTACCCTCTGTAGCCGCCATAGGGGCGGGGTGGCGGACCATGATGCCGACGGCCATAGCTATTAACAGAACGGTTTGTGTAATAGGTTGGCCCACAGCTGCTAACCGATATGAGTAGCAGCAATGCCACTATATACCCGAGCATTTTTGACGTTTTCATAACCGTAGAATTGTGTTTTTTGAGCAATTCCCAAATTAGATACGCCAACAGGTCGGTTGATTAAAACGGGGTGATTAAGCTTCCGTTAAAGTTTTGGATGTGTATCGTGGTGCGGGTATTTACCCGTGCTTTTATTTGGCAAGCCGGTCCGGCGTTCCGGTTCGCTTGCGTCAGTGAATACTGACTTAATGAAAAGGCACGGGTTCAAACCCGTGCCAGCTAGGCAACCCGCGCCAGCCGCCGTCACCCGCACCAGTTTAAAATCCTAAACGTTTGGCTTACCTTCACAGTTTACTAGCGAAAAGTACCATCCTTCTCGGCCTAATGCAGTTTAGAAAATTTCGTCTCGCTTTGCTGGCAACCGCTTGCCTGGCATTTCTGGTTGGCCCGGCGTCAGCCCAAACGACCGATACGACTAAAGGCGGCCCGCTCGATCTGGGCAAAATGTGGACGTTCGATAATCCGCCCTCCGCCTTTTTCAAAAAGACATACAACTTCACCGCCGACGAAAAATGGTTCGACGAAGCCCGTTTGGCGTCCCTTCGTTTCGCTGATTATTGCTCGGCTTCGTTTGTGTCGGCCAATGGGCTGGTGATGACCAACCACCACTGCGCCAGGGAGTCGGGAACGGGCGTGACCCGCCAGGGCGAAGACCTGAACGCGACAGGTTTCTTTGCCAAAACACCCGCCGAAGAGCGTAAAGTGGATGGCTTGTTCGTAGATCAGCTGGTTAAGATCGAAGACATCACCAAACGGATTCAGGATGCTATGAGTGGCGCAGGCACGGAACAGGCCCAGCTACAGGCGCGTGAACAGGCGTTTGAAACGGTAAAAAAGGAATTTGCGACGAAAGAAGGCTGGAAAGGACTTGAACTCCAAACCATCACGTTTTATAACGGTGGCCGCTATGCGCTGTACGGCTTCAAACGCTATACCGACGTTCGGCTGGTGTTTATGCCGGAGCTGCAACTCGGCTTCTTCGGGGGCGATTACGATAATTTTACGTATCCCCGTTACGCCCTCGACTGTTCGTTTTTTCGAGTGTATGATGGCGGAAAGCCGTTGAAAACAACCCATTTTTTCAAATTCAATACGAATGGTGTCCGCGATGGCGAACCGATTTTTGTGATTGGTAACCCCGGCCACACCGAACGGCTCAAGACTGTCGCCGAGCTGGAGTTCGACCGGGATTTGCAGACGCCAGCGACCATTCAAATGCTGCGTAACCGGTCGACGGCTTTACAGGCCTATAATGCGACGGCAAAGAACGATAGTATTCTGAATGAGATTTTCAGCTATGAAAATAGCCTGAAAGCCTATGGGGGGCAACTCGAAGGGTTACGCGATGCCAGCTTGCTGAAGCGTAAGGCGGTGTTTGAAAGCCAGTTTAAAGCTGCTGCCAAAACTAAAAATTTACCCCCCGACCAGCTGAAGACGTGGGATGAGATTGCCGCCAATACCGCTCAGCTGCGGAGTTTATTTAAAGATGCCAACTACCTCGGACCCAGCGAACGGACGATGGGCGAACTGTTAACGTTTGCCAACATAGCCACTCAGTTTAGTGAGCTACTGGCTACCCGGCCGCAGGATGCCGAACGCGCCCGGTCGCTGATGGGCATGCCCGAGGTCAAGAGTATGTCGCTGGAAGAGGCTTATTTGACGGCTCACCTGGCCGAAGCCCAGGCGGGTCTGGGTAATGACGACCCCTACGTAAAAGCGGCCCTGACGGGTGCCAATGGCAAGATGATGACGCCTAAAGAGGCCGCAGCGTACCTCATAAAAAATACAAAACTGACCGATCCATCGTTTGTCAGTGAATTATCGACTCGGCCCAATGCGGCTGTGGCGTCCAGCGATCCGATGCTGGCGCTGGCCCGGATTGGTTTCCCGCGCTATGTGGCAGCCGCCCGGCAGGCCCGGCAGATTTCGCAGAAACAGGAGGTGCTGCGTGGTCAGCTGGGACGTATGCTATACGATGTGTACGGCACGGCTGTTCCGCCCGACGCAACGTTCTCGCTGCGAATCAACGATGGCGTGGTGCAGTCGTATGATTACAATGGGACGAAAGCCCCCATTCTGACAACCTTCGCCGGTTTATACGACCGCAATTATTCCTTCGCCGATAAAGCGCCCTGGAATTTGCCTGCCCGCTGGAAGAATCCACCAATGGAGTTATTGAAACAACCCATGTGCTTTATCTCGACCAATGATATCATTGGCGGAAACTCGGGGAGTCCGATGATTAACAAAAACCTCGAAGCGGTGGGGCTGGCTTTCGATGGCAATATGGAGAGTCTGCCGGGTGAATTCATCTTCGTGCCCGACGCTAACCGAACGATCTCGGTACATACGGGCGGTATCATTGCCGCCATGCGCTACATCTATAAAGCTGATCGGCTGGTCAGTGAACTGACGGGCGCGGCCGTGCCAACGAAGCCCAAGCCGGCAAAAAAATAAGGGATAGAACGCGGATAAAACAGATTGGACAGATTTTAATGGATTAATGTTGCTAATTTGATCCGTTGAAATCTGTTCAGTCTGTACAATCTGTGTTCTATTCGTATGACTATCTCTGACATTCCGGTGATGCCAAAGTTCTTCGACCGGTATATCAATCTGGCCGGAAACGACTGGCTCCTCCTCGACGCGCTCACCCAGGGCGTGTCATTTGAAAACCTCATCCCTGCCGAAACCCTGGAAAAACTGGGCGATCTCCGTTACGAACCCGGTAAATGGACGGTAAAAGATATTTTACAGCATATCATCGACACCGAGCGTATCATGAGCTACCGGGCGATGCGTATCGCCCGCAATGATAAAACACCACTGCCTGGCTTCGACGAAGTGATGTTTGGTGAATTTGCGAACGGCATCCACCGGACCATCCCCGATCTATACGAAGAATACACGCTGGTAAGGCAATCCAACATCGCTCTGTTCAAGAGCTTTACTGACGAGATGCTGCTACGTACCGGCACCTGCTCCGATCAGCCGATATCCGTCATCGCATTGGGTTTTGTGCTCGTTGGGCATGCTACGCACCACGTCAATGTCATCAACGAACGGTATCTGCCACTGCTGTGAACGTACGTACCTATGGGCCGGGCCGCGTTCGGCTTCAGCCCGTATTCATTCTATCGCCATATACGGGCTGAAGCCGAACGCGGCCCGGCCCATAGGTACGTACACCCTTCTCACCCAATAACTTTTACCATAACCCAATACAACCAACACTTCATGAAGGCAACCTTCTTACTGCTTATTGCTCTGACGGCGCAGACGGTCTGTGCGCAGCAAAAATCTAAAGTTACCGTTACGGACATGGTCCGGATCAAGCAGGTTGGCGGTATTTCGCTATCGCCCGATGGGCAGCGGGCCGTTTATTCCCTAGCCACTATTGAGCCGAATCCTGACCAAAAGGAAGAGTACGAATACAAGACGCACATTTATCTAAGCAACCTGAAGCCCGGTGATGCCAAAGCCCTGACGCGTGGCCCCGAGTCGGCCCGGCAGGCGGTGTGGTCGCCGGATGGACAGCGGATTGCGTTTGTGCGAACCGTGAAAGGTAAAGGCCAGATCTTTATCATGCCGCTGGATGGGGGAGAAGCCTGGCAGCTTACCAACAGCACCTACGGCGCATCGACGCCCCTGTGGTCGCCGGATGGTACCCGGATCGCGTTTACGTCGGGTATCACCATGGCCCAGATGCTGACCGATTCGCTGGTTAATCCCGGCAAAAATACACCCGCCTGGTCACTGGAGAAACCGGGTTTTTCGAGCAATAACTTTATCCAGCGCGACAAGAAAATAAAGGCCAACCCGGATGGGTCACTGGCCGAAATTCGAGCGTATCTGGAAAAGGACGTTGATGACAAAAAAGCGAAGGTATTTAACCGGCTCAACTTTCAAGGCGAAGCGACTACCGAACCCGACATGTCCTTCACGCATATGTATGTTGTCGATGTGAAGGAAGGGGCCATGCCCAAAGCCCTTACGCGCGGCTTTTATTCATATCAGGGCGGCAACTGGCTGCCAAACGGACAGGGGCTGCTAGTCGTAACGGACCGCGATTCGCTCAAACACCCCGACCGGGAGCAGGATAACATGATCGTGTACATTCCGGCCGATGGGTCTGGTACGCGGAAAGCTGTTCTGGCCGAAGCCGGTAAAAGCTACCGCTCGCCCGATCTGTCGCCGGACGGTAAGCAGCTGGCGTTTATGGTATCGTCATCCGAAGGGGTTAACTTTCCTCAGCTTGGTCTGGCTACGGTAAACGGCACTACGGTTTCGGGTGTCGAACTCGTCACCTTCGACCGGGCACCCAGCAGCATGGCCTGGACGACGGCCCCTGCTCCAGCTAAAGGCAAGAAAGGAGCAACGGGCTATGTCATTTACTTCAATGCATCGGCCAACGGTGGTTCGCCCCTCTACCGGCTCGATCCGGCTACGAAGCAGGTGACCCAACTAACCGATTTCACGGCAGGCGTTACCAGTTTCGACGTCGACGGCAACCGGATTGTGCTGGCCAAGACCGAAGTCGCGAACCCATCGGAACTGTACCTGACCGATGCCACGGCCAAAGCACAAACCAAATTAAGCAATCACAATGACTGGGTAGCTCAGCGGCAGTTGAGCCAGCCCGAAAAGCGGACCTACAAAAATTCGCTCGGGCAAACGGTCGATTACTGGATCATGAAGCCGTCCTTCCAGGAAGCTGGCAAAAAATACCCGCTTCTCCTGAACATGCACGGTGGCCCAACAGCCATGTGGGGACCGGGAGAGCCATCCATGTGGCACGAGTTCCAGTACATGTGTTCGCAGGGGTACGGCGTCGTGTATGCCAACCCACGCGGATCGGGTGGATACGGTATCAATTTTCAGCGGGCTAACATTAAGGATTGGGGCACCGGCCCGGCCGAAGATGTGCTGGCGGCAGTGACGGATGCCGCCCGGGAGAACTGGGTCGATACCAGTCGGCAGGTCATCACGGGTGGTTCCTATGCGGGTTACCTGACGGCCTGGATCGTAGGCCACGACAATCGCTTCAAGGCCGCTTTTGCCCAGCGGGGTGTATACGACCTGACAACATTCCTGGGCGAGGGTAATGCGTGGCGGTTGATTCCAAACTATTTCGCCTATCCGTGGTCGGCGGAGGCCAAGGTGCTGGATGCCAACTCGCCTTACACCTTCGTACAGAATATCAAAACGCCGTTGTTGATCAAACACGGCGAGAATGACCTCCGGACCGGGCCGATCCAGAGCGAAATGATGTATAAGAGTTTGAAAATATTGGGTCGCCCGGTAGAGTATGTTCGTATGCCGGGCGCCACGCACGAACTGAGCCGGTCGGGCAACGTTCGGCAGCGGATTGATCGGATGCTGCGGATTTATGAATTTTTTGAGCGCTATGTGGGTGCTGATGCACAGGCTCTAACCCAGAAGTAGACCTCGCATTGCTGGCCGACTCAAAAATTTGCCGGATACTCAAAGAAACGATTTGTCAATCATCGGATTGGGTTTATTTGTCACTGATATTAAACAGGACATCCCAATCCGATGAACAGACAACTTCTTTTACTCGCTCTATCGCTCATGGCCACGACTTCGTTCGGGCAACTGGCCAATGACAATACGTTGAAAGCGCAAATTGACGGCAAGGAATTCGTGACCCAACCCCGCCGGGTTCGAATCGGCAACTTCTGGTGGATAACCGCCAATACCGTGAAGCCCGACAAATCCCTGCGCATCTGGCTCGGCAGCTACGACAAACGGGATATTATCGAAACCGGCACATATCTGATCGTTGATGCTGACAAACCCGACACCAAAGAGAACAAGAAAAAGGTGGAGGATTTGACCAAATACAAGGGGATTGCCGCCATCAAGTACGTCGAAGAGACACGCGAGCCCCGCATGGAATACCACGTTGGCAAGTCGCAGAATGGCGACGAAACTATGGAGGTGAAAATGGGAGCTGATGGGTTTCTGGAAGCGACCTTCAGCAGTAACCTGGTGGGCAGCTACTGGAAAGAAAAAGCCACCGCTACTGCATTCGGTGGCGTGGGACGATTGATCAGCAAGATGGAAGATAAAGCCATCACCAAAGCGTCGGGCTATGATTCGGATATTGACCCGGAAGGGAACGGCTACAAAAGACAGGATAAGCAGGATCAGGTTGTGATAAAAAATGGAACGGTGAAACTGAAAATGAAGTAGCCGAATCCTCGTAAACAACATACCCGATACATCGTTACGTCTTTAACCTGATGCCTGTCAGGTTAAAGACGTTTTTTTGTGGTACCGACGCTCGGCGCTACACATAGCCTACACGTCACTATTATTAAAAAGTTAAAACGCCGAAACCGTTTTATGTATAACTAGCGTAATGAAAAATCAGAAGGAGTCGCTTGAGGACGCGCCCAAGTTTCGGTACTGGAAAAGTCAGGCCGAAGCGAATGGTCTGAAAATTAATGCTGTAAAAGACTTTTATATCCGCTATCGGCATAATGGGGAAGTGTTGTTCGCCATGCTCGAAGTGGACGCCGACACCCCCGAAGGCGACAAGATTCCGCCCGCCCTCTTCCTGAAAGGTCATGCGGTTTCGATGCTGGTCTGTTTGATTGAGAAAGAGACGCGGCAGAAATTTGTGGTTCTGGTGAAACAGCGACGCATTGCCGATGGCTCACAAACGTATGAGCACCCGGCCGGTATGGTCGATGCCAGCGATGCTCCCGGCGAAGTGGCCGCCCGCGAACTGGGCGAAGAGATCGGCATGACCGTTTCGGCCAATGAACTGACCAGGCTGAACCCACGCGTGTGGCACCCCAGCACCGGCACCAGCGATGAGGGCATGCACTTTTTCTACATCGAGAAAGAAATGGCCCGCGACGAGATCATGGCGTTTCATGAGCAAAACATGGGTAATCAGTCGGAGTTCGAGCGTATAACGAGTGTGGTAGCCACCTTACCCGAAGCACACAAACTGATCACAAACGTCAATGGGTTGCTGTTGCATTTCCTGTATTTACAGCACGTGGGAGATTATTACACAATGAAATTGCTGTAGTTGTCAGTTGATAAACTGCAGTATCAATAAACGTATAGGAACATGGATGAATTTATGCAGGAGGCTATTCGTCAGGCCCGGAAGAGTTTAAGCGAAGGCGGCATCCCGATCGGGTCGGCGCTGATCAAAAATGGCGAACTGGTGGCGTCGGGCCATAACAAGCGGGTGCAGGAAAATAACCCGATCCTGCATGGCGAGATGGACTGCCTGAATAATGCCGGCCGGGTTGGGTCGTTTCGCGATACGGTTATTTACTCCACCCTGATGCCCTGCTACATGTGCGCCGGAACCATCGTGCAGTTCAAGATTCCCAAAGTCATTGTTGGTGAGTCTCGTACGTTTTCCGGAGCGCGAGCATTCATGGAACAGCATGGGGTGGAAGTGATTGATCTTGACCTGCCCGAGTGTGTGGATATGATGAACCAGTTCATTGCCGAAAAGCCGACGCTCTGGAATGAGGATATTGGTGAACTATAGGCAATAGCTAGTTACCTTATTTGAACTAATTCGTCACATACGCTGATCATAACGACTTACAGTTGTGCGGTGTATGTGGCGTTTTTTCATTCTGGTTATCTGTATAAGCTATCCGTCGGGCTTGCAGGCGCAGCGTTCCGAGATCTGGCGCGAGCGGCCGGGTAGCTGGCTTTTAAATGGCGGATTGGGCGCTACCCATTATCTGGGTGATTTGACCGAAGCGGGTAATCTGGGCCATTTACGCCTGGGGGCTGCCCTGGATATGGCGATTGCCTATCGATACTCTCCTCAGCTGACGTTGCGGGCTGAAGGACAGCTCTATTATATTCGGGGTACGCATAGAGATACTCATCTGGCGTATAACAACCTGTCATTTTATAGTATAAACCCCGACATCTGGGCGGGTGTACAATGGGATTTCTGGCCGGCCAGTCATCGCAATCATGTGATCATCCCCTATGCACTGGCAGGCGTTGGGCTAACCCACATAACACCCCGAGCGATGTTTCAGGGGCAATCGGTCAGCCTACCCTCGCTACAAACAGAAGGCGTACGGTATAACCGGCTGCCGTTTACTGTGCGCTACGGTCTGGGTGTTCCCATTCACTCGACAGATCGATTAAAATGGAACGTGGAGGCTGCTTACACCCATGTGTTCAGTGATTATCTGGACGATGTGAGTACCGTTTATCCCGACATTACGCTGATGGATCCATTTGCCGCTGCCTTATCAGACCGGCGGCTGGAGATTGGTCTCAAGCCCAACGCCCCCGGTGCACAACGCGGCAATAGCAATCGGCGGGATGGTTATTTTGTCCTCTCGGCGCGGTTGATCTTTGTGATCATGACGCCTTCCCAGCGGAATTACCGCCGGATGTTTCATCGTTAGGCTTTTGGGGTCTTTTGACGTATTTTTGGCCGAAACGTAAACTTGCCGAATGAGTCCTGCTATTTTCATTGATGCACTTCAAGATGAACTTCAGTCTATAGAATACGGGCAGGCCCCGCCCGAACTCTACGATCCAATAAAATACATTATGAGTTTGGGAGGGAAGCGTATGCGTCCCTTGCTGACGTTGATGGGTGCCTACCTGTTCACGGACGACTGGCGGAAAGCGATTCGTCCGGCGCTGGGCGTCGAGGTCTTTCACAACTTCACGCTCATGCACGACGACATTATGGACAAAGCTCCGCTTCGCCGGGGGCAGCTGACCGTACATGAGAAATGGAATGGGAATGTCGCCATTCTGTCGGGCGATGTCATGCTCGTGAACGCCTATCAGCTGCTGCTCCACATCGAATCCGACAAACTGGCTATGGCGCTGGCTCGCTTTAGCCGCACTGCTGCCGAAGTCTGTGAAGGCCAGCAGATGGACATGAATTTCGAAACCCGCTGGGATGTTTCTGAAGCCGAGTACATTGACATGATTCGGCTAAAAACGTCCGTCCTGCTTGGGTATTCACTGGAATTAGGTGGCTTGATTGGAGGTGCCGATCTTGAAACAACCCGGCATCTGTATGATGGAGGCATGAACATCGGGGTTGGCTTTCAGTTAAAAGATGACCTGCTGGATGTGTACGGTGACCCGGCCAAGTTCGGCAAGCAGGTTGGTGGCGATATTATTGCCAATAAAAAAACCTTCCTGCTCATTGAAGCCCTGGCACAGGCCAAAGGTACTGTCCGGGATGAACTGATCGACTGGTTAACACGAACGGAGTTTGACAAAGCCGAAAAAGTAAAGGCCGTTACTGCTATTTATAACCAGTTGGGTATTCGGGAGCTTACCGAAGCGCGCATCAATGAGTATTTCGCTCTTGGATTTGCCAATTTTGACCAGATCAATGCCCAACCCGGTCGGAAAGCCCTGTTGATTCAATTTGCCCGTCAGCTTGTCGAGCGGGAAAGCTAGATAGAGCGCTGTATGCTGTACCCACGGACTTTAGTCCGTGTTTGTGAAAATAATCACGGACTAAAGTCCGTGGGTACAGCATATATCATATACATTACATCATTCATCAAGCCATGAGTATTACCCTGATTATCATTGTTGTTACGGTTATCGTGAGTGTGGCCGCCTGGAATAACTATAGCCTGATGAATCAGTGGATCATGAATCCCTATCAGGTCGCCAGCCGGGGGCAGTATTACCGCCTGATTACGTCGGGTTTTCTACATGCCGACTGGGGACATTTGTTCTTCAACATGCTCAGTCTTTACTTTTTTGGGGGATTCATCGAGCAGGTGTTTAGCATGCTGTTTGGTGGCAACGGGGCGGTATACCTGATCGGCTTTTATCTGGTCGCTATTCTGGTGTCGGATATTCCCAGTTTTCTGAAACATAAAAACGATCCCGGTTATAACTCTTTGGGCGCATCGGGGGGTGTATCGGCTATTATTTTCGCGGCCATTCTGTTCCGGCCGTTAACGCCGATCTACATGTACTTTATCCCCATTGGTATTCCGGGTTTCATTTTCGGAGGTCTTTATCTGGCTTATTCCTATTACGAGTCGAAACGGGGGGCGGGAAATGTAAACCACGATGCTCACTTCTACGGTGCTTTGTTTGGGATTATTTTCATGATTGTGGTGTATCCGGAAGTGCTGCCCGGTTTTCTTGACCAGATTGCCGGCTGGAGACCCTTTTAAGGAATAGTGAACAGGTAAGCAGGTAACTAGTAAAATTGAACGGAAACCATGTTCCGATTTTTTAATCAACCTTACCCAATTGATTCCTCGGCCCTTTCCCAATTACGAAAGGCAGCACTGATCGGCTTATTTATTGGTCTGTTTCTGCTGATCTTCCAACCCTTTGGACTGGCTTCATGGAATACACCCGACAAGGCGTTCAAAACGCTGGGCTTTGGTGCCGTAACGTTTGTGGTAACAGTCTTTAATTTTGTTATTCTTCGACGGCTGTTCCCGAGTCTGTATGCAGAGAAACAATGGACCGTTGGCCGTGAAATACTGGGATTGATGGTTAATATCACGCTCATTGCGGTAGCTAACCGGCTCTATTTGAGTTGGCTGCTGAGATCGGAAGAGGTTAGTGGCATGAGTTGGCTGGGTATGATTCTGGGGACTTTCCTGATCGGGTTATTTCCAATAACGGGGCTTGTATTCGTTAACTATATCACCCAACTTAAAAAATACAGTCAGGCCGCTGCCAGTTTGCCGGTCCATGTGCATAATGATGAAACGACGCTGGCCCAAAACACCCCGGTTGGCTCAGCTACTGAGCCCGAACAGCCAACCGTTACCCTCGTTGCTGACAATGAAAAAGATGTTGTCACGATCAATTCCGAAGATCTCCTCTTCATTGAGTCGAGCGATAATTACTGCACGGTTACCCATCTGAAAAATAAGCAGGTTATGAAGCCGCTGCTGCGGAGTAGCCTTAGTCGGCTGGAGAAACAGATTACCCAGCCCTATATTGTCAGGTGCCACCGGTCTTACATTGTTAACCTCGACCGGGTAGAGCGTGTAACGGGCAATGCGCAGGGCTACAAACTGCATTTGTTGTCAGGGCAATTTGTGGTGCCGGTAGCCCGGCAGTATAACGAGACCCTTATTGCGGAACTGAAAGCCTTGTAAAACGCCCCTCCGTTCGTCCCAAACGCCATTTTGCTTTGTCAAACGCCCCAAAGCGTGTTGGTGGTCCCTTTTCATTATTGACTTCTTCTGGGTTGCCGTAGGTTTGTCTCAACGAAAAACAAACCCGGTAACGGCCATGAAAACAGTCATCATTTCTCTGCTCATTCTTCACATCGCGACAGGCTTTTCCGCCCTGCTTGTTGGCCTGATTCCCATGATCGCCAAAAAGGGAGGACAACTGCATAATCGGGCCGGGCTTATTTATGTTTACTGCATGATAGCAGTAGCTATATCAGCCTTGATGTTATGTGCTCTACAGCCGTTTAAGATGATGCGTTTATTTCTGACCGGCATTGCTGTTTTCAGCTTCTACCTGAGCATGACGGGCTGGCGGGCCACCAAACAGAAAAAATCGGGACCAACCCTGGCTGACAAAGCCCTTACGTTTGTCACGTTGCTGGTTAGTCTGGCTATGATAAGCTTTGGCATTTATTTGCTGGCACAATACGGAGCGTCGTTCTTCCCGATTTTATTTACCTTCTTTGGCCTGTTGACCATGACATTTGCCGGCCGCGATGTTCAAGCCATGACGCGCCCAAGTGAAAAGATGCATTGGTTTTTTCAGCACTTCACCCGAATGGGCGGCTCGTATATTGCCACGTTTACGGCGGCTCTGGTCACCAACCTGCCCCGCTTGTTACCCACTAATGCACCCGAATGGATGTCAACCGTTGGTTGGATAGCTCCTTCGCTAGTGGGTGGAATGCTCATTGGTTATACCGTTCGGTATTACAAGCTGAAATTCAGCGGTTCTAAACTCCCCGCTGTTGCTTAAGTATGAGCCGTTTCGTTATAACGCTGCTTTTTGTGTTATCCTTTTGGCAAGAAGCCTCTGGTCAAGCACGTTTAACCCCCGAACAGCTGCGGGCCGATATTGAGCGATTACGCACCCTGCTGGAAACCTGGCACCCCGGTTACGCGCAATATCAATCGCCGGATGCGTTAAGAAAGCAGTTTGATGAGATTGGTCAGCGAATAGCGCAGCCCATGACAGCCCGGCAATTTATGCGTGTTGCCCGTGTGGCTTCGGCTCAGATACAATGTCTGCATACTACAGTTTCGCTACCTGTGGCTAAAGGGCAGGCTACAACAAAGCCCGGCAATAGGTTTCTGTCGAACCTTTACCTAACGGCCGACAACCAATTGCTCAACCGCGCTACCGGCGACACTATTCGGCAGATTAACGGCCGTTCGGCACCCTTGATCGCTGATAGCCTGTTGCAGTTTTTTGCGAGTGATGGCCCCAATCCATCACTGAAACACTGGGCAGTCAACCGGCAGTTTGCTACGGTGTATGCTGCTCGTTTTGGACTGGTCGATACGTTGAACCTATTGGTTGCTTCGAGCACGGGTATGATTCGTCAGCAAATCATAGCCGATAAGGCCAAACCGGATACAATGGCAGCCTATCTCGCCAACCAGCCCTATCAAATCTGGCACGCCAGCCCCGATATTACTCTCTATTCACTGAACAAACAGCCTGATGTGGCCGTATTGCAGCTTCGGTCTGTGGGCGGGATTCTAAATCAGTTCAGGGTAAAACGGATTATGCGGTTGCTACAGAAACAGTCTGTTCGGCAGTTGGTGCTCGATTTGCGAAACAATACCGGTGGACGCGTCTGGACGGCTACAACTTTATTGAAACACCTGCTTCATCAACCCACGACCCTTTCTTTTGAGCGGTATCAAAAAGCGCAGGGGGCATCACCGCTGGGAGTTGTAAATCAGTTGTTCCGGTTTCTCTATAGTGCCCGTCTTTCCCTCAGAACCTCCGTGAACCGGGCCGCCGGGCGCGTGCGTCATACATACACCATCCGGCCAGTACGCCAGTTATTTGCGGGGCAGCTGACCGTGTTGATAAATGGTGGAACGGCGTCGGCAGCATCGCTCATGGCGGCTTATCTGCATGAGCAAAACCGGGCTACATTTGTTGGGTCAGAAAGTGGAGGCAGCCGATTTGTAAGTGCCGGCATGCAGGTTCCTACCCGCCCACTACATCATTCGGGGTTGCGGGTGAGGGTTCCTTTGTATCAGGTTATTCATGCCACCCAAGCGCCTAATGATGGACATGGCGTATTGCCCGATGTGTTTGTCGATGAATGGCAATCCACACAGGATGTGGTGATGCAGAAAGCCCTGGAGCGGACAGCTCCCGCCAAAACGCTGGTCATCGAACGACCGTAGGCTTAGTTCGTGATTCGTGTCTTTGCCACCGGCAGAGCCTTCTCGGCCCACTGCTGCATCTGCCTGCCCGAATAGTGAAGCCCGTCGGAAGCAAATTGTGTTGCGTCGCCAGTGGCTGATCGGGAGAGGGGGGTAATATCAACATACGCAATGCCTGCCTTTCGACATTCCTCCTTCGCAATGGCGTTGAACTGGTCGATCTCGCGGGCTACTTTGGCTTTATCGCGACCAGCAGCAAACGGCGAAGCCCCCCAATCGGGAATAGAGAGCACAAAAACATGCGTCGGTTTGCCACCTGCAAATTGAGCCGCTGTTTGCAATAGCTGAATAAATTCGGCCCGGTAGCGGTCCGGACTCTGGCCCCGATACTGGTTATTGACGCCAATCAGCAGGGAAACCAGCCCGTAGGTGTTCTGGTTTCCGCTGGCTTTGATGGCTTCCTGCAATTCGGCCGTTGTCCAGCCGGTTTTAGCAATAATATCCGGGTTTGCCACATCGATACCTTCTTTTCGCAGCATACCCGCCAGTTGAACGCTCCACCGGTCGGCTTCGGGCACGCTTTCGCCAATGGTATAGGAGTCGCCCAGGGATAAAAAGGTGTGTTTTGACTGAGAGAAGGCTGACGTGGCAGTCATTATGAAAAGTAGTAAAACCGGGATTTTTATGATTTGATTGATTTTCATGATTTTGCCTAACATACTGAATGCCTGACTCGAAAAAGCGAATGGCTATCAAAATTAGATTTTTAAATCTTCGTTAATCATTATTTGCTTTATCGATCAACAAAATCACAGTCGGTCAGTTAAATCACAAAAATCCTGCGGGGCCGCCCATGCGGTTATTACTCCTGCTCCAGCAAAAACGCTTTGATGAACGGGTCGATATCGCCATCCAGCACAGCTTCTGTATTCGACGTTTGATAGCCTGTACGGTGGTCTTTCACCCGGCGGTCGTCGAGTACGTAGGAACGGATTTGTGAACCCCACTCGATCTTTTGTTTGCTGGCTTCCACTTCGGCCCGGGCGGCATTGCGCTTCTGAACCTCAATTTCATACAGCTTGGACTTCAGCAACCGAATGGCTACTTCCTTATTCTGTAACTGGCTCCGTTCCTGCTGGCACTCGATAATCAGGCCCGACGGTTTGTGCTTCAGGCGAACGGCGGTTTCGACCTTGTTCACGTTCTGGCCACCCGCGCCCCCCGACCGGAACGTGTCCCAGTCAATATCGGCCGGATTGACTTCAATGTTGATCGTGTCGTCAATGAGCGGATAAGCATATACCGACGCAAAGGAGGTATGTCGACGGGCGTTGGAATCGAAGGGCGAGATGCGCACCAGCCGGTGAACACCATTTTCGGATTTCAGGAAGCCATAGGCCAGCGGGCCGTCCACTTCAATCGTTGCCGATTTAATGCCCGCCGTGTCGCCATCCTGATAGTCGACCTGTTTGAGGCCGTAGCCATGTTTTTCGGCCCAGCGCATATACATTCGGTAGAGCATATCGGCCCAATCCTGGCTTTCGGTTCCACCGGCTCCGGCGTTTATTTCGAGCACCGCGCTAAGCTGGTCCTCTTCATTACCGAGCATTTTTTTGAGTTCGAGTTCTTCGAGAGTGGTCGTTACCTTACGGCCTTCCTCATCAACTTCCTCTTCCGTTACATCGCCGGCTTCGTAAAATTCAAACAGGGTTTCGAGATCGCCGAACTGGCTGTTCAGCTTCTCATAGCCGGTAGTCCAGCCTTTCAGACCGCGTACCTGCTTCATAACCCCTTCGGCACGGGCCGCGTCGGTCCAGAATTCGGGTTGAAATGTCTGCTGTTCGAGTTCAGCTAGTTGTTCTTTCTTATTATCGTAGTCAAAGATACCCCCTCAAAGCCTCTACTCTGGCTCTCAAGTCGGTCAACTGGTCAGTTGTCATGAACTTGTCTTCTTGTTTGAAAAAATAAAATGTGACACAGCGATACACAGAGGAGCGCAGAGACTCACTGAGAAAAATCAGAAGAATACCTCCGTGTCGCTTTGTTCTCCTCTGGGTATCGCTGTGATACAATGCAAAGATAGAACAAATCAAGCTGGGGTAAGGGTTTACATCGGGTATCAACTTTTCGGCCTACCTTTGCGTTCTCCTTGTAAGAAGAGTTTACTTTTTTCATTCTACATAATTCATTCATTAACTAATGGCTTCACAGTACGATGTAATCGTTGTGGGTAGCGGACCGGGCGGCTATGTAGCTGCTATCCGGGCGTCGCAGTTGGGTATGAAAACAGCCGTCATTGAGCGCGAAAGCCTCGGCGGTATCTGTCTGAACTGGGGTTGTATCCCAACCAAAGCCCTGCTGAAATCGGCGCAGGTTTTTGAGTATATCAAACACTCCGCCGATTATGGCATTACCATATCGGGCGAGTCACAAGCCGATTTCGGAGCCGTTATCAAGCGAAGCCGGGGCGTTGCCGACAGCATGAGCAAAGGCGTTCAGTTTCTGATGAAAAAGAACAAAATTGACGTCATCAATGGCTTCGGTAAAGTAAAAGCAGGTAAGAAAGTTGACGTAACAGCCGCCGACGGTAAAGTCACGGAATACGAAGCTAAACATATCATTATTGCTACCGGTGGCCGTGCCCGTCAATTGCCGAACGTACCCATCGATGGTAACAAGGTCATCGAATACCGGAAGGCCATGTCGCTCGAAAAGCGGCCTGATAGCCTGCTGGTAATCGGTTCCGGTGCTATTGGTGTTGAATTCGCCTATGTGTACGCCAGCATGGGCACCAAAGTGACCATCATCGAATTCCTGCCCAACGTGGTGCCGGTTGAAGATGAAGACATTTCGAAAGAATTGGCCAAGCAGTACAAAAAACTGGGCATTGATATTTACACCAAGTCGGAGGTTACGAAAGTCGACACCAGCGGCAATGGCTGCAAAGTGTTCGTGAAAACCCCCGACGGCGAGAAAACCTTCGACGTCGACATCGTTCTGTCGGCAGCGGGTGTGGTGGCCAATATTGAGAATATTGGTCTGGAAGAGCTGGGTATTTCAGTTGACCGCGGCAAAATTGTTACCGACGATTACTACCGCACCAACGTAGAAGGCTATTACGCCATCGGCGACGTAACGAAAGGCCAGGCGCTGGCGCACGTAGCCTCTGCCGAAGCGATCATCTGCATTGAGAAAATTGCGGGCCTGCCACACGTTGAGCCGCTGAATTACAATAACATTCCGGGCTGTACGTACTGCACGCCCGAAATTGCCTCAGTCGGTTATACGGAAAAGGCTGCGCGTGAAGCGGGTTACGAGCTCAAAGTAGGCAAATTCCCGTTCTCGGCCTCGGGCAAGGCGAAAGCCGGTGGCGTTCCCGAAGGCTTCGTAAAAGTGATCTTCGATGCTAAATACGGCGAGTTTCTGGGTGCTCACTTCATTGGCTCAAACGTAACGGAAATGATTGCCGAGGTGGTAGCCGCTCGCAAGCTGGAAACAACCGGCGAAGAGATTCTGAAAACGGTTCACCCGCACCCAACCATGTCTGAAGCCATTAAAGATGCTACGGAAGCGGCTTATGGTGAAGCGATTCACCTGTAGTATTTTGCTGTATCGATCAGCATGACAAAATAGAATAAAGGCCCTTAGTTACAAACTGAGGGCTTTTTTATGTCAGGCAAGGTCATTATTGCAAAAAATTATGCCTTCAGCACCTTCCAGTTAGCTAGCCCAAGTTTGGTTAGGAAATACAGAAACGAAGTCCGTAGAACACCCAATCCATAGATGGAGCTGCGTCGGAAATTGATAGATGAGGCTTCCTCAAAGTACTTGGTGGGGCAGGTGACCTCGCCAATTTCGTAGCCTTTGAAGAAAACCTGCGCCACCATTTCGTTATCGAAAATGAAATCGTCGGAGTTGTGTGTGAAATCCAGACTGCGTAGCACTTCGCCCGAAAAAGCCCGATAACCGGTATGGTATTCGGAGAGTTTCTGATTCATCAGAACGTTCTGCGAAAAGGTCAGAAAGCGGTTTGCGATGTATTTATACATCGGCATTCCCCCTTTCAGGGCTCCTTTACCTAAAATACGGGAAGCAAAGACAACGGGGTACAACTCGTTGCCAATGATGGAAATAATGGCCGGTAAAAGTAAAGGAGTGTATTGATAATCAGGGTGAAGCATGACAACTATGTCGCCACCAAGCTCCAGCGCTTTGGCATAACATGTTTTCTGGTTGCCACCATAACCTTTGTTTTGATCATGACGGATAACGTGCCGAATACCCAACTGCTTGGCTACTTCGACCGTATTATCTGGACTGGCATCGTCGACTAATATAACTTCATCGACTAAATCGAGCGGGATTTCGCGGTAAGTCCGTTCCAGCGTTAAGGCTGCCCGATAGGCGGGCATGACGACAATTACCTTCTTATTATTAAACATTATAGCAAAATTAAGCGGTGGGTGTTATCATGCCAATTAATTTGACAATTAAAGCCATTTGGTATGACATATTGGCCGTAGATTTGTTGTTTAATCGGGAGCATGCTTAAGCCAAAGGCTTCATTATCTGTTCATTTTTTATTATGTTATCTAGCGAAACCATCTTTTTTCTAGCCTTTGCAGTCTTTGTTCTTGTCATTATGGCGGTTGACCTTGGCGTTTTTTCAAAGCGCAAAAGTCATGTTGTCCAATTTAAGGAAGCGGCTATCTGGAGTGCTATATGGGTAGCCTTGTCCATTGCCTTTTACTTCTTTTTAAAGAATTATGGGTACCTGGTTCATGGTATTACCGATATGGCCCGGCTTCAGGAAGTCAGCAACCGATACGCTGAACACGTTGAATTGATTCCAAGCAATTTTTCGGCCAGTTTAGCGAAGTTTCAGTCGAACATGTCACTCGAGTATATAACAGGTTACCTGGTCGAGTACTCACTGTCTGCCGATAATATCTTTGTTTTCATCCTGATTTTCAACTCTTTCGGTGTGCGGGAACGGTATTACAAAAAGATTTTGGTATGGGGTATACTCGGAGCAATCGTCCTGCGCTTTGTCTTCATCTTCCTGGGTTCAGCCCTGATCCAGCGCTTTGAATGGATCATGTTCTTTTTTGGTGCCTTTCTGGTATATACCGGTATTCAGTTGTTTTTTCAGAAAGACGAAGAGGAGAAGATCGAACCGTCAAAACACCCTGTTGTCCGTTTGGCCAGTAAATACCTGAACGTTTACCACCGCAATGTTACCGACAATTTTTTCGTCCGGCGAAAAACAGACCGAAAATTATTTGTTACGCCCTTGTTTTTGATAGTCATCGTGGTGGCTTTTACCGACCTGGTATTTGCCGTTGACTCCATCCCGGCTATCTTTTCGATCACGAAAGATCCATACATTGTTTTCTTCTCGAACGTGTTCGCGATTATGGGGTTACGGTCGATGTTCTTTTTCCTGTCCAGCATCATGGACCAGTTCCGTTTCCTGAAGGTGGGTCTTGCCGTGCTGCTTACATTTATTGGGGCTAAAATGCTGGCTGAACATTGGCTGGCTGAACAGGGGTTTAAGCCGGTTTATTCACTCTACATTATTGTCGCTATCCTGGGCATAAGTGTCCTGGCCTCTTGGCTTATACCCGAAAAGAAAAAAGTCGAAGCTTAATCGTTATTATAAATATGAAAAGCCATCTACACAGACATGTGGATGGCTTTTTTGTGTTGTTTTTTATCTATTTCAACAAAGACTATAATTTTTCCGACAAACTTATGCGCAGTATTCCATCGTTCGTACCTTTGTTTTAGAATTAGTCTAAATAAAGTATGAGAACACTCTTCTTTCACTATCAATACTATATCAAAAGCTTTGGTCTGCTTTGGGGCGTTTTATTTAGTTCGCTGGCAATGGCGCAAACGACCGGAACGGTTACAGGCCGAGTGCTGGCCGTTGATGCACAGCCAATGACACAGGTAACCGTACGGTTGACCACTGGTCGGATAGGGGCGCTGACCAACGAGCAGGGCGAGTTTACACTGAACCAGGTTCCGGCTGGCACACATACGTTACTGATCAGCCGGATGGGTTATAGCCGTAGTCGGCAATCGGTGACGGTAGCTGCCGGAGAGACGGTGACCCTAACGGACATTACGCTGCTGGAAAGCAGCGAATCGCTTCAGGAAGTGACCGTGGAGGGCAAAAATTCCTATAAAGCGGATATTCCTTCGTATAGCCTGCGGGTGAAAACGCCCCTCATTGAGTTGCCGCAGAATATTCAGGTTATAAACCGCCAACTCATTGCCGATCAGCAGATTTTCGATATGCTGGAAGGCGTTTCGCGGAATGTAAGCGGGGTGACCAAACAGGAGCACTGGGACAATTATGCCCGCCTGAACATGCGTGGATCACGGGTAGCTCCGTTTCGGAACGGAATGAATGTTCAGTCGACATGGGGGCCGCTGGCCGAAGATATGTCGATGGTGGAGCGCATCGAATTTGTGAAAGGTCCCGCAGGCTTTATGATGGCCAATGGCGAACCCAGTGGTTTTTATAACGTCGTGACCAAGAAGCCAACCGGTGTTTCGAAAGGCGAAGTGAATATGACAACGGGAAGCTTCGATACCTACCGCGCCACGCTCGATCTGGATGGTAAACTCAATCAGGATGGCAGTTTGCTGTATCGGCTGAACGTGATGGGACAGGCGAAAGGCTCGTTTCGTGATTTTGAATATAATAACCGCTACACGGTGGCACCCGTGCTCAAGTATAAACTGAGTGAACAAACGTCCATCACGGCTGAGTATACGTACCAGTACTCACAGATGTCGGCGATTGGATCAGCCTATGTTTTCAATGCTACGGGGATGGGCAACCTGCCCCGGGCTTCAACAGCGGCTTCGGCCAACCTCGACCCCACGAATGTTCATGACCACAGTGCCTTCCTGATTCTGGAACACCAGATTGACCCAAACTGGAAGCTGACCGGCCAACTGGCCTATTTCAACATGAGTCAGGTAGGGAGCTCTATCTGGGCCGATTCGGCCAAAGCCGACGGCACGGTTTACCGGTACAACAGTATCTGGGATGCGGCCAATGAAGGGAAATTTGCCCAGATTTTCGTGAATGGCGACGTGAAAACGGGGGGCATCACCCATCGCATTCTGGCTGGTCTGGATTTGGGTAACAAAAAATACATGGCCGACTGGAACCAGAGTTTCCCGCTTTACAGCAGCGACTTTACGTTCAACGTCAACACCCCCAACTATTACTTACCCGCCAGCCTGCTTCCCAGGTTCGACCGGACACAGAGCCTGCGCAACCGGGCGGGTACCAATGTGTTGAGCCAATCCTATAGCGGTATCTATTTGCAAGACGAGTTACGCTTCTGGGAAGACAGGCTCCGCCTGACGCTGGCTGGACGGGTAACGTCGGCAAAGGATAGTCAGTACGGCTCCGGCACAAATGAAACGGTCTTTACGCCCCGCGTCGGCGTTAGCGCATCACTGACAAAGCAAACCTCACTCTATGCGCTTTATGATCAGGCGTTTGTGCCCCAGGCGGGTGTTGATCGGCAGGGAAATGCCTTCAAACCTATTACCGGCAACAATATGGAAGTTGGTCTAAAGAGAGACTGGGCTGGTGGCCGTTGGAATTCAACCCTTTCGCTGTATCAGATCACGAAGAACAACGTGCTCACCACCGACCCGACCAATCCCAATTACTCCATTCAGTTGGGCCAGACTGAAACCAAAGGCGTTGAATTTGATCTTCGGGGTGAATTACTGCCGGGTCTGAACCTGGTTGCCAACTACGCGTATACCGACTCGAAGATTACAAAAGATACCAAATCGGAGAATGTAGGACTGCCGGTACCGGGCTACAGTAAGCATGTGACTAACGCCTGGCTTGCCTATCGGGTGCGGGAAGGAAACTTGCAGGGGTTGGGCGTTTCGCTCGGGTATCAATGGCAGCTTGATCGGTATGCCTGGTTTTCGGATGCTACATCAAAGGAGCCCACCTTGCCCAATACATTCCGAACCGACGGAGCCATTTCGTGGCAGAACAGCCGTGTCAACGTCGCGCTGAACATCAACAATATCTTCGATGCCTATCTGTATTCGGGGGCTTATTACCCCTACGGCGGCTACTATTACTATCAGGCAGAAGCTCCGCGCAATTTCCGTCTGAGCATGGGCTACAAATTTTAACGAGTTGATCAGCTAACCATGACAGCGAAAAAACTGATTGGTAATGTACACCTCTGGCTCGGACTTTCGTCCGGGCTATTGGTGTTTGTGGTGGCCATTACGGGCTGCTTTCTGGCGTTCGAGCAGGAAATCAAGACGGTGCTTCGTCCCTATCAATTCATTGAACCGGTTGCCAACGGAGTTGTGTTGCCGCCGTCTCAGTTGAAACGCATTGCCGAAAAAGTTGTGCCGGGCAAACCTGCCAAGGCGGTCATTTACGGGGATGGGGAGCATAGCGCCGTCGTGCCCTTTTATGGGGTTGCCCCTGACTATTACTTTCAGGTGTATATAAATCCCTATACCGGCAAGGTGCTGCACGTACATGACGAGGAAACGGATTTCTTTCATTTTATTCTGCATGGGCACTATTACTTGTGGCTACCCGAAACGATTGGCCAGCCGGTAGTTGCCTATGGGACGCTGGTGTTTGCCGTGATGCTCATAACGGGGCTGGTGTTGTGGTGGCCTAAAAACCTGAAAAAGTCTAATCGGGAGAAAAGCTTCCGCATTAAGTGGAAAGCCAAATGGCGCCGGGTTAATTATGATCTGCACAACGTTCCCGGTTTTTATGCGCTGGCTATTGGTCTGGTGCTGGCCTTAACGGGGATGATCTTTGGTATACAGTGGTTCGCCGACTCGGTATATTGGGTTAGTTCCGGAGGCAAAACGGCGCCGGTCTACCAGTTGCCCCTCTCCGACACGACGGTCGTTCGGCAGTTTGCTGCACCGGAAGACCGCGTCTGGCAACAATTGGGTAAGAACAAACCAAATACCGCCGGGCTGTACATTTCATTTCCCGAGAAAGCCTCAGAATCCATTTTGGCTTATGTCAACTACAAACCCGGCACCTATTATAAAATGGATTACTACTCGTTCGACCAGAACACGCTGAAGCCGTTGATTACAGAAGGACCCTATTCCGGTACGTATGCCAAGGCGGGTTTGGGCGATAAGCTTCGTCGGATGAACTATGACATTCATACCGGAGCCATTCTGAGTTTACCCGGTAAAATACTGGCTTTCTGCGCCAGCCTGATTTGTGCCAGCCTGCCCGTTACGGGTACCATCATCTGGTGGGGACGACGGAAAAAGAAGTCGCCTTCCACAAAACGGCGCTCTGTATCACAGATCAAGGAAAAAGTCTGAGATGGGACTCGAATGATTTACAGGATTTTTCTGGATTTTGCGTTATAATGCTGTTCATTAAAAAAATCTTGTGGAAATCCCGGTCCAGACTGTATTAAAGACATTCCGTCGACGTTTAACCAATCTTAGCAGCCGTAATCGGTCGCTTTTGCTGACAAGTTTACCGGCTGGTCAGTTTCTGGATCTACAGGAAACGGATTTTCTGCTTAACAGACCAGCCTTCACCATCATCAGCGACCTCATTAATCGGAAAGGGTCGATTGCCCTGTGCGATGTGCTTGACCCCCGGCAGGAGCGAAGTAATGAGGTGAGCCGCAAACTACGGCGCATTGACCGAACCGCCCGCTTTATTGAAGAGGAGCGGGGCACCGAAGATTTATACGTGGGATGGCCCTTTATTAAGGGTAAATTCATGGACGACTCGGTGGTTCACGGCCCCTTGTTGTTTTTTCCGGTCCAGATTGAGCAGCAGGGTAAACACTGGAAACTCACGCGACGGGGTGATGAACTGGCATTTCTGAATCCCACATTACTACTAGCCTACGGACAATTCAATCAGGTAAAGCTGACGGATGAGGTCATCGAGAAATCTGTCGACGATTTCGACCGTGACCCGCTCGTATTCCGTACTCAACTGTACGAATGGCTCAAAACCAGTCCTCTGGAGTTGAACTTTAATCAGGAGCTATTCACCAACAAACTTCAATTTTTCAATAAACAGAGTGCCAAAGATCTGGCCCAACTCGAACGCACCGGCGAACTAAAGCTTTACTCCGAGGCCGTGCTGGGCATCTTCCCGCAAGCCGGCTCATTCCTGGTGCCCGATTATGAGAAGCTAATTTTAAGGAGCGAGGAGCGAGGAGCGAGGACGGGGCCGCCCGGCGGTGAGGAGCTAAAAAGAAGAAGTGAGGAGTTAGGAGTTAGGAGCGAGGAGGCATTCGGCGGTGAGGAGGCAGTTAATAGCGAAGGGCTTTCTAATTCACTTTTTTCTTTTTTGCTTCCGAACGGCTCCTTACCGCCGGATGGCTCCTCACTTCCGGGACGCCGGCCGGCCGCTCCTCGCTCCTCGCTCCTAGAGCGCCAGCTCCACACCCCCCTGCCCATGGATGCATCGCAGGAAACGGCGGTGCGGGTGGTGAAGGCGGGACAGTCGCTGGTGGTGCAGGGGCCGCCGGGAACGGGGAAGTCGCAGTTGATTGCGAATCTAATGGCCGATGCCGCAGCAGCCGGGAAGCGGGTGCTGCTGGTATGCCAGAAGCGGGCTGCGCTGGACGTAGTGCAGCATCGTCTGGAGGAAGTGGGGATGGCTCCCTTTTTGGCACTGGTACACGATTTTCAGAATGACCGACGCGCTTTATTTGCCCAGATTGCCAGTCAGATCGCGCAGATCGACGCCTATCGGCAACAGAATAATGGGTTAAATGCCGTTTTGCTGGAGCGTGATTTTGATATAGAAAGCCGCCGGATTGATGACACCGTGGCGGAATTGCAGGCGTTCAAAACCGCGTTGTTCGATACGCAGGAAAGTGGCGTGTCGGCAAAAGAATTGTATCTGATGATACCTTCGGGTGGGAGTTATCAACAATTAATTGACTTAGAGGGTAGTTATCCACAATTTAGCTTGTCAAATGTGGGTAACTTTGTGCAGCGGTTAACCAACTATGCTGCTTATCAACAGGCGTTGGGACCGAATCATGTTTGGACAAACCGGGTCAGTTTTTCGGCCTTTACAAATGCTGATTTAGTCCGGGCGGAACAGATACTCCTTCGCTGGGAGCAAATACGGCAAACTGTTACGGATCAAATGACCGTACTGCTGGGCCAGCCACTTTCACTGACCAATTTACTCAACTGGCAGGCACATGATTGGGAGCTGACAGCCTTGCTGAGTCTTCTGAATGTGCCTGATGCACCCCTGCTCTGGAAGGTCGCCCGTCATATACTGGCCAATACGAACCATCCGTCCCTGAGCCTTGACGAAATTCGTTTCGATCAGTTGGCCCGGGGATGGGAAGAGGCATTGTTTACGCCCGGTCCGGAAACGTCACTGCCAACAACCGAGTTACGAGCGTTTCGGGATGTACTGGCCGATGCGTTAACAGCCCGGTCGTCGTGGGTGAGCTGGAACTGGTGGCAGTTGACAAATTCGGGCAAGGCACAGCTTCAGGCGGTTGTTTCAGCCAATGGACTAACACTTTCCGGATCCGATCTACAGATGCTTTCGGTGAAAGTAAATCAGCGGATCAAACTGGAAGCTATCCGGCACGAAGCAAATTCTTTACTCGTTGATCTGCCGCTCTCCCAATCACCGGAAAGTTTACGACTGCTGCATCGGGCACGTCATCTGGCCGAACGGTTAACTACGCTCGATCTGCTGCGGCATTTACCGGAATCTCTTTGGGAGACACCGGCTCAATTTTCGACCAGCGTACAGACGATGATGCAGCTAGCGGCTACGGTCACCCAGCAGCAGGCCGAAGCGGCTAACTACCTTACACCTGAGCCGCTGATGCGTAGTTGGGAGGATAGTGCGTATGCCACGGAACTACGCCGTAAGCTACGGGCCGATTTTGATTTGCTCGTTGAAGCAGATCGTCTACAGGACGGTTTTCTGGACGCCGAAAAGACGGTGATCGACCGGTTGAGTAACGAAGCTCCTGCTCTTTGGCCCACCATTTTTTTGGATAGCCTTCGGGCTGCCTGGCTCGACCATATTGAGCGACGATACCCTGAACTACGGGCGGTATCGTCGCTTAAGATGACTCAACTGGAACAACTATTACAGGACGGTATTCGTCGAAAACAATCCTTGAGCCGGGAGACGTTGCTGGTTAAACTACGGGAGCAAACGTACCGAAATCTGACCTTCAATCGCCTGAATAACGTAGTTACCTACCGCGATTTACAGCATCAGGTAACCAAGAAGCGCAACGTATGGCCGGTTCGTAAGCTGATGGAGTCGTTTACCGACGAAGTATTCAAGCTGGTCCCCTGCTGGCTGGCCTCCCCCGAGTCGGTTTCGGCCATGTTTCCCCTTCGGGAGGGCCTGTTCGATCTGGTCATTTTCGATGAAGCGTCGCAGTGTTTTGCCGAGAATGGGATTCCGGCCATGGCGCGGGGTAAGCAAGTCGTCATTACCGGCGATAACCAGCAACTGCGCCCGAGCGATTTGTACCGCACCCGTATTGATGAGGAAGAATCGGATGAAGAAACCCCAATTGCGCTTGAAGTAGAGTCCCTGCTGGAATTAGCTGCTCAATACTTGCCGCAAGTGTTCCTGACCGAGCATTACCGGAGCCAATCGCTCGACCTGATCACGTTCTCGAACGAACATTTTTACCAGAGCAAGCTCTCGCTGCTGCCCCGGTTCGATGATGTTAACCGACGCGAACCGGCTATCCGATACATGAACGTAAAGGGTGTCTGGCAACAAAACACCAACCAGGCCGAAGCCGAGGCTATACTGACTCTTATCGATCAACTGGCGGTTGAGCTTCCCGGTCGCTCCATTGGTATTGTTACCTTCAACTACCCACAGCAGCAGTTAATTCAGGATATGCTGGAAGGTGCGGCAACCGGCCAGGTACAGCCTCCGGAAATGCAGCGTTCCTACCCGGCTTCCCTTTTTGTCAAAAATATTGAGAACGTACAGGGTGATGAACGGGATATTATCATTTTTTCCGTTGGCTATGCGCCGGATGAGCGTGGACGCCTGGCTATGCAATTTGGTAGTTTAAATGCCAGGGGTGGCGAGAATCGGCTTAACGTTGCCGTGACACGGGCGCGGGAACGGGTATATGTGGTCACCAGTTTGTGGCCCGAACAGCTCACCGTAGCCGATACGGTCAACGAAGGCCCGCGACTGTTGAAAGCCTATCTGGCCTATGCACTGGACGTGTCGCAGGAGCGCTTCCGGCCAATGCCCAGACCGCAGCAGGCGCTGCCATCGGGCACATTACTAAAAGATAAACTGGCTGCCGAGCATACCAGCTGGCATTATGAGCTTCCTTTTGCCGACCTGACCGTAAAAGCGGAGGATGAAACGTATCGATCCGTTATTTTAACGGACGATGACTTGTTTTACCAGCAAACGACAAAGCAGGCCCATGCCTATCTACCCATGGCATTAGCCGCCCGTAACTGGCCCTATCAGCGGATGTGGAGCCGGGAATTCTGGCGTAACAAACTGTAAAACAGCTAAAATATTATTCGAAAAGTGCTCAGTTATACCCTTTTAGTTTAATATTGTGCACTCCTTCACGTCATCTTGTAGCACATCTTATCGCACACGCCTATGGTATCGTCCACTGTACAGGCCACCCATCTGCCAGAAAAGCTACAGATTCTATGGGAAGGTGTCCGGCGGCAGGATCATCAGAGCCTGACGGATTTATATGGGCAGATGTATACCGATTTGCTCAACTTCGGAATTTTTTTCGGTCATGATGGTATGACGACGAAAGACGCGGTCAATCAGGTGTTCCTTGAAGTCTGGGAGCGCGGTAAAGAGCTGCCCCCCGTTGAGAATGTACGTTCCTACCTGATTACTTATCTGCGCCGGAAACTCCTCCGGGAATATGAGCAGGGGAGCCGGTTCAGTGCACTCACCGATACCGAAATCCTTAGTCAGCGCTCGTATGAGGAAGTTATTGTTGAAGCGCAGCGGGAGGAGCGTATCCGGCAGCGATTGCAGGAGGCCCTTGTCCAACTCACACCCCGTCAGAAAGAGCTGATCGAAATGCGATTCTTTCGCAACTTATCCAATGAAGCCATCAGTCAGGAGACAGGGATGAACATCAATACGGTGTATAACACGATCTCGTCGGCCCTGAAGACACTTCGGCAAATTCTAGGGCAAGAGGATTATTACAATCTGCTTATTGTGTGGCCGTTGCTGTTTCCGTTGCTCTTTCAGGCAGAGTCGCTTGCTAACAGCTAAAATTTAGTTGAAAATTCTTTGTGAGATTTATCTTAAGTGCTACACTATGAGATAGCACACTTCATCAACAAGAATTTTATTTAGCACTTAGGTCTCATTGCGCAGTTAACGAATGGACTACGAAAACTACACAGTTGACGATTTCCTGATGAACGATCAGTTTCTGGCCTATTGCCTGGGAAGTGATCCAACTGCCGTTGAATTTTGGGAAAGCTGGCAATTGAAAAAGCCGCCTAACCTGCCTGCTTTTCGGGAAGCAGGCAGGTTATATGCCCTACTTAATGGCCAAAAGCCGCGTCTGGACAAATCGTTTGCCGAACTGGACGCGATGATTCAACGTCGCGGCCAGGTAGTTCCGGTTGTTCCTATGCCCATGGCGCTGTCCCGCGGTTTTCAATGGTGGGCTGCTGCGGCATCGGTAGTCCTGTTTCTGGGATTAGGATGGGCCGGATACTCGTATTGGCAGAATCAATATGTGAGCTACGCAACCGGCTATAACCAGCAGCGAACGATCTCTCTGCCTGATGGCTCCACGATAACCCTCAATAGTCATTCTACATTACGGCACAAACGGAATGGGTTTTCGGGTGGTGAACGGGTGGTTGAATTCCAGGGAGAAGGATACTTTTCGGTTCGGCATCTGATCCGGCATACACCGTTTAAGGTCGTAACAGATGATGCATTCGATGTAGAGGTTCTGGGTACCGAATTCACGCTGTCAAACCGGCCTGCACTTCACCGTGTTGTGCTCAACTCGGGCCGGATACAGATTCACTTTCACACGAATCGCCCGGAGGTGACGTTGCAGCCCGGGCAACTGCTTGAACTGGATGACAGCACCCGGCGTATCCATCAGCGAAGCGTACGGGCTGACCAATACAACGCCTGGCTTCGTAACCAGCTGGTATTCGACAACACGAGCCTAGTCGAAGTGATTCGCCGGATTGAAGATCAATTTGGGGTGAGGGTACAGGTTGAGGGAGCCGATCTGGCCGAACGAACAGTTACGGGTATCCTGCCCATGAACAAACCGGAAACGGTACTTGATGCAGTTGCCGCCCTGACTCAACTTAAGGTTCGCAAAACGAAAAACGTGTTTGTGCTGAGTAAACAGTAATTGCCGGTAGCTATGCAGTATATGTTGTCCGTTCTGATCGGGCGAACATTGGCGATTGTCTGCCTTATGGGTAGTCTACTTTTCGTTGGCTCCATGGCCCTCGGGCAGGTACCTATGCCGCTGCGGGAAGGTTTGAAAAAGCTGAATCAGAAACGAGGAACTTATTTTCTTTATGACCCAAAGCTGATAGATGGTCAGCTTATAACGACAAAACCGGACTGGAAGGCCGATACGGAACCGCTGCTGGCCCAACTCCTAAGCGGCACTCAGTTAGCGTTTAGGAAGGTGAGTGATTGTTATGTCATTGAGCCGATAACGGAAAAAACGACTCCCTCGCCCAGTCCGTCCGTCGTGACTCGGCGATTCACCATCAGTGGTTATGTTAAAGAGCGGGGTAGTGGCGAACAGTTGGTGGGGGCAACGGTTTTTGTCGCCGGAAAGTCAGGGACGCTGACCAACAATTACGGATTCTACGCTTTATCGCTGCCCGAAACCGATGAGGTTGACTTAATTGTATCACTGGTCGGTTACCAGCAGGCCTATCGACGGATTCGGCTAGATCAGCCGGTGTTGCTCACGGTTGAATTGACGCCCAACGATCTACTCGATGAGGTGGTGCTGACCTCTGATGCCATGGAACGTGCCGGGTCGAATGCACAAGTGAGCCAGCATACGATACCTATCCCTCTGGTTCAGCATACGCCGATGGTAGCGGGTGAAAAAGACGTCCTGAAAACGATCCAATTCCTGCCTGGTATTCAAAAAGGACTCGACGGACAAGTTGGGCTCCATGTGCGTGGGGGAGGGGCCGACCAAAACCTGCTTATTCTGGATGAAGCTCCCGTTTACAATGCCAATCATTTATTCGGATTCGTATCGGTTTTCAACGCGGATGCGCTCAAGAGCGTGCGGCTCCAGAAGGGTGGCTTCTCGGCGCGCCATGGGGGGCGTTTGTCGTCGGTGGTAGAGATGAATATGCGCGAAGGCAATAAAGAAAGCCTTCATGGTGAAGTTGGAACAGGTTTGATTACCTCCCGACTGATGCTGGAAGGGCCGATCATTCGAAACAAAGCGTCGTTTCTGCTCACGGCCCGGCATACCAACTTTAGCTCGCTCCTGGGTGGCTTTGTTGCTGACTTAGTGGATAATTATACCGGAACGAACTGGAAAGCCAGCTTTTATGATGTCAATGCCAAAGTTAATATTGAGCTTAACCGCCGAAATCAACTTTACCTGAGCGGATATTTTGGACGCGATTTTTTTGGTGGTGGGGATAGTCTGGACCGAAACCGCCGGTGGGAAAACGTCGTGCGTTGGGGGAATACAACAGGCACACTACGCTGGAATCACCTGTTCAGCGAACGACTGTTCTCAAATCTATCGCTTATTTATAGCAACTACGATTTTACGACGCACACAAAATACATTCCCATCGACCCATCAGACTTGTCCGTTAGTCAGAATACATGGCGGTATTTCGACGGGGTAACCGACTACACGGTTAAATATGACCTTGATTACTTCCCGACGCTTACACACCAGCTTCATGCAGGATTAACAAGCACACAACGGTCATTCCGGCTGAACGGGTACGAAATTATTAATTCTGCCAATAAGTTTCACCAGACTCACCACGAAGCCAATCGCTCTACCGAAACATCGGTGTATGCCGAAGATAACTGGACGGTCAGCACCCGGCTAAAAGCACTGGTTGGTGTTCGGACAACCCTGTATCAGATTCAGGATCAATCGTACACCCGTCTGGAGCCCCGCCTGTCGCTTTCGGCGAAGATGGGTACCAATACTGCCTTGCGCGGGTCTTTTTCGCTCATGAACCAGTTCATTCATCAACTGACCAATACCGGCGAAGGGCTACCTACTGATCTTTGGGTACCGGCAACGGCTCAGGTGAAGCCCCAGCAGTCGCAGCAGGTGGTGTTGGGTGTCGTGCACGATCTGACCTCAAAGTGGCAGCTTACCGTTGAGGCATATCAGAAGTGGATGCGGCATATTATTGGCTATCATCAGAATGCCGATTTTATTGGCATTACCAATGCGCAGCGGGCAGAAGGCATTCAATGGGAGAAAAACGTAACCAGCGGATACGGCAATGCGTATGGGGCTGAGATTATGCTCCAGCGAAAAGCTGGTCGGTTATCGGGCTGGGTGGGATATACCTGGGCCTTGACGCGCTGGTTTTTTGATGAGCTAAACAACGGACAGCCGTTTTATCCCTCACATGATCGCCGACATACGCTCTCTTGGGTTGGTGCTTATGACTTTACGCCAACACTCAAACTTTCTGGGTCATGGTCCTATAGTTCAGGAAATCCGCAGTCGCTGCCGGTATCGAACGTACCTAGTTTTGGCCATTTGGGGTTAGGGAAGGTCGACACTCCCAGTACACCCGCTGATCAGCTTTTTGGTACCGAAGGCCCTCTGGTGCAGGTTAGGCGATCGTATAACGGTTTTCGGGCCGAGCCGTTTCATCGCCTTGATCTCAGTGTACAGAAAACGTTTACAGGCCGTCGGTTGAAGCATGTGCTGGAGGCCACAGTTGTGAACGTGTATGGCCGCAGGAATCCATTTTATTACGACCTACATGTCGATGAAGCAAACCAGACAACGCTCAAGCGGGTTTCGCTGTTCACGTTCCTTCCGTCTATTAATTACACATTACGTTTTTAAGCGATGCGGGTTTGGGTTGTCATTCTGTTGGCGCTACTACTGGCGGGTTGTTTGAAAACAACGGACCAGATCGACTCTGACCGGCTGACACCGGATCGGGAGTCGAAGCTGTATGTAATTTGCTTCATATCCCCTCAGGATACGGTTCTGGCAGCCAGAGTGGCCTTGTCGAACCCTACAATAAGCACCGTGCCCGATCCGTCACTCCTTGTCAAAACGGCTAATGTTATGATCAGCGATGGACAAAACCGCATCTCATTACCGTATGACAATTCACTAGCTTATTATCGGGTAAAACCATCAAAAGAGTTTTCAATAAAGGCGGGTCAAACCTATCAGCTAACGGTCCAGTTGGGTGAAGACCGCCGGGTAACGGCACAGGCCACCGTACCGCAGGCAATGGCTATTCAGCAGGTCCAGATGGACTCAACTATCAGCGTAAGTGCCGCAGGTCAATCCATTCGGTATCAAACAACAATAACTTGGAATACACCGGGTGGCGTTAACTATTATCGGGGCTACGGGGAGATCAGCCAAACGGTTTTTGACCAGCGGGGGGCTATGCTTGATACCTATGTTAGCCAGCCCTCTTTTTTTGTCGATCGCGAAAACAGTCCCGGCCCTTCGCTACGATCGCTTACGGGAACACATACGCTCGTGGTGCCGGTAGGTGCCCGCGTTCAAACGACACGCACACGAGTGGGGCTTTTCACGACGGATTTGAATTATTATCGGTATCACGAGACGCTGCGGGAGCAGATCAACACGCCCTTAAATTCGTTTGCTGAATCAACCATTCTGTTCTCGAATATCGATGGTGGTTTCGGCGTTTTTGCCGCTTATAATGCTTCTTACATCAGCCTGCAACAAAAATAAGGAGCAAGTAGTACCTGCCCCTTATTTGATCCACCGAGTTTTCAATCTAGGGTAATAAGACCTGGTTAATTACATGCACAATACCGTTTCGGGTGATGATGTCTCCGGCCATTACGGTTGAGGGTGTGGCATTACCTTTTCCTTTTACCGTAATCGTAGGACCAACCCCTACCAGAAGAGCTTGCCCTTGCAGCGTATTAACTTCGCCATTACGCAGGGTAGACGAAAGTTCACGCCCAGCTACTACGTGATACGTCAGGATACGTGTCAGAACGGAGGGGTCTGCCGCCCGTATGGATTCGATTGTCGGGAACCCTGCCGCCTGGAAAGCGGCATTTGTAGGAGCAAAAACCGTCAAGGCGCCTGCTGTTGCAATCGTTTGTACCAGATTGGCCCGCTGCAGAGCGGCAACCAAATAGGTTAGGTTTGGATTGGCTACGGCAACCTCAGCCAGATTGCCGGTAGGCGGCATTAATACTTTATTGATAACATGAATGACCCCATTTGTTGCCTGCACATTGGCTTGCTCAACGATGACGCCATTTACCGATACAACCTGCCGTTTGGCAACCAGCACTTCATCCCCCTGAAGCGTTTTATGACCCGTAACGGTATTGGATAGAAACTGGGTTGGGAAACGGTTGCCAAGAACGTGGTAGAGTAGAATTTGGCGCAGCACATCGACATTGGCATTATTGATTGCATCGGCATTGGCGAAACCTGCTGCCTGAAAAGCGGCATTGGTTGGCGCGAAAACAGTTAAGTTACCCGTTGCCAGGGCGTTGGCAAGGCCAGCCCTTATAACTGCAGTCCTTAACAGGGAGAAAGCCGGATTGGCTACAACAATATCAGTAATTGACGTGGTCACATTTCCGCCATCGGGTAATAAGACCTGGTCGATCACGTGAACCGCTCCGTTGAGAGTATTTATATCTGCCTTAACAATAGAAGCTGGCGAACTATTACCCAGCCCTTTCACAGTTGCCATGGTTGGCGTTTTGGTTGTTGCCAGTGTGTTGCTCTGTAAGCTAGTCAGGCTTCCTTCACTAAGTTGAGAAGAAAAAAAGCGTCCGCTCACTACGTGATACCGGAGGATACGGCCTAACACATTTGGATCTACCGCTCTGATGGCGTCAATTGTTGGAAAGCCAGCCGCTATAAAGGCCGCGTTCGTTGGCGCAAAAACAGTAAGCCGACCCGTTGCCAGTGCCTGTAGGATGTTAATTTCGCCCTGACTGGCCCGTTGTACGGCGGCTACCAGATAGGTAAGGTCAGGGTTTGAAACGGCAACCTCAACTGTATTGCCAGCGGGCGGGAGGAGAACTTTATCAATTATATGGATGACTCCGTTGTTCGTTTCCAGATCAGCTTGTGAGACCGGAATTCCGTTTACGGATAAGCCCCCTAACCGGGTTGCAAATACCTCCTGTCCCTGCAAGGTTCGGTAACCTGTCAGGTTCTCTGAAATTCTGTCCTCGAAGAAACGCTCGGTACCAATAACGTGGTAAAGCAGGATGTTGCGAAGTGCATTGACATCCGCGTTATTGATCGCATTTTCATCTGTAAAGCCAGCTGCCTGAAAAGCGGCATTGGTCGGCGCAAATACGGTTAAGTTGCCCGTGCCCAGCGCATCGGCCAGTCCAGCTTTTACCACCGCAGTTTTTAGGAATGAAAAGTTAGGAGAGCCGACAACGACTTCGGTGATCGTTTGATTGAGTCGGATTCGGGCGCCGGATTTCTGACTCGACTCCTGCGGCACAACCGCCCGCTCGCAGGCCATACTGGTGAGCAGGATGAGGAAAAATATCCCGATACCCTGGTAGAGCTGAATGGTACGTTTCATAAAAATCAGTTGACAGTTTTAGTTGAAGAAGTAGACGTTGCTTTGCTCGTTTCATGGAGAAGCGTTTCAACTGATAGTGTCGGAGATAACGGATATCTCACAAAAAATTTTTATAAAATTTATATAAGCCCGTAAATGGCCATTTTCAGGCCAGGATTTGGTATCACGTGAGGCTAAAAACACACAGCCGCCCTGATGTATCAAGGCGGCTGTATACAAATAAGACATCGTTCTCTTATTCCTTCATCATCCCTATGAACTGGTCGAAGAGGTAATGCGAGTCGTGCGGGCCGGGCGACGATTCGGGGTGGTACTGCACTGAAAAGGCAGGCTTGTCTTTCCGGCGGATACCTTCAATCGTGTTGTCGTTGAGGTTAATATGCGTCAGCTCTACATTAGCGTGATCCATTACTTCCTCCGCCCGGACGGCAAAGCCATGATTCTGCGAGGTAATTTCGCAATGACCCGTAATTAGGTTCTTAACCGGGTGATTCAATCCCCGGTGACCATTATGCATTTTATAGGTGGAAATGCCGCTGGCCAGCGATAAAATCTGGTGCCCCAGGCAAATACCGAATAAAGGCTTATCCGTATCCAATGCCTGCTTTACCGTTTCTACTGCATAGGGCATAGCCGCCGGATCGCCGGGACCATTGGCAATGAAGTAGCCATTTGGATTCCAGGCCGCTAATTCAGCGTGGGACGTCCGAGCCGGAAATACTTTACAGAAGACACCGCGCTCGTTGAAGTTGCTCAGAATGCTTCGTTTTACGCCCAAATCGAGCACCGCAACGCGTAAATCAGCCTCTGGGTTGCCTTGCTCATAAGCTTCTTTAGTACACACTTCCGACGAAAGCTCCAGGCCATCCATGTCAGGTACTTTATTCAGCTCGGCAAGGAGAACCGCGGGGTCCAGAATCTCCGACGAGATAATGCAGTTCATCACGCCTTTCGACCGAATGTAACGCACCAGCTGGCGGGTATCGACACCGTGGATACCAACAATATTTGCCCGTTCGAAATAATCCTGCAGCGAACCATCGGCGGTGTAGCGCGAGTGAATGTTCGAGAAGAAATTACAGACCATTCCTCGGATCTTCACGCTACCCGACTCCTGTTCGGCATTGTTCAACACGCCGTAGTTACCAATGTGCGAGGTGGTATTGATAATCACCTGACCATAATAGGAGGGATCGGTGTAAATTTCCTGGTAACCGGTCATGCCGGTGTTGAAGCATATTTCACCTCCGGCTGTACCAATTTTACCGAGTGCCAGACCTCGATAGACGGTTCCGTCTTGCAAAACCAACAGGGCTTCAGGTTGCTGTGTATGTTTCATTATTCGGTTTGACTTGATAGGCTAAAAAAAAGGGCTAACCGTTGCCGGCTAACCCATTTTCTATATGATTTGTGCGTATATCACTCAGTTCTTTTGCTTTTTAATCTAACGACCTTAAGCCTCTTTGGGTTCATCTGACGAATCAGATGGAGTGATATTTTCATCTTGTGCAGGTACTTCTTCAGCAGTTGCTTCGACAACCGGAGCGGCTTCAGCTTCAACAACCTCGGCTTCAGCAACAGGAGCTTCAACAACTTCAGCAGCGGCAACCGGTGCAGCGGCATCCGTAGCTTTAGCACCTGATCCGCGACGGCTACGACGAGTCGTCTTGGTGGTAGCAGCCGTTTTCTCAGCAGCAGCAGCAAGCAGTAACTCGTTGAAATCAACCAGCTCGATGAGGCAGGTTTCTGCATTATCACCTAACCGGTTGCCCAGTTTGATGATACGGGTGTAACCACCTGGGCGGCTGGCGATTTTGTCCGCTACCGTTCCAAATAATTCTTTCATCGTTTCCTTGTCGTTCAAGGAACGGAATACAACACGACGATTCGCGTATGTATCATCTTTGGCCCGCGTCAGGATTGGCTCCACAAATTTACGAAGCTCCTTGGCTTTCGCCAGCGTGGTTTCAATACGCTTGTGCAGGATGAGCGACGACGCCATGTTCTGCAACATCGCTTCGCGGTGCGAATGTGTCCGACTTAGGTGATTATCTTTTTTACCGTGTCTCATTGTCTGGTGAAGGGAGCAAGGGAGGAGGGAGAAGGGAGAAGGTTTATATCACCCTTTCTCCATTATCCAATCTCCTTTCTCCTTTAATTTTAGTCTTCGTCTAGTCTGTACTTAGCGACGTCCATACCGAACGTCAGGTTCTTTTCAGCAACAAGTTGCTCCAGCTCCGTTAATGACTTCTTACCGAAGTTACGGAACTTCATCATGTCGGAAATTTCTAACCGAACAAGATCACCCAGGGTGCGAACGTCGGCCGATTTGAGGCAGTTGTAAGCCCGTACAGACAGATCAAGATCAGCCAGCGACGTCTTAAGAAGTTTCCGCATGTGCAGCACTTCTTCATCAACTACGTTTTCTTCTTCCGGTTTCGCCGTTTCAAACGTCATCGTTTGATCTGAGAACAGCATAAAGTGCTGAATCAGAATATAAGCTGCTCCTTTAAGTGCTTCTTCGGGGTGAATCGATCCATCCGTTTCAATGTCCAGCAGCAACCGCTCATAGTCGGTTTTCTGCTCAACACGTGTGTTTTCAACACTATATTTCACGTTTTTAATAGGCGTGTAAATAGCATCGATGGGGATGTGTCCGAAAGGTAACTCATTCGCCCGTGGCTCGTCGGCAGGAACATAGCCCCGACCTTTTTCCACGAAAATTTCCATTTCCAGATCCCGCGTATCGTCGATGTGGCAGATTTCCAATTCTGGATTCAGCACTTCGAACGAGGGTGAGAACTTGGATATATCACCGGCCTTCAGAACCGATTGTTTCTTGATGTTAACGGTGATCTTGTTGTCGACCATGTCATTGATCTTCTTGAAACGAACCATTTTCAGGTTCAGAATGATCTCTGTCACATCTTCAACGACGCCCTCAATTGATGAAAACTCGTGCAACACACCCGGGAATTTTACGCTTGTAATAGCGTATCCTTCCAGCGATGACAGCAAAATACGCCGAAGCGCATTACCTATTGTTACACCGTATCCTTTTTCAAGGGGTTTGAATTCAAACACCCCGTGAAAGTCGTCAGCTTTCTCCACTACGACTTTGTCGGGCATTTGGAACGCTAGAATTGACATACGTTTCGTATTTTAAAGCAGTTCTCTGCCTTGGCGTGAAGACTGAAATAGTGTTTACGGGTTTCAGGTCTTCGGTTGAAAGTGGGGGTAAATGACCAGCCCCACAAGAACCAATCACCCCTAAACCGTAAACTATAGAAAGGTGGCAGACACCCGGTAAGGTATCTGCCAACCCAATAAATTACTTCGAATATAATTCGACGATTGCCTGCTCGTTGAAGTTCTCAGGAATCTGGTCACGCTCTGGGTAGCTAATAAACTTACCCACTAACTCCTGACCATCCCACTCAACCCAGTTGTAACGCTTGGCGTTACGGGCCGACAGGCTTGAAGCAACAGCTTCCAGTGATTTCGATTTTTCACGAACGCCGATCAGCTGACCTGGCTTCAGTGAATACGAAGGAATGTTCACCACCTCGCCATCAACAATAATGTGTTTGTGAGCAACCAACTGACGGGCAGCCCGACGCGAAGATGCGATACCCAACCGGTAAACCGTGTTATCCAGACGGGCTTCACACAATTTGAGGAGGTTTTCACCGGTAATTCCTTCCCGAACCTGTGCCCGGTGGAACAGAGCCCGGAACTGACGCTCCAGGATACCGTATGTATATTTTACTTTCTGCTTTTCCAGCAACTGGAGTGCATATTCGGACTGTTTCCGTTTGCGACCCCGACCGTGCATACCCGGTCCATAATTCTTTTTCTGAAGCGCTTTGCTCGGTCCCAGGATGGGCTCACCGAACTTGCGCGAAATCTTGGCTTTAGGCCCTGTGTAACGTGCCATTCTTTAATGAATGAATAATTGTGAAACATTGGACAGACACAACCAAATGTCGCCTGTCCCTATTCAGCCATCCGTGTTATACGCGACGACGTTTTGGCGGCCGGCATCCATTGTGCGGCAGCGGGGTAATATCACGAATCGTGGTTACTTCGATCCCTGAGTTCTGAATGGTACGGATAGCCGATTCACGACCTGATCCCGGACCTTTCACAAATACTTCTGCTTTGCGCATTCCCAGATCGTGGGCAACGGCAGCACAGTTTGAAGCGGCTGTTTGAGCAGCGTACGGGGTGTTTTTCTTGGAGCCACGAAAGCCCATTTTACCGGCCGATGCCCAGGAAATAACCTGGCCGTTCATGTTGGTGATCGAAATGATGATGTTGTTGAACGTAGCCCGGATGTGTACCTGACCAACGGGTTCAACAATTACCACCCGCTTTTTCGCTTTGTCTTTGCGTTTTGCTTGAGCCATTGTTTGTAGGTAATCGTCAATGTGTCACCGGTGTCATTACTTGCCAGTTAGTCAGATAAACTAACCAGCCACAAATGGTCCGTATGACGATGAGCGACCGATTTATTATTTCGTTACTTTCTTCTTGTTAGCAACAGTCTTCCGCTTACCTTTCCGGGTACGGGAGTTGTTTTTAGTATGCTGACCACGAACCGGCAGACCTTTACGGTGCCGCAGACCCCGGTAGCAACCGATGTCCATTAACCGTTTGATGCTCAACTGCACTTCTGAGCGCAGCTGACCTTCAACTTTGTATTCGTTCGAGATGGCGTTACGAACGGCACTCGCTTCTTCATCAGACCATTCGCTGGCTTTCTTATCAACGCTGATACCAGCATCGGTCAGAATTTTTTTCGCCCGACTACGGCCGATACCGAAAATGTATGTCAGCGCAATCTCGCCACGCTTTTTGTCTGGAATATCAACACCTGCAATACGTGCCATGCTTAGCCTTGTCTTTGTTTATAACGGGGATTCTTTTTGTTGATCACGTACAGTTTTCCTTTCCGACGGATCACGACGCAGTCTTCACTACGTTTCTTGATTGACGCTTTAACTTTCATTTGTTTGGAGTTAAACGTAAAGAGGGTGAACTGAAGAGTAATTAAGTTTAAGAATGACTATCCTTAACGCTTCAGTTTACATTCTTCACTACTTGTATCGGTACACAATTCGCGCCTTGCTCAAATCGTAAGGCGACATTTCCAACTTTACGCGATCACCCGGCAAAATTTTGATGTAATTCATCCGCATTTTGCCGGAGATGTGAGCAATTACTTCATGCTTGTTTGCGAGTTCGACCCGAAACATTGCATTGGATAATGCTTCTAAAATCACACCGTCCTGTTCTATAGAATTCTGCTTTGCCATGTGTGCTTTAAGCCGCTATCAGTTCCTGAGTATCAACCATCAGGCTTGTGTTTGCGGTAACTGCTTCTATGTATTCAAAAGTTGTCAGAATTTCAGCTTTCCCTTTCCGCACGGCAACCGTGTGTTCAAAGTGGGCCGAGGGCTTCCGGTCAACTGTCCGAATCGTCCAGCCGTCACGCTCCTGAACAACACCTTTCTTTCCGAAATTGATCATCGGCTCGATCGCCAGAATCATCCCTTCGCGGAGTTTTGGGCCTTGTCCTCGCTTTCCGTAATTCGGTACTTCAGGGGCTTCATGCAAGTCCTGACCAACGCCATGACCTACTAACTCCCGAACAACTGAATACCCGAACTTTTCAGCGTAGGTTTGAACGGCATACCCGATATCTCCAATCCGATTCCCTTCTACAGCTTTTTCAATACCGAGATAAAGGGACTCTTTTGTGCGGGCCAATAGCCGCCGAACAGCAGGAGTGACGTCGCCAACAGGATATGTGTAGGCACTATCGCTGTGAAAACCGTTCAATTTTACTCCGCAGTCGATGGAGATAATGTCGCCATCACGAAGTTCATATTTACTGGGAAATCCGTGTACGACAACATCATTAATTGAAATACAAAGAGAAGCCGGAAACTTGTTATAACCCAAGAATGACGGAGAGCCTCCATTATCCTTAATAAACGTTTCTGCTACCTTATCAAGTTCCTTGGTGGCTATGCCTGGCCGAATAAGCTTGGCTACTTCAGCGTGCGCTTTTCCAAGTACCTGGGCACTGATCTTTATCAAAGCGATTTCTTCATCACTTCGGTAAAAAATCATTTTATCCTTTTTATCGGAACTACTCATCTCAATTAAGCGGCTACTGTCTCGCTATTCGCACGTCCCTGTACCCGGCCTGACTTCATCAAACCTTCGTAGCGACGCATTAATAGATAGCTTTCTACTTGTTGTAAGGTGTCGAGAACAACACCAACCATGATCAACAGGGAAGTACCACCAAAGAACTGGGCAAAACCACTGGTCATACCTAACAGGTTAGCAATGGCAGGCAGAATAGCCACAATTGCGAGCATAACAGCTCCTGGCAGGGTGATGCGGTCTAACACGGTTCCAATGTACTCCGATGTCTGAAATCCCGGCTTAACGCCTGGGATAAATCCGCCACTACGCTTCATGTCATCAGCAATCTGAACAGGGTTAACCGAGATAGCTGTATAGAAAAACGTAAAGATGATGATCAACAGGGAGAACAACAGGTTATACTGCCAAGTCGTATAGCTTTGAAATGCATTTTGCACGCTGGCGGCAAAATCACTTTTTTCAGCAAACAAACCGGCTACGTAGGTTGGGATAAACATCAGCGCCTGAGCAAAAATGATCGGCATAACACCGGCTGCATTCAGCTTAAGCGGCAAATACTGGCGTTGTCCGCCAACCACTTTATTTCCGATTACCTGCTTCGCGTACTGGATGGGGATGCGTCGAACGGCTTGTGTTAACACAACCGCGCCCATGATTACGAAAAACAGACCAACTAATTCAAGTACGAAAATCAAGCTACCACCCGTACCGCGTGACAATGCTTCGCCGTAAATGGCACCTGGCAGCCGTGAAACGATACCGATCATGATAATCATCGAGATACCATTACCAATACCTTTGTCCGTAATCCGTTCGCCCAGCCACATACAGAATATGGTGCCAGCCGTCAGAATAAACAACGAAGAAATGGTGAACAGTCCCTGATCAATCAGTAACGCTTCTTTCGGAATCGTTGTGCGCACATAGGTAATCGCCTGTACGGCCGTTACACCGATCGTAAGCACCCGAGTAATCTGATTCAACCGCTTCCGGCCTGATTCGCCTTCCTTCTGCATTTTCTGGAAGTAGGGCAGAGCCAGCGTTAACAGCTGTATGGCAATCGATGCCGAGATATACGGCATAATTCCCAATGCAAAGATTGACGCTTTACTAAATGCGCCACCCAGGAAGGTGTCCAGCAAACCAAGTAATCCCTGAGGATTAAGATTCAGTTTGTTCGGATCGACGCCAGGCAGTACAATGGCAGAACCAAGACGAAACGCTGTTATGAATAACAACGTGTTCAGGATTCGACCCCGCAACTCGTCAATTGCAAAAATATTCTTAAACGTGGTGATGAGTCGATTCATAAAAGTATGTCGGCGTTACGGTGCTCACTATTAGTTAGCTGCTTCCTCTTTTACATGTTTGGCAGGCACAACGGCCTTACCACCTGCTTTCTCGATGGCTTCTTTAGCACTGCTCGAAAAAGCGTGGGCGTGAATTTCAACAGCTGCGGTCAATTCACCCCGGCTCAATACTTTAACAAGATCTTTCTTGCTTACCAGACCATGCTGGAGCAGGAAGTTCATGTCAACAACAGTAGCCTTGGTTTCGTCAACCAATGCCTGGATTGAGTCCAGATTAAGAGGTTTGTACTCGACGCGGTTAATATTCTTGAAGCCGAATTTTGGAACGCGACGCTGAAGTGGCATCTGACCACCTTCAAAGTGCGTTTTACGACTGTAACCTGAGCGTGACTGCGCTCCTTTGTGACCACGCGTAGACGTTCCGCCCATGCCTGATCCCTGTCCGCGTCCGACTCGCTTGCGCTCTCTGACGGAACCTTTTGCCGGTCTAAGGTTGCTTAAATTCATGTGATTGGGTCGACTTAAAAACTAAGACAGACGAAAAAACTTGTGTTAAACCACAACTTTTTTGACGAGCTTATTCTTTAAATCAATATTTAGTGTTAAAAAGATGATTCTTTTGGCTCTTCGATACCATCAAAACGGGGTTCTGACAGCCTGAAAACCAAAAGAATCGCAAAGATACTTAAATTTCTTCAACCTTCACCAGGTGCTGCACCTTATTGATTGCACCTTTCAGAGCGTCGTTATATTCTAACTCTACGCTGCGGTTGATTTTGCCCAAGCCAAGTGACTTGATGGCATTTTTTTGGTTTAGCGGTCGTTTAATGGTGCTGCTGACCTGCGTAATGCGTACTCGTGCCATGTCTGTTGCTCCTTTATATTAACCGTTAAATACTTTTGCCAGGCTGATCTGACGCTGGAAAGCCACCTGATGCGGTAACCGCATTTTCAACAGGGCTGCAAGCGTAGCTTTTACCACGTTGTGCGGGTTCGACGAACCTTTCGATTTTGCCAGGATGTCGTGGATACCAGCCGATTCAAGAACGGCCCGCATAGCACCACCAGCGATTACTCCTGTACCAGGAGCAGCTGGCTTCAGCAGGACAAAGCCGCCACTGAATTTACCTTCCATTTCGTGGGGTACCGTACGCTTCAGAAGGGGGATCTGAACCAGATTCTTCTTCGCGTCTTCTACTCCTTTGGCAATCGCGTCAGTTACTTCATTGGCCTTACCCAATCCGTAACCAACGACACCGTTACCGTCGCCAACGACGACAATTGCCGAGAAGCTGAACCGGCGACCACCTTTTACCACCTTCGCTACGCGGTTGATGGCCACAACCTTTTCTTTCAGGTCGGCTTCGTTAAATTTTGTCGGTCTTGCTGCGTTCGTGTTCATTGTTTAGAACTTAAGGCCTCCCTCGCGGGCTGCATCGGCCAATGCTTTTACTTTACCGTGATATAAGTAGCCATTGCGGTCGAATACAGCGCTGCTGATATTCTTTGCAATTGCTTTCTCGGCCAACCGCTGGCCAACTTTCTTCGCCGTGTCGACGGTATTTCCTTCAGCTTCGCTTTTCAGCTCGACCGATGAAGCTGCTGCCAGGGTATGGCCGGTCAGATCGTCGATGAGTTGTGCGTAGATCGCTTTGTTAGAGCGGAAAACTGATAAACGGGGACGCTCGGCTGTGCCTGAAACTTTCGCCCGGATACCAAACTTGATCCGCTGTCTTCTTTCTTGTTTATTCGTTGCCATGTTATTTGATTCCGACCAAATAGGCGAATTTAGATTTTGGATTTATGATTTCGGGTTTATGATTACTGTTTACCAGAAGATCATAAATCCGAAATCCCAAATCATAAATTATTTCTTCGACGAAGACTTACCAGCTTTACGGCGAACTTGCTCACCGATAAACCGGATACCTTTGCCTTTGTAAGGCTCAACTTTACGGAGCGAACGGATCTTAGCCGCTACATCGCCCAGAAGCTGCTTATCTGAACCTTCCAGATATACTTTTGGGTTCTGACCTTTTTCCGTTACAGCTGTTACCTTGATCTCGGTTGGAACGGCCAGATACACATTGTGTGAATAGCCAAGCTGCAATTCGAGAACGTTATTGGCAACAGATGCTTTATAACCAACCCCGATAACTTCGAGATCCAGTTTGAAGCCTTCGCTTACGCCTGTTACCATGTTGTTGACCAGCGACCGGTACAAACCATGCATTGCTTTATGACGCTTCTGCTCGGTGGGCCGTGATACTTGGATATGACCGTCTTCAATGGCTACCGAAATGTCCGGGTCAACCGATTGGGTCAAGGTGCCTTTAGGCCCTTTTACTGTAACGACGTTTTGGTCGTCAACAGACAACGTTACGTTGCTGGGGAGGGCGATGGGTTTCTTACCTATGCGTGACATCGTTCAGTTCGGATTAATATACGTAACACAATACTTCTCCACCGACGTTCAGCGTCTTCGCTTCCTTATCTGTCATCACTCCTTTCGAAGTGGAGATGATAGCGACACCTAAGCCATTGAGGATACGCGGCAGGTTATCGGCTCCCCGATACTGACGCAGACCTGGACGGCTGATGCGTTGTAGATCAACGATAGCATTCTGCTTCGTCGTAGGATTGTACTTCAGCGCAATCTTGATTGAGCCTTGTGGGGTGCTGTCGTCGAACTTATAGTTCTGGATGTACCCTTTTTCGTACAATACCTTGGTAATCTCTTTCTTTATGTTTGAAGCAGGGATCTCCACAACCCGGTGCTTTGCCCGGATGGCGTTTCTAACACGGGTCAGAAAGTCTGCTATTGGATCTGTATTCATTCTTGGCGTTGCGTTACTTGCAAACCTCTCGTTTTGAGAAAGTTCGCAAAATTACGGAAACTGAATTACAAATAGAAATGGAATCTGGAATTACCAGCTTGCTTTAGTTACACCTGGAATCTTACCGGCTGATGCCATTTCCCGGAATGTTACCCGCGAAATACCAAACTTGCGCATGTAGCCCCGGGGACGACCCGTTAGTTTACAACGGTTGTGCAGACGTACTGGCGATGCATTTTTAGGCAGTTTGTCCAGGCCGATGTAATCACCGGCGGCTTTCAAAGCGGCCCGCTTGGTAGCATACTTAGCTACCAGTGCTTCGCGTTTCCGTTCCCGTGCTTTTATTGATTCTTTTGCCATTATCTTACCCTTTAGAACGGTTGTTATTTACCACTTTTAGCAAACGGCATACCCATCGCTTTCAGCAACTCGTAACTCTCATTGTCGGTATTGGCAGTGGTCACAAACGTGATGTCCATTCCCGAAATGCGGGCTACTTTGTCAATGCTGATCTCAGGGAAGATAATCTGCTCCTGCACACCGAAGGTGTAGTTGCCACGGCCATCAAACCCTTTGTCGCTAATGCCTTTGAAGTCACGAACACGGGGCAGCGACACTGTCGTTAGCCGGTCCAAAAATTCATACATCTTCACACCACGCAGCGTAACTTTCGCACCGATGGGCATTTTCTCCCGCAGTTTGAAGTTCGAGACAGCTTTTTTCGACAGTGTCGGAACAGCTTTCTGACCCGTGATGGTCGTTAATTCTTCGACGCCTACGTCTACCAATTTTTTATCGGCGACCGCAGCTCCAATACCTTTGTTGATCACAATTTTGCTCAAGCGGGGCACTTGCATGACCGACTTGTATTGAAATTTGTCTTTCAACTGTGGTACGATTTCGCTTAAATATTTCTCTTTCAGTCTTGGCGTTGCCATTCTCTTAGACCTTTATTATTTACGACCCGCGCCGGCGGACCGGTCGGGGATAAAGTTGCCTGTCTTCTTCGAGTAGCGTTGCAGCTTACCCTTCTCGTTCAACTTACGACCCGTGCGGGTAGGTTCGCCAGTGGCAGGATCAACCAGCTTCAGATTGCTGATGTGGATCGACCCTTCCGTTTTTACCAGACTCCCCTGCGGATTAGAAGCCGTTGGCTTCATGTGCTTGGTGATCATAGCGACGCCCTCAACACGAGCACGATCTTTTTCTACGATTACTTCTGTCACTACACCGCGCTGACCTTTCGAGTTACCACCAATCACGACGACAGTATCGCCCGATTTGATGTGGAATTTGTGTTTCGGTAGCGTTATTTTCTTCTCCATTGCTTACAATACCTCCGGGGCTAACGATACGATTTTCATAAACTGCTTCTCACGCAATTCACGGGCTACCGGCCCAAAAATCCGGGTGCCGCGAGGCTCGTCGTTGTTGTTGAGCAATACGGCGGCATTGTCTTCAAAACGGATATACGATCCATCTTTCCGACGCACTTCCTTCTTGGTCCGAACAACTACGGCTTTAGAAACCGTACCTTTCTTCATATTGCTGGACGACAGGGCTTGCTTCACTGTCACGACAATCTTGTCACCGACTGATGCATACCGCTTGCCTGTACCGCCCAGGACGCGGATAACCAGCACTTCTTTGGCGCCACTGTTATCGGCTACTCCTAATCTTGATTCTTGCTGTACCATGGCTTACTTCGCTTTTTCGATGATTTCGACTAAACGCCAACGCTTATTCTTACTCAATGGGCGGGTTTCCATAACACGTACTGTGTCACCAATACCACACTCATTTTTCTCGTCATGAACAGTCAGTTTTTTCGTCTTGTTCATGAACTTGCCATACATCGGGTGTTTCACCTTGCGGTCAATTGCTACGGTGATCGTTTTCTGCATTTTATTGCTGGTCACCCGCCCGATACGCTCTTTCCGAGCGTTGCGCTCCGAAGCCTCTACAGTTGCGCTCGTTGCTGGAGCGGTTGTGGTAGGCTGTTCTGTTGCTGCTGCCACCGGGGTTGTTTCCGCCTGTGGTGCTGGTGCTTGTTGCTCTTCCATTGTCGTGTCTTATTAGGCTTGCCGCGATTTAACCGTCAGTTCCGTGTTCAGGCGAGCAATCCGCTTCCGGCTCTCGCGGATACGCATTGGGTTCTCGATAGGAGAGACCGCATGAGCGAACCTAAGTTTCAACAGTCGGTCCTGTTCTGCACCAATCTCCGTGCGCAAGTCGTCGGCCGACAATCCTTTTAAATCTTCTTTTTTCATTTTGTTCGTCGCTTAGGGGTACTAGTCTTCGACTTGCTCCTGATAATCACGCCGGACAACAAACTTGGTCCGAACTGGTAATTTCTGAGCGGCCAGGCGCAGGGCTTCCATTCCCGTTGCCAGATCTACGCCCGTCGTTTCGAACATAATCGTGCCGGGCTTCACTACGGCTACCCAATACTCGGGTGCTCCTTTACCTTTACCCATCCGTACTTCGGCTGGCTTCTTGGTAATGGGTTTGTCGGGGAAAATACGAATCCAAACCTGGCCTTCGCGTTTCATGGCCCGCGTTACTGAAATACGAGCGGCTTCAATCTGGCGGGCGGTAATCCGACCGGGTTCCAGCGACTTGATGCCGAATGTACCGAAGGCAATCTCATGACCGCGTGATGCGATACCTGGAATCCTGCCTTTATGTTGCTTACGGAATTTAGTTCTTTTTGGCTGTAACATAGCTCTAAAAGTTAGCGTCGATAGTGGTTAGTTGGTAATCATCTAGTTGGTGAACTGATAATTGCTGACTGACAACTGACGACAGAATTTATCGTCTTGGTCCACCACCACGGTTGCCACCCTGACCACCACCGCCACCACGGTTGCTGCCTGCACCGGCACCGCCACCGCGGTTACCACCTGCTCCAGCGCCACCACCACGGTTGCCGCCACGGTCACCTCCGCGATCGCCACCACGACCACGGCCACCACGATCGTTACCATCACGGTCACCACGAGGGCCACGACGATCGCCACGATCATTTGCCGAAGCGGAACGCTCACCGGCTTGCGCCTGGCTCATCATTGCTGCCGGAGACAAATCACGCTTGCCATACACTTCGCCTTTAAAAATCCACACCTTGATGCCGATTTTACCGTAAACGGTCTGGGCTTCCGAGATAGCATAGTCGATATCAGCACGCAACGTGTGCAGCGGAACACGACCTTCTTTATATTGTTCCGAACGGGCAATTTCTGCACCGCCCAAACGACCTGATACTTTTACCTTGATACCCTGAGCACCTACCCGAATCGCTGACTGGATCGCTTGCTTCATGGCACGACGGAACGAAATACGAGCCTGTAACTGCTGGGCAATAGCTTCGCCAACCAGTTTAGCATCGATTTCAGGGCGTTTGATTTCGAAGATATTGATCTGGACATCTTTGCCCGTGATCTTTTTCAGCTCTTCTTTGATCTTATCGACTTCACCACCGCCTTTACCGATGACGATACCCGGACGAGCCGTGTGGATAGTCAGGGTAACACGCTTCAGTGTACGCTCGATAACGACCCGCGCAATGGCGCCTTTAGGAATACGAGCTGCTACGTATTTACGGATCTTCTCGTCTTCAACGAGTTTATCTGCAAATTCTTTGCCGCCGTACCAGCTTGATTCCCAGCCCCGAACAATACCAAGTCGCAGGCCAATTGGATTTATTTTTTGTCCCATTTCTGTCTATTGTTCGTTTTCAGGGGTAGAAACTTCAGCCTGAGTCAAGACCGTATCGGCTGCGCTGTCGACCACAATAGTGATGTGGTTTGACCGCTTGCGAATCCGGTGACCACGACCTTGTGGAGCTGGACGAAGACGCTTCAGCATCGGACCGCCATCAACAAAAATCGTTTTCACGTAGAGATCCGCGTCTTCGATCCGCGCATCTTCGTTTTTTTGCTGCCAGTTGGCAACGGCCGACAAAAGCACTTTCTGCAAGGTGTCGGCACCAGCCTGTGGCTGATATTTTAAGAGACCCAACGCCCGGCTAACGCGCTGACCACGGATGAGGTCGGCGATTAACCGCATCTTGCGGGGCGACGTGGGCACATCTTTAAGTTTTGCTACTGCTTCCATTTTTTTAGTGGCTTGTAGTTAGTGGTTAGTGGTTTTTTGATGGTTTTGAAACCAACGGCTAACCACCAGCATCTAACCACTTAGTTTATCGTTTGCCCTTGTCTTTCTTTGCGGTGTGTCCCCGGAAGTTACGCGTTGGCGAGAATTCGCCGAGCTTGTGTCCTACCATGTTCTCCGTTACATAAACCGGGATGAACTTGTTGCCGTTGTGAACAGCGAAGGTATGGCCTACGAAATCCGGCGAAATCATCGAACGACGCGACCAGGTTTTGATGACCGATTTCTTGCCCGAATCATTCTGAGCCTGAACTTTATTGTCCAGACGGAAATCAATATATGGGCCTTTTTTGAGTGAACGTGCCATTGTTATCTGTTACTTTTTGCGTCGGCTAATAATCATGCTTTCAGATGCCTTGTTCTTGTTACGGGTCTTCTGACCTTTCGCGAACTGGCCATTACGTGAGCGTGGGTGACCACCCGATGCCCGACCTTCACCACCACCCATTGGGTGATCGACTGGGTTCATAACCACCGCACGAACGCGGGGACGACGGCCCAACCAACGGTTACGACCTGCTTTACCGATGACCACGTTCATATGGTCGGGGTTCGATACTGAACCTACCGTAGCCATCCCGGCACTTAATACACGGCGGGTTTCGCCAGAAGGCAGACGCAGGATAGCGTACTTGTCTTCACGACCAACCAACTGTGCATACGTACCAGCTGAACGAGCCATTGAGCCACCTTTACCAGGTGTTAGTTCGATGTTGTGAACGATGGTACCGATTGGCATCAGAGCCAGTGGCAATGCGTTACCAACATCCGGGGTAGAGCCTTCGCCCGACTGGATGGTCTGGCCTACGGTGATACCCTGTGGTGCGATGATGTAGCGTTTTTCGCCGTCAGCATACTGCACCAAAGAGATGCGCGCTGAGCGGTTTGGATCGTATTCTACAGTCAAAACTTCGGCAGGCTGGCCGACTTTATCGCGCTTGAAGTCAATAATACGGTAGTGCCGCTTATGACCTCCACCAATGTAGCGCATAGTGCGGTGACCTTCGTTATTACGGCCACCGGTTCTCTTGATGGGCTCCAGCAGACTTTTTTCTGGCTTGGAGGCTGTTATTTCCGCAAAGTCGGGTGCCACGCGAAAACGTGTACTCGGCGTTATTGGTCTTAGTTTTTTAACTCCCATGACTGATTAATTGGTAGAGCAGTGCTCGGTTTACAGGTCAGCGTAGATATCAATTACTTCGCCTTCAGCAACCGTAACAATTGCTTTCTTAGTGGTTGGGGTCTTGCCCGATACAACACGTCCGTTGATGTTCTTGCTGCGTTTCTTTCCGTAAACCCGGAACGTGTTGACAGCTTCAACGTTAACGCCATACATTTTCTCGATGGCTTTGCCGATCTCGAGTTTGTTGGCTTTTAGTTCAACCTCAAAAGCATACTTCCCCTGCTTGTTAAGGCCCGTCATTTTTTCAGTGACGATTGGTCGTTTTAGTACGCTCATGGTTTATTTGTCGAACAACGTTTGGATGGTTGACAGCGCTTCTTCGCTAATGAGCAGTTGGTCGGCGTTCATCAGATCGTAGGTGTTTACCTGCGAAGCTGTCGTAACTTTCGCCTTCTGTACGTTCCGGCTCGACAACACAACATTCGTGTTTACGTCGGGCAGGATCAGCAGCGTTTTTTTACCTGTTACATTCAGATCGGTCAGGAACTGGATGTAATCTTTCGTGCGGGGAGCTTCTAGTGCGATGCTGTCAATAACTGAAATTTTCTCAGCTTTTGCTTTCACGGCATAGGCCGACTGGCGAGCCAGCGCTTTCACTTTCTTATTCAGTTTGAAGCTATAATCGCGGGGGCGAGGTCCAAAAATGGTACCACCACCAACGAATACAGGCGACTTAGCGCTACCGGCACGGGCACCGCCTGTACCTTTCTGCTTCTTCAGTTTGCGGGTTGAGTGTGCATTTTCTGCCCGCTCTTTCGCTTTGTGCGTTCCCTGACGCTGATTGGCCAGGTATTGTTTCACGTCGAGGTAAATCGCGTGTTGGTTCGGCTCAATACCGAAAACCTCTTCCGGAAGCGTGACCTTTTTGCCTGTGTCCTCGCCTTTGCTGTTATATACGATTACTTCCATGACCTACTTCTCGATAATAACGTATGAATTTTTGGCTCCTGGAACTGAACCGCTAACAACGAGCAGATTTTGCTCAGGCAGAACACGCAAAACGCGCAGGTTTTGAACCTTCACACGGTTGCCGCCCATCCGGCCGGCCATCCGAAGACCTTTGAACACACGCGAGGGGAATGAACACGCGCCGATCGAACCTGGGTGACGACCCCGGTTATGCTGACCGTGCGTTTGACCGCCAACCCCAGCGAATCCATGACGTTTCACAACGCCCTGGAAACCACGACCTTTTGCTGTTCCAACTACGTCAACGAAGTCAGTCTCTGCAAATACGTCGGCAACCGTCAGTGTTGCACCTAAAGCAAGTTCCTGCTCAAATTCTTTGAATTCGACCAGTTTCCGCTTAGGTGTGGTGCCCGCTTTCTTAAAGTGGCCCAACTCCGGCTTGTTGCTGTGCTTTTCTTTTTTGTCGCCATAACCCAGCTGCACAGCTGTGTAGCCATCTTTCTCGACGCTACGAACTTGCGTTACGACACAGGGACCCGTCTCAATCACTGTACATGCCAGAGCCTGCCCGTCCGCATTGTACACGCTGGTCATCCCGATTTTCTTGCCAATTAAACCAGACATTTGTGTTTGTTTAAAGTAAGCAGGTAAAAAATAGGTACTCATTTTCCGCTTCGGACCTTCCGAATCGGGCCGCAAAGGTAGACAAATAATCGGACGAATCCTATATGTGCCTAACAATCAGGCCCCGAAACGACATAAAAAAAGGTCGGGCGCACAGCACCTGACCTCAGTGGGCAGACAAAACGATGCAGGGCAGCGTTTGTTCGCCGAAATAAGTCAGATGTGGTTTCCTTTCGGACCTTCACCCTCGTATGTCGTTACACTCGATGTTCCGAGTTTGGGAGTGCAAAAGTATGAAATAGTTAGGAGAAATAGAAAATTTATTTTAAAGAAGTTTTTCGAAGCCATTCCATCCAGTCTTTGGCGACTTCGTCTCCAGTGTATTCTTTATCAATGACCGTAGCGGATGAGTCGCGTTTGAGCTTAAAAAACTGATGGTCATGATTGTAATGGGGCTTTATCAAATATACCTTTTGTGTAGCGATGACTAAATTAACTTGAGAAGGACTGTCACGTCGCTACGCGACTTGAAGGACGGCTTAGGTAAGGTTTGGGCTACAAACATTGTGTCACTAACGCGACTAAGTAAGGGCATAAGTAGATAATTAAGTTGGGTCAACAGTTAAGATTACAGTCGCGTTAGCAACATAATGTTTGTAGTCTATCATCGTTCGATTATGTTCTCAAGTCGCGTAGCGACGAAACTCTGTAGCATTGGGCCAGGGTTGATGTTGTTGCAAATCGTTTGTTGTTAACTTGAACAAGTTGATATTACTCTTCCGCATAAACCCATATTTGAAACCTCAGTGATATCTCTTTACAGTAGGTTTGCGCCCTTTTCTTGTTTATTGACTTATCGCAAACGCCTGAATCCTGTTTCTTTCATGTCTCAATCTGTAACTCGCCGTCAAACATTAGCGGCTCTGACTGCCTCTGTGGGCGCTTCTCTTTCGACCAATTCGCTGCAAGCTATGCCGGCGCCAACTGCTCAGTCTCCATTCACGATTTGCCTGAACATGAGTACCATCCGGGGGCATAAGTTGGGTTTTGTCAAGGAACTCGAAGCAGCCTCGAAAGCCGGATTTCGGTCGGTGGAAATATGGATTGAAACGTTGCAGACCTATCTGAAAAATGGCGGCACAACGGCTGAAGCTCGTAAAGTGCTGGCTGATAACGGAATAAAAGTTGAAAATGCCATTGGCTTTGCTCCCTGGATCGTTGACGACGAAGCCGCCCGTGCTAAAGGTCTTGCTCAACTAAAGAGTGAGATGGAGATGCTGGCTGAAGTGGGTTGTAAGCGCGTAGCGACTCCGCCCATTGGTGCCCAGTCGCCGGGGAGTCCGAAAGTCGATCTGTATAAAGCGGCTGAACGGTATCGGGCCATTCTCGAGATTGGTGATAAAACCGGTGTAGTGCCGCAACTGGAACTGTGGGGTTTTTCGCCCAACCTGAGCCGGCTAAGCGAGGTAATGTTTGTCGCCATCGAAAGCGGGCATCCATCAGCGCGGGTATTGCTGGATATTTATCACCTGTATAAGGGCGGTTCGGGGAACACGATGCTCCCGCTGGTCGGGAAATCGGCTGTCGAAGTGTTCCACGTAAACGACTACACGGCCAACTTCACCCGTGAGAAGATCGTCGATGCCGACCGGGTGTTTCCGGGTGATGGCGTGGCACCGATTCGCGACACATTGAAACTCATCAAACGCACCGACCAGCCTGTTGTGGTATCGCTGGAGGTATTTAATAAAGATTATTACGCACAGGATGCCCTGACCGTCACGAAAACGGCGATGGCGAAAATGAAGGCTATGGTGGCGGGGCTTTAGTACGCCCAGGCCATCAGGCCACCATCAGCCGAAATCGTTTGTCCCGTCACATAGCCGGATGCGGGCATGCACAGGAAAGACACAATTGACGCTATTTCTTCCGGTTCGCCAACGCGGTTCATGGGTGTTCGTTTCAGAATGCCTGCCAACTTCTCGGGGTTTGTGAGTACGGGTGTAGCCAGAGGGGTATTGATGTACCAGGGAGCCACCGCATTCACGCGGATACCGTCGGGTGCCCATTCGACAGCGAGGTTTCGGGTGAGTTGAAGCATGGCTGCTTTGGTCATGCCATACAACGAGCCACTACTGGTATGCGCCAATCCTGACACGGAGGAAATCATGACGACCTTTCCACCCACAGAAGACTCTTTCAGGAGTGGATAAGCGGCCTGGGTCAGTTCGTAGGCTGAGCGCAGGTTCGTGTTCAGAATATGATCATACTCCGCCGGGCTATAGTCGGCGGTGGGTTTGCGGATGTTCGTTCCCGCATTATTGACTAAAATGTCCAGACTTCCCCCTATTGCTTTTACCGCATCGATAACCTGAACGACCGCTCCCGGCTGACTTACATCGACGGCCATTCCATCAACTGTATGGCCCAGTTGGCGATAATTTGTTAGTTGTTGCTGGAGCAGCGTGTTATCGCGGGCGACGATGAAAACAGAAGCGCCGAGGTCCAGAAACTGCCGGACAATGGCTTCGCCGATTCCTTTGGTGCCGCCCGTGACGAGAGCGCGTTGGCCACTAAGCGACCAGAGTGATTGGTTCATGAGCTAAAGGTCATTAATTTTAGCTTTTCTCCAAACTAAAAACCATCTCATGAATAAACGAATGGGGCTTTTGGCGGCATTGACGCTCTCGGCTAGTGTTGTGCTGGCGCAGAATAAGCCTAAAGCGGAGGACGTACAAACGTTCACGCTTAAAAACGGCATGAAATTCATGGTCCTCGAAGACCATTCCATTCCCAACGCCAATTTCTATTCGTTCTGGAAAGTCGGCTCCCGTAACGAAGTACATGGCATAACCGGTCTGTCGCACTTTTTTGAACACATGATGTTCAATGGAGCCAAAAAATACGGCCCCAAGCAGTTCGACCGGGTGATGGAAGCGAATGGGGGCTCGAACAATGCCTATACCACGCAGAATACGACGGTATATACCGACTGGTTCCAGAGCGGGGCGCTGGAAACGATCTTCGGGCTGGAAGCCGACCGGATTCGTGATCTGGCTATCGACCCGAAAATGGTCGAGAGTGAGCGGGGCGTCGTGCTGTCGGAGCGAAGCACCGGACTAGAGAACAGCAATTACCGGGTTATCAGCGAACTGGTACAGGCAACAGCTTTTGTCGAGCATCCCTACATGTTTCCGGTCATCGGTTTCGAGTCGGATATAAAAAAATGGACCCAGGCCGATCTGGAGAAATATTTTAAAACCTATTATTCGCCAAACAATGCCGTGGCCGTGGTGGTCGGTGATGTAACGGCAGCTCAGGTAAAGAAACTGGCCGAACAATACATAGAGCCTATTCCGGCGCAGAAACTGCCCGACAGCCTGCGTACGGTTGAACCGCCCCAAAACGGCGAACGGCGCGTGACGACTTACAAAGACGTAGCTACGCCCAATATTTTGATGGCTTACCATACGCCCGCCACTCGCCACTCCGACTATTACGCCCTCGATTTACTGAGTGGTGTGCTCAGTTCGGGCAACTCATCAAGGCTGGTAAAATCGCTGGTGCTGGATTCGACCGTTGCCTCGCGGGCGTTCACCAATTTTGGCGAATCATTCGATCCCAGTCTCTTCTCGATCTATGCCATTGCCGCCAGTGGTATTACGGCTGAAAAGTTAGAACAGTCGGTGTTGCACCAGATTGACAAAGTCATCAACGAGGGAATTACTGATGTGGAACTGCAAAAGCTGAAGAATCAGAAACTGATGGAGTTTTACCGGACGATGGAGTCCATCAACGGCAAAGCCAACTCATTGGGCACTTATGAACTGTTCTTCGGGGATTATAAAAAGCTCTACGAAGCACCGGCCCTCTATGAGAAGGTGACGAAGGAAGATGTGCAGCGCGTAGCCAAGATTTATCTGACCAGCCGTAATCGAACGGTAGGATATCTTTTGCCAGAACCCAAAGCGAATCCGGTCAAGAACAATTAAACAACCCGATATCGCCCAACCCTATAATGTTTTTGAAAAACTTGCGGGAATTCACAATAGATCATCAATGAAATACATACATACTTTATTCATTATCCTTGTGGTAGTGACCTCTTCCCTGGCGCAAACGTTCAAGGTGCCGCCCTACCAGAAGTTCAAGCTAAAAAACGGCATGACGGTTTATTTGATGGAGCAGCATGAGGTGCCGCTTATCAACGTCTCGGCCGTGTTCGATGCCGGGGCTATTCAGGATGGGAATCGCTATGGATTGGCCAGCATGACGGCGGATGCGCTGTTATTTGGTAGTGCCAAATACACGAAAGCCCAACTGGAAGAAAAAACTGAATACGTTGGCGCAAGCGTAGACACCTATGCGGGGAAAGAAGTGGCTAAACTGACGGCGTCCTTTGCCGTGAAAGACCAGGATCTGCTCTTCGATATTATTCAGGACGTGATCACGAAGCCGACCTTCGATCAAGGCGAGTTCGATAAATATAAACAACGGCAACTGCTTCAGCTAACCCAACAGAAAGAAAGTCCGAGGGGCGTGATAGCGTCGTATTTTAACAAGTTTGTGTTTGACGGCCATCCATATGCCAATCCGCTAACGGGTACTCCCGCTTCGGTGTCGGCCATATCGGCTACCGACGCCCGGCAGTTTTACCAGAAGAATTTCACTACCGATCGGGCGGCTATCGCTATTGTGGGCGATTTCAGTACGGCAGCCATGAAGAAACGCATCACCGATTTGTTTGGTAACTGGAAAACGGCGGCCGCCACCTCGCCCGTTCTGGCAGAACCCGCCGTAGCGTTCGACAAAAGCCGGGTGTTGCTGGTGAACAAAGACGATGCCCGCGAAACAACATTCCTGATTGGCGGCAAAGGGATCACTCAGAATAACCCTGATTTCATTCCCGTCACTGTTGTTAATACCATTCTGGGTGGTCGGTTTACATCCTGGCTGAACGATGCTTTGCGGGTTAATTCGGGCCTGACGTATGGGGCGAGCAGCCGGTTCGGGACATTTCGAAAAAGCGGAACATTTACTGTTTCAACCTTCACGAAAGTCAGCACGACCACGCAGGCAATTGATATGGCGTTGCAGGTGTTAGACAGTTTGCATCGAACGGGCATTGATGAGAAAACTCTGTCGTCGGCTAAAAACTACGTGAAAGCTGACTTCCCGCCCCGATACGAGTCAGCCAGCGAACTCGCTAACCTGCTGACCGATATGTTTAGCTTAGGTTTCGATGAATCGTTCATCAATAATTTTCAAAAGAACGTGGATGGTCTGACCGTGGCGAAAACCCGTCAGATCATCGATCAGTATTTTCCGAAAGATAAGCTTCAGTTTGTGCTGGTGGGTAAGGCCGATACCATTCGGGATAAGGTGAAGAAGTACGGAACCATCACCGAGAAAGAAATTAAAGCCGAAGGGTTCTAACGGTATCGCGGCTGAAAAGTCGCGTTAGACACAAAGCGGCACAAGGAACACATAGAATAGATTTCTTTATGTTCCTTGTGCCGCTTTGTGTAAATAACCCTACCTTTGTTATCGAGTTTTTGGTGCCTGATGCTGCTTCGTGGTAGCTTTCAAGGCTTAAAAGGGAAGTTGGTGAAATACCAGCGCTGTCCCCGCAACTGTAAGTCTTTTTTAAAATCGGTTCAATCCACATGACCACTGCGCTGACGTTCGGCGTGGGAAGGTCCGAACCGATAAGACGAGCCAGGAGACCTGCCGAAGACCATCCGTTGTTCTGGCGTTCGGAGGAAACGCCCCAATCGCGTGCTGTTAATGCACATATTGTTCAAAGGTATAGTGGGAAAGAAAGCCCTTTATTGGTGGCTGCTAGGGCTGTTTGTCGGTTTGTTATCAAGTCAGAACAGTTTGGGTCAGGCTGATTCATCGGTTGTGTCGCTATCGGCTGTGACGGTGCGGGCTATTACGCCTGAGCGGTTTCTGGCAGGTCAAAAGCTTCAGCGGATAGATTCGACAACTCTGCTCCAGTTTCGCTTTGGCTCCCTGACAGATTTACTGACAGCCAATACACCGTTGGCGTTCAAGAACTATGGCCCCGGGCAATTGGCAACGGTTTCCTTTCGGGGTACATCGGCCAGTCATACGGCCGTTCTCTGGAACGGCATTAACATCAACCAGCCCAATCTGGGTCTGACCGATTTTTCGACCTTACCCGTTGCAGGCTTCGATAAGTTATCGGTTCAGTACGGCTCGTCGGCCAGCGTTGTCGGGTCCGATGCCGTGGGTGGGAGTATTCTGTTGGGCAGTAGTGCTATCTGGAAGCCGGGTATTCAGGTAACACTTGGCCAGCAACTCGCCAGTTTTCAGAATAACCAGACGCAGTTGGGTGTTCGCTATAGTTCAGCCCTGGGAGCCGCCTGGAAACTATCGGGTAAGACCTTTGCCTACCGAAACCAGTTTAACAACGCTTATCCATCGGCCGAACGCCGGAATTACTTTCTGGAACAGTCTACCACCGCACAGCGGGGCCTGGTTCAGGATTTATATTTCCTGCATAAAAGTGGCCGACAGCTGTCGGTCAATGTATGGCTGACGGATAACGACCTGATTCTGTCGCCAAAAGACACCATCGCCCGGGAGCGTACCCGGACGCAATCGGCCCGGTTCCTGACAACCTATGAGTCAAACCACCTGACGCTCCGCCTGGGCTGGATGCATGATGTGCTCGATTATGCCAAGGGTGATTTTGACCTGCCAAGCCATACCGAAACAGACCGGTTCATCGGCCGCGCCGAGCGGGAGTTTAGTCTCACACCGGCAAACGCTAAACTGGGCCTGAACCTCCGGGTTGGAGGAGAATGGTCGCATTACCGAACCCGCACGGACGGCTACATTCGCCCATTAATTGATGAAGACCGCGGTGATTTGTACGCGTTGCTCCGGCTTCAGACCGCTCGCTGGCTCGTATCGGCCAATCTGCGTCAGGCGTTCGTAACACATTTTAATCCACCGCTTACGCCATCGCTTGGCACAGAATACCGGCTGGTGCAACACAGCAAGTTTGGGCTGACAGCGAAAGCGGCCATTAGTCGCAGCTACCGAGTGCCAACGCTCAATGAACGGTACTGGGCCGGTTTGGGTAACCCGGATTTATTACCCGAAAAAGGGTTTAATCTGGAAGCCGGACTAGCTTCGACGCTGGTGATTAATGAACACCTCTCCCTAACGTCTGAAGCAACCGTCTACCGCAATCGGGTGGACAACTGGACATACTGGAATCCAACCACCAATTACCACGTTGAAAACCTGCAGCTGGTTGTTGCCCGTGGGGGCGAATTGACTGCTTCGTTAGCGTATGCGCGAAATAACTGGCGCGCGGGTCTTCGGGCGGGGTATGCGCTGACACGCTCGTCGCAGGAGCGGGCCTACGACACCTATGCGCAGGAGGTGATTGGCAAGCAACTGATCTACGTGCCCATTCATACCGAAACGCTCAATGCCTATGTGCAGCGGGGGCAAACGCGACTCAGCATACAAACACAGGCCAGTTCGCGCCGATACATCACATTCGATAATAGTCAGTTTTTCAAGGGCATTACCCTGACGAACATCCTGCTGGAAACGACAACCAAACTTGGTCCGGTACCTGTTCGACTACAGGGACAGATCAATAATGTGTTTGATGCGCTGGCCTTCAGCGTCAAACGAAATGCACTGCCCGGGCGAAACTGGGCACTCAATGTTCTTATCAATTTTCCATCTACTAGTTTATGAAATACCAAGTTACAAAAGGAATCGCGCTGGGTTTGCTGGCGCTGAGCGTCTGGAATTGTAAAACGTCTGATCCTGAGCCAACGCCCTATGAGTCGGGGGTATATATACTAAATGCCGGTAATTTCTTCGATAACAACGGCACCATCTCGTTCCTGTCACGAAACAGCAATACCGTTGCCACCAACATTCTTCAGGCAGCCAACCCAACATTTCTGCCGAGTGGCGGCATACAGGGCTACACCGAAGTGAATGGTAAAGGCCTGATTTTGGTCGATAACAGCGATACCGGCAAGGATAAGGTCGAGATTGTTGAGGCTGGTACGTTTGTATCCCGCGCCACGCTCAAATCGCCGGATATCGAAAACCCGCGTCAGGTAATTCAGGTGGGACCGAACAAGGCCTATGTGAGCTGCTGGGATGTGTCTGGCTCGGGTAATGCGTTCTATAAAGACCCCGGCTATATTGCCGTTATTGACCTGAACTCGGGTACGGTTACTAAAAAAATACCGGCGGTAAAAGGGGCTGAGAAAATGGTTGTGGTCGGTACCGAAGCATTTATCGGAAGCAATACCTACAGTGGCGATCAAACCCTGTTGATCATTGACCTGAACACCGACACCGAAAAGCAACGCATCGCTTTTGGCTCGACGCCTGAGCCGCTGGCGGTTGACGCGACGGGTAAATTGTGGATTCAGGCCGGAAAAGATCTCGTTCAGATTGACCCCGCGAGTCGGATTGTTGCCAAGCGATTAACATTTGGCGCGGCACCCTCTTCGGTCGTGATGAGTGCCGATAAACGAGCGTTTTATTACGTGTTGAGTGGCAAAACTTACCGGCTTCCTATCGAAGCTGCTACGTCTTTGGGTAGTCAGATAATTGCCCGTTCATTCAATGCGCTGGGAGTTGATCCACAAACCAAACGCATCTACGGCAGCCCATCGCCTACGCTTTACAAGCAGGCGGGCTATGTGATTCGATATGACGAAAATGGCACGCTGGTCGATTCTGTGAAAGCCGAAATTGCCCCACTCGGGTTTTATTTCCGATGAGTCGGCAGCGGGCCGTTATGAACTGGAGCGGGGGTAAAGATTCGGCCCTTGCTTTATACCATAGCCGTCAATCCGGACAATGGGATATTCAGACGTTGCTCACAAGTGTCAACGATGAATATGGCCGCGTGAGCATGCACGGTGTCCGTATCGGGTTGATGACGGCCCAGGCCGAGCGATTGGGTATTCCGTTGCAACTACTGCGTTTGTCGGGCAATGTTTCCATGGAGGTATACGACGCGCAGATGCAGACCACGCTTCAGGAACTGACGCAGACCGGAATTACGCACTCTATTTTCGGCGATATATTTCTGGAAGACCTGCGCCGTTATCGCGAAACGCAGCTACAACGGGTAAGTCTCGTAGGTGAATTTCCGCTCTGGCATCGGAACACACGGGAACTGGTTCACGAGTTTGTTGATGTGGGCTTCCGGGCTGTGCTGGTTTGCGTCAACGAAAAACACCTGAGCGCTGACTTTATCGGTCGCGAACTGGATCTCGATTTACTCAAAGATTTGCCCAGAACAGTTGACCCTTGTGGCGAAAATGGGGAGTATCATTCCTTCGTGTATGATGGCCCCATCTTCTCCAGCCCGGTCCCGTTTGTAAAAGGTGATATCGTTCGACGGACGTATACCACCTCGGGCGGAACCGATGATCACACAGACCAGGCCGAACCCAATGCAACATGGGATACCGGTTTCTGGTATCAGGATTTGATTTCCGAGGAATAACCTGGCTATGGTTATTTTCCGGGTAGTTTGAAAAGGCGTGCCACGGTTCAAAACCGGGCACGCCTTTTTCATATGTGCACCAGAAACATTAAAATTAGTACGCTAATTACCCTTATTGTCATACTATTAGCTGAAATTTTCTTATTATTGGTCTTTTATACCTAACAATACTCACCTTTCTATGAAACGTAGAGAAGCCTTGCAACAGGCGGCCCTCATGATGGGGGCTATGCTGTCGGCTCCCACACTGGCGGGCGCTATGGGTCGTGTGACCAATACCGGTCCGAGCGTGGCCGTCTCGCCCGATCAGGAAGCCCTTCTGGCTGAGGTTGCTGATGTTATTATTCCAACTACAACAACGCCGGGAGCCAAAGCCGCTGGCGCCGAAAAGTTCATTGTTCGGGTCATGCGCGACTGCTACCCCAAAGCCGATCAGGAGAAATTCTACGCGGGTCTGGCCAAGCTGGATGCCGACAGTAAAACCAAATTTGGTAAAGGCTTTGCCGCGCTGGAAGGGGCGCAGAAAATTGAGATGGTCAAACAAACCATGACCGCCGACAAGCCATTTTTCCTGCGCATGAAAGAGTTGACGACTACCGGCTACTTCACATCGGAAATCGGGGCCACCAAAGCGCTCGAATACCTGCCCGTTCCGGGCCAGTTCAACGGTTGCATGCCTATGAAACCCGGACAGAAGACGTGGGCATTGTGAAAAGTATGTAGGAGTTAGGAGCGAGTCGTGAGGAGTTATCCGGCGGCACAAAACATGCCGGTCCGCCGATGCGGTTAGCCCTCCTCGCTCCTAATACTGATTCTTAACATAAGAGTAAGGAGTGAAAAGTGAAAAGGGTTACTGCGTCAGCAAAGAGCATGCCGGTCAGCCCTCCTCACTTCTCGCTCCTCACTACTAACTCCTTAAAAAACATGTACCTTAATATAGATTCCATTAAAGACCAGACCTACGATGCCATTGTCATCGGGTCGGGCATATCAGGTGGCTGGGCCGCCAAAGAATTGACCGAAAAGGGGCTGCGCGTCCTGATGCTCGAAAAAGGGCATAAGCTCGACCACGTAACCGACTACGAGTACGCCATGAAAGATCCCTGGCAAACCCAGTATAACGGTCGTCTGACGGAGGAGCAGAAAGAGTCGCACCCGAAACTGGCGCGCGACTACCCGTACAATGAAATGACCCAGAACTACTGGATGAAGGATACCGACTCGAACTACAAAGAAGTGAAGCGGTTCGACTGGTATCGGCCAAACATCGTTGGCGGTAAATCCATTATGTGGGGTCGGCAGTCGTACCGGCTGAGCGATATCGATTTCGGTGCTAACGCCCGCGAAGGGGTTGCGGTCGACTGGCCTATTCGCTATAAAGATGTAGCCCCCTGGTATTCTTATGTCGAGAAGTTTGCCGGTATTTCGGGCGAGAAGCTAAACCTGCCCCAACTGCCCGACAGCGAGTTTCTGCCACCCATGGAAATGTACTGTGTAGAGAAAGAAGTTCGGAAGCGGATCGAGAAAAACTTCCCCGGTCGAACCATGACCATTGGTCGGGTAGCCAACCTGTCGAAAGCCGCTCAGGCGCAAATGGGCGTTGGCCGGGCCTCGTGCCAGTACCGGAACAAATGCTCCCTGGGCTGCCCATACGGCGCTTACTTCAGTACACAGTCGTGTACATTACCGCCAGCGGCCAAAACGGGTCGGTTAACCCTGCGTCCTGACTCCGTCGTGACGGAAGTGATGTACGACGAGAACAAAAAACGGGCAACTGGCGTCCGCATCGTCGATGCTGTAACCCTACAGCCTAAAGAATACTATGCCAGCATCATTTTCGTGTGCGGCAGTACACTAGGCTCAACAGCGGTGTTACTCAACTCGAAGTCGAACCGTTTCCCGAACGGTCTGGGTAACGACTCGGAGCAGCTGGGCCATAACCTGATGGACCACCACTTCCGTATCGGCGCATCGGGCGACTGGGAAGGCGATCTGGATAAATATTACATCGGTCGTCGGGCCAACGGTATTTACGTGCCTCGCTACCGCAATATCGGTAACGACAAGCGTGATTACCTGCGCGGCTTCGGTTACCAGGGTGGCGGCAGCCGCCAGGGCTGGCAACGGAACATTGCCGAGATGAGCTTCGGGTCCGATTACAAAGAGGAGCTCACCAAGCCCGGTCCGTGGACAATGGGTCTGGGCGGTTTCGGTGAGACCCTGCCTTACTACGAAAACCGCATGTATCTCGACAAGAACGAGAAAGACAAATGGGGTATGCCGTTGGTGGTGTTTGACGCCGAGCTCAAGGAGAATGAGAAGAAAATGCGTATCGACATGATGAACGATGCCAAGGAAATGCTGGAATCGTCGGGCGTTAAGAACGTGAAAGCGTACGACCGGGGCTCGTACCTGGGCATGGCCATTCACGAGATGGGTACCGCCCGCATGGGTCGCGACCCCAAAACGTCGGTGTTGAATGGCAACAACCAGATGCATGCCGTGAAGAACGTATTCGTGACGGACGGTGCCTGTATGGTATCGGCCTCCTGTGTGAACCCGTCGCTGACCTATATGGCACTCACCGCCCGTGCGGCTGACTTTGCCGTGAAGGAGATGAAGCGGAAAAGTATTTAATAAGCACTTTGATTAAGTAGCCCCCGCTGTGCCAGAGTCTGGTCAGGGCGGGGGCTATTTTTTTAACGCCCTGGCAGGAGAGGCTTCTCTTGTTACAGTACATTGAATGACGCTACGTGAATTTGATTTGGCCGTCTATCCCAACGCTTATCACTCGATCCGGGTCTATTTAGGAAAACATGCCTATGAAGACTCTCCAGTGGCTTTTAATTGCATTTGCCGGGCTGTTAGGCTGTTCAAGATCTACTCCAGACCCTGCGTTTAGTGGAGATACAAAAGCTACGCTGAATGGCCAGGCGTGGGGTGGATTTTCGACTGCCTGGAAAAATCCCGGTGACTCCTGTGGAATCAATACGATCACGCTAAGTATTCAAAATAAATTATCTTATCCGAAGGCTCGCTTACAAGCGCCCGCCTATTGCGCAGGCTATTGCGGTGATCAATCACTTACCTTCACCAGAATACCCCTGTCAGTTGGCGTATACGCGCTGTCAATGCATCAGCCTTGTCCGGCAAGTACAAATCAGGTAGGAGTGAGCTTCACAACCTTGATTGGGGGTGATGTCATTCGAGATCAATACCAACCTGATTTAACCAGGACGGGCACGATTAGAATTACCCGGTATGACCCGGGAGCAGGTGAAATTGAGGGCACTTTTGATGTTTCTTTAGTCAGAGATAATCGTAGTCAGACCAAATCCGATGCCGCTGAAATAGTCCATTTCCAAAATGGCTCTTTTAAGACCAAGCTGCCTTAATTGATTCTTACACATATACAGCTATCTGGCCCAAAAACATGTGCTTGCTGAGTTATGCCACCGTTGGACACCTTCTTACAACAAGCCGGTTACACCTATGAAACTTTGTTTGCTTGCTCTTCTTTTTTTGGCTGGCGAGGTTCCCTATTCGTTGTATGGGCAGGTGCTGCCAGAAACAAATAACAAAAGACACTATAGTGATGTAGCGGCAAGAAAAGAAGCTGCCTTTCTCTATCGAAAAGTAAAGGTGGGTTATCCATTTGACAAGCTGGCAGTCGCTTATTCTCAGGATTACGGTTCTTACGCCATGGGTGGCAAATTAGGTTGGCAAAAAACGAATCAGTTCGTGCCTGTTTTTGCTGACGTAGTTAGTCAAATGACGCCAGGCCAAATTTCGAAGCCATTCAAAACGGAGTTTGGTTATCACATTGTGCAACTGATAGACAGGAGAGAAGGAGAGGTCTTGACCAGGCATTTGCTTTTAAAGACATGGCGTTATACAAATAGCACCAGGTAAAGGGATGCTAACGGATAAAACAGAGATTGGCCCTTTTATTCGCTAGCATCCCTTTACTCGGTGCCATTCGTGTGCTGCCGGTATGGTTTAAGTCTAATTATGATTAGAATAACCTGCCTACAAAAATCAATAATACAGCACCACCAACGGCAATCAGCAAATTCATAAATAGGCCGTCGTTTTCCGGGTCGTTGCCGAGCTTACGGGCCACGAAGCCACCCACAAATCCTCCTACAATTCCGAGAATAATATTGACGATGGCCGAATTATGGCTATCCATCAGGCGGCTGGCTATATAGCCGGCAATACCACCGACAATAATTGAATACAGGAATCCCATGTCAGCAAGTGTTTAGATGAACGGTTTGTGATGTACCTACGCAATGCTACAAAAAACAATCTATTTTTGTATTATTATCAGGATTATTTGGACTAAAAATTCTGACAGCCAATGGGTATAAATGGGCACATTTTTCACTTTAAGAAGCAATACGCTGCTCTCTAATAAAAACAACTACTTAACTTAAGTAGGTCCTTCATATGAATAAATTGGTGCTAATGAAACGCTCAGCCCTGGCGCGACGGATAGTAGCGTTATCGGCCGCCGGATTAGTGGTTGGTGGAGCCTTTATCGGGGCTTATCAGAACAAAAACCTGAACGGGGCCTCTAACCCCTACCTGACAACCTTGTTCGCCCAATTAAGCGACGACGACAAACACGATCCAAAATATGCAGTGGGTAGCCTGAACGTAGCGCCGGGCCTCGAGGCAACCCTGTTTGCCGCCGAACCCATGCTGACCAACCCCACCGACATCGATGTGGATGCACGGGGGCGGGTCTGGGTCTGCGAAGCGTACAACTACCGGCCCGGGATCAATGGCAACCCAACCCGCAAGGAGGGCGACCGTATTGTGATTCTGGAGGATACCAACGGCGATGGAAAAGCTGATGTGACGAAGGTGTTTTATCAGGATCCAAGTATCGAATCACCACTCGGTATCTGGGTGCAGGGCAATAAAGTCATTGTGTCCGACAGCCCAAATGTTTGGGTGCTGACCGATGAAAACGGCGACGATAAAGCCGACAAGAAAGAGCTGTTGTTCACCGGCATTGGTGGAGAGCAGCACGACCACGGCATGCACACCTTCGTATTCGGACCGGATGGGAAATGGTATTTCAACTTCGGTAATGCGGGTGAGCAGCTTCTTGACAAGGACGGCAAACCCGTTATCGATATTGCCACCGGTAAACCTATCGATAAGCAAAATTTCAAGCAAGGGATGGTGTTCCGTTGCGATCCCGACGGAAAGAATGTCGAACTCCTGGGCCAGAATTTCCGGAACAACTATGAGGTGGCCGTCGATTCCTACGGTACGCTTTGGCAGTCGGATAATGACGACGACGGCAACAAAGGCGTCCGGATCAACTACGTGATGGAGTACGGTAACTACGGGTACACCGACGAACTGACCGGCGCAGGCTGGCAGGCAAATCGGGAAAATATTGAACCCGAAATTCCACGGCGTCACTGGCACCTCAACGACCCCGGTGCTATGCCTAACCTGCTTCAGACGGGGGCCGGTTCGCCAACGGGCATGATTGTGTACGAAGGCAATTTGCTTCCAGAAGTGTTTCGCAACCAGATGATCCACTGCGATGCGGGCCCGAATGTGGTACGGTCGTACCCGGTTCAGAAAGATGGTGCAGGCTATAAAGCCGAAATTGTGAACGTACTGGAAGGCGCCCGTGACCAGTGGTTCCGGCCCGCCGACGTTTGTGTAGCTCCTGATGGCTCGCTAATTATTGCCGACTGGTACGATCCCGGTGTGGGTGGTCACCAGGCCGGTGACCAGAGCCGTGGCCGCGTTTATCGCGTGGCGCCACCAAATTCGCCCTATAAAATTCCGAAGGTCGATGTGACAACGGTCGAAGGCGCCATCGAAGCACTTCAAAGCCCCAACATGTCGATTCGCTATGCGGGCTGGCAGTCGCTGCGGAGCATGGACAAAAAGGCCGAAAAAGCGTTGGCTAAACTGTACAAAACATCGGCCAACCCCCGGATGCAGGCGCGTGCGCTCTGGCTGTTAAGCAAGCTCGATAAAGGATCGAAATACATTGAAACCGCTCTCAAAAGTGATAACTCCGACCTGCGGATTACGGCGCTTCGGGCCGCTCGTGAGCTGAAAGGAGACATTACTCCATACATTAAGCAGTTGGTCAACGATCCCGAACCACAAGTTCGCCGGGAGTGCGCGATTGCGTTACGGAAAAATCTGGCCAGGGGACCACAATCACCTGAAGCACCGGCTTTATGGGCGCAGCTGGCCAGTCAGTATGACGGTAAAGACCGCTGGTATCTGGAGGCTTTGGGTATTGGGGCCGATGGAAGCTGGGATACGTATTACACCGCCTGGGTGAAGCAAATGAATAATGACCCGCTTGCCAACGCTGGTGGACGTGACATTGTTTGGCGTGCCCGCACTAAAGAATCAATCCCCATGCTGGCCAAACTGGCGGGCGATCAATCGGTGGATGTTAGCCAGCGGTTGCGCTATTTCCGGGCGTTTGATTTCAACCCCGCGGCACTCGAAAAATCCAATGCCTTGCTCGGCATCTTACAGGCAAACAGCAACTCGACCGATGTGACGAAGCTGGCCCTGCGCCACCTTGACCCGGCTTTTGTGAAAAGCTCCCCGGTGGCAACTACGGCCCTGAACAAAGTTATGAATGATGTATATGGCACTCCTGAATACATCGATCTGGTAAGCCGCTACGAACCCACCACCGAAAACGCACGTCTGAAGCAATTAGCTGTTCAGAAAGCGAGTGATGGGATGGGCCGTGATGCGGCCCGGCAATTATTGAAGCAAAAAGGCGCTTCGATGGCCTGGGAGGTGATCAACGGAAATGATGCCGATGCCGCAGCGAATATGCTGGTAGCCCTGCGTCGTGTGGGTAACAAAGAGTCCATCGAGATGCTGAAAACAGTAGCGCTCGACGAAAAGAAACCAGCAGCTTTACGCCGGGAGGCAACCCGCTCGCTGGGTGGCAGTTCCGAAGGGGCTGATCTAGTGGTGGCTTTATTAAAGTCCGGCGATATCAAAGGCGAGTTTAAGAAGTCGGCTGTGCAGGGCGTTAGTAACGACTGGCGCAAGAGCATCCGGCAGCAGGCTGCCAGCTTCCTGGATGGCGGTCAGAGCGCCGAAGGGAAAAAGCTACCCGCCATTAATGAGCTGTTGGCCATGAACGGCGATGCCGCCCGTGGCGTATCGGTGTTCAAGAACAATTGCAACATCTGTCACCAGGTCAACGGAGAGGGTATGGACTTCGGTCCGAAGCTGTCGGAGATCGGCTCCAAGCTCCCTAAAGAAGGGCAATATCTGGCCATTCTGCATCCCGATGCCGGTATTAGTTTCGGCTATGAAGGCTGGGAAGTGAAGTTTAAAGATGGTAGTTCCATGGCCGGTATCGTGTCCAGCAAAACCGAGACTGACCTTCAGATGAAGTTTCCGGGGGGCGTAGTCCAGAATTACAAAATGGCCGACGTTGTTTCGATGAAGCAGATGGAAAATTCCATGATGCCGTCGGGTTTGCAGGAAGCCATGAGTACCAAAGATTTAGTGGATTTAGTCGAATATTTAGCCAGTTTAAAGAAAAAGTAGAACCAGGATTTTTGTGATTTTTCTGACTGACTATGATTTCTTTAAGGAGCTTTCTAGGAAAGCAAAAATCATAATCAATCAGAAGAATCATAAAAATCCCGGTTCAGACACCCTCCCTATGCAACGACGCAATTTCGTAAAATCAACCTTTGGAGCCGCTGGCTTAGGCGCGGCCGGATTAGGTCTTACCGGTGCCGTAACCACCGAATCTGTAGCCGGCAACTGGCACTCTCAGCCTGCCTTTCTGGCCAAGAACAATTTCAAACTGAAATATGCTCCGCACTTTGGTATGTTTGAAAACAGTGCGGGGAAGGACCTCATCGACCAGCTTAAATTCATGGCCGATCTGGGATTCACCGCGCTGGAAGATAACGGTATGATGGGCAGGGAGCCCGCCATGCAAACCAAAATAGGTGAAGAAATGGCCCGGCTGGGCATGACAATGGGCGTGTTCGTACTCGATAAGGGGGGCAACTCACAAAACACACTGGCCGCCGGGAAGCAGGAGTTTATTGACATTTTCCTGAATGGCTGCCGAAAAGCCGTTGAAACAGCCAAGCGCTGCAACACGAAGTTCACGACGGTGGTGCCCGGCGATTTCGAGCGGAATCTGCCCATTGGCATTCAGACGGGACACGTGATCGACGCCTTACGTCGGGGTGCCGATATTCTGGCACCTGCCGGACTAACGATGGTGCTCGAACCATTGAGCGATTCGCCAAACCTGTTCCTGCGTACGTCAGATCAGACCTACGAAATTTGCCGGGCGGTCAATAGCCCATCCTGCAAGATTCTGTTCGACATTTATCACATGCAGAAGAACGAAGGGCATGTCATTCCGCACATTAACTGGTGCTGGAGCGAAATCGGCTACTTCCAGATTGGTGATAACCCCGGCCGGAACGAGCCGACAACGGGCGAGATCAACTACAAAAATATCTTTAAACACATTTACCAGAAGCAGAAAGCCGAGGGAAAAGAGTTCATTTTCGGCATGGAACACGGTAAGTCGCAGAAGGGTAAAGAAGGCGAAATCGCGTTGGTGAAAGCTTACGTCGAGTCGGATAGCTTTACCGTGTAGTTTGTGGTGCCGACCGGAGAGGTCGGCACTATATAAAAATGGGCATCAGGCAGAATAGCCTGATGCCCATTTTTATTAAATGTCTTTGTTAAAGAACAACAACCGAATTCTCTTCGTACGAAACACCGCTTGGAACGTATTTGTCAGCGGCTGTATCGTTTGTCCATGTTGTACCATCCAAAACGTAACGGAACTGGTATTCGCCACCAACGGGCAATTCTACCGTCGTTTTGTAAGAACCATCTTTTTGCTTTTTCAGGGCCTGGGCATCCCAGCCGTTGAATTCACCGGCCAGAGCGACCGTTTTCGCACCGTTGACGGCTTCGGCCGACAACTCAAATGTAACTTTCGCAAGGGGCTTGCTTTTGAGGAATTGTTTGGCAACTGCCATAGAGGTTCACTGTTTGGTTTTCAATGCAAAGTTATAATACAAAATCAGTAATATTATAGTTATCAGAAGGTTAACCCACAATATTCTTTACATAGTTATAATTAATATATCTTGTTTTATAATTAGTTGTATGGGAAACGTACTATTTTAATGCCTTAGTTCAGGTACTCCCATAGCGAATGAGCCACTCTAAAAATAGCCTTTACCTACTCAAATAGCCATTAATGACGCTAATTGAGAACTGATGAACCAATCCACTATAGGGATTATATATTGTTTTTAGACAAAATGGCCATTTTGGGGCCAACATGTATCATGGAATGAAAATATATCCGGCGGTAGTAAATGGGTTCTAGTTTTACTATTTGACCCGTTAACGAAGGCAGGTAACTTACTTTACTTCACGTATTTGCTCTTTCAAGCGTAAGATAGCCGCCAAAAAGTCCAGCCGCCATTTGAGCGTACACTTAGCCAATACCCAAACTTAATGGACTGGCTGCTGTGCCGGATACGTTCGGTATTCCTGCCACCAATGCCAGGCGCCCTGAAAAGCGATCAGGCAGAAAATAGCGTACTCGACACCCACTAGTTTCACCCCTTTCGTAAAATACATGTACGTGCTGATGATGTCGACCAACAGCCATACCCACCAGCATTCCAGCTTTTTGTGAATCATCATAAACGTACCAATGATGCTCATAACCGTGGTAAACGAGTCGAGGTAGGGGAACGCACTTGGCTGGCTGAACATGACCGGGAACCAGATGTGAAGATTCTGCGCAAAAGTGCCTAGGATACCGGTAGCCACCAGCCCGCCCAGCAGCACCAAAACAAGCGGCTTGCCAATCAGGCGGGTAATGCGAAGTTCGTTGCGGCTATCGGCCTCCAGTGCTTTCGGGTGTGTCCACCGCCACCAGCCCTGCAGGTTCGTGATGAAGAAGAATATCTGCAAAAACATGTCGGGGTAAAGCTGAATCTGATAGAACAGAAAGAAGAACAGCAGCACACTGGCTGCACCAATTGGCCAGCTCCACACATTGGCTTTAGCCGCCAGCCAGGTAGCCACCGCCCCTGATGCCGCCCCGAAAAATTCGAGGTAACTCATGGGGTAGTCCCATAGCGTAAAGAAGATGGTATGGATGTCGAAAAAATCGGCCATGGGTATAAAAAAACGGTGGGGGTTCTTTACTTTAACAACACGAAAGTACGGATTAACCGTTTACCTAAATCGTTACCTATGCAACGTATTGCCATGCTCGGGGGCGGCTTCATTGGCCGCTTCTACGCCGAGTCCATTCACGGCCAGCGCAGCCGCGACAAAGTGGTTGCCATTTACGCCCGTCGGGAAGAAACCGCCCAAAAGTTTGCCGCCGACTATGGCTGCGATTTCGCTTCGACCAACATGGAAGAAGTGATCGCCCATCCCGATGTCGACATGGTTTGCATTGCCCTGCCGAATAACATCCACGAAACGGCCGTCAACCTTTGTGCGAAACACAAAAAGTCGGTGGTGTGTACCAAGCCGCTCGGCCGCAATGCCGACGAAGCCCTTCGGATGATGCAGACAGTTGAAGAGGCCGGTATCTTCGCCGGGTATCTGGAAGACTTATGCTATACGCCGAAGTTCCTGAAGTCACTGGAAAGCGTCAAAAGTGGAGCGCTGGGCCGTATTCTCTGGGCGAAATCCCGCGAAACGCATCCCGGTCCGCACTCCGACTGGTTCTGGGATAAAGAGCAGGCCGGGGGCGGGTGTATGCTCGATCTGGGTTGCCATTGTGTGGAGATTTCCCGGAATTTTATCGGAAAAGACGTAAAACCCTTAGAGGTCATGTGTTGGGCCGCCACGCAGGTAAAACCCATTGACGCCGAAGACCATGCCATTGCGCTGGTGAAGTACGAAAACGGGGCTATCGGGCAGTTTGAAGTAAGCTGGACCTTCCGGGGCGGCATGGACCTCCGCGACGAGGTGATGGGCACCGAAGGCACCATCTGGATCAATAACTTCCTGCGGACAGGCTTCGAAATGTTTACCACCGGAAAAGGTGCCGATTATGTGGCCGAAAAAGCCGAATCCAACACCGGCTGGTTATTTCCCGTCGGCGATGAGGTGAACGATCTGGGCTACAACCACATGTTTACCGACATGTTCAGCGCGCAGGAAGAAGGCCGCGACCCCGCCGAAACCTTCTATGATGGCTATGTGGTAAACGCCGTGCTCGACGCAGCCTATAAATCAGCCGAAACGAAGCAGTGGGAGAAAGTAAATTTGCCGGTCTGGCGTGGACAAGAAGGGCTTAAACCTGAATCGACGCTGGTCGAGTACGACGCCGATCATTACCTCATCAAGCAGGAAATGACCCACGACGGCCGCAACAAGGTAATTCTGAAAGAGAAAGCCAGCGGTAAGATTATTGAGCGCGATATTGTGTAAGCGCCACCTGTGTTCAGGTAGATGGCTGGTTGTTATTGAATAGAAGCTGACTTTATTTCTTGCGTAAAAAACGCATCTCATCTTATGTGGCTGGAATCTAAAAAAATTGTGGTCGTGGGTGGCACGACCGGCATGGGTCTGTCGGCGGCCATGGCGTTTGTTCGGGAAGGGGCACAGGTCGTGGTTGTCGGGCGAAACCCGGAGAGCTGTACATCGGCGGAGAAACAACTGGATGGGAATGGGCTGGCCATGTCCGGCGATGCCTCCGACCCACAAACGGCTCCCAAGGCCATTGCCCTTTGTCAGCAGATTTTCGGGGGCTTCGATGGCCTGTACCATGTAGCGGGAGGCAGCGGCCGACGGTTCGGCGATGGCCCTTTGCACGATATCACGCTGGATGGCTGGAATTACACGGTAAACCTCAACCTGACATCGATGATGTTATCGAATCAGGCAGCTGTGCGGGCGTTTCGGGCGCAGGGTGGGGGTGGCGTTATCCTCAATATGGGTTCGGTGCTGGGCGAGCGGCCCTCACCGACCTATTTTGCTACCCATGCCTATGCCGCCGTGAAATCAGCTGTGATCGGCTTCACTAAATCGGTGGCGTCTTATTATGCAAACGACAATATCCGTGTCAATGTGCTGGCCCCGGCCCTTGTCGAAACCCCAATGGCCCAGCGAGCTACCAAAGACGAAACGATTATGGCGTTCACAAAAACCAAGCAGCCGCTCGACGGCGGTCGTATCGGTCAACCCGATGACCTCGACGGAGCGGCTGTGTATTTCATGTCCGACTATTCTGCTTTTACCACCGGGCAGGTACTCACCATTGATGGCGGCTGGAGTGTGAGTGAAGGGCAGGTTTAAATGATGATGTATATATCATGATTGAAACGCCACGCCTGACACTCGTTCCCCTGACGCTCGATCAGCTCCGTACGCACCTGGCCAATAAGTACGAGTTAGAACAGATTTTTGGCCTGAAAAAAGGCTATAGGGAGGTTGTCGAACCTGTTCGGAGTATCGTCGTTTATTTCACGATACCGCGCTTGCAGGACCCCTCGCTCGATCCGCTCTTTCACACGCTGTGGCTGGCCATTGACCGTGAAAAACAACAGTTTGTGGCCGAAGCGAAGTTCAAAGGGGAGCCCGACGATACCGGAACCGTTGAAATTGGCTACGGAACCTATCCGGGTGTACAGCGGAAGGGGTACATGACCGAAATGGTTGGCGGTATGGTAAACTGGGCGCTGCAGCAACCCGGTGTTGTGCGGGTAGTGGCCGATACAACCGCCGACAATGTAGCCTCACAGAAAGTGCTTGAAAAGAGCGGCTTTCGCCTGTTCGACCAGATCGAAGACATGCTTTGGTGGGAGATTAGTAAATAAACCGTTTCTAACGCTTTTTTGAGCCAACAAACCCCCTACCATTTTGCAGCCCGTACCCATTAAAACCACGGTTGTCGGTTCGATGCCGTTTCCTGGCTGGCTTGAATTTTCGAGTCAGAACCTGTCGCAGTTCGGCCCGGCCGATGTTAACGAAATGATCGAAGATGCGGTCGTTACCTCCGTTCATGACCAGGTTGCCGCCGGACTGGACGTCATCACCGATGGTGAGCAAACCCGCTTCGACTTCAATCTGTCGTTTTACGGCTACATCAATGGCATTCAGAATAACGACACGGAGCTGCGTCGATACGGCCCACCGGCTCACGACCAGCGCGGAAAGCACAACATCATTGAGCCGCTCACCGCTCCAAAAGGCCTGGGTGTAGTTGACGAATATCTACGGCTGAAACGGCTGGCTCCCGAAGGGCAGGGTCTGAAAGTGTCCATTCCGGGGCCGTATACGCTCAGCGGCCGGTTGCTGCCCGGTAGTTTATATAAAGACCGTTGGGAAGTAACGGAAGCGCTGTTGCCGCTGGTCAATAAAGAAATTGCCGATCTGGTGGCGCTGGGTGTCCCGGAAATCTGCGTCGACGAACCGTCTATGTCGTGCTATGCTTACCGCGAAGACACCAAACGCTTCGTGGATATCTTTAACCGGACGGTGGCACCGGGCGTGGGTAAAACCCGCCTGTCCATGCACCTCTGTTTCGGCAATTATAAAGGTCGGTCGGTGGGCAAAAAGAGTATTGCCCCCATGCTCCCCGACTTCCTCGACATGACCGTCGATGAGCTGCATTCTGAAATGACCATTCTGAATTTCTCGGAAGTAAACCTGCTGGCCCGCTTCGCCGAGAAATTCGATGTGGCGGTGGGTGTCATCGACGTCAAAAGCTATTACATCGAAACCCCCGAAGACGTAGCCGAGCGCATCCGCAAATGCCTGCCCTACGTCCCCGCCGAAAAGCTGGCCGTTGCCCCTGATTGTGGCCTGAGCCAAACCGCCCGCTGGGCTGCGAAGCAGAAGCTGGCTAATATGGTGGCCGGGGCAAAAATTGTACGGGGCGAACTGTAGAGACGCAAGTGATTGCGTCTCTACAGTTCCAATCCCTCCGCTAGCTCACATCGCTCTTTTTCCAGCTTCCCGATGTTCTCATTCAGCAACATTCGCGTTCTGGCGTTGTCGAAGTGTTCGCTATAGGAGGCCCGGAGCTCTTTGCGTTTCATGGCTTCCAGAAAACGGCGGATATCATCGACGGTTTCGAGCAGGAGGGGGGGGACTTCGGTAGGCCGTTCGTCGTCGTCTTTGGCAACCATAGTGAAGTACGAGGTATTCGTGTGCTTTACCGTTCCTGACTTTACATTCTCGGCAATCACTTTGATGCCAACGACCAGCGATGTTCGGCCCACGTAATTCACCGATGCCAGTAGCGAAACCAGTTCACCCACTTCGACCGGCTGGCGAAAATTAACTCCATCGACGGATACTGTTACGCAGTATTGGCCGGCGTGTTTGGCCGCGCAGGCGTAAGCCACTTTGTCCATCAGCGACAGTAAAATGCCGCCGTGGACACGACCGCCAAAATTGGCATACGACGGAATCATTAACTCTGTAAGGGTAGTTTGAGAATGGCTAACGGGCTTAGCGTTCATCTGGGACCGGGATTTATTTGATTTGTCTGATTTTCTGGATTTTGCTAGACGGCGCTGAGTAAAGAAAAGACACTGTCATTCTGAAAGGTACAAAAATGAAGAAGCCACTCCTTTTTTGGAGTGGCTTCTTGAAAAATCAAGCTAATTAACTAAATCCTATAAATCCAGGTTCAGACGGAAAAACTCTCTCCGCAACCACATGTACGCGTTGCGTTGGGGTTTTTGAACTGAAAACCTTTCCCGTTCAAACCGTCGGAGAAATCGAGTTCAGTACCAGCCAGATAGAGCAGACTTTTGCGATCTACTAAAATCTTGATGCCTTTATCTTCAACAAGATGGTCGGTGGGTTGCTGGGTCGCGTCAAACTGAAGGTCGTACATCAACCCTGAACAGCCGCCACCTTCTACTGCTACCCGGATGGCCGTATCTTCAGCAAGACCGTCTTTCTGACGGAGTTCAACAATCTTATTTTTGGCGATATCAGAAACCGTAACCATAGTTGTAATCGAATCAATGTTGAGGCATATCAATGCTTTCTCTATAACTTTCGGCCAAACGGAAAAGTTCTTTCTGTACCCGACAGCTTCCAGCTGTCAGTAGGCCGATATTTTTTAACACCGACAGCCAGAGGCCGTCGGCTACAACACACCCATGCTCACCAACGTCGAACATATCGGTATTGCCGTCCGCGATCTGGCGGCATCGAATGAATTATTTGCCAAACTACTGAATGTGCAGCCCTATAAAGCTGAAACAGTGGCCTCAGAAGGGGTGTCAACATCGTTCTTTAAGGTAAACCAGACCAAGATTGAACTGCTTGAAGCGACTAATCCGGATAGCCCGATTGCAAAATTTCTGGAGAAGAAAGGGGAAGGAATTCATCACATCGCCTTTGAGGTAGACGATATCCTGGTTGAGATTGACCGCTTGAAAGCCGAAGGGTTTACTATATTAAACGAGGTGCCTAAGCGGGGTGCCGATAATAAACTAGTGTGTTTTCTGCATCCCAAAGGCACAAACGGCGTTTTGGTTGAACTGTGTCAGGAGATAAAGGAATAAGGAGTACGACAGAATGAAAGAAGGGAACAAAGGATTTTTAACGGGGCTGCTGTTACTGGCTGCCGTCACCATCACACATGCGCAGTTAGCCAGCGGCTACGCAGCCCGCTATACACAACCGGGCGTCGATGTTCAGAACTACAATTTTTCGCTAACCTTAAGCGACTCTACCAACCAGATCAAGGGCGAAACCACCATCCGGTTCACCCGCGCCGACGATCGGCAAACGGTCTGGTTCGACCTGATCAGCCCGCGCGACTCATCTGGTACGGGTATGCGGGTGCGTTCGGTAAGCCTGTCGGATGGCAAGGCAGCTCCTTTCAGCCAGCGCAACGACCGGGTGTTCATTAATCTGCCAGCCGCGCCCAATCAGGCAACGGAAGTAGTGATCCGATACGACGGTATCCCGGCCCGGGGGCTTATTATCAGCCAGAATAAATTTGGAGAGCGAACCTTTTTCGGCGACAACTGGCCCAACAACGCCCGAAACTACCTGCCCGTAGTTGATCACCCGTCCGACAAAGCGACCTGTGCCTTCACCGTCAACGCCCCCGCAACATATCGCATCATCTCTAACGGAAAACTCCAAAGTGAGAGCAACCTGCCCGGTGGCCGCAAACTGACGCGCTGGCAGGAGAATACACCCATTCCGACGAAAGTAATGGTGATTGGTGCGGCCAGGTTTGCCGTCGACGAAGTAGGGTCTGTGAATGGTGTGCCCGTACAAAGCTGGCTCTACCCAAATGATAGCCAGAAAGGCTTTGTCGATTACCGTCCGGCCAAAGAGATTCTACAGTACTTCATTAATAAGGTTGGACCGTATTCGTACGAAAAACTGGCCAACGTGGAGTCGACCACGATTTTCGGCGGGATGGAAAACGCCAGTTGCATCTTTTACAATGAAAAAGTCATTGTTGGCAAGAAAGACTCCGACGTAGAGGCTTTGCTGGCACACGAAATTGCCCACCAGTGGTTTGGCAACTCCGCTACCGAAGCCGACTGGTCGCAGCTGTGGCTAAGTGAGGGGTTCGCCACTTATTTCTCGGCGCTCTACCTTGAACATGCTTACGGAAAGGACACGCTCAACGCCGTTATGAACCAGAATAAAGGTCAGATCTTCCGTTTCTCGGCGCTGAAACCAAAAGGAACCATCGTGGACTCAACGGCGTCGAACCTGATGGATCTGCTTAACCCGAACTCCTACCAGAAAGGCGGCTGGGTGCTCCACATGCTCCGCCACGAACTCGGCGACGATCTGTTTTGGAAAGGCATCCGGACGTATTACGAAAAGTATCGGAACGCCAACGCGCAAAGCAGCGATTTGCAGGCGGTGATGGAAGGCGTATCGGGTAAGAAATTAGGCCAGTTTTTCCAGCAATGGCTGCACCAGCCCGGCTACCCTGAAGTCATCTGGGGTTCAAAATACGATGCGGCCAAAAAGGCGTTAGTTATTGATGTTCGGCAGGCACAACGTTCGGGCGCGCTTTTTGTATTACCGCTCACGTTCAGCATCCGGGGAGCCAACGGCCGCGAAATCAGCCGCACCGCCCGCCTGAATATGACCGAACAAAACCAAACGTTCACCGTGCCGTTGGCCAGCAAACCAGCCTCCATTGCCATTGACCCCGACAATACCGTCCTGATGCGGGCCGTGGAGATGGGAAAGTAAATTCTTACCTTGTGTACCAAACAGCTGGAAGCTGTTTGTGTGAATGGAAAATCAGCTACCCGCCAACAGCTAGCCGGGTGGCCGGTGCCCAGCTATTTGATACCATACTACAAACCATGCTCAAGCGCGTATCTATCCAGAATTTTAAGAGCCTGAAAGACGTCACGCTCGACCTTCAGAAAATCAATTTGTTAATCGGCCCGAACAACTCGGGCAAGACGAATTTTCTGAAGGCGCTGGAGTTTTTTAAGTTTGCGGTTTTACAGGATGATGTGACTGCTGAGCGTCAGTCTCGCGATTTTCGATTCAAACGTTCCTTTGATAATCTGTCCATTGAGTTAATTCTCGAACGACAAGACGAGGAAATAACTTTTTCACGTGAATTTGTCTTCTCTGATCCATCCAGTGCAGTAGACGTAAAATCAGCACAGATAATTAAAAAGAATGGGGTCGAATTAGCAAGATATGATCAGGGATATCCTGATGTTACGTTTTTACGCCAAGAACTTAATTCGTTAAGCATTTACCGACCTGACCCTAATAAGCTAACTAAGCCTGGTCCGGTAGGCACTGGAGAAGACATAGTAAATGCTGATGCTTCTAATCTGATTGGTTTTTTAGATAGAATGCTGGGTAATAAGTACAGAAAGACTGTGTTTAATCGAATTGAAGAAGATTTGCAGATTTGCATTCCTGAGTTTGATGAAATTAATATAGATGACGATGCATCGCCCACAGAAGAATTAAAGAGGCTCTTTCCGAATAATTCGTTCAAGCGGCTTGGTCTAACTAACAGCAAACAAGGTATTACTTATTGGGCTGATGAACTTTCAGAAGGTACCCTCTATTTCCTCGCCCTTCTTTGTATCATCAACCAACCCAACCCCCCAAAACTCCTCCTTCTTGAAGAACCTGAAAAGGGTATTCACCCACGGCGGATTTTTGAAGTGATACAGTTCATTTTTAGACTGGCGGAGGAGAAGGATGTCCAGGTTATTATGACGACACACAGCCCGCTTGTGGTTGATATGTTCAAAGACATGCCGGAGTCCGTGTTCATCTTTGACAAAGATGACGAAGGAGCTACCCATGTTAAGAATCTACAACATGATGTGATTGAGCCCGAGACAGCTAAAAGTAAGGCGTTAGGAATTGAGCCACCACATTATACGGATTCGCTGGGCGATGCCTGGACAGTTGGCTTTTTGGGAGGAGTACCCAAATGAGCCGGATTATTACGTATGGGTTTTTTGGCGAAGACAAGGCTCAGCGCAACTTTCTCGAAAAATACCTCCATCATCAGTATCCTGATACATTCATCGAAGATGAGACAGAACGTTGGCGGTTCAAAGCTACAAACGGTCCTCAAGTGGATAAACTGCTGCCCGATGCCTTAAGGCAGCGAGCTATAATAGGTCTGGATATATTATTTGTCGGTCGTGATATAGATACTGAGCACAAGCCAACCATTAAGGCAAGGCAGGAAGGGTTTATAGGTAAGTGTACAAATCATCCCGTCGTTTTAATGCTTCCGGTTCAGTACATCGAATACTGGCTTTGGTATATAAAACGGCGTAAAGAAGAGCCAGGGAAAAACACACTATTGGAATCCTATACACGTTCGCAAGCTAAGCAGGCCGTGTATGGGGATACCAACCTTGTCAGCAAGCAGATTCTCTTAGCCGATGATATTCTGGCCAGTTTCGACTCTTCTTGGCTAGAGCAACGTTCCGATAGCTTCAAACATTTTCATAATCAGGTAAAAGCCTTTATTGATAAACAGGTTTAGCTTGCTTCATAAACAAATAACACCCCATAGCCTCACGACCGTGGGGTGTTTCATTATACAGCTTGGTAAACCGAACTCAATGTAGTCGTGCGCGTTACTGACTGCGTAGCCTTGATAGGGCAACGTTACAAGTAACGGAGCGATCTCAACTCGTATCATTTATGAACCCCTTTATTTTAGCCTTGATGATTCGCGGGCAGAACGTGCAGATTCATCAACACGCGGCCTATCAAATTGTCGTTTCACTTGGCGAACCTTTCACATCGGTCATCGATGGGACGCCCCATCAACATATTACAGGATTTATTATCAAACCGCAGGTAGCCCATTTGTGTACCGTCAACGGAGAAACTCCCTTGACTATCATCAATGTAGAACCTTATTCGCGGGCCAGTTTACAACTGCTGTCTTTATTTGAGCCAGACCAGAACGTAATTGTTTTGTCTTCAACGGCCGATGTATACCATCATTTTGCGCCATTTATACACCAGGATTCATCAAATTGGCCGCTCGGAATTACTCACTTTCTGACGCTTAACCACTCCGCTGATTCAGTGGATCAGCGTGTACAGACCATTATTCGCCAGATCGAAGCCCATTTCACCACCAACACGCTTACGCCCAGCGTACTGGCTGAACAGGTGTTTTTATCGCCTTCGCGCCTGACGGCGTTATTCAAAAAAGAGACGGGCAGCAGTGTATCCAAATACCTGCTTTGGAAACGACTTCGCCATGCTGTCGTCTGTGCGCTTACCGACCGAAGCCGCCACCTGACCGAAATTGCTTATGAATCGGGATTTTATGACCAGGCGCAACTCAACAAGTACATGTATGAAATGCTGGGAGTTGCCCCACGGGCCTTCAAGCAAAACAGTGATCTGATACAAGTTTTGTGAGCGGCCCACACCGACTTTTGCTACCGCCATAGGCCAAAAGACATATAAACAAACAAGGCAATGAAAACGGTAGTCTATCATAAATTCGGCGGCACCGATGTGCTGCAAATCACCGAAGCCCCCATGCCCACGCCTGGTACACACGACGTGCTGGTAAACGTTAAAGCGGTTTCGATCAATCCATTGGACGGCAAAATTCGCCGGGGTGAAATGAAGTTGATGTCAGGTACCAAATTCCCCAAAGGAGTTGGTGTAGACTTTGCCGGTGTGGTGACGGCGGTAGGTGCAGCTGTAACGGGCTTTTCGGTAGGCGATGACGTATTTGGGGCGGTCGACACCATGAAAGGGGGCGCTCTGGCAGAATATATTGCCGTCCCGGCTAAATCTGTCTGGCACAAACCATCGTCGATCAGTTTTGCTCAGGCCGCGTCGATTATGGTAGTCGGTTCGGGAGCGTACACGGCACTGGTCGAGCTGGGACACATCAAAGAAGGCTCGGAGGTGCTGCTGAACGGTGCATCGGGCGGTATGGGCATGGTAGCAATTCAACTGGCCAAACAGGCGGGCGCTGTTGTTACGGCAGTCGCTGGTCCCGCTGGTCTGCCGTTTGTGCAGAAATGGGGAGCCGATCGGGTAGTGGATTACACAAAACAGGACGTTCGGGAGTTGACTACGCAGTTCGACATAATTTTCGACCTGTCCGCGAAACTGCCTTTCCATGACGCCAAACCTCTGATGAAAGAACACGCGGTGTTTATTAATCCGGTGCCTCAACCGGTCGACATTGTAACGACGACATTGACGAATCTTGTAACGGGTAAGAAAGACAAAATGCTTTTATCGAGCCCCGGCCCGGCGAGCGCGAATTTTATGCTTGAGGCTATCGGAAAAGGGCTTCAGATTGAGGTAACGAAAACCTTTCCCCTGGCCGATGTAATCGCTGCTTACCAATACACCGAAAAGGGAAGTAACATTGGTAAAACAGTGATTGAACTGTAAGAAACCGTTGAAGAAGTGAAATCCAGGCAGGTTTGTATTGGATAACAGTATCAACCAACGATATGGAAATCCGCAGCCTCGCGAACGTCAATGAACGCATAACGGACTCTACAGCTTTGGTCATACTCTTGTAAACAGAACGGCACCACGATCTTATGACGTGGTGCCGTTCTGTTGGTATGTACCGTTGACATTAGTTCAGCGTAATGGTGCGGCTGACCGATTGCAAAGGCGTGGTGCTCAGCGTAACGGGATGCTCGGACACATCGCTGCCCGACACAATCTCGACCGTGTAAGCCCCATCTTTCAGATCCGAGAGGTCGAACTGAAAGTGGAAATTGCCCTGTTTTTTGCCGACCGACTGTGCGCCCAGGATTCTCCCGTCTGATGCTTTAAACGATACCGTCATCGTCTGACCGGGTGCCCGTTCAACGTATACGTTGAGTTTGGATGGAATGGCCGATGGGAAAACAGCGGCTTTGTACGAGTTCGTTGTAACGGTTGGGTTGGCTGTTGTGGTTGGGTGTGTGGTTGCTGCTGAGGCAAGAGTGGCGGTGCTTAGAAGCAACGCAGTCAGTAATGATTGAGCTAACGTTTTCATGATGTTTTTGTATTTGTTGTTGGTTTTAAAAGAAGAACAGGTCAAAGGTATGGCGCTTTAAACCGCTCATGAATAGGCGGTTGAGTGAACAATCGGAAAGGCAGGCTGAACTGGTAAAAACGGGTAACGAACTGTGCAGAAAGGGGAGGAGCAGCCGCAACGTTAGGGAGTGGTCAAACGAACGATGGGCTTCCGGCGTTTAGTGATAAACCACAGAACGAACATAAGTCGGCCAGCGTGGCCCTTCACCAACATGAACTACTACAAATCCATCATCGATACCATTGGTAATACGCCATTGGTGAAGCTCAATAAAGTCACGAAAGGAAATCGGGGGACGATACTGGCGAAGGTCGAGTATTTCAACCCCGGCAACTCGGTGAAAGATCGTATCGCTGTACGCATGATTGAAGATGCCGAAGCGCGGGGCGTTCTCAAACCCGGCGGCACCATTATTGAAGGCACCAGCGGCAATACGGGTATGGGTCTGGCGCTGGCGGCTATCGGCAAAGGCTACAAATGCATTTTTACGATGGCCGATAAACAATCGCAGGAGAAGATCGACATTCTGCGGGCGGTGGGCGCTGAAGTTGTCGTTTGCCCCACCAATGTGGCTCCCGACGATCCACGTTCGTATTACTCTGTCGCTAAAAAGCTGAACCGCGATATACCTAATTCGCTCTATCCAAACCAGTACGATAACCCCGCTAACACGGCCGCGCACTACGAAACCACGGGGCCCGAAATATGGCGGGATACTGACGGCAAAATCACGCACTTTGCTGCTGGCGTCGGTACGGGCGGCACCATCTGCGGTACGTCGAAATTCCTGAAAGAACAAAACCCAGGCATCGTTTCGCTGGGACTGGATACGTACGGTTCTGTATTCAAGAAATACAAAGAAACCGGCCAGTTCGACGAAGGCGAAATTTACCCATACCTGACCGAAGGCATCGGCGAAGATATTCTTCCGCAGAACGTTGATTTTAGCGTGATCGACTACTTCGAGAAGGTAACCGACAAAGATGCGGCCATTATGACTCGTCGGTTAGCGCGCGAAGAAGGCCTGTTCGTAGGCTGGTCGTGCGGTACTGCTGTGCATGGCGCGCTGGAATGGGCCAAAACCCACCTTACCGACGACGATGTAATGGTGATTCTGCTGCCCGATCACGGCACGCGTTACCTCGCCAAAATTTACAACGATACCTGGATGAAAGACCACGGCTTTCTGGAAGACCGCGCTTTCAAAACCGCCCGGGATATTGTTCAGCATAAGACGGGCCAGTCGCAACTAACGACCATTGGCGTTGGCGTTTCCGTAAGTCAGGCCATTCAGGTTCTGAACCGCTACGGCATTTCGCAGATTCCGGTAACGGACGAAAATGGATACATTGTCGGTAGCCTCACTGACTCCACTGTCCTGAATCGACTTATCGACGATCCGGCGGTGAAAGATCACCCGGTTAGCGAGTTGATGGATAAGCCCTTCAAGTTCGTGGGACTGGATAATACCATCGACGCCCTTTCATCGCTCATTGACCGAGACAACAAAGCGTTACTGGTACGCGACGAGCGGGAACAGGTGCATATCATCACGCAAGCCGACTTGCTGGCGGCAATGACGAATTAGGGGAGAAAGGGATAAAGGAGGAGGGGGACGAGAGGGAGGAAAGGGATTGTCCCCTAACCATTTTCCCTCTCGTCCCCCTCCTCCTTTATCCCTTTTACCGCCTGTTATCCCCGCCTTCTACCATACTCAAATAGCTCATGTAGCGGCTTTCGGCTATTTCTTCTTCAGCGACGGCTTCTTTAATGGCGCAGCCGGGCTCGTTGATGTGCAGGCAGTTGTTGAAACGACATTGGTTCAGTCGGTCGCGCATTTCGGGAAAGTAGTGGCCTATTTCTGTTTTCGAGGTGTCCATCAACCCTAGTTCTTTAATACCGGGCGTATCGATAATGAACGTATTTGGGGCCAGTTCAAACATCTCGGCGAAGGTGGTCGTGTGAACACCCTTGTTGGCAAAGGACGATACTTCGTTCGTGCGCAGATTGAGGCCCGGCGCAATGGCGTTCACGAGGGATGATTTTCCCACGCCCGAGTGTCCGGCCACTAGTGTTACTTTCTGGTCGAGTAACGCCCGGAAGGCTTCCACGCCCACGCCCTCGGTAGCTGAGGTCGACAGGCAATTGTAGCCAATGCGCTCGTATAAGTCGATGATTTCCTGCTGAAATTCCAGCCCTTCGTCGTTCAGGATGTCGATTTTGTTGAAAACGATGGTTGTCGGAATACGGAACGATTCGGCGGAGACCAGAAACCGGTCGATGAATCCTGCCGACGTTCGGGGCATGGCCAGCGTAGCCAGCAGCACCGCCTGGTCGAGGTTGGCCGCCAGAATATGACCGTGGGCCGTTTTATGGACAGATTGCCGGATAATGTAATTGTCGCGGGGCGAAATGTCGGTGATGATAGCCGTGTTCTCAGCTTCATCTTCCACGTCAAATACAACCCGGTCGCCTACGGCAATTGGGTTAGTGACCTTGAGGTCTTTCAGTTTGAACTTTCCTTTCAGCCGACCCTGAAAAATATGTCCGTCTGCGTTACGAATCTCGTACCAGGAGCCGGTTGAACGTATGACTAAGCCTTGTTGCAATTTTTAAAGAGTGAAAGGGTGAAAAGCGAAAGAGTGAAAGAGTGAAAGAGTGAGTGGCATGAACGCCCGTTGCATTATGGCAGATCGCTCTTTAATTGCCGTACAACTTCCATAACCTTCGCCGTTGCGCCAATGTTCCGCTGCACATAATCCCGGCTTATTTGAGCTGACAGCCGGGGGTTCTCGTACTGTTTTATGAACGATGTTGCTAATTCTTCTGCGTTATGAATTGGGAAAGCGACCCCTTCCTGCACGAGATCAATGGCTTCCTGATACTTTTCGAATTCCGGTCCAAAAAAGAGGGGCATACCAAAAGTAGCAGCTTCCAGAATGTTATGTAACCCCTGCTTAAAGGCCCCCCCAATGTAAGCGAACTCACCGTATTGATAGAGCGACGAGAGCATGCCGATGTTATCGATAAACAGTATGTCGAAGGAGCCGACAGTATCTGTATGGGCTATCGAAAACCGTACCGACGACTTTGTCAGTTGCTTCTGCCAGCGTTCAATTTCTTCATCATGAATCTCATGCGGGGCGATAATGACTTTCAGTGGCTTGTTAAACGAGTTGAGGAACGGGATTAGGACAGCCATATCATCGGGCCAGGCACTACCGATAACCAGCAACGGGTCATTGGCCTTAAACGCTTCGGCCACAGGAATCACCTTTTTGGTGACTACCACCTGTGATACCCGGTCGAAACGCGTATCGCCACCTAGGGTCACGCTGGTCAGGCCAATTCCCTTTAACAAGTCGACGGATTCCTGATTCTGCACCAGAATATGATCGAAGTAGCGAAGCATATTTCGGTAAAACTGCCCCCAGGGTTTAAAAAAGAGCTGATTCGGGCGGAAAATGGCCGAGAAGGAAATGACCGGAACCCCCGCTGTTTTTAACTCGCGCAGATAGTTGTACCAAAACTCGTACTTGATGAAAAAGGCAATCCGGGGTTTCACGATGTCAACAAACTGCCGGGCATTGGCGGGTGTGTCGGCGGGTAAATAGGCGATGTAATCGGCACCATCGTAGTCTTTCCGAACTTCATAACCGGAGGGAGAGAAGAACGTCAACAGAATCTTATAATCGGGATAGGCTGCCCGGAAGGCTTCAATTACCGGTCGGCCTTGCTCAAATTCACCCAGCGAAGCCGCGTGGAACCAGGCAATAGGGCTTGTGTTGGCGGTAAGGCGCTGCCGCAGGGCCACTGCCCAACCGCGACGGCCATCCACCCAGAGTCTTGCTTTTGGGTTGAAAGGAGCTACTAATCGCAATAGGGATTGAAAAGCAAGAATGCCGGTGTTATAGATACCCGAAAACAAGCGATGCGATGGTTGGTTATAGTTAGCAAAACTACGAACTCATTTGATAAACCACCGCTCATGCACGCATACGATACACTTACCGAAGCCCTGGAAGGCTTGCGAGCCCAGGGATTTACGCAGGACTATAACCTTAAACCCGACCACCTGCACTGCCAGCCTGACAATATTGAATTACGGCCGGCCGACTTCGACGTCGTCGAGGTTTATCGCTTTGAAGGGACAACTGATCCGGGCGACGAGATGGTTTTGTATGCTATTGAAGCCCGGAATGGTAACAAAGGGACATTAGTTGATGCGTACGGGACTTATGCCGAAGCGATCACAACAGAAATGGCTGAAAAACTACGATATACACCGGAAAATTGACGAACTTTTCATAAGTAAAAATGATTTTACGTCAACAGAATGTATGTCGGTACAATGAACTGGAATAAGATAACGAGTGACACTCAATTAGATACGATCAAAGAAGAGTCAGCAAAGCAGCCTGTGTTGATCTTCAAACACAGCACAACTTGTTCAATAAGTGCTATGGCGCTTAGCCGGATGGAACGCAACTGGAATGACCAGCTTGGTGTGAAGCCGTATTATCTCGACTTATTAGCCAATCGGCCTATTTCCAATAAAATTGAACACTTATTTGGCGTTGAACACGAGTCGCCCCAGGTGTTATTGATTCGCAACGGTGCCTGCGTGTATGACGCATCGCACATGGCCATCTCGTTTGCCGGCATTCAGCAGGCAGTTTAAAGGACGGTATTAGGAGTTAGATGTGAGGAGGGCTGACGCAAAAGCAATACATGCGTCAGCCCTCCTCACATCTAACTCCTCGCTCCTGACTACTCCTTTAAAGTTATCTTCGCCCGGTGGCAGACGCCCCCGATGGGTGGGTTAAATTTGGACACGCTCACCTCCACGGCGTCGAGTTCAGCGTAAGTCGATCTGATTTCCTGAATGATCTGGTGAGCAATGTGTTCGAGCAGTCGGGCGGGCTGTTTCATAACACCGGCCGTAATGCGGTATAAATCCTCGTAATTGACTGTGGCACTGAGCCGGTCTCGCCGGGCAGCTTCCGAAAAATCGGCGGTTACCACAATATCGACCGAATACTTATTGCCGATTTTCTGCTCCTCGTCGTAAAAGCCGTGGTACGAAAAAAACTCTAATCCTTCTAAGGCAATTGTTCCCATAACGTGGTATGAAGACGTGTCAGCCCGATAAAAACCTTCTTCTTGTGTGGGTTTTTATCGGGCTGACACGTTTCTCTAGTGCTTATATCTGGTCGAAAAATGAACCTGTTTTCTTAGTAGTCACCTCTTCCGTCGATTCGGCGGGGGCGGGTTCTCGTTCAGGGGTATTCACCTCGGCCAATACCGGTTCGGGTGTTTTGTCTTCAACAACCACGTCGTTATCGGCCGTAACGGGAGCCGTTTCCTGATGATCGTGTTGAAGAACTTCGTCAAGTTTTTCGACAACCGATTCATCCACTGGAATAGCTTCCTGAATAGATGCTTCCCGTTCGGTCAACGGCGGCAGTTCGGCTACAGCGTCAGCGGTGATGGCCGTGTCGGTGGGCAGCACTTCTGCTTCGCCTTCCGGTTGCTTCACTTCTTCTTTGAGTTGTGCTGTTACGTCGTCGAGTTTACCTTTCAGGTTCTGCCGGTTAAACTTCTTTTCGAAGCGATCCACGCTGTCAACGGCATTGTTGGCGAGGGTACGAATCTGAACGGCCAGGTTTTCCTTGTAGCTTTCCAGCGCCTTAAAATCGTGTTCCAGCGATTTAAGGTCATTGAGGATGTTATCCTTTAAGTACCGGGCCTGGTTTTCGGCATCCTGCACCATCAAGGCCGACTTTTTTCGGGCGTCGGCCAGCATGTCGTCAGCTTTCTGCCGGGCTTCATCAACGTATTTTTCGCCCGCTTTATTCGCCTGGTCGGTAATTTGAGCGCTTGTGTCCTCAGCCGTTTTTAGGGTACGAAACAGCGTCATCTCTACCTCCTTCAGCTTGCCCAGTTCTTTCTCAGCTATCTCAAGCTGCATCTTCAACATTTTATGTTCATTGGTCAAACGTTCCCATTCCTGAGATAGTGAAACCAGAAATGCATCGACATCTTCCGTTTTGTAGCCGCGCAACCCTTTGTCAAACGTGTGTTGCCGGATTTCGATGGGCGTAATTTTCATTGGTGCGCCAAGGGTTTTAATGAGTTACTGAATAGCCAGATAAAGGTGAATTAACGGCCTTAATACCTATTTTACAAAAAATAGCCTGAAAAATAGCCGAATCCTATTTAAGCTATCTGTATTGAGTCGTTTATCTCTATGTATCATGTCAATTTCCATACCGAAATGGTGCGGTCGTCGCTGGCCGAAAGAAGAAATTCATTGTAGTCGGTCCATAATACTTTATTGACCGATGTGCCATGCCCGGCATGTCTCGCCCGATCCACGACCTTCACTAACTTGTAGCTATCGGCGTCCCAGATTTTAATGGACTTATCCATGCTGGCGGTAGCCATCAGACTACCCGATGGGTTGAAGGAAAGATGATTGATGGCAAACATATGCGCCACAACATCATGCTGCAGGGCATAGTCCTGTTCAACGTCCCACACTTTCAAATGAGCATCGCGGCCAGCCGTGATCAGGTGCTGAAAGTCGGGCGAGTAGGCAAGGGTGAATACCGAATTGCTATGCGCCGGAATTACCTGCTTGATGTCAAACGTTGTTAAATCGAAAATACGCACAACATTATCGCTGTAGCCTACCGCCAGCTCGCGCTCAACGGGATTGACGGCGATACAGCGCGCCGACTGGTCGGATGCCTTCAGGTGTTTCCGGACCACAAGTGGGTTGGTGGAAACCACGGCGACAACACCATCTGAAAGCGCCAGAAACGCGTCTGTCTTGTGGAATTTAATGTCAAAAATGGCCGCTGATGTCAGCTTCAGCGAAGCCGTTTCCTGTTTTCGGAGCGGGTCGATCAGGTGAACACCTTCATAATTCTGGCCTACCCATAAAAGTCCGCTGGCCGGGTGCAGGGCCAGGGCGTATATGGACGTAGGCACTTTGGCAATCAGCTCGCCCAGATCGGGCCGGTTAAGATGCCATTGAACGACCTGACCATCGCCCCCCGCCGAAAAAAACTGTTCGGCCAGAGGGCCTCGTTCCAGCGCATACACCGGGTCGCGGTGCCCGCCGAACGTATCTATTTTTTCTACCAGCACTACTTCATTAAGACAAGTTGATGATCAAAGGTCGTGAATCCTTTCTTTTTCTCGAACGACTTCCGATTTTTGATGGTGACTTTTCAACTAGATATATCCAGCGACTGTATTGCGCTGCTTCGGGCCATCACCGAAGATGAGCCGACATTACAGGCCGGACTATTGCTGACACCATCCGAACAGGAAGATTTAGCCGCCATCACACACCCCTCGCAGCGGATCGAATGGCTGGCTTGCCGGGCGGCTATTCGGCAGTTGGTCGAAGCACAAGGCGTCGATTACCGGGGTTTGCAAAAAGATGAATATGGAAAACCGCATCTTATCGACTCGCCCTGGTATGTATCGTTGTCGCATACCAATGGATGGGCGGCAGCCGTACTCCATCGGTCTCGCCCGGTAGGTATCGATATTGAGCCCATCCGGGAGCAGTTCCGGCGGGTTGTGCCGCGCGTATTGTCGGAGAGTGAGCTGGCCCACGCAGCCGGTGACCCCAACCGACTGGCAGTTTACTGGTGTGCCAAGGAAGCTTTGTATAAGCTGTACGGAAAGCGGCAGCTCACCTTTCGGGAGCATTTGCTGATTGAGCCTTTCGCTGACGGGGCCGACCAGTTAACAGGCCATGTCCGTCTACCCAATCATCAGGAGCAGCTGATTATTCGTTGTTTTCAGGCCGGGCCGGGGTTGCTGGCAGTGGCCTATTAATGTACCCAGGGGATTCATCCCGTGATTTTACCTGGTAAATAAAAAAAACACGGGATAAATCCCCTGGGTACAAGTGGGTACGTTAGCGCTGTGTGTAGTCAGAAAGGGGGAGGCCGTCGCCATCGTCCCGAACGGCATTAAGGATTTGCTCAACTTCGCGAACGCGCTCGCTATCGCCGTTTTTCTCGAAGGCCAGCGTCAGATTTCGCAGCACCCGGCGGACTATATCGGCGTTTGTGCAAGGCTGATAGAACGTGTCCAGCCGTTTAATGTTCAGTTGGTCGATATACTGATCGATGTCTTTCGTAGTGAAAACCAGCCCGCGGTTAAACACATTGATATAGAACTGAACCCCGCTGCTGTTTTTGTAGGTCAGCACGAAGAGGTTGGGCAGGTTTACACCATATACCGGCAGGTTGAGCCGCTTGGCGATCAGCATGTACAGGACGCAAAGTGTAATCGGGTTGCCACGACGGGATTCGAGCACCTGATTGATCATCGAGTTGGCGGGTGAATGAAAGTGCTTGGTGTTGGGCGCAAATTTCAGTTTGGAGAAAAACGCGCTGTTCATCGCCTTGATCTGCTCGTCGGGGTGCATGTCGGCCTTGAAATCGACCCAGACATCATAATATAACTGTTCGACATCCTGTTTCAGCCGCTCAAGCGACAGGTCGGGGTATTGATAGGTGGCAACAATCCAAAGACCCTCCAGAAGATCCATGGCTCCCCCGTTTTTCCAGTCGCGCATGCGATCCAGAACGGATTCGTATTGGAGGTCATGAATGATCTCCTCAATACGTTTTTGCAGGGCAGGGTTAAAACTCGCTTCCCACTCCGACTCCAGAAAGGGAATCATTTGACCTCCCATTTGCCGTATTTGCTGTTCGACGTGTTCAACAACTTCCCGGTCTTCGTCGTCCAGAAGCGAGATAAGGGCTTTCAATTCGTTGTCGTTCATTAGTTTGTGTCGCTTTTGAAGAAGACCCTAGGATAAAAACTGTTTTTGAAACCTACTGAATATACTACTTTTGTGTTGCTCTAGGAGTTGCTATGCTAAAATAGCAACAAAAATTTTATAAAAAACGGTTTGACTCACTCAGGCAATTCTCAAAAAATTCTGGTTACCGGTGGCGCAGGATTCATTGGTTCCCACACGGTTGTTTCGTTGGTTAACGCCGGTTTTGAGCCGGTCATCATCGATGATTTTTCCAACTCCGAACGCTCAGCCATCGACGGGTTGAGAGCCATTTTGGGCCGCGACGTAACCTGTTATCCGGTAAATTGTAACGACGCCGGAGCGATGAACGATATCTTCACAAAAGAATCTCCCGTTGGCGTTATCCATTTTGCGGCTAACAAAGCCGTTGGCGAATCGGTGGCAAATCCGTTGAAGTATTACCGGAATAACCTGGATCCGCTCATGCTGCTGCTGGAGTTGATGCCGCAGCATTCGGTCAAGAATTTCGTGTTCTCCTCTTCGTGTACCGTATACGGCCAGCCCGAACATTTACCCGTAACGGAAGAGACGCCCCGGCTACCGGCTCAGTCGCCTTATGGCAATACAAAATCAATTGGCGAAGACATTATTCGGGATGCCGTTCGGGCGCAGATACCCGTAAAGGCACTGGCGCTTCGGTATTTTAATCCGATTGGGGCACATCCTTCCGCCGAAATTGGCGAATTACCCCTGGGCGTTCCGGCCAATCTGGTGCCGTTCATTACGCAGACAGCCGCCGGTATCCGTGCCAGCCTGACCGTGTATGGCGACGATTATAATACCCCCGATGGGACCTGTGTTCGCGACTATATCGATGTGGTGGATCTGGCCGATGCGCACGTGCAGGCACTCACAAAACTAATCGAGGCTGACGATGCCTGTTCCTACGATGTCATCAACATTGGTACCGGACGGGGTGAAACCGTTTTGAACGTGATTAAAACGTTTGAAGAGGCAACCGGCGTTAAGGTGAACTACAGCATTGGCCCCCGTCGCCCCGGTGATGTTGAGCAGGTGTACGCCGATGTTAGTAAGGCCAATAAGGTGCTCAACTGGTCGGCACAACGGACATTGGCTGAGTCACTGCGCGATGCGTGGCAGTGGCAACAGAAGTTAAGTGCAAAATAATATCGTTTTATAACGTAACTATGCAGTCTGATCATAGGGCCGTACAAAACATCTATAACTAGATACATATACAATGAAACTTCTAATCACGGGCGGAGCTGGCTTTATCGGCTCGCATGTTGTTCGATTATTCGTTACCAAATATCCTGAATATCAAATCTATAATCTCGATGCGCTGACGTATGCCGGTAATCTGGCCAACCTGTCAGACATTGAGCACGCGCCCAATTATACATTTATCAAAGGGGATATTACCGACGCCAAATTTCTGGAGGATATGTTCGCTGAACTGTCGCTGGACGGCGTTATTCACCTGGCTGCCGAATCGCACGTAGACCGGTCGATTACCGATCCTATGTCCTTCGTAATGACCAATGTAGTCGGTACCGTGAACCTGCTCAATGCGGCTAAAAATAGTTGGGCGTCTACCGGCGGTTTCGAAGGCAAGCGCTTCTACCACGTGTCGACCGACGAAGTGTACGGTTCCCTGCACAACCCCGAGGATTTCTTTACCGAAGAAACTCCCTACGACCCGCAATCGCCTTATTCGGCATCGAAAGCCGCTTCAGACCACTTTGTGCGGGCGTATGGCAATACGTATAAGCTACCCGTTGTGTTGTCGAACTGCTCCAACAACTACGGTCCGAATCATTTTCCGGAGAAACTAATTCCGCTGATGATTCATAATATTCAGACCAACAAACCACTGCCGGTATATGGCAAAGGGGAGAACGTTCGCGACTGGCTGTTTGTCGTTGACCACGCCCGGGCGATCGACGCAGTGTTCCACAAAGGCAAAGAGGGCGAAACCTATAACATTGGTGGCTTCAACGAGTGGAAGAACATCGACATCGTGAACCTGCTGTGCGGCATCATGGACCGTAAACTGGGACGGCCGGAGGGCACCTCGGCTCAATTGATCACCTACGTGACCGACCGGGCCGGGCATGATCTTCGTTACGCCATCGATGCGCATAAAATCATGAACGAACTGGGCTGGCAGCCATCCCTTCAGTTTGCAGAAGGCCTCGAAAAAACCGTCGACTGGTTCCTGGCGAATCAGGAATGGATGGATAACGTTACCTCGGGCGCTTATCAGAGTTATTACCAGGGTATGTACGCAAATCGTTAATAAAGGCGAAAGAGTGAAAGAGCAGAAGAGCGAAACCGGGCCCTGGTGCGGAGCAAAAAATTGATCCGCTGGTTGCTCTTTCGCTCTTGCACTCTTTCGCTCATTCACTCATTAAACAAATGAAAGGAATAATACTGGCCGGAGGCTCCGGCACACGTCTGCATCCGCTTACATTGGCTGTATCGAAGCAGTTGATGCCGGTGTATGACAAACCAATGATTTATTACCCGCTGTCTATTCTGATGCTGGCGGGTATCCGGGAGATTCTCATCATATCGACTCCCCACGATTTGCCGCATTTCGAAAAACTACTGGGCGATGGCGAACGCCTGGGATGTCGGTTCAGTTATGCCGTACAACCCAGCCCCGATGGTCTGGCGCAGGCCTTTATTATTGGCGAAGAGTTTATTGGCGACGATAAAGTGGCGCTGGTGCTGGGTGATAACATCTTCTACGGCTCCGGTCTGTCGAAGCTGCTCCAGGCCAACAACGACCCGGATGGTGGCGTAGTGTATGCCTATCAGGTGCACGACCCCGAACGGTATGGCGTTGTGGAGTTCGATAATGATTTCAACGTGTTGTCCATCGAGGAAAAGCCGGAAGAGCCCAAGTCAAATTACGCTGTTCCGGGCCTGTATTTCTACGATAACGACGTTGTTAATATTGCCAAGAACATAAAACCTTCAGTAAGAGGAGAACTGGAAATTACGGACATTAATCGCGTATATCTGGAACAGGGCAAGCTCAAAGTCGGTGTGCTCGACCGCGGAACCGCCTGGCTCGATACAGGTACGTTCGAATCGCTGATGCAGGCCGGCCAGTTCGTGCATGTCATTGAAGAGCGGCAGGGCCTGAAAATCGGTTGTCCGGAGGAGATTGCCTATCGCATGAAGTTCATCGATGGGGAGCAACTGGCTACCATTGCCAAACCACTCGTTAAAAGCGGTTACGGGGCCTACCTGCTGAATCTGTTGAAATAGTTGAGGCAGGGCTCCCGATGCCAGCAATTGACCGGGAGCCGACGCTCAATCATCTATATGAAAAAACGCCGAAGCAAGTTGCTCCGGCGTTTTTTGTTGACCTAACCTATGAGAAAAGTGTCGTTACTAAACTGAATCTATTGTGTGGACAGACGAGCTGTGTGAATAGATTGAATAAGACAAAGGTAGACTATGGTCAGGCGACTGTTTCAGCGCATAAACACCGATTTTAAGCCGCTGAGTATAAACAGGCAAAAGTCCGTAGTTTACTACGTAGAACTACGTATTGATAAGTATTTTATTTGGCATAAAACGCTTTATGTCAATTACTTAACTAATTTACGTATGATAAAGTAAAGTTGTCATGCAAACATAGACCCGCTAATTTAGATGCGCTTTCCGATTTTATCCATCCAGCACAACCTTACGTAAATTTCTAAATTACTTTTATGAGCGTGTTTACCAAAGACGCCGGGCGCATCCTCGACCCGCACGAAACCAAAGCTATGACAGGCGCCTACCAGGAACGTAAGCTGGAGGTTGGCCTTTCGAAAGATGAATATGTTCGTTCCGAATTTTTCGGTATCAACCAGGTTCAGTACTTACTCGACCAACCCGGCTGCATAGGATTACGTATCCACCATGCCAAACGGTGGGAAGATGCTGATGGCAAACCTGCCGAACCGGGTAAAGGCCAGCTGAAGCCGCGCGTTCTCTTAACGGGTGTCGATGAAAGAGGCCGGGATATGCCTATCCATGTAGACAAGGCAGGTATGAAAGATATGCCGGGAGCTACTGGAGGTATGAATGCATTAGGAGAAGGTAGACCATGTCCTCAGGATTGTGGTAATACAGAAGCACAATGAACCGTTACTTTACCGATTATCAAGAGTATCCTATAGTCTCAATAGCAGAATTAATAACCCTATTACCCATACTAATAGGGTTATTTCGCATTCGAACGTTTCAGTATGAAATAAGATTTCTAGTCATTCTGTTTATATTATTCTTTTTTAGAGATATATATTCAAATATTCTTGCTTCCACTCGAGAAAACAATCTCTTTCTTTATAATTTATTCTCCTTTTTTGAGATTGTCTTTATAGCGTTAATTTTCTACAGTAATTCAAAAATTCGCTCAAAAACATACAGGAAAATTATATTGTGGGGCTTATTAATTTCATTCGTTAGTAATATTTATTTCTACACGCAGAAAGACTTCTCAATTGGTAATTTTACCATCGTTAGAGTATATGGAATCGTTGTTACGATGACATTCTTCGAGCGGGTACTTTCCGAACTTACGATACGAAATATACTGGCTTATTCCATGTTTTGGGTAAATAGTGGCCTTCTACTATATTTTTGTGGCACGTTTTTTATCTTCCTCTTAAGTGATAAAGTACTGTCAAGTAAAGCTAAACCTGACATCTTTCAACAGTACTGGGATACAAATCTTATTTTTTATATCTTATTTTGCCTGCTTGCCTCAATTGGTATCTGGCTGAGCAAGTACGACCAGGTAAATGTATTATAACCTTATGTTTTTCAGTTAGTTAAATTACCATTCGCTCAATTGTTAATTAGGTAGGTTGACATTCATGAGTAAAGTCTGGAACTTTACTCAATTCCGCTTTCTGTTTATAGCGACCATGTCGATGGATTCCGGGTTTGTAATTGCCATTGGTACGGCTGTGTTGTTGATAATGGCTGTGTTCATTATCATCTTCGTCGCCTATTACCAGCAGAAACAGGCAAAACAACAACTGGCCTACAAGGAATTGCAGGCTCAGCATCGGCGTGACCTTATGGCGGCCACCTTCCGAGGGCAGGAAGAAGAACGAAAGCGGCTGGCTGAAGATATGCACGATGGTATCGGAACGATGCTGTCGGTGACCAAGATGAGTCTCAATCAACTGGAGCGGCAGGTTGGGGGCGACATGCAGACGAGTTTCCTGTTTCAGAAAACCCGCTCCATGATCGATGAGACCATGACCAATGTCCGGCGAATCAGCCGGAACCTGGTGCCTACAACCCTCGAACGGTTTGGCCTGCTGGCCGCCCTGGAAGAGCTCGCCGACCGTGCTACCGATGATGATATTGAAGTCGAATTGATTTATCCCGAATCGGTAGTTCCATTTTCGCCTGCGCTGGAATTGATGCTCTACCGCATTGCGCAGGAATTGGTCGACAATGCTATTCGGCACGCTCGCGCCAAACGAATCACCATCCAGGTGTACAGTGTTGAACACGAGGCCCGCTTGTCGGTGATTGATGATGGCGTCGGCTTTGATTTCGACAGGGTAACGGAGAACAAACAGGGTGGCCTGGGTTTGCGAAATATTGAAAGCCGGTTGAGTGTCGTCAATGGACATGTAACATTCGATGTGGCGCCCGGGCGGGGATCGCAGATTCATATACAGGTTCAATTGCTCGACGCGCAACCTGTTGATTTATTGAGTTAATTTGTTTGCTGAATGGTTGCTTCCTCCGACTAATGCAGTATCGATTCTTAACTCCTTCCTCTCGATGAGAAAAATTAAACTAGCCCTCTGCGATGACCACACCCTTTTCCGGGTGGGTATGTCTACCATACTCGGTCAGATTCACGATTTTGAACTGGTTTTGGAAGCTGGAAACGGGCAGGAACTCATTGATAAAATAGCCCGGAAATTGCCCGACGTGGTCCTGCTCGACCTGCAGATGCCCGTTATGGATGGCACCGCCACCGCCGATTACCTGCGCGAGAATTACCCACTCATTAAAATTGTGGTGCTGACCATGCACGACGAAGATCGCATGGTGCTGCACCTGCTCGAAAAAGGCGTGAGTGGGTATCTCCTGAAAGATGCCGAAGCGGGTGAGGTCGAAAAGGCCGTTCGAAAAGTGATGGACGAAGGCGTTTACCTCAACGAGTTCGTATCGAAGGCAATGCTTCGCAAAATGACGAACAAAACGAACGTTGCCAAGCCAATCAATGCCTTCTATAACAGCAAGATTCTGCTTTCCGAACGCGAAAAAGAAGTGCTCATGCTCATCTGCGAAGGGCTTTCAACCCTGGAAATCAGCGAAAAAATATTCCTCAGCCCGCGTACCGTCGAAGGTCACCGCTTGCGCATCCTCGAAAAAACCGGCACCAAAAACACGGCAGGTATGGTCGCCTACGCGTTCAAAAACAGCCTTGTTTAGTTAATCCTAAACAAGGCTGTTTCCGCTTAAAACAGGTCGTTATCTGTGGTAAGCTATTGGTTGTTCGTTGGTTTACTAAAACTGAAGTTGGCTATTTCCTGTCACCTACAGGCTCCCCGTCTTTCCGCCATCTACCGGTAGATTGATGCCATTAATCGAAGCGGCTACGGGCGTGCACAGGAAAGCGATAGCAGCCCCCACTTCTTCGGCCGTAACGAAGCGGCCGGTCGGAATTTCTGACTCCATCTGGCGGGCCGTTTCGTCCTCTGTTTGTCCCGATGACTTCGACCGCATGGCCAATACCGACTCCAGACGGGCGGTTTTGGTGTAACCCGGCAGCACGTTGTTTACCGTGATACCAAATTGAGCAATCTCCAAGGACAGCGTCTTGGCCCACTGGGCAACGGCTCCGCGAATGGTGTTCGACACGCCAAGCCCCACAATAGGCTGCTTCACTGAAGTCGAGATGACATTCACGATCCGTCCATAACCAGCCTGTTTCATAGCCGGGAAAACGGCTTGCACCAAGGCCTGGTTGTTGAGCAGATGATTATGAAATGTCTGGACAAATTCATTTGCTTTTGCGTCAATCAACGGCCCACCAGCGGGGCCGCCGGTATTATTGACCAGAATATGCAACTCCGGGAATTGGGCTAAATGCTGAGAGATAGCTTCCACAACCGCACCCGGCTGGCTGAAGTCAGCCACGAGATAGCGGTGCGTTTGTCCCTGCGTCGTATCCAGTTCAGCCAGCATGGCTTTCAGGCTTTCTTCCTTACGGGCCATCAGAATGATGTTAGCGCCCAAAAGAGCCAGTTCAATGGCGGCAGCGCGGCCAATGCCTTGGGTACTCCCGCAAACGAGGGCAGTTTTTTGTGTTAATGTAAGATTCATGCGAAAAGATGGCGTATGTTCATACCGATCATCAATACAAACCCATAGCAAAATAGGTAAAAAAACCACTGGCGTAGTTTTACGTTTACAAAGTAGTAGTTTTGATCAACTTTGTATCCAATATCAATCATTTGCATTTCAACAGACCATGTCAAAGACATTAATTATCGTGGTGGTTCTCGCCCTGATCCTGGGTATGTACGGCTGTAGCTCTTATAATGGGTTAGTACAAAGCGATACGACCGTTCAGGAAAAATGGGCGCAGGTGCAGACGCAATACCAGCGTCGTGCCGATTTAATCCCAAACCTTGTTCGGACAGTTCAGGGAGCGGCTAACTTCGAGAAGAGTACGTTGACCGCCGTTATTCAGGCACGCGCCAGTGCTACTCAGGTAAAATTCACGGCCGATCAGCTGACACCCGAGAACGTTCAGAAGTTTCAGGCGGCTCAGGATCAGGTAAGTGGTTCGTTGTCCCGATTGCTGGCCGTTGCCGAAAGCTATCCTAACCTGAAAGCAAACCAGAACTTTCTGGAGTTGCAGGCTCAGCTGGAAGGCACGGAAAACCGAATTGCCGTGTCTCGTAACGACTTCAACGGAGCCGTAAAGACATATAACCAATCGGTGCGGTCGTTTCCCAACAACATATTTGCCGGTATTTTCGGGTTCCCTGTAAAAGGCTTCTTCGAAGCTTCGCAAGCCGCTCAGAGCGCCCCAACGGTACAATTTTAAGTAGGGATTAGTGACGTGAGTCGATCAGGCGAGACAAGCAGAATTGCCTGTCTATACCGCTTGATCGACTTACGTTACTTACTTCACCCATCCTGTTATGCAATCCAATCCCTTCACTCCCGACGAGCAACAGCGTATCGTGGAAGCCATCCGGCAGGCCGAAAAGGCGACCTCGGGTGAAATCCGGGTGCATGTTGAACCACACTGTGTTCATGCCGACCCTGTTCAACGGGCTATTGAAGTGTTTGCCCAGTTGGGCATGCACCAGACGAAAGAACAGAATGGTGTGTTGTTTTACCTGGCTCATACCGACCGGAAGTTCGCGATACTGGGCGACAAAGGCATTGATGCCAAAGTACCCGACAATTTTTGGACGAGTACCAAAGATTTGCTCCGAACCCACTTTGCTGCCGGAAACTATGCCGAAGGGCTGAGTGCGGGTATCGAACGGGCCGGGCAACAACTAAAAAAGTACTTCCCTTACGCCAGCGACGACGTTAACGAACTCGCCGACGATATCTCGTTTGACTGACACTGCCGTGAACGTACCTTCCCTTTTTACTTATATTCATCAACAGTTGCGCCTTTGGCTGCTGTTTTTTCTGTTCGTCAGCCTGCCCGTTGCTACCATGCAAGCGCAGGATACCGCAACAGACAGCGGGTCATCGGCTGATGCCGCCATTCCTGCCAAACCAAGCCCACCCCGTCTGGTCAACGATTTTGTAGGTATTCTGAGCAGTTCTGAACGATCGCAGCTGGAGCAGAAGCTGCGTACTTACAATGACTCTACGTCTACCCAGATCACGATCGTTATCGTCAAAACCACTGAACCCTATCCCATTGGCGATTTTGCGTTTCAGGTAGGCCGTAAGTGGGGTGTTGGTCAGCAGGGAAAGAATAACGGTCTGGTGCTGGCTTGGGCCACGCAAACACGCAAAGTATTTATCGCGCCCGGCTATGGTCTGGAAGGAGCCATCCCCGATGCCATTGCCAAACGAATCATTACCAACACCATTGCTCCGGCTTTCAAACAGGAGCAGTATTTTCAGGGACTGGACGAAGCGACCACCGAAATTATACGGCGCGCCAGTGGCGAATATAAAGCTGACCCCAATTTAGACTCTGGTGATGACGGCGGATCGTTCATTTTTATATTGATCATTTTTATCATCATCATCTTCATCATTGTGCGCCGAAACAAGGGTGGGGGAAGCAATAACAGCCGGGGTGGCGGCTTCATGCCTGTCTTTTTCCCGACCTCTACCTACTCCGGCTGGGGTGGCTCCGGTGGTGGAGGCAGCTTTGGCGGAGGAAGCAGCGGTGGCGGCTTCGGTGGTTTTGGAGGTGGTAGTTTCGGTGGTGGTGGTGCCGGTGGCGACTACTAATGTCTAACCGTCAATCCGTTGAGTGGGTAACTGCCTGCTGAAGCGCTACCAATGGATGGGCCTAACGAGCCGTTCAACGAAAAAATGAGCAAAGGATGGATGACGACAAGTAGTTTTGTCGATTAAGTCATCCATCCTTTATGTTCTCCTTTATTGCCCGTAACGCTCTACTTTTCTTCTTTTTACCCTTTTCTGTAACTGCCCAGACCAACCCGCTTGCCCCTAATGCTGCCGCGTCGGCCTCAGTGCGGTCCGATACCGCACGAGATGACGGGCAGGATGTGCCGGTTGATCAGACCCCGGCTACGGGCCAGTCGGTCATCTTTGCGCCAGCGGTAAAGCCCAGAAGGATTCAGGCCGTTGAAATAAAGAACCGGCTCAAAATCGACGGTCGGCTGGATGAGGCTGAGTGGCAGCAAAGCCGGCTGGCCCGCCGGTTTGTGCAGGTCGATCCCCAACAGGGGCGCCCCGCTACGTATGCTACCGACGTTCGGGTACTTTACAACCGCCAGTATCTCTACATATCGGCTATCAATCATGACCCTTTGGGTCGGAAAGCCCTGCGGGTGCCTAACTTCAAGCGGGACTTCAGCAACCGGTCGCACGATTTGTTCGGCGTATCCATCGACGGCTTCAACGACCAGCGCAATGCCATGAGTTTTGCGACAAATCCGCACGGCACTCAGCGCGATCTGCTTTCTTTCGATGATTTGCTGTATGATGAAGATTGGGACGGCTATTGGAAGGTACGCACGACCCGAACCGATTCGGGCTGGGTGGCCGAAATGCAGATTCCCTGGCAAACGCTGCGGTATGCGTCTTCTGCCGATTCGGTTCAGTCGTGGGGAATCAATTTTTTCCGGAACCGCCGGTACTCCAACGAGTTGTCCGCCTGGTCGCCTTTCCCCAGGGCGTTTACATCGAGTCGGATGGCCTATGCAGGGTTGATTACGGGGCTGAAGCCGCCCCCACCTTCGCCGAATATTCGGGTTCAGCCTTATGTTTTAGTGAGTGACGACCGCTATAACGGGTCAGAGGTCGGCTATGACCAGCGCACCAAACTAAAACTGGGTGGCGATGCCAAGTGGGCAATTAATCCCAACACCGTTCTCGATCTGACCCTGAACACTGATTTTGCCCAGGCTGATGTCGATCGGCAGGTAAATAACCTCACACGTTTTTCCGTCCTTTTTCCCGAACGGCGAGCATTTTTTCTGGAGAATGCCAGTTTGTTCGGGGCTGGCCTGGCGGGTAATAAAAACACAGGCGAAGGGGGAAGTATGGTTATCCGGCCCTTTTTCAGCCGGACGATTGGCTTGGCAACGCTCCCCGATGGCACCAGTTCACCGGTGCCGATCGATGCCGGTGCCCGACTGGTATACCGGTCAATTAACCGGAACTATGGGGGCATGGTTATCCGCCAGCGGGGTATTCCGGGTAGCCCGACGACCGATTTCGCCGTTGGGCGCTATGTAGAAAATGTTGGTCAGCAAAACCGCATTGGCGCGCTCTTTACGTTGAAGAATGTGCATGGCACAGATAGCGTGGGCAGTCGGCAAAACGGTACCCTGGCACTCGACGGTTTCTTTCGGCTGAATCAGAAGTGGACGTTCAGTACCATGCTGACCGGCTCGATGAGTTCGGGGGGGCGGGATCAGGGTATTGCTGCCTACAGCCAGTTCGTTTACCGAACGAACCAGCTGGTTGGATGGTGGACGCAATCGCTCGTTACCCGGGACTTCAACCCCGAAATGGGTTTTATATCACGCGGTGATGTTATCGCTACAACGCCGGGGCTGTATATGGTCAATCGCGGGAAGTGGCTACCCAAATGGGTACGAAACTTTGAACCGGGGGCGTTTATGGAGCTTTACCACAAAGCGTCGACAGGGTATTTGCAGGAAGCACAGTATAATTTCAATCCCATCTGGCTAACGTTTCAGAATGGAGGTAACCTGGGCCTTTTCGTCAATCCGACCTTCCAGCGGCTGGATGATGGCGATTATCGCCCGCTGGGGCTGGCGATCGAGTCTGACCGATACCAGTATACCCGCTACTCCATGATGTTCGGTACGGACCCGTCGAAGAAAGTGTCGTTTCAGTTTAATGGCGAAACGGGACGGTATTACGACGGCAGCCTGACTTATGGCCGGGCTACCCTCATGCTGGCACCCGTTCCGCATGCGGCCTTTACGCTCGTTGCCGAAGCCAACGATTTCCAGAAAGTAGGTGGTTATACCGGCACCATATCACTCTATAGTGTAGAAAGCCGGATGGCGGTGAACCCGCGTTTGCAGCTGATCAGCTTTTTCCAGCGGAATACATTCAATGAGAAGAATGCCTGGAATGTTCGGCTGGCCTGGGAATTTCAGCCACTGTCCTTCCTCTACATTGTGTACAACAGTGGTACCTATGCGGGTTCCATCCGAACCTCCGACCGGCAGCGGGAGCAGCACGTTATCGGTAAGCTGTCCTATCTAAAGCAGTTCTAAACCGCACGGGCTACCCGTGCGGTTTCAAATGACCTGCTTCTCAATCAGCAGAATAAACAGGTGAATCACCTTTATATGGATCTCCTGAATGCGGTCGGCATAGCCGAAATGAGGTACCCGGACTTCAACGTCGGCCTGACCGGCGAGCTTGCCCCCGTCTTTGCCGGTGAGCAGAACCACCTTCATGCCTTTCTGGCGAGCGGCTTCCACGGCCCGAATAACATTGGCCGAATTACCACTCGTGCTTAAGCCCAACAGGACGTCGCCTTCGTTGCCTAATCCTTCAATAAAACGCGAGAAGACGTGCTCATACCCATAATCGTTGCTTACGCAGGAAAGGTGACTGACGTCTGAAATAGCAATAGCGGCCAGTGACCGGCGGTTATCGCGGTAACGGCCGGAGAGTTCTTCGGCAAAGTGCATCGCATCGCAATGGGAGCCGCCGTTGCCGCAGGAAATAATTTTACGGCCGTTTTTCAGGGCATCAGCCATGAGAATAGCCGCCTGTTCGATAGCCGAAAGATGACTTGGGTTGCTAAGGAACGTATCCAAAACAGACTGAGCTTCGGCGAGTTCCTGGCGAATAATATCAAGCATTTGGTAAGTTGTCAATGAAAAGTGGCCGGTAATCAAGCTACGGAGACGTAAACTTACTGACGACTTATGACTTTATCACGGGTAAGACTCCTAAAATACCCAGCTCCGGTAGGCGAGGTTCCAGCGGAGGGCAAAACTGGCCACCTGGTCAATGTACCGATCAGGCCGGTACTGGCTGTCCTGATAACGGTAGAGATAGCGGCCTTCCAGAAATATATTGTGCTTGATCATGTAGGAAGCCCGCATATCGGCATAGGTAACAATCCGTTGCCGTCCCTGACCAATAAAGTTGCCTTCCTCCCGGATCCGGAAGGTGTAATCTTTTAAAATGTTACCGCCATAATTAATATCGGCGGCCGGGTCGGTACCATTCATCATGACGCTGAACGTACCATTGACCGAAAAACGTTTCTGCTGATAGCGGACAATACCAATGCCTTCCATAAAATTGGCACCCAGCGGGTGAGCCATCGGCTGGCTATAATGCGCGTAATTCGTTTGTCCCGACGTAACGGTTGGGGAGGCTTCGTGCGAGTACGTATAGGGGCGGGCCAGATTTCCTTCCAGTTGCAGGTCCAGATTGGGAACGCCAAAGGCATCGATGTACTTGACGCCTAACTGAACCGCAAACTTATTGGTCCAGTCGCCCTTGCGAGCCAGGAGGGGTCTCAACCGAAATTCATCCAGCATGAACTGGGTGTAAACCAGAAAATGCGACAGGAAATTTGCCTTGAAATCAAGGCCCACAAAGGCATTGTCGCTGCTGCCCAAACTGGATTCGACGTACCGGTATAAAATAATTGGGTTCAGATAGCTCAAATCGAGCCGATCACGGCTGAATACTTCGGCTTCAAAGACGCCCAGATTCATGTGGTTGCCCAGATTTATACTGATGTGGTGCATGGCCGCAAACTTGGGCGGAATCAATTTGCTGTCCAGCACTCTGGGTGTCTGCGTGTTTTGCAGCGACGTGAACAGATTGGTATATTGAATATGACGACCAAGTTTCGTGGATAGCTTCAGAAATAAATAAGCCGGGCTATTGTCGGACAGAAGCACTGATCGAAATCCGTTACCGATGAAATTGCGATCGTGGCCAAACTGGATATTGATCACTTTAAGGGTATTGAACGTGATATACCCACGCGCCGTCAGAAAGTCGGAGCCCCGGGTCCCGAACGGCTTGACAAACCCTTCGCCCGGTGCCGTTACCTGTAATGTCCCCGCTGCATTATAGGTCTGGCCATAGGTCTCCCCATATCGTTGAATGTATTCCGGATAAATCGCCTGATTATCGGCGAAGTAGGTATAAAAGCCCAGCTTGCGCCCAATGGTGCCCCGTACTTCCAGACCCCTTGTGTTCACAAACAGCATTTGGTTGCCGGTCAGTGAAGCATTCGTTTGGCTGGACGTGTTTTCAGGGCCTCCACCAAAATAAACAACAGGGTTGATATGAAGGTCTAGATCAGGGGTCTGTAAACTATAGAAGTCCGCCTTCTTGTGGTAAAAATACTTTAGTAAAGGGCGCTTGCTATCGCCGGGTGACGCGGGCCGAACGAGGTGCTTGGTAAAGGGATCCGGTTTGAGTGAGTCATAGGGAGCGACCCACTCCCAACTGTCATCCCGTAAATAATCGAAATTAAAATAATCCGTATCTGAAAAGTCCCGGTTAGGGTGGGCCGCCACGCTATCCGTTAGCTGAATGATACTATGCCGGTTATAGGGCTTTACGGAACTGTGAAACCCCTCCGCCCATTTGTTTTGCCGAATCTCCAGCCGGTCGATGATATGGTAATAATCCGCATTGAGAGGAGCAAAGGGGCTCTGCGCCTGAACAGACAAGGAAAGCAGTAGAAAATAGAAAAGGTAAACGTTAATGCGCATGTAACTGACTGACTGGCGGTGGTATTCGGGTTGTCTATGTGACGTTTTATAGGTTACGGGCCGCTTAAATTAGCCAATTGGTTTGGATATACGCCAACCTTGCGGCTAATTTACAGTCAAAGAAGCCCCCAAACTATGTTTGTGTTTACGCAACAACCCTCCCTGGCCAACCAATATATGGCTGAACTTCGCGATGTAACAATTCAGAAGGATCGACTGCGATTCCGTCGGAATCTGGAACGGCTTGGTGAATTGATGGCGTATGAAATTTCAAAGACATTGTCTTATCAGACCCTCGACGTACAAACGCCCCTGGGCATTGCTAATACGCAAGTGCTTCGACAACAGCCCGTTTTGGCGACAATTATGCGGGCAGGGCTACCGTTTCACCAGGGATTTGCTAATTATTTTGACCAGTCTGAGAACGCCTTTGCGGGTGCTTATCGAGGCTACAGTTCAGAAGATAGCGATACCTTCGAGATAGCGATGGACTATATTGTCAGCCCTGACCTGAGTGGTAAAACGCTTATCCTTTGCGACCCTATGCTGGCGACGGGCCGTTCGCTCGAAAAAGTTTATCATGCGCTGCTGCGTTATGGCATCCCTGCTCAAACGCACATTGCCGCCATCATTGCCAGCCCCGAAGGAGTGCGGCATGTACAGCAGCAACTACCTCAATGCCACTTATGGCTCGGGGCAATTGACGACCATCTGAATGAGCACTCTTACATCGTTCCCGGTCTGGGCGATTCGGGCGACCTGGCATTTGGAGGAAAAGTGTGAAGGGATGTAGGATGTAGGAGTGAATATATCCTACATCCTACATCTTATCTCAGGTCTACGACTTCTACGCCGGGGTATTTTGATTTGTCGAAGACGAAGAACGTATCGGGCGCGTTGACATTAGGCGTAAACTTGGTGATGGTGTACGACGTCTGTTTGCCATCTTTATTAATGATCACCCAGTTTCGAACGGACTTATCCGCCTTGTCAACCGCAATCTGTACCGTTTTAATTGCGCTCTTGGGCCGGTCGGAGGTTAGCTGAATGACTTCCAGCGTGCGGCCGCCCTGCTTTTGTTCTTTCAGGAAACGATAGTCAAAACCACGCTTGTAGATCGTATAGATCTGGGTTGGATTCAGCTCGCCATTAGCACTCGCGTCGTAATCCTGCACGTTCACTTCGTTGGACTCCTTAATGTAGGTCGACATAGTCTTACCGTCGTTAAAGACTTCCTGCCCACCCAGCAATAGGCGGAATTTTTCATTTTTTACGGTCAAGTCACCTTTATACGACTCCTTCGCACCAGCACCGACGCTGGCAAATGTGAAACTCGCCTGGTATGATTTCAGTGATTTGTATTTTTTACTCATCGCATCCAGAATCTCCTGTGCCCGTTTCTCTTTCTGAGCAAAAGCAGGTAGCGTCATCAAAAACGCCATACTAAGCATCCACGCAATTTTCTTCATTATCAAAATATATTACCTGTCGATTGAGATTGACAGAATCAGACACGCTGTGCACCTGTCCTGTTTTTCTTAGACGGGAAAGTAAGAGGAAAAGTTTAATATTCGATGATCTGTCGGTAGCAGAAACCGACGAAAGAGCTATTTACTCACCTTTTAGCCGTTTCAGGATTTCTTCCAGCGATTGTAAGTCCTGTACCAGCACGTCGCGAGCCTTGCTGCCCTCAAAGGGGCCAACAATTCTGGCTGCCTCCAACTGGTCGACCAGACGGCCGGCCCGGTTGTAGCCCAGCTTTAGTTTTCGCTGAATCAAGGACGTGCTCCCCTGCTGGTGAATAACAATAAGCCGCGCGGCTTCGTCGAACATCGGGTCCCGATTGGCCATGTCCACGTCCTTATCGTCGCCCTGGCCGCCCTCGTCGCCCACAAATTCAGGGAGCGCATAGGCTTCATCGTATCCGCGCTGGTTACCTACAAATTCGCAGATGTCCTCGATCTCGTTGGTATCGACAAAAGGACACTGCAGGCGAATAATGTCGGAGTTGGACGAAAGCAGCATATCGCCCTGGCCCACCAGCTGCTCGGCACCACCGGCATCCAGAATAGTACGGGAGTCTATCTTGGATGTTACTTTGAACGACAGGCGGGCGGGAAAGTTAGCTTTGATCAGACCCGTAATAACGTTTACCGATGGCCGTTGGGTAGCCACAACCAGGTGAATACCAATGGCACGGGCCAACTGCGCCAGTCGGGCAATGGGCTGCTCGACTTCTTTGCCGGCCGTCATCATCAGGTCGGCCAGCTCGTCGATGATCAGAACGATGTAGGGTAAGAACCGATGCCCTTTTTCGGGGTTAAGCCGACGTTTTACGAACTTAGCGTTGTACTCTTTCAGGTTCCGGCACCCCGCATCTTTAAGCAGGTTATAGCGGTTATCCATCTCGATACAAAGCGAGTTGAGGGTGTTTACAACCTTCTTTGTGTCGGTAATGATGGGTTCTTCGGAGTCGGGTAATTTGGCCAGAAAGTGCCGTTCCAGCTTATTGAACAAGGTTAGCTCCACCTTTTTAGGGTCAACCAGCACAAGCTTCAGCTGCGACGGGTGCTTCTTGTAGATCAGCGATGTCAGCAACACATTCAACCCAACCGATTTACCCTGACCGGTGGCCCCCGCCATGAGTAAGTGCGGCATCTTGGCCAGATCGGCCACGTAGATTTCGTTTGAAATGGTCTTTCCCAGCACAATGGGCAGGTCAAACTTGCTGTTGTTAAAAATGTCGCTGGTAATCACGGAGCGCATCGATACCATTTCACGGTTCTTGTTCGGCACTTCAATACCGATGGTTCCCATACCCGGCATGGGCGCAATAATACGAATACCCAGTGCCGATAAACTCAAGGCAATGTCATCTTCCAGGCTCTTGATCTTAGAAATTCGGACGCCTTTGGCCGGAATAATTTCATACAACGTAACCGTTGGGCCGATAGAAGCCTGAATGGAGTCGATCTCGATGCCGAAGTTGCGCAGGGTGTTCTCGATCTTCTCTTTATTGACCGTCAGTTCATCGTCAGATACCTGCGCTTTGCGGCTGTTGGGGTAGTCGGTGAGCAGATCGTTGACCGGATACTGATACTGAGGCAGGTCGAGCGTTGGGTCGTATAAGCCGTGGGCCGCTGCCAGATCATCGTCTTCGAAAGGATCCGGTTCAAACGTTGGCGCGGGTGTGGCGCTCAGCTCTTCGGTGTTGTCAGCTACAGCGTCGCGGTTTTTAATGGTTAAGGTAACACCGGTTGTCTGCGCAATTACATCGGGCGAGGACGTTTCCGGTTTGACTTCAATTTCTGGCACCTCTACATTCGACACAAACGGACTGACAGCTTGTACATAAGCCGCTACATTTTCCGTGTCATCGGCATCGACAGGGTCCAGGTTCGCTTCTTCTTCCTCTTCAGGCTCGAATTCGCTTTCTTCATAAGTTTGCAGCGGATTGTCGGAGCGACTTTTGGCCCTCGGTGCGGCTGGCCGTGAGAAATCCGGCAGCTTGATGGACCGAACATCGAAGAAGTAGACGACGAAGAAAAAGAGTATAAAGGCGATAAATGCCAGATTTCCCCAGCCAAACAGGCTATACAGGGCAACGTTGACTTCGTAGCCAATGCCTCCGCACCAGACGCTGGCTGTTTCGGCAGAGTCGGTCACCAGCACAATATAACCCAGCATGAGGCTGCACCAGACGGCAGCAAACAGCAAGGCTTTGGTGGCCCGGCTCAAGGGTAATAACTCGCTGCCGAAAGTGAGTTTGTACCCTGACAAAAAGACAATAATGGGTAAGGCCAGTGCCCCCACGCCAAACCAGCGAAAAACAAAGACGTGCGCTACGTAGGCGCCAACAAGGCCAACCCAGTTGCGGGTTTCATTACCGTTCTCGGCCAGGGGTACTGAAAAAGCCGTGCCAACTACGCTCTGGTCAGACGCGCCATTGACTATGTAGGAGATAAAAGCGACCGCTAACCCCAGTGCCAGGCCCATCAGTAAGACCCCCCACGTAAGGGCCGACCGTTGATCGGTCAGCCAGCGATCGAGAGCGGCTCCCCAGTTGAAGGAAGGGCCCTTGGGACGACTCGATGCCGCGCCTCCATCGCGGCTTACACGCGGACGGGGTTCATTGCGTTCGGTTGGTCGTCGGAGGGTATTTTGACGGGGCGATGTGGTTGGTTGTGCCATTCGTTGGATTTGGGCGGTCGCGACAGGTAAATTTCCCACTTTTTAACGAGAAACTACGACAAGAAAAGGTGTAGAATCGCAAAAAAAGGCCCGTACGGTAGGTAATTAAATGAGCAGCGCTTTATTGATTCGTTTGGCAAGACCCGGTCCTTCGTAAATGAAACTCGTATAGACCTGTACCAGGCTGGCGCCGGCCTGAAGTTTCTCCTGCGCATCGGACGCTGTAGCGATGCCGCCCACACCAATGATCGGAAATGCTCCGCCCGACTGTTGATGCAAATACCGAATCACTTCGGTTGCCCGCTCGCGTAGTGGCCGACCGCTAACGCCACCGGCACCAATCTGAGCGACAGCCGTGGGATCGGTAGCCAGCCCGTCGCGACTGATGGTCGTATTGGTTGCAATGACGCCCGCAATGCCCGTGTCGGCAACGATGGCGATGATGTCGTCCAGCTGACCATTCGTTAAATCAGGGGCAATTTTCAGGAGAATGGGTTTCGGGGCTGGTTTCAGGCGGTTTTCCTGTTGTAAAGCCGTTAGCAGACGGGTTAGCGGTTCACGCTCCTGCAAGTCCCGCAAACCGGGCGTATTAGGCGAGCTGACATTGACCACAAAATAGTCGACGGCATCAAACAACTCGCGAAAGCTGATGAGGTAGTCGCTCAGCGCATTTTCGTTGGGTGTATCTTTATTCTTGCCAATGTTGCCGCCAACAATTACCCGCCGACCATTCCGATTTTTGGCAAAGTGTCGAAGCCGCTCAGCCGCCGGGCCTGCTCCTTTGTTATTGAAGCCCATTCGATTGATCAGCCCGCCATCGGCTTTCAGGCGGAACAGGCGAGGGCGTGGATTACCCGGCTGAGGGCGGGGCGTTACCGTGCCGATCTCCACAAAGCCGAAGCCTAAATCGCTTAGTTCGCTGATCAGCTCGGCGTTTTTGTCGAATCCGGCGGCCATGCCGATCGGATTCGGGAATGTCAGGCCGAAAACGGTGCGCGCCAGTCGATCATCCTCAACAACGTAGATTTTTCGGCAAATAGCCGACACGCCCGGAATGGAAAGGGCAATCTGCAACAAACGGGTTACGGTATGGTGGATTGTCTCGGCGTCGAAACGGAACAGAAGAGGCAGAATAATATGCTTGTACATGAGTACAAAGATAATTAGATCTAGCCGAATAAGTCCGATGACAGGTAGCGGTCGCCCCGATCGCAGATGATGCACACGATCACTCCGGATTCAAGCTCCTGTGCCAGCCGAACTGCGGCATGAACGGACCCACCACTGCTCATTCCCGCAAAGACCCCCTCAACATTGGCCAGTTTGCGCGTCATGAGCGTCGCTTCTTCTGCCGATACGTCCATAACCCGATCTACACGCTGGGGCTCAAAAATTTTGGGTAAGTATTCTACAGGCCATTTCCGAATGCCCGGAATAGAAGAACCTTCAGTAGGTTGGCAGCCCACAATCTGAACGTCCGGGTTTTGCTCTTTCAGGTACCGGGAAGTACCCATAATGGTACCCGTGGTGCCCATGGAAGAAACAAAATGAGTGACTTGCCCGGCTGTATCACGCCATATTTCCGGTCCGGTGGTTCGGTAATGGGCGAGGTAATTATCCGGGTTGGCAAACTGGTTGAGCATCAGGAAGCCGCCTTTCTGCACCTGCGCTTCGGCATAATCGCGGGCGCTTTCGATCGTTTCGGTCAGCGTTACTTTAGCCCCGAAGGCTTCCATGGTCAGAACCCGTTCGCGGGTTGAGTTTTCCGGCATGACCAGCTCAATGGGAATATCGTAGAGCCGTGCGATCATGGCCAGGGCTATACCCGTATTGCCGCTGGTGGCTTCCACGAGTGTCATACCGGGTTTTAATTCGCCACGGGAGAGGGCTCCCTGGATCATACTGACGGCGGCTCTGTCTTTTACACTACCACCCGGATTGTTGCCTTCAAGTTTGCCGTATAGCCTAACGTTGGGATTGGGATTTAGCCGGTTTAACTCAACTAATGGGGTGTTACCAACTAAATCGAGCAAGGTTGCCATGCTGATTTTATGAAAATTGTCTTTTAGCTGTCAAGCAGAAACACTCTCAATAAGTTCGCAAGAGCGGTGATTCAAGCACAAACTGACCGTGAAAAAAGCAACGCAGTGAGGAGTGTTTTTACCGCAGCTCATCTCTTTTTAAGGTGCTAAATAAATTTATTTCTCTTATAATAGCTTGATAATGAAAAATTTGTAAATTGCTCATACTGATGTACAGGTTAGGTGGCTTTGCGAGAAAATACCCATACCTGACAATTATTCACACCCTTACTGTATTATCCACATGAGAGCAACTATTGTTACTCGTCCGCTTACCAAAGGCAACGTTGAAAAGCTGGCCGGCCAGTTTTCGATGTCAGATCTCACCCTTCCTTTCTGGGGATGCCGCAAAAAAATGCCAATGCATCACATTGTGCGACTCGAAGGCGAAGGCAACTACACCCTCTTCCATTTCTCTGACGGTAGCCAGTTGATGGTGTCGCTAACGCTGAAAAAAATGGAGAGCCGGCTGGCGTCGAAAGTGTTTGTTCGCCCACACAAAAAAAATATCATCAATCTTCTCTATCTGGAAGGCATCCATCCCGATCGGCAACAGTTAAGTGTCAGCCTTGTCAATGGCGACCGGGTAGATGTGTCGCGCCGGAAAGCCAGTCGATTCATCAAACAGGTAAAAGGCTTTCAGCAGGAGTTGTCAATGCTCAACACGCTGGAGCCAGTGGCCTAGTTATTTGTTTCCTTAAAAGCAGCAAAGCGTTTCCCTGGAAAGGGAAACGCTTTGCTGCTTTTAAGGAAACAGGAATTAAGGCTGCTATACATTGGCTATGTACCAACTCCCGTGTGCTGCATTCGACTTACTTTTTCAATTTAGCCAGTTCTTCATCCCGCAGTGGTTTCCGCAGAATTTTGCCAACATTCGACTTTGGCAATTCCGATCGGAATTCGATAATACGGGGGACTTTGTAAGGCGTCAGATGCTCGCGGCAAAATTCCTTGATCGAGTCAGCCGAAAGGTCAGGGTCTTTTTTGACAACAAAGATTTTGACTACTTCAGTCGACTTCTCGTCGGGAATACCAATGCAGGCTACTTCAAGAACGCCCGGACACTGCGCAACAACATCTTCGACCTCATTTGGGTAGACATTGAAGCCCGATACCAGGATCATGTCTTTTTTGCGGTCAACGATTTTAAAGAAGCCGTCTTCGTTCATGACACCCACGTCGCCGGTTTTAAACCAGTCGCCCAGCATAGACTGGGCCGTTTCTTCGGGCCGTTTGTAATAGCCGCTAAATACCTGCGGCCCGCGGGCAACGATCTCACCTGCTTCGCCAATGGGCGCGTCGGTACCGTCGTCGCGAATTATCTTCATTTCGGTGCTGGGCCAGGGAACGCCAATGGACCCCACCCGAACCGTCCCGTCAATGGGGTTCGAACAAAGCACGGGCGACGTTTCGGTGAGTCCATACCCTTCGCAAGGGGTATGGCCGGTGAGTTTGCTCCACCGCTCGGCCACCACTGTCTGCAAAGCCATACCGCCCGCCGACGTAACTTTTAAATGGCTGAAATCAACTTCACCAATACGCGGATGGTTCAGCAAACCATTATATAAGGTATTGACGCCCGTGAACGCCGTTATCTTGTATTTTTTGAGGTCGTCGATAAAGGCGTTCAGATCGCGTGGGTTCGTAATCAATAAGTTCATCGATCCGCTTTTCAGAGCCGCCAGCGCATTTGTCGTTAAGGCATATACGTGATAGAGCGGCAGGGCGGCAACAATAACCCCTTCGCCATCGGGAATACCACCGGGTTTCATCCAGACATCCTGCCCCTCAACATTGGCTATAATGTTCCGATGGGTCAGCATGGCTCCCTTCGAGACGCCTGTAGTACCACCCGTATATTGCACGAAAGCCAGATCCGTATTGTGGATAGCCACCGGTTTGAATGGCTGACTGCTCCCCCGGCTCAGAGCATCGCTAAATGAAATCGCATCAGGCAGCTTGTAATCCGGGACCAGCTTCTTCACATATTTCACGACCGCGTTGACAATTTGTTTTTTAGGAAAGCCCAATAAATCGCCCAGTTGTGTTGTAATAACATGCTGAATGTCCGTACGATCCAGAATTTTTTCCAGATTACTGGCAAAGTTGCTCAGAATCACGACGGCCTTTGCCCCTGAGTCTTTAAACTGGTGCTGCATTTCGCGGGGCGTATACAGCGGGTTGGTGTTGACAACGGCCAGCCCCGCCCGCAGTGCGCCAAACATGGCCACCGGATACTGCAAACAATTAGGCATCTGAATCGCAATTCGATCGCCCTTCTGAAGTTTCAGTTCGTTTTGCAGAAACGAGGCAAACTGTTCGGAAAGCTTATTCAGCTCACCAAACGTGATCTGCTTGCCCATGCAGGCATAGGCGGGCCGGTCTGTAAACCGTTGGCAGCCTTCTTCCAGCAATGCCACCAGCGATGGGTAAGCATCCGGATTAATTTCGTCGGGTACCCCCCGCGGATAAAAACGACGCCAGGGATATGGATTTAGTGTTGACTTAGTGTTCATGTAGCGTGTAGGTTTAGCACGTAGATAGGTCTGTTAGCGGGTATAGTAGCCTCAGACACTGTTTATTAAGCTAACGAAATAAGTATAGCATTCATTGATGCGTACAACAAAACTAAGTAAATTGTTCTATTTTAACGGATGGCTGAATCAAATACCTTGTAGGAAGTCCGAAAGACAAAACGCCGGAACTTGACAAGCTCCGGCGTACTATGTGTTACCCATTGGTAAATGTTATAGACCGTTTATACATAAGTGACGGTTATATGCAACATTAGACCAATTTTTTGCGTCTTTTGTCTGACGCTTAAAACGCGTTTAAGTTAAGAAAAGAGTGCAGAAACGCCGGGCCTGAGATGTGTTCGGCGTTTTTTGGTTTCATGCACTAATTGCAAGGTAAGTAATGATTTTGAATTATGTACGTGTTGACGCCCTGATTGGAAAATTTTTGTAACCTCCAGTAACAAGAAAACCTGCCACATCACTGCAGCAGGTTTTGGTCGTTGTGCTCCCGAAGGGATTCGAACCCCTATCGTCGGTACCGGAAACCGAAATTCTATCCATTGAACTACGGAAGCGGGCAATGTCCCTATTTGGGAGTGCAAATATAGCAGATTGAACTACTAAAACGCAAGTCTATTTATAAACAAGATTTGTGTTTGGGCATTTGATACGCCCAAACACCGTGTTTACCTACCGACGACCGCGCCCGCCCCGCCGGTTTTCACCTTTGGCAGCGGTACCTTCTTTACTTCTCGATCCCCCTACTTTGCGGGTAGACGATGATCCGCCCGACCGACGGCTGTCGCCATTGCGGCTCGTTCGGCTGTTGCTGTCTGTCTCCGTAGCTCGTCCGGCTTTGTCGCTGACGAGGGCGAAATCCATGCTTCGGCGGGCCAGGTTGGTTTCTTTTACCCGTACTACGACCGCGTCGCCAAAGGTGTACATCTTTTTGGAACGGCTGCCAATGATGCGATAATTGTCTTTGTCGAATTCGTAGAAATCATCGCTCAGGTCTTGCATACGCACGAGGCCCTCGCAGCTGTTCTCCGTGATCTCGACGAAAATGCCGAATTCAGTAACGCCCGAAATAACACCCTCGAAGACTTGATCAGGGGCCATACGGCTCATGAATTCGACCTGTTTGTACTTAATGCTGGCCCGTTCGGCATCAGACGCCATTTTCTCGCGTTCTGATGAGTGTCGGCACTTTTCTTCGTATTCGTCCCGGTCAGCGGGTTTGCCTTTGTCCAGGTAATGCTGCAACAACCGGTGCGCCATCATGTCGGGATAGCGACGGATGGGCGAGGTGAAGTGCGAATACCGTTTGAAGGCCAGACCAAAGTGGCCCAGGTCTTCCGTGCTGTATCGGGCCTTCGACATGGTCCGAACGGCCAGTTGCTGGAGCATGTTGGCTTCGGGTTTGCCTTCGATGCTCGCCATGAATCGGTTCATCGAATTCGACAGGTGCTCGTCGTCGACATTGAGCTTGTAGCCCAGCTTTCGGGCAAAGTCCGAAAAACTGCGGAGCTTGTCTTCGGCGGGGGATTCGTGTACCCGATAAACCATCGTGTTTTCTTCGCCCCCTTTATTGCGTTTCGAGAGTGAATGCACGAACTCAGCTACGCGTTTGTTGGCCAGCAACATAAACTCTTCGATGAGTTTGTTGGTGTCCTGACGGATTTTCGGATAAACCGCCAGCGGAACACCGTTCTCATCGAGCCGAAAGCGTACTTCAACGGTCTCGAAGTTGATGGCTCCGTTTTTGAAACGCTCGTCGCGCAGTTTATACGCAAGTTCGTTCAGTAACCGAAGCTCTTCCAGGTAGTCGCCACTGTTGCTGTTCAGAATGTCCTGGGCTTCTTCGTAGGCAAACCGTCGGTCGGAGTGGATGGCCGTTCGGCCAAACCATTCGTTGACGACTTTAGCCTCGGGCGTCATCTCGAAAACGGCCGAGAATGTCAGCTTATCTTCGTTGGGCCGCAGCGAACACAGGCCGTTCGACAATTTTTCGGGAAGCATGGGCACCACCCGGTCCACGAGATAGACCGATGTAGCCCGCTTGTAAGCCTCTTCTTCCAGCTTCGAGCCGGGCAATACATAGTGCGTTACATCGGCAATATGGACGCCAATTTCGAAGTTGCCATTGTCGAGTATCTGTACCGACAGGGCATCGTCGAAGTCTTTGGCGTCGATGGGGTCGATGGTGAACGTCGTCACATCCCGCATATCGCGCCGTTTCGCCAGATCTTTCTTCAGAATTTTAGTCGGAATCGCTTCAGCTTCCTGCTCTACATCGGCCGGGAAGTGAATCGGCAAACCGAACTCGGCCAGAATGGCGTGCATTTCAGTATTGTTCTGACCGGCTACACCCAACACGGTAATGACCTCGCCTTCAAACCGCTGTTTGTAGCTGTTGGCATCGGGGTATTTGGTCAGGCGAACAATGACTTTCTCGCCATCATTGGCACCGCCCAGCTTTTCGTTGGGAATGAAAATGTCGTCGTAAATCTTTTTGCTGTCGGGTACAACAAAGCCATAGTTTGGCCAAACCTGAATACGACCAACCAGTTCAGGGCGTCCCCGCTCCACAACGCTGGCTACTTTTCCTTCAATCCGGCGACGGGCACCACTGCGGCCCCCATTGCGGGAATCCTGAAAACGGATCACCCGTACACGGTCGCCGTCGACGGCTCCTCCCAGATCTTCCGTAGATACCCAAATGTCGTCGTCTTTGTCGCGACGTACACCGGCGGCTGTATCGGGAATAATAAACGCAAAGCGCGAGTTGACATGGTCTACAATGCCTTCCATGAGGTTCGCATCGGCGTCGGCCCGGTAGCTGCCATCGGGCAGGCGTACCAGCGTACCTTCGTCGGTCAATTCACCAATGAGGCCGTGCATGATGAGTTTCATACGCCGGTCGCTGGTGTCGAAATGCTCAAGAACCTGCTCCTGCGTGAATGACTCTTTATCGTTGATCTGAAAAAACGCCATGATGTCGTTCTTCATTTCATCCAGAAAGGAGTCTGCCTGCTGAATAGGGCGAGCATGACTTTTCCCTGACCGTTCCGCTCCTTTTTCCCGGGGGCGAGCGGGACTGGATGACCGGCTGGCTGGTTGGCCAGCGGCATCCTTCGTATATTTATTTTGTTTCGGTTTTCCGTTTCTCATGTTACTTGCCGGGCAACTAAAGCCCAGCTAAAAAGTATGAACTGCTACAGCAGTTTTTCGTTAATTGGTTAATTCGATATTGAGTGATAAGGTTTTTGCTGCCATACTTAGTGTAGGGAAAAGCTGACGTGGCCAGCCTCAATCACTCAATACAATATGCTCGTCGGCCACGAGCGGGGCACCCACCATCTTCATGTATACCTGCACGAGCATCACCATCGAATCGCGGGCGTACTGCTCAATACGGGGCCAGTCGTGCTCGCGGTAATACATCTCGCTGGTTCGGTCGCCGGTCCATTCGAGGGGTCGGGTGGGTACATTAAGAACCGCAGCCAGCAGGTCGAGCGGTACAAAGTGCCGTTTATCGCCGAACTGCCAATGTTCGAGCGTATCCTTGTGGGGAATCTCCCAGGGTTTCTTACCGGAGATTTGCAGCGCGGGTGGAAGTGGCAATCCGTTCACCATTAACCGCCGGCACAAATAGGGGAAGTCAAATTCCTTGCCATTATGTGCGCACAGGGTCAATTCGCCCGGTGGGTATCGGTTAATAATGGCCAGAAACTCGCGCAAAAGAGCCTCTTCGTCGTCGTTGCTCAACAATTTTACTTTCAGGTGAGGCTTATCATCGTCGTCGAAATACAGGCCACCTACACCAATGCAGATTATCTTGCCAAATTCAGCAAAGTAAGAGGCTCGCCTGTCGTACCAGCCTGCCGCTGAAAGCTCATCGTCATTTTTAAAATACCGACTTTTCTCTTCCCACTGTCGTTGCAGCCGCGGTTCGACAGAGAGGAGCGACGGTTCTCCCGCCACGGTTTTAAGGTCGATAAAAAGGAAGTTCTTAAAACGACGCTTCCAGGATACGGGTTGAGGCATAGAGTATAGCGGATGGTTCGCCGTAGCGCGGGTTTCCACGGCAACGGCCGACCGTCCGTGCTACGGTGTTACTTAAGCGTGCAAAATTCCTTCCAGCCCCAGGGCAGGTACGGTAACCAGATTTTTTTCGACAATACTGTCGGGAACGAAAATGAATTTCTTGTCAAAAATCTGTTTACCAATAAAGTAGCTGACCCAGTATTCGTTGTTGAGGTGAAACACATCGGGCATAATCGTTTCAACCACCTCGTGAGCGCCGGGGGCTACTTCGACGAAGAAATGCCTTAGGGTAGAGGTCTTTTGTTCTTCATCGTCTTTCAGGCCGTACCCTTTGGAGGTCACAAACACCGTCTGAATGGGCACGTCGTTCTGGTTGATCAAAAAAACCTGCCAGTCGTAGCCGCCAAGAAGATTCTCTTTCCGGGCAATTACTATCTGTACGCCCTCAACGGGCAAAAAATTAATATCTTTCTTCATTGTATGTTCGTCGGATTTTCATCCGCAATGCTGTCAATAACGGCGGGTTATACTGATGCAGCAGTCCCGTTTGTTATTAATTCCATGTCAAACAGGGTAAACATATGCTGTTGCACCTTATTTGACACCTCGTCCAGAGGGACCTCATGACCCAGTTCCAGCGCCAGAGAGGTAACGGCTTTATCGGTAATACCGCAGGGGACAATATGGTTAAAATAACTCAAATCTGTATTAACGTTCAAGGCAAAACCGTGCATCGTTACCCAACGGCTCGCTTTAACGCCCATCGCACATATTTTACGGGGGTGGTTGCCGCTGGGGGCCAGCCAAACGCCCGTCAGCCGTTCGGCACCTGCGCCCTCAATCCGGCCCGCCTGCAGGCCATAATCGGCGAGGGTCAGAATGATGCTCTCCTCGAGCAGCCGCATGTAGCGATGGATGTCCGTAAAGAAATTATCCAGATCCAGAATCGGGTAGCCTACCAGCTGACCGGGTCCGTGAAAGGTAATATCGCCCCCGCGCCGGATCTTGAAAAACGTGGCCCCCAGTTCATGGGTTAAACGATCTTCATCGACGAGCAGATTCTCGGCGTGGCCGCTGGTGCCCATCGTATACACGGGTGGGTGCTCGCAAAACAGCAGGTAATTGGGGGTAGGCTGCTGGGCACTGGCAGGGGAGGTGCGATTCTGTAATTTCTGATCGACTATACCGGAGAATAGCCGTTCCTGTTCATCCCAGGCTTCCTGATACGCGATTAATCCTAATCTTCTGACCTCAACTTGTTTATTAATAAGGCTATTCATTGTTTTACGGAAGAGCGAGTCTTTCCTAAGACAACTTCCGTCTAATAACAACTAGACGTTCCCGTTTCGTTCGATTATACTCCGTAACCTACTTTATCCAATGGCACAGCACAACGAAACCGGCAAACAGGGCGAGGCCGAAGCAGCCCGTTATCTTCAGGAAAAAGGCTACGAAGTCATAGCCCGGAACTACCGCTACCAGCATGCCGAAATTGACCTGGTCGCTAAAAAGGGTAAACTGCTGATTTTCGCCGAAGTTAAAACCCGCACCAATCTTAGCTTCGGTAACCCCGAAGAGTTCGTTTCCTACGCCAAAGCTAAGCTGGTTATGAAGGCCGCCGAGCACTATATCTTTGCCAATGACTGGTTCCACGACATTCGTTTCGATATCGTAGCGGTGACGCTGGCAGGCAATGAGTTACGAATAAAGCATATTGAAGATGCGTTTTCATGAACTATTTTTTCTAAATTTCTCGGAACGCTCGTTTACGGGATCACTGTCTAAATTTTTTACGGATAGATTACGTTATTAGACAGGCATTGATTTTGCTCATCAACAACTTACTATGATAAAAATTTGCAAGTGGCGCCCGGCTTTGCTGGTCATGGCATCGGGGCTGTGTCTACTGACTTCGTGTAAAAAGAGTGAAGATGTTGCTCCTGTTGCAACGGCTACCGGATCTGCTACTGATAAATCGGTAAATGACTGGATTCTGGACAACATGAAGACGTATTACTTCTGGAACGACAAGCTTCCTGCCAATCCAGACAAAACGCTTGCCCCCGATAAGTTTTTTGCCTCTCTTCTAAATACCTATAACGCCACGACCAACCCGGACGGTGATCGTTTTTCGTGGATTCAGGAGAGTGCCGAAACCCTGAAGGCATCCCTGAGCGGGCAGTCGAAAACGACGGGTATGCAGTACAAGCTCTATTACCGGGACGGCAACCGGACGGGCATTGTTGCCTCGGTGATCTACGTGGTTCCCGGCTCACCAGCCGCCAGGGCCGGTATCAGGCGGGGAGATGTTATTTACAAAGTGAATGGACAGGCCCTGACGGGTGCGAATTACTCCGACTTACTGTCGGGAAGCAGCGATACTTACACCTATGGTTTCTCGACGGTAGCGGCCAATGGTTCATTGGTCGATACAGATCAGACGAAACAGGTTACGGCCGTTGTGTTGCAGGAAGATCCCGTTTTTATGGACACGACCTACACAATTAATGGGAAAACGGTAGGGTACGTTGTCTACAACCAGTTTATCCCCGGCGTTTATAAGACGGACGGCACCACGGATAAGACGTATGATACCAAGCTCGATAATATTTTTGGCAAGCTCAAGCAGAAAGGCGTAAGTGAGCTGGTCCTTGACCTTCGTTATAACCGGGGTGGGTATGTAAGTTCTGCCGTTAACCTAGCCAGTTTGATCGGTAAAAATATTGATGCCTCTAAAGTATTTTACTTGCAAAAGTGGAACCCTACTGCGTCGGCGGCCTACGCAGCTAAATACGGAGCGAACTGGAACGTTCAGAATTTCGTAAGTAAATCGACCAACATTGGGGCTAATCTGAGCCGTGTTTTTGTGTTGACGACGGGTAGTACTGCATCGGCCAGTGAGTTGATTATTAACGGGTTAAGGCCGTTTATGGCGGTCAACACGATTGGCACGACAACCGTTGGCAAGAATGTTGGCTCCATAACCATTTCCGATGCGAGCGGAGTTATCAAGTGGGGTATGCAGCCTATTACCTTCAAATCGGCCAACGCACAGGGATTTACCGAATACGGAAATGGGTTTGTTCCCTCCGTGGAAGTGAAAGAGCCAACACTGGGCATGAAGCCGTTTGGTGATGTAACGGAGCCGATGCTGAGCGAAGCTCTTTTCCAGATCACCGGTGTTCGAAGTGCCCGTCGGGCGGCAACCATCGAAATCGATCGCCCCTACATAGAATCCTCCATCGACCAGAAGGCAGGTGGCGGTAATATGTTTATCAATGGAAACCGACTGCTGCTGGCACATTAATATTGTATTATTTTGCGTCTGAAGCAGCTCTAAAGGCTGCTTTTGGCGTTTTATACTGTAACTTTAGCATCAGGCAAGCTAACCAGACTATGTACGAAAAGAATATAGGTACTAAGCAGAAAGCATTACGCATCAATCTCGATCGTCGTATTTATGGCTCCTTTGCCGAAATCGGTGCCGGTCAGGAAACGGCGGCTATGTTTTTCAAGGCGGGTGGTTCATCAGGAACGATTGCTAAGACCATGTCGGCCTACGATATGACGTTCAGCGACTCCATCTACGGGGTTGAGGAAAGCGGCCGGTATGTGGTGGAATCGCGGCTGGTGAAAATGCTCAACAAAGAATATAGTTTGCTGGAAAAGCGATTAGCCGAAAAACGAGGTACGGATACGACCTTCTTTGCCTTTGCCAATACCGTTGTTGCCTTAAACTATCAGAAAACCAATGAAGCCCATGGCTGGCTTGGCTGCCGGTTCCAGCTTAACCCTCAGTCGGGCTATAACGATGTCATTATCCACGTCAGGATGATCGATAACGAAAATATTCTGCAACAACAGGCTCTGGGTATTATTGGCGTTAACCTCATCTACGGCTGTTACTACTACGCTAAATCGCCCGAGACGCTGGTGCTGTCTCTGATGGACGATCTGGCACCCGAACGAATCCAGATCGATATGATCCGGTTCAGCGGTCCCGATTTTGCGGACGTCGATAACCGGCTGATGAGCCTGCACCTGGTGAAGAATGGCTTTACCGATGCCGCTTTGTTTGGGGCCGACGGGCAGGTGCTGCAGCCATCCGAAGCGCTCTACAAGAAGCACATTCTGGTGATGCGCGGGCGACTGAGGCCGGTCACGAATGTGCAGATGGACATGATCGAAAATGGCCTGAAGCAGTTTAAAGATGAGCCCGATGTAGACCCTAACCGGGTTATATCCATGGCCGAGTTGACACTTCACAACCTGAAAGCAAACGAGCAGGGTATCGATGAGAAGGACTTTCTGGACCGGGTCGATATTCTGTGCTCCATGGGGCAGACGGTAATGATTTCCAATTATCTGGAATATTATAAGCTCGTGGCCTATCTGGCCCGGTTAACGCGGCTTAAAATTGGCCTTATTGTCGGGATTCCGAATCTGGAATACATCTTCGAGGAAGGTCATTACGAGTTCCTGCCGGGGGGCATTCTGGAGTCTTTCGCCACGCTGTTCAGCCGGAAAGTGAAGCTGTTCGTTTATCCAACCCTGAAAGAAGGAGCTATTTACACTTGCAACGAGTTTAAGCTTCCGGCCACACTGGAGCCCCTGTTTCAGTACCTGGTTCGGAATGATAAAATTGAGGATATCACGGATTACAACGAACAAAACCTGCATATCTCCACCGACCGTGTTCTGGAAATGATCCAGCTGGGCGAAGACGGTTGGGAAAACATGGTGCCCGATCGGGTGGCGGAGCAGATCAAAACCAACTGTCTCTTTGGCTACCCCTGCGAGGTCGAATACGTACCCATCGGTAAACAGGTACGCCAGCAGCAGGAAGAAGAACAGGAAGCTACCAAGCAAATACTCCAGTAATTACCCATTTGGGCGGGCAAGACTTTAAAAGCGGTTAGTATGTTTGGCACCAATGATTTATCGATAACCCCAACGTACTAACCCGCCAACGCCAGTTTAATGTGCGCCAGGTGGTGCTGCACATGCCAGGCCGATATAGCCAGGGCCTGTGCCTGGGTAAACCATATTTGCCGAACCGGGTGATAATAACGAATGGCCAGCTGATCTGGCGTCAATGACCTGGCCAATCGGGCATACCGGCGGTGTGTACCTTCGAACATGGCAAGCGAGTCGCTCACGGGCGCGTGTACCGCATCGACCGTAGTCGCCCACGCATTCATATCAATTAGCGTTGCGGCTTCATAATCAGCCTCGGTTATGGCTTTCTTCAGGCGGAAAAAGTGTAATAGCCCAATGTCACTCACATGATGGACCAACTGCTCGACTGTCCAGCTGCCGGGCCTGTACGTTTTGGCTAGTTCATGGGGCAACAGATCGTCTATGAGCCGACGATAGGCGTCAGGGCTGGTCTCAATCACATCAATAATGTGGGTCAACTCATCGGTGGTGTAAGTCTCCTGACTGACAAAGGGCCCAATCGGATATTGCAGGTTTTTCATGTATAGTAAATCTATGGGCCATTGAATAGGAAATGAGGCCAATCAATACCCCTTTCCTTTTATTTTCGTTAACCTGTTGGCCTTCCTTTCACAAACATGGTGACTTCAGATGAAATTTCATCAAATGATTTGAAGTAAAACACCTGTAATTATCCAAAAAGATGATTATTACATTTGCTCAATATAGTATTCTTACCGCAACGTACAATGGGGCGACCTCCAGCCAGGTGCAGCAGCAAACGAGTTTCGATCAAATGATGATTTCGTACTACATTTTAGGGCTGGTCAGTATAGGTCTCTTAAAAGCCAGTGACGAAAATGCAGACGAGATAACGCGCTATGAACTGACCGAACTGGGTGAAGCGTATATTGATGATTACGAGCGCGCTAACCCGGCCCTGGTCATTAAAAAAGATATTAGCCATCAGCAGAATCTACACAATTCGCTCGATGTACGACTTGGCTAAACGTACGACCAGCGTTTCCTCTATATCGTCAAATAAACACATCTCATCCTGATAAGAGATAACAGTATTTCTATTGGCATCGTAAAGGCCCATTGGCGACAGGTCTGGGTCGTTGGTTGCTCTCTCAAGACAATAGACAGCTTCGTTCACAGAAGCGAACCCTTTGGCTACAGGGGTGGCAAATAGTCTAAAAACGGCAATGTAATGCATGGCTGACGGCTATTCGGATCTACATACCCAGCGCGTGGGTACATACTATTTCCTGATAAGTTTACTTTTAAATATTCCCTATATTTTCTTTTTTAATGACAGTATGTACGAATGGATGGTACTGTTTTCACATAGACTAAGATTATTACGAAATTAATAAAAATAACAACTAATGCACTTATTTATGTTATTAAATTTTTTCAACGATTAACAAGTTGTTACTATCGGATTGGATGTTCAGAAAAAAATTGACATCCCTCACTTATATAAATGCTTAGTCTATAATTTATGCATTGACATTTTAGTAGCTATAGGTTACTTTCTTTTGTTAGTAATACACGTGTAAATTTAGTTACTTGAACGTGAGCGTTACCTCTATTAATGCGGTAGACACTAACCTGCCTCTATTTATATATGAGGCTCAAATGGGTGCTTATTTCGAGGCTGCCTCAAGCCTGTTTCTATCGTTGATTCAGGGCCTGAAACTGAGCTCAAATGTTGACTAAAATTATTCTTGTTTAGGGAGAAAATAAATCCTTAAAAAGGCTATTTGTGCAATGGAAACTGCCTTTTTTTTGTTCTTGATATAGAACGTAAACAACAAGAATTATATACGAAATGGAGTCTATTCACCTGCATAAACTAGCGGCCGGCGGTCCGGACCAAACAACCCATCGGGCTACCCGTCGTAAGGGAAATGGACCCGCCACGGCAGCCCTGTTGATTCAGATGGCTACAGAGATCCTGACAGCCTCACCAACGCTGAGGAAGAAAGCCAACATTACGCTGGTCGATCTGGCCGCAGCCGAAAAAGTAAGGAAAGACCTGACGAGAAATCAATCCGTGCTACTGAAGTGACCCTCTTGTCTTAAAAAGAAAAACTCCGTCAGTTCATGGCGGAGTTTTTCTTTTTAAGACAAGAGGGTCACTGGGATCTTCCTGGCATTATGAAGCTGTTAAGGAGTTGATTCGTAAACAAGTATATGAGTAGTCAGACTTTTGTACACAAGGGTAGGCTTCCAGCAGGGTATCTTTTCAGCCATGTGCCTGAATAGTAGGGGAATCTTATTCAGGTAGCCCCTAGATGAAGTCATATGATGGCCGGATTAGCTGTTGGTTTCCTGTGCTGTCAGCCAGTCTTTCACTTCGCCAAGCATAACGGCTGCCGATTTTCTGGAGGCTTCCACATCACTCTGCAATTGCTTTAACTGAGACTCTATGGCGCCTGACAGGTTAAGGAACACACTGTATTCGTTAACGTGCTGGGGGCCAGAAGGTAAGGACTGACCGTTGAAAAAATTGACTAATTCCTGATGTTCGCTACTCAATTGCATGGAGCAAAAATAGGGATTTGTTAGAAGCGCGCAATTGATAGCTGGCTGAACTTGGAGAGAGAAGCCCATCTTTACTTGTAAGATTGACCCGCTATTTAATGTATATATGTGTAAGCAGTCTGCGATCGTTATGGCGAGAGTTTCGTCGTGAAAAAACAAAAGCCAGGCATAGCCTGGCCCTGTCTGGCCTTCCTCTTCTAAACCTAGCTAGTTCCTACCCAATAAGATTTTATGATGTTGGTTTCTATTTTGTTTTTTTGTCTACTATCTACTTTCTACTAGAATATCTACTATCAATGACTACTATGTTTACTAAAAAGCCCAGTTACAGTGTGACTGGGCTTTTGAATTCCTATCCACACTAAAATACAATTTTGCCTATTACCTATTTTGTAAGAGTAAAGTTAATGAAAAATTATATACGTAAACAAATGATTTCAGAAATATTATTTTCATAAATAAAAATTATTCATTTTTCGTGCTTTTACGATCCAAACACTAATTTTTGATTTAGATATTTATATAAATATATGAGTGTTTGTTATCCTTATTAAAAATAAACAAGGCAACCGGCGTTCAGTTAGATACCGGTTGTATAACCCCACCATTCTTTTACTCCTAATACCAGGATTTACGTTTTGCAGCATGGTTTGTTAAACGACAGAACGCGTGATGAGTAAATGAGCAGAATACCATTAGCGGGAAATATTGCCCATGAGGTCATGCACGAAGAGCTACCTCATACCTGCCACTCCAATAAGGTAAAAAGCACTTGGTTCAACTGTTTAAAAATTCAAGTAAATAAGGGTATGTGTTAACAACGAGTATAATTAATTTGGAGTAGTAGATCTATCTTTGGCTATATAAAGTGGTTTAACAGTAAATTCAGTGAACAAGTAGATCAATTATTGTTATAAGCTTGCTAATGAAATTTTGTTAGCCCAAACGTAATTACTAAGCTCGTTCCACCCTGATTAAGCAGCCCTTCTCAGGGCGCCAACGTAAACATTTACGACTATGAAAACTCAACGAATCGATAAGATACCAGCCACGCATGCAAACCAGGAGCTTATGGTACTTTCCGAGCGGCATCTGGGGGAATGGTTTCAGCTTCTGGACAGCCTGCAGGACGCCCATGCCCCAACGGATCAGCTGGTTTATTGTCGCAAGCAGATCATGCGCCTGCAGCACGATCTTTATCACCTCAGAAACCTATAGGCAGGTGTACTACCTAAGCATGCAACAGCCCGAAAATCTGAATTTTCGGGCTGTTGCATGTTCAACCCATAGCTGCTAACAAACATACTGTTGTTTGACCATCAATAAGTGAACAAAGTAAGTTCAACAACCCGTTGTTGCTATACACTTCCGGCTATTCGTTAAGGGGTGGGTATACCAGCCATTGCACCAGACCTGAGGGGATTGCATAACTAGCCTGTTTCTAAATAGTGATTTGCCTCAAAAGTGTATCTCCAAATTTCACAATCGCTTCCTCGATTGTTATACATTTGTATTTACTTATATCGTTCTATTAGAAAGTCTAATTCGCTCTACGCACATGAATAGAAGAGACGCCCTCATGCGGGTAGCCGCGCTGGCAGGCGCATCCATCGCGTTGCCTGCACTGGCTGATACGCTCGAAGCTTCGGCTGCCCGACGTGCCCTGACGGGCAAGCCGCTTTTCTTTACGGCTGATCAGGACGCAACCGTCGCTGAACTCGCCGATACAATCATTCCAACAACAACAACCCCGGGTGCCAAGGCAGCTAAGGTCAATGAGGTGATTGACGTTATTTTAAAGGATTGTTACAAACCAGACGATCAGCAACGCTTCCTGGATGGCCTGATCCAGACAAATAAATTAAGCAAGGATGCGTATGGTAAAGCCTTCGTTCAGCTCGACCCAGCGCAACGGATCGAGATCGTGAAAAAATTGCAGGCTGATGCCAAGCAACAGCTGGAGCAAATGAGAACCGGCAAGGCAGCTGCGAAAGTGGAAAACTCCCAGGCCGATCTTCAAATGCCTGATGCCAAAAAACAGTACACGCCTTTCTTTACGATTCTTAAAGATCTGACATTGACAGGTTATTTTACGTCTGAAATTGGCTGTACCCAAGCCCTCGAGTATGTAGCCGTTCCTGGTCGATACGACGGTTGTGTAACGCTCAAACCCGGCCAGAAGGCGTGGGCGATATAACGAGTATGTAGGAGTTAGGAGCGAGAAGAAAGGAGTGGCTGATGCAAATCAAGAACGCGTCAGCCCTCTTCATTCCTCACTCTTACATACCAACTCCTCAAAAAAAGACAAGTATATAGGAACGAGCAGCGTCCGGCGACCTTTATAATGCGTCAGCCCTCTTCACTTCTCACTCCTGCATACTAACTCCTTAAAAAAGACATGAATCTTACTATAGACGCAAAAAAAGATATGACCTACGACGCTATTGTCGTTGGGTCGGGTATTTCGGGTGGCTGGGCTGCTAAAGAACTTACCCAAAAGGGATTGAAAGTGCTGATGCTGGAGCGTGGCCGCGATATTAAACATATAGAGGGCTATGTAACGGCAACCAATAACCCCTGGGATTTTCCCCACCGCGGAAAAATCACAACGCAGGCTGCGGAGGAATACTGGGCCAATATGCGTACCGGCTATACGGCCAACGAAGAATGGCGGCATCACTTCGAGAATGATAAGGAAAACCCTTACCTCGAAAAACGTAAAGTCGACTGGATTCGGGGCTACCACGTAGGAGGTCGGTCGTTAATGTGGGGGCGTCAGAGCTACCGCTGGAATAAAGAGGACTTCATGGCGAATGCCAAAGAAGGGATTGGGGTCGATTGGCCAATCCGGTATGAAGACCTGGCTCCCTGGTACTCTTACGTAGAAACCTTTGTAGGGGTATCGGGTAGTAAAGACGGTCTGGATGTGTTGCCCGATGGTAACTTCCTGCCCGCCATGCAGATGAACTGCCTGGAAAAAGAAGCGAAAAAGAAAATAGAAAAGGCGTTTCCCGGCCGGACCGTTACCATGGGCCGCACGGCTCACCTGACGGCCCCCAAGCAATTACACTATGACCTCGGACGGGCTGCCTGCCAGTTCCGTAACCAGTGTATGCGGGGTTGCCCATATGGTGCGTATTTCAGTACGCAGGCGGCTACGCTGCCCGCAGCTATGAAAACGGGTAAGCTAACACTGCGGCCCGATTCGATTGTATCTGAAGTACTGTACGATGAGAAGAAAGGCAAAGCGACGGGTGTTCGGGTTATTGACCAGAATACGAAAGAGGTTCGTGAGTATTATGCCCGGATCATCTTCCTGAATGCATCCGCTTTTGCCAGTACGTCTATTCTGATGAACTCGAAGTCGCACCGTTTCCCGAACGGTATGGGTAATGAGTCCGATCAGCTGGGTCGTAACATCATGGACCACCACCTGGCCGTAGGGGCCGCCGGTACGTTCGATGGGATGGAAGATCAATATTACTATGGTCGGCGGGCCAATGGTGTTTACGTACCACGCTACCGCAACTGGCATAACGACAAGCGCGATTATGTTCGTGGCTTCGGGTATCAGGGTGGGGCCGGTCGTGGCGGCTGGAACCGTGGCAACGGTGAAGACGGATTTGGCGCGGATTTCAAAGAAAGCCTGACAACGCCCGGTCCCTGGACAATGAGTCTCGGTGGATTTGGTGAGATGATCGCCGATCCCAACAACCGGATGACCCTCTCGCCTGACCAGAAGGATAAGTGGGGACTTCCCCTGATCGTGTTCGATGCGGCCTATGGCGAAAACGAACGGAAAATGCGCATCGACATGATGAACGATGCGGCTGAAATGCTCGAAGCGGCCGGCATCAAGAACGTAACGCCTTACAACGACGAATCGAAACACCCTGGCATTGGTATTCACGAAATGGGAACGGCCCGTATGGGACGCGATCCTAAAACATCCGTGCTGAATGCGCATAACCAAATTCATTCGGTTAAAAACGTGTTCAATACCGATGGTGCCTGTATGACGTCGGCCTCCTGTGTGAACCCTTCCCTTACTTATATGGCTCTGACCGCCCGCGCGGCCGATTTCGCCGTGAAAGAAATGAAAAAGGGAAACCTGTAAGCAAGCCGAATACAGGAACGAGAAAAAATTAAAGGGGGTGCTGACAAAAAAATGTCAGCACCCCCTTTAATTTTTTTCAAAAAACAAAGGAAAAAATAAACACCTGTCCTTTAGTTTAGTTATACCATAGACTAAACAGTAAATAGGTCGAAAGACCTCACTCAACGATGAAAAAATTAATGATCATGGGCTGGATGCTGGTAGCTGGCATGGCTCTTAACGCGAATGCACAGACGACGAATTCAGGTTCGACGGGTACGAGTGGAACAACCACCGGCACAATGGGAACAGGTACAACGGGTACGGGCACAACCGGCACTATGGGTACGGGTACCATGGGTACGGGCACAACCGGCACTGGTACCACGGGAACGTATTCTAACGGAACCAATACGGGTACAACGTCAGGTACCTACCAAACCCAGCCGCCAACCAACTCGAATCAATCGACAACGACGGGTACTTATTCGAATGGTACGGGCGTAAATACAGGAACCAATGTTCCACCAACCACAACAAGTGGCACGACGGGAACGGGTACAATGAACTCGGGTACGACCGGTACTTACGGAACCGGGACGGGTACGATGAACTCGGGTACAACCGGCACCATGAGCTCGGGTACTACGAATTCGAACACAACCGACCGGACGAACTCCGGTTCGACGGGCAACAATAGCCGTCGTACGAGAAGCAAATCGTCATCGACGACAACAACGCCTACCACAACGACGTCGACGCCCCCAGAAAAATAGGGTCGTTCATAGCTGTTGAATAAAATAGTGGGGCAATACCTTTGCAGGGTATTGCCCTTATTTTTTATGCCAGATAACACATCGTTAATTACCGTACATAATCTAACCATTCGATATGGTGGAAAACCAGCGCTTACGGACCTGAATTTCCAAGTAAATGTCGGCGAGTGCTGGTGTATAACCGGACCGACAGGCAGCGGAAAAACTACTTTCTTGCGGGCGCTGGCCGGTCACTTCCCCGCACCACCCGGTACGCTCAGTCGAATGGCCCCCAGTGCGTTTGTTTCCTTCAAGGAAGAGTCAAGCCGTTTCTCTTATAGCGGGTATTTTTATCAGCAACGGTACCAGGCAACTATGAGCGATAACCCCGAAGGTGCCGATGCCGGATACACGGCCATGCCATCATTACGCAGTTTCCTGCAGGTCCCCGACTCGCCGGAATCAGCAGCACTGCTGGACCGTTTGGGTCTCACCCCATTACTGGACCGTTCGTTCATTAAACTGTCAAACGGACAAACGCGAAAGGCGCGAATTGGTAAGGCGCTTTTACAGAACCCAAGGGTGTTGATACTCGATAATCCGTTTGTTGGACTGGACACCACCTTTCGGACGGAGCTGACAAACTGGCTTGGCGAACTGACGAATCATGGTCTGACCCTTGTGCTGGTAAGCGAACCGGATGACATACCAGCTTTTGTAACGCACGTTGCCAAAATAGAGCATGGTCAACTTGGCTGGGCGGGACCAAAAGCTAACTTTTTTGTAAAGGATAGTCCGGAGGCTGAGTTAAGCGATCTGCCGGTGTTGCAGGTAAAGCCCGGGCAAACTGACTTTACAGAAGTGTTTCGGTTACGGGATGTGACGGTGCGTTATGGCGAAACGGTTATTCTGGATAACGTTAACTGGGTGATAGAAGCCAATGAACGCTGGGCGTTGTTTGGAGCCAATGGGGCCGGAAAATCAGTATTGCTCAGTCTTCTGTACGGCGATCACCCGCAGGCCTATGCCAACCAGGTAAGCGTATTTGGCCATCGGCGTGGCAAATCGGGTGAGAGTATATGGGATGTAAAACGGCGGATAGGTTTCGTTTCGCCCGAACTGCACCTGTATTTCCCGCAGCAGTTGTCAGCCCGGCAGGTGGCCCTTACAGGGTTGACGGATACACTGACGCCACCCAATCGGGTTTCGCCCGAGACGGAGTCAGACCTAGGCAGCCTGTTCACGTATTTCGAGTTAACGCATACGCTGGACCGACCTTTCGGCACTCTGTCAGCCGGCGAGCAGCGGGTGGTGTTGCTGATACGGGCGTTCCTGAAAAATGCGCCGGTCCTGTTGCTGGATGAGCCGTTTCAAGCTATGGACCACCGGCATGTTGATCGGGCACGACGGTTAATTGACAGTTTTGCCGATAAGACTATTCTGTTTGTGACGCACAATCGAAATGAACTGCCTCAAACGATAGACCATCTGTATAACCTGTAAACGAAAACAGAATTCGCTACGTAACGCATATAAAATCTACCGCCCGTCGGGCCTGATTGTTTAAACCAATACGCTCTTCCGGCACAGCCTTTATGCATTAATCTACAAGCCCGATTAAGAGAAAAGTTTAAAACGTTGGCATGGTTTGTGATAAATCAGCAGCCTTTTTCTTATGCCTGAGCAGAACGGTCATTAGATAAGTAATTGCCCCTGACAAGGCTTTGAATCCGTTAAAAAAGTAACTTACATTAAGTCGATATTCATAAAGGGCGGGCTTGGCATGATATTCGTCTTACATGGTTTAATTGAATTTCCACATGATAAGACTGTTACTGAATAAATTTTTGGTCAATCTTAAGTGGCTCATGATTTGGGTTTTGGTAACTTCTCGTGTTGCCGCATCCACATTACCACTTGCCGACACCTGTCAGAACCCCAACCCGCCCGTTATCACGGGTTCGGCGAAGGTTATATGCCGTAATGAATCGGTTCAACTCTCGGCAACGGGTTGTGTCGGTACCGTTGTGTGGTCGAATGGCGAAACAGGAGCATCTATCGACGTCAAACCACAACAAACGACAAAATATACGGCCATCTGCCGCGCCCGTCCCGGTTGCATCAGTTGTTTTGCCGAGGTCTGGAAAATAACCGTGAACACACCGGACGCTCCCGTCTTGTCGAGTTCTGAAACAATAATCTGTCCGAATGAAGCGGTTACGTTAACGGCCACGAATTGCAAAGGGATCGTCCGATGGCCCGATCAAACGACGGGCGCTATCTGGACCGGTAAGTTGGCGCAGACGACCGGGTTTCAGGCTATCTGTGAACAAAACGGTTGTGTAAGCCCGCCATCGAAAAGACTCACTGTACGGGTGGACCTGCCGCAAAAACCAACCATTTCAGCCACTACACATGACGTCTGTGCTGGTCAGTCGATTGACCTCATTGCTTCAGGCTGTTTAGGAACAGTGCGCTGGACAGATGGGAGCACTGGAGCGGTTAGAACGGTTACGCCTTTTGTCGCAACAACCTACCAGGCTATTTGTCAGATTGGCGCGTGCAGGAGCGAAAGCTCGGCGCCTGTATCTGTAACGGTGCATACGGCCACTCAGGAAATGGCGCTGATCACGCCCTTAACGAATGGCTGCCCGTATCAAACCGCTGACCTGTCGAAGGTCATTACAAATAAAAATCCTGAACTCAGTAACTACTACCAGTTTCGAACCGGGCCAACGCTTAATTCGACGGCCGTACAATCGCCGGGTGCTGTAGGGGCTGGAACGTATTATATCTTTGGACGTACCCAGGACGGATGTTATACCGCACCTGTAGCCGTTGAGGTAACCATTAAGCCCTGCCAAAACGCTATTCCACCTTGTTTGAGTGATCCGGCCCGGTTGACAATCCGGCTCGATTCGCTCGACTGGGCAAAAGGGGTTGTGCGGTTAACGGCTCAACTGGGTGGCTCTGCCAGTGGGGTTAGCTGGCAAAACGATGGGGGAGGGCTGTTTACCGAGAATAGTCGTTTGGCACGATACCTCCTATCCGAAACCGATCGACAGCATAACAAGACCATATTTACCGTATCGACACCTGACCCCGACGGTGCGGGGCCTTGCGTGGGCTCTTCGGTTCAGAAAGTCATATCGGCACCAGCGAACGAAATTCTGGGCCTTAGCAAAAAAGCAGGTGAACCCGTCTGGATGACAGAAGGAGGCACTAAAGTTGTCGAGCTAACGTATCAGCTGACGGCCGTCAATTTGGGTAAGAATCCCCTGACGAATGTTCAGATCATTGATGATCTGGAGGCTGCTTTTGGGGCTTCGGGTGCCGTCGTTCGCTCCGTAACGACTCGCGCCGATAAGGGCCTGGTTATCAATCCGGCCTATACCGGGCGGGGGGCAAACACATCCCTGCTCACCAGTGGCAGCCTGGCTGCGGGTCAGCAGAGTCATGTCTGGTTAACCGTTCGATTGGATGTTAGTCAGGCCAATACATTAACGTTCAGTAATGAGGCCGTTGCTACAGGGTTAGATGTTAACGGCGGACTTTGCCTTGACCGGTCAACCAACGGCAGCGAATCTGACCCCGACAGGAACGGTAATCCGGGCGATAACAGTGAACCGACCCCGGTAACGCTTCACTCGCTTAAACCCGATGAAGCCGAAACTGTCTTTATTCCGGAAGGCTTTTCACCCAATGGAGATGGTATCAACGATCTGTTCGTGATTAAATATTTACCTGAAGGGGTATCGGTTCAGCTTGAAGTCTACAATAGGTGGGGGCATCTTGTTTACCAGAATGCCAGCTATAAAAACGATTGGGATGGTACGCCTAATCAGGGGATCAGTGTAGCGGCCGCGAAAGAGGGCTTACCCGACGGAACCTATTATTATCAGATCAAACTTAGTGACGGCCGTGAATTCGTGCGGTTCCTGACGCTGGCCCGGTAGAGAATAGCAATGGTTTTAAGGCAGATTCGTTTGCTGCATATAGTAGAAGTAAAGAGGCCGTGAGGCACGGTATCAGAGTACGGATGAACAGGAACTGGATAATATGGATTTTTGGGGGATTGCTGTGGCTAAGCTCGTTAACGGCTTGGGCACAGGCTGATTCCTTGATACAGCAAGCAAACCGACTGCTCAGTTATAAAGCTTACGGACGTGCTATTGAAGCCTACGGAGAGCTTTTGACGGAGTATGGCAAAGTGCTGAGCCCTAAACAAAAATCAACCATTCAAAGCCAGTTAGCCTTTGCCTACCAACAGGTTGGCGATAACAGCAAAGCCGAACGGTACTTCCGCGAATCGGCCGAGAGCAACGGGAGCAACGATCCTCAGCAGACCCTTCGCTATGCACAAACGCTGGTCAGCAACGGTAAAATTCAGGAAGGTCAAAAGCAGTACGAACGCTATCTTCAGCTGAAAGATAAACAGACTGAACAGGCTGTATCGCCCGCGCCACCCGCCAGTACAAACAAAGGGCCCGTTCGGTATCGGCTGGAACTCCTGTCTTTAAACTCGCAGGGCGAAGAGTTCAGTCCGGCTTTTTATCAGGATGGTCTGGTGTATGTGTCGGGAAAGAAAGGAGGAGCTACCATTGAGACCACAGGGGGCGGGGGCGGCTCGGGCTATCTCGACCTGTTTTATGTGCCGAACCGAAATAATCTGAAGGTCGCCAGCATCCTGAATGCCGATGGTACCACCACAAAGGCACCCGAGAGCCGTGCGAAGAGCAATTATACTGTTGGGCAGGATAATTACTCCCGGCCAACGGCCAACGATTCACGCACCGTGCCCAATTATTATGAGGGTATTAACATTACGGAAGGCCTGGGCTACGACGAACGGCGCATTGACCCCGCCCGTCGCTTCAGTCAAACGCTGAACACCAAATACCACGAAGGACCGGCTACGTTTTCCCGGGATGGCCTGCGTATTATTTTTACCCGTAACAACTACAACAATGGGCGGGCCAGCAAGAGCACAACCGGCGTTAATAAACTCAAGCTCTATACCGCTACGCAGCAAAATGGAGCCTGGATGAATATTGAAGAGTTACCCTTCAATAGCGATGAGTATTCGGTTGGTCACCCTACGCTTAGCCGGGATGAGCAGTTTCTATATTTTGCCTCTGATATGCCCGGTGGCTTTGGGGGAACGGACCTGTATGTGAGCCAGTATCAGAATGGACGCTGGGGCCGACCCATCAATCTGGGCGGTATCATCAACACAAAAGGCAACGAGCTGTTTCCATTTGTCGATGATGCCGGCAACCTGTATTTCTCAACCGACGGCCGAAAAGGGCTGGGGGCGCTGGACATTTTTTTTGCTACGCTCTCCAATAACACGATAGTGAAAACGGTCGATCATCTCGATGCACCGATCAATTCAAATCAGGACGATTTCGGATTTATTACCGATGGCAACCGGCGAGGGGGGTATTTTAGTAGCAATCGGCGGGATGGTAATGATGATATTTACCGGTTCGTTCGGGAGAGCTCTCTGTTTGGCTGCCGCGACCTGACGATCCGGGTCTACGATACGAATACTGACCAACCCCTCGACAGCGTTAGTGTCCTGATTAAATCCAAAGGTGAAGGGCGGCCAGACCGGACAATTATGTCAGATGCCAACGGCTTTTTACGGATTTGTCTGGAAGGCGCGAATGCCTTTACGTTTCAGGCCAGCCGGGACGGCTACATTAACAGCATGGTGGGGTTCACAACGTCGGCCATGGTAGATGATCAGCCCAGCCGACTCGAAATAGGATTGATAAAGCCTACGGTTGTTGAGGATACGATTATGGCGGCTGAATCCTCCATTAGTACCGGAACCGGGCCGCTCACTAAGTCACGCATACGGGGTGTTGTTATGGGTGGGCGCGACCGTAAGCCCATCGAAGGCGTAACCGTGCGGCTCCGGAATGAGTGCGACCGTAGCCTGCGGGAATACGTGACCAAGGCAGACGGGCGTTATGCGTTCGATGTGATCGAAGGCTGTGATTATACGCTGATAGCTTCCAAACCGGCGTTTGGGACCAATACGAACCGGATCAAGCGGCTCCCTAAAAAAACAAAGCCCAAAGAGGTATCGGCCGATTTGCGTATGCTTAGCGTAGGGGATGTTGTAACAATTGACAACATTTACTATGACCTGGACCGCTTCAGCCTTCGTTCGGATGCTGCGCGTGAACTGGATAAAGTTGTAGCGACTATGCGGAAATACCCAACGTTAATTATTGAGATCCGGTCGCATACGGATAGCCGGGGCGATGCCGAACGCAACAAAACCCTGTCGCTGCAACGGGCAAATGCGGTGGCAACTTATCTGGTCTCGAAAGGCATCAGCCGCCGACGCATGTCGACACTGGGTATGGGCGAGTCGCAGCTGGTAAATAACTGCACCGATGGTGTTATTTGTACAGATGCAGAGCACCAGCGGAACCGTCGGACCGAATTCCGGGTAGTGGAGATAAAATAAGGCTTTATCCTTCATGTTAACATTCCCGACCTGTAAAATCAACCTTGGCCTCCGCATCACTGAAAAACGACCGGATGGTTTTCATAACCTTCAATCCTGTTTTTATCCGGTCGGCTGGGGCGACGTTCTGGAAATAATACCCGCCGACCGCTTTATGTTCAGCAGCAGTGGCTTACCCATTCCCGGCGATGCCTCTCAAAATCTTTGTAGCAAAGCCTACAATTTGCTGAAAGCCGATTTTGATTTGCCGCCGGTCCAAATGCACCTTCATAAAATTGTGCCGATCGGGGCGGGTTTAGGCGGTGGATCGTCCGACGCTGCATTTACACTGACGTTGCTGAATAAGCAGTTTTCGCTCGGGTTGAGCCATACCCGGATGGAAGACTATGCGCGCTTGCTGGGAAGCGACTGTGCCTTTTTTGTTCAGAACAGACCCGTTTACTGCACCGAAAAAGGGGATGTCTTTTCTGAGATAGCCCTTGATCTGAGCGGGTATTTCATTGTTCTGGTTTATCCGAATCTGGCCATTTCAACGGCTGAGGCTTATGCGGGCATTCGACCCCGGCCCATGGAGCAATCACTACAGAAGCAGCTGGAAAATGGCATCGATACCTGGCGTGACACGATCCATAACGATTTTGAAGACAGCCTGTTTCCCCGCTACCCGATCCTGTCGCAGATAAAGGACGAGCTGTATGCGTCAGGTGCCGTTTATGCCAGCATGAGTGGCTCCGGATCAACGGTTTACGGTATTTTTCAGACACCCGTAGCGATACCAAACCAATTTTCAGCGTACCGCGTTTGGAAAGGAAATCTCTAACTCTGTTGCCGTAACCGTAGACAGAATACCGTAAACTGATTAAATGAGCAATTTGATAACGAAACGGCGGGAGCCGTTCCGATTTATGTTGTGGCTGGGTATAGCGAGTAGTGTGATGATCTTCACGATGCTGCTGGTTGCTTATGTGGTTCGCCAAACCGGGCCGGGCTGGAAAACCATAAAACTGCCCAACGTATTTCTGATTAGCACGGTCGTTATTCTGCTGAGCAGCTTCACGCTCAAGAATGCCATTCAGGCCTTTCGGCATGAACGTTTCAGCAATTATCGAACAAATATTGCGACCACCCTTGGCCTCGGTACGTTGTTCGTCATCCTGCAAGCCTGGGGATGGCGGCAAATGATCCGATCGGGGGTCGAATTGCAGGGTAATCCCGCCGGAGGGTTTGTGTACATCATTTCGGGTGTGCACTTGCTGCACATTCTGATCGGACTTATTTTTCTGGCCATCATCCTGGTAGAAGCTCTGCGACGCCGGCTTTATGTCGACTCCTTCGTGTATAGCGTTAACCCGCCAAACTGGTTAAAAATTAGGCTTATCACGCTCTACTGGCACTTTGTCGATCTGCTTTGGCTGGGTTTGTTTGCTTTTCTGCTGATTCACCACGGCCTCGACCTGCGGCTGTCTCTCTAGAGTTATCTCATTTCGGTTCTTTCTGCCGTTATTTGTTTACGATAACGTATTTCTCTAATTCATGAAACAAATCGCTCTCTGGGCAGGATTCTGGTTACTAAGTCTGGTATCCTTCGCTCAAACTGCACCTTCATCGACGCCGGGGTCAAAATATGACCCGCTCGAGCTTTTCCACCCGCTTTTCAACATGCAGCCCGGCAACGACTATCGTACCGGAAGTGGCGCCCCCGGCCCGCGCTACTGGCAGAACCGGTCTGATTATCAGATCAACGTAGCCCTCGATGATCAGCAGAACACGATAACCGGTGAAGTGACGATCACCTACAAAAATAATTCGCCCGAATCACTCGCTTACCTTTGGCTTCAACTGGATCAGAATGCCTTTAGTGACACCTCCCGTGCCGCGAAAACGACCCCTGTTTCGGGTGGCCGGTTTGGCAATCTGGGCTTTGCCGGTGGTTTAACCATTTCCAGTGTTACGGTTGAACAGGGTAAAGGCAAGTTTTCGGCTGCACCCTACACCATAACCGATACGCGCATGCAGGTACGCCTGGCCGAGCCGGTGAAAGCGAGTGGCGATGTGGTCCGGGTAAAAGTGGCCTATTCGTTCAAAATTCCGGAATACGGTTCCGATCGGATGGGGCAGCTAAAACGGAAAGACGGTATCATCTACGAGATTGCCCAGTGGTATCCGCGCATGTGTGTCTATGACGACATTGAGGGCTGGAACGTGCTGCCTTACCTGGGTGCCGGTGAGTTTTACCTCGACTACGGCGACTATGAATACAGCATCACCGCCCCCTGGGACCATATTGTGGTGGGATCGGGCGAACTGCTGAACCCTGGCGATGTACTGACTGCCGAGCAGATGAAACGTCTCGATCAGGCACGCAAAAGCGATCAGACCGTTATTATCCGTGGAAAAGATGAAGTAAAGGATGCCAACAGCCGTCCGAAGAAATCGGGTACGCTGACCTGGAAATTCCGTTGCCTCAATAGCCGCGATGTAGCCTGGGCCTCGTCGAAAGCCTTTGTCTGGGATGCCGCCAAAATGAATCTGCCCAGTGGTAAAGCCAGTCTGGCGCAGTCGGTCTATCCGGCCGAAAGTGCGACAAACGACTCCTGGAACCGCTCGACGGAGTACGTGAAGGGATGTATTGAGTTTTATTCAAAATACCTCGTCGAATTTACCTATCCGGTAGCCACCAACGTGGCGGGTATTGTGGGCGGTATGGAATACCCCGGCATTATTTTCTGCGATCATAAAGACAAGAAAGATGCGCTCTGGGGCGTAACCGACCACGAATTCGGCCATAACTGGTTCCCGATGATCGTGGGCAACAACGAGCGGAAATTCCCCTGGATGGATGAAGGCTTCAATACCTTTATCAACACCCTGTCGACGGCTAATTTCAACAAAGGGGAATATGACCGGCAGCGGGGCACGATGCATGATATTGCTCCGGCGCTGTTTTACCCTTCCGAACCCATCATGACCATTCCCGATGTACAACAGGCCCGTGCATTAGGTATTCTGGCCTATTACAAGCCGGGTATGGGATTGAAATTGCTGCGTGAAGTCATTCTCGGGCCGGAGCGTTTCGACTTCGCCTTTAAAAACTACGTGACTCGCTGGGCCTTCAAACACCCAACGCCGTACGATTTCTTCCGGAGTATGGAAGATGGTGCCGGCGAAGATCTTGGCTGGTTCTGGCGCGGGTATTTCTACGAAACGTGGAAACTGGACCAGGGTATCCGGGATGTAAAATACGTGGATGGCGCGGCCGATAAGGGATCACTGATTTCCATTGAGAACCTGGACAAGCTGGCGATGCCGGTCACCATCGAAGTAACGGAAAGCAACGGCAAAAAAGGACGCGTGAATCTACCCATTGAAGTGTGGCAGCGTGGCGGCACCTGGACGTTCCGGTACAACTCAACATCGGCGTTAAAAACCGTCGTGCTGGACCCCGACCAAAAGTTGCCCGACATCAACACGAAAAACAACACCTGGCGCGCTGAAGCGCAATAGCAGCAAGTAGTAAGTAATAAAGTGGTAAGTAGTTAAGGGGCTGACGCATGATTTGCTTGCGTCAGCCCCTTACTACTTACCACTTTATTACTTACTACTATTTTTAAACTTCCACCAGCATCGCTCCGTACGAGTACCCACCGCCGAAGACAGTGACGACGATGCGCTGGCCTTTTTTGAATGTATCCCACTGCTCTGACAGGGCAATGGCGCAACCGGCACAACCCGTGTTGCCGTAGCGTTGAATGTTGGAGATCAGTTTTTCTTCGGGCAGTTCCAGCGTTTTCATGACGTTACGCGAGATGCGGAGATTTGCCTGGTGCGGCAATACATAGTCCACATCGGCAAGCGTCAGCCCGCAGGAAGCCAGTACCTGTAAGCTGGCTTTGGGCATGTATTGACAGGCGTTAATGAATACATCACGACCGTGGGGCATGGTAACGCCCCCATCGGCCGGTTTCATCATAACACCGGTCGTGGCTTTAGGGGTATGAGCGGCACCGCCCGTCAGCAATGCTTTTATGGCAAAATCGTCTTCGCTCTGGCGCTCTTTGGTGATCAGCAAAGCCGCGGCCCCATCGCCCCACAAATGTCCCGAAATCGTGTCTGTCTCGTTATAATATAACGTGTTGTGCTCCGACACGATCACAAGTGCCCGACTGGCTTTGTTTAACGCAAAGTAGCCCTCCACCAATTCAATGGCGTTGAGCAGTGATGAACAGGCCGTTGAAATGGAAATAACAGGAATGTCGGCAATACCAAGGTAATGTTGGGCCTCGTGCGCCAGCGAAACAATGGTATCGTAGGGAGTATAGGTACCGCCCACGATCAGGTCGACGGTGGTTAGGTCAGCTTTGTCCATGAGTCGTTGAACAACCTCAATCGTCATGGTATTCGTATTCTCACCTGGGGCAGCTTTGCGTCGCTCCACAATGCCAGTGCGCTCGATAATCCATTCGCTGGACAGACCGTTGAGCTGCGTAAAATGTTCATTGCCAACTATCTGCGAAGGCAGATAATGACTTACTGCATGTATGTACATCAGACCAAATAAGTAGGACTAGTTCAGGCATAACCTGAATTAGCTCCTAAAGTTAAATCCTTCCGGGAAAACGTGGTATTGCTCATTAGAACAATCCCATAATGTATTGAATTTATTATGTTTTTGTGGGCTTTATACAGCGTTAATGTGTACATAAAACAGCCGTATAAAAGCTGGTGAGTTTGGCGGCCTCGCTGTGCCAGTTATAGAATTGGTTCGCAGCCTTCCGGCCGCGCTGGCCCATCGCCCGCGCTTCGTCAGGATGTTCGATCAAATAAGTAAGTGCATCGGCCACCTGTACCGGGTCATAGGGTGAAACGCACAAACCGCATTGGTGCCGTTCAACGATGTCACGATAAAGCGGGAAGTCAGCTGTGATGAGAGGAAGGCCAAGGGCCATATATTCAAATAATTTGGTCGTATATGATTCCGGATAATCACCAACAGGTTTTAGCAGGGCTAACCCCACGGTTGCTCCGGTAACATATGAAAAAGCGATACGCTGGTCTGTATAGCCGTAAAAACGAAGATGGTCACGTACCTGGGAGAAATGAGCCAGCTTTTCCAGATCATCGTCTGTAAAGGTACGCCGACCAAATAAATGCACAATAAATTTAGGATAGGTTATTTTCAATTTCGCAAAACCATCAATAAGGGTGTCAATGGCCCGGTCGAAGCTAAGCAGGCCGATGTAGAAGAATACCGGCTGCTTTCGGTCTGGCTGATAAGGCGTTTGAAAGGGTTGAAGAAACGAGAGCAAAGGGTAATTATAAATCACCTCGCAGGTCTTCGTAAGATGTGTGTACGTGGTCAAATAAGCGTGTTCGGTGAAGATAAAATAGAAATGGCGCCGGGCCAGCCGGTCGAACCAGTAGAAGGACGTTTCCAGCAAATACCCTTTATTGATGGTTTTCCGGTGAATTTTCCTGTATAGATTTTCCTGCACTTCATAAATCACTTTTGCTCCCAAAAACTGAAAGAGATAGGCCAGCGGAATAAGCTCCGGCATATATATGTGAACAATCCGTGGACGAAGCCACAGGCACCGCACCAGCACAAACGGACAGGTAACAAGAAGCCGCCAGATAACCCGCCGAAAAAAAGGCAGCCGAATAAAGCGAATGCCGGGAGCAACGCCCGGGTCTGCGTGAGGGAGGGCGCAATAAACTTCATACTGTAGGGCCAGTGTCTGGCATTGCTTGAAGACGATGCGCGGGTCCTGAGCTGGGTGAGCTGTACTAATGTGCAGAACGCGGATTTTTTTCATGGGCCGCAACGGGCTACTTGATGACCCCAAGCTCCCGTAGTTCCGTGTCAATTTTCTGGTTCCAGCGTTCCTGGGCCACCTGGCTTATGCTGTGGGTCGTCTCGTTATCGTACTGTGTCTGCATCCGGTTCATCTCTCTGAACGACTCAAGAAACTGGTATTGAATAATGCTGTTATAGTCTTCCAGCGTCAGACTGTCTGGGTTGATCTTGCGCTTGAACCGCTCGACAATGATCTTCGTGATGTCGAAGTGACGTTGTTCGTGGTTGAGCGCATACGCGTTCTTGGCATCGGGTCGTGCCCAGGACGACGGTTTCAGCATGTACGCTTTGGCACTCAATGTCAGTACAATAACGCCGTTTTTTACGGTACTCTTGCCTTCATACGAGAAACTGGTGAATACCTCCGCAGCATAATGACTGCCTTTACGGGGCTCCGCCTGGAAATCGGCCCAGACGAGTTTACGGGCCGGGTTGTAATGAACGGTATCATCGTCTGTAATGCGCGAGTCATCGACAAAGACAACTTGCAGGCTTTTAGCCAGTTTTTCGTTTTGTCCGCTTTCCCGTTTCATGTACTCATTCAGGCTGCGCAGGGATGCCACTAACATTTGCCGGATGGTCGACTCAATAACGTCTGTCTGACCAAGCGGACGGGTATATTTGGCGCTTCCCTGATAATCGGTCAGGCGGGTGCTGGTTGTGGTACCCGCGTCATCTTTGCCGAGGAGTTCGAAGGTTACGGCATACGTGAACTGACCCGTTACGCGGTTCCCCACGGCAGACTCGCTGACTTTACATTGCCGAATACGCATGGCAATGGGCCGCAATGCCTTGTTTTGCTTTAACCCCTGATCGATGAACCGCTGAAAGCTGGTGGCAACACCTTTGTCCAGATCTACCGCTTGTGGTGGCTGATTAAGTGCCAGAGCCAGCCGGGCAACCGATCCCCGGTCGGTGCGTTGATCTGTAACGGCGGCAATGTAAAACTCTTTTGGTGTAAACGGCAGCGACTCCGGACGGAGCCGGATAGGGTCGGGTTCGTAGGAAAATGCCACTGACCCAACTAAAAACAGCGCTAGAAAAAGCTTATTCATTCTGCCATCATAACGGCTTATCCGGTGCAAATAGTACAGCCAATAACCATACCAAAACGCCCTCTGAATAGCGTATCCAGAGGGCGTTTTGTCAAGTAGTCAAAAAGCTTTAGTCAATCAGCATGGCTTTTCCGCTGACAACGTCGTTCTCAACGGTTTTGAACTTCACGTCACGCTTCACGGAGCCGTCGACATACTGTACGTTAACGCGGGCGTTACGATCCAGCTTGGCCACGCGGGCCGGTGCCTGACGCGGAGGCATTGGCGGAGCGCCTGCACCCATCGCGTTGTTTTCGGCCATTCGACGGGCGTATTCTTCAGGACCAGTGGCCAGATGATCGTCGTCGAAGTCTTCCATATTCGTATGAAGCTCCGGCTGGGGCTGCGGACGGCTCTGCGCCGGTGCCTGACGGATCTCCTGCTGTATATCCTCGGTTTCCTGAGCCGGAATGTCCGCCTTTGTCAGGAAGCTGATCGTATCGAAGTTAACCTTGTTCAGGAAACGCTTGAACAGCTCAACCGATTCGAACTTGTAGACCAGCAGGGGGTCTTTCTGTTCAAAAACGGCATTCTGTACCGACTGTTTCAGGTCGTCCATTTCGCGGAGGTGTTCTTTCCACTCCTGGTCGATCACCGATAGCGTAACGGCCTTTTCCATCTCGGTCACAATGTCGCGGGCACCGGAATCAACGGCTTTCCGCAAATCAGAAATAACCGTCAACTCATGCAGTCCGTCCGAGAAAGGAACAACGATGTTTTTGATCTGATGTCCCTGGTCAGTCAATACCTGCGTGAGCACAGGTAAGGCTTTCTCGGCGATGGCGTGGTTTTTGGCCTGATAGTTTGCTTCGGCTTCGTCGTACAACCGGCGAATCTGATCCGGCTTTTTCAACCGGTTGAATTCTTCGGCCGTTAACTGGGGCGATAAACCCACCGTTGTCAGCAACTGAAGTTTGATCTCTTCGTAATTGCCTTCGGCATTGTTGACCGTTTCCTCCACAACATCGTACATGGTGTTGGCAATATCGAGGGGCAAACGATCGCCAAACAGCGCGTTCCGACGGCGTTTATAGATAGCCTCGCGCTGGTAGTTCATCACGTCGTCGTATTCCAGCAGCCGCTTCCGAATTCCGAAGTTATTCTCTTCGACTTTCTTCTGAGCCCGCTCAATCGACTTGGTGATCATCGAGTGCTGAATGACTTCGCCCTCTTCCAGACCCATGCGGTCCATCACTTTCGCAATCCGCTCCGAGCCGAACAACCGCATAAGGCTGTCTTCCAGCGAAACGAAAAACTGCGACGTACCCGGATCGCCCTGACGACCGGCCCGGCCGCGCAGCTGCCGGTCGACCCGACGCGATTCGTGGCGTTCCGTACCGATAATGGCCAGACCACCGGCCGCCCGCGATTCGGGGGTCAGTTTAATGTCGGTACCCCGACCAGCCATGTTGGTCGCAATGGTAACCGTACCGGGTAAACCGGCGGTGGCCACAATTTCGGCTTCCCGCTGGTGGTATTTGGCGTTCAGGACCTGGTGTTGAATTTTGCGAAGGGTCAGCAGGCGACTCAGTAATTCGGAGTTTTCAACGGATGTTGTACCCACCAGTACCGGACGACCTTTCTCCACCAGGCTCGTTATCTCATCAACAACGGCATTGTATTTCTCCCGTACGGAGCGGTACACCTTGTCTTCTTCATCGGCCCGGCTGATGGCCCGGTTCGTTGGAATAACGACCACGTCCATTTTGTAGATCTGCCAGAATTCCGATGCTTCGGTTTCGGCCGTACCGGTCATACCCGCCCGCTTGTGGTACATGCGGAAATAATTCTGAAGCGTAACCGTGGCGTAAGTCTGGGTGGCATCTTCCACCTTTACGTTCTCTTTCGCTTCCACCGCCTGGTGCAGACCATCCGACCACCGGCGACCTTCCATGATCCGGCCCGTTTGCTCATCCACGATTTTCACCTTACCGTCCATAATGACGTACTCGGTATCGCGCTCAAACAAACAGTACGCCTTCAGTAACTGGTTGACCGTATTGATCCGCTGCGTTTTAACGGCGTAATCCCGAACGACGGATTCCTTATGCAAAATTTTCTCCTGTTCCGAGAAATCGCCGTCTTTGTCAATGGCGTTCAGGTCGATGGAGAGGTCGGGGAGGATGAAGAAGTTCGGATCTTCGCCCGAGCCGGTAATGTAGTCAATCCCTTTCTCGGTCAGGTCAATGCCATTATGGCGCTCGTCGATGGTAAAGAAAAGGGGCGCATCAGCTTCCGGCATCAGTTTCTGGTTTTCGGCCAGATAAATTGATTCGGTTTTCTGAAGCAGGGCTTTATTACCCGTTTCGCTCAAAAACTTGATCAGGGGTTTGTGTTTCGGCAACCCGCGATAGGCCCGGAACAACGACAAACCGCCCTCTTTCTCATCGCCGGCGGCAATTTTCTTCTTGGCGTCATTCAGGTAGTCGTAGACCAGCTTGCGTTGTGCCTCCACCAGGCGCGATACGCGGGGCTTCAGCTCAATGTAATCCTGCTCATCGCCACGGGGTACGGGACCGCTGATTATAAGCGGTGTCCGGGCGTCGTCGATCAGTACGGAGTCGACCTCATCCACCATTGCGTAATGGTGTTTGCGCTGAACAAGCTCACCCGTCTCGCGGGCCATGTTGTCACGCAGGTAATCGAAACCAAATTCGTTGTTGGTTCCGTAAGTAATATCGGCGAGGTAGGCGTTCTTACGCTGCTCTGAGTTCGGCTGGTGTTTATCGATGCAGTCAACCCGCATTCCGTGGAACTCAAACAAAGGAGCCATCCACTCGGAGTCACGCTTGGCCAGGTAATCGTTGACCGTTACAATATGCACACCCCGGCCTGCCAGTCCGTTGAGGAACGCAGGGAAAGTAGCCACCAGGGTCTTCCCTTCGCCCGTGGCCATCTCCGCAATTTTACCCTGGTGAAGTACCACGCCCCCGATGATCTGAACGTTGTAATGCACCATATCCCATTTGATGGGCGTTCCGGCGGCATCCCAGGTATTGGCCCAGTGAGCCTGATCGCCGTCAATGACCACGTTTTTCTTGCGGGAAGCAATCTCCCGGTCGAAATCCGTCGTCGAAACCGTCAACTGTTCATTCTCGGTAAACCGGCGGGCTGTTTCTTTGACAACGGCAAAAGCACGCGGGAGGATATCCATCAACACGCGCTCCAGTTCGGTATTGCGGTCGGCTTCGAGTTTATCGATCTGGTTAAAGATCCGCTCCTTCTCATTCACGTCTACGTCAGGATTGCTGGCGTGGTCGTTCAGCTCGGCAAGCTGCGCATCAATATCGGCTAACTCCTGCGCGATTTGAGCCTTGAGCTCGGCTGAAACACGACGTAACTCGTCGTTCGAGAGGTCTTTTAACTGAGCAAATTCGGCATTTACCTTCTCAACATACGGAAGCAGTTCTTTAATGTCCCGTTGCGATTTGGTTCCGAAAAATTTAGCTATGAGGTTAATCATATTATCGTTAGTAATTAGTCGTCAATGGTAGCCTCTACTGGCCAACGCGGGTTTATTTATGCGCGAAATCGCTTGTGCGATCGTTCTTGATTTATATACTAAACACAAATGGCTGCACGTATATTTCAGTATTGACTGACCTGCCGACTTTTTTGCAAATTTAGTGCATTACCGTGGGACTACAATCCAAGTGCCTTATGGATAGCGTCACCTTATCATACGGAAGTGGTGTATTGCCAAGAATACACTACTTTTGCAGTTCAAATTTTGGCCCAATAGCCATGGTTTATGTTTCTTAAGGACAAATTGTCACGTTTTATCCGTCTTACACGCCCTTTCCAGATTATTTTCCTGTTGTTTATGCTGACAGGATCATATCAAGCTGTTGCTCAGCGGCCCCGTTCCCGGGTCGACCAGTTGAGTGACGAAGATGTGCAGAACTTCTACCAGAAGGCGCAGGCAAGTGGGCTCAGCGAAGCCCAGATCGAGCAGGCTGCCATGTCGCAGGGGTATACCCTCGACGATATTGCTAAAATGCGCAAACGCATTGCTCAGATTCGGTCGGCGACGAACCGATCGCAAAACCAATCGCAATCTTCTCAGGATAATTATAAAGGTCGGGTACTGCCTTCTGACCTGTCGATGCGGTACGATTCACTGGCGCAAGACACCATGCGCCGGGATACAAGCCGGAAGCTTAAAGTGTTTGGTGCATCCCTATTTGAGAATGCCAAACTGTCATTCGAACCGAACCTGCGCATTGCTACACCCCGTAACTATGTAGTTGGGCCGGATGATGAAATCAATGTCGACATCTCCGGTGCCTCAACCGGGCAGTATCAATTGAAAGTAAGCCCGGATGGTACAGTCAAAGTACCCGATCTGGCCCCCATCTTCGTCAGCGGACTCACTATAGAGCAGGCCGAGCAGCGGATAATTGCTCGTTTGCGGCAGGGGGGCTATCAAGGTCTGGGTAAGCCGGGAAGCGGCACCAGTGCGAACGTAAGCCTGACCAATATTCGGAGCATTCGCGTTATTCTGGTGGGGGAAGTCGTCAGGCCCGGAACCTACACGATCACCTCGCTGGGATCTGTCCTGAATGCCCTTTACCTGGCAGGTGGCCCCAATCCGGAAACCGGTTCGTTCCGCAAGATTCAGGTTATTCGGAGCAACCGTGTGGTTCGGACGCTGGATCTGTATGACTTTATCCTGCGAGCCGATCAGCGCAATAACATACGGCTACAGGACCAGGACGTTATCCGGGTGGCCGATTATGAAACGCACGTTGAACTAAACGGGCAGGTGCGTCGCCCTGCCATATTTGAAGTGCTGCCGGGCGAGACACTGAAAACGGTACTGGGCTTTGCGGGTGGCTTCGCCGACGACGCATACCGGGCCTCTATCACGCTTCGGCGTAACACCGCTCGCGAACGACGAATCGTAACCATTACGGAAGAGCAGTTGGCCAGCTTTATTCCTAAGGCGGGTGATAAATACGAAGTGGGTAAAATACTGGAACGATATGAAAACCGAATTCAGGTGGCCGGAGCGGTTATGCGTCCCGGCGATTACGCGCTTGAGCCAGGGCTGGAGACCGTCAAACAGTTGATCACGCGGGCGGAAGGTCTTCGCAAAGATGCGTTCACCAATCGGGCTACGATTGTTCGGGAGCGGGCAGACATGGACCGCGAAAATGTCTCGTTCGATCTGGGTAAACTCCTGCGGGGAGAAATTCAGGATATACCCCTGCAAAGCCAGGATAGCCTAACCGTTCTATCGATTCGGGATTTACGCGAAGAGTATTACGTCACGATCGAAGGCGCCATTAACCGGCCGGATACGGTTGAGTATATTGCCAATATGAGCGTGGCAGACCTCATCGCCCATGCGGGTGGCTTTCAGGAAGGGGCTAAACCCAATCTGATTGAAGTGTCCCGACGGATACGCCAGGACTCTTCGGGTATACGCACAACCATGGTAGAAATTTACCGATTCGCTATTGATCGTAATCTGCAGATTACCCCAATGGAGGCTAATCCGGGCAGCTCGTCCCAATTTAAACTCCAACCGTTCGATGTCGTATATGTACGGAGTTCAGCCAACTACCAGGCACAACGCCATGTAATGGTATATGGTGAGGTGATGCAGCCCGGGAACTATGCCATTGCCAGCCGGCAGGAACGAATTGGTGATGTAATACAGCGGGCGGGTGGTCTAAAACCCGAAGCTTATATGGCAGGAGCCCAATTTCGACGTGAGGGTCAATTAATCGGGAACGACCTGCGTAATCTACTCGCTGACCCCGGTGGTGAAGAAAACCTATTGCTTCAGGATAGGGATACATTATATATCCCCCGACGATCAGAGATCATTACCGTACAGGGAGCCGTTTTAAATCCAGCGTCGATTAGTTACAAAGCGAATTACTCCTTTGACGACTACATTAGCGAAGCGGGTGGTTTTACAGAGAACGCTCGGCAAAGTAAAGCGTATATAAACTACCCGAACGGACGAAAAGACCGTTCTCATAATTTTCTATTTTTCGCATCTCGCCCCCATATTGAGCCTGGATCAACGATTACTGTACCATTCAAACCTATTGACTCTAATCGGCTGAGTTCTACAGAAAGGATAGGAATTCTATCTCTTCTAGCAACAGTTTCCATTGCACTTATCAACGTTCTTTTGCGCTAACCTCTGTTTTAACGATGTCAACTTCAGAAACTATAAAGACAAGCGAAACTGAGGATGATGAAATTGAAATTCGTATAAGCGATGTCATTCAATTTCTGAAAGATAGCCGTCGATGGGCTTTAATTACAGGACTGGCGCTATTGGTGGTTGGCGTTATTTATGCTTTCCTTAAACCAAACCAGTACACATCTCAGGTAACTGTAATGCCGGAGCTTCAATCAAAAGGTATGGAGTTGGGAGGGCTAGGCTCACTTGCTGGATTGGCTGGTATTGATCTTGGCGGTGCAGGTGCAACAGGATTGGATGCCATTCGACCTGACATATATCCTAACGTTTTGCAAAGTGTACCTTTTGCACTTTATCTGTTAAAGCAACCTGTTTATTCAAACCTTTTAAGAAAAAAGACATCCTTACAAGGATTTATTGAAGAACAGGGCCAACAATCCTGGCTGAGTGGTGCCGACAATAGCGAAGATAGCCAAGTGCCCGATCCTCAAAATTTTAGCAGGACTTTACAGATTACAAAAAAACAAGAGGAGCTTATCAAAGTAATACATGGTTCAGTAGCGACACTGTTAGATAAGAAGAACGGAATTATTACTGTGTCAGCTACTTTTCCTGATCCTGTAGTAGCCGCTGCAGTTGCCCAATTATCCCTTGAATATCTTACAAATTACATCACAAGCTACAGAACAGAGAAGGCGAGAAATCAGGTTCAGTTTCTGGCAAATCAGTTGAATGATGCAAAAAGTCGATATCAAAAAGCAGAATATGCCTTATCGAACTACCGGGACCGTAACCGAAGTCTGTTTCTAGAAACGGCTAAATTAGAGGAGCAGCGACTGCAGGGAGACTTTATGCTTACTCAAAGCGTTTTTAATGACTTGTCCAAACAATTTGAACAGGCGAAAATAAAAGTATCCGAAGAATCACCCGTATTCAAAGTACTTGAACCGGCTCGAATCCCTCTAAAAAAGAGCGCTCCTAAGCGAGGATTCATTATCCTAGGATTTCTTGTAGCCGGCACATTTCTGGGAGTTGTGTTATATGGTTTAAGGCGGTTTATTCTCAATTCGAAATAATAACCAAGTGAAGACAGCATTAATTTGTGGGGTGTCGGGCCAAGATGGTGCCTATTTAGCCAAGCTTTTACTAGGCAAAGGGTATAAAGTATTTGGTGGCTCACGCGATGCCCAAATGTCTTCGTTTGCTAATCTCAGCCGATTAGGTATCAGGAAGGACGTTGAGCTAATTTCCATAAGTATTAATGACTTTCGTAGTGTACTTCAAACAATACTAAAAGTCAAACCCGATGAAATTTACAATCTCGCCGGGCAAAGCTCGGTTGGTTTATCATTTGAACAACCCGTTGAAACTCTAGAAAGTATAAGTGTTGGAACGCTAAATCTACTGGAGGCAATTCGTTTCAGCAATCTGCCGATTCGATTTTATAATGCGGGTTCAAGTGAATGTTTTGGTGACACAGGTAAATTTGCCGCTGACGAAATGACGCCATTCAGGCCACGTAGTCCGTACGGAGTAGCAAAAGCAGCTGCTTTTTGGCAAGTAGCCAATTACCGGGAAGCCTACCAGCTTCATGCCAGCACCGGTATTCTATTCAACCATGAATCACCGCTACGGCCTGAGCGATTTGTTACTCAAAAAATAGTAACCGCTGCCTGTCGAATTGCTAATGGTAGTTTAGAAAATTTAATTCTGGGCAATATAGATATTGCTCGGGATTGGGGATGGGCTCCAGATTACGTTGAAGCTATGTGGTTTATGCTCCAGCAGGAGAATGCTGATGATTTCGTAATTGCCACTGGTCATACGAATAAACTCAAAGATTTCATTCGTATTGTTTTTGAAACCGTTGGATTAGACTGGGAAAACCACATAAGCATAGATCAAACACTTTTTAGACCAACCGATATTGCTGAAGGACATGCTAATCCCTCAAAAGCAAAAACTCAATTAAACTGGTCCGCTACATATAATATTGAGGAGGTTGCCCAACGTATGGTAGATGCCCGTATGAATCAATCTGTTCAATAGTTACATGGAAAAAAAATTAACTAGTTGGTTCAAAATATCATATCTACGAGAAAAGATTCCCGGTAAAAAATCGCTTATTAACCTGGGTTGGCTATTTTTTGATAAAATATTCAGAATGGCAACAGGAATGATAATAGGGGTATGGCTCGCACGATATTTGGGTCCTACAGATTATGGATTACTAAACTATGCCAGCGTTTTTCCTCTTGTTTTAGCACCATTAGCCTCCTTGGGCGTAAATAATATTTTGATAAGTGAAATACCAATTAAGGATAAGGAGGAGGGCAACAGGCTTTTAAGGACAGCAATTAGCATGAAGTTCTTATCTGGATTAATTGCATTTCTACTCATAGTTGTTTTTAGTTCTTACATAAATTCGTCTGACCAACAACTGGTTCTACTGATATCAATTTCATCTGTTAGCCTAGTTGTGCAATGCTTTGACGCCCTAGACATATATTTCCAGAGCATTCAGAAAGTACATTATTCTATTATACCTAAAGTTACCTCCTTTATACTGGCTTCATGTGTTAGAGTATATGGCTTAACCGAGCATTATAATGTAACTTTCTTCATCGTTGTTACAATAATAGAAATTTCGATTAGTTATATAATTATATATTTAATTTATTTAATACAATCTAAAGAGTTTACACCTAAAGTAGTATTTGATAAAAAGATAGTTCAGGGACTTATTAAGCTTTCTTGGCCTCTCATGTTATCGGAGTTTTTTATTTTTATCTATATGCGTATTGACCAGCTTATGCTAAAATACCTTACAACGCCAGATGAGCTTGGTCGGTATAGTGCAGCCCTTCGACTATCTGAGGTATGGTACTTTGTTGCGGCTGTTGTTACTGCCTCGATCTATCCAAGTATCATTGTTTTACGAGCACATGACTATAAGTCTTATTTAAATCGCTATCAGAAATTGCTCAATCTGCTTGCTGTAGGAGGAGTAGTAATTGGTCTGGTATTTTCTATATTATCTAATCAGATTACTACGTTAATATATGGACAAAAATATGATGGGATAGGTCATATTTTAAGTGTCCATATTTGGACTGGTTTGTTTGTATTTTTAGGTGTTGGCATAAATAATTGGTTTGTTGTAGAGAATATGCAACGCTTTCTTTTATGGAGAACTATAATCGGTGCGCTATTCAATGCAACGCTAAATTACTTTCTTATTCCCTCATATGGCGCGATAGGTGCATCGGTTGCAACTCTTCTGGCTCAAATCATAGCTTCATATTTGACAAACGGCATTTATAGCAAAACGAAGGAAGTATTTCAACTGCAAACGAGAGCTTTGCTATACTTGCCTAATGTTATATTAAGTAAATTTCGTTGATGAATTATTGTGGGCTAATGAAAAGCAATAGTTTTACTATTAACTAGAATAGTTAATAGTAAAATGTAATAATCTATCTTAAAAAAACACCGCAGTAATTTTTGGCACTATTTAAGAAATTAGTGAGCGAAATATCATTACGAACTTGGTTAGAAGAAAAATGTTAGAGACACCTGTGTTGTTAATTATGTTCAATCGCTCTTTGCAAGCGATGCAAGTGTTTGAACGTATTAGAAGTGTAAGTCCTTCAAAGCTCTATTTAGCAGTTGATGGCCCTAGATCAGGTAACGTGTCTGATATTGAAGAAACAGAAAAATGCCGTCAAATAGAGAGTCTTGTTGACTGGCCTTGTACAGTTCAAACATTATTCAGAAAAGAAAACTTAGGATGTAGACAGGCGGTAAGCCAAGCCATTACTTGGCTTTTTGAACACGAAGAAAAAGGAATCATTCTAGAAGATGATTGCTTGCCTGATCTTAGCTTTTTTGGATACTGTCAAGTCCTCTTGAATCGATATGTAAATGAACCTAAAATAATGCATGTTGGTGGGAGTAACCTTTACGGAGATATGAGATGGAATAACGACTCCTTTTTCTTTACAAACATTCCGCATATATGGGGTTGGGCAACATGGCGTCGTGCTTGGAAAAAATACGATATCACTATGTCTGATTATAAAATTTTCGAAAAAAGTGGTGGTATAGAAAGGACAATAAAAAATAAAAATTCTCAGTTGTTCTGGAAGAAATCATTTGGCAGTTTACTAAAAGGAGAAATAGATACCTGGGATTACCAATGGGTATTTACAATATGGAATAATAATGGTCTTTGTATTATCCCTAGGGAAAATCTAATAACCAACATTGGATTTACTCAAACGGCTACTCACACAAAAGAAAATAGTGTTTGGGCAAATCTACAGGCAGTAACAATAGATGCAGCCTCTATGCAATACCCAGAGGTCATAGAGATCAACACTGTTGCAACGCAATACGCTTACTCTCATTTTTATCAGTTACCCTCGTGGTGGCATAGAAAATTAAAAGGAATTAAGCGTTTAGTTAAATAAACCTTCATGATTAATGTAGGCTTATTCGTTAAATAATGAATTCTTTTTAAGGACAAAAGATGTATGAAAATACTTAAGAAAATACAAGATCTATTCAAAATAATAAGGCAGATAAGACAATATAATGTTGAAAACAGGTTATTGGTTGGGGCACTTCTTGCTAGGCAAATATCAGAAGAGACTTCTATAAATGAAGCCGAATTTAAAGTTTTCTCGCAATTTGGAGATGATGGCATAATACAATGCATTATAAATAACACGAAAGTTTCTAATACAAAATTTGTTGAATTCGGAGTGGAAACTTATGATGAAGCTAACACTAAGTTTTTATTGATGTATAAAAATTGGCAAGGTCTAGTAATAGATGGATCAGAAGCTAATGTAAATATTATAAAGAAAGATCCATTTTTCTGGCAATATGATTTAACAGCTGTTAGTTCATTCATAACTGCTGAAAATATAAATGATTTATTATTAAAGAATGGCTTCAGTGGAAAGATTGGTTTACTAAGTATTGATATAGATGGTAATGATTATTGGGTTTGGAAAGCTATTACAGTAACGGAACCAGACATTGTGGTTGTCGAGTATAATAGTCTATTTGGTATAGATAGAGCAATTACTATTCCTTATAAATCTGATTTTTATAGAGGAAATGAGCATTACTCCAACCTTTATTTCGGAGCGTCATTAGCTGCTCTATATGATCTAGCTAAAGCAAAAGGGTATTCTTTTATTGGATGCAATCAAGCGGGAAACAATGCTTTTTTTATAAAAGACAACTTAATAGATAAAATAAAACCTGTTTCTCTTGAAGAGGGTTTCGTCTCTGCTCGTTTTAGAGAAGCTAGAAACAAAAATGGGGAACTGACCTATGCTGGCATAGAAGAAAGAAAGAATGTAATAAGTGGTTTACCGGTTTTTAATATAAAAACTGGCTCAATCGAAACCTTTTAAGATGTGAATATTTTTTTTGATTATCAGGCGTTCTCTCTTCAAACCTATGGTGGTATATCTAGGTACTTTTGTGAATTAATAAACGGGATTAATAAAACTGAAGATAATCATGCTCATTTATCGCAGTTGTGGTCCAACAACGTTCATTTAAAAGAATATGGTATTAAAACATTGCCGTACCCTTTTAAGAACAAATACAGTCGTGTGCTACATAAACCCAATCAGCTCTATAATCTTCTGGATTATAAAACTGGTCAGTATGATATATATCATAGTACTTACTTCGACGATTTTCTTAGTAAGCCGGTTGGTGATAGACCATTTGTTACAACTTTTTATGATATGATTTATGAGCGGTTATCTAATCAGTTTATAGAACTGTCTGCTGATAAGTTTATAATACCCCAAAAGAAAAAAATTGCTTACCGGTCAAGCCATCTTATTGCCATATCGGAAAGCACAAAGCGCGACATGGTTGAAATATTAGGTATTGAGCCGTCTCGAATATCGGTTATTTATTTGGGGAGTTCATTTCAGCCGGAGTCAATCAACCAAACAACTTCAGATTTGTCTGTCACGGAGCAACCTTATCTTTTATTTGTTGGTAATCGCGCCGGGTACAAAAATTTTTCACCTTTTTTAAAAGCAGTAGCTCATTTATTAAAGCGATATTCTATCAAATTAGTGTGTGGAGGGGGAGGTAGTTTTACGTCAACAGAAAAGGATGTGATTCAAGAATTATCCTTACAAGGTCTGGTAGAGCAGCGATTGATCAATGATACGATTTTACCCACATTATATAAAAAAGCTTTAGCTTTTGTGTTTCCTTCGCTATATGAAGGCTTTGGAATCCCAGTCCTTGAAGCTTTTTCTTGTGGTTGCCCCTGTATAATCAGTGATTCTAGCTCATTACCTGAGGTTGCTGAAGACGCAGCCATGTACTTTGATCCAACCAATGTTGGTTCTATAGAAGCTTCTGTTGAAAAAATTATTTTAGATAATTCACTACGTTCAGAACTGGTTAGTAAAGGTTGGCAACAATTGAATAAATTTTCTTGGTCACGTACTGTTCAGGAAACTTTAGAGCTTTATAAAAAACTAACTTAAGTATAGGGTAACTACTTACTTAATGAAATATAAAGTGATCACTTTTTACTAAAGCAAAGTGGTAGTGTAATACCAATTACCTTTATTTATGTATTACTATGAAAAATATAATGTTTATGTTATGACAATATCATTTATGGTATTGGCAGTTTTGTTTTTTATACTACTAAGAAAAAAGATTTTTTCAATTATCGATCCATTGGTAAACAATATTATATGGTGTGCAAGTAGTTTGGGATTACTGTTTGGCTATTTAGTTTCGAAGAATATAAATCTGGATGGATTTTCGTTTGTTTCAGTTTTTTTTGTATACATAGCTGGACTTTACTTTTTTCTAGATACTACTCCCAGAAAAGTATCAGACTTGGAGAAAGGACTTACAAGTAAGAAAAATACTTTATTGTTTACGGTGTGTCTGTTACTTAATTTAGGAAGCCGTCTTGAATTTATCAGTTATGCAATAGAGCATCCATCAATTGCCAGTTGGTTTCTATATAAATTTGTACAGTATGAAGGCCGTAGTTTTTGGCAATATATTTTACAAATTGGTGCCAAACCATTTTTCATATATTACCTCTTTGTATTACTTAGAACAAAAAAAGAATGGCGTCCTCAGTTAATAATCATATTGATTATTAACAGCCTTCTGGATATAGTTGCTGGCGGGAGGTCGTCCTTGTTGGGATTGCTTGACACTTACGGATTTTTTATTTATTACTTCTCGCCTTATTACACGAAGAAATCTGTAAACCGACTAAACTGGTACGGTATTAGTTTCATTATTTTTGCCTTGATAAATAGTATAATTGTCACATCTTTTTATAGTAGCGAAGGGACAATTGAGGATGGAGTTTTACGTATGGCAAATCGTATACTTAGCGCCGGGGACGGCCTAGAAATGTATCTGGCTAATAATGCTTCCAATATCATTCCCTCCGGCGTCTTAGAGTATTCTAAGGCCGCTTTTGGTATATTCATTAAACAGATTATACCTATTGAAACACAGTCTGTGGGATGGCAATTGTATGAAATTGATAGTGGTCACATTTCGCCAGTTTCTGTCGGCCCTAATTTTATTCTACCCCTACAGGTTATTATCCTCGGAAAATTCTTTCTTATACCGTATACACTTTTTATTAGCTATGTTGTGTCGTTCCTTCGCGGAAACAGACTTTCCAAGAGACTAATAAAAAGCCAGCCACTGTCCTTCGTTCTAGGTATCCTAACCTTTCAATTGGTAATTGATGTAGAGTTCTTTGTATTACAGTTATGTGCCTGCTTGTTTGTATATTATTGTTTTATTTATCCGTTCAGAAAATTTACGTTGGTTAATGATATACCAGGAATTTCCTATTTTTTGAAACGTAGGGTTCTTGACCGTAGGTCATCAGCTAACTTGTTATAGCTTTAAAAAATAACCTGCTTTATTGCTTATTTATCAAGCCTTGTCAGAAGTATTCGCCCGGAAAATTATTGACTTGAATACATACATTATTTAAGGATTAACCCAAGCAGGCTTTCCCGAGACCATTTTGAGTATTTGTCCATCATTTCCCTTTTTTAATCGATTCCATTTGATTCCATCATGATAGAGAAGTTCCCCGGGACCAGATGATGGGGCTTCAATAGAAACAAGCGATTTAAAATCAAGCATACCATTTTGGGCAGGTGAATGCACCGCATAGGGATTAGCAAAATTCGTGAATGTATTATGCGCTATTTCATTATTTATATTGCTTGTACTGATCATAAAAAAAGCATTTGTCTGTGTAGTTGAGATACTATAAAAAGCATTTCCTACAAGTACTGATCCCTGCATTCCTGAATTGGCGTCCAGGTCGATTAATTTATTAGCTTTGTTTGTTGAGCTTGAATAAACACTATTGCCAACTACGGAAGCTCCATAAATGACGCCCGGCTGGCTCACCTTCAAAAAATACCCATCTGTTTTATAGCCTGTGTTGCCACTTATACTACAACCAAATAAATTAATGGGCAGGTGGATGAAATTTCTAACATTTGTATACTCATTGCCATTGACAGATAAAGACGTGATGATATCGGCTCCGTAGCCATTAATAAATGTGGTATTATGCCGGGAATTGTCGCTATTCGATACTCTGTTCCCAGATACAGTTACACCTTTGGCCGAGTATAAACGTATTATATCCAGTGCAACCTCGAAGAAGGTGTTATTGGTAATGCTTACGTCTACAGTGGGTGGTAAGCCCGGCTTACCAATAGCAATGGCGTGAAAGGGAAGTACATCAAACGTACAGCCGGAAATCTGAATGTCTCCTCCTTTAGTTATCCAGATTGCTAGATTTTCAGCCGTCTGAAACCAGCAGTTTCTAATGTAGTTAGAATTTCCATTGCTAGTGCCAATAATAATCTGAGCAACAGACAGGTTCTGTTTAGCAGAGCCAGACTTAAAAATTATGTCTTCAATAACGGTTGCATTAGATACTTTATCTGAACCTGCATCCAGGCTAATCATTGATATTCCGGGTACTCCTTGTATAAGTTGAGTACCTGCGTAAGCACCTCCCGCGCTACCCTGAAGCTTTACAGTCCCCGTGATGTGGATTGTTTTGTTAATTTTATATATACCCTGTGGTATATACACTGTTAAGTCACGCCCTTTCCATTTAGAACTGAATGCGCCATCTTTAGCTGGGTCCTGTAGTTCGGTGGCGAAGTTAACAGCAGCTTGGATAGCAGGTGCGTTATCAAAGTTAGTACCGTCTCCTTGAGCACCAAACCATAAGACAGAAACTGGGCCATCAATAACGCGCTTGTAACGTAAACCAGAACGGGTTACAACTACCGTACCTGTATTATCAGGTGTAGTGGAGTCTTCGGGGTCGAGGATAAACGTGCCTTGCTTGGTCTTGTCTGTTATATTGATAGCTACAGGAGCCGTATCACTTAATAAATTCATTGATCTAACTGTAGCAATATTTTGATAGACAGTCAGGCTATTAGCTTTAGGGTCAATCCGAAGTGGAATCTCTCTCCCCGAAGTAGTTCTTGAATACCAATAGCCATCGGTTTTTAAGCGCATATCCTCCCTTCCACCTACATCGGGTACGCGTGTAGAAGAAGGTAAATTCTTCTGAGCGGAAGAAATGAGAGGTATTGTCAAGAGTAATAATAGGATATAAGGCTTCATTCTAAATCAGTTTTAGCTATACTACTTATACGCTGAGCAAAAAGTTTGACAGCTTCAATAGCTGATGTTATAAGGATAGGGTGGAGAATTTGTTCTTTTGGGGTGACTATCGCTCGTATACCTGACTGTAAAGCCATAATCCATCAAGTTGATCAATTATATTCAAAGTCAAAGGATTAAGTGTAGTACTAGCTCGTAGAAGAACAGAAAAATATATGCCTATATTTACTTCGTAAATCAATTGTTGAGCTATAAATAGCGAACTACGCCATTTTTTACAAAGATTTTACTCACTAATGCTTTTTAATTCGATACATTTTTTAATTTTTTTTATTTGTATTACTTGCGCCTATTACTTACTGCCATATCGTTATAGGTGGTTGTTATTATTAACAGGTAGCTGTTACTTTTATATGGCGTTTGTTCCCATATATATAGTAATACTTGGATTCACTATTGTCATAGATTATATTGCTGGGATCTATATAGAAAAGACAAGCGGTAGAAAAAGAAAATTGTTTCTAATATGTAGTTTAAGTGCCAACATTTTAGTTTTGGCCATATTTAAATATTATAATTTCTTAAATGAAAGTTTTGATACTGTTTTAAATCAGTTTAACCATACAACTCCATTCGATTCTTTAAAAATACTGTTGCCGATTGGACTATCTTTTCACACATTCCAGGCAATGAGTTATACTATTGAAGTATATAGGGGAAAGCAAGCTGCGGAAAGACATTTTGGTATTTATGCGCTTTATGTCATGTTTTACCCACAGTTGGTAGCCGGTCCAATAGAACGACCACAAAATGTGCTATACCAGTTTTACGAAAAGCATAAATTCAAGGCAGAAAATATATCTGAAGGCTTAAAATTAATTGCTTGGGGATTATTTAAAAAGGTCGTTATCGCGGACAGATTTGCCATTATTGTCAATAAAGTTTATAATGACCCAAAGCAGTTTGAAGGACTCCCTTTAATTTTTGCAACTTTTTTATTTGCCTTTCAAATTTATTGCGATTTTTCAGGCTATTCAGACATCGCTCTGGGCACAGCTCGGACAATTGGATTTCGTTTGATGAAGAACTTTGATTCGCCATATTTTTCAACTTCAGTATCAGAATTCTGGAAGAGGTGGCATATCTCGCTATCAACATGGTTTCGAGACTATTTATATATACCATTAGGTGGGAGCCGTGTATCTGAATACCGATGGTACTTCAATTTATTCATAACGTTTCTAGTAAGTGGTTTATGGCATGGTGCTAACTGGACGTATGTGATCTGGGGAAGTTTGAACGGGTTATATTTAATTATTGAAAATAGTACAAAGCAGTTTTGGACAAAGATGTATGATTTTGCCGGGCTTTCGAGTAAAATCCGATCTTCCATAGGATTAATTTGTACGTTTACCCTAACCTGTTTTGCATGGATATTTTTTAGAGCCAAAACAGTACAGGATGCATATTATATCATATCACATTTGACTATAAGTTTAGGGTCAAGTATTAGCCATTTAAAGCCAAGTGCCCTAGGATCTACGCAGTATGACTACCTAATAGGTTTTTTGGCCTTAGTCGTTTTACTGACTGTAGAACGAGTGAATGTAAGTGTATCCGTTAATGGATGGCTCATGCGCCAAAGTTTTGCTGTGCGCATGACGATCTATTATATGTTTGTCATGTTTATACTTATGTTCGGTATGTTCGATGTTCAGGAGCAATTTATTTACTTTCAATTTTGATGAAACAAGTTTTAGCTTTAGTAAAGCCGGTAATAGTAATAGCTAGTTTTGTCATACTAACTGTGTCTGTAATACTCTATCTAATTGCCCCGCTTACGCGTAACAAATCCAGTTATGTAGCTGCTTCTCTAGATAAGGAAGAGCGGCTGATCACGGTTAGTCCTCCCCGGCTTATTTTTGTAGGGGGGTCAAATCTGGCCTTGGGACTCAATTGTCGATTAGTGCATGAGAAAACAAAATTCTCAGTAGTAAATATGGGCCTTCATGCCGGGTTAGGTTTGAATTTTATATTAAATGAATCCTTACCAAGTATTCGATCCGGTGATATTGTTGTTTTATCTTTAGAGTATTTCTTAGAAGATGGTAACAAAAAACTAATGGCTCAATTAGCAGACGTAAATCCTGAGTCAGTATCTAGAATGGGTCTTTCTATATTAGATAGGCTAAGATTACTGGTATCGCAATTGCAATTGTGTTGTAGTAGTGCTTTTTATAAACTTATTGGTAAAGTAAATGATCCTATATATTATAGAGAGGGTTTTGATGAGTTTGGGGATTTGAAAACACATTTCAATCAACCAAAGCCTACTTTTCCCTCTGGCAGTGTTATATTCTCGAATACTAATTACGATGAAGGTTTATTGGCAATAAACGAGTTTATTGATCGGGCGAAAGCAAAAGGAGCAACTGTTTATTTTACTTATCCAGCATTTCAGCGTTCAACATACAACTTGAATAAAGAAAAACTGTTAGAATTATCAAAGCAATACGCACACACATTAAAGTGCCCAATAATAGGCAGTATGCAAGATTTCGTATTAGATGATAAATATATTTTCGATACTGTTTATCATTTGGATAGTACTGGTGTTCAAAAACGAACTGAAATTTTACTAGGTTTACTTGAAAAATCGAAATTAGTAGTTCCACATGCAAACTAGAAACACAACTGGTTGAGAACTGAATTTATAGTTTTTTTACTATACCTTTTTTTACTAAAAACATTTTTATAGATAATTTTATTTTATTGTTCAGCACGAGAAGTGGTGTAGTATAACGAGAAAGAAGTTCATTTTTGACTTTAGCTCTATAGGTTTCATCTATGGCTTTGAATAATAGTGTCGTACTTACTCCGCCAGTACGCATCATTACTGTCGAATAAGGAAGATAAGCAGCTCTAAGTCGATTCTTTGGTCTCATGAGAAATTCATAATCTCCTGAAATTTTATACGAATCATCAAACATACCATATTTAGTAAATAGTTCTCTAGAATGAAAACTACCAACGTGCCATGTTATCATTTTGTGTTTAAAACGCTCCCATTCCCAAGCTTCTCCAACTGTTTCTATTATTTTCATCTCACTATTGACAAGGTCAATTTTCGACGATACAAACTCCAAAGAATCTTTTTCTGGGAGGTTACCAATAAAATCAACATAAGCTTTTAATGCATTGGGATAATAGGAGTCATCGGAGCCCAGAAATGAAATCCACTTTCCGGATGCAACTTTAAGTCCTTTATTCCAGGCATCATATATACCCTTGTCTGGTTCGCTTATAGTGTATTTTATATGTTTACTGTATGTGCTTATTACTTTTGTCGTGTTGTCAGTTGACCCACCATCGATAATGATCAATTCATAATTTGTATAATTTTGATTAATAATGCTTTCTATAGCACCGCCTACGTAGCGCTCTCCATTATATACTGCAATAATTATACTAATTAGTGGGTTATAGGAAATCATCTTAACTTTATTAGGATTCTTTTTGGTAATTCAAAATAACCTTATTATATCCTTAATAGCAACCTTACAATCTTTCTTGAGTCTGCCAATACAGATTTAAGGCCGAGAATATTTATATAAAAATTTAGTTTTCAGTGACTTAACTATCTTTCGTCGTTTTTCATGTAAGTACTTAGTTTCCATTTTCAATGGTATTGTCAAGTATCTTTATAAATCATATTTTTTGTCCAGCTTGACTAAATATACCTTTTTAAGATAGAATTTGGGTTTGAGTTGTCGTATGTTATTAAGTAGCTTTGTAATTTAATAGGCCAGCAACATGATTTCCCCACCCGTTTTTTCAATTATTACAGTTACTTACAACGCCATAAGTACACTTGAAAAAACTGTTCAAAGTGTTTTAAGACAAGATAAGACGCTTTTTGAGTATATAATAATCGATGGTGGAAGTAGTGATGGTACAGTTGATTGTATTGAAAAGTATCAGGACGACCTTAGTTATTGGATTAGTGAAACTGATAAAGGTATTTATGATGCTATGAATAAAGGCTTGGATAAAGCTAAAGGAAACTGGATATTATTTCTTGGCGCCGATGATCGTCTGTATCCTGACATTATAAGTAAAGTTTCTAACCATCTGGACGACTCTTTGGATATAATTTTTGGAGATGTACTATTCAGTAATGGGGAACGCTATAATTCTGAATTTAATATAAAGACTATTCTGAACAATACCGTTCATCATCAAGGAGCTTTTTATAACAAAAGGTTATTTACTGATTTTAGATATGATATTTCCATTAAAGCTATGGCAGATTATGAATTGAATTTACTAATATACTTGTCTGGTAAAAAGAGGAAAAAAATTAGATTCGATATTGCTGAGTGTGATATTCAGGGAGCTAGTTCAGATGTTAATCTTTCTTTAGAGGAGCTTCAATTGGTTCATTCGAAATTTTACAGCCCTGTCTCAGGGTTTTTTTTATCGAAGTTGATAAAACTTAAATACTTCTTGCATTATAGATTTTTTGACGTTTCTAAATAGTTAAATTTTGTATGATAAGTGTGTGTATGGCTACTTATAATGGTAGTAAGTACGTTATAAGACAAATAGATTCAATTATTGATCAGCTTGGAGTCGATGATGAGATCGTTGTGTCTGATGATAATTCAACAGACGATACTTACGATGTCATACTTGCTATGAATGATAAGCGTATTAAAATAGTAAAAAATAATATTCTATATAAAGGCCCATTAGCGAATTTTGAAAATGCGCTGAAGCATGCTAAAGGTGAGTATATATTTTTATCTGATCAGGATGATATTTGGGCCAGCAATAAAATTGAGATAATGACTCAAAAGCTTGAATTTTATGATTTAGTTTTAAGTGATTGTGAGGTTGTAGATGAGTCAATAAATGTTATCATTCCATCATTCTTTGACTTTAGGCATAGTAGGTCTGGTATTTTCCGAAATCTATATAAGAACTCCTACATCGGATGCTGCATGGCTTTTAGACGTGAAGTTCTAAAGTATGCTTTGCCTTTCCCCGCTTCAATACATATGCACGATTGGTGGATTGGTTTGCTTGTGGAAGCAAGAGGAAACGTCTGCTTTGTTCATCAACCCCTTATGAAATATGTGAGGCATGGTAATAATGCGTCACCGACTGGTGAAGTATCTTCTTATACTGTTAGTGAACAAGTCCGTACTAGGCTACTTTTGTCGTGGCATTTGTTTAAAAGGTGTTTTCGCTGTTTATAGATTTTATTAAGTGTATAAATGATATCTGTTATAATTCCTACATATAATGCAGCCCAGTATCTGCCTGAGTTACTCTCAATTCTAAAACAGCAAACTATTGAGCACGAATTAATTATACTAGATTCTGAATCAACGGATAATACACGGACTATCCTTGAGATGAACGGAGTAAAATACGTTTCAGTACCTAAATCAGAGTTTAACCATGGGGCTACCAGGAATATTGGTGTAAGGTTAGCGGGGAATGAGCTTATTATCTTTTTAACGCAGGATGCCTTACCTGTTTCTACCAATACACTAGAGACACTGGTTAATTGTCTTGTTAGTAACGACACTATTGCTATGGCTTATGGCAGGCAGTTGCCTTATCCTCAGACAGATCTATTTGGAAAAATAGCGCGCTACACAAACTATCCGGAACAAAGCTTATTAAAAAATAAGGCTATGATCGGGAAATTAGGTATTAAGACATGCTCTTGTTCTAATTCTTTTGCGGCTTATCGAAAATCATTGCTTCTTGATAATGGTGGCTTTCCTGATGATACAATCTTGGGCGAAGATGTTACTATTGCTGCTCATTTCATTTTAAAAGGCTATACACTAGCTTATTGCGCAGAATCTCAGGTATTACATTCGCATAATTACTCGCTTAGTGAAGAGTTTCGCCGATACTTTGACATTGGTGTTTTCCATCGGCAGCAAAACTCAGTTCTTCGATACTTTACAAAAGCAGAGTCAGAAGGATTGCGCTATATAATTGAGGAAAGTAACTATTTAATAAAAATGGGTGCCAGCCGCCTGTTACCCATGCAGTTTGTTCGAACTGTCGCAAAATATATTGGCTATAGAACTGGCTGGTTTTACACTGCTTTACCAATGAGAATTACACGGGGATTGAGTATGCATCGCTCCTTTTGGCGTTAACTTAGAGGTATTGGATCGTTTACGAAAAAGTCACTTTGAAGTTCAGTAAAGCCTTCATAATACACCGGTTCCCCAGTTCCGCTACCTGATACACGTGGTGTTAATAACACTGAGCCAATATTATTTGAAAAAGTAAGATCAAGAGTCAAGCCATTGATATTGAGGTAAGCTGGATCTGTTACACTTTGATCCAAGATTATCACGGTAATTGATAGAGGGTCAAGAATGCCGTCGTACCGTTGATTGACAACAATCTGAGCCTGAAAACAAAGAGTAGCTGCTTTTCCTGACCCATAACCGCCAGCCTTAAGTACGCCGTCAATCCACAGACGATAATAACCACTATTATTTGATATACTCGTTAAACGGGCTTCTTTAAACCGGAATATTGTTAGTGAAGTAAGTGAGCCAACAACGCCGATAACTGGTGTATTATTTGTTAATAATTTCAACCTTCCGTTTCGTTTCTCAAAAGGTGCAGAAGTATTTAAGCTAATGTTAGTAGATCGTCTGAGAAGGTTTGCAGATATAATTAGTTGATTGTCAGATATCGCGAAGCAAGTGATTTCACTGTTAATAGCGTAACCAGCGGCTTGCTGGTTACCTCCTCCTGCAGGCGCATGATACAGTACTATTCTATTTCGCTCTGAAGGAACAGGAAGGGAGATACGTGCTTTCAGACCGGCAGTAATGCAATTTGTTACGTCAATCAATTCGGTTGTTGGTGATGACGAATTGGCCATAACAATGTCGAAGTCACAATTTTCAAAACCGCTGTTTTCTGCAACTTTTACAAACCTTGAAAATGATTCTATTGTACCGTGGATTTTTAAGTTTGTTGTAGAAGTGGTACATAAAACGGCTGTTTCATTAGTTCCTGCATTAGAGGAAGCGCGGCCGAGATATCCCTGAAAATTAATGCTGTTCGTCCCGATGAGAATCAAGGCCGGTTGTCGTTTCTCAATGGATTGTAAAGATGTTCCATTAATACTGACTACGCCCATTGAACCGGTTCCAGAGGCAAGCGTTTGGTAAGCGCTCGTCGCGTTATAGTTGGCTCCACTAATGACTACATTTGCTGTGTAACTCAGTATAAGTGGAGAATTAGATCGAACCAAACATTCGTGTATATAAAATTCTTCGCTACGGATGTTCAATATGCCGATACACCCTAAGCCACCATTCGCAGAAGCATTATCATTGAACTGAATATGACACTTTTTAATCCCACAGTTTAGCCCGCCATTCGTTGTTAGGGCAAATTGAACCCCCAATGTAGATGTGTTGGCTGGACTCCCTGATGGTGAGACGAAATAAAAATTCTCACATCCTGAGTATGAAGAGCCGCTGAAATCGAAAATGGCTCTATTACCTGTATTGCCAAGTATAGTCGTATTAAGAAAAGAGCCTCCATCCCCCAGCAGCCAAATTCCATCTGTGTTAGTTACATTAATCGATGTATTCACTAAGTAGCGCCCGGCTGGAAAGTATATAGTAGCTCTATAGGCCCCGTTAGTGCCAGTGGATAATGATTTTGCAAAATTTATGGCTTGTTGAATAGAGGTAGAGTCATCTGTTAATCCATCCCCTTTTGCGTTATAAGGGGTGTCTTTTACATTAATTGCCATTTGTATTTGTGCATTAGGATTATAATGTGTGTAAGTATGTTTATATTTATGTTAATAAACAAGGAGTAACGTAAACTGTTTGGAAAAACACCCTCACAAATAGTTTACGCTACGATGTTTCAGGTGGTATGATTATTGCTCAATATATAAGCGAAAGTTAGCCGTATCAAACTATATTAATTATGAAGAATACTGTACTGTGGGTAATAATGGTAATACAATTAATGTCTTTAAGGTCATATTGCCAAAGCAATTATGTGTCTACGACCCCATCTTCAGCTACACCCGGCTCTGACAATACCTTAGTAGGGGTAGGGGCAGGTAACCTTAATATGAGTGGGGCGAGCAATCTATTCATTGGGCGTGGCACAGGTGTTCAAAATATGGCTGGGACACAAAATGTATTCATGGGTGCTTCCGCAGGTAATTTGAATACTTCCGGACTAGGAAACTCATTTGTTGGCTATAGCGCTGGTCTTAGTAACACGAGTGGAAATAACAATACATTTATAGGCTCGTCAGCTGGCAACACAAATGGTATAGGATACAACAATGCTTTCTTAGGAAGCAAGGCTGGCTTTTTCAATACATCCGGTTATAATAATTCATTCTTGGGAACTGGGGCTGGTTACGCCAACACAACAGGATATGAAAACACATTTATTGGAGCTGATGCTGGTTCCGCTAATACTACTGGTAAAGAGAACGTATTTATTGGCTCCCTCTCTGGAGCCAATAATAGTGAAGGCGTAGGAAACGTTTTTGTAGGTTTATCGACAGGTCAATCTAATAGTTCAGGGGCATTTAACGTTAGTCTTGGATATACTTCTGGGTTTAGTAATACCTCTGGATTTAATAACGTGTTTATAGGCCAGCGTACAGGATATACCAACTCAACGGGTACTTGTAATCTGTTTATTGGTTCTTATTCAGGTTATTCCAATACAGTTGGTGGTTATAACACCTTTATGGGTAACTCGTCTGGACAGAATAATACAACTGGCTTTAATAACGTATTTCTAGGCAATGGTTCTGGTTTAAATAGCAAAACTGGCGACCAAAATTTATTTCTGGGCTTAGCTTCCGGATTTAATAATGATAGTGGAAATAAAAATATTTTTTTGGGATCGTATACAGGACAATACAATAAAACTGGAAATCTAAATGTATTCATTGGTGATGGAGCAGGATCGACTGCTGCAAGGCCAAACGTAACTAACTCTACTGCCATTGGCGCTAACGCAATGGTTAAGGCAGATAACAGTGTTGTATTGGGCGATACATCTAATGTTAATGTTGGGATAGGTACGAGCGCACCTAAAAACAGACTAGAGATTAGAGCCTTGTCATCCAACAGTAGTGGTCTGCGATTCACGAATTTAACGTCAGCATCCAGTGCTTCAGCCTTGAATCAAACTAAGTTTTTAACTGTGAATGCACAGGGTGACGTTGTTCTGGGTAGTATTGGTGGATCTGGCCGTGTTGCTGCCTCGGAAACAGAGGTTCTATGGTCTACAGATGGCAATAACATTCAAAACACAAATGAGGGGGGAGTTGTCATTGGACCGGGTGTGGGAAAAACACCAGCCGGTTATCGATTGTATGTAGCCGATGGTATTCTGACTGAAAAGGTTAAAGTAGCTGTTAAAAGTACAGATGACTGGTCGGACCGCGTGTTTGAGCCTGGATACAAACTCCGTAGCCTGAGACAGGTAGAAAAATACATCAACCAAGAGAAGCATTTACCTGGTGTTCCTTCTGCCGAAGAAGTTGTTAAGGAAGGTGTGGACGTTGGCAAAATGCATGCCAAATTGCTTGAAAAGGTTGAAGAACTTACGTTATACGTGATTGAACTGAAAAAGCAAAATGATGAATTAAAGCATAAGAGCACGTTGTTGGAAAAACGAATGAACAAATTGCAGGCTAAAACGAGCAAATAATATGAAACTACTACTGACTTTGGCAGGGTGTTGTTTGTCTTTAGCTGCAGTTGCTCAGACATTGCCACAATCATTGCGAATCCAATTAAACTATGAAAGATCAGGCCGGTTCTTAGAACAGGCTGTCGAAACAATAGATGCGGTTAGTTTGGTAGGAGCCACAAGTCGAGTAAACTTTGAGGCAGGACATTCCATAACTTTAACCCCTGGTTTTGAGACGCAGCGGGGCAGCTTATTCACTGCTGAGATAAAGCCTGTAGCGAATAGCGAGTCCGAAGTTTCGTTAAAACTAAAAGCTTACCCGAATCCTTTTGAGCAATCAACAACTATAGATTATTATCTACCTGCCGCTGGAAAAGTGAATTTATGGATTACTGACGCACAGGGTAAAATTGTTGGCCAATTAGTAAATGACGAAAACCAGTCTGCTGGGCGGCATAAAATAGAATGGCAGGCGGGCACATTAGCTGAGGGAATATACATACCTATAGTTGAATCGAACCAGAAAAAAGCAGTCACTCGCGTTGTCAAGAAGTGACCAGTGAATTAAATATTGGAGCAATAAAAGAGGTCCGTTTCTAAAAACGGACCTCTTTTTATTTGTGCTTGATTAGTTTTGCGTTGACATACCTTCAAAAATAAAGCAATTCATTTCAAAGTGAAGTGCATATTACTAATGCACCTTCCTTTGCTCACTCTATACTAATCGCTCAATGCACACTTGCGCAAGGTCAAGCTTTGTAATCGCTTTACTAATCATCTTTATTGATTACTCATGTTTGTTGGCTCAACCAATACGTAAACCTACAAAATACTCCGCTGAAGCTGGTGCATACTTTTCTTCATCAACAGAAACTCCTTTTTGGTTACGGGCAAACCAGTATGGGATTGTCTCAAATCAATCACCCTTTACAACGCTTAGGGCTGGTGTGTATGGAGAATATGACACGTCCAGACATAGCACAGGCCTATGGAGCAAGTCAAAATTCGATTTCGCATATGGGTTAAACGTAGTAGCAAATATTGAAAAGAACAAGTTGTCTTACGAACGGCCAATACTACTCCCTGAAGCTTATGTAAAAGTTAGACGGGGCATTTTTGAAGCTTACATAGGTCGACAGCGGGAGAAATTTGGCCTTGCCGATTCAAACTTGTCTACAGGATCATATGCATGGTCAGGCAATGCCATACCCATTCCTAAAATTCAGGTTTCAATACCGGATTTTACGCCGATCGGTTTTACAAAAGGGTGGTTGGCAATCCAAGGTACATATGCACATGGATTTTTGAGCGCTTCTGGATATGTGCGTAATACGATGTTACATCAAAAGTCACTTTATCTTCGATTAGGCCGTATAACAAGTACAGTTAAATTATATGGTGGATTTAACCATCAGGTTGTATGGGGCGGCCAATCAGATAAGTTGATAGGTACTGGCTTAGTACCTAGTGATGGTCGTTTACCATCGAGTCTGCGTGATTATTATTATGTTGTGGTTGGTGATCGGAATAGTCGTACAGATTCCAGCGCATATACTTATTTTGAGATCACCAACCGGGTTGGGAACCACTTAGGAACGATCGATTTGGGCGCTGAGATTGATCTGGTAAGACATACTTTATTTTTTTATCGTCAGAATATCTATGAAGATGGGTCATTATTCAGCTTAATAAATATAGCTGACGGTCTAAATGGTGTTCGTATTCGACGAAATGACCCTAGAGCTGTTGTGAGAGACATCGTTATTGAATTTTTAAATACTACCAGCCAAGGTGGGCCAGAGTTTATTATAAATGATCCTTTAAAACGAGGTAAAGATGATTACTTCAATCATCAACAATATAGAGATGGATGGGCCTATCGGCAGCATACGATAGGAACGCCTTTTATTCCACCAGCCTTGGGGCCTCAGGATCAATATCCAAGTGGCACATTTACAGCTAATAACCGTGTTTATGTGTTTCATACGGGTATTGCCGGTAGTTTACCCGTTCGTGGGCGAGCTCTTGAGGGCGCATTGGCCTATCAGGTGAAGCTGTCATATAGCCGAAATCTGGGTACCTATAATAACCCTTTTAATTCACCCCGCGATCAATTTTCTGCTTATGCCTCTGTGGTAGCACCCCTAAATGTTTTAGGGGGCATTCACCTCACTGCAACACTTGCAGCCGATGCCGGTACGCTTTATCAAAATAGCGTTGGTACATTTATCAGCATCCGCAAGATATGGCAAACTACGGCTCGGTAGTAATCACCCATTAGGTAGAAAGGGTATATCAAACTTTTTTAAGAGGGTATTTGTCGCTAATTTGCGCTCTTTCGTCCTGAACCGTAAGATAACATTAGTAAAGGCACATCGGTTATTAATCTTACTTTTAACGTATTGTTTTTAGTAACAATGTTTCTGTTGCCAGCTCCAGCTATATCGATCGGTAAAATTTAGAGGAATGAGGCATCGCTATTCCATATTGTTTTTTCCACTTCACGTAATCGTTGATTTCCTTAGCTTAAACATAGCTTTTGTAGGGGCCTATTTTGCCAAATTTCAGCAGATTGACTCGGTTTTAGATGAACCCTATTCAACACTCCTGACCTTATTTAACCTTATCTGGTTACTTGAGGTGCTGGTTCTCAAGCCCTACATATATCCTCGGCAACTTTTTAAGGCGTACAACCTTATACAGAAATTAGTCGTTCTGATGGCTATTCACGTCGCTATCATTTCTATATACTGGGTCGCTGTAAAAGGGTATTATTATTCAAGGGAGCATCTATTAATCACCTATCTGCTGTTTACGGGTCTGGCATCGGCTTTTCGTTTGGGAAGTTTACTGTTTCTACGCGAGTACCGAAGTCGGGGCTACAATAACCGGCGTTATGTGATTGTGGGGTATGGCAAACTAGCAGCCTCCATCCAGAGCTTCTATGATGCCCACCCGGAGATGGGCTTTCGTTTTCAGGGCTATTTCGATCAGCCAAACAGCGAAAACAGGCATATTCTTAGGGGGAGTTATGATGATCTCTCAAGGTTTATAGAAAGGGAGCGAATAGACTGCGTGTATTGCTGCATGCCCTATATTGATAATGATCGGTTAAAAATGATAACCGAAAATGCCGAAGTGGTCGATTATCAGGTAAAGTTGCTGGTAGACTTCAGAGGGTTCCTGGCTCGTGGGGCATCGGTCGAATACCATGATTTTTTGCCTGTTTTGAGCCTGTCTTCGCAGATGTTGGCTGACTTTCAGGTAAATACATTAAAGCGCTCATTTGATATTCTGTTTTCAGTTGCTGCGCTAGGCTTAGGCATGCCGTTGTTTCTGCTTCTGGCCCTGATTACCAAATTCACCTCGTCGGGCCCTATTTTTTATGCCCAGGAACGCATTGGGAAAGGCGGAAAACCATTCAACATCTATAAGTTTCGGAGTATGTATGTTGACTCCGAGAAGTCGGGGCCGGTCTTATCAGGTGGTTTGCTCGATGATCGCATTACACCCTGGGGCCGATTTATGCGTCGTACCCGGCTTGATGAAGTGCCTCAGTTTTATAATGTGCTGGTGGGTGACATGTCGGTTGTAGGTCCCAGGCCGGAGCGACAGTATTTTATCGACCAGATCGTTGAAATTGCTCCGGAATACAGATCCCTCTTGAAGGTAAAACCCGGCATTACCTCTATCGGTCAGATTAAATACGGCTATGCTGCCAACCTGGAAGAGATGGTCCAGCGGCTCCGGTACGACCTTCTTTATCCCAGACGCCGGTCGTTTTTGTTCGATATGTGGATCATTGCCCAAACACTTCGGGTAATGGCTCAGGGCCGGGGCAAATGATTGCTGCTTTATACTCAACGAATTATTGGCCTGTCTTTTATGCGATGTTTATCTTGGAGAGTCTGCTTCGGGCTGGCTTTTGCTGTCAATTGTATTGACGTTCATGCACAGCGCGTCAGTCAATATCAGGTAGAGACAGGTGTGCTGGCATCATCAGATCAAACCCCGTTCTGGCTGCGGGCCAATCAATACGGAGTTGTTCCGTTGCAAAATCCTGCCTTTCGCATAAACGCTGCCATTTTTTCAGATTATCGGCGTGCCGATAGCACAGGGTATAGACCAAAAATAGACTGGGGATATGGTCTTAACGTGGTTACCAATGTAGGGGCTACCAATCAGATTCTTCTGCCGGAAGCCTACACAAAAGGGCGTCTGGGTGCTTTTGAACTCTATGCCGGCCGACGCCGTGAGGTAGTCGGTCTGGTTGACACGCTGCTGACAAGTGGTTCGTATATCTGGTCGGGCAATGCGTTGCCCATGCCGAAAATTCAGCTTGCCATTCCCCAATTCACCCCCATTCCATTGACGGGGGGAGTCTTGTCGGTTATGGGCACCTTTTCTCATGGCTGGTTTGAAAACGAAGGCCGGTTGGTGCAAGGGTCGTATCTACATCAATCCTCTTTGTATGGCCGTTTAGGGAAACCATCCTGGCGAGTCCGGTTCTATGGCGGCTTCAACCACCAGGTTATGTGGGCCGGACATTCTGATTATTTGGACAATACGGTGTCCGTAAATGGCAATTTACCCTCAGCAATCAAATATTTTCCAGCTGTCGTGTTGGGTTCGCGAAACCCATTTCCTGAAGACCAGGCTCTCACATCAATTTCCCGTTTTGACGATAACCGTATCGGTAATCACCTTGGCTCGATTGATTTTGCTTTTGAGGTTAATTTAAACCGCTGGAATGTATTTGCTTACCGTCAATTTATGTACGACGATGGATCGCTGTTTTACGGTACCAATCTGGATGACGGGTTAAATGGGCTTCGTATACGCAATCGGGATCAGCCAACCGGTTCTCTGTTTTTTTTGAAGCAACTGACTTTCGAGTACCTGTTTACAGGGAGTCAGGGTGGTGATTTATTCATCCTTGAGGATCCGCAGCGTAGAGGACGGGATGATTATTTTAACAATAGCCAGTTTATTGATGGCTGGACGTACGTTGGGCGCACGATTGGAACGCCTTTTCTGACGCCACAAAAAGAAGTGAATCCGGCTCTGCCCAACCGGTATGCGATTGCAAACAACAGAGTGAGTGCTTTTCATGTTGGATTAAGTGCTCTGGTACTGGATAAGGTCGATGTGACGACCCGTTTGTCCTATAGCCGTAACGCTGGCACGTACGCTATTCCTTATTTAACTATTCCTGCCCAATTCTCTGGTTTGCTGACGGCTTCAGTGCCAATAGGGTTATTTGGCGGAACGACACTGAATGGTTCAGTTGCCGTAGACGCCGGTGAGCTATTGCCCAATAGTGTGGGAGCCTATATCGGGTTGCGCAAAACAGGGGTGCTGGGCGGGCGTAAACGGGCAATTGTTTCACCCCGCACACTTTTCTAAATAAGAAAAGGGGGCCACTAGCAAAATTTCACGCCATTTTAACTGATTTAGCCATCGGGTCTGGTGTACAACAACTATTTTTGTTAGATCTTATTTTATATAGTAACAGTACAATTAATTTGGTGGGTTTGGATGGTGCAGATGAATCGCTTCTGGAGTTGGGTTAGTTTATTGGTACTAGTTGGTGTAGGCGTATCCTGCGGGCAGGACCAGAAGAACCTCAATCAGTCGGCGCGTGCGTTGCGGAACTGCGCGGATGAGCAGAGTTTGACCACTTCTCAGCAAAATGCCATCCGGGAGCAGATAAACGCCGATGAGAAAACCCGAAAAATCGAGGAAATTTTCCGGCAAAAGGTACGGGGTGGCCTGAACGGTAATGTTCTGGTGGCACAAAAAGGCATGGTGCTCTACAAAAAGTGCTTTGGCCTAGGGCATTTTGAACGCAACCAGCGCGACACACTCGTCGATGATTCCAAGTTTCAGTTAGCCTCTTTATCCAAGACATTCACCGCTGTTGGTACGCTCAAACTGATTGAAGCCGGGAAAATCTCTTTCGATGATACCATCCAGAAGTTCTATCCCGATTTCCCGTATCATGGCATCACGGTTCGCAATCTGTTAAGCCACCGCAGTGGCTTGCCGAATTACCAGTATGCCTTTGACGACAGCATGAAGGTGAATTTTTATAAGCGGGAAAAGCCGTATCCGTCAAACGCAACCATTATGCACTGGTTCGCTACGGTAAAGCCAACTCCCAAGCCTTATAACATTCCCGGCCGGGGCTTCAGCTACAGCAATACGAACTACATGGTGCTGGCGTCGATCATCGAAAAAGCCACCGGCCAGAGCTACGAGGCCTTCATCCACAAGAATATATTTGAGCCGCTGGGCATGCACCAGACATTTGTGGCCACTACGAAAAACGATTCCATCAACCACCATCGAACGGCGGGCTATCAATGGAATCGACGGATTCCAAAAGATTATTATGATGACGTGGTGGGCGATAAAGGCATCTATTCAACCACTGGTGATCTGTTTCGATGGTATCGGGCGCTGAATGGCGACTGTCTGTTGCCTAAGAAAATGCTCGCCGAGGCTTTTATTCCCCGCAGCTTTGAGAAAAAAGGCGCTAAGAATTATGGATATGGCTTCCGGATGATGCTGAACGATACCAAGCAGCCCGAGTACATCTACCATTCCGGCTGGTGGAAAGGCTACAATACCATGTTCTGGTTTAGTCCGAAAGACGAATACGTGATCATTATCCTTGGCAATCGGTACAATACAACGGTTTATCAGGTGAAAGAGCTGATCGAGGTTTTGCATAGTGGTAGTCCCTCAAAAGTATCTGCCGACGAAAGCGAAGTGGAAATATGAGTAGAGCCGACCGGAAGGTCGGCTTTTTCTGTTTTACACGTAAATGCTGCTCCCGGAGCAATTTCTCTCCATGCGTTCCTTATTGCTTAGTATGCTGCTGGCCACTGCCGTTCCTCAAGTTGCTTCATCGCAGGAAATAACCAAACTCTGGCACGATGGGGCTGTTCCCAACGCTATTGCGGGGGCGCAGATCACCGAGAAATCGGAAACCGATGCGAATGGTATTCTGCGTATCAGTAATGTATCCGTGCCGACGATTACGGCCTATCTGCCCTCAAATGACAAAGCCACTGGTGCGGCTGTTATGATCTGTCCGGGTGGAGGGTATGGTATTCTGGCTGCCAGCCACGAGGGGTCGGATGTGGCCCGCTGGTTTAATGAGATGGGCGTGGCGGCTTTTGTGCTTAAATACCGCTTACCGAATCCGGCCATCATGACCAACCAGCAGGAGGTACCGCTGATGGATGCCATGCAGGGAATGCTGTTAATTCGCCAAAGTGCAGCCCGTTATGGCATCGACCCGAACAAGATTGGGGTGATGGGTTTTTCGGCGGGCGGACACCTGGCCTCTACCCTTGCCACGCATTATAATAAAGGACCTAAGGCGAACGAGCAGGCTAAGCCGAACTTTGCCATTTTACTATATCCCGTTATCACCTTTGGCGAAAAGGCGCATGGTGGTTCGCGGAATAACCTATTGGGTAAACTGGCGTCGTCGCCTGACATGGTTGCCTACTATTCCAATGAGTTGCAGGTGACCAGTCAAACACCGCCCACGTTTCTGGTCCATGCCGAGGATGACAAAGCTGTTCCCGTTGAAAACAGCATCAGTTTCTACCTATCATGCCTGAAAAATGGGGTACCTGCCGAAATGCACCTGTACCCAACCGGAGGCCATGGTTTCGGGCTCCGAACGGCGAAGTTCGGGTCGCTCAACACCTGGCCGGAAGCCTGTAAGGCGTGGTTGACCAGCCTGATTGCCGCTAAATAAACAGGCGTATTTGACTAAAATAAATTGATTAACCACAGAGGCACGGAGAGCACAGAGATTAACTGCCAAACGAACATGGCTTTAATCTCTGTGCTCTCCGTGCCTCTGTGGTTAAAATTTTCTGTTTTGTGTGATTACGCGAACAAACGCTTGAAATCAATAGAGATCTCCAGCCCTCTGTGTTCAATACCCTAAACCCGTAGAAACGTTTTCTTTATATAGAGAAAATACAGAAACGCCCATTTTACGGCTAGATAAGCAATGACGCCACCCACGGCCTGAATGGGTTCGCTAAAGAAATGCAGCAGGCCCCAGAAAAGAAAATGGGTGGCGTATTCGAAGTCAATCACTGTTTCGGCCAGGTAAATAAGAATGGAGTTCATGCCGATGACAATGAAAAAGAACGTCCACCAGCGACTGTTTTTTACGTCGACGATCCAGTAAAACAAACTTAGGATCAATAGGCTCCAGCCCCCGGCAACCAACACGAAGGAACTGGTCCAGAGGTTTTTGTTCACCGGAAAGACCAGGTCCCATAGCCAGCCTACTGCCACACAGCTAATACCTGCCAAAACGAGTCTCAGCGTTTTTTGGGAATCCGGGAGACCTTGTTTACGCAGTACGGTGCCTGCGAAAATGCCCAGCAGCCCCGTGCAGATGGCGGGTAAGGTAGACAGTAGGCCTTCCGGATCGTGAACAACTTTATGCAGTCGGCCAGGCATCAATAGCCGGTCAATATAACCCACCAGACTTCCTTCCATGGTTAGATTTCCGGACCCGAAACCGGGTACCGGAACCAGCTTGAGTAATGCCCAGTAGAGGAGTAGGATGCCAACGAAGATACCGTACCGGGCCCGTTCGTTCCGGACGTAGAGATAGATGAGTTGCGCAAACATACCTGCCAGGCCAATACGGGCCAGTACGCTGCCAAAACGCATGTCGGCCAGCGGTTTTGTAAACAGGCCGTTGTTATAAATAAAGCCCAGAATTACTAAAATCAGCCCGCGTGTGATGACTTTGCGGGCCAGCAGGCCTTTGTCGGTTCCTTTGGCCAGCCGACTGCCGAGCGAATAAGGCGTGGAGACCCCTGCGAGGAACAGGAACAAAGGAAAGATGCAGTCATAGGGTCGAAAGCCATTCCAGTCGACATGCGTAAATTGGTCAGCCATAAAAATGGCCCATGTCCAGCCGGTTGTTTTGGCCAGCACATGAAAAATTTCTTCTCCGCCCATAATCCAGAACATATCGAAGCCCCGCAGCGCATCGAGCGATAAAAGACGCCGGACTGGGGCTGGTTGAAGAAGGGCTGGTTCCTGAAGAGTAGAGGTTTCGTTCTGCATAGACTAATAAAGCGGGAGGCAGAACAAGAATAGGCATAAAAAGAGGCTTAATCAACCGGACACGGTTTGATTAAGCCTCTTTTTAATGGATAAGGGCAACTTTTGCCAGTCTACAGACTTATTTGTCGTTCAGGATAAGAGGCACATTACCCCGGCTTCCCATAATCACGATTTTAGCATTGGGCGACGCAGCCAGTTCGCGTTGTGCTTTAATCTGCTCATACTGGAGCTGTTTATCACTCAGGCCCGTAGAAATGATCTGCTGGTAATCGGCAATGCCCTGAGCTTCGACCCGCTTTCGTTCGGCTTCCTGCTTCTCTTTCTGCAGCACGAACTGCATTTTCTGGGCATCCTGCTCGGCATTGATTTTCGACTCGATGGTTTTCTTGACGGAAGCGGGCAAATCGATGTTCCGGATCAGCAACTGCTCCAGCATAAGCCCCCGTTTCTGAAAATCGGCTTCGATCGTCTTATAGATTCGGGTTTGAAACTCGTCGCGCCGGGTCGAATACAACGCCACGGCATCGTAATAAACCGCATTGTCGCGGATACGCGTGCGGGTAATGGGACGAACAACCTTATCGGTATAATCCGTACCAATCTGGCTGTAAATTTTTGGAGCATCGGCCGCTACGACCCGATACAGGACCGTAAGGTCAATGACGACTTCCAACCCATCGGCGGTAAGCACCCGGATCGCATCATCGCCTGACTTCTGTCCCTCGTCGTGCGAGGCCGACATAGTGTAGTTCTGGGTTTGCAGGTTAAACTCCGTTACGTTGGCCAGAGGATTGACAAAATTTAAACCGGAATTCAGGGTGCGGTCGCTCACATTACCGAAGAGCGATATAACGCCAACTTGTCCGGCATCGATTTGTCGTATGCTCGACGTGAGCAGACCCAGAACGATCAGGATAAGGCCAACAACTTTGGCAGGGCGCGAAAAGCGTGAAAACGTTAACGCAGGGGTATTGATGGCGAATCCAGCGACAAGCGCCAAAAAGCCAAGGACAATAAAAAACATAGTTCAGGTGGATAATAGCTAGTGACCTACGTTACAGAACGCAGGCTAAAGCTGGTTAGATTAAGACAGAAACGTGGTGTAATGCTAAAACCGGATGTGTTAGCGCTGTGGCGGAGTCATAGGAGAAGTGACGGTCAGAAGACGAAGCAAAAGTAGGTGATAATCAATTGCTAAAGTAAGGAAATCGGAAGAACGGGCGCCGGGTTTGTCAATCGGTTGCCGGGCCTGATGATGGATATTTAGGCACAAAAAAAAGGCATCCGGTACACTACCAGATGCCTTTCTTAACCACACTATTAACCCTTCAGTAGATTAGCGTGAAGTTTTTGAGCTCTTCTTCTTAGCAGGAGCTACAGCCGGAGCTGGAGCCGCAGCTGTTTCAGCAGCGGCAGCCGCAGAAACGACTTCACCTTTCAGGTAAAGAACGGCCTGGCCGGCTTCAGCGTTGCTGGTTACCGTTACTGATTTGTTGAATGGACCAGCTGCAGCCGCGTTATAGGTTGCCGAGATAGATCCGGTTTTGCCTGGCATGATTGGCTCGCGCGAGAAACTTGGCTTGGTGCAGCCGCAGGAAGCCTGTGCGTCATTGATGACAACTGGATCTGTACCCGTATTTTTGAATTCGAATACGTAGGTAACGGGTTTGCCTTGCTCAACTTTGCCGAAATCGTGCGTTTCTTTTGTAAATTTCAGAACTCCCTTTTGGGCGTAGCTGACAGCAACGAACATGAACAAAGCTACGAAAAGTGAAAAAGACTTTTTCATCAGAATAAACGGAATTATGGTTTGGTTTTAAAATACTAGGCCTTACGAACTATACCCGTAGCAAACAGTTTGCCAAAATGTTATGCTTTTCATTCGGTCAACAAATAAACTCAAAAAATCGTTTTTTTGAAAGCTGACTTGTTTTAGCTTACTTTTACTTTCGCTTGGTAATCGGCGGGTCCGCTACCAGCTACTTCATCGGTAAATTGATTGTTAGACAATTCCAATCCGTAGCTCTGTTGTGATAGCAAACGAACAACTCCGCTCGACTGATATTTTGAGTCGTGAAAAAATCTTATCAGATTATCGCCTGGCTTGCGAAAGCCGGCAGGTAAGCTTATTGGGTCGGCGTGATGTGATGGGGGGCAGAGCTAAGTTCGGCATTTTTGGTGATGGCAAAGAATTGGCCCAGCTGGCTGCCGCAAGTGTCTTTGACCGGGGCGATTTCCGGTCGGGCTATTACCGTGATCAAACATTTGTAGCCGCGCTCGGCGAACTTCGCTGGACTGAGTTTTTTGCGCAGCTCTATGCACATACTGACTTGGACGCTGAGCCCAATACCGCGGGCCGGTCCATGAATGGCCATTTTGCCACGCGCTGGCTGGATGAACAGGGGCTGTGGCGTAACCAGACTGAACTCTTTAACTCGGTTTGCGATATAGCGCCCACGGCGGGTCAGGTGCCCCGTGCCCTTGGGCTGGCTTATGCCTCCAAACTTTTTCGAAATAATCCCGCTTTGGGCGAGCTGACGAACTTCTCGCGCCATGGTAATGAAATCGTCTTTGCTACCATTGGCGATGCGTCGACCTCACAGGGTATGTTCTGGGAGGCCATGAATGCGGCCGGTGTCTTACAGGTACCACTGCTGATGTCGGTTTGGGACGATGGGTATGGTATTTCCGTGCCGGTCGAATACCAGACGATCAAAGGAAGTATTTCGAAAGCCCTGGCCGGTTTCCAGCGCGAGGGTGATGAAAAAGGCATGGAAATCTTTGCCGTTAAGGGGTGGGATTATCCGGCTTTACGGGAAACCTATCAGCAGGCCGCGCACATCTGCCGGACACAACACGTGCCGGTTTTGGTCCATGTGCAGGAGCTTACGCAGCCACAGGGACATTCATCCTCGGGCTCGCACGAACGATATAAATCGAAGCAGCGCCTGAACTGGGAGGCTGAACATGACTGTAATGCAGTCTTTCGCCAGTGGATCCTGGAAAATGGCTATGCCACTGCGGATGAGCTGGAAAGCATTGAAAAAGATGCCAAAGACGCAGCTAAGAAAGCCCGGCTGAGTGCGTGGGAGGCTTATCAGTCCTCCATGAAAAATGATTTTAACGATGCGCTGGATTTGCTTCAGCAAACGGCCCGGCATCATGCAAAATCGGCCGAGCTGATGGCCATTCGGGAAGAGCTCCGCAAAACATTCTCGCCCGTACGGCGCGATGCTGTCTCTGCTGTTCGGAAAGCGCTGCGCGTTTTGCGAGCCGATGCCGGAACGTCACGGCAGCGATTGAAGGACTGGCTCAGCCGGACAAATATTGAAAATACCGACCGCTTTAGCTCCCATTTATATAGTCAGTCGCCCGAATCGCCGATGCGTGTAAAGGGAGTGCCAGCCGTGTTTACGGACGACAGCCCGATGCTCGATGGCTATTTGCTGCTTCAGCATTACTTCGATAGTCTCTTTACCCGCGATCCCCGAATCGTCGCCTTAGGCGAAGATGTGGGCCAGATCGGAGATGTGAACCAGGGTTTTGCCGGGCTGCAGGAAAAATTCGGTGAGATACGCATTACCGATACGGGCATCCGCGAAACAACGATTATCGGTCAGGGCATCGGTATGGCAATGCGCGGCCTTCGGCCTATCGTTGAAATTCAGTATTTCGACTATGTCTATTACGCCCTGGCCACCCTCACCGATGATTTGGCTACCCTGCACTACCGGACGAAAGGCGGTCAGAAAGCGCCCCTGATTGTACGCACGCGCGGGCACCGTCTGGAAGGTATCTGGCATTCGGGTTCCCCAATGGGTACTATGTTGGGAAGCCTGCGCGGCCTGCATGTGCTGGTGCCGCGCAACATGACCCAGGCAGTCGGTTTTTACAATACGCTTATTAAAGGCGATGATCCGGCCCTGCTGATCGAATCGTTGAATGGCTACCGGCTGAAGGAAATGCTGCCCGCGAACCTGGATGAGTTCTGTGTGCCTCTGGGTGTGCCGGAGATACTGCGTACCGGCTCAGACCTGACCGTAGTGACCTACGGGTCCATGTGCCGCATCGTTATGGAGGCCGCTGCTCAGCTGGCCACGATGGGGATACAGGTTGAAGTGGTCGATGTACAAACGCTGCTGCCGTTCGATGTGCACCAGTGTATCGTTGACTCCATTAAAAAGACCAATCGCGTAATTTTTGCGGATGAAGATGTGCCGGGTGGCGCATCGGCCTATATGATGCAGCAGGTTGTAGAAGGGCAGGGTGCTTATCGCTACCTGGATTCGGCACCGGTAACGTTGTCGGCTAAAGCGCACCGGCCTTCTTATGGCTCTGACGGGGATTATTTCTCAAAGCCAAACGTTGATGACGTAATCGAGACCGTTTACGCCGTGATGAGCGAGGCCGAACCAGACCGGTTTCCAAAAATATAGCGAAACAATGAAAGAGTGAAAGAGCGAAGTCGGGTTGCCGGATCGGAGTGATCCTCGATAATAATCTTACACTCTTTCGCTCTTTCGTTCTTTCACTTTTTAAAATGTCCTATTTCAAAGACATACGATCAGGGATTCGAACAACGATAAAAGGATTGAGCCTTACGTTGCGTCACCTTCGGCATGCCACCAAACGCCGGACACCCGAGGGTATTGCCGATGCCAATTATTTCGATTTACAGAATGGTCTGGTAACCCTTCAGTACCCCAGCGAACAGTTGCCCATTCCCGACAATGGACGCTATCGGCTGCGTAATGAAATTGAAGACTGCATCGTTTGTGATAAATGTGCTAAGGTTTGTCCCGTCGACTGCATTACCATCGACGCGATCAAAGCCACGGAGGAAGTAGGGCGGGCGTCGGATGGATCGCCCATTCGGTTGTATGCCGCTAAATTTGACATTGACATGGCCAAATGTTGCTACTGCGGCCTATGCACGGTCGTTTGCCCGACCGAGTGCCTGACAATGGACAAGAAATTCGATTACAGTGAATTTGATCTGGGGAAGCTCACGTATCATTTTTCTGAATTGACGCCGGAAGAGGCCGATGAAAAGCGAACCTTGTATGAGCAGTTTGTCCGGGAAAAGGAAGAAGCTAAAGCCGCCCAACTGGCCGCTAAGGCAGCCGCAACGCCCGCCACAGCCGACGCCCCCGCTATAGCAAAACGGCCTGTGTTCCGGCCAACGGCTAAACCGAGTGCTCCGGCAACCCCACCCACCGAGCCCGCTAATTCCGAAGGGTCATCCATCGAACACCCGCTGACAGATGCCACGCCGGACGAGATGCAGCAGATTGCGCAGGGCGGTCTGGAAACCGTCAAACGACCGGTGTTTAAGCCAACGCAAAAACCCGCGACGAAGGTAACGGATGTGCCGACGGATGCCTCGCTAACTGCCCCATCTGATGCCGCTGAGCAACAGGAAGCGCCTGTAAAACCGGCTAAACCCGCTGGTTTTCGACCCAGCATGAAACCGCCGGTAGCTAAGGCGGTTGAGCCAGAGCCAACGCAGGAGGCACCGGCAGCCGCTGAACCTGTCAAGCCTAAGCCTGCTTTCCGGCCTACGATGAAGCCGCCCCAAACGGCTGTGACGGAGCCGCAGGCCGAACCGGCTGCTGCTGAACCTGCCGAAGCACCTAAGCCCAAACCGGCGGCTTTCCGGCCGACCATGAAGCCTGCCAAAGCGGCTGAGCCTACACCGGGCCAAGAAGCCGAAGCACCAAAACCTAAACCGGCCGCTTTTCGTCCGACGATGAAGCCTGCTCAACCGGCCGAGCCTGCTTCAGACGAGCCGGTTGATGTACCGAAGCCCAAACCGGCGGCCTTCCGTCCGACGATGAAGCCCGCTTCGGCACCACCGAAACCGGCCGAAGAAAGCCCTACAGCCGAACCGGATGCCTCCGTGACGGCTTCTGCGGAAGAAAAGCCCGTGGCACCGGTCGTTGAGCCGCCCAAGCCCAAACCCGCTTTTCGGCCCACGATGAAGCCCAAACCAAAATCAGACGACGAAACAGCTGCCTAATACATCCTAGTCCCAGAAAATAGTGGTTCAAGTTGCTTTTTATGCCTTTTCGGCGCTGACAATTGGTGGCGCATTAGCCGTGCTGCTGACCCGTAATGTCCTTTACGCGGCTTTTTTCCTATTGCTGACGTTGTTCGGTGTCGCTGGTTTGTTTGTTCTGGCGAGTGCCGATTTCCTGGCCATTGCGCAAATCATGATATACGTGGGTGGCGTACTGGTGCTGGTGATTTTCGGTATTATGCTGACGCATAAACCCGATCCTCTGACCAACGCCAATAGCGAGCAGCCCAACCGCATCGTATCCCAATACCGATCCAGTGCCGCATTGGGGTGGGTAACGGCTGTGTTCGTTGCCGGAGCTTTGTTTGTCGGCCTCAGCACATTACTGGTGCGCGCTAATTTTACGTTACTGAGCCGGCCGGTTGGCTGGCAAAGCACGATGACCACCATTGGCAAACAACTCATGACCGAGTATGTCGTGCCGTTCGAAATTGCGGGTATTCTGCTGTTGGCGGCCCTTGTGGGCGCTACCTATCTAGCCGCTCCACAAACTAAACCTTCCCAGGATGCAACCCGTTGACAGTCATTTATTTTTATTGGTGGGCGCGGCCCTCTTCAGTATCGGGCTGGCGGTGGTCCTGCTCAAACGCCATGCTATTGTGGTGCTCATGGGCATCGAGTTGATGCTTAATGCTGTCAATATCAATCTGGTTGCTTTTAGCCAGTATGATCCCGACCGATTACAGGGGCAAATGCTCAGCTTATTCGTGATGGTCGTTGCTGCGGCCGAATCGGCCATTGCGCTGGCCATTGTTTTGCAGGTTTATCGTCATTTCCGCACAGCACAACTGGATGAGTTGAACGAACTCAATAATTGACAGATACCTTCGAGACGATCATCCAGGGTATTTTAGAGGATGGCTACGGCATTACCGATAATTTTATAACACCAGCCGAAGTGGCCGCTCTGGCCAGTCAGTTGCATTTGCGCTATGACGCGGGCACGTTTAAGGCCGCTGGTATTGGCAACCAGCAGGTGTCGGTTGAATATACTGTGCGGGGCGACGAAATCCTGTGGCTGGACGAGATGCCAACAATACCCGCCGAAATTGCTTTTCTGCTACGGATCGGTGAGTTTATGACATACATCAACCAAACCTGTTACCTGGGCCTGCGCGATGTTGAGTTTCACTATGCCGTATACCCAACGGGTACCTTCTACAAGCGCCACCTTGATCAATTTAGAAGTGATTCGCGTCGGAAACTATCGGTGATCTGCTACCTGAATGTCGACTGGCATGAAGCCGATGGAGGACAGCTGGCTCTCTATCTGCCGGGCGTCACAAATGGTGCAGAGCGGCAAATTACCATTTCGCCTTTAGGTGGACGGCTGGTTTGTTTTGAGAGTGATATACTGCCGCACGAAGTATTACCCGCCACCCACGAACGACTTAGTGTGACAGGTTGGTTGAAAACGTCAGGATAGACGTTTGCTTCCGCAAAGGATAATCGGGATATTTGCGGCCAATTCTGACGAACGACGAATGCTCGCCAATGCCCCCCAACTGATTTCTGTGCTGATGGCTACCCTGCTGGGACTGCCTTTTGCGGGGTTCCTGGTCTTGACCGGGGCATCCCGCCGAACGGCTGGTTTTATCGCGATCTCGTTCACGAGTGTTGGGCTGGCCCTCTCTTTATTTTTAGCGATTACCTTACCCCATCAGCCGGTATTGGTGAAAGCCGATTGGGCAACGCTGTCGGGAGCGTCGTTCACGTTTAGTTTACGGCTCGATGCGCTGGCGGCTCTGATGCTCGTGCTGGTGCATTTTGTGGCCCTGCTTGTGCAGATCTATTCGCTGTCCTACCTGCACGACGAACCTAAATTACGGCGCTATTTTGCCTATCTGCAATTGTTCGTCGGGGCCATGCTGGGCATTGTTCTGGCCGGTAATCTGCTGGTGATGTATGCCTTCTGGGAACTGGTAGGTCTGGCGTCCTACCTACTCATCGGCTTTTATGCCGAACGTCCCGCTTCGTCTAAAGCAGCCAAAAAAGCGTTTATGATGAATCGGGTGGGCGATATTGGCTTCCTGATTGGTATTTTCCTGACGTATTACTATTACGATACGCTCGATTTCGCTACGCTGGCAACGATTGGCGGGCAGGCCGTTCTGCCAACGTCTCTGGGCTTATGCCTGTTCATGGGCTGCGTAGGTAAATCAGCCCAGTTTCCGCTGTTGACCTGGCTCCCCGACGCTATGGAAGGGCCAACGCCTGTGTCAGCTTTACTGCATGCCGCTACGATGGTGGCTGCCGGTATTTTCCTCCTGGCCCGCATTCACCCACTTCTCTCGCCCGACGCCCTGGTGGTGGTGGCCGTGATTGGTACGATAACAACCGTGTGGGGTGGGTACTCGGCCCTGTTCCAAACTGACATTAAGAAAGTGCTGGCCTTTTCGACGGTGTCGCAACTTGGATTGATGGTGGCGGGTATGGGGACCGATAATGTGGGAGGTTCTCTATTTCATTTGCTCACCCACGCCTTCTTCAAAGCAGGTTTATTCCTGAGTGCAGGAGCCATCATTCACGCGGTGCATAGCCAGGATATGCGGCACATGGGCGCTTTACGCAAAGTCCTGCCAACTACATTTGTTGCCTACACGATCTGTGCTGCTGCCCTGTCAGGGTTACCTTTCTTCGCTGGGTTTCTGTCAAAGGAAGCTATTTTGGGCGGGGCTTTCAGTTGGGCGGCTGCCCAGAATCATGGGCTGGCGTATATCATTCCAAGCCTGTTGTTGCTGTCATCCGGCCTGACCGCCCTGTATATGGCCCGGCAATGGCGGCTGATCTTCTTTGGCACTTATCGGAATGACGAAGTACCACTACCGCAGGTACATGAACCTGACTGGTATATGCGTGGACCGGTTGTACTGCTGGCTGGCCTTTCCGTATGGGTCTGGTTCTCGGCTAATCCGCTCTCCGGGCATAGCAGCTGGTTCTTTAACCTTATCCCCGTTCGTGAAGAAGCGGATATTGTATGGCTGGCTCCGGTATCCATCGCCCTCGTTTTGCTGGGCGGCTGGGCAGGTTTCCGGATGCGCGAGCCGGGAGCTTCTGCCAGTTATGTTCGCCTGTCGCTTGATTACGGCTTTCTAGACCTTTTTTATGATGTATTGGTGATAAAGCCAACGGTACGTTTAGCCGCGTTCCTCAATCGGGCCGACCATCGGATTGTCGACGGAATGGTTAACGGTGCCGGGGTAGGTGGCGTCGTGTTGGCGCATCTGACCAGCGGCTTTGACCGTCTGGGCGTCGATGGTGTCGTCAATGGGGCGGCCTGGCTGGCGGGTCAGTTGGGGCAGGTGACCCGTTCTATCCAGAATGGACGAGTGCAGTCGTATATCACGGCGGCTGTGATTGGTTTGTTGGTGCTGCTTTGGTGGTTGCTTTAGTGTCTCGGGGCCAGACTTAATGTCTGGTCCGTGTTTACCAAAGGTCAGGCAGAAGTCTGGCCCAGATAGCTATATGATTCTTTCGTTACTGATCTTTATTCCGTTAATCGGTTCGCTGGTGGTGGCTCTGCTGCCCGAAAGCCGGAGCACGCAAAGCCGATGGATTGCCCTGGCCGTAACACTGGCCGACCTGGTGCTGGCCGGGATGGCCTATGGGGGTTTCGACAAGTCTGTGGGCGGCTACCAGTTGCTCGAACAGGCTAACTGGATTACGCTGCCATTGGGTAATCTGGGCATTGCTTCCATCGACTACCTGCTCGGCGTTGATGGCATGAGCCTCCCGCTGGTCGTATTGTCGGCGGTGGTCATGCTGATTGGCGTGGTATCGTCCTGGTCGATGACGCACCGGCTCAAAGCCTACTATTCGCTCTATTTATTGCTGACGGGCACGATCATGGGCTGTTTTGTTGCCCTCGACTTCTTCCTGTTTTTCCTGTTCTTCGAGTTCATGCTCCTGCCGATGTATTTTCTGATCGGCTTATGGGGCGGTCCCCGGCGCGAATATGCGTCCATCAAGTTTTTCCTATATACCCTGTTAGGGTCACTGCTGATTTTACTGGTCATGATCGGCCTGTACCTGTCTGTCATGGACCCCATCAGTACGGCAGTGGCTGCTGGTATCATCGCCGACCCATCGGCCGCTACGGACGAGTTGGTGCGAACGTTACAGGTTTATCTCCGGAATGGGCAGATAAACCCCGCTCAGATCGTCCACACCTTCGATATGCGGTACCTGGCCGATGGTGGGAACTATCTACCCAATGCGTTTTTGAATCCGGCAGTCGAGCCTGTTGTGTTGGGGCTTCCGGCCCGTATGCTGGCGTTCTGGGCCATTTTTATTGGTTTTGCCATTAAACTCCCAATTGTGCCGCTGCATACCTGGCTGCCCGATGCACACGTAGAAGCGCCGACGCCGGTATCGGTGGTGCTGGCGGGGGTGTTGCTCAAAATTGGGGGGTACGGTTTTCTGCGAATCGCCTGGAATTTCTTCCCCGATGGAGCGGCCGAATACGCCACGGCGTTGGCCGGATTGGGTGTATTGTCCATTGTGTATGGTGGACTGAATGCTCTGGCACAGGTCGATTTAAAGAAAATGATCGCCTATTCGTCGGTGTCGCACATGGGCTTTGTAATGCTGGGCATTGCCTCGCTCACGGCCGAAGGAATCAACGGGGCCGTGTATCAGATGGTAAGCCACGGGGTATTGTCGGCCATGCTTTTCCTGATTGTGGGAGTGTTGTATGACCGCACCCACGACCGGCGCATCGATTCGTACCGGGGCCTTATGCAGCCCATGCCGAATTACACAACTCTGACGGCCATTGCGTTCTTTGCCTCGCTGGGCTTACCGGGCTTTTCTGGCTTCGTGGGTGAGTTATTTACCCTTATGGGCAGCTTTCAATCCGACTGGCTGCCCGGCTGGCTGACGGCGGTTGCCACAACGGGGATTTTGCTGGCGGCAGCGTATTTTCTCTGGACCCTCCAGCGGATGTTCTTCGGGCCGCTCTGGGTTCGTCCGTTTGAAACCGGCACTGGCCTGACTGCCACCCTGAACGACCTCACCGCCCGCGAAAAACTTATGCTGATACCGCTGGGCGTACTGGCCTTGCTGCTGGGGTTGTTCCCGAATTTTATTTTCGACCTGACAAACGTAACCGTGGCACAGTGGCTGGTGAAGTTCTCCGTGGAGTAAGGAAGCTGTAATGGGTCTATTTGCCCCTCTTTAAATCAGCCATAAGGTCAATAAACGCTAATCCAACTTCGCGCAGATACGGGTTGCCATTTTTGGCAATTACAGCGCAACGATAGAGCAACTCTTCCTGCTTGTCCTGAAAGGAATCATCGATTCGAATGTAATCGGTAGCAGCAAAATGCTCATACCAGCTATTGAATTTTCGCCAGCGGACTTCCTGCTTTCTGTCGGCTGTGTCACACATGAAAATGGTGATCGTTAGACTGCTTTTGTCATAAAAGTCGCGGATGATGGCGGCTACGGTCGGGCAACAAGCGCATCAAAAGGTGGCCGTCTATCAAGAGGGTTATTGGCCACTTTGATCACCAGCTCGACAATTTCATCGAATAAGACGAAGCCCTCGCCAAATAAATAAGGCGTTGGTTTGAACAGAACTTCGTAAATGATTAATAAATCTGTTGTAAACGCGTAAGTATTTCGCTCACCACCAATAAACAGAAAATCGTACTTAGATGGCTGCTGTCCCTCGTTCATCACGTCTACGTTTCAATTCAGCTACAGCCGCCTGAATGAGCGGGTCAGTGTGGAAGTTATCGACGATGTCCTGTTCGGCCTGCCTTTTATCGGCAATTAATCGCTTAAAGATGGCCATGGCACGCTCGTGTCTGGCGAGATCAGAAGGGACTTCCGTCGCAGTTGGTTGCTGGTTCGTTTTCATGGGTAATCAGTTGGTTGTCAGACAAAGATAGCGTTAACTATCATAAAAACGACTGGCCGCTCCAGTCCGTTCATTTACCATATTTCCGGCTTCGGGCGAACTGCCAGACGAAGCCTACCAGCCCAACGAGGGCCAATGGTCCGAGTAAGTTAAGCAACTGCCAGCCCGTTCGGTTAGCGTCTACTTTTATCTTGTCTAAGGGGCGAAGAGTTACCGTTCGGGTTCGGGCCGCAATAACGCCGTTTGGGTCAATGAGGTAATCAATAGCGTTCAGGGCGAAATCCTTATTGGCAAACGTATTGCGCGTGAACCGGTCGAAACCCAGCGGATAGGGCGCGTTACGTTTATAATCGACATCATTCAGAATCAGGTCGCCGTCGGAGCAGATCAGTATGCGGGAGGCCACGCCTTCGGCCCGGAAACCCGCTGCCCGAGGATCGCCCGGCAAGATCCGGTTGGCAAACAGCGACTGAAATTTACCTTCGAGCAAACAGCCGATCAGTTTGTTGCCCTCGTCATAAGTTTTCGGGTCGGGCTGCTGCCGGGCTTCGTTGTACGAAATCAGCGCGGGTGCCTTGAGCACTTTGGTGTACGCCGACGTTAACAGCAAGGGTGTTTTTTTGATGCCCGGTGCCCGTACCGTGTCGAGGGTACTGGCGAAGCGGGCTAATACGGCGTCAAGATTTCGGACGATGGGGTTACCCGACGTACCAAAATTGTTGAGTAGCGGATAAAAACGCCAGGGTACCAGTTGTACGTTGGGTTTGTCGCCCAGGTTGCCCACGTTGAGGGGAATAGGCGCACAGTAGAAATCCTTTACCACGTCGCGGTTGAGCCGGACGCCCCAACGAAAAAACAAATCGTCGAGGTTCAGGCTGATGGGCTGGGCGTAAGTGCCTTCGTTACTGACGCTGTCGACGCGCTGTCCATCGACAAAAAATAACGCCCGGCCGCCGTTAACGACGTATTGGTCGATCTTGAAAATCTCTTCTTCCGAAAACGGTTTATCCGGTTTGGGAACCAGCATGACATCGAGCCCGGCAATGGGACCGGGTTTGCTCATGTCAATTAAAAATAGATCGTAATTCTGTTGTACCGAGGCCAGCAGGTCCGCGAAGCGTGAGGGTGGAACCTGTGTATGGTCGTAAAGCAGCCCGACGCGTCGGCGGTTTTCTTTCGTTTGGGTCAGCTTTCGAATGGCCGACGCCAGCTGGAATTCAACCCCTTCATACGATTGATTGAGCTGCTCTTCGGGCGAAGCGGTTTTGTTGCCTTTCAGAAATTGAACAGCGGTTTCCTGACCTTTGTAGGAGACAATAGCCCCCGGAAAGACCAGTTTCTCGGTTCGTTTACCGCCTTCATTGGCAAACAGATTGGTCGGTAATAACCCTTTCTGTTGCAGCTTATCAATGAATTTGTTCTTCTCTTCCGTATTGGTGATGAGGGCAGGGTCGATAAATCGGTAGGTAACGGTCTTGCCTGCCTGTGCCTGAAACTCGTCCAGGTTCTCGCGAACGGCGTTTTCCAGTCGTTTAAATCCGGGAGGTAAATCACCCGTCAGATACACATCCACGTGGATGTCGTCCGGCAACTCAGCCAATAGATTTTGGGTAGCCTCCGATAGGGTATACCGTTTTTCTTCCGTTAAGTCAATTCGGAAAAACACGAATGCCGACAACACGTTGACGACAACCAGGGCCGCTATAATAAGCAGGGTACGCAGAGAAGCGGATTTCATACGGAACAGTAACGAACAACCGGGCCAAAATGGTCTTTAGTGTCGCTAACAGACTGGCATTCCGGTTATCGGGTAATGGGTAAACGGTCATTACTCAACCCTAACGGGCCATGTTCGCCGTTGGTCATACAGGGACCCATGTGCACGAACATACAATGGCCAACGGGTTTTTAGTTGAGTCTTTGCTCTGGAATGGCGGTCAGATTAATGGCTTTGGCATCGTCCTGAGCGGTCTCAACGGAGTCTAATTTGTTGGGCTCAATACCGAGTTGTTTCATAAGCCGATGCTGGCAGGCCTCAATATAAACCAGCCGGGCAAGGATCTGAGTCATCCGGGAATCCTGTTCATCCTGCCGTTGGAGTAAGTACGCTGTTTTTACTTCCAGTTCATCAAGGCGTTGTTTGTCGCGTTCAGTCATGGTGGTTATCAGGTGAGAGTTCAGGCAAGATACGGATTTAATTCTTTCGCGCTTTAAAATCCGCCCCGGTCGTAGAAGCTCCGGCGACGGCTGAGTTTCAGCTCCTGCAAAATAGACGACCGTGCCCGCAGGTCGAACGAGTAGTTGCCCGAGCGGAAGTTATTGCCCGAGTAAGGCGTCCAGTTAAAGGCCATTTCCCAGCAGTGCAGATCGCGGTTAATGCCGATGGTCGTCAGCGTCGGGCTCTTGAAAGCGAAGTCATAGCCGGTGTTGACCGTAATTTTCCACTTCGGGGTCAGGCTTAGGTCGCCCGTTAAGGTCAGCGCCTGAATTACCTGCGATTGAACGGGCGTCAGTTGCGTGAGCCCGAAAGTGTAGCTAACGTTCATGGACCAGGGAATGTTGAAATCAACGTACAACTCCGGGTTGTTGTTGATCGCCTTCATAGTCGCATCGGAGGCATTGGGACTGCTTTTCTTTTTGTCGGCCTGCTTGGGAGCAAAGCGGGCGCTTACATACGCCTGCAGGTTGGTCATACGCAGCAGCCCCTGTCCGGCCTGATAAGCATACACATTGGGTACACGAATGTATTGCTGGTTCTGGTACTCCTGTTGTATGGCCAGAATGGATGGCGAGTAGGAGAGGGGCGTTATGGCCGTGGTTGGAAAGTAATACTGCGCGGTTCCTCCGTAGGGCCTGTAGGCGTAAGGGTCGAAAGTGGACGAAAAGTTAAAGCTGATATTTTTGAAAATCTGCGTGTTGGCGCTCACCGTAAGGGGCGACAGCTTGTAATCGGGTGCCAGCAGGTTGTAACTGCCATTGACGCTCAGGTTGTCGAAAATAGGAATCTTCTTGAATTCCTGCCCGGACGAGTCGCTGCGGGTGCGCACTTTCATTTCCAGCTGGTTGACGATGCCGAACGTAATGAACGCCGACTGGGTGCTGGATGCACTGCCCCCGCTGCCGCCCAATCCCCGGAATACGGAAAGCGTTCGGCGATACAGCGGCAAATTAGCCAGTGGGCCGACTGCATCCAATACCTGAAACTGCCCAAACGACGGGTTCGTGAAATCGGGTACATAGCTGAAGGAAATGGACGGTGCCACCGTGTGCCGGATAGCCTCGATACGTTTGCTGCGAATAAAGAACGTGCCGTAAAAACGGGTGTTCATACTGGCGTTGACCGAGAAATTGTAGGAGGGGAAAAAGCCCCTTGATGTATCCACCCGTATGCCGTTCTCTACGGGAACGTAATTAAGTTTCTTGCTGTAAATGTCGCCCTGAATGGCGAATCCGGGCGTCACGTTGATATACCGGAACAGCTTCACGTTGGGCAAGGAAATGGGAATGCTGTACCGTGCCTGTACGACCCGATTATTCCAGATCCGGCTGGCATTGGCCATGCTGAACGCAATCAGGTTCGGGTCGGCCGCAACGATACCGAAGCGGAGGTTTGTCGCGCGGGTTAAGCTGTCGTTATAGCGCTGTAGGGCATTCACCGTCGTTATCTGGGTAATGACCGGGAAGCCAAGCCCGGTGGTATCCACCTGCGTCCGGATGGTATTGCTCACGCTGATCGAACCACTGACATCCAGGCCCACCCGGAAACTTTCGTACCACCGGCCACTGCCGCCTTTGAGGGCAAATGGCGAAATCTGGTTGATACCAAAGTTGAAGTCCGACGATACATCCGTTTTACCATTCGCCCGAACGCCCGTAATCTGGTTCACCTGCCCAAACTGCTGGTTCACGCGTAAGTTGGCCCCCGCCCGTGCATATTGCCCGAACGTGCGGCTATATTGCACCGAGGAGCCCGCGACGTTGGAGATATACGACTGGGTGCTGTAGGAGTTAAACTGGTTGTAGCTGTTGCTGCTCACGTTCACGTTGGCCGAAAAACTACCCCGTCCGCGTGGTACCGGTGAGTGCGCCCAGTTGATGGAGAAGTCGTTCCGTGGCGTTTGCGTGGTGTCGACCCGGTCGCCGGAGCGGTTGCGGTTGAATTGCAGGTTCACGCTGCCGCTGTACCGGTACCGTTTGTTGTAGGCCGACGATAGGCCCAGCCCCCAGCTGCCCCGCGAGTAAATCTGCCCTTTGAACTGTAGCCCCAGGTTCTCGTTGACGGCCCAGTAATAGCCGCCATCGCGCAGGTAAAAACCGCGTCCGTTGGGCTCCTCGCCATATTGAGGCACAATAATGCCCGATACGCCGATCTCTTTCCGTTTCGGAAAGGGGAAAAAGCCGAAGGGTAAGCCGATGGGTAGTGGAATTTGATTGATAACCAGGTTGAACGGTCCGGCCACCACCTGTTTGTTATGAATGACCTTCAGTTTACTGGCATTGATATGAAAGTGCGGGGTCGCCAGGTTACAGGTCGTGTAAATGGCTTTACCGATGTACAGGTTGTCTTCGTCGTCTTTCTTTACCGTCTGACCCCGAATGTTCCCTTCGCCCTGCTGGGTGATCACGCCCTGAATCCGCCCTTTTCGGGATTTGAAATTATAGCGGATCTCTTTGGCGTCGTACTTGCCTTCGCCGTCCTGAAATATGGGTCTGCCGATCAGCTTTTGGGCTGTAGAGTCATAGCGGCCCCGGGCAAATACTTCATTGGTCAGGTAATTCAGGCGGATATACTCGGCTTTGAGCGAAATATCACCATAAATGACGCTGGCCTCTCCAAACAGCTCCACCGTTCGGCCGTCCGCCGAATAGAACGTCGAATCTCTGGCCTGGTATTTGACGGTTGTTTTAAACGAATCGGCAGACTGGAGCGAATCTCTCAGAACCGAATCGGTGACGGCCACCTGGGCAGAATCCACGCTTATGGCGGGCAGCGTCAGGCTGGCCGGTCCCTGCGGACGCACGATATTCGGCGAAACAATGCCGGGAATGGTGGCAGCAGGCTTGGCGGACGTCGCCGGTTGTTTTTGAGCCGGGTTTGTTTTTCCGGCAATGACCGGAGCCGCCGGGCGGCTGGAACGTCTGACAAGGCTGTGTTGAGAAGAAGCCATGTCGACAGACAGATTCCCCGTCAGGCGCCGGGCGAACTGCACCGGCCTGGGCACCAGCGGTACCAAAGACGTTAACCTGACGGGCGTGCTATTGACCGGGGCTGGTAATTTGGGTGTCTGCTTTGTCAGTCGCGTCCGGGCGGTGTCTCGATTTGCCGGACGGGCAGCCGGTGCCGGGAGCTGGCGGGTCGTGCCGGTACCCAGCCGGTTCGGGGCTGAATAATTCTGGTTAAGTTCGCGCTCCAGCTCGCTCTCCTGGCCGACGCCTGCGGGGCTTGTTGGTGTTTCTGGTAAGGTAGCGGTACCCGACGAAGGCCCCACCACAACTCGTCCGCCAGATTTCTTTTGGGTCGCAACGGGGGTAGGCGTACTGTCGCTGGGGGATTCCGGCGTTGGGTCAGCCACCCGCTGTGCTGGTACACCAGCAGGGGGTAAACCGCCCTTTGCGGGCTGTCGGGGCGTTTCTTTGCTTTGCCCTAACGCGTTAAACGTCCAGAGCAACCAGATAAGAACGCCGAACGCCTTTATCCATATTGGTCGTATTCGCGAGGGCCGCAAAATAAAGTATGCTTTTTTCAGGATTATTAAAAAAATTATATTTGCCAAAAGACCGTTAAGTCTATGGCTTACAAAGGTATTCATGAACAGTTATCCCGCTACCGCTTTGAAACGTTTTTGGTCGTTAAAAATTATTAAATCAACCGGTATCCGTATTTCGGCAACATCTCCCGGAATAATGACAACAGCGGTCTTATTGATTCTGCCCTTGCTGGCTCTGACTACACCGGGGGCTTTGTCGCCCGATTTAACGCAGGACACCCTTCGGCGCGTTGGATCGCAGGATACGGAAACGGCCGCCAACGATACTCCCAACCAGGTACGTACGGTGGTGCTCGATGCGGGCCACGGCGGAAAAGACCCGGGCACACATGGTCGTTATGCCAAGGAGAAAACAATCAATCTGGCACTGATTCTGCAATTAGGACGGAAAATTAAGAATAAGCATCCAAATGTTCGGGTTATTTATACCCGCTCATCCGATCACTTTGTCGATTTGATCGAACGGGGAGCTATCGCCAATCGAAGTCGGGCGGATCTTTTTATTTCGATTCACTGCAATGCCAGCCCATCCAGCAGTCAGGTATATGGCACGGAAACCTATACGTTAGGGCTGCACAGAACCGAGCGAAATCTGGACGTGGCCCGTCGGGAGAATGCTGTTATTCTGCAGGAAAAAAATTATCAGCAAACCTACAAAGGCTTTGATCCCAACTCCCCTCTGGCCACGATCATGCTGGCGAATTACCAGCACGCCTTTATGGGAAGCAGCATCAATTTTGCCGAAAAGATTGAACGCAGTTTTCGCCATAACGCCGACCGTAAAAGTAACGGGGTGAAACAGGCCGGATTTATTGTCCTCTGGAAAGCAACAATGCCCAGTGTGCTGATTGAGACGGGTTATCTGACCAATCCCGCCGAAGAAGATTACCTTCGGTCGGAGCAGGGGCAGGACGAAGTATCGACCGCTATCTACAAAGCTTTCCTGCAATACAAGCAGGAAATCGAAACCAGCGAGTAAGCGAACATTGGCGTTATGATTGGCTAAAAAGCCATATCTTACTACGGTCCTTCTTTGGTAGTCGTTGCCTTTCCTGCTTTTTCCGACTTTTACGGGACAAACAACCGCTAAAGTTGGTTATAGGGTCAATCAATCGGATTGGCCTGTCCTCTTGGGCTGTTCACCTTCACATACGCATGAAAGTTTCTAAAGAAGTAAAAGTAGGGTTGTTGGCTGTCGTCTCGCTGATGATGCTCTATTTTGGATTTAGATTTTTGAAAGGTTCTGATTTCTTCTCCTCCACGCGCAAATATCAGGTTGTTTATGACAATATTGACGGTCTGGTGGCATCTAACCCAGTCAGTATCAATGGGCTAACTGTAGGTCAGGTCAAGAGTATCGAGATCTTGCAGAAACAGCAGAATAAATTATTAGTGACGCTGGAGATCAAAAAAAATATCCTGGTAACGCAGGGCTCGAGGGCAGTATTGGCCGACGATGGCCTGTTGGGCGGTAAATTGATTCGACTTGGTATCAACTACGGCAAGCCTGAACTCGAAGAAGGCGGTGCCCTGGTGGCTGTGAAAGAATCAGGCTTATCCGCCCTGATCCGGGAAAAAACCCTGCCCGTTCTGAATAACGTTGACTCGCTGACCTATCAGCTCAACCGGGTGGTAGCCCAGTTCGACCAGACGGGCGTTGTGCTGAATCAGACCCTTCGCAGCGCCAATGCAGCTGTTGGCACACTTGGTTTGACAATTGCCGAAAACCGGGCGGGCCTCCAGGCGACTTTAGCCAATGTAAACAAGCTGTCGTCGTCGCTGATCGAAACCGAAAAACAACTCAAGCCCATTCTGGCCAAGGCGGATACCTTCGCTGACTCGCTTCAGGGACTTCAGCTGAAACAAACCCTGGGCAGTGTCAATAAAACGGTTGACAACCTTCAAAAAATTCTGGGATCGATTAGCAAAGGCGAGGGCTCGCTCGGTAAACTAGCATCGGACGAAGCCCTCTACCGTAACGTTAACGCTACAACTGCCAGCCTCGAAAAACTGCTGACCGACCTTCGGGAGAATCCCAAACGGTACGTACATTTCTCGCTTTTCGGCCGTAAAGAGAAACCGGCTGCCACCGCCGAGACCGCGCCAGCCAGCACAACGGGTATGACAAGCCGGAGCGATTCGACGAAATAGATACTGCTGATGCTTGCGTGTCGGGTCTGACTTCCAGACCCGACACGCAAGCATCAGCAGTTTGTGCTAACATACTGTGAGCCGGGTTCCAAACCCGACCGGTTAGGTTTCTTAAAACCTAACCGATTTATCCCATCTACAGAAGGTTTTGAGAAACCTTCCTAGTCAGGTTAAGAACCTGACTCCACAGTGTTAAATATACCCGGTATATAAGCTCCCATACGCTAATTGACCAGCACGACCCCTTTTTCTTTGGCCATCTGGTTGATGCGCATGAGGTTGGTTTCAATCGTCATTTTCAATTTCCCTAACTGTTCATCGACGGCCTGCGTAAGCTGTCCGCGTACTTCTTCCCCCTGTTTCGTTGGGCGGAAGTCGCCCTGTGCCTGCTCGCTCATGAGGTGAGCCAGCCGGTTGTTGAGCTTGATGCCGTAGTTGAGCGGGTCCTGAACACTCATGTTTTTGGTCTGGTGAATGTCGTTCTCGATGGTTTTGAGGTCATCTTCAAACTTCCTGATGACGTCGTTTATGTCCTTATTTTTCTCGTCGGCCCCCATCTTGTTTTTCAGATACGTCAAGTCCTCCTTGATTTTGCGGAGCCCGATAATGCCCTCGTTCGCTTCCGTCACTTTGTTGCGTACCTTCATCAAGAAGTCGAACTGGGCCTGATAATCTTCCGGCGTCGTTTTCAGGCGCGGGTCTTTAAGAATCTCAAACGGTTGGGTCTGAGATAGGCCGTTTACCGTCAGCCTGACCTGGTATTTGCCCGGTACGGCTTTGGGGCCGAGGTTGGGCGAGCCGTAGAACACCATGCCGGGGAAGGTTTTGTAGCCGGGATAGCGCATGTCCCACACAAAGCGGTCGCCCCCGGATTTAACTTTTAGTAGGTCGGCTTTTACGCTGGCTTTGCTGCTGAAGGCGCGGATGAGGCTGCCGTTGCTTTCCAGGATTTCCAGCTTAACCTCCGTGGCCGGGTCGGCTTTCCTGATGAAGTAATGAACCATTACGCCATTCGGGTGATTTTCGCCTTCGAGAGCAGCCTCCCGTTTGTCGTAACCGGCCATGCGGTAGGTCGCCATTGGCTGGTACAGCATAACATCTTTCGTAGCGACCTCACTTTTGAGTTGATGAAGTGGCGTAACGTCGTCGATCAGCCAGAAACTGCGTCCGTGGGTGGCGGCAATGAGATTGTCATTCTTAAGGGCCAGGTCATGAATGGGTACGGGCGGCAGGTTGAGCTGGAGTTTCGACCAGCTTTCGGCATCGTCAAATGAAACCCACACGCCCCGCTCGGTACCGGCATAGAGCAGCCCCTTGCGCTTGGGATCGGCCCGAACGACCCGCACAAACTCATCCTTCGGAATGCCTTTGGTCATCACCGTCCAGGTTTTGCCGTAGTCGAGCGTCTTGTAAATGTAGGGCGTGTAATCACCAAACTTGTACGACGTTGCCGCGATGTAAGCCCCCCCTTTCACGAAAGGATTGACCTCCACCGAGTTCATCATGTTGTACTTCGGCGACATGGGCGGGGTGACGTTTTTCCAGCTCTTGCCGCCATCCGTTGTCATATGCACCAGCCCGTCGTCGGAACCCGTCCAGATTTCTCCTTCGGTATAGGGCGATTCGGCCGCGGCAAAGACGTTGGCGTAGTATTCCGCGCCGGTGTTATCCTGCGTGATCGGCCCACCCGACGATTTGATGGTTTCGGGCTCTCCCCGCGACAAATCGGGGCTGATCACTTCCCAACTTTCGCCACCCGTGTAACTCACGTGCAGGTGGTTCGAGCCGGCATACAGCTTCTTCGGGTTATGCGGACTGAAAAAGACCGGGTAATTCCAGTTGAAGCGGTATTTCATCGCGTCGGCTCCCGAACCGGCGGGCAGGTCGGGGTAGATATTGGTGGAGCGTTCCTGCCCGGTGGCAATATCCTGCATGGTCATATACCCTTTGTAATCGCCACCGAAAACGACCTCGCTGTTGAGTGGGTCGGGAGCCAGATGGGCACTTTCGCCAATAGCCAGGGCGACCCAGTCTTTCTCGGTAACGGATGTGCTGCCCGTCCGGTGGGAAATCCGCACACTGGTGTTGTCCTGCTGCGCCCCGTAGATGCGGTACGGGAAATGGTTGTCGGTCGAAACGCGGTAGAACTGGGCGGTTGGCTGGTTGTGGTAGGTTGTCCAGTTGTTGCCGCCATCGGTCGAAATCTGAGCGCCCCCGTCATCGGCAATGGCCATGCGTTTGTTGTTGTTGGGGTCGATCCAGAGGTCATGGTGGTCGCCGTGGGGGGCATTTTTCAGTTCGAAGGTTTTCCCACCATCTTTCGATACGCCATAACTTACGTTCATAACATATACGATGTCCTCGTTCTGCGAGTCGGCGTAAATGCGGCAGTAGTACCAGGCCCGTTGCAGCAATGCGCGATCCTGATTGATTTTGGCCCAGGTTTTCCCGGCATCGTCAGAGCGGTAAACGCCACCGGCGTCTTTATTCTCAATAATGGCCCAAACCCGGCTGGAGTTCTTCGGCGAAACGGTTACGCCAATGATGCCGTTGATACCCGACGGCATCCCCGATTTATCCGACAGGTTTTCCCAAGTGTCGCCCCCATCGGTGCTTTTCCACAGCTTGGAGTCGGGACCACCGCTATCCATGCGGTAGCCGTTGCGCTTCATGTTCCAGGTGCTGGCATACATGATGCGCGGGTTGTTTGGGTCGAGGACCAGATCGGCGGCACCCGCCTGGTCGTTGATGTACAGTACTTTTTTCCAGGTCTGCCCACCATCGGTGCTGCGAAAAATACCCCGCATTTCGTTGGGCTTCCAGAGGTTGCCCATAGCCGCTACGTAGACCACATCGGGGTTTTTAGGGTGAATGCGAATGCGGGCGATGTGTTTGGAGTCGGTCAGGCCGATGCGTTTCCAGCTTGTGCCTGCATCAGTCGAGCGCCACATACCGGTGCCGGATGCCACGTTATTGCGTAAGGTTTGCTCGCCTTCGCCCACATAAATAACGTTAGGGTCGCTTTCGGCAACGGCTACGGCACCAATCGTTCCGCCAAAGTAATTGTCGGTGATGTTGCCCCAGGTCTGCCCGCCATCAGTCGTACGCCAGACGCCCCCGCCCACGGTGCCCATGTAATACAGGTTGGGGTTGTCTTTTACGCCCGTAACGGTGCAGGAGCGCCCGCCCCGGAAGGGCCCCAGCTCACGCCAGCGTAGCCCCTCGTAGGTGACTGGATCGAAGGTCAACGCGGCCGGTGCTTTCTGCGCCTGACCCAGAGCGAGACGGCTTACAAAGAGCATAAGAAAAATGTAGAGGAAAGACTTCTGCATAGGAGAATAGGATTTTGAGCTTGACTGGTCGCTTTGGGTGCGTTAACCAGGGGTTTTCGTTATTTCACCAAACTTAGCAAATGCTTATAATTTAATCAGGTCTAATTTTTCGTTTCGTTATATAATTTTGAAAAATACAAGAAAAGCCAAATATGATTATTAAATATCTGTAAGCTTTACGCTGGCATGGCGAATTGTTTTGAGGGCCTGGTTTTTGAGATGGCAACAACTGGCTTACTTTAGAGTTTTCTAATGGCCTGCACGGCTGCACTTCTCCTTCATTCATGCAAACCCTTCTCGACGAACTCGCGCAACGCACCACAAAAACCCAGCTTGGTGGCGGACAAAAGAAAATAGATGACCAGCATAAAAAAGGGAAGCTGACCGCCCGCGAGCGGATCGACTACCTGACCGATGAAGGGGCTCCGTTTGTCGAGATTGGTCTTTTTACGGGCGAGGGCATGTATGCCGAACATGGCGGCTGCCCGTCGGGTGGCGTTGTTGTCGGTGTTGGCTATGTGTCGGGTCGGCAGTGCGTCATTGTGGCGAATGATGCTACGGTGAAGGCCGGTGCCTGGTTTCCCATCACCGCCAAGAAGAACCTCCGGGCGCAGGAGATTGCCATGGAGAACCAGTTACCCATTATTTACCTGGTCGATAGCGCGGGCGTTTACCTGCCGTTGCAGGACGAAGTCTTTGCCGATAAAGAGCACTTTGGCCGGACATTTCGGAACAACGCGCATCTTTCGGCCATGGGCGTTTTGCAGGTGGCGGCTGTTATGGGCAGCTGCGTTGCCGGAGGGGCGTATTTGCCCATTATGTCCGACGAAGCGCTGATCGTGGAAGGTACCGGGTCCATATTTCTGGCGGGTCCTTATCTGGTTAAAGCGTCGATTGGCGAAGAGGTCGACGCCGAAACGCTGGGCGGAGCCGTTACGCATACCGATATTTCCGGCGTGATCGACAACCGCTACCCGGACGACAAAAGCTGTCTCGATGCCATCAAGCGCATTTTCGATAAAACGGGTCATCAGCCAACGGCTGGCTTCGACCGGGTCGAACCTGTATTACCCGCTAAAAACCCCGCCGACATCTACCAGATCCTACCCGCTGACCGTGTAAAACCTTACGACATGCAGGAGATTGTGGATAGACTTGTGGATAACTCGGCTTTCGATGCGTATAAACCCGGTTATGGGCAGTCGCTCATTTGCGGATATGCCCGAATTGACGGCTGGGCGGTGGGTATCATTGCCAACCAGCGCAAAGTGGTGAAAGCCAAAGGGAAGACGGGTCAGCCAACCGAAATGCAGATGGGTGGTGTGATCTACGGCGATGCCGCCGATAAAGCGGCCCGTTTCATCATGAACTGCAACCAGAAGCGGATTCCGCTGGTGTTCATACAGGACGTATCGGGCTTTATGGTCGGGAGTCGGGCCGAGCAGGGGGGCATCATTAAAGATGGGGCCAAGATGGTTAGTGCTATGGCTAATTCGGTCGTGCCCAAGTTCACGGTTGTGGTCGGCAATAGTTATGGAGCGGGCAATTACGCCATGTGCGGCAAAGCTTATGACCCCCGGCTGATGCTGGCCTGGCCAACGGCACAAATGGCCGTAATGAGTGGTGCCTCGGCCGCCAAAACATTACTCCAGATTCAGGTAGCGGCTCAGAAAGCGAAGGGCCAGCCTATGACAGCTGAAGAAGAACAGGCACAGCTGGACAAAATAACGGACCAGTACAACGCCCAGCTTTCGCCCTACTACGCAGCCGCCCGTTTGTGGGTCGACGCCGTCATCGACCCGCTCGATACCCGGAAGATTTTGTCAGAAGGTATTTCGGCGGCTAATCACGCGCCAATGACGAAGCGATTTTCGGTAGGGGTGATTCAGACGTAGTTTGAGGGGCTATTACAACTATCTTTTTAAAACAAGGATTAACCACAGAGTCACGGAATACACAGAGCTTCTTTAATTGGCTGCTCTGTGTGCTCCGTGACTCTGTGGTTCAATTACTTATTTCGCAGCCCGCACCACCTTCACCTCATCGGCGGTGATGGCGTCGGCTTTGTTGCCAAAGTTGCTGCGGATATAGGTGAGCACATCAGCAATCTGGGTGTCGTTCAGGAAATCGTGGGCAGGCATGGCGTTATCGTACATATCACCTTCAATTTCCTGGCCCTGCAAGCCTTTCAATAAGACATTGATCAGCCGGGTCTTATCGCCCAGAACCCAATCCGTGCCACGGAGGGGCGGATTCAGGTTGGGAACGCCGGAGCCATTGGCCTGGTGGCAGGTCAGACAGTTTTGTTCGTAAATAAGCTGTCCGGCGGCTTTGGTTGCCGCTGCACCTGGTTTGGCAGTTGCTTTAGCCGCTGGTTTCTTCGTTTGCGCGATGGCAACGGAAAGCGAAAGGCAAAGGAATAAGGTGGCGAGTAATTTCATTAAGATAACGTTTTCTGAATAACAGGTTGGGATAACGAATGGTTGGCGTTTAGCGGACCCCGCCCGACGGTCTACTTGCGCCATTTCAGGGTGTTCAGCATATGGATAATATCCTTGCGAATGTATTGGATAGCGGGTTGCAGGGAATCATTTTCGGTGGCTGTGTTGAAATACAAGGCCCCCCGCATAAAATGGGTTGTTGAGTCGGTCGTGATAAACTGCACCTGGCTAGGCACCTCGCCCGCCAAATCAATGACGCTCGCTTCCAGGCCTGACTTCAGGCGGATTCTACGCTCTTCAAACACCGAGGCTTTTATTTTGTGTCGCGCTGCCAGCTTATAGGAGTCGTCGAGCATCGCCCTAAGTCGTTTCATATCGTTCAGAACGGGCTTGTACGTCAACTGAACGCTGGCTTTGAACATGGGATAATGAATGAAAATCCAGTGCGGTTCGGACCGGGCGAAGGTGTCGGGGAGGATTTTGGCAATTGAGTTGTATTCGAACTCGTACGGATGTGTCGGGTCGATCAGTTTATAGGTCGGTGTCGGCAGATCGAAACGGGGGAAACCCTTTGGTTTCGGTACGTAATTTTCTGAAGTGTCGTTGCCACAAGCGGCCAGAAAAAGCCCTGTAAGCAGCAGGAATGCGTATTTTATCACGGGTGAATAAGAAAATGTGCAGATTGACAACTAAGTAAACGCAAAAGCCCGGCGGTTTCGTGCCGGGCTGCGCGTAAAGTCTATACGACGATCAATTAAGCATTTACATCTTCCAGTTCTTCCTTCATGACCGGCTGGCCCATCAGGGTGGCAAATCGGTTAATGTTGAAGGTCGGTTCAAACCAGACTTCGCCCATAACCGGATGTTTCACCGGCACATCGGGGTTCTTGATTTCGTTCAGCAACACGCCGGTATCGCCGGTCGTATGGCGTTTCACCTGCCGAATGGTATACATCTGGTCTCGCTTTGGCGTTTGTATACCGAACTCAGCATAAAAGGCCAGCACGGGAGCCGGAAAATTGTCGTTTGTGCAAATAACTTCCATAGTCGTCTGAACCGGGATTTATCAGATTTCTAAGATTAACATGATTTTGCTAAAAAATGTCCTATGTGAAGATAGAAAATTCTTTGAATCATAAAAATCAGATGAATCCAGGCTCCGGTTAGCCTTCAAACAGATTTCCTAACTGCCCCAGTACGGAGCCGCCTTCTTTGTGGGCTTGTCCGCCACCCGGCGATAAGCGCTGCACGAGTTTCGAGATTGGCATCGACTGAATCCAGACTTTACCAGAGCCACGCAGCGTAGCCAGAAACAGGCCTTCGCCACCGAATACCATGCTGCGCAGGCCACCCGCCCGCTGAACATCGAAGTTGATACTCGGTTCAAAACCCACTACGCAACCCGTATCAACGCGCAGGGTTTCGTTGTTTAGGATGCGTTCAACAACCACACCGCCCGCATGAATGAAAGCCATCCCATCGCTCTGTACTTTCTCTAGAATAAAGCCTTCGCCCCCAAAGAAACCCGCGCCCAGGCGCTGATTAAAATGAATGCTTAGTCTTGTGCCCAAAGCTGCGCACAGGAAGGCATCTTTCTGAACGATAAGCGTGTTGCCATACACATTGGCCATGTTGATTGGCATAATGGTGCCGGGGTATGGTGCTGAGAAAGCGACCTTCCGCTTACCAACGCCCCGGTTGGTAAAATGCGTCATGAAGAGCGATTCGCCCATGACCATCCGCGAACCGGCCTGCAGCAACTTGCCCAGAAATCCCTGGTCTGGCTGCGAACCATCGCCCATTTTGGTTTCAAAGGTGATGCCGTCTTCCATATACAGCATCGAACCCGCTTCGGCAATAACGGTTTCGTTGGGGTCCAGTTCTATTTCAACGATCTGGATGTCTTCGCCAATAATCTTGTAATCGATTTCGTGAGCGTACATAAGTCAGTTTTGGTTAACCTTAACAGGTAATGATGGACGAAAACTAATGAATGACACGCAGTTTATTGGTAAAATTTCTGACAAACGGCACAAAAAAAAGCCCGACCGGGCGTTTTGGCAGGTCGGGCTTTTAGCGTTGGTTGATGTCGTCGGGGAGATCGTTGTCCGTCTCATCGAAGAGGTGGTCATCATCCGATGCGTCGTCTTTCTCATCCTCGTCCGGCTCGCCTTTCAGATTCAGATCAGTGCGGTGGCGAAGTTTTTTATCGTCCACGGTTTTGTTCAGAAACTGATTGATCCGGTCAATATCAAAACTCGTCGTGATTTCGCCGAAGGAGTTTATCTGAATGTCGAAGCCTTCGAGTTCTTTATGAACGCGCGGCTTATCATTCTCGTCGGGATTGGTTTTTTTCTTTGCCATAAGCTTCGTGGTTTATCACAAACCTATAAGGTCTCAAAGACCGAAACCCCGGTTTGGCGTATAAGTTTAAAAAATTAAATGGATTCTGGTGCGGGTAGTCGGCTGACGCGGTTGGTAAGCTGGCGCGGGCATTTGCCCGTGCCTTTACATAAAGCAAGCATTCGCTTGCGTCAGTGAATACTGACTTCATACATAGGCACGGGCAAATGCCCGCGCCAGCTTACCAACCGCGCCAGCTTCATCCTACCCCAGCGTTGCCAGTGCTTTTTCCAGCCGGGCTACGGTTTCATCTTTGCCGATGATTTCCATCGTCAGCATCAGGTCCGGGCCAGCGCCGGAACCCGTTAGGGCCAGCCGCATCGCCTGCATGATTTTGCCCTGCTTGATACCCGCCTGCTGCATGGCATCGCCGAGGGTATGCTTGATATCGTCGGCCATAAACGCACCGTCGAAGGGTTGCAGCGCATCGCGGAAAACGGCGACAGCCTTTTTGGCATCGTCGTTCCATTTGGCTGTTACAATAGCTTCGTCGTAAGTCGTTGGCGCGTTGAAGATGGTACCGGCTTCGGTAAAGATCTCGTGCCCGAAATTAACGCGTCCTTTAAGTAGGGCCGCAATTTTCTCCGCTTTCTCCAGCGAGCAGCTAAAACCAGCCGCTTCGGCCTGTTGCTGAACGGCGGGAGCCAGGACAGCATCGGGTTGCAGCCGGATGTACTGGTGGTTGAACCACTGTGCTTTCTGAATATCGAAACGGGCACCGGCTTTGTGAACCTGGGTAAGGTCGAAGCTGGCGATCAACTCATCCATCGTAAACAGTTCCTGCTCCGTGCCGGGGTTCCAGCCCAGCAGGGCCAGAAAGTTGATGGTCGCTTCGGGCAGGTAGCCATCTTCCCGAAAACCGCGTGCGACAACACCTGAAACCGGGTCGGTCCACTGAAGCGGAAAGATGGGGAAGCCACCGAGGTCGGCGTCGCGCTTGCTGAGTTTGCCATTGCCTTCGGGTTTGAGGAGCAGGGGCAGGTGAGCGAACTGCGGCATGGTATCTTCCCAGCCCAGGTAGCGGTACAGCAGCACGTGCAACGGTGCCGAGGGCAGCCACTCTTCGCCCCGGATCACGTGGGTGATTTCCATCAGGTGGTCATCCACGATGTTGGCGAGGTGGTAGGTCGGCAATCCGTCTGACTTGAGCAGCACTTTATCGTCAATGGCCGACGAATGCACATTCACCCAACCCCGAATCAGGTCGTTGAGCCGAACTTCCTCTTTGCGGGGCGTTTTCAGCCGGATCACAAACGGGTCGCCCGCGTCCATGCGCGCCTTCACGTCTTCGGGCTTCATGGTCAGGGAGTTTCGCATCTGCATCCGTGTAATGGCGTTGTACTGCGCTGCCGGAGCATTGGCCTCTTCAAGCCGTTTGCGCATGGCGTCCAGTTCTTCGGCCGTATCGAAGGCATAATAGGCTTTGCCTTCATCCACCAACCGCTGGGCTTCTTTCTGATAAATGTCACGGCGTTCTGACTGCCGGTAAGGGGCATGGGGACCACCCGTACCCTGACCTTCGTCGATTTCGATGCCTGCCCATTTTAAGGCTTCCAGAATATATTCTTCGGCACCCGGCACAAAGCGATTCTGGTCGGTATCTTCGATACGCAGGAGCATTTTTCCGCCCATCTTGCGGGCAAACAGGTAATTATAAAGCGCAGTACGCACTCCGCCAATGTGCAGCGGGCCGGTAGGGCTGGGCGCGAAACGAACGCGAACGGGTCTTGACATAAAATTGGGGGAGGAAGGGGAGGAGAGGGAGGATGGAGGAAAGGAAACTGCGTTTTTATTCTTTCTTATTCCCTTTCTTCCATCCTCCCTCTCCTCCCCTTCCTCCTTTATTGAACTGCTATAACTGAAATTTCAACGTTAACATCTTTAGGCAGGCGGGCGACTTCTACGGTTTCGCGGGCGGGCGGATTTTCGGTGAAGAACCGGCCATATACCTCGTTGATGGCCGCGAAGTTATTCATGTCTTTCACGAAAATGCTGCTTTTAACCACATTCGGGTAATCCATACCGGCGGCTTTCAGAATCGCGCCGATGTTTTCCATCACCTTCTGCGTCTCGGCCTGAATGTCGCCCTGGGTCGACAGGTCGAACGCTATCTGGCCCGACACGAATAAGGTTCCGTTACGCTTAACGGCCTGACTATATGGACCGATGGGAGCCGGAGCGTCGTCGGTATAAACAATTTGTTTGCTCATGGTTTTTAATGAAGAGTAGCCACTAGTCGTCTGTTAGGCATTTATGGGAAGATAGACCTCGGCTGACTGTTGGCTGACCAGTAAATTGCCTGCAAGTTATCACTAAACCCCCGGATGGCCGAAAATCAGGCTGGCATCTTCACGAAAAACGATTTTTGGTACTGTAAAACACAATGGAACACCGCTTATGGCTTTTTGGAACGAATTATTAGAAAACGCATCTGCTGATGCAGAAACCCAGTTTGACCGGCTTAAGAGTCGGCTTTTCGGACGGCTCGATGCCCGCAAACCGTACCGAATTATTTACTACCGTGGCTTTGGCAGTCCAACAGCGGTCTGGGTGTCGGGGCGCGTGTTACGGCAGCACGATTTAAGTACTCCCAGCGACCGGGACACATTCTGGCAAAATCTGCTGGCCACCTATCAGCGCTTTGGCAGTCGGGAGGTATCCAATGTAACGGTACGGATAGAGGCTTTTGGGCAAACACACACCGCTGTAACGGATGAAGATGGTTTTTTTGAGGTGACGATCAACCCACCGAATGATCTACCGCCTGGCCGGGCGTGGTTTCCGGTGCGTTACTCGCTGGATGGCGTTGAGCAACCCGCAACGGAACTGAACGAAGGCCATGACCCGGTAGAGAAAGAGGGTCATCTGATGATCTCGCCCCCCTATAGCCAGTTTGGCGTTATTTCGGATATCGACGATACGGTTCTGGTGACAGATGCTACCAATCTGCTCCAGACCGCCAAACTCACCTTTCTCGGAAATGCCTATACGCGATTGCCGTTTGCCGGTATAGCCGCTTTTTATCGGGCTTTGCAGAGCGGCCCGGTCACGACTCTGTTCAACCCGATTTATTTTGTGTCGAGCAGCCCCTGGAATCTGTACGATCTGCTGGTCGACTTTTTCCGTATTCAGGGTATTCCCAAAGGACCCATTCTGCTGCGGGAGCTGGATCTGGGTGCCAAATTGTTATCGTCGCAGGGGCATCATACGCACAAGCTGTCGATGATTCGGAAAGTGATGGACGTTAATCCGCAGCTGCCCTTCGTGCTCATTGGCGACAGTGGCCAGCAGGACCCCGAAATCTACTCGCAGGTGGTACGGGAGAATCCCGGCCGGATTCGGGCGGTGTATATCCGCGATGTGACACCCGATCAACGCGACGAAGCCGTTCGCGAACTCATTCGAACGACGGAGGCCTACAACGTGCCTATGCTGCTGGTCGCGGATACCGTTGCGGCTGCCGAGCATGCTGCGTCCCTCGGCCTGATCGACCCGGATACCATACCCGAAATCCGCGCCGACCGACGTGCTGATAAAGAAAGTTGACTTTTTTTGCCGGACTACGCAACCTGTTTTCAAAACCGCCCGTATTGACGAATGAACCGGTTCAACTGTTCTTTATTCACTCTCTAACACAGTTGAAAGTATGAAACGAATTGTTTACGTCAATCGCTCCCTGATGGCAACGCTACTGTTGCTGGTAACTTTATTTGGCTGTAGTGAGGAAAATCCATCGCTGCCATCGCCCGATGTTGCCATCAAACCTTCGTCACTCGGGAACGTCATGACAGGTGAGGGCGGCAAGACGCTTTATTTCTTTGCCGGAGATGTTGCCGGAGATGGTACCTGTGCGGGTACCTGCAAGGATAACTGGCCCATTTTCTACAAAGAGACTCCAACGCTCGGTACGGGTTTGAAAGCAACGGATTTTGCCACGATCACCCGCGCCGATGGTAGTAAACAAACGACCTTTAAAGGGTGGCCACTCTATTATTTCAAAAATGACGCCAAAGCCGGGGACATTACCGGCGACAAGGTAGGGGGTGTCTGGATGGTTGCCAGGACAAATTATAGCGTGATGCTGGCATCCCGACAACTGGTTGGTAATGACGGAAAAAACTATACATTTGATACCAAAGAGGGTACAGGAAATTCGCTCTTTTTAGTCGATAGTGTAGGACGTACCTTATATGCATATGCGTTCGACAAAAACAACGTCAATAAATACACGAAAGCGGACTTGAGTAACAACCCAACCTGGCCAATATATGAGACGCCGTCTACCATCGGTGCCATTCCATCGGCCCTGGAGGTAACCGATTTCAGAACCATCACCGCGGTTGGTAAAACACAACTAACATACAAAGGGTGGCCTCTGTACTATTTCGGCCCCGACCAGGGTATCCGGGGAAAAACATTGGGCGTGAGCGTACCCCGGCCAGGTATTTGGCCCGTGGTTAATGCCACATCGCCAGTAGCCCCCAATTAACAGGTTGTAAGTAAATTAACAGTCTGCGGCCTGTTTTACGTTTACCGGTCAGCAGCCCGTTTAAGGATACCCAACTGCGTATAAGCAAGTGACCGGCTTACAGCAAACTGTAAGCCGGAAGCCAAACTTAATAGAAGAGGTTATTTTGTCCAACGCACCTAACATACCTGCCCTAACCGACCTGCTGGCTGGCTGCTTACGCAATCAGCGGAGAAGCCAGGAACTGCTCTATCGGCAGTTCTATGGGTATGCCATGAGTGTCTGTTTACGGTATGCACCTACCCGCGAGGGGGCGTTGGAAGTACTCAACGACGGCTTTTTGAAGGTCTTTACACGATTGGATCAGTACGATCCAGCACAGCCATTTAAAGGATGGCTTCGGCGCATTTTAATCAATGCGGCCATTGATCACTACCGACAGGAGGTACGCCACCATCACCATGAAGATGTTGAACAGATTGAACAGACCGTTGCTTCGGAGTCTGCTGATGCCTTTGAAAAGCTGGCACACGAAGATCTGTTGAGTTTGATTCAGCGGCTGTCACCCGCTTATCGACTAGTATTTAATTTATATGTTATGGATGGATTCACGCACGAGGAAATTGCCGGGCAACTTGGCATTTCAGTGGGTGCGTCGAAGTCGAACCTGGCCCGGGCACGGGAGAACCTGCGCACGTTACTGAAGCGCTTAAACAACGATGAGTATGTCAGAGCTAACCGATGACCAATTGGACGGGCTCTTCAGAAAGTCGGCTGAAGAGTTTGATCCTCCATTCGATCCGGCGGCCTGGCAGGACATGAAGGCCCGGCTCGACGCAAAAGATGGCCCAACACCAGCAGGAACACCACTGTGGAAAAACATTCTTCGATGGGGATTACCTATCGGTGTACTAGTCCTGATGATGTTTGGCAGTGTGTATACGTATCGCCATGTTATGGGGGGACGTGATTCTACGTCCGTACTGGCCATTACATTTCCAATCGATTTACGAGCGGCAAAAACGCTTCCTGAAAGACAGGCAGCGTCAGCCCGTTCCCGTTCTACGGAAACACGCTCGACAGATACGGCTCCTGCACTAAGCGCGAATACCGACGTTTCAGCACAGCCGATAGAGAAGGATGATCGATCAGCTGTACTGGAAAAACCCGCTGACGGAGTTGCTCGTCATACGCCGGACATTGACCCCGGAGTTAACAATCGACCCCATGCCAGTCGTGAAGCCGGTGAGCGGAACACGACGGAGGTAACTCGTGCAACAAATGGGGCTGTGAAGACGTATCCATTAAAAACTGACCCATCAGACGTTGCCGGGCTCACCAGTGCCCGCAACCGAACCCTGGCACCGGAACGTTCCGGGTCAGGCAGCGCAACGGGCCGGAAGCTTACCACACCAGCAGGCCAGCCAACCACGGATCGTTTTGTCCGTAACAAACGAAGGAAAGCGACTCGTATGGCTACTCTCGAAGCATTGGTGGCAATGAATGATGGAGCGCCTTTACGCGCGTCGTCCAGGCAACAGCCAATTAACAAAACGGCCGGGGTGAGTCAGAATAGCACGACAAATTCGGTTGAGTCAATGACACAGACAGACCTCGCCAAAACAGAAGCGGTATCGCCACTGACCATCAACGAACTGGCGATCCGACCTGCACGCTGGCCAAACGCATTGCCGTTTAAGGGGCGCGAGCTGGTTGTTCAGCCCGATACGATTTCGCAACGCGTGAAGCCAACACCCCCCGTAGAACGGGGTATGAGTATCCGGTTTGCGATATCGCCCGATTTGAGTTCGGTGGGGTTGAGGAATTTCTCCCGTCCCGGTACGAATGTGGGCGTGTTGCTGGAGTACAGAATCGCTTCACGCTGGAGCCTGCAGGCGGGGGTTATACAGAGCACGAAAGTGTATGAGGCATACCCCTCGGATTATAAGGCTCCCTCTGGTTCGTACGTTGATATGGTGGGTTCCAAAGTGGGCAGTATCGATGCCCGATGTAATATGTTCGATATTCCCATCAATCTGCGTTACGACTTCGTGTTGCGGCCAAGGAACTCGGGTCTGTCGCCCAGTCGATGGTTCATCAATAGTGGCGTAACGAGCTATTACATTAAGCAGGAGGACTACGTATACAATTACACTGGCTATGTACATAATGCGGTTCCGGCCTGGAGTACCAAGACCGGTGGTTATGGTTTTAGTCAGTTAAATCTATCCGTAGGCTATGAGCGGGCCTTAACGAAACGGTTGTCCTGGCAGGTAGAGCCCTTTATGAAAATGCCCCTGAAAGGCGTAGGCTTCTTTAAAATCAACTTACTGAGTACCGGCACTTTTTTCTCATTACGATACAAACTGTAACAACTAAAATTTACTTGTTCCCGACTCGCCTTAAAATCAGTGTAACTACATGAATAAGCCAGAAAAACAACCTATGAAAAGCAATCCATCAACCGACCAGATGAAACGTGGCGAATTTATTCGCAGTCTGGGTATGAGCAGTGCCGCCCTGATGGCGTTTTACTGCATGGGAACCACGCTGACCTCCTGCTCGAAAGGCAGCGATGACCCGACACCAACGCCAACTCCAGCGCCCAGCACCGGTTTAACCGGTAATGCGGATGTATCGAAAGGGGCTATCAATTTCACGATAAACCTGTCGGATACCAATTTTAGTAAACTCAAAACAGCTGGGCAGTATGTGCTGGTTGGGAGTTTGATTGTGGCAAAAACAACCGCTGGTGCGTTTGTGGCTCTTTCTAAAACCTGTACGCACGAAGGGACGGATGTGCAGTATCGCTCGGCACAGAATGATTTTTTCTGTCCCAATCATGGCTCCGAATTTAGTGCAACGGGTGCCGTAAAGGTTGGACCGGCTGTTCGCGCGCTTACGCTGTACAAAACGGCCCTGAGCAGCGACGGGAACACCCTAACGGTTACGGCCTAATCGTCCGGGTCAGGCCGGCGGGTTTACTCAATATTAAACAACTGATAAATCGTATCGAATGAGATATGTTTGTTTTGCCCTGCTGATGTGGATTGGGGCAGGTACCCTTCAGGCACAGGATTCAACCGCCGTCCGGCGGGATACGACAGTAGCGCCCGCAACGGATGCATCGGCCGATGATTTGCTGGCGGGTCTGAGCGACTCGACGCAATCATCAGCCGAGCTGCTGCCCCACAAAATGATATTCACCCAGCGGGCGTTCTGGGGCCCCAAAGGTCTGTTGCGGTCAATGAACATGGCTCCGCTAACACCCGAAGGCCGTGCGCATGAGTTGAAAATTCGGCGGACGATGCTGATTTCTCATCAGATTGGCGGTTTTATTACACTGGCGGGCTTTATTACGCAGGGCATACTAGGCGCTAAACTGTACAATGCCAAAGGGCAGGATTATGTCGATACCAAAAAATGGCATGAACGCTCAGCTACGTTTATCAACGTTACCTACGGAACAACGTTGCTACTATCGCTAACGGCACCCCCGCCGGTGGTGGGTGCCCGGAAGGGTTTTACGTCGATCAAACTGCATAAATACCTGGCCATCGTTCACCTCACGGGCATGATCGCGACCAATGTACTGGCCCAGATGATTGAGAATAACTCGTCGCTCAAACCCTATCACCGGGCGGCAGCCTATACCACTTTTGGCGCTTACGCAGCTTCGATTCTTTCCTTAACTTTTTAAGAACATGAACAACATGATCAAGTATAGCTGCTGGTTGGCTATCGGGCTCCTGTGTGCTTTTGTCAGCCCAATGGCCAAGCGGAAACTGGTTGCCGATAAAGCGCTGTCGACGGTGACGTATTCGGCCAAGCACCCGCTGCATAAATGGGATGGGGTGAGCCACGACGTCAACTGCGCCGTTATCTACAACGACGAAACGAAGCAGCCCGAAACGGTAGCCGTTTCCTTAAAAGTGACCTCGTTCGATAGCGATAATAACAATCGCGATTCGCACGCCATTGAAGTACTCGACGGTCTGAAATTTCCGAATGTTACATTCGTAAGTTCTGATATAAAACCGGGAGAGAATGGAGCACTCGTTGCCAAAGGTACATTAACGTTTCATGGGATAGCTAAACCCGCTACGTTACAGGCAACACGGAAAGATGCCGGTGGCAAAATGACGCTGACGGGTGAATTTCCCGTGAATATGAGCGACCATAACATTGAGCGGCCTTCGCTGATGGGTTTAAAAACCGAAGATGCCATGATGCTTAAGTTCAATGTTGTATTTGCTTTGTGAATAGACTACGGAGAAGACGCCTGAGGTTGTCGTCTCTCGTTATTGAGCCAAAAAGAGCGCATTTTTGTCATCCAGACAGAATGCGCTCTTTTTTATGAACCTTTGGATAGAAGGGCGCATGTCGATTGACTAAAATGCTGAATCCCATGAGGAACCTGTTTTTACTGTTTTTGGCCGGTACTACGTTTACGGCTCTGGCGCAAAAGCCGATTTCGCCCCAGCAGATTCAGGCATTCGATGCGTATGTAGAAGCTGCCCGGAAAGACTGGCAGGTGCCGGGCCTGTCCATCACGGTCGTTAAAGACAACAAGGTCATTTTCAAAAAAGGCTATGGCGTGCGTGAGCTGGGTAAGCCCGGGCGCGTCAATACGCAAACCCTATTCGCCTGCGCGTCGACCACAAAAGCCATGACCGTGGCGCTGATGGGTATACTGGTCGACGAAGGCAAGATCGCGTGGGATGACCCCGTTTCGAAATACTTGCCCGAGCTTAAACTCTACGATCCCTACGTAACGAAATCGCTCCGTATCCGGGATTTGCTCATTCATGACACGGGTGTGGGCGGTACTGATTTTATGACCGGGGCTATGACTATTCCGGTCAATGAGATGTTTCGGCGGATGGAAATGGTGAAGCCCAGTTACCCGTTCCGGGCTGGGTTTGTCTACCAGAATACGTTCTACTCAGCCGCTGGCCGCATTATCGAACGGATCGAAGGGAAAACCTGGGCCGAAGCCATCAAAGAGCGTATTTTCTTGCCATTGGGTATGACCCGCACCGCTCCTAAACGGGGTTACATTACGGATAACAATCTCACAAAGCCGCACTTTGCCATCAACGATACCATCAACGTGATTGAATACGGGGCCGACAGTGAAGTGGGTTCGGCAGGGGCGGTCTGGTCATCGGCCGATGATATCAGCAAATGGGTCATCTGCATGCTCGACAGCAGTAAATACAGTGGTGGCCGGTTACTGAAGCCCCAAACCTGGGCCGAAATTTTTACCCCGCAAACCTTTTTTCCGGAAGACGAATACCCGACTATGCAACTGCTGAAGCCCAACTGGCGAACGTATGGACTGGGCTGGTATCAGCACGACTACAAGGGCCGGAAAGTGAATTTTCATACGGGTAGCCTCTCCGGCCTGACGGCCATAACGGGGCAGCTGCCGGACGAAAAACTGGGCGTTTTTATCTTCGGCAATTACGACCACGCTGAAGTTCGCCACGCGCTCATGTATAAAGCGTTCGACTGGTTTGCGCTGGGCGGCACCCGCGACTGGAGCGCCGAATTCAAGACGCTTTACTCAACCATACAGGAAAATGATCGGAAAGCCAGAGCGACAGCAGAAGCCAACCGGGTGCCAAATACGTCGCCGACCCTGCCGCTGAACCAGTATGCCGGAACCTACAGCAGCCCTCTGTACGGGAAGGCTGACGTTAGCGTGGTGGGCAATCGGTTAGCCTTTGCTATTAATGACAATGCGTTGATGGCCACTTTGCCACACTGGCAATACGATGTCTTTTACGGGCCCTATCAAAAAGCCTGGAATGGAAACGCCAGAGCCCGCTTCAACCTGAATGGTTCAGGTAAAATCGAGTCGCTGGTTTTTAGCGGTATGGAATTCAGGAAGGAGTGATGCGTGCAGAATGCCGTGAAATTAACTGGCAGCCAGGCTGCGGTTCAGCCCACGCCGGGATAAAACCGCGCTAATAATGACCAGTACCGAAGCCAGGTAAAAAGGGGCACCCGGCAGGTAAACCGGTGCGGTTGGCGAGGTAAAAAACGAAAATAGATTCGTCATGATGAGCGGCCCGAAAATGGATGTCGTGCTGGTCAGGCTGGTTAAGGCACCCTGCAATTCGCCCTGTTCATTGGCAGGTACCTGATTGGAGATAATGCCCTGAATGGAAGGCCCGGCAATACCGCCCATGGCATATACCATCATAAAGGCAAACATCATCCAGCTTTGGGTAGCAATGGCAAAGAGTAAAAAACCAATGGCGCTGAATGTAAGGCCAACGTAAACCGAACGCTGTGGCCCCAGCTTCGGAATGATGATCCGACTTAGTCCGCCCTGAACAATGGCAAAGGAGAGTCCAATGGCCGCCAGAGAGAGGCCAACGGTTTTTTCGTCCCACTTGAATTTCTCCATCGAATAGAACGTCCAGGTGCCCTGCACGGCAAAACCGGCAATATACACCAGCACCAGCGAGGCCACCAGACCCAGAATAACGGGATATTTGCCCAGCCGCATGAGTGAGCCGATGGGATTGGCCCGTCGCCAATTGAATGGCCTTCTGTTTTCGGGCGCGAGTGATTCAGGGAGGATGAACAGGCCGTAGAGGAAGTTGACCATGGTCAGGCCGGCAGCCACGAAGAACGGCACCCTTGGGCCGTATTGACCCAAAAAGCCACCCGCAGCCGGACCAAGGATGAAGCCAACGCCAAAAGCGGCTCCAATCAGGCCAAAATTCTGCGCCCGTTTTTCGGGAGTGCTGATATCCGCAATATAAGCCGTTGCCGTTGTGAAACTGGCTCCTGTTACGCCCGCCAGCAATCGCCCGACAAAGAGCCATTCGATGGTGGGCGCAAAGCCCTGAAGAATGTAATCGAGTCCAAAGCCAAACAGCGAGAACAACAGCACCGGCCGACGCCCAAACCGGTCGCTCAAGCCGCCCAGAATGGGCGAAAAAAGAAACTGCATGGCGGCATAAGAAAACGATAGCCAGCCGCCCCAGCTTGCCGCCTGACTAATGTTGCCGTGAATAAGCTGTTCAATCAGTTTGGGGAAAACCGGAATGATGATTCCCAGACCCGTAACATCAATCAGGAGCGTGATGAAAATAAAAACTAAGGCAGGAGCCGTACGTTTGGAGGACATAGACGTGTTAGGAGTGAGGAGCGGGGAGTGAGGAGTAAGGAGTTGCTGACGCGTCTTCTTGCATGCGTCAGCAACTCCTCACTCCTCACTCCCCGCTCCTCGCTCCTTCAAGAAGAACTAAGCGTACGTATTTAACATGACGGGCATTACCAGCATCAGGATGTCTTCGTTTTCTTCCTTGTCGGCCGGGATGAGCAGGCCGGCGCGGTTCGGTGCCGACATTTCGAGGGAGATCATTTTGGCACTCAGGTTGCTCAGCACTTCGGCCATTAGCTTGGCATTAAACCCGATCTCCATCGCGTCGCCGTCATAGTCGCAGAGGAGCTTCTCGTTGGCTTCGTTAGAGTAGTCAAGATCTTCGGCGGAGATGGTCAGCGAGTTGGCTTTGAGCGACAACCGAATCTGGTGGGTAGTGCGGTTGGCGTAGATCATGATCCGCTTCAACGAGTTGAGCAGGTCGGTCCGGCCAATGGTCATCACATTCGGATTGTTGGTTGGAATGGCGTTTTCGTAGTCCGGGAAGCGCTCATCGATCAGGCGGCAGATCAGCTGCGTGGGGCCGAAGCTGAACGACGCGTTGGCCTGGCTGAACTCGGCGGTAACCGGCACGTTTTCGGGCAGCGACGCTTTCAGCAGTTGCAGGGCCTTGCGTGGAATAATGATCGACGTGCTGGCCGACGCGTTCAGGTCGGTCCGGCGGTACCGGATGAGCCGATGGCCGTCGGTGGCTACGAACGTTGCACTGTCGTCGTTCAGTTGCAGCAACACACCCGTCATAGCTGGACGAAGATCGTCGGTGCTGGTCGCGAATACCGTATTGTTAATGGCGCTCAGCAACACATCTGACGTCATATCGACCGACATGTTTTTGTTCACCGTTGGCAGTTTCGGGAAGTCGATCGGGTTTTCGCCGGAGAGTTTGTAACGGCCGTTGTCGGTCAGGATTTCGGTGCCGAAGGTATCGGTATCGATGTTTACGGTAACGGGCTGCTCGGGCAGGCTGCGGAGGGTATCCAGCAATAATTTGGCTGGAATGGCAATGGAGCCACTCTCGCTGGCTTCGACCGGAATCTGCGTCGTCATGGTCGTTTGCAAATCCGACGCCGTTACGGTGAGGGTCCCCCCCGTCAGACCATCGCCAACGTCGATGCGGAACAGGAAGTTTTCAAGGATGGGGACAATCGGATTCGTTGCCACGACGCCGTTGATATTCTGCAGGTTTTTTAGCAGGACAGACGAGGAAACTATAAATTTCATGTGAGAAATGTCTAAGGCCTTTTTTACGTATATGAGAACAAAAGTAGCAAAAATAACCGAGTCCTAAGGTGGTTATTTTCAAACGGTAGAAAGCAAGGAACGGGTTGCGGTGAACGGCTGTTTAATGGGTATTATCGGTAGAACTATGGAAGCTGAAATTGTTAATCGCGTTGCCAGCAGCGGTCTGGTTACGCTTGATCTGGAGGAATATTATCACCCTGGCGAACGGGTTGTTTACGACTTGAAAGACAATCTGTACATGGGGTTGATCCTGAAAGAGAAAGACTTTCGGGCTTTCCTGAAAGAGCACGACTGGAGCCAGTATGCGGGTAAAAACGTGGCCATTACCTGTACCGAGGATGCCATTGTACCGACCTGGGCTTATATGCTGCTGACCCTACAGCTGCAGCCATTTGCCAATACCATTGTATTCGGGAATCTGGCCGATCTGGAAGAGAAACTGTATTACGACGCTATTGCCAACATCAATCCTGAAGATTATCGGGATGCGCGCGTCGTGATAAAAGGATGCTCTAAAGTACCGGTACCCACGTCGGCTTATGTCGAGATCACACGGGTGCTTCGCCCCGTTGTCCAAAGCCTGCTCTTCGGTGAGCCATGCAGCACAGTACCGCTGTATAAGCGGCCGAAAATATAGATTGCTTTACATTATTATTTCTTCCGGTCTGTGTGCGAACACAGACCGTTTTTTTGTGCTCAGGTGTAGCTGCAGCGCATGGACTATGGCGGTTATATGGCCCGGGGTTGTGGCTGTCGAGCCAGACCTTTTCGGCTGACGAACGCTCTTTTACCCGATCTCACAGGCTTATAAGACCTGATTTGCTGAGAATAACCTGTTCCATCAAGACTTATAGACGAATCAGCCAGTCCTGATCAATGGCTGAAATCAGCCGGAAGATCGCTTTGTATTTATAATTGTAACTCTATATATTAAGTATACATAATTCACTATTTGGTGCAATTTTTGCTATACAAAAATTGCTTCTTTAGCATTAACCTATCCTCGCATTTTTTTTACTCAGCTGGTATGTTGCTCTTATTCAGTAAATTCCGATTCATAAGGTGTCCTAAGCCTTTTCTTTGTTTTATCGGCCTATTGGCAATCCTATCTACGATCAATGGTCTGCTGGCTCAGCAACTACCCTCCGGTTTTTCGAAGAGTGTTAGCCAAAGTGGGTACGTCGGTTCGGTGGGTATGGTTTTTGCTAAAGACGGGAATTCGTTCTTTGTCTGGGAGAAAAGCGGCCGTGTCTGGTCGTCAGTATGGAATGGGTCGTCGTATAACCGACAGGCAACGGCAACGCTTGATATTCGGGAGGAAGTAGGGGAGTGGAATGATTTCGGACTGCATAGTATGTGTCTGGACCCGAATTTTGAGACGAATGGATTTATCTATCTCTTCTACGTCGTTGACCTCCATCATCTGCTGTATTTTGGCACGTCGCAGTACAGCAGCACAACCAACGAATACAGAAATGCGACGGTTAGCCGGGTAACGCGCTACAAACTAAATAAGGTGGGGACCACCTATCAGACCGATTATTCGAGCCGTACTGTTTTGTTGGGCGAGAGTAAAACGACTGGCGTTCCGATCACCTTTGAGTCGCATGCCGGCGGAACAATTCTGTTCGCAAACGACGGTTCACTGCTTGTCACAACCGGAGATGGGGCTCATCATGAGGGGATTGATGTCGGCAGCGATAGCCGGACCAACTTCCAGACGGCATTAAATTTGGGTATCATGAGGCCTGAAGAGAATGTGGGTGCCTTGCGGTCGCAGATGGTCAACTCCTTGTGCGGCAAAGTATTACGCCTTGATCCCAACACCGGAAATGGTCTGTCGAGCAATCCGTTTTATGACCCGTCTAATCCACGGGCGCCCAAATCGCGGGTGTGGGCCTTAGGCTTGCGTAATCCCTACCGGGTGTCTATTCAGCCAAACACAGGAAGTAAAAACCCCGGCGATGGCAATCCGGGCACATTGCTTGTTGGCGATGTGGGCTGGTTTAAATGGGAAGATCTTCACATCATCGATAAAGCGGGTTTAAACTGTGGCTGGCCGCTTTATGAGGGTCTGCAGCCTACGTATATCTATTATGGTCTGAATGTCTCTAACCTGGATGAGCCCGGCCAGCCAACGTTTGAAAGTCTGTGTGTTCAGCCGTCCTCATTTATTGATAATCCCGACCCGACTCTTCGTCGTTTCACCCACTCCCGTCCGGCTATGGATTATAGCCATAGTACTGACATTGCCCGTGTGCCGGCTTTTAACGGAACCACGCCTATTCAGCGAACAATTGGCACAGTTGGCGCACCGGCTGGCATACCCTTCTCGGGCGATTGTGCAATAGGGGGCGCTTACTATACCGGTAATCAGTTTCCGGCAATGTATCAGAATACGCTGTTTTTTGCCGACTACGTGGATGGCTGGATCAAAAATATTGTGCTGCACGATGAGGGAGATCATGCGGTTCATGAAGTGCGGGAGTTCGCAGCGGCTGGTTTCGACGCGAACATACTCGATCTAAAAGTGAACCCCCGCGACGGTTCGCTCTACTATGTCCGGTTGGACGGGGTTGTGTCCCGAATAAGTTACGGGGGCAATCAGCCTCCGGTAGCCAATGCCACAGCCAGTGTCAATTATGGCCCGTCGCCACTCACTGTTCAGTTTACAGGTTCCGATTCTTTCGATCCGGAGGGTTTGGCGTTAACGTATCTGTGGAAGTTTGGCGATGGTACTACGTCGACCAGTGTCAGTCCTGTCAAGACCTTTACGGCTGTAAATACCCGGCCGTATACTGTAACCCTTGTTGTGACTGATAATGGGCAGCTAACGAATAGCAAAGAGGTTGTTATCTCGGTCAACAATACGCCACCGGCGGTTCAGATCGTTAGTCCGGCCATTGGAACGTTGTATCCCATGGATCAGGCAACGCCGTATACGCTGAGAGCCGCCGTTACCGATACCGACGGTGTCGGTATGCAATACGAATGGCAGGTAACTTTGCGGCACAATAGCCATACGCATCCTGAGCCTATCCTGTATGAGCAAACCCCAACGGTTACCATTACGCCCGCGGGCTGTGACCCGAACGAGACGTTTTATTACATCATTGTAGTTAAGGTAACAGACAACGGAGGATTGACCGCCACTCAGTCGCTCACCCTGAACCCCGATTGTAGTTCGGCGAACGTATCCGTAACCAACCTACAGGCCATTGCCAGGCTAAATTCGATACAGGTTAGCTGGATCAATCCTAACATAACCTTTGATGAGGTTATGGTGGTGGCTAAAGAAGGGAGTGGCTTTCAGGGATCACCAAGCGGAACAGCGTATACGGCTGATGCCAGTTTCACGGGTACAGGAACTGTTTTTGAAGCGGGTAAAGTCGTGTATCGGGGTCAGGGTAATTCGGTAACCGTAACCAATCTCAACCCATTAAAACAGTATTATTTTCGGGTATATACCCGGTTAGGTAGCGTCTGGAACACAGGGGTCGAAGGAACGGCAACCCCCAATCTGGCCCCCGTAGCGCCGGTTGTGGCACCACCCGCAGCCGAAATTAATGCGCTCTATGCCTATACCATACCGGCCTTTACCGATCCTGAAGGGCAATCATTACTCTTTACGACCACTCTGCCGGGCTGGTTAACGTATAATACGACCACGCGTCTTTTAACCGGTACGCCAACCGTAGCCGGTAGTTATACGGTTACCATCAGCGTGGCCGATCCGGGAAGCTTAACCGCAGGCGTCTCGATGGTTATTGTAGTGGGCCCTAATTTACCGCCGATACCGCCGATAGTGGGGGGGCAGTTTGCCGAAATAGGCCGTGTGTTTAGCTTTACGGTTCCAGCTTTTACCGATCCGGAAGGGAAAGCGTTGACGTACTCGGCAACAGGCTTACCGGCATGGTTAAATTTCAATACAAGCACCCGTGTACTGGCGGGCACCCCCACGCAGACCAACAGCCATTTGGTCAGCATACAAGCTGCCGATCCGAAAGGGCTGACTGCTTTCGTATGGGTTGTTGTTAATGCCGCCGTCTGTACAATTACCACCGTAAAGCAAGGTAACTGGAACGATCCCACGGTTTGGACTTGCCAGCGCGTTCCAACCGCAACGGAAGTGGTCTATATCAACCATAGTGTGACGGTACCGGTAGGATATAATGCCAATACAAAAGGGGTCGTTTATGCGGGTTCCGGAAAACTGGTCTTTAGTGAGAATGCCAGACTGGTGCTCAAGTAATTGTGTAGTAGTAAGCAGATTAAGAGGATACGGGGCCATAAGGCCGATGATCCTTTTCTCAATGTGATTCCTGCTCACGGAAGCAGAAGTCGCGAAGGATATATGATTTGTTTTAATACGAATTAAAGTCGCATTAAAACAAATCATATATCCTTCGTAGTTTATAAGAAGTATACTATTAATTCGCGTGGTATTACCATTTGAATGGGTAGGACACTTTCACCTAAAATTCACTACGAATGCGTACGTTTTCTTCTTCTTATCCTTTTTGCCTGCTGATCGGCTTATTGATCGCTTCGGGTTGTGCCCGTAATCCTGTTACGGGGAAGCGTGAAATCAGCCTGATGTCTACGGAGCAGGAGATTGCTCTTGGGAAAGAATCACACCCATCAGTTGTTGCTACGATGGGGCTATATGAAAACAAGAACCTTCAGGCGTTTATGAACGAGAAGGGTAAAGCCATGGCCCGGGTCTCGCACCGGCCTGACCTGCCTTACCAATTCTATATCGTCGATTCGCCTATTGTTAATGCCTTTGCGGTACCCGGTGGCTACGTCTATTTCACGCGGGGTATTCTGGCGCACTTCAATAACGAGGCTGAATTTGCCGGGGTGCTTGGCCACGAAATTGGCCACATCACCGCCCGACATGCGGCCCGTTCTCAGAAAAGCCAGCTGCTCAGCACCATTGCCCTTATTGGAGGGGCTGTTCTGGCTCCTCAGGTTGTTGGTCAGAATATGGAAGCCCTCCAGCAGGGGTTGGGTCTTCTGTCCCTCAAATACAGCCGTGATCACGAGTCGGAATCCGACATGCTAGGCGTTGAATACTCCAGCAAGATCGGCTACGACGCTAACCAGATGGCTGATTTCTTCGGAACGCTCAAGCGTATTTCGGAAAATTCGGGACAGGCTGTACCACAGTTCATGTCGACCCACCCCGACCCCGGCAATCGCTACACGCGGGTTCATCAGCTGGCAAAAGAGTATCAGGCTAAAAATCCGGCGAATTATCAGGTTGATCGTGACCGCTATTTACGGCTCATTGATGGCATCATGTATGGCGAAGACCCGAAGCAGGGATTTGTTGAAAATGGGCAGTTTTACCACCCTGAACTTCGGTTCCAGTTTCCGGTACCGAGCGGCTGGCAGTCGCAGAACTCGCCGAGCCAGTTTCAGATGGCTGCCAAGGACGGGAAATCGGCTATGATCCTGATGCTGGCGAAAGGGAATTCGCTGGACGAAGCGGCCCAGAATCTGGTGAAAGAGTTGAGCCTGAATGTGCTGGAGAACAGTAAAACGACTATCAATGGCAATCCGGCTTACGTACTTATTTCGAGACAGCAGCCGCAACAACAGCAGCAGGGCCAGCCACAGCAACAGCAGGATCCCGCAACATCGCTTCAGATCGGTACCTGGCTAATCCAGTATAACAACGCCGTTTATGCACTGCACGGCCTGTCGAGCGGAGCCGATTTTAATAATGCCTTCGGGACTTTTAAGCAGGTGGCGGGAAACTTTCGGTCCCTCACCGATTCGGACAAGTTAAATCGGAAGCCAGAGCGCGTTTTTGTCAAAACTGCCCCACGCAATGGCTCCTTCCGGGAGGTAATGACGGCCTTGGGTATGCCAGCCAGCCGGGTAGAGGAGGCAGGTGTTCTGAATGGTCTCAAAGCCGATGATCGTGTCACACAAGGCACGTTGGTCAAAATAATCAGCCGATAAATCTATACGTTCCTACGGGTTTCAACCCGTAATCCAGCTTACTCTTATAAATGGGCGGAACTCACGGGTTAAAACCTGTAGGTACAAGCAGCATATCTACAAAGAAAGCTTTACTCACGGGTGAAGCTTTTTTGTTTCCTTTTGGCCTAAATACTAGCCGTCTGCAACTGTTTGGTTTTGGGTTTTGGTTGCTTTTAACTTATTTGGCAAATATTCCTTTGAACCAATAAGTTAGCCCCTTTTCGTATGCAACTCGAAATTAAAGATCTGACCAAGACATACTCCAATGGTGTACGGGCGTTGAAAGGCGTCAACCTGACTATCTCGCAGGGGATGTTTGGCTTGCTGGGTCCCAACGGGGCCGGAAAATCGAGCCTTATGCGTACCATCGCCACCTTACAGGAGGCCGACAGCGGTTCTGTTCACTTGACCGGCGTTACGGGTGAGGACCTGAATGTGTTGACTCAAAAAGATGCCGTGCGCCGTGTATTAGGCTATCTGCCGCAGGAGTTTGGCGTATACCCGCGGGTAACGGCCGAAACCATGCTCGACCATATTGCCACGCTCAAAGGCATTGCCAACGGCCGAGAGCGTAAAGCCATTGTTGAGGGCCTGCTCCAAAAGGTAAATCTGTATCAGGTACGTAAAAAGAACCTCGGCACCTTTTCGGGGGGTATGAAACAGCGTTTTGGCATTGCCCAGGCGCTGATCGGTAATCCCCGGCTCATCATCGTCGATGAACCCACCGCCGGGCTGGACCCCGCCGAGCGAAACCGTTTTCATAACCTGCTGTCGGAAATTGGCGAGAACACCATCGTGATTCTGTCGACGCACATCGTGGAAGACGTGACGAACCTATGCTCCGACATGGCCATCATCTGCCTCGGCGAAGTTGTTGCCGCCGGAAATCCTAACGACCTGGTCCGTGACCTCAATGGCAAAATCTGGCAGACATCCGTCGAAAAATCCGAGATCGAAACGTACCGGCAGAATCACCGCATTATCTCTACCCAGCTCAAGGGTGGCAAAACGCGGCTCCATGCGTACAGCGACTTGCCGTTGGCCGGTTTCGACCCCGTTACGCCCGACCTGGAAGATGTGTACTTCGCCAAGATCACGGAGAAAATGGAAGCGGTTGCTGTATAAAGGCCCTTTCCGTGGTGTCGGGTTCTCAAACCCGACACGTGCGCGTCAGCAATTTGTGTCGGGTTTGAGAACCCGACACCACATCAAATTCGCTCCTAACTCCTTGTAACCTCCATGTTCTCCGAAATCTTCAAATTCGAACTAGCGTACCGGCTCAAGCGGCCTGCTACATACCTGTATGCCCTGATTTTATTTCTCTTTACGTTTCTCTTCGTCATCTACGGCAATGGCCCCGCGTCGGAGAAAACGAATGTCAATTCGCCGTATGCCGTCAGCCAGTTTGTCGTCGTGATGACCATTTTTGGGATGCTCATTGCGTCGGCTATCATGGGCGTACCTGTTTACCGCGACATTGAGCACAATACAAAAAACTATTTTTTCACTTTCCCTATTACCGAAAAAGGTTACGTGCTGGGCCGGTACATGGGGTCTTTTGTCGTGTTGCTGGGCGTTATGGCTATTGGGTTGCTGGGTATCGTGATCGGATCGATGCTGGGGCCTGTCTTTAATCTGGCCAACAATACCGAACGCTTCGGACCTATTCGGTTCCGCGATTATGTGTACCCCTTTCTGGTGTTCGTCGTGCCGAACATGTTCCTGGTCGGTAGTATCTTCTTTGCGCTCGTAGCCTTCTCGCGGCAGGTGTTTTCGACCTATGCGGGGAGTATCTTACTTTTTATTGCCTATTTGCTGGGGTCGACGCTATCGCAGGATATTGAGAACAAACAGCTCGTTAATCTGATGGATCCCTTCGGCACCTTCGCCTACGACGCTGCTACCAAATACTGGTCGCCGGTGGAACAGAACGTGCTGCTGGCCCCGCTGGAAGGCGATTTGCTGACTAACCGGCTCATCTGGTTCGGGGTGGCACTGCTCGTCTTTCTGGTAACCCTGTTCCGGTTCAACTTCTCCCGTTTTCTGGCCGTTAAACTAGGCAAAGCTTCGAAAGACGATGTCGTGACAAAAGGTGCTCCCTCGCTGGCGAGTCTACCCGTTGTTACGCCCATTTTTCAGGTAAGCACCTACGTTCGGCAGATGTTCCGGCAGGCGCGTATTGAATTCGCCAACATCGTTCGCGACCCGTACTTCATTGCTATTTTGCTGGGAGCCGTGCTGTTTTTGTTTCTGGACGGCTGGTTCGGTGTTGAGACCTTCGGCACCCCCTCGCTGCCAACAACCTACGGCATGCTTGAAGCGCGAAACGGCACGTTCTTCTTCTTCGTGCTGGTGGTTATCATTTTCTACACGGGCGAGGTGGTCCACCGCGATAAGGTGGTTCATTACGATACCATTGCCGATGCATTGCCCGTGCCCGACTGGATGAACTACGGAGCCAAACTACTGTCGATGACGTATATATGCCTGCTGCTCTGTGGCCTTGTTCTCGTGTCGGGTGTGCTGAACCAGACGATAAAAGGATACTTCAACTACGAATTCTCGCTCTACTTCCGCGACTTGCTGGGTATTGCCTTTACGCAGTACTTCCAGCTGGTGATGCTGGCCTTTTTTGTGCACACCCTGGTCAACCAGAAATTTGTGGGGCATATCCTTACGCTGATGGTGTATATCGTTATCTGGGCCGTACCGCAGTTTGCCGATTTCAACTACAAACTGGCAATTCCATTTTCGGGCGGGGGCATTCAGATTTCGGCCATGAACGGTTATGGGCATTATCTGGCCAGTATCGCGTCATTCCGCCTGTACTGGTATGCGTTTGGTGGTTTGCTGCTGGTGCTGGCCCTGTGGTTCTGGAACCGGGGTGCCGACACCAGTTTCAAAGCCCGCTGGCAGCTGGCCCGGCAACGAATGGGGCGTGGGTCTATAGCGCTCTTTGCCGTGCTGCTGCTGGCCTTCGTCAGTATGGGCGCCTGGATTTACACCAACGTGAGCGTGAAGAACCGGTATTACTCCATCGATGAAGTGACAGAGCAGCAGGCGTTATTCGAGAAAAAGTACCGCAAGTATAAGAACGTACTGCAACCCAAAATCACGAGTGCGAAGGTAAACGTTGATATCTATCCCGACGAATTCAAGGCGCTGGCCTCGGGGGCATTTCTAATGGTTAACAAAGGCGATCACCCCATCGACTCGCTTCACCTGACCATCCCAGCCGACAATTTTCATCGGAAGCTGACCAAGTTTTTAGTCGATGGGAAGGCACCGAGTCTGCTTGTCAACGATACCGAACGGGGGTATTATATATACCGGCTTGCCAAACGGATGAATCCGGGCGACACGGCGCATCTGGATGTGGATGTACTGGGTCAGTATGTTGGGTTTCCCAATAGTGGCGATAGTCGGGATGTGGTTGGCAATGGCACATTCTTTAATGTGGGTATCTTTCCGGCCTTCGGCTACAGTCAGGATAATGAGTTAAACAGCGATAAATACCGAAAGAAATATAAGCTACCCATAAAAAGATGGACTTTGCCCGAGCAAAATGACCCGGCTGGTCTGCGGGACTTCCTGTTTACCGACGATGCCGACTGGGTTACGTTTGAAGGTACCATCTCGACCTCGCCCGACCAGACGGCGATCATGCCCGGCGAGTTGCTGAAAACCTGGACCAAGACGGATGCCGATGGAAAACCCCGGAAATACTTTCAGTACAAGCTCCCCAGTTTCTCCGACTTTTTCTTTAGCATGTGTTCGGCCAGATATGGCGTGAAACGGGATAAGTGGACGGGTACCGATGGGCAGACCGTCGCGCTGGAAGTATATCACCATCCCGGCCACGACAAAAACATCGACCGGTTTCTGTCCAGCATGAAGGCGTCGTTGTCCTACTATTCTAAAAACTACGCGCCCTATCCCTATCCGGTATTGCGGGTGCTGGAATTTCCGCGCTATGCGGCTTTTGCGCAGTCGTTTCCTACCACGGTTCCGTATTCGGAAGAGTTTGGCTGGGTGGGCGACTTCCACGACCCGAACAAAACGGATTACGCCTTTTATGTAACGGCTCACGAAGTAGCGCACCAGTGGTGGGGGCACCAGATCATGCCCAGCCGGACACGTGGTGCTAATCAGATTTCTGAAACGATGGCGGAGTATTCGGCCCTGATGGTACTCAAACAGCGTTACGGTGCTGATGCCATGCCGAAATTCCTGAAATACAGTCTGGACCAGTATCTGCGTGGTCGGGCAAACGAAGACAAATTCGAAGCCAATATGCTCGATAACGATACCCGTTCGTATATCTGGTATCAGAAAGGGTCGATGTTGATGTATGCCTTGCAGGATTACATTGGCGAAGATCGGGTAAACAAGGCCATGAACGACTACATGAAAGCGGCTCGCTTCCGGCAGAAAGCCCCCTTTACTACCTCGCTCGAATGGTACAGTTTCCTAAAAGCCGCCACCCCCGATTCGCTCAAACCCTGGCTGACCGATAACTTCGAGAAACTAACCCTCTACGACAACCGGATTACCAAAGCCGAGGCCAAATCGATTGGCAACGGCCAGTATAAAGTTACGCTGCACGTGCGAACCGCCACGGAATACTACGACAAAGCAGGTAAAGAAATCAGCAAAGGGAAAGGTCCCGTTATTGCTGATATTGCCGTGCTGACGGATGATGGCAAAAACAAGGATGGACTGACCACCAAAGTGCCGCTTCTGCTTCAGAAACGAAGCCTACCCCCCGGCGAACACGTAATTGAGGTGACCGTGAAGGGCAAACCCGTGAAAGCGGGTATTGACCCCTATAATAAATTGATCGACCGTGTTTCGGACGATAACCTGGTAAAAATAGATATGCCGTAACGATGAAGAAGCATGTTTTTGAGTACCTGTGCACTTGTCTTGGGGCATTCTACCCAACCCCTCCCCTTGACATAAGGGGAGGGACTAAAAAAGTGACCAGCTGGAGCCCCTCTTATGTCAAGGGGAGGGGTTGGGGTGGGGTAAACTACCGCCTGACGTGTTTCTTAGTCTTTAGTGCCGCTGCCCTCATTTCCTTAACTCCGCTCGACTATTGGCGGCCACCGAATGATAGCCAGCTACCCACCGGAGCAAAGGGGCAGGAAATTCGTTATGGCCGGGAGTTGATTGCCCATACCGCCAAATACCTCGGCCCAAAAGGGTCGGTGAAGCACTTGTCCAATGGGATGAACTGCCAGAACTGCCACCTGGAAGCAGGGACGAAAGTGCTGGGAAACAACTATTCAGCCGTGTTTTCGACCTACCCGAAGTTCCGCGAACGTTCCGGCTCGGTCGAGACGATTGTGAAACGGGTGTCGGATTGCTTTGAGCGGAGTCTGGGCGGTAAAGCCCCCGACAGCAGCAGTCGGGAGATGAAAGCCATCATTTCCTACATTCAATGGCTGGGAACCGACGTGCCGAAAGGCAAGCGGCCCGATGGGGTAGGGCTGGTCAAACTGGCGTACCTCGACCGAGCCGCCGATTCGACGAAAGGGCGCATGGTTTACGTGGTGAAATGTCAGGTTTGCCATGGCAAAAAGGGTGAGGGGACAAAAGCTGCCGGTGCGTCGGAGTATGTGTACCCGCCCATGTGGGGGCCGCACAGTTACAACGACGGGGCCGGTCTGTATCGGCTGTCGGGCTTTGCGGGCTATGTGAAGAACAACATGCCGTTTGGTGCGAATTACGAGAGCCCCCAGTTAACTGACGAAGAAGCGTGGGACGTAGCGGCCTTTGTGAATGCCATGCCCCGCCCGCATAAAGACCAATCGAAAGACTGGCCCATCCTGGCCAGCAAGCCTGTCGACTTTCCCCTCGGACCCTATGCTGATGGGTTCAGCGAACGCCAACATAAGTTCGGTCCGTTTCAGCCGATTGCCGATGCGCGAAAAGTAAAGTAGCTTTACAAAACTCATCAGATCAAACGCCCTTAAAACGAACATTCATGAAAAAGATCAACTACCTGTTTTTCCTTGCTTTTTTCCTGGCCGTAGTGCCTGCTATAGCCCAAACCAGCGAATCCGGCTTTCACGGTGCCGAAGCGACCAAGTCCCGGTACCGCGCTGTTTACCAGCTCAACACCGGCGATACGTCTATTATCCATCATGCCCTGGCCAACATTCAGAACTCGCTGAACGACCCACGGCTCAAGGGTAAGCTGGATATTGAACTGGTCGTGTATGGCGGTGCCTTTGCCGTTTACAAAAAAGACAAACCTCTTTTCGAGAAGGAGATCCAGAATCTGCAAAAGCAGGGCGTCATTCTGGCCATGTGCGAGAACACGATGAAGATGCGCAAAATCAGCCGTGATGAGCTATTTCCGTTCGTGAGCTACGTCCCCACCGCCAACGGCGAACTCATTATCCGCCAGCAGGACGGCTGGGCCATCATTCGCCCGTAACAGCGTTAAGCAATTACTCAGACTTAAATTAGGTTTTTATTAACCACAGAGGCACAAAGAGCACAGAGATTAATCAGCTACAGTTCAACTGGCTAATCTCTGTGCTCTTTGTGCCTCTGTGGTTAACTTAAATTTAGGCATTTTAGTAGATTGCCCGTTGCCATCCCTCTACTGGTAACGGGCAATTTTGGTTAATGCCCATATAAACTCGTATTTTGGCCTACGTTAAAACCAGCTGTTATGTTACGCTCGCTCGAAATCCGCAACTACCGCAACCTCCGCCACCTGACCATCGAAAAATTGGGCCGGGTGAATTTGCTGGTCGGGAAAAATAATACGGGAAAAACGTCGGTGCTGGAAGCGGTGGCGATACAAGCTGAGCAAGGAAACGAATTGCCTACAATACGAACATTATTACGTAAGCGGGGAGAATTTTATCCTGATTTTGACAAACAAAGCTCATTACCGGAAAAGCATCTTTCTTCCTTGAAATCACTTTTCACAGACAGAAAAATTAGTTTCTATGAGGAGTTTGATAGTGAGCCAGATTCACTTATTTACATTGGAGAGATAGACGAAGTAACAACTGATTTCCAACGATTGATTATTGGGTTAATAACGACTTATGCCGTAAATCGATCAGATGATAAGGGGAATAGGTACGATGAATATGTAATGGCAAAATCTTTGGAGGAGTCTAAAGGTCGAGAATCGCGTGTCGAAGTATCAATTGTTAGGCATGCTTTTTATCGTCATAGCCTTGCATTAAATGATGAATTCCTTTTCGCTGAGAGGTACTTTGCTAAAGATAATGCTTCGGTGTTCCTTCAGTTTGTAGATGCCAAAAGTAATACGTTAGAAACAATTCAAAAGCTTTGGGACAATGTGGCACTAACCGAAGGGGAAGATGAAATTATTAGAGCATTACAAATTGTAGAACCTGATATAGTGAGATTTAGCTTGGTAGGTGAAGGACGCCCAATTGTCAGGTTGAGAAATGGACAAATAAATCCACTATCAAGTATGGGAGATGGTATTACACGTGTGTTTACCATTATGCTAGCCCTCGTAAATTGCGAGGGTAACGGCTATCTGCTCATTGACGAATTCGAAAATGGTCTCCATTATTCCGTTCAGGAAAAGCTCTGGGAAATAATCTTTTATCTGGCTGAACGGCTCAATATTCAGGTGTTTGCTACCACGCATAGTAATGATACAATCAAGGCTTTTGGTGAGGTGGTTAAATCTAAGTCTGAATATAGTGACGCCCAACTGATACGGCTTCGGAATATAAAAGGAGAGATTTCGGCTATATCGTTTAGTATCCATGATATCGAAGTTGCCAACGAAACAGACTATATTGATTTACGTTGAGTATGGCTACAAAGAATTTATTGGTAGAGGGCGCTTTTGATAAGCATGTTATTTGGGAAATTGTAAAAAACACTACTACTGTACTTGCAGAGACTAATATTCAACCGTTTAAGAAAAGAGATGAAACTGGAGTTAAAGATGATGAGCAGGGAATATATGCTCTTCTTAAAACACTCCCTACTACAATTAATGCAGCCTATCCAGATGATATTATAGGTGTTGTCATTGATGCAGATAGCAGCTCTAGCGGACGTTGGGAGCGCATTCTGCAAATCTTAACAACTCTAGGATACAAGAATCTCCCTGACTCTTTCTTAGCGGGATTAGTGGTCGCAAGCGATGAAGCTTTGCCAAGGATTGGCGTATGGATGATGCCGGATAATGAAGATGAAGGGGTAATAGAAACATTTATCCGCCGAATCATTCATGAGCAGGATAAATTACAACCTGAAGTTGATGCCGCTCTTAGTGGATTAAAAACAAAAGAATTACAATTCTTCTCGGATGTTCATCGTCCCAAAGCGTTCATTCGAACTTGGCTGGCCTGGCAGAAAAGTCCGGGAATATCACCCGGAACAGCCATTTCTATGAAAGTTTTAACAACAGACGCCGACCTCTGCCTCCGCTTCGTAAGCTGGCTTACTTTGTTATTCAACGCCCAATAGCCATGCTCGACTTTCGTCTCAACGTATTTTATACTGTTGCCAAACGGCTTAGTTTTACCAAAGCAGCTGCCGAACTGTATGTAACGCAGCCCGCCGTAACCAAACACATTCAGGAACTCGAACACCAGTTCGGGACCGCCCTCTTCGACCGGCGGGGGAATCAGATCAGCCTGACTACCGCCGGGAATGTGCTGCTTCGGCACGCCGAAACCATCATGACCATCTACCGCCAGCTGGAGTTCGACATGAACGCCCTCAAAGGCGAATCGGGCGGCACGCTTAGGGTAGGGGCCAGTACAACCGTGGCGCAGTATGTGATTCCTCCAGTACTGGCCCGCTTTCGGGAGCAGTCGGCCGATGTTGCCATGTCGCTGGTATCGGGGAATACCGAGCAGATCGAGCAGTTGCTGCTGAATAACGATATTGACCTGGGGCTGGTGGAAGGCCGGACTCACCACAGCGATATTCGCTACACCTCGTTCGTGAAAGACGAACTCGTGCTCATCTGCCGCGCCGATCACCCCCTGGCCGACCGGGACGAGATCACGCTGGATGAACTGCGCCTGATTCCCATCGTGCTGCGCGAACGGGGTTCCGGTTCACTGGAGGTGATTGAGCACGCGCTGCGGGGGGTGGGCCTAAAGCTCACCGATCTGACCATTGACATGCACCTGGGCAACACGGAAAGTATCAAGTCCTATCTGGGTAGCTCGCGCTGTATGGCGTTTGTGTCGGTTTTTGCGGTGCAGCATGAACTTCAGGCCGGGAGCCTCAAGATTTTGGATGTCCAGAATCTCACCATTCAGCGGGATTTGTATTCGATTCAGCTACAGGGCGTCAGCGAAGGACTCGCCGACACCTTTATGCGCTTTACCCGGCAGCATTATAAGCGTGGGTAGACAGCGTGACATCAGGCAGGCTTAATTAATGGGCCTAATCAGGGGTAGGGTGACGATAAAGGTATCGGCCGTTTCTTCCACCGTAGGAATGTCTTTTCCCAATAACTGGTATTTCGTAAGAATATTCAGCAGGCCTTTCTGGGTGGAGTCGACCCGGTTAACGGGCTTGCGCTGGAGTGTGTTGCTGACAATGAGCCAGCCGGCTTCATTCGTAACCAACTCAATAATCAGGGGTTGTTCGGTGGAGACGATGTTGTGCTTTACTGCATTCTCGAGCAATAGCTGTAAGGTCAACGGAGGAAGTTTATAATCCAGAAGAAGCGGGTCAATTGTTTTTAATAACTCGATGCCTGCGCCATAGCGTGTTTTGAGCAGGTGGTAATACGAGTCGATAAACGCCAGCTCGTTCTGAAGGGTGGTCAGGTTGTTGTCATTATTCCGGAGCAGATAACGGTAAACCGTCGACATCTCGTCCACAAATCGTTCGGCCTTTGCGGGTTCGTCGGCAATGAGCGACGAGAGCGAATTGAGGCTGTTAAACAGAAAATGTGGATTCAACTGTGCCTGCAGGGCCATCATGCGCATCGCCGACATCTGCTGCTGTAATTTCTCGGTAACTAACTCCGCTTCGACCTGCTCACGCTGATATTGCTCGCGCTGGCGGGCAAATCGCTGTTCAATAATTGCGTTTTTAATGGCCCCCCGTCGCTGGCGGTAGCCCAGTACCAGGGTAAAGCAGATCAGTTCGGCCAGAATGCCCAATTCCAGATAGGTGAGCGGGGCTACCCAAAAAGAAGACACCATGCTCGAGGGGTCCATAGTCATGGTCATAACCATGGAAACGATACCGCCCGACAGTATAAAGCCTGACCCTAACGCTACATAGCGCGGCACCACCCCTTTGAGTTTACCAATTTCGACAATGCCATAACTAGCTACACCCACCATGAGCAGTCGCATGGCCGTATGGATGGTTTCGTAGGTTGCCTCATCCCATTTGTCAACGCCAAAACACAAGATTCCCATTAGAGTGGTATAGCCAATAATGGTTATTTTGGCGATGCGGAAAAGTCGGAATAAAGTGGGTAGTCGGCTTCGGAGCTGGAGAAGCGCGTCGGCAAAATCAAAATAGACAAAATAGGCCAGCATGGGTGCCGTGGCCCGCACAAAGTGCCAGAAATAAAGTGATACGTAGGTGCTGATTTCTTCGATGCGCAGGCTGAAATACACCAGCCAGGCCAGCATGTAGATGGTATAAAGAAAGTAAATGCGTTCGCGGTAGATGCTCCACTGGACAACGTTCAGCAGCAGGATGGAACTAACCATTCCCGTAAACAGAATATTCCAGGTCTCAAACGTCATGAAAGTAGCTACGCTTGTTTGGGCAAAACACGTTAAAAATGGGGGATTTGTCCGATAAAACTAACCAAAACGTGCGTGAATCAACAAAAACCCTTCATGAAGTGTCACCATTAGCCGCCAAACGGGTAAGGGACGCAAAATGACTCTCCCATTCATTAGGCAATTGGGGGGCGCGGTGGCTTTGTCGTTTTTTACGACCTCTACCCCGTAATGGTAGCCAGTGCTTTCTTTACTTTTTCGTAAAAGGCCGGCACTTTCGTTCGGGGGTCGCCTTTGCCAAGCGTCTCGATGGGCAGGTAGCCCCTATAGCCGGAGTCGCGCACAATATGCATAATCTGGTTCAGATCAGTTTCGACCTCTTTGCCATTGACAAACAGATTCTCCTTCAGCTGCCAGGTGGCAGCCAATGGGGCTACCCGTGCAATCTGTTCATAGGGGTCGCCAATTTTGAAGCTGCCAATGTCCAGATTTGGAGCCAGCCAGTCGGAGTTAACCCGGTGCACGATGTCCAGAATATGATCGGCTGTCTGAATGAAATCGGCGTGGTTCTGCAACACGATCATAACACCTTGTTTGGCGGCATAGTCCGTGCATTCCCGGAGGGCGTCGACCACCCAGGCAGTAACCTCTTCCCGGTTGTAGTTGGCCGGGAGTTCTTTGCCTGTACCGGCAAAAACCCGGATGACCGGCGCTCCGAGCCGGGCGGCCAGCCCGGTCCATTGGTGCACTAACTCAACTTCGGCTTTTCGGCGACCGGCGTTGGGGAGGGTGAAGTCATTGCGGACGCCCGTGCCGCTGATGTCGAGGCCCAGCCGGAACGCTTTGCGCTTGATCGCATACACGTAGCTGTCATCGGGCAAAGCCGGATAGTTCGGAAAGTAGTAGCCCGTTGGGTCGACCGCATCAAAACCCAGATCAGCGCAGAATGTCAGCACCTGCTCGAGCGTCATCTGCCCGTTCATCAGCAGTTCATTGAACGAATATAAATTGCAGCTCAACCGGATTGGATTAACCTTAGCTGCGGCCGCATCAGCCGGATTCAGCACCGACTGTGCCGTCGTGGCGGCCATGAAAGGCAGGCTGGCGGCTGCGGTTTTAAGAAACGTTCTGCGGTCTGACTGAGTCGTTGACATGCTGATGAAAGGTAAACGTGCCGGCGGATTTATCGGTAATAAACCAAATCGGTTTAGCGCATAAGGCACCGAAGTCAACGTATCTACTTGTCGTTGCTGACGGGTAGAATCCGGTTATAAAGACGCTGGCCAGAGGTCGACGGCGGGTGAGTTTCTAACAACAAAAACGTACTGGAAGAAGCTGGTGGTTACGTTATGCTCCGGGTCATTGGGGGTGACTTTGCTGCCCGTAATGCCACTCATTTTTACCAGACTGATGGTTTTCAGATAGGGCGAATTGGGCGCATCGAGCCGGATGAGCGTCGTGGTATTCGGCGCACAAACCGGCTCCAGGCTCGAGAAGCCATCTATTTTGAAGACGGGGCCATCGGAATTTAAATATTTCGACCGCACGAACTCCTGCCCTTTTTTGCGAAATATAAAGGGAACGGCATCCCGATGAAGCAGCACTTCGCTGTCTTTATACAAGGTATTGATGGTAACCACCCGCCGACCGGCTGCTTTGAGCAAGCCCGAAAAGGTCTGCTGGTTGTTTACTCCGGCCTGCAAAATATGCGTTGTTCCCCAGAGGCCGTATAATTTCTCGTGTACAAGACCAAGTTCGTCAATGATAAACCGGGTCATTTGAGCGGCTATGTCATCGCGTGACATTTTATTGTTGGCGTACGCAAGGGTCCGGAAAAATTGCCTGAACGCCAGCAGCTGATTGCCAAAAACGGCCTTGTACTGGTCTTGATGCGCTGCGTAATCGGCATTGATTCGTCCGGCAAATGGAAACAGCTTCTTCAGGCTTAAAGAGCTATCCTGAACCACCAGCAGACGCAGGCTGTCGAGAAGCGTGTGGGGTGTTGTCGGGCAATGGGCAACGAGTTGTTTCAGCATCGGGACGGCGAGTTGCCCATTGCTCTGAAACCAGTCGACACCCAGAAATTGAATGCGGGCGTTTGGTGGTAGTGTTTGGTTATAGGCCTGAATATGGACCAGTTTATCGTAAAACTGCTGGTTGCCCCACTGCGACGAGCCCGCGTGTGTCTGCTTAAGGAAACATCGAAAAAGTGAATCCAGCAAACCCCGGTTGCCTGTGTCAAGATATGCGTTTAATAAAGCGGCCTGACCACAATCCATTTCGGCCAGGTAATAGCGCAGGCCCACCCGTTTGTTGAGGTGTTTGAGTAACGTTAAGTCGATGCCCTGAGTGGCCGCAACCCCGTGAATTTCGCCGAGTAAGAAAACGTCATTCTGGTAAAAGGCCGAGTCGAAAAGCTGGAAAGAGCTAGCCTGGGCGCTATCAAAAGGCAGGCTGTTCTGCCGTAGATAGGTCGTCATGTCCTGGGCGCTGACCGATCTAAAAACAAGCAGTAAAAGGATGATAACGAAATACGGAGCGGTGGTTTTCATAAAAATAGGCTGGCGTTACATTCGACAGGGGCAAATGTAGAACGCTTGTAAACACCCGGCTCGTAAATGGGGCTATTGGCAACCGGATGGGGAGTTTGGGTGCCAATTGGGCTAATGGAAAAGGCCCTGGGACAAATGGGAAGGGCCCCGGGGTAACGTCAGGGCTTGTTTTCTGCGATTTTCCCCGCGCCATCTACCACCTTATACAGCCATACCTTCCAGTAGCTTTCCGAATTGGTGAAGATACTTTCCAGGTGAAGCCGGTTCTGGGCGGCATTGCCAATGGGTACCGCCGAGAGAACATATTGACCACCCAGGGACGTCAAGGCGTTGGTGTTGATTTGCAAATGATTCAGCGTGGGGTGCTGGGTTTTGCCGAACCGATAATTCATGCCCAGTTCAGCGGTGTAGAGATAAACCCGGCAACCATAGGCATCGTAATAAGCCCGCATTTGGGGACTACCTTTTGCCAGTTCCGCAGCAATTATTTTACGGAAGGCGTATTTGTAAGGGAGGGGGTAATTGTTCTGGTAGCTGTCCAGCGTATAGAACCCGTTGAACTGCGCCACCGACGGGTGCATGCCCAGACAAATGACGCGGTAGTCGGACTGGGGTTTGCCGATGTAGTTGCGGATTTGAGCGAACTGTTTTTCGGCGAAGAAGGCCCGGAAGGAAGGTTGTTCGGCCTCGGTTACGTAGCCCGTCATTTTACCCACGTTAATGCGCCACTCTTTGTTCGCAACGATCATGAGCACAAACTGCCCCGCCAGAAACAGGCGGTTCCAGACGCTGTTTGCCCTGAACTGACGAAGGGCCAGCCCAAACAGCAAAAACCAGAGCGTTGGCAGCAGGAAGTAAAACCGGTCGAACTGAAAGACGCGAAATTTCAGTCCCAGCGAACTATCGCCCAGCCACACAACCAGGTAGTGGTACAACCCGTGAATAAGGCAGATCACAAGGGCCAGAATGGGTAGGCCAACGAGCCGATACACCGACCGGCTTTCCTTTTTTCGATAGGCAATCCAGGCCGCTACACCCGCCACGGCCAGAATCCCCGGCGTGAAGAACGCGCCGGTGTTGAACATGGGCCAAACGAATAAATCGACGCTTCGAAACAAACTGGCTCCGAGCTTCATAGACCGCAACCGGCTGTAATCGAACTCGACCCGATGTGAGATATAGGTCTGGTTGACGAAACCATAAATCAGCTCCCACTCGCTCCCCAGATACAGCAGCGAGAGTAGCAGTAAGCCCACGATATAGCTCCAGATGATTTGCCGGAGCTGTAGCATACTAACCAGTCCAATAATACCCAGCGCGACGCAAATGAACAGACCGGCCCAGACGAAGAACGAGTAAAACGGAAACAGGATGATAATCAGCCAGTCGGTTCCACGGTCCTGCTTTTTCAGTAGGTTCAGAAAAGCGTAAAGCAGCAGCGGTTGCCCCGTTACCGATGCGCCGTGAACGATGTAGCACGGTACCAGTGCGAACAGAAACGCAATGCCAACCCGCGTTAACTCCCAGTGCGATTCGGGCAGGACGTGTTTTCTGAGCAGGAGGTACATGCCCAGGAAACCAATGCCATGCACCAGCGTGAAATTGATAAGCTGTGCCGTATAGGGGGAGGCCAGATAAAACGAGAGCACTTCAAGGTTAAGCCCGGTCCGGAAAGCCGACCGGGGAATCCCGCTGAACGAACTGGCAGCATTGGGGCCGCTGCTCATCATGTTCGGGATAACCGTGCTGAGGTCGAAATCGAAGGCTGTGTTGGTAATCTTCAGCAGGTACAGATACAGAAAGTCGCTGTCCAGATTGTCGTGGATGGTCAGATGTGCCCCTTCACCGAGCCAGACGTAAGGGAACACATACAGCAGCAGTAAACCTACGGCAATAAGAAGATACGTTTTGTCAGTCTTTGTATTGGCTAAACGAGGAGGCATACGGGTAGTAAAGAGCCACGAAAATACTGAAATTCGCTGAGATGGCCGGAAGGTCGGAATGCCGTTGCGGTTTTTCGTACTTTTACGGGGTCAATCCAATCATCATGCAAACCTCATCTATTGTTAGTTTTTTAGCGGTCCTGACGCTGGCGGCTACGTCGGTACACGCGCAAAATCGACCGGCAAAAGCGACTTCTGCGCGCTCGGCCACCACGCCAATCACTAAACTGCCGGAATACAGCATGTCGCGGGCCGACGTGGAAGCGCACATTCGGTTTCTGGCCTCCGACGAGCTGGAAGGCCGTCGAACGGGCGAGCAGGGTAACCGCGTGGCCGCTCGTTATATTGCCGAGCAGTTCCGGCAAATGGGCCTGAAACCCGCCGGTTCTGTGGATAATAAACCCGATTACTTCCAGCCCATCAACCTCGAGAAAGTGAAAGCGGCCAGTTCGGCCTACATGCTCATGGGTAAAGATACCCTTCACCTGGGTAAAGAGCTGGTTGTGATGGCGGGCGGCCCGGCCAATGTGTCGGGCGAGGTGGTGTACGTTGGCTACGGGCTGACGGACGGCGACGATGGCTACAAAGGCCGCGATGTGAAAGGGCGGATCCTGGTGGCGCAGGGTGGCTCGCCCGATGCCAAAGGACCGCGCGAAATCTTCAATTCATCGGCAGCCAAACGGAAGCTGGCCACCGAAAAAGGGGCTGCTGCCCTTATCGAACTCTACAGCGAATCCATTCCCTGGGGCTTCGTTAACCAGTATTTCAACCGCGAACAGATGAGCGTTGCTTCGGCCGAAACGGGTAGTTCGCCCTTAACACATGTATGGATCAACAACGCCAACAATCAGTACAAACAGCTGAAGGAAGCGGGGCAAACCGTCACCATCCGTACGTCGGGGCGCGCTCGTGTGATGACCTTATCGGCCAACGTGGCGGGTATCATCGAAGGGACTGACCCGAAGCTCAAAGACGAATATGTGATCTTGTCGGCTCACTTTGATCACATTGGTGTCGGTAAACAGAGTGGAACGCCCTACCAGCCGGGCGATAGTATTTTTAACGGGGCGCGGGATAATGGCATGGGTACCGTCGCTATTTTAGAAGCGGCCAAAGCACTGTCGCAGCAACGGCCCAAACGATCGGTGCTGGTGATTGCCCTGACAGGCGAAGAAGTAGGTTTGCTGGGTAGCCGGTACTATGCCGAACATCCGCTGATTCCTTTAAAGCAAATGGTCTTCGACATGAACATTGATGGAGCGGGCTATAATGATACCACCATCGTGTCGGTGATTGGCCTGGAACGGACGGGGGCGAAGACAGAGATCGAGACAGCCGCCAAAGCGTTTGGACTTGGCGTATTTGCCGAACCGTCTCCCGAGCAGGGGTTATTTGACCGGTCTGACAACGTAAGTTTTGCCGCCAAAGGCATTCCGGCTCCCACGTTCTCACCGGGCTTTAAATCGTTCGACGATGCCATCCAGAAATATTACCACCAGGCTATCGACAACCCCGAATCGTTGAATTTTGCCTATTTCCAGCGGTTCTGCCAGGCCTATGCCTATGCCGCCCGTCTGATTGCTGACCGGGCCGCCCGCCCGCAATGGTCGTCGGGAGATAAGTACGAAGCCGCCGGGAAAGCGCTGTATGGACAGTAGTCGTCTTTGAGAAAGTGCTTTTGATACGAAAAGGGTCAACAGTTCATCCCGTCAACAAGCCGACTATCACATCAGAAAACTAAACCCGTCGTCCTGACGTTTATTTACTAACAAAGACACCCAGACATGTTATTCAAATATCTGTTCATCATCACCCTGATCATTCTGTTTGTTCCGCCCGTACGCCGGTTTGTATTTTACCTGCTCGTTGGCCGTCAGCTGGTTAAGCAGCAAAAACAACAGACGACGGCATCCGGCAGAACCCGGGAGGGTGAAGTGCGGGTGAAAACGCCACCAACCAACGGAAATTCTTCTTTCACGGGTGGCGAGTATGTCGACTACGAAGAAGTTAAATAAACGTATAAGGAGCGCGGCTGTGAAGCCACGCTACCAATGAAAAGAGAGTGCCCGGCCACGTAATACGTAGTCGGGCACTTTTGCTTTCGATTGGTTACTGTTCGTTTTCTTTCTTGTAGCGAACGGCCAGTCCCGTCATCAGGTAGCCGTTGTCGGTCATGGAGGTATAATAGGTGTACCGAACAGAAACCAGTGCGTCGGCACCAAGTTTTTTGGCCTGTAAGGTCAGTCGGGATAGCAGCAGTTCTTTTTGCTGCATATCATTGCCCCGGCTCAGCATCCGTTTGTTTCCCGATTGCCGCGCTTCAAGCGGTACCTCACCTTTCACTTCCAGATCCTGTAATGGATCAAACGGGCGTTCGGGTCGCTGGGTGTCATAAAATACATCGACCGGATAGCTGGGCTTGTTTTGCAGGTAAACAATCGGCTTGAAACAGCCCGATAAACTCAGTAAACACAACAGAAAGACGAGCTTCTTCATCGTTATTAGGGTGTCAGGGTGGTCAGCACGTCGGCAACAACGCGTGGGTAATGCAGGTGTTCCAGCACTTGTACGTTGTGGGCAATGTCGTCCGGGGTATCCGTTGGCGAGACCGGGCAGCTTGCCTGAAAAATGATCTGCCCTTCGTCGTAGTGCTCGTTCACGTAGTGAATGGTAATGCCCGACTCGGTTTCGCCCGCTGCTGCTACGGCTTCATGAACGAAATGACCGTACATGCCTTTACCACCAAATTTAGGTAATAAGGCTGGATGAATATTGACAATTTTATTCGGAAAGGCCCGCACCAGATCGGCTGGCATCAACCACATAAAACCCGCAAGAACGATCAAGTCAATGTTCTGATTAAGAAGCAGCTCGGTTATTTTGTCGGTGTTGTAAAATGTAGTCCGGTCGAAGAGCAAAACAGGAATATGCAGCCGCCGACCCCGTTCGATAACCCCCGCTTTGGGATTATTGGAGACGATCAGCGCGACGTCGACCTCCGCGTTATCGGCAAAATATTCAGCAATTTTCTCGGCATTGGAGCCGGAACCGGAAGCAAACAGAGCAATACGTTTCAAAATAAGTCGGTAAGTTAGTAAGCGGCTTCGCCTAAGTCGGTAAGTCGGTAAGTTAGTAAGCGGCTTCGCCTAAGTCAGTAAGTTAGTAAGTGGCTGACGCAAGTGTTACTGATACGTCTGCCGCTTACCGACTTAGGCGAAGCCGCTTACTGCCTTAGGCGAAGCCACTTACCGACTTAGGCGAAGCCGCTTACTGACTTACCGACTCATTTACCCCAAAATTACAACTTTTACCTATTTTTGTGGGTACTCGCTCAAATCCAATGCTGGCAACCCATCAACTGACGTTTGATTACGGCCCTTCCAAACAGTTCACGTTTCCCGACGTGCGCTGTGCCAACCGTGAAGCCTTCCTGATTCTGGGGCAGTCTGGTACCGGAAAAACGACCTTTCTGCATTTACTGGCGCTGTTGCTCAAACCCAAAAGTGGCTCGGTGATCATTGATCAGACCGATCTGACAAAGCTGAGCCCTGCTGAAACGGCCGCTTTTCGGGCCAGTCATCTGGGTATCATTTATCAGAAACCCCACTTTGTCAGCTCCTTGTCGGTACTCGATAACCTATTGATGGCCAATTATCTGGCAAATAAGCCACAAGATAAAGCGCGCGCCAAAGAACTGGCCGGACAACTGGGTTTCGCGGCTCATTTGGCCAAGAAAACCAACCAGCTTAGCCAGGGCGAACAGCAGCGGGTGAGCATTGCCCGCGCGGTGATGAACCAGCCCGATGTGATCCTGGCCGACGAACCGACGTCCAGCCTCGATGATGAGAATACCGATCGGGTTATAACCCTTCTGCGGCAGCAGTCCGAACAGATTGGGGCCAGCTTAATTGTTGTAACGCACGATCAACGGCTGAAAGATGCGTTTCAGAACCGGGTAAACCTCTGATCTAGCGTCCGTGTGGTTTATCTCCGCAGCTTCGGGCCGTTTGCTACGATAAATAATGCCCATAAGTTTTCTGTAGTTAAAACGTATCGGTTTAGTTTGTACATCTTTTCGTCGAATGAAGAAACTCCTTCTGTTGCTTTTATTGATTCCGGTACTTGCCCTTGCCCAAAACCGTAAGAAAAAAGATTACCTTGTTTCACTGAACACCTCGTATGGCACCCTGCGGCTCGTGCTGTATGATCAGACCCCGAAACACAAGGAAAATTTTATTAAACTGGTCAATCAGAAATTTTACGATAGCCTGTTGTTTCACCGGGTCATTCCCTTATTTATGATTCAGGGGGGCGACCCGAACTCGCGCAAAGCCGAGGCCGATCAGCCGCTTGGCAATGGGGACATAGGGTATAAAATTCCGGCAGAGTTTGTGCCGTCGTTGTTCCATAAAAAAGGAGCACTGGCTGCTGCCCGCGACGGAAACCCCGAAAAAGCATCGAGTGGATGTCAGTTTTATATCGTGCAGGGACGGGTTTGGGACGAGGCCGCTTTACAAACCCAGATTACCCGAATCGAAAGTCAGAAAGGCCATGTGCCGACCGAAGCGCAAAAGCAGGTATATAAAACTCTGGGGGGCGCTCCGCATCTGGACGGGAATTACACCGTTTTTGGCGAGGTTATTGACGGGCTAGCGATCGTCGACAGCGTTGCCAAACAGCCCCGCAATGACATGAACCGCCCCGACAAAGATGTTCGCATGACCATGACCGGGGAATGGGTAAAGAAAAAGAAAATTACGAAGCAATATCACTATCAGTATGTAGGAGCGAGGAGTGAGAAGTGAGGAGGGCTGACGCCAGCACATTCGCCGGTCCGGTCAGCAACTCCTCGCTCCTAACTCCTAACTTCTAACTCCTTTTATGAAAAAGATTCTTCTCACGGGTGCCAATGGGCTGCTGGGTCAGAAATTGGTTGGACTAATTACGCAGCAGGCTGATGTTGAACTGGTGGCTACGGCACGGGGCGAAAATCGGCTGCCTTTTTCCGATGGATACACCTATCGGTCGATGGACATAACCGACCGCCAGCAGGTGCTGGATATTATCGGCGAGGTGCAGCCCGACGTTGTTATCCACGGGGCGGCCATGACCGATGTGGATAAGTGCGAAGTGCAGAAAGATGCCTGCTGGGCGCAGAATGTACACGCTGTCGAATACATCATCGAAGCCTGTAAAGCTACCAACGCGTTTCTGGTACACGTATCGACTGACTTTATTTTCGACGGAGCGGCCGGTCCATACGACGAAACGGCCGAAGCCAATCCAATCAGTTTCTACGGATGGAGTAAGCAGGCGGGCGAATCGGCCGTGCGGCATTCAGATATCCGGTGGGCCATTGCCCGGACGATGCTGGTGTATGGCATTGCCCACGACATGAGCCGCAGCAACATTATCCTGTGGGTGAAAAAATCACTGGAAGATGGCAAGAATATCAAGGTTGTGACCGACCAGTGGCGCAGCCCGACGCTGGCCGAAGATCTGGCATTGGGTTGTTACCTCATTGCCGATCAGGAAGCGGAAGGGATCTTCAACATATCGGGCAAAGAGGTGCTGACGCCCTATGAAATGGCCATTCAAACCGCCGATTATTTCGGGCTCGACAAATCACTGATCGCCCAGGTCGATGCGTCGACCTTTACGCAGGTGGCCCGTCGGCCGCCCCGCACGGGTTTCATTCTCGACAAAGCCCGTACGGTTTTAGGCTACAATCCGCACACATTTGCCGAAGGTATTGCCGTGCTGGCAGAGCAACTGAAGTAGCGGCTACTACACCGATGACGATCCACCTCAAAGTGAAGCCCGGTAGTAAAGTTGATCAGCTCTTTTACGATGCGGCTGGTCAGCTGAATGCCAAAATCCGGGCTCCGGCGCAGGATGGAAAAGCAAACGCGTACCTCGTCGAATTTCTGGCCAAACAACTCGGCATCGCCAAGTCAAGCGTGACGATTGTAGCGGGGTTTACGAATCCGCACAAACGGATTGAGGTCGATGTGGCCAATGAGGTGTATGATGCTTTTTTAGGGAAAATAGCGAAATAAGAAGGGTTTAAACCGAACCGGCAACGTCGCTGGGGGATACACAAAGAACGCCATGAAGAAAACATAGCGCTCTTTGCGTATTCCCTAGCGACTTTTCGCTTTATGAATCACATCATCTTAATTCCGCTCTCCTTGAATCGCCGGTAGATGTTCAGCAGCACTTCGCTTCTGAACAGATCTTCTTTGTTTACCGAGTTGATCCAGACCCTCACCTTCAACTCAAGCGCGTCGTTCGTAATGGTCGACAGGAAAATTTCGGGTGCTATGCGCTTGACGGCGTTCGGATGCTTCGCAATTTCCTCTTTGATGATGGGTTCCAGCGTGTGCAGATCATGCTCCGTATCTGCTTTAATGGTTAGCTCGATGCGTTTCGCTTTATGATTGATGGTCCAGTTGATAACCTGCCCGGATAGCAGGTCACCATTGGGGATGATCACCTCCGAACCTTCGGTGGTCAGCAGGCGGCTGGAGCGGATGCCGATGGTCTTTACCCGTCCTTTCTTGCTGGCGATCTCAATAAAATCGCCGATCTGAAAGGGCTTATCGAAGATGAGAATGATGCCGGAAACGAAATTGTTGACGATATTCTGAAGCCCCAGCCCAATACCTACACCCAGCGCCCCAACCATAACCGTCACTTTATCCAGCCCGATGCCGGAAGCAACAATGGCAAACATAAACCCGGCAATCAGGATAACGAGCCGAACGATCACCAGCCGCGAATCGACGGTGCTGACCGAGCCGCCGACTTCATCTTCAGTTTCCCCAAAAAAGTAGCCGATGTATTTCCGGAGGGCACCGGAAATGTACAGTACAATAGCAAACAAAATGATATTGCCCCAGGTAAAAGTCGTGCTGCCGATGCTGCGGTCGGCGGTCAGGAAATTGGCGATCCGGTTATAGATCGCGTTGTAGACATAAAGGTTATTCGTGAAAATGATGACCCAGGCAATGATCGAGGCAAAGCTCAGCAAGGCGTGTAATCCGACTTTGATTCTGTCGTAATTGAATCGGGACGCTATGCCTTTTGTCAGTCTGCCGCTAATGACCTGAAGGGCGAAAGCCTCGTTGATGATCTGGACAAGGGTAAACAGGCCAATCGCCTGCGTCAAGCCAAAAATAGCGGCCGTACTAAAGATTTTGGCCAGGCTGAGCCGCCCGAAAACATTGCACAGTATGGCCAGAATATTCAGGATGATGTACAGAATAGATACCTGTTTGACAAACCCGGTTAGGGACAGGGCTTTCCGAATCCGAAAGAGAAACAGGAAGCCGAACACGACAGAAACGACGTTAAGCAGTAAAAACCACAGTCGGAAAAGCAAGCCGGGATCAATGATCGACGAGCGCGTAAAGACCACCAGAATATACAGGCCGACAATAGCCAGCCAATAGAAAAAGAGTTTGCGGGTCCAGCTTCGGTAAAAGAGAAACGTGAGCGCAATGAGCAGAATGAACTGCATTAGCTCTACATAAACTGCCGGGGGCTTCAGATCGAAGAAGGGGGCGAAGTTGAACACTACCACGAATGAGGCAAAAACGGGCACGGGTTTGAGATACCGTATTTTTGCTTCGGTCAAAATCTTGTCTATCGGTTCATGGCGCTTAATAATCAGGAAGCTGGACGATACCCAACCGAAAAAGAGCAGGCCAATCAGAACCATGTACACCCAGTTTCCGGCGCTCCGGTTAATGTAATACGACAACATATCCCGCTGGCCTTCATAGGAGCTGGCTACCAGGCTGTTCAGATTTTCATCGGCCCCTTCACTCTTCGGGATAGACCAGATGAAGTCAGCTTCCCGCCCAACAATTTTGGCATTGAACTCTTTAATGCGCTCATTGACTACGTTGGCTAACTCGACGGTTTCGAAATAACCATCCGATACCGTAGCCTGTAATTTGTTGATTCGGGTCAGATTTTTGTTGGTCGACTCGCTTGCATCGATCCACTGTTTTCGTAAATCTTTCAGAGAGTTGGCGTACAGCGCCTGGTAATTACTATCGGCGGGTACCACCAGCGACGAGTCTCTGGCCAAACCGATAAGCTGGCTGTTCATGTCAGACAGCTCTTTCTCGGAAACAGACAGGTTTTCCCGCCAGTTTTTGAGTTGTTGCTGCATGTCGCCAAGCAGAACCTGGAACATGAGCATGTTCTTCATGTCGTGGACTTTGCTGTACAGCGCCAGATTGGTACGAATGGTCTTGATATAGGATTGAACTTCGGGCAGGTTTTCATCGATCTGCCAAGTGTTGAAACCCCGTCGGGTGCGGTTACTAATGTCATTCAGGGTCGTATGCCCTTGCTCAAGGCGGGCAATGATGCTATCGACCGGAATGCCGGGTTGTGGAATAATGGGCAAACTATCTACACGACTCGCCGGGTCTTTCTGCGCAAAAAGTGAACCGGAAAAAAGAACGAAGGTGACTACCAGACTGGTAAAAAAGAGGGTTCGCCAGGCAAAGAACGCAGGCGGGTTAATGGTCAGACGCATCATAACAATCCACTGTTAGCGGGAAGTGCTGATGACCATCGGGCATTAAACGGTACTGATTGGGTATGGCCACACAGATTAAATAGGTTGCCAAGCGCTGACGCGGTGCTTGCTCGTAGCGGCAACTATCCTCACTTCTCTTCAATTTTGCCCGGTAGTACTGTTAGTAATACTCCCAAAAACCCGAATTGTTATGAGGGGCCGGTCGATGGAGATACGGCAACTCCGTTATCTGTAGTCGAAAAGCCCAGATAACGGCGTGAAGATTTTTGTGGTAATCGTAATACAATCATCGCTGATCCAGTCGATACAACGCCAGTTCTTCTTTAAAATTGGCTATGTTGATATGCAGGTCAACGACTGTACCCAGAGACATGTCATAGACCCACCCGTGAATACGCGGATAGTCGCCGTTGGAGCGGGCTCTCTGCACAAAAGACAGTTTCATGATGTTCAGACATTGCTCCTGCACATTCAGCTCCACCAGCCGACGAAAGCGGGCCGTCTCATCAGGCAGAGCATCCAACTCCAGGCGATGCAGGCGATACACGTCATCAATGTTCCGAATCCAGCTGTTAAGGTAACCCAGATCTTTATTGTCGAGAGAGGCCTGAATGCCTCCGCAACCATAGTGGCCACAGATGATGACATGCTTTACCTTGTGGAACTCAACCGCATACTGCACAACCGAGTAGGCGTTGGTGTCGTTGTCAGGAACCAGATTGGCGATGTTGCGGTGCACGAACACCTCACCAGGCTTGACACCCATAAAATCTTCGGGTTGTACGCGCCTATCCGAACAGCCAATGTACAGGAACTCCGGTTGCTGGCCATCCGCCATTCGGTTGAAGGAGGCCGGGTCCAGTGCTATTGTTGAGTAACCCATTGACGGTTATAGGCGAATACACTTTCATACAAATTCAAACGTATACGCTGATTTTGGTCAACTAGTAGAGAAGCAACTCAAAATTGGGATAAGCTTTTGACGCAATTTGGTAGGGCCGAGCGGCTCGGTCGCGGTAAATGCGGAATTAACAAGGCGCAACCTGGCGGGAAAGGCAATTTTTAATTGAAAAAATGAATGTAAAGGACTAATAGTCAACAGGTATTGGAGAAGCCCGCTTCCTGCCAGCAATCTTCAGTTTAAATTCAAGCCGAATAAAACGCCAAACCAGGGTTTTTGCTGGTAAATCCACTGCGTTCGGTTCTTGTCGGTTAAGTAGTCGAACCCAACGGCCAGGCCAATGTTAAAGATACGGGCGTCATAAATAGCGGCTGCGCCCGCATCCAGGACCACCCCTTCATATTCTATACCTATAGGCAGGCGAACCACGAAATCGTTGAGGGCAACCGAGCCAATGCCCGCAAACACCCCGTAACCAAAGCCCCGGCTGCGGAGCTGCCGTACCCCAAAGGATGGGGTTACGGCTTGCCAACGATAATTGTATAAGTCAACACGACGGCCCAGATAGAGGGCTGCGTTGAAATTTGAATTTAACTGAGCGGGTAAGGCACCCTGCGCGGGTCTGACTTTAAACGGAAGGGTGAATACATCCACATCAGCCTCCGATCGTTTGAACGTCCAGGATTGATAGGTTGAACGAGTTATCAGACGACGTTCATCTCTGGCTGGTATAATGACCTGAAGCGAATCGCCCAGATCTGTTACATAAACTTTTTTGTTTTCAAGCGCTGGCTGCCCCGTATGAATAAGCTGGTAAATATCGGCCTCCAGAATCGGTTGGGGAGCCATTACCCGACAACTGGATAGCAACCAGATAACACTGGAGAAGATCAACCCGCAGGAAAGTTGTTTTAAACGAAGCATGAAAACAGGGGTAAGCCCTTTTAAACCGCACCGACGGGTTCCTCAACCTTTTTGGCGGCTTCACGGCGGGGAATATAATGGCGGAAGAAGCTGCTGATCTTCATCTGCAATACCCCGAAAACGGCTTCCTTAAAGATCTTGGACGACATTTTAGAAACGCCCCGTGTGCGGTCGGTGAAAATAATGGGCACTTCCTGAATTTGGAATCCGTATTTCCAGCACGTAAACTTCATCTCGATCTGAAAGGCATATCCTACAAACTTAATAGGATTATGTAGAATAACTTCCAGCACTTCGGCCCGGTAGCAAATAAAGCCCGCCGTAGGGTCCATGATCGACATACCCGTTACAAATCGGACATACACACCAGCAAAGTACGACATCAGTACCCGGCCCATTGGCCAGTTAACTACATTTACCCCTTTTATATACCGCGAACCAACGGCCACGTCGGCGCGGTTTGGCCCCTCGTCGGCACAGGCATGGAATAGTTTGATGAGGTCCTCTGGATTGTGCGAAAAGTCGGCATCCATCTCGAAAAGATACTGGTACCCCCGCGACAACGCCCACTTGAAGCCGTCGATATAGGCTGTCCCCAAACCCAGTTTGCCACGTCGTTCGAGCAAGTGCAGCCGTCCCGTTGAGCCCCGCTGCAAAGAGCCGTTGGCCGGAAACTCCTCCTGCAAATCGCGGACGCGCTGAGCGGTACCGTCGGGCGAGCCGTCATCTACAATGAGGACATCGAATGGCTCAGGCAGGCTAAATACCTTTCGAATAATCGCTTCGATGTTCTCAATTTCATTATAGGTTGGAATAACGACCAGGCGCTCTTTCACGGGCTTTTGAGGGAGTTAGTAAGGAGTTACCTCTACAACAGCAAAGAACTCCTTTTTTATCTAAAAAAATCATTAAAAATTCTTAATTACCACCTGATCAGCCAGTTGTTGAGCCAACTTCCGGGCTTTGTTGATGCAATCAGACAGCGATACACCGCCATACCAGTTGGCACACACAAACAGCTGATCGGCTTCGGCCGCTTTGATCGGTTGTTTGATGGCCACAATACGGTTGTCATATTGTGGAATGGCGCGATGCCAGCGGGCCACGGACCGAAAAACCGGCTCGCTGGCCGTTATACCAAACCCATCGACCAGCTCCTCATGAACCTTATTGACCAGTACGCTATCCGGAAGCTGAGCGTTGCCAGCATTGGTCTGGCCACCCACAAATGTTGTGATAAGCACCTCATCGGCAGGACAACGACCGTCAAAAATAGAGCTGCTCCAGATATGACCAGCCGCGAACCGGCCTTCCACCTTGGGGTTCAATCCGCCGAACCCATTGAGCGGGTGCCGGACATCTGCCCGTTTATACACCGAATGGACGGCGGTCATGGGGGGGTAGGTAACCTGGCGCAGCGAACTCGAAAAGTCGGTATCGTAGGGTTCCACCAGCCGGGCGGTGGCCTCGGTGTCCGTAGCCAGTACCAGCGCTGTAACAAATTGGGTTCCCTTTGTACTGTCGACCTGCCAGCCGCCCTCCGTATGCCGAAATGCCTGAACGGCGTCGTTAAGCGAGAGGTTGGTCAATTTAGCCGCCAGCGCGTTTGGGAGCATCTGCATACCATCCCGAAAACTAAACGACTGCCGCCTGCCCGTAGCCGATTGGTTCTTTATCAATCCGCGCAGTACGGAGCCATATTCCTGTTCGTACCGGAGCAGAACGGGAAACGTTTCTGAGACCAGCAGTTGCTCCGGGTCTCCGGCATAGATACCCGCTACAAACGGGCCTAAAGCGTAATCGACGACCTCGCTGGAGAACCGACGCCGGAAGAAATCAGCCAGCGTTTCGCCGGGAGGGGAGAGGGTCTTATTGTTGCGCTCACGAAAAATAGCCAGCTTGGTTTTCCAGCTAAAAAACGAACCGAAAATCAACGAGGGGGGACCCGACGGCAGTTGCTGATACGAGCCATTCCGGAAAATGTAACGGGCTTTGCTGACCGGTCGGCTAACGGTGATGTCGGGCGTCAGACCCAGTCCATCGATCCAGTTCAGCAGGGCATCGTCGCCAAGCAGCGAATTGGGTCCCGATTCGCACAGGTAGGAGCCATGGGTAGGCTGTCCCGGTGTTAAGGGGCCTTGCCAGCGCGATTGAATATAGCCGCCGGGTTGATCGGAAGCTTCCCAAAGGCGGTATTCAATACCTCGCTGTTGCAGTTCGTAGGCAAGCGTCAGCCCCGAAATGCCCGCACCAATAATACCAACTGTCATCAGGGCTTTTTGCTTTTGGTGTCGATCTTTTTCTTCAGCAGCTCCGTCACCTGCTGGTAAATGACTTCCATATCGGCCGGGTGCGACGAATAAAAAATATAGCTGGTGCGGTACGTCGCTGTATCGACGCCGAACTTTTTGAATATATCGCCTTCCAGCTTTTTATAGGCAAGATTGGCGGAGTCAGTCGAATGCACATTAAGTCGGGAAACGCGGGCTTCAGCCATGTGTACCTCCGTCAGAATATCGGCCATCCGGCTTTTGCTGATCAGGTTTTCGGGCGGTTTGTTTTCGGGAGCCGTGCAGGCCACCACCAGCCAGCCGCTCAGCAGTAACGTCACCAGATGCCGTTGAAATAGGTTACCGTCCATACGTTTAAATCAATAGCTTTGTAAGTTAATCCCCACGCGCAAAGTTCAGGATTGACTGTTAAAATAGTATAACGCCGGTTTTACATGGACGAGTTCTTAGCCAAGCTTCGCAATTTCGACATTCGCATCCGTAAGGCTGTCAACTCGCAGATGCGCGGTAGCTTCCGATCGGTCTTTAAAGGGTCGGGGCTGGAGTTTAGCGATTTGCGAACCTATCAGTACGGCGACGACGTGCGGGCTATCGACTGGAACGTGTCGTCGAAAGGGCATGGCACCTTCGTGAAGGTCTTCCGCGAAGAGAAAGACCAGACCGTGTTTTTTGTGGTCGATGTGAGTGCCTCCCAGCGTGTGGGTGCCCGCCACCGCGATAAGCTAAAGGCGACTAAAGAGGTGTGTGGTGTGTTGGCTTTATCGGCCATCCGGGAAGCCAGCCATGTGGGCATGTATTGCTTTTCGGATCAGAAAGAGAAGTATATCAAACCCGGCAATGGGCTGAAAACGGGCTACCAGCTGATCATGAGCCTGCATAAATTACAGCCCGAATCAACGCGAACCCGTATTGCCGATGCGCTGCTGTTTACGCTCAATGCCCTTAAACGGCGCAGCGTCGTTATTCTGTTGTCGGATTTTATTGACCTCAATTACGAACACAACCTGAAAGCGCTGGCTAAAAAGCACGATCTGGTCGTTATTCACCTGTATGACCAGCGCGAAGTAAAATTGCCCCGGCTGGGTATTATTCCGGTGCACGATACCGAAACCGGCCGAACCGTATGGGTCAATACGTCATCCGTTTCGTTTCGAACGAGTTTGCACACCACCTTTCAATACAACCAGACACAGCTCGAACGCCTTTGTAAGCAATACGACGCCAATTACCTGGCACTCGATTCGCAGGAGGACTTTGTGCCCAAGCTTGTTGAGTTGTTCAGGGTTAGAAAATATCGATGAAACGATTCGGCTTTCTTTGTCTGCTGCTGTTCAGTTGCCTGGCTCATGTAAGCCCGGCACAAACTGCGTTGGTATCACCGCCGAAACAACCTGCGTTACCCGTCCGTCAGGCCCAGTCTCCGCTGCAAGGCTACTTTCTGGCAGACAGCATTGAAATCGGGCGGCCGTTTCGGTATTCCCTGAGCTACCGGCACCCGGCTACGGCCGATGTGCTTTTTCCGGACACGGCCCGGTCTTTTGCTCCCTTTCGGGTACAGAAAGTGGCTGTGTTTGCGACCCAGACAACCGGTGCCGGTCCAGCCGCGAATAGCCGCGACAGTGCCGTGTACACGCTGGTCTCCTTCGAAACGGATTCGATTCAACTGTTGCGCGTGCCCATTCTGACCATCCATGATGTTGACTGCACGGCCCGGTGGACACAAACGGATACGGTTTTTCTGCGGTCGAAATTGCCCCCTGGCTTGCCCGATTCACTGGCTTCGCGCTCGCTGCGACTGGCTACTGAAACGGACCTGGCCCCGGTTCGCCAGCAGTTCAATTATGTAGCGCTGGCGATCGGTGTCGTGAGCGTTAGCCTGTGTCTCGGGGTCTTGTATATGTTGTTTGGCCGGTTAACCCGTCGGCAGTGGCGGCTTTACCTGCTCAACCGAAGGCATGTTCGCTTTCTGCGCGAATACGCCCGGCTGAATGATCGCCTGAATTCATTTACAGCCGCTGAAGTGACCAATCAGGCCGTTGTGATGTGGAAGGCTTATCTGGAACAGCTGGACCCGCAGCCGTATATGTCGCTCACGACCCCTGAACTAGCCGAACGGCTTCGCGATGACCGGGTAACAACGGCCCTTCGGGAGGCCGACCAAATGATTTATGGCGGCTCTTTTACGCCCCAGTCACGGCTGGCGCTAAACGTGCTGAGCGAGGTAGCTACGCACATGTACCTTCAGTCCCGCACAAAGCTCCTGGAGTCTGATGGTCGACGGGCCGTACGAGCCACTTCACCCGAACCTACTCCTTTATCCTGAGCGCATGGAACCCTGGTATTCATTATATTGGTTCAAACCGGCGCAATGGCAACAGTTTCAGCTGGCCCAGCCACTGGCATTGTGGTTCATTCCTGCTACGCTGTTCCTGTTCTTTCTACGCTATTATCTGTATCGGAACGCGCAGCAGCGGCTGAATATGTCGCTCGATCAACTCGCCACATCCCGGTCCGGTACGGGTTTCGGTAGTTCCGCCCGCCTGCTGTTAAGTACCGGTCGGTATTTGTTGCCGATCAGTTTTTTCTTAGGAATGAGTTGCCTGCTCCTGGCACTGGCCCGGCCACAGATTATCCGGGAGCAACGGAGCGAACAATCGGAAGGGATCGATATTATGCTGGCCATAGATGTGTCGGCCTCGATGATGGAAACCGACCTGCGTCCAACGCGGCTGGCCGTGGCCCGGCAGGTGGCACAACGATTTGTGAATGGTCGTAAAAATGACCGGATTGGTCTGGTGGTTTTTGCCGGCGAAGCCTTCTCCCTCTGTCCGCTTACAACCGATTACGGACTGATAAAGCAGTACCTCAGCGATCTGAACGACCAGATGATCCGCACCTCGGGTACGGCCATTGGCGATGCGCTGGCTCGCTGTATCAACCGAATGCGCGACCGTGCCGTTTCCCCCGTCGACACCAGTCAGCAGGAGGCTGATACCTGGAAGCTGGCGCGCAGCAAGATCATTATTCTGCTCAGCGACGGCGACAATACGGCCGGGAACCTCGATCCGATTACAGCCGCCAGGTTGGCTAAAGCGTTTGGGATTCGGGTGTATACCATCGCTGTCGGTCGGCCAACGGCATCGGTTGCCAACGCCACTACAATTGATGAAGGAGTGTTGAAAACCATTGCCACCATTGGGGAGGGGAGCTTCTTTCGGACTACCGATGCCCGCCGGTTACAGTCCGTTTTTGCCCAAATCAGCCAGTTGGAGAAAGCGCCCGTTCGTGTCCACATCTATGAAGACGTTCAGGATTACTACCGAATTTATGTGTATTGGGGAATTACGTTCTTACTGATTGCCCTTTTACTAAAAAACACCATTTTTGGCAATGTGCTGGAGGATTAGCCCATTCCCAATCGTTCTACTATGCTAAAGTCTTATTACAACGCCGACGCTGTTGAAGCGGGATTGGACGAAGTGGGCCGGGGTTGCCTGGCCGGTCCGGTGGTGGCCGCAGCGGTCATCCTGCCGAAAGATTACACGCACCCCATTCTGAACGACTCCAAGCAACTGTCGCATCGGCAGCGGGTGTTATTAAAAACAGACATCGAGCGCGATGCCCTGGCGTGGGCCGTCGCCGAGGTATCGCATGAAGACATCGACCGCATCAATATTCTGAAGGCCAGCTTCCTGGCCATGCACCGGGCCGTCGATGCGCTCCTGGTTAAGCCCGAACACTTGCTGGTGGATGGTAACCGGTTCACGCCCTATCCCATGATTCCGCACACCTGCATCATTAAAGGCGACGCCCATTATTTGTCCATAGCGGCCGCGTCGATACTGGCCAAAACCTACCGCGACGATCTGATGGCGCAGCTGGGGCTGGAATTTCCGGCTTATGGATGGGCGCAAAATGTCGGGTATCCTACGCCCATTCACCGGGCTGCCATCCGGGAGTTGGGCCCTACGCCATACCACCGCATGAGTTTTCGATTAGTGTAACTCCTGCAGCAGGGGTTTCACATTGTCGACCAGCATTCGGATCGTTGTTTTTTCATACACGGCCAGGTTGGCATCCCGTACCCGCAGCATAATGGGCCGAATGGAACAGGTTTCTTCGTCGTGGCAATCGTCGCAGCGAACGTAAAAATTCAACGAAACGCAGGGCGTAGGAGCAATCGGTCCATCGATGATCCGAATTACCTGAGCTAGATTGATCCGCTCCGGGTCCACGCGTAGCAGGTAGCCACCGCCTTTTCCTTTCTGACTTTGCAGCACGCCGTGGTTGCGTAAATCGAGCAGAATCGTTTCCAGAAATTTCTTGGGAATGGACTCCTGTTCAGAGATCTGCGAAATTAAAACGGGCCCTTTTCCATAGGCTTCCGTCAATGCCTTCAGCGCTTTGATGGCATATTTTGCTTTTTTAGAGATCATCGCTTAGTGAAGTTTATGTGGGTATTAGACAAATTGGCTTGGTAGTCGTTTGCTCCTATAAAGTTTGTGTAGTATTTGTAAAAGCCAAACGTTCAGACTCGTACTATAGAGTAAAAAAATCCATAGAGTACGGTTAGGGATTGATTGTCAGAAGCTATCCAGGGTCTAATATTATTACTCCTAAAAGTAGATAGACTATTAGGTAACTTATTGATAATCATTTTCTTGGCTTTTTCTTGGAGAACTAATTATTGCTTGCCACCTTTGTGATTAACCAGGCTTCTTTCACCTAAAAGGGAGCCTGGTAGAAGTCAGTCAATCAGCTGGCTTATTTGTTGCGAAATTAAACTATTTAGTTGATAGATTAAATGTTTTATGAATAATAAATCATTCACATACGAACAGAGCGGTCTCCGGCAGGCGTTCGTCGTCCTGAAGTCAACCCGCTCATATCCATCATCATTAAAGACATACATACAGTACGTAAAGCACAGCCAGCGTGTCGGGGGACGAGGTTGCAGCAGACTACATGAACTGGTAGAGGAGACGGATGCTGCCCTTAATCCATACGCCCGTCTGTTCATGATCCTCTGGGCATTGGGCATGATGGCCGCCGTTGGTTTTCAGTCCGGCAAAGCCGCCAATGTGTCGATTAATAAATACATTAGCATAGCCCCTGTCGTAACGGTGATATCATCTGCTGGCCGCTAACAAGGCGGAAAATGTTCGGCGGCTCAAACGTTACCCGCTGGTTCCCGTAGATATGCCCGTTTCCGGTTACATTTACGACGTGAAAGCCGTTGGGCTGCTTTATTTTCTTTTCGACCCCGCAGATACTCGCTAGACATGAGCATCTGCGGGGTATTCATTCTTCAACTTCATCAATGCGTATTAAATCTCTGGACCTGTTACGGCAGGAGGCCGCTGTTAGCGACAAAACAACCCTCAAACGATCTCTCGGCGCCTTCAACCTGGTCGCCATCGGCATTGGTGTCATCATCGGGGCCGGTTTATTTTCGCTGACGGGTATTGCCGCAGCCAACCATGCCGGGCCAGCCGTAACCCTTTCCTTTTTGGTGGCCGCTGTGGGCTGTGCGTTCAGCGCCCTGTGTTACGCCGAATTTGCGGCTATGGTACCCGTAGCTGGCAGTGCTTATACCTATGCCTATGCTACCCTGGGCGAACTGTTTGCCTGGATTATCGGCTGGGACCTGGTGCTGGAGTACTCGGTTGGGGCAGCAACCGTGGCCATTAGCTGGTCGCAGTACCTCAACCGATTTCTGAGCAACTACGGGCTCCATCTGCCTCCCCAGCTTATGTTGTCGCCCTTCGAGACGGCCACCGACGCGGATGGGTCCGTGGTGTCGGGCTTCATGAATGTGCCGGCTGTTTTGATCGTGGTGTTGATTACGGCTGTCATCATTCGCGGCACATCGGGCTCCGCGTTGTTCAATGCCATTGTAGTGAGCCTTAAAGTGCTGGTCGTGCTGGTATTTATTGCGCTGGGCTGGCAGTATATTGACCCGGCCAACTATCAGCCCTATATCCCTGAGAATACCGGCACCTTTGGCGAGTACGGCTGGAGCGGGGTGGTTCGGGGGGCGGGCGTGGTGTTTTTCGTCTTCATCGGCTTCGATATCGTGGCGACAATGGCTCAGGAAGCCCGCAATCCACAACGCGATATGCCCATCGGTATAATCGGTTCGCTGGTGGTGTGCACCATTCTATTCGTTCTTTTCGGCTATGTCATGACGGGTATGGCGAACTATACCGAGTTTAAGAATAGTGCCGCACCCGTGGCCATTGCCATTGAAAAAACGCCCTATCGGTGGTTGGGCCAGCTCATTATCGGCGCTATCCTGATTGGATATACCTCGGTCATTCTGGTCGATCTGCTGGGGCAGTCGCGGGTGTTTTTTACGATGAGCCGCGATGGTCTGCTTCCCCGCGTTTTTTCGGATGTACACCCCCGCTTTCGAACGCCCTGGAAAGCCAATGTGCTCCTGTGTGTGTTCATTGGCCTGTTTGCCGGGTTTGTGCCCATTCGGGTGGTGGGTGAGATGACCAGCATCGGGACTCTGCTCGCCTTCGTGATGGTTTGTCTGGGCGTACTTATTCTTCGTAAAAAACAGCCGGATGCCCCACGGGCGTTTCGGACACCCTGGGTGCCGGTCGTACCTATTTTAGGCATTGTTACCTGTGCGATCATGATGGTGTCGCTGCCCGGCGATACCTGGCTGAGACTGGTTGTCTGGCTGGCTATCGGCCTGGTGATCTATTTTGCCTATGGCAAGAAGCGGAGTAAACTCAACGCATCGGAATAAATCATAAACCAGGTAACCGGCGACTACCAAAACCAGGTAAATCATTGACACCTCCCTCTAATTCGGCCCCTGCGTTGCTGCGCGGTATTGGGCGGTTCGATTTTATCGCGCTCATCATCAACATCACGATTGGGGCGGGTATTCTGGGTCTGCCGGCCAAATTGTATGCGCTGGTGGGCACCTGGAGCCTGCTGGCGTATGGCGTCAGCGCACTGGTCGTTACGTTAATCATTTTGTGCTTTGCCGAGGTGAGCAGCCGGTTTAGCGGTACGGGCGGGCCGTATCTGTACGCCCGGGTGGCGTTTGGGCCGTTGGTTGGCTTTGAGGTTGGCTGGTTGTTCTGGCTGTCGCGCATGGCGGCTTTTGCGTCGATCTGCAACCTGTTCGTTAGCTACGCGGCCTTATTTCGTCCTCAGCTGGCAACAGGCTGGGAGCGGGCGGGTCTCATAACGGCGATGACTGTGGGTCTGGCGCTGCTGAATTATGTGGGTGTGCAACGGTCGGCCAGGGTGAATACCATCTTCACGATCAGTAAGTTGCTGGCCATTGGCCTGTTTGCGATTGGTGGTTTGTTTTTTGTCAATAAAGCCGCTTTCACATTCCCCCGCTTTCCGGGTTATGCGCCGTTTTCCCAGACGGTGTTGTTGCTGATTTTCACGTTTTCGGGCTTTGATGTGGCTGCCATCCCTTCGGGCGAAGTGCAGCAGCCCCAGCGAACCGTTCCTCTGTCGTTGCTGGTGTCCATTGGAACGGTGGCGGTACTGTTCATGGCGGTGCAAATTGTCTGTATCGGAACGCTGCCCGACCTGGCTCACTCGGAGCGCCCACTGGCCGATGCTGCCGGGCAGTTCATTGGGCCCGCTGGTGCGTTATTCATCACGATCGTAGCGCTGCTGACGGCCCTTGGCACGCTTCATGCCCTGATGCTGACGGGTCCCCGGCTGTTGTTTGCCATGGCCGAGCAACGGCAGTTACCAACCTGGCTGGGGGCCACGCACCCGCGCTTCCGAACGCCTTATGCGGCCATTTTAGTCACCGCGTCCCTGCAGCTCCTGCTGGCTATAACAGGCACCTTTCTCTATGCGTTAACGCTCAGCACGCTGATTCGACTGGCTTATTTTGCGCTGACCAGCGCTGCCCTGCCCATCCTCCGCAATCGTACCGACGTACCGGCCGCCCAGTTTCGGGTAGTGGGCGGGAGATTGATTTCCGGGCTGGCCATCGTCCTCTGCCTCTGGTTGCTGAGCAACAGTTCCGGGCGGGAAGCTCGTGATGTGGCTATTGCCGCGGGGATGGGCCTGCTCATTTTTCTGGGGATGCGGGGTCAATCCAGCGATAATTAATTGATGAGCCGCCTGTTGTACGTCGTCATTGTTTTTTACCCACAGAAACCCAAAGAGCACAGAGGGCGCTAACTCCTCTGTGCTCTTTGGGTTTCTGTGGGTAAAACTCTTTTTGGCAGTTGTCGTGCCTTAACTTACTTAGTTCTTTTTGCCCGACGACATTTGGGCCGGGGCACCACCCCCGGGTGTGACCGTCGACGTACCCATTGGGTTGCCTTCCTTATCCAGTTCGATCAGTTCGTAGCCCAGTTTCTCCAGCCCCGGCTTAATGAGCTGTTTGTTGCCCACCACCGTAATCACCATGTTGTTGATGGGCAGTTGTTTTTTGGCAATTGCGTCGATGTCGGCCTTGGTGATCTTGCGGAGAATCTCGCTTTGCTGCTCAACATAGTTGCGGGGCAGGTTATACTTGATGATCCGGCTCAGGAAGATCGCTTTCTGGAGCGATGTTTCGTAGCGCAGGGCATCGCTCTGGCCCAATGAACTTTTAACAAAGCTCAGCTCCTGCTCCGTAATGCCCGACTTGGCGTAATTGGTGATTTCCTTCACAAATTCAATCACCGAGCTGTCGGTGGCGGCTGCTTTCACACCCGCCTGCGCCGTAAACGGACCGGGCGTGTTGGTACTCGAAAAGCCCGAGTTGGCCCCATAGGTATAACCTTTGTCTTCGCGCAGGTTCATGTTAATGCGGCTGCTGAAGGCGCCACCCAGCATGTAGTTCGCCAGTGTCGACCGGTAGTAATCGCCGGTAGCATCGTAGGGAAGGTTTGTTACATACCCGATACGGATTTCAGACTGTGCCGCCTGCTCTTTATCGATCAGGTACAGACGCGTCTTATCTATCTTTTTAGGAGCCGGGGTAGTTGGGATTTTCACCGGTTTGGCTGCCCACTTCGACAAAAACGCCAGCTTGGGCATCATAGCTGCCTGCTCAATATCGCCCACGATCACCATGTTCGTCACCGATGGCGACAGGTAGTTCCTGTAAAAAGCCTTTACATCGTCCAGCGAGATGGTCTCAACGGTTTTGCTGGTGCCGCTTAAGGGCACCGACCGAATGTTATCGGGACCGTACAACAGTTTGCTGTAGGCTTTGTTGGCAATCACAACCGGCTGCGTGCTTTGGTTGTTGATTAGCTCCAGCTGTTGTTTCTTGAGCCGGTCGAAATCATCCTGCGCAAATTTGGGGCGCAGGAGTTTCTCTTCAACCAGGGCCAGTGTCGAATCCAGATTCTTCATCAGGGATTCGACAGAGATCGTGATCTCTTCCGTATTCGCCCGGATGTCGATACTGCTACCCAGTTTTTCGAGTTTCGTATTGAGTTGTTCATTGGAATAGTTCTGGGTAGCTTCGTTCATCAGCGATGCGGTCAGTTGCGCCAGTCCTGCCTTCGATGGGTTTGCAGCCTCCAGCAAATGACCGCCTTTGATGGTGAACAACATCGTGATGGAAGGGATCTCGTCGTTACGGGCACCAATGATCTGGATGCCATTGGGCAGCTTGTCGTTCCAGAAGGGCGGCACTTTCAGAGCCGGATTTGGGCCGGGACCGGGTTTTGTGCTCCGCTCAAAGGTGTCTTTGGGTTTGGTATAGGCCAGGCCATTGTAGCCGTAATCCGGTGCCTTGTAGTTAGCAGTCGATACGGTGTAATTATCCGGTTTAGCCACGACTTCAGGTTTCCCTTTAGGATACACCGTCAGGATAACGGCATTTTTGCCTTTTATATACTGGTTGTACACCCGCATTACATCGGCTTTCGTCACGCTTTTATAGCGCTTCAGCTCCTGCGGCAAATAGTTCGGGTTGCCGAGGTAAGTCTGGAAAGCCGCCAACTGCGATACTTTTCCGGATACACTCGCCAGACCGTTGATCAGATCTGCTTCGCGCGTGGCTGTAAACTGAGAAATATCGTCATCGGTGGCACCCCGGCGTTCAAACTCGGCCAGTGTCCGGCGAACGACGGCTTCCGTACTATCAAGGCTCTTGCCCGGAAACGGCAGAACAACCATCGCCAGTTGACCAGCCAGCTCCGTAGAGGGGTGTGAGGTATTTGCCTGCACAGCCAACTGCGTTTTGACCAGATTTTTGTAAAAAAGGGAGTTTTTGCCACCGCCCAGAATCTCGGCCAGCGCATCGAGGGGCGCTTCGTCCGGGTGGTAGGTAGGCACCGTCGGGAACACCATCTGCAGCATAGGAAAGCGGATGTTGTCTTCATACGAAACATACCGGTCCTTCTCGATCACGGGTGTGGGTACCTGCGTTTTGGTAACTTCAGGGCCACGCGGAATGGAGCCGAAATACTTTTCGGTCATGGCTACCACTTGTTTGGTGTTCACGTCGCCCCCGATCGTCAGTACGGCATTGTTGGGGCCGTACCAGCGCAGGAAAAAGTTTTTGAGGTCGTTTACATTGACCCGGTTCAGGTCTTCGATATAGCCGATCGTGAGCCACGAGTAGGGATGGCCATACGCATACAGGTTTTTGGCGACATACTCACCCGCCAGACCATAAGGCCGGTTGTCGTAGTTCTGGCCGCGCTCGTTTTTAACGGTGGCCCGCTGAATCTCGAATTTCTTCTGTGTAACGGCATCGAGCAGGAAGCCCATGCGGTCGGCTTCGAGCCAGAGCGCCCGTTCGAGCTGGTTGCTGGGCAGCGTTTCGTAGTAATTCGTGCGGTCGCGGTTGGTCGATCCGTTGAGTGTACCTCCCGATTCGGTCACGATTTTAAAGTGCTCATCGTCGGCCACGTGGTCGGAGCCCTGAAACATCATGTGTTCGAAAAAGTGAGCAAACCCCGATTTGCCAATTTCTTCGCGGGCCGAACCCACGTGATACGTAACGTCGACGTGAACGATGGGGTCGGAATGGTCTTCGTGAACCACCAGCGTTAATCCGTTAGGGAGTACATACTTCTCGTAGGGAATAACGAGTTCGCTTCCCTTTCGGGTTACTTTCTCGACCAGGCGGGTTTGGGAATATGCCACTCCGGCCGATAACAGGCAAAGGAATGACAGCAATAGCGGAAAACGTATGTTCATGAAGAAATTTATTAAGCAGACAAAGTACGAAATAAATACTATCTTAATTTCCCGATTACCCGATTATAGTTAGTGACTATGTTAGCTCAACCTATTTCTTCTGTTCCTGCCCGAACAACGGACCGCGTTTGCGAAGTGGCCTGGTTCTCGGACCTCTGCGGAGAAGACACCGAATTCATTAGTATTCGTAACCCGGAGAACAGTACATTTTCCCACTGCCGCGATATTGCTTTGACGGCCGAACGGCTGGGTTTTAGTAATTTATTACTACCTACATCCTATATGACTGGTCAGGAGGTGGTGCCTTTTGCCGCTGGCGTTGCCCCCGATCTTCAGCAAATCAGCCTGCTAACGGCTATCCGCTGTGGGGAAATGCACCCGCCAATGCTGGCCCGATCGCTGGCTTCCCTCGATCATATGCTGAAGGGCAGGCTCACGATCAACATTATCAACTCCGATTTGCCCGGCTACCGGGAAGATGCCGATTTCCGCTACCAGCGCTGCGCCGAAACCATCCAGATTCTAAAGCAGGCCTGGACATCGGACCGTATTGAACACGACGGCCCTGTTTACGGAAAGATCAGTCTGGCAGCGGACCCGGTCAAGCCGTACCAGCAAAACGGTGGGCCGCTCCTGTATTTTGGCGGCACATCGGATGGCGCCCGGGATGTGTGCGCCCGTTATTGCGACGTGTTTCTGATGTGGCCCGAAACCGAAGAACGACTTTACGCCAACATGCAGGACGTAGCCGGCCGGGCTGCCAGGTACGGGCGGCAGGTGGATTTTGGTTTGCGTATTCACGTCATTGTGCGCGAAACGGAAGCCGAAGCCCAGGCCTGGGCCCGGCACATCATGTCGAAATTCGATCCGGTGCGTGGGGCTGCTATGAAAAATGCCTCGCAGAGTTCGTGGTCACTGGGTGTCCGGCGGCAAAACGAACTGCGCGAAGCGGCCGACACGGATGGCTATGTGGAGCCGCTGCTCTGGACCGATATTGGCAAAGCCCGTTCGGGGGCGGGTGGGGCGTTGGTGGGCAGCGCCGATCAGATCGTTGACAAAATCAACCGCTACATGGACATGGGTATCCGGGCGTTCATCTTTTCGGGCTATCCACTGATCGACGAAGCGGAATGGTTTGCCCGCCTGGTACTGCCGCGACTGCCGAATGTTACTCTGGCCCAATTTATTCGGGAACAGTCGGGCGTGGAGCCAGCCTGAAGCTAATTTACGGGCGCTTCATTCGGCTAATGGGAAAGCCCGAAACTTTCGCCCCGGATCCACCAAACTTATTGTGATTCTTACAGTTGTTCGTATATAGGTTTCCTATAAAGTGGTGGTTAAGCGGCTGGAAGGGACCCGGCAGTTGAGGATATGAGTGTCGCTTAACCATCTTTATAGGAGCCAGAATACCACAACCATACTATTTAACCTGGTTCAACTGCCATGACAATTGGAGTCCCTGCGGTTTGGCTGGTGGATGACGACGAAGACGACCGGCTCGAAATACGGGCGGCCTTCGATGAGCTTCAACCACCAGTCGGTATATTAACCCTGAATAACGGCCAGCAATTAATGGCCGAGCTGGAGCTGAATGAAACGTTGCCCAAATTACTGTTGCTCGATCTGAACATGCCGGGCCTGACGGGTTTCGATTTGCTCGCTCAGCTGCGCGGCAATCCCCGTCTGGCCAGTTTGCCGGTCGTAATCGTTACAACCTCGAATAACGCGCTCGATCGGCAGCAGAGTTTGGCTCTGGGTGCCATCGACTTCATCACCAAACCAACCAGTTACCTGCAACTGGCAGATATCGCCCAGCGATTGAGCCGCCGGTGGATATGGGTTAGCTAGCGGTATCCTTTTCGGAGACTGGTAGACCATATCCTTATTAAGGCAGCCCATAGTCGACGGGTTTCCATGCGTTGCGGCTGTTTGTGTAACAACTCGTTGTTATTCAAGTTATGTCGGTAGCGGAAGCTCCCGTTGGTAAATGCGAACGGTGGTATGGGATCTCGATTGGGTGGGGCTTCCGACAAAAACGACAACTGCAACGTTCATGAACAATTTCTTTGCGCGTATCTACCGCCGGCTTTTCGCTTCATCTATCCCAATGCCAGAGCCGGGTAAGACGGTTAAGGCGAAAAAGGGTTTTTGGGGAAATGCCTGGGTTGTATTACGCGATGCCTTCAATGGGTTTCTCGATGATCGCTGCCTCAAACTGAGTGCAGCGCTGGCCTACTATACCGTTTTTTCACTGGCTCCCCTTTTGGTGCTGATGATGTCGCTGGCTAGTATTTTTCTGGGTGAAGAGGCTATTCGGGGCCAGATCTTTGGCCAGATCAACGGATTAGTTGGTAATGAGGCCGCCAAACAGATTCAGGATATGATCAAAAATGTGAGTCTGTCGGATAAAACCAGCACGGCCCTGATCCTGAGCATCGGTACACTGCTGATTGGTGCCAGCAGCCTGTTCGTCGAAATTCAGGATTCTGTCAATCTGATCTGGCGCGTAAAGGCCAAACCTAAACGAGGCTGGCTTAAACTCATCAAAGATCGGCTGCTGTCGTCTTCTCTGGTGGTTAGTCTGGGGTTCCTGCTCGTCGTCTCTTTGATCGTGAACGGTATCGTGCTGGCGCTGAGTGATCAGCTAACCCGTTTTTTGCCCGGACTGGGTGTTTACGTCGTGAGTGCCATCAATTTTCTGATCAGCGCTGCCGTTATTACGTTGCTGTTCGGCGTCATTTTTAAAGTCCTGCCCGACGCAAAAATCGCCTGGAAGGATGTTCGTTGGGGGGCCATCTTCACGGCTATCCTGTTCATGCTGGGCCGTTACGTCATTGGGTTATATATTGATACTACCGCTACCAGTTCGACGTATGGAGCCGCCGGGTCCATGATCGTTATTCTAACCTGGATCTATTATACGGCCGCTATCCTGTATTTTGGCGCGGAGTTTACCCTGGCCTATGCCAATCACTTCGGTATAAAAATCGAACCTGCTGAAAACGCAGTTTATGTGGAACAAACCGAACGGGAGCGTGAAGTAGGCGCGATCCCTACCGAAAAGAAGGTGGCAGAGAGTAAGCACTAGACTACCGTGTTGGAGCGGTTGAATTAAAGGGCGGGTTGCCCGCTGGTTCATGCCTAAAAGCCGTTTTTTTTCTTCCTGAATACGGCCGTACCATCGGTCGCTGGCGGCAATTGTATGATTTCGTTTTGGGGAGTAGGTCCTGTAAAGGACGACCAGAATGACTGCATGCGGCTATTATAAATCACCAGATTGCCGTCGTCCTGCATGACTAGCGAGTAGGGTGGGTATTTCCCACCTCCCGGCGTTCCCCATTTTAACTCCCCTCTGTAATATAAAACGAGGCTGCCATCGTTTTGCAGAAGGCGCAGATCGTTGGGAAAGCCACGCGTGGCCGTACTCCAGATGACTTTACTGAGTTGCCGGTAAACCACCAGATTGCCGTCACCCTGAAAAATGCAGGTATACAGTCCATTGGGTGATGTCAGGCGTTGTTCCGGGGCTATTGTTGCAGGTGATACAAGTTGGTCCATTCCAGGTATACGTAAAGTCAGGCCATTCTATCAACAAACCACAGTTGGCCAGTCTCTCCGGCACGCCGATCAACAGGCTTTTACCTGAGTCCATGCTGAGACGACCAATGTGGTGGCTAATTCGTTTCTAAACAGGTGTAAAAAAGTGCAGGGTGGAAGTAGCTCAGAAAGCTTTCCAGCCCTGCATAGGTAACATGACAACAGTATAAGGCAACAGTATGAAAAGCACTAAAACAGGTTGTGTGGATATCAACAGTATACTGTCTAGACTATGGTTTTAAAACCGAGTCACTTGTAGATAGATAGACCTACTGGAAATCTCTTTTTCGGTAGGGAGTATGGCTTATTTGTCCGTAACCGGGCAAATAGCTATTCATCGAAGGGGCGAATTTATACGGACATGTTTGGCCAATATAGACCTAGTGACCAGCAGCGGGTGCGCGCTGTGCCGGACCGGTGGTGGTATTAGTTCCGGTAATTGGTCTGATAAAATAACTGGACCAGCGATAAAATCACATTATCTTCTTTAGGGATTGGCTCAGAAGGGTCCTGAAGAAAAGGCAGGGAACGGGTCAGGTGATTTAACTCAATAGCCGATAAGGCTTTATAGCCCATTAACCAGTCGGGAAAGGAACGGCGCGCAATGGGTTTCCTGTACAACTGAACGACATGCGTATGCCGGGCATCCTGGCGAATAACCTCGTATAAGTTGTTTACGCTCTCTTCTTCTCCTTCCAGCACCTGAATGATATTGCCATTGAAATACAGCAGAATGCCTGTAATGCCAAGAGCCCGGTTATTTTTTTGACTCTGATTAAGAATACGCGCTAACTCGTTCGGAGACAGTAAGCCAGTCGAAGAACTTAAGTAAGCAATGCAGTATTCCATACAATTTTGAAAAAGAATCAGGATGGCGTGTTGATCGTACGATTAGTTACTGCCAGTCCCTGTAAATCAGTAAACAAATATAAATATGTTAGATATGTTAAATGTGTCAATATGTGGTAACCGGAATAAAAGTTAGGCTATGGCCATACGGCTGCAAAAGCATCAGATGCCGGGTTGCCGCATTGATCGGCGTCTTGGCTGGCTCACGTTCATTGCTGGCAATATAAGTGAGTAAGCTACGCTTCTATGGTCTATCCTGAACGGATAAAGGCTACATGCTCGATCTCCTATTAAACGAAATCGAGCATGTAGTTGAAACGATTAGATTGGCGGCATCCAACTCGTACGGAGAGGGGTGGGTTGAGTCTTTTTTCTTTATACGAATGGGCCGTTTTAACAGCAGGCTGCTGGTTCGGGTTGTTAGTAGCGCTTTTGTAGGGTCGTATGATACCAGAGAAAACAGATCTGATTAATTTAAGGCAAAATCCCCCATATGCTCAGGCCAGGAGTGCATTGACGGCGGATAATGGTCGAGCCAATAGCGACTGAACAGGTTTAGGCGAGGCAGTAGATCAGTGAATGTCATTGGTTTAGTAATATAAGCATTCGCACCAATCTCATAGGAGGTATGCACATCATCTACTTGCTCCGAAGTTGTCAGCATAACAACAGGAATATACTTGTACTGCTCCGTTGCCTTCAGCGCCCTTAGCGTGTCAAACCCATTTGGTCCTGGCATATTGATGTCCAGAAAAATCAGGCTGGGACGATCATGCGTCGCTAGCCAGATTAACAATTCAGACCCGCTTCGTACCGCTTCAAGGGTGCAGGTTGGATCACATATCTGGAGGGCTTCTTTCACTAAATAACAGTAGTCAGGATCGTCGTCCACAACTACGATTTTATTGTTTCGTTTCATTATTAAAGCAGTTGGGTAGGCATATGTCTATTAACGTATGAATTACACCGTTTAATATATAAAAAACAAGCTTTTATGCATAAAACTGTAGACTTTTTAGGCACTTCCGAGTCACACCTGATTTTGCTGCAAGTGCTTATAATTCAGCGAAATGGGTAGTTGACAGGCTTGCTTTTTCGTAAACGGTACGTTTCGGCGGTTTAGCGTTTTCTAAAAGAGGGTATAACCCGTGGCTTGATAGTTAGGTACAACCATTAGGAGCCGCTTACTAGACCTGTGAGAAGGCTGCAGGAATCAAAAAAGTACGCGTGATATTGGATACGATTTTATCGTTCGAATACTCAGGCATAGAACTGATCTTTTTCCACTCAGGGTCACCGCCGAATTTTTTCCAGTTCTGGTCGTGCTCGTCCATATTATCGAACGTCAGCATATAAGTCAGGTTAGGCCGCATGGGGCCAATGAGCGTTTCGCCAAAAAACACGGGTGTAAGGCCCACGCGTTTAAATATGGCTATTTCACCCGCCTGATTGAACATCTCAATCTTCTTTTTTCCAGCCGTTTCATTATGACTTTCGTACCGGCGTAGTTCGAAGATACGGGGCTTGTTTTCGGGTACTTCCAGCCGTGGCATCTGCGAGAACGACTTCAGTAAGGAGCTCTCGATGCGCTCATAGGCTGGCTGGCTGGCGTCGGCGGTTAAATACTCCGCTCCGGCTTGCTGGTAGGCAGCATCGCTGGCCAATTGATCCGGTGCTTTGACATAGTCATCCAGGGAGTTGAAGGGTATGAGGGCAACCAGCTTCGTAAAGCCCTGAGGAAGATATTCGGTGAAGATGCCTACGTGCTTACTGCCCAGCCGGTTGAATGCCGGAATGGCCGCCTGCTGAAAGTAGTTCTGGACTATTTTCAGCTGCCGGTTATTTTTTAGTGTGTAGATCCGTAGTTCATAAAATTCCGAACCTTGGTTTTGTTGGTTTGGGGTGTTCGCTGCGGCCTCGTTTAGCGGACTCATTACGCTGGCCAGGGAGGTGGTAAGAACAGATGCTTTTACGAATTGACGTCTTTTCATGTAAAACGAGCTTCTAAACAGGTTGGCTACTAAAATGAACTGTAAATCATTCGTCAAAGGACAGCGAGGGATTGATCTACCTGATTGAAAACAAATTGATGCCGGTATTTTCCAGGGATACGGAGAGGAAGGCTTAATATAGGAATAACAGGGGAATCTTGATCCATATTGACTACTTTTAGTTAATAAGCTAACCATTTGTATTTACACATTTTGTATGTTGTTAAACAACCACTTAATAAAAAGTTATATTTATTATATGGCATAACTGAATACGCTATAGTTAAAAATATGTATTTTTGGGTATATGTCTTTTTAGGTTACACCGGTAGACTGAGCCATTGAGGGCCAAATGTGAATGTGGCTCGCTCAGCGGATTTTATCGTCTGGTGATAGGTTTCTTTCAGGTCCGGAATACGAAGATTTGGGTCGTATGGAGATGCTTTCAACGAGTCAGGAAGAGTTAGCGAGATTGGGCAATCTCGCCTATTACGACATTTTGGACTCTCTGCCAGAACAAGCGTACGATGATGTCACGTACCTGGCCGCACAAATTTGCGAGACGCCAATTTCCCTTATTTCGTTTATCGATCAGGATCGGCAGTGGTTTAAGTCCTGCTTTGGCTTTTCATTTAAAGAAACCCCCCGCCATCTCTCTTTCTGCGCCCACGCCATTCTCCAGCCGCAGGAAATGATGGTCATCAAGGACGCCACACAGGACGATCGTTTTTCTCAAAACCCACTAACCTGGCAAGATCCCAAAGTTATCTTTTATGCCGGGGTTCCTCTGGTGACGGAGGAAGGCTACGCGCTGGGCACACTGTGCGTAGTTGACAACAAACCAGGCAATCTGTCTGATTCTCAGGCAAAAGCCCTGAGCGCCCTGGCCCGGCAGGTTATGGCCTTGCTTGTCCTTCGAAAAAAGACCCGGGAACTGGAGCAGGCGCAGGCAAAAGAACGGGAGTTGCACGAGTTGCGGTCTCAGTTTGTGAATATGGTATCGCATGAATTTCGAACACCTTTAACAACCATTGGGCTTAGTGCCGACACCATTGCCTACTATGCAACGTTGGCGGCTAAGGAAAGCCGGAAGTCTATTGAGCGACATACGGACGTGATCATTAATCAGGTCACACAACTCACCAAACTTATGAATGGGGTGTTGTCGCTGGGTAAGGGCGATGCGGGGAAAATAACCGTTTCGCCCCGGTCGGTTGATGCCGTGTGTTGGTGTCAGGGTTTACTGGCCGATCATTTCGGGCAGCGGCCCGACCAGCGAAAGGTGTGTTTTGCTGTTGAAGGTAGGCCGGATAGGGTCAGTATAGACCCCGACTTGATGGGTAATGTGGTAATTAACCTGCTATCCAATGCGTTTAAATTCTCGGAAATAGATCCGCACCTGATTCTTCGCTTTACACCGACTCACCTGATCATTCAAATCGTTGATGAAGGTATCGGTATTCCCGCCAGAGATATGCCCTTTTTATTCACGCCCTTTTACCGCGCAGGCAATGCCACTGCTGTTGAAGGTACCGGACTGGGGTTGGCCATAGCCCGTCAGCTGGTAGAGTTGCATGGGGGTACGCTGCAGATCGACAGTCAGCCGAACCTGGGCACTACCTGTACGATTCGTATTCCTGTTGGCTAGCGAGCTGTGTTTAGTTCGACAGTCGTTTTTCAGTAGGGTGGACCGCTCCCGAAAAACGACTGTCGACCCGTCAGCACTTTCTCATTTTTGTTTATACCCGTGCTTTTACCGTGCTGCGTTCACGTAAAGCATCCGTCGGCCGGAATCGCTCGCCGTACTGGTCGGTCAGCCGATCCAATGTGTTGACGAAGGTGTCAATGCCAACGAAATCCACGAACGAGATCACTCCACCCGTATACGCCGGGAAGCCCCAGCCCAGTATGGAGCCCAGATCAGCGTCCAGTTTGGTCCGTACCACGTTTTCCTCAAAGCAGCGTACGGCTTCAATGGCCTGCCGGTAAAGCAAACGCGTTTTTACTTCATCGAGCGTGGGTTGCTGATCTGCTTGTGGGAACAGGTCCTGCAAACCCGGCCAGAGTTTTTTGGTGCGGTCATCGGCATACTCATAAAACCCGGCTTTGGTTTTCTTCCCAAATCGACCCAGTTCAACGAACTGCTTAGCCACTGCGTAACTGGTATCGTCTTCCTGGATGGCGCCATCGTTGATGCCCTGCCCCGCAATCTTATAAACCAGGTCGAGGGCTACTTCGTCCGTTACGGCGAGCGGGCCAACGGGCATCCCGGCGTCTTTCCCGGCGTTTTCGATCAGAATCGGGTTGACGCCCTCTTTCAGCAACTCCATCCCCTCCGAAGAATAGGTGCCGAAACAGCGCGAGGTGTAAAAACCACGGGCGTCGTTGACCACAATAGGTGTTTTGCGAATCTTTCGGGTGAAGTCGATGGCAACAGCCAGTGCATAATCCGACGTTTGTTTGCCCATGATAATCTCCACGAGCATCATCTTGTCGACGGGCGAGAAGAAGTGAATGCCAATGTAGTTTTCCGGTTTAGCTGAAGCTTGTGCCAAACCGCTGATGGGCAGGGTGGAGGTATTGGAACCAAATACACTCAGCCCGTTCTCCGCCAGCATGGGTTCGGCTTCTTTCGTGACCTGGGCTTTTAACGCCCGGTTTTCAAAAACGGCTTCAATGATCAGGTCGCAGCCCTGCAAGTCGTGCACATCGGCTGTTGGGTTGATCAGGTTCAGGATGCCGTCGACTTTGGCCGGATCGACTTTACCGCGCTCGACCCCCTTCTGGAGCAGATTTCGGGAGTAGTCCTTCCCTTTTTCAGCGGCTTCGATAGAAACGTCTTTCAATACAACCTCGATACCGGCCTGCGCTGATACATACGCAATACCCGCCCCCATCAGGCCCGCCCCCAGAATGCCGAGCTTTTTGACATCAGTTTTTGGGTAATCTTTCGGGCGGCTGGCGCCTTTGTTGGCTTCGTTCATGCCCAGAAACATGGTCTGGATAAGGTTCTTCGCTACTTTCGAGGTGGCTACTTTCACGAAGTGTCGTGCCTCGATCATCAGTGCCCGGTCGATGTTCACTTGTAAACCTTCGTATACGCACGCCATAATTTCGAGCGGGGCGGGGTAGTTGCCTTTGGTTTTATCCATGAGCATGGCCGTTCCAGCAGCAAACGTTTGCGCACCCACCGGACTCTGCACGTTGCCACCCGGTACCTTGAAATTGTCTTTGCCAACAATCTTCCCCGTTTTTCGGTCGATTTCGTCCCAGGGCTTCAGGAGAGGGCGCCCGGTAGACGTTCCGTTAGCTTCAATCCAGGCGCGGGCTTTGGCCATCATCTCGTCGGGGCTCTCGGCTATATCGTCGATCATACCCAGATTCTTTGCTTCCTGAACACCCACTTTTTTACCCTCTAGAATGAGGGACAACGCGGCCTGAATGCCAATCATGCGGGGTAGGCGCTGGGTACCACCGGCCCCCGGCAATAAACCAATCGTTACTTCAACCAGACCAATCTGAGTCTTTGGATTATTGAGGGCGATACGGTGATGACAGGCCAGGCAGATTTCGTAGCCACCCCCCAGCGCCGTGCCGTTAATGGCGGCAACGGTTGGCTTCCCCGACGTTTCGATACGGCGAAATACCCGGTTCAACTCCGATGATACTTTCAGCATCTCGGCGGGGGGCTTGTCGTTCGCGCGAAGGATCATTTTCAGGTCGGCACCGGCTACAAACTCAGGCCTGGCAGAGGTAATAATCAGGCCCTTAACCGACTCATCGGCAAAGGCACGCTGTAAAGCCGCTTCAAACGCCGGAATCGACTCGTCGTTGAGAACGTTCATGGGCGAAGAGGTCATTGCCCACGAAATAATGGCTATATCCTGGTCAACGGTGTAGGTGATCATGCTTGTTAGAATTATAGGTGTATTAAGTGTAGTACGTGTAGAGGTTTTCTTAACTTACTTCACTCAATTAACCCGCTCAAAAATGGTGGCAATCCCCATGCCGCCCCCGATGCAGAGGGTCGATAGGCCAAATTGCTTGCCCGAACGTTCCAGTTCATCGATCAATGTTGCCGAGATAATAGCGCCTGTAGCGCCCAGCGGATGGCCCAGCGCAATGGCTCCTCCATTTACGTTCAGTCGGCTATGGTCCACGCCAAATTCCTCCATGAAAAGCAGCGGCACGGCGGCAAAGGCTTCGTTAACCTCGAAGAGATCAATGTCGCTGATGGCCATGCCCGCCCGTTTGAGAACTTTGTGCGTAGCGGGAACCGGCCCCGTGAGCATGATGGTGGGTTCAGAACCTACAATGGCAAATGCTTTGATGCGGGCACGGGGTTTGAGCCCCGACTGCTCACCAAATGCCCGGCTACCAACCAGCACCCCGGCGGCACCGTCGACAATCTGTGAGGAGTTGCCCGCGTGGTGAACGTGGTTGATTTTGTCGTATTGTGCGTATTTGAGCAGGGCGAGGGCATCCAGCCCCATCTGGCCCATAGCCTCAAAAGCGGGCTTGAGTTTACCAAGGCTCTCAACCGTCGTGCCGGGGCGGACACCCTCGTCGCGGTCGAGCAGCGTCATACCGATCTCGTCTTTGAGGGGAACGAGTGTTTTGTGGAACCGGTTGCTGGCCTGCGCGTCCACCGCCCGGCGGTACGATTCAGCCGCAAACGTATCCACATCCAACCGGGAGTAGCCGTATTTGGTTGCGATCAGATCGGCTGAAATGCCCTGGGGAACGATGTTATGACGGGCTACAATTTGCGGGTTCATAAAGATGGCACCCCCGTCGGAGCCCATCGGCACCCGCGACATGGATTCGACCCCACCGGCTACAATGGCATCGACCTGCCCCGACATGACATAGGCAGCCGCCATGTTGATAGCCTCCAGGCCTGATGAGCAAAACCGGTTGAGTTGCACCCCGGCTACCGATTCATCATAGCCCGCTTCCAGGGCGGCCGTTCGGGCAATATCGGCCCCCTGTTCGCCAATGGGTGTTACACAGCCCATAATCACATCGTCGACAAGGGAGGTGTCGAGCTGGTTACGGTCGCGGAGTTCACGCAGGACGCTGGTGAGGAGTTGAACAGGCTGCACATCATGCAGCGAGCCGTCGCTTTTACCCCGGCCCCGGGGGGTGCGAACGGCATCATAAATGAAGGCTTCAGCCATACTACTGTCGAAAAATTAGTATGCGTGCATACGGTTTTCAGTCAAACAAAAGTACGGTAAAAGCTGAATGACACAAGGAAAATAGGGTTAAATTGATAATTTGATTGGTAAAAAGGACGTGAATAACGGACAGGTCAAAGACGAGCCACTACTATTCAAATAGGTAGCCATGAGTACAGCCGTTATTCACGTTAAAAAGTAGAAATTCCTGAATTCCGTCGGTGGAATGCTTACTTCTAGGACCGATCCCGTAGGAAATAGACCATCAGGCCTCCAACTACCACCAGCAAAACCAGCAGTATCAGGTACACATACGAGTACTGAGTGGGACTTAGATACATACTATACCTTAACTGATTAAAAGTCATGTTCACTCATCGCATGCAACTGATTGTAAAGCAGGCGGGCTCGCTCTCGGGCACGTTTAACGCGCATTTTAACGGCACTGAGGGTTAAATTTTGTTTTCGGGCAATACCCTCAAGTGTAGTACTATCGGCATATTTGATCTTCAACAACTCCCGCTCGGGAACCGATAATTGCTGCATTACCTGTTGCATCAGCAGGAAAGATGTTTCTTCGTTATCATAAGGTCTGTTTCCCTGTCTATACATCTCGTCTGCGTATCGCTGATAGAGTGTCTGTCGTTGCTGGTGTTCCCGAACCTGATCGATGCAGTAGTTGGCCGTTACCCGATTGAGCCAGGTGCCAAACTGGGCTGTTCCGCTATAGGTGTTAATTTTATGAGTGAGTCGGATAAAAATCTCCTGGGTGAAGTCGTCGGCTTCGTGATGATCCCGGCAAAAGTACAGGCAATGTTGATAAACCCGATAGCGATAGCGTGTGTAGAGTTGGGCGAAGGCATGCGTATCGTTATGGGTAAGGTATAAAGAAATTAAGTTCTGGTCGGACAATTGAGCCATAGAGACGGTGGTAATAAATAAGCAGAGAATACTTCCATGGTGAGCGGTAACGGTGAGACAGCCGCTGGTCGGTTAACTGACCTCCAAATGGGCTAGTGCCTGCTGGACCGTAGCCAACCGCCGTCGGGCAATTTTAAGCTGGGCCTTATCGGTCATGGTAATGAAGCTGGTCAGGTTGGCTTTGGGGGCAGGCTGGAAAGCCGCCATGTACGCCGGATTAATCAGCGTTGTTTTATGAACTCTGAGGAAATGCGGCCATTTGGTAGCGAACCATTTTAAGGTTCGGCAAGCCAGAATGACTTCATTGTTGGCCATGAAGACATAACAGTAATTGGTATTTCCTGTCAGGTAAAGGATTTGGCAAGGGTCGTATTGATAATGAGCGTGTTTGACGGTAAGTCGTTTCATAAACAAGTGCGGTAAATTTTTTGATGTGGATGGATAGTTTAGAAGTATACGGGTAGGCGAATGAGTTAGCTGAATGTGCCAAAGCCATCAACGGATGAACTGGTTTTGAGGGTGAGCGTTTTGATGTTACCCGGCACGTTGAGTTTGGGCGATCAATAGGCCCACTTGGGTTGGGGAGTCATGAGCGATAGTTGTTTTCCGGCGTTTATAACGTCTAAAAAAAGCATGCCTAGAGTATTGGCCAGCGGTAAGACCCATAGCAGCAGGCCAGATAAGCAACGATGGACAGCGGGTTTCAACTGGCCCGGATATAGATGGGGATGCATTGTGTAGCTGTTTAGTTTAGTTGATGAATTTCCAGTCACAAATCAATCAAATTCTCCTGTCCCAATCCTGCCAATCGTGTCCCCTGATCGGCAAACCATATCCCCAATCCTGCCAATCGTATCCCCAATCCTGCCAAACCGATTTTTTGTGGGTTTTGACTGTTATTTTAGCTACATGTTAGTGTCCATTCGCTCTATTTCAGTTGCTTTCTGCTGGGTGGATAGGAGCCACCAGAGCGCTTTACTACCTTTATCGTAACTTGATATGCGTTATCAGTGCTTTTGCAACGCTCTCCGCCGTTGTCTGCAAGCCAGTCTGCTACTTAGCTGGCTGGTAGTTGCTGGCTCTGGTGTTGCCGTTTACGGTCAGGCTCCCTTCCCCAGATCGCCGTTCCTGTTCAGCTCACGCCACCTCACCGTTGAACAGGGATTACCCAACCGGTACGTGTTTACCGTTGGACAGGACAAAAAGGGCTTTGTCTGGATTGGTACGCTCGACAATGCGTATCGCTTCGATGGGCAACAGTTTCATGCCCTCCCCACCAAGGCCAACACCCCTCAAAACAAGCGGTATGTGCCGATGGTAAACCACATCCTGACCGATCCGGTCGGTAATTTGTGGCTAACGGGCTACCTGAATACGGAATATGACAAACTACTGATTTTACCGCCTGGCAAAACCAATCCGCTGCCGGTGGAGGTTGCCTTTAAATCAGCCTCGCTATTCCGTACCGATCCCATTACGGCATTCGTCGAAAAAAACGGGCAGTCGTTTCAATACCTGCTCACCCTGGGTGGTCAACTCATTCATTGTACGAAAGAAGGCCGTTTTGTATCGATTGGGCGGTATGCTGAATCGGGCAAACCCGTCAAGTTGCTGGGGCAGCTCGAAACCCCGCAAGGCAACCTGCTGCTGTCGATGGAGACACCGCAAACTCCGCAACGCAGCCTGTTGCTCGAAGTCAATGCGGGGGGGCAAACCATCCGTCGGCGGGTGCTGCCCCATCGGCTCAGTCCCATCTGGTGCGAACCTGACGGGACTGTCTACTTGCAGGCCAGCCCGGTGCCCGCAGGTGCCCCCGCTCTGCCCCGCCTGTCGGCCCATCTACTCGATCAGTTTCTGTTTCGGCTGGCTCCCGATGGCACCCTCAGTCCATTCCCGATTTCGTTTGCAGCAAGCCCCTTTGCCGACAATGACCCGGCCTTGTTGACTGAAGCCCAGGTGCGGTACGACCCAATCCGAAAGCTATTCTGGATCAGCGGCAAACGAACCTGTTTTGCCTGGCACCCCACCCACGGTGTCGTCTTCGATCTGCGCAAAACCGACCTGTTCACCAACAGTATGCAGCTCTTCCGGCCTGCCTTTATCGACCGGACAGGGGCGGTCTGGTTTGGTACCGAGGATGGTGTCGTACTGCTCACAGTAGAAACCGACCGGTTTAAGCGGTATCTATACCAGGCTGACCCAAAATCGGATGCGGCCCGTTTTTCGATTCGGGGCATGGTGCCGCAGGGCAATCGGATGTGGGTCAACACCACCACCAGCCAATGGCTTCAGTTAGAAACGGGACGGAGCGAGCCGTTAGTACCTACCACCGACTCAATCCAACAGTATCTGAAGGGCCTTTACCCGGCCATAGGCACGAGCCGGGGCGACATCTGGGCGGCCGAAACCCAATTGATTCACCGCGACGGAGCCACCAGCCGGTTTCGTATTTACCCCTTCGCCCGTAACTGGACCGACAACTTTGGCAGCGCTCTCTGGCACGATGGAGGGCATCGGGTCTGGATCGGGCACGAGCATGGCCTTTCCGTATTCGATGAGCGCCAGAAACAGGTTCGGGCCTTTGATGGGTACAATGAGTTTGGCGAACTGGCCCAAAATCGTATTAATGGCTTTTTCCCCGATACCCAGGCAGCAGGAATTTGGGTGGCGGCTTCATCGGGACTGTACCTGCTCGACACCCTGCGGGGCATTACGGCCCGCTACAGCACTCACAACAACACGCTACCCTTCGACCATATCATGTTTGTGCATCCCGATCCTAACGAGAACGGGGTGTACTGGCTGGCTACGCGGGGGGGGGGGCTGGTTCGCTGGAACCGTGGCGAGCGGTCCGCCGGTGCGGGTGATGCGGCATACCGAGCGCACCGTACGGCTCAGTACCAGCAATTCAACCAGAAGGACGGCCTGTCGGACAATACACTGTATGCCATTTATGAAGACCGCGCGCAGCGGCTCTGGATACCCAGCAACTATGGCCTCATGGCCTTTCACCGCCAAACGCATCAGGTACGGATTTTTCATGTTCGAAATGGGATTGCCGACGAGGAGTTTAACCGAACCAGCTTTTGCCGCACCGCCGATGGGCGACTGTTTTTTGGTGGTCTGAATGGCATCACGGCCTTCTATCCCGATCTGATTCAGTTCGAGAAACCCGCTCAGGCGCCCATGCTGGTTACAGGGTACCACAAGTTAAACGTCAATACCGGTCAAACGGTTGACCACCTGGCGGACTATCAAAGACAGGGCGAGATTGAGCTTACCGCCAACGACCGACTAATTTCGCTGTCGTTTTCTGTGCTCGATTACCGATTTCTGAGCAAAACCCGGCTGTGGTATCGCATTGTTGGCTGGCAGGACAAATGGGATATACAACCCCAGATGGAACTACGCATGAACGGCTTGTCGGCTGGGAGTTATACGCTGGAGGTAAGGGCTCAGACCATAAATGGCGATTGGGCATCGCCGGTACTCAGTATTCCCATCCACATTGCGAAACCGTTTTACCTGCAAACCTGGTTCGTCTTGCTGCTGCTGTTGCTGGTGTTGAGTCTCTTTCTGGTCGAAATTAACCGCCGAAGCCAGCGATTTGTGTTTGAACGGGCCAACCTTGAGGAAGAAGTGGCCCGACGAACGGCCCAAATTGAGCGCGATAAGTCTATCATCGAACAGCAGGCCGCCGATTTGAGGGCCAATGCCACCCTCAAAACCCGGTTTTTTGCCAACGTATCGCACGAGTTCCGTACTCCGCTGACCCTGATTCTGGGGCCCATTCAGTATTTGGCCAAACGGATTACTGATGTCAGCACTCTTCAACTGCTACAGGCTATGGAGCGCAATACCCAGCAGATGCTGGGACTGGTAACGGATCTGCTTAACCTGACCCGGTTAGACAGTGGGCAGTTTGGCCTCAACGAGCAACCCACCGAACTGACCCAAACGATCCGGCAACTGGTGGATACGTTCAGACCACAAGCCCAGTTTAACGGGGTTTACCTTCGGGTGTCGGGTCTCGATACTCCTCTGACGCTCCCGCTCGATACGGATAAATTCGAGACTGTTTTACGCAATATCATCGCTAATGCGATACACTATACGTCGTCCGGCGACAGCATTATGGTTCGTTTAACCAGCACGAATGAGCACGCCCTGATCGACGTTATCGATACGGGCATGGGTATTCATGCCGACGACCTGCCTCATATTTTTGAGCGGTACTTTCAATCCAACCAACCCGATAAACCTCTGCGTGGAGGAACGGGAATCGGGCTGGCCCTTTGTCAGGAATATTGTGCGCTCTGGGGCGGCACCATCACAGTTAGCAGTGAGATTGGCAACGGCTGTACCTTCAGGATCGCCTATCCGATTCGGCCATTCGAACAGATCCCTGCTCAGCCCTTGCCCACCACAGCGACCGTCCTGCTGCCGGGGGGCTCCCCCACGCTCGGCCCTAATTTTGGTTGTGATAACCTGTTGTTTATCAGCCCGCCCGTTATCGCTGACGAAATTCCGGGCGTCAGTCAGCCCGCGATTTTGCTGATCGACGACAATCCCGATATTATTCTCTACATACAAACGCTGTTGCGACCGTATTACCGGGTCAGCACGGCACAAAACGGTCGGGAGGCCCTTAATTTGTTAACCTTGTGTCCTCAGCATCAGCTACCCCAGTTGATCATATCCGACATTATGATGCCCGAAGTGGATGGGTTGGCCCTCGTCAGTGAACTCCGGTCGAGTATGCTGCTCCGCTCAATTCCGGTCATTCTGCTTACGGCGCGGGCCGATCTGGAGGTTCGATTACAGGCTCTTCAGCTGGGCGTAGCCGACTACCTGACTAAGCCCTTCAGTGAATCAGAACTGCTGACCCGTGTGCAAAATCTTTTGGATCGTTTCGACGAACAACGCGTCTGGCAGCAGGCCGAGGGGGCCGGAGAAGTGATCGCGCTGGCAACGATGAATGATGCTGACTGGCTTCAGTTTGTTCAGTTTATTATTCGTAAGAATTTAATCAATAGTCAGTTAAGTATTAAATCGTTGTCCGAAATTGCCAACGTGAGTGAACGCCAATTGTACCGGCGCACTAAAACCCTGACGGGTTTGTCGCCCAATCAGCTTATTCAGGAAATCAGGCTACAGGTCGCGCATGAACTGTTCGAGCTTCATCCCGACGCTATGATTAAAACGATTGCTCTACAGGTAGGTTATCAAAAAGCTTCGTATTTCTCCCGGCTCTACCGCGACCGGTTTGGCCATGAACCCGGCAAGCGATATGAACGGGAAGCTGCCCTGTAGGCGGCTATCCTGGTGGAGTCAACTCGTTGACCTAACGACAGCCAGAGCTTACAGAACGGGGCCTGGCGCGGTGGCAATTAAATGCGAGTCGCCAAAGTTCACCGTCTGCGGGTAAAATCGCTGCTCTAAACCGCTTTTTGGTCTCGTTGTTTCTAAAATAATATGAGAAAACTAGTGGTTGCCCTGATGTGTATTGGGATGGTCTGTACCCAACTTTTCGCCCAAAATGGGGGTAAAGGGGCGTTTCCGGATGGTAGTCCGATTGGTAACTGGTTTACGACGATTCGTAAAGTGAGTCTTGCCGAACTTGGGAAACCCTACGTGATTACGGACTTCGGTGCACTGGCAGACAGCACCCTGGTGCAGACCGGTGCGATTCAGAAAGCTATTGATGCGGCCGCTCAGCAGGGTGGGGGCGTTGTGGTGATTCCGAAAGGTACATTCATGAGCGGGGCTTTATTTTTTAAGCCCAAAACCCATCTGTATGTAGCGCCGGGGGCCGTATTGAAAGGCTCCAACAATATTGCTGACTACCCAAAACTACCGTCGCGGATGGAAGGCCAGAGTCTGGATTACTTTGCGGCTCTGGTTAATGCCTATCAGGTAGACGGCTTCACGATTTCGGGAAAAGGGACCATCGATGGCAATGGCCTGCGTTTTTGGGAAGCTTTCTGGGCACGACGGAAGGAAAATCCTAACTGTACCAATCTGGAGGTTTCCCGTCCCCGGCTGGTATTTATCTGGAAATCCAATAACGTACAGGTGCAGGATGTAAGGCTGCATAATGCGGGTTTCTGGACAAGTCACTATTATCAGTGCCGGAACGTGAAAGTGCTGGATGCACACATCTATTCTCCGTATAAACCCATAAAAGCCCCCAGTACGGATGCCATTGACCTGGATGCCTGCGTCAACGTGCTGATCAAAGGATGTTATATGTCGGTCAATGATGACGCCATTGCCCTCAAAGGCGGCAAAGGCCCCTGGGCCGACCGGGTGCCGAGCAACGGAGCCAATACCAATATCCTTATTGAAGACTGCGAATTCGGTTTTTGTCATTCGGCGCTTACCTGCGGCAGCGAAGCGATTCACAACCGGAATATTATCATGCGCAACTGCCATGTCAGCGAGGCCGATCGGGTGTTATGGCTTAAGATGCGACCTGATACGCCACAGCTTTACGAGTACATCGCTCTTGAAAACATAAAGGGTCAGGCGCATAGTCTGTTATACGTAAAGCCCTGGACGCAGTTTTTCGATCTTCAGGGGCGTCCAGACGTACCGATCTCCTACTCCGATCATATACACCTGAAAAATATCGAGCTGAGCTGCGATACGTTCTTCGACGTTGCTATATCCGAACATGACCGGCTATCTAATTTTAAGTTCGAAAATATTATCGTCGACAGTAAAAACGCGGCTATTAACAAAAAAGTCGTGAACGGGATAACGCTCAAAAACGTGAAGATCAATCAAACCATCGTGGAGTAGCTGACGGTCGATACAACAATTTGGTAAAATAGCTTCTTAAGCAAAAGTGCCCTCTGAATCATTCAGAGGGCACTTTTGGTTGGGAGAGATTAGCTTTATAAGGCCTATTTATCCAGCACTACCGTTTCACCAATCAGGTAAGCACCCGACTCGGTCGCCAGATTGTAGACGGCCTTCACCGACCGGGTGGCCGATTCTGTCCGAATGACTTTATAGCCAACAACGCTGTTGGTTGTTGCTTCATAGCGGTACAGCACCTCACCTGCTTTTACGTCGCCCAATGCCTTGCGGCCGCTGGCGGTCAGGACGGGGTGGTTGGCCGTTGCTTCCAATAAGGTAGGGGCCACAAGGGTACTACGCGTACCGGCGGTTAGTTCGTCTGCTGAAGCCAGCCACACGCCAGCCAGGTTGAAATCGGCGTTTTTGTGAACGGTCATGTTCGTTACGCGGGTTGGCACCAGGGTTTTCGTTTTGGCATCGTAACCCAGCACAACGTCGCCCGTTTGTACGGCGCTGATGGCTTTAGATGAGCCGTCGGCCAGTGTAACCGGCGCATCGGCAGCAAAGCAGAAGTTATACTCTTCTTTTTTCTTGCCACCTTCTTCTGTTTTGCCCGCGCCACCCGACAGCAGATTCGCCATCTCGCGGGAGAGCACGAACGTCAGCGTCGACATCAGGCCGGGTTCTTTTTCACCAACATATTTCAGATCGTCGATGTAGGCGTCCCACGCTTTACGGTCGCCCGTAGCACCGGGAATGACGAAAGGTTTTAGTTCGTTGGTTTTGGTATTCTGATAGATGGCCAGCAGACCGAGTTCTTTTGTTTCTTCTACTGTAAACACCTTGTACAGGTATATTTTGCGCGTAATGCCATCGCTATAGGTGAACACGTAGGCCGGCCGTTCTTCGTAGCGATCCAGAATAAAACCACCCGATTTGAAATAGGTGTCCTTATCGAGGTTAGCCACTTTAATGGCCTTGATGGCCTTCAGTTGCTCAACGGTCATGCTGGCGCTGGCTGTAGCCGTTTGTGCCGACACGCGCTGGCTAAGTAACTGTGTTGCTACCGCGCAACACAGGAAGATCATAATAGAGAGCAGGTTGTTTTTCATGATTGTCGTCTGGGCCAAGCTCCAGCTTGACCCGTCACAAATTTTTACGGCCAAGCTGGAGCTTGGCCCGGACCATTATTTTTTTGTGTACTCTCCCACGCGGGCATGAAGTGTTTCGACGGTTCGGCGGGCCGACGTGAAGGCACCGGCCATCCAGGCGGTCAGGTAAGTTGTGTGTTCACCAGCCAGGTAGATGTTACCATCCGGTTCAAGCAGCGAGTGGTAATATTTTTTGCGGGTTGCTTCGTCGTACGTCGCCCAGCCGCCCCCGCTGTAGGGTATTCGGTGCCAGGCCAGAGAAAACGAATTGTCGAACTCCGAATGGTACTGCGGGTGAATTTTGCCACCCTGCGCCAGCGCAATTTTTTCGCGTTCGGCAACGGGCAACGCGCCAATGGCTTCGGCCCGGCTATAAAAATTGTAATAGCCGATCAGTACACCTTTCTTCCCCTGCAAACCAAACGAAGGGTACCAGATCTGGTTGATGTCCATGTTGGTACGCGAGATGCCGCCGTAAATACCATCATCTTCTTCCCAGAAACGTCGTTTAAATTGAAGCCCGATTTTGCCGGTTTTCATGTAGGGAATGAAATCGGCAGCCCGCTTTACCGTTCCGGACAGGTCGGATTCAAGGTTTTTAAGCATGGGCAGTGGTAGCGTACAGACGCAGAACTCACCCGTTAGCTCAACGGGTTTACCGTCTTTTTCATACACGACCCGAACGCCGTTCTCCGTTTTTCGCAGTTCTTTAACGGGGGCGTTGAACAGAATTTTTCCCGCCAGTTTTTTCTCAAAGGCTCTTGGGATCGTATCCATGCCACCCACGGGCTGCAACAGCGTAGACTGCTGTTCGTAGGCGTAGTCGCCCACGTTATAGAAAACCGGTTGCATGAAACCCGACCGTAAGAGCTCGGTAAGGCCGTAGGGGTCGGTTTGTGTACCGGGAGCATGTCCGGCTCCGGGATGGCTTTTGTCTTTATAGCCCCGGCGGTTAGTGCCTTTGTACAGATGGGCCGTGTTCAGGTCGCCTTCATTCTTGAGAAAGTCGATCAGCTTTTCGACGTCTTCTTTCGTCAACTGCTGGTCGAGCGACGACTGGTCGAGGGCTTTGGCGAGTAATTCGGACGTGTAGCCGCGCATGTCGTGGTGGTAATCGCTGATGCGCATGCGCCGGTTGGCCAGTTCCCCTTTTCCACCGTCGTTATAGAGGTATGCCGATTCGTTGGAGCCGTTAAAAATCTCAAGCGGTACGCCCAGTTCGCGGCAGTAATGCAGGGTGATCTGATGATGGTGCGGGATACGGGCGGCTCCACCATTGAAATAAAGACCATTCTCGAAGGAGCAGGTTTGGGCTGTTCCTCCACTCAATTCGGTTTCTTTAGTACCGCCCCGCACTGTCCAGACACGCCCACCCGAGCGGGCACGGGCTTCCAGAACCGTACAGTCGTAACCTAATTTGCCAAGTTCGTAAGCTGTTGTCAGTCCGGCCAGACCGGCTCCTAACACAATAACTTTCCGACCTTTGCCGTCACTTTTTTTGCCATTGGCGGGTAAGTCGAATGCCGATACGGGTGCGGGCTGTATCATGCCCCACGCCAGCAAGCTGGCATAACTGGCACTAGTTGAGTTAATAAAGTCTCTTCTTGTCATAACTTAAGTTAGTAAGTCAGTAAGTTGGTAAGTCGGCAAGTGGCTGGCGCGAGAGCCATACATGCGTCAGCCACTTGCCGACTTACCAACTTACTGACTTAATTATCCGACTACCTTCTTAAATCCGTCAATGAACATGGCCATTTCGTCCATGGTACCCACGCTGACGCGGCAATAGGGCTGTCCGTTGAAGTCGCGGGTTTGAATACCAATGCCCTGGGCAAACATCTGGTTGCTGAAGGCACCCGTTTTCATACGGATGGGAAAGAGAATGAAATTGGTATAGGACGGGATCACTTCGTAACCCATGTTCGTCAGGGCTTTGGTCGTGTAGTCACGGGCTTTGGCGTTTTCCGTGCGGCAGTGATCCTGCCAGGCAACATCCTTGTAGCTGGCAATACCGGCCATCAGGGTGGTGATACTAACATTTCCTTCCGCGCCGATGTACTGGTGCAGCGTTTTCAGCATTTCGGGCTGGGCCATGGCGTAGCCTAAACGCAAACCGGCAAAACCATGAATTTTGGAGAACGTACGCGCCTGGATAATGTTCAGCCCTTCGGCCACCAGTTTGCCGAGCATCGGCCGATCGGCAGGGGATAAAAAGTCAATGTAGGCTTCGTCGAGGAAGACGGGCACTTTGGGAGCCACTTCGCGGCAGAATGCTTCGAGTTCAGCAGGCGACAGAATCGTACCCGTTGGGTTATTGGGGTTCACGATGTACACCAGCTTCACATCGGGTGTGAGGGCAGCTTTCAGCGCAGGCAGATCGAATTTGAAATCTTTCGTTAACGGAATCGGCTTGATTGTCGCACCGAATTTGGTCGTTTTGTCCAACAAGTCATCATACGTGGGGCGGCAGGTAAGGATCGTGCCTCCTCCTTTGGCGAAATGTTCGGCAGCCGCCAGCAGAATGTCTGACGATCCGGGTGACATTAAGATATGCTGAGGTTTTACGCCTTCATTATCGCTGATCAACTTCTTCAGGGGGCCGAACTCTGTCCAGGCGTAGCGATTACCAATTTCAGCCGCTTTCATAATGGCATCTTTCGCACTTTGAGCGATACCCAGCGGATTTTCATTGGCGAGCAGCCGTACCTTTAGTTTCGACATTTTCTCGAACGGGTCGTCCATGAAGGCAAACTCATTCGCAAACCCGGAAACCAATGGGGCGTTGGGCGTGCTGGCGGCAGCAGGAGTGAACCGGCTCAATCCGAGACCAGCAGTGAGAAGGCCGCTGGCGCGAAGCCAGTCCCGGCGAGATAGTTGTGATGGCATGTGTGTAAATATTTTGTACTTATCAGGGATAAAATAAAAGTAAAACTTAATCTAACTCTTTAGTAGATAGGGTTTTGTGAAAGTACGAATTAATGTCAACAAAAAAGGAGTTTCCCTGAAGAAAACCCCTTAAAATATTTTGGCCTTTATGTATTGTTCAAAATTAATATGATAGCTTTTTGGTATTTGCCAAATAAAAAATGCCGCGTTGCTTGTCCTGAATATATACGTAACAACTTAGGCAACGGTAGATGAAGGTTGTCAGGCGCTGGGTCATCTCACAACAAAAAAGCCGATGCATGTGCATCGGCTTTTTTGTTGTGAGATGACCCAGGCCGTCAGCTGCATCAGCAGGAGTTTACTTTCGGTAAACGTATTGAAGTTTGCCGGGCGCTGTTCCCGTGCTGCTGACGGGGAATGTAATGTTCTGAGCCGCCGATGCTATTTCTTCAACCCCTTTGGTCAATGTATAGGTGTAGGTGTCTTTAGTACCATCGTCATAATTGAGCGTTAGCTGGGAGTTTGTATAGTCCCAGGTGCCAGTACCATCGTTTACCAGGCCACCCGATTTGTAATTATCCGTAAAAGATTTATCGGAACGAATATCGATGCGAGAGGTATACGACCCGAAGTCATAGTTATAGAGGTCGATCCCTAATGCGTTTAAGTTTTGATAAGGAGAAACAAATCCACTTAGCAACCCTCTATTCAATTCCCAACGGCCAACTACCGGAGATACAGGTTCGGGATCGTTACTCTTGTTGCAGGAAGATAAGCCGGTAAGAGCAACAACCAGGCATAACACATATACATAATGCTTCATAAACAATTGATTTTCAGTAAAGTCAAAACGAAACAGGGACAAGTGATGGTAAGCTACAAAAAATAATAATAGAGCACTACCCTCAATACGCTAAAAGCACACTTTTTGATGCAACGAACACTTACATTGTTTTGGGCTTTAGGTACTTATCGAACCACTGTAAATACCGGTCAATGCGGTCTTTCTGATAACTGGGCACCGAAATGCCGTGAAACTGACCCGGATAAATAATTAACTGTGTCGGTATGCCCAGCGACCGAAGAGCCTGAAACATCTGCTCACTACCCGCCGTGGGTACGTTGAAATCTTTCTCGCCCGCCATGAACAGCGTCGGGGTTTTGATCCGGTCGGCTTTTAGGAATGGGTACGATAACTTCAACCATTTGTCAGTATTCTTCCAGGGGGCACCCAGCTCTGTTTCGTACTGATTTGTGTACTGGTCAATACCGTACATGGATAGTTGCAGCGAGCTACCCGCTCCGCTGGCTGCGGCTTTGAACCGCGTATCGGTGGCAATGGTGTAATTGGTTAGAATACCGCCGTAGCTCCAGCCGCCAATGCCTAACCGGTCAGGGTCGGCAATGCCTTTCTCCACGACGTAATCAGTAGCCCCCAGAATATCCAGCACTTCTTTGTTGCCCCAGTCGGCGTAAATGGCTTTGGTATAGTCGAGGCCCCGGCCATTGCTGCCCCGGTAGTTGACTGCCACCACCGCATAGCCCCCTGCCGTCAGCAGCTGCCGGGTGATATCGAACGAATACTCGTCCTGCGCTACGGGACCACCGTGGATGAAGAAGATTGTGGGTAATTTCTTGCCGGCCGGTGCATTGGCGGGTTTGAACAACAGGTTCGACACCTGAGCACCATCTTTGCTCTTCGAACTGAACCCTTCTACCGTTGCCAGTTCAAGCGGGGCCAGAAAAGCATCGTGCGTATGCGTAAGCCGACGCGTTGTGCCGTTCTCAATGGCGTATAGCTCACCGGGCAGTTGCGGTTCGCTCATTAGCGTCACCCAACTGCCGCTGGCTACGGGCTCCAGATCGCCAAAGGCCCGGTTGCCACTTACTACTTTCGTTAGTTTACCATCCAGCGTATACTGACCTACATAGGTTTGCCGGTCGTCCTGCACCAGCACGCCAATGCTCTGCCCGTCTTTGGCCCAGCGTGGGTTACGAACGGGCCGGTCCAGCGCTTTTGAGAGGAGCACAGGCTCGCCACCGTCGCGGCTGATAACGGCCAGTACGGGCTGGTCGTACATCAGGAAGTTGCCCGATGCCGTCGATCGGGTATAGGCAATGCGCTTGCCGTCGGGGCTCCATTCAGGGTTGTTGTCAGAGCCGGGCCAGGTGGTCAATTGCTTCAACTTCGCTCCCTTTTTGGCATCGATGACGTAAATATCGGTGTTCTGATTTCGGTCAGGGTCTTCGGTTCGGTTGCTGACAAACGCCAGTTGTGTTCCATCCGGCGACCAAACCGGCGAGGCTTCATCGTAGTCGCCCGTTGTGAGCGTATCCAGTTTCTTCGTCGCTATATCGAAGACGTAGAGGTGTACGGCGCCTTTTTCAATATAGCCTTTCACATCGGCTTTGAAGTGGTAGCGATCCAGTACGTACGGCTTGCGGACTTTGGTCTTGGCCGAATCAGCATAGTCGGGGTCACGGAGCAGCATGGCGATCTTTTTACCATCCGGCGACCAGACGTACTCCTCCAGATCAGTTTTCAGGTCGGTGAGTTTTTTGGCTTCGCCACCCCGGCGGTCCATTAGCCAGATCTGCCCTTTGGTAGCGCCCTGCCGCGATGAAATGAACGACAGGTATTTGCCATCAGGGCTAAAGCGGGCTCTCGATTCGGGCTCGACGCTGTTGGTCAACTGAATGGACTCTTTGCCATCGTAACTTACCATCCATACATCGGAGCTGCGTTTGTCTTTAGTTGTGTCGACCGTCGATAAGCCATACGCAATCCATTTGCCATCGGGTGATACCTGCGGATCGCTCAGCGTTTGCAGGCGATAAATATCGGTTGAGTTGATCGGCCGCTTTTTCACGGGCGTCTGGGCCACACTCACGAGCGATGAGAGGGCTAAAAGCGAAAAGAGGATCGAGCGGTTCATATTGATGACTGATTGAAAATATTCGTTATTGAAGAATGATACTTTTTCGTACCGTTGGAATAGTTGAGAATGTGCTTGGGAAAGGATTGAAACTTTCTGCAACAAGGATTGAAACTTTCTGCAAGAAGACATATAGTTAATTATTTGATAATGAGTAGATTTCTTCTTGCAAGGCTGTTGGTAAATTACTCCAAAATAAGAGGCATTGCAAGAAGGAGCTAAACTGTGGTTTGTGTGACTCTGCTATAAAATACCTTTCTATTAGCTCCTCGTCTTGTTTCGGCAATCAGCTTTTTTTCTCGCATATCGCTGAATAGCCTGGAAACGTAATGATCCTGATTATCTGGTAAGAGTAAGACCTCTCTCGCTTTTTCATTATCAATTTCATCAAATTCGTCGAGGTAGCGTAAAATCGTTTCAATCTGTTTGTGCCGTTCTTGTCGTTTAGATAGTAAATAGTCTTTCTGTTCAGCCGAGTCGACTAAGCGCTTTTTGTGAATAATGTATTTTACGCCAGATGTCTTACCCGTTGTTTCAATAAACTCCAACTCTTCTAACTCCTGTAATGTCTTCCTCAGCAGATAAGGGTTAACGTATTTATTCTCAGCCAGTTCTTTGTAGCTAAGTTTTCGTTTTAGGTGGATCGCACTGAGCACCAGCAGCTTCTCTAGATCAATGTCATGTTTGGTTAATTCTTTGTATCGGTAGCTTAGTTCAATCAGCTTTTCTGAATAAACGTTAGCATCTATCCGAAATAATAATGAATGATCGCTTTCTAATGGTACTGGCAAACTTTTACCCTTGCTCAATAAAGCAGTAAATATTTTATCGAATCCACTACCCGCCTTCTCTGCGTATTTTACCTCCCGAAATACGTCCATAACATTCGGGTTACGTGGATTGGTTTTACGTAGGTAATTCTCTGTTGTAACGCCCTGAGGAAAAAGGCCTGGGCTTTCAAACTCAATGTAATTGGTATATTTCCTGATTTCTATAACGGCCTGGCGTGAATAGTCGCGATGAGCAATAGCATTGATCAATAGTTCACGTAGTACGACTTCAGGGTAATCTTCAACGTACTCACGGAATAAGCCGAATTGAAATTCCCGTAAATTAATTTCCGATTTCAGTTGATGAAAACACTCATCAGCAATTGTAATAAGATCGCCCCGGTATTCATAGGGAGTATAACTACCGTCAGGTTTGTAGCGGATGTATTTAATTTCGCTATAGGGAATTTGTCTCAGTACCTTTTGATTGCCGATGAAAAGTAATCCAGTTGTCGTAGGCCAGTACGTATCATCTTCCTCTTCAACAAATCCTAACGTTTCGCCAAATTCCGGTAATGACTTTTTTAAGTAGGGACTTTGGGGCTTAATGGCCTGGATTTTGGAGAATAAGGCTCTTGTTCGTTCAATATCTTGCCAGCCTGGAATTGGATATCCAGTTGCATCTGTTCCAATCGACCCATAATTAAGACGCCATACTTTTTGGTCATAAACGATTTGACCTTTTTCAGACATGAGTGTGGCCATGTCGGTTGGTGAAATCGGGCGGTTTCCATCAAAATTACGGACTAAATACTCACCCTTAGTCGTTGAGTGTACATAATCAGTGAACGGAATTTCAATAACTAACAACGTAGTACTTTGAACAATCAATTGATGAGTAGCTACTGTGATGGATGGCTCAGTACGTTCCTGAATGTTTTTGATTAAACTAATCTCCTGTTGAGTATCAATGGTGAAGTCAGTGTTTAGCTCTTTGTTTTTGTCGCCTATTCCCACTACAATAAATCCACCTTTCTTATTGGCGAAGGCTACTACATCACGAGCCATTTCCTCATAGTTAGGGCTGAATGAGCGTTGCGATTTCCCAAAAAGCATTTTGTCATCTAACTGCTCTTTGAAGTCTAAAAAGTCACACTCACCAGTTTCGAGCAAATTGTAGAACCATTGTACACTAAGCTTGGTGAGTTTTTTCATAATAAAGGCATTAAGAAGCTGTAAGCAGGATTTAGAGCGTAAATAGCGGTATATCGTTTTTTAGTAAGAGTGCCTTTCAGGCTGTTTTTGAAAAATTTCAGTAGAGCTTCCAACGTACTGTTACCCTGCCAGTTCGTTCAACGCTCTCACAAAGGTATCGAGTTCGGCGGTGGTGGTGTATACGTGGGGCGTTACGCGTACGCCCTGCACGGGGGGCGAGTCGATGGCGACGGTGAAAATTTTGTATTTATCGAGGAGCACTTTCGCCAGTTCGGCGGGCGTTCTCCCGGCTACACCTACGTTGGCGATAGCGCAGGAGCGGGCGGGGTCTTCGGGCGTGTTTAGTGTGATTTTGGGATTACGCCGTACCTGATCCGTCCAGTAGCGCTGCAGGTAGCGAAGCCGTGCTTCCTTGCGTTCGATGCCAATGCTTTCGTGGAATTTGATGGCATCCTGAATCGCCAGGTCTGTAGCCACCGGGTGCGTGCCGGTATGGTTGAGTTTACGGATGTCGTTGTCGGGTACGCTGCTGTCGGCAAACATGGGCCAGATTCCGGCGATCTTATCTTTTCGAACATACAACATGCCCGCGCCCAGGGGCGTGCCCAGCCATTTATGCAGACTGCTGGCATAATAATCGCAGCCACCGAGATCGGCCAGCTTAAAGTTCAACTGAGCAAACGCGTGGGCCCCATCCACCAACACCTCAACGCCGTGTTGGTGGGCCATTTCGGTAATCTGACGGATTGGCAAAATCTGACCTGTGATGTTGACCATATGGCACACCATCAGCAACCGGGTTTTGGGTGTAATGGCTTTCTCGTACAAACTAACGATCTCCGCATCCGATTTGGGATGATTGGGTAGCGAAAGAACCTTGTTGACAAGGCCATGCCGTCGGGCCTGAAGCTTGAACATATCCTGCATGGCACCATAATCCTGCTGCGCCATAATGGCTTCATCGCCCGCTTTCCAGGTCAATCCGCCAATAACCGTATCCAGCGATTCGGTGGTGTTTCGGGTAATGATCAGCTCGTCGGGAGAGCAGCCCAGCAGCCGGGCCAGTTGCGTTTGCGACTCGCGTTTGTCGTCGAACTGGCGCGTTCGCATGTAATAGGACGACACCGAATTGATGCGCTGAATGTGCTTCAGGTAACTGTCCATTACAGGTTGTGCCGCCAGCGAATAATACCCGTTTTCGAGCTGAATGAATTCTTTCGTAACGGGATAGGCCGCCCGGATGGCCACCCAGAAGTCTTCGGCTTGCGCCAGTGTGGCCGAAGGGACATGCGCCACCTTCGCCAGCGTTTCATCCAGACCTGCCCAGGTCGATAGGGCGGCTGTTCCGGCGAGGGATTTCAGGAATTGACGTTTGGAGAGCGTGGGCATGGCTGATACGGACTGGGATGGACATTGGTTGGGCCAAGCTCCGGCCTGGCCGTGTAAATTCGAAACGGGCCAGGCTGGAGCCTGACCCAGACATTTCTTACCGCAAATTCGGAACCGGCAACACCGGTAAACTCTCGTTGCCGTCTTCGCTCACGGCCTGAACGGCGAAATAATAGTTGTCCTTCGAAAAGGGCAAGGTCATACCGAGTTTAGTGGTGAAGAATTTCTTCTGCCAGAATGGCCAGTAGGTTTCCCGCATGAGCACATAATAGCCTTTTACCTTACCCGCCGTTGGGGCTTGCCAGTACAGCACCGTCGCGTTGGTGAGGTTCCGAACGTCGACAGTTACCTTTTGCGGTACTGCCGGGGCTTTGGCCAGGTTGGCAAGTGTAGCCAGGTTGATCGCGGTGTTTTTGCGGAGGTATTCGAAATCCATGAACTTTGGATAGTCACCAAACTCGATTCCATTTTCGGTACGCAGGTCCTGGTGCTGGTGTTCGTAGTTTTCGTTCATCTCGGTCAGGCGAACGGCGGCAAAACCGCGCTGTACGTAAGGCGTATGATCGCCCCCGCGCAGGTACCGGTCGTTGCGGTACACCATGACGACTTCGAGGTTTTCGACGTAGCGCTCACCCACTTCTTTCAGGTAACGGGCCAGGGTGCGGGCTTTGCCGTCATTCTCGTTGCCGAACTGACGGATTTGCCCAATACGGCCAGTGGTATCTTTGAGCAGATTGCCCGGTAGTCCTTCGCTGAATACCCGGATGCGGGTGTTATCGATGATACGGGTGTCGCTGCTGTTGTTGCTGCCCATAATGTCGTTGTTGAGCACCGCTTCGAGGTTCCACTTTTCTTTGATGGCCCGTTCCGACAGGTGCTCAGCGCCTAATAAGCCCTGCTCTTCGCCCGTCAGCGTCACGAAAATCACTGTGGCGGGAAAGGACGATTTGCTCATGACCCGGCATAGTTCAATAACGGCAGCTGTTCCCGACCCATCGTCGTTGGCGCCCGGGGCGTCCGATTCGCGGTTCATCACGTTCGTTACGCGGCTATCCATGTGGCCCTGTACAATGAAAACGCGGGTGTCGGTGGGATCGGTGCCTTTCAGCGTGGCCATCACGTTGCCCATGTTGGCGGGCTTGTCTACCCGCCGGCCGTCGGGCTGGAGTGTCCAGGTGTCGAGCATGGCGGTCATACGCCCGCCCGACTGTTTGGCGTACTGGTTGAATTTGCCCAGAATCCACTGTCGGGCGGCACCCAGGCCTTTTTTAGCGACGGGGGCGTTGGCATCGGTTGGTACGCTCAGCGTGTGGCGGGTGCCGAAGCTGACCAGACCATTGATGTGCGCCCGCAGGCTATCGGCCGAAATCTGGCTGACGAGATCCGCGATCTGGGGGTCGCGGTTAACAATTGTTTGGGCGTTGAGTAAGGGAGAGAAAAGAATAAAAGCAATAAAAAGGAAACGGGAGGGTTTTGTTTGCATGAGTTTGCTGATTGAATCAGCGAAGCTACTAAAAAAGCGCAAACCCGCCTAGTTTGCGCTTTTTAGAATCGCAAAGCCAATGAATATTTTGCCGTTAAGTAGACAGGCCAAATAAGTTCCTATCGGTGAGGTTAGTGTATAACGGGCAAACAGCTTTTGACCGAAATAAGCCCATAGGCCCGTTTGTTTCGGATGGTGTAGTTGGCTACCCGTTTTCCCGCCTTGTCCCACACGCGCTGGGGGCCATCCTGTTCACCTAACTTATACATACTTTCTTCCCGTTTTGTCCCGTCTGGAAAAAACACGAGTTGTGGGCCATCATATTGGTCATGTCGGTAGTGGAACACGTAGCGAAGGTGCCCGTTGGGCCACCATTGTGTAAACAATCCTTCCTTTCGGCCATCGACAAACCGTCGCTCCAGCAGCTTCTCGCCTGTATTATACCAGCCTTTCGCCAGTCCGTTCTCTCGGCCATCCAGAATGGGCAACCGGTAGACGATCAGCCCATCTTTTTCCTTCTCGACCATATAGCCCGAAAATACCGCTCCTTTGTAAGACCAGCCGCTATCGGTTTTCTGCAGTAATGGGTCATAATTGACTACCTCCACAGGCGGTGGGGTTCGGGAGCTGTTCAGGAAGAGAAACAAACACGCACAAAACGATAACACAAGACCAGCGAGTAACCCTTTTTTCATATGACGAGCTTTATACTTAAAAGAATTTAATTTAACCATAGAGTCACAAAGAGCACAGAGTTCACATAAACGTAATTCAGCCAGGTAAACTCTTTGTTCTCTGCGTCTTTGTGTTCAATAATTCCCCCCTAAATACTTACTGAACAACCAGGAACTGACCCATCATGCCGCCGTCTTCGTGGTTCGAGAAATGGCAGTGATACATGAAGGCGTTGGTGCTGCTGGCGAAATCGTCAAATTTGGCAATAACCGAAACGCTTTCGCCGACGGGTACAAAAACGGTGTCTTTCCAGCCCGATTCGTGCGTACCCACGGCCCCCGAACTTCTCGAAATGATCTTGAACTGAATGTCGTGGATGTGAAAGGAATGCCCGAAAATGTTGTTGTTAGTAATCGTCCACTTCTCGATGGCATTGAGCTTGACCGTCTGGTTGATCTTTGTTTCGCCGTAGAGGTTGTTGTCGAACGAAAAGGCGGTGGCACCCTGCCCGCCGGTGATCGTGATGGTCCGGCTGTTGGTCACATCGGCCGCTGTCCAGTAGGTGTTGGTGGTCAGTTTAGCCGGTAGGGCCGTAATACCGGCTGGTGTGGCTGCCTTCATATTGATATGCAGCACCGGAAAGTTCTTGTTATTCAGCAGACTCCCGAAATCACCGCCTGTGTTCGGCTCACCCCCCGGAAAGCCAAAGGCTTGCCCTGAGTTGTACGCCATCAGGTCCAGACTTGAACCGACGGCATCGCTGCCGAGGTTGACCAGGATCTCAACGCGCTCGCCCACCATCATTTTCACCCGCGTGACGGGAACCGGCGTATCCAACAGGCCACCGTCATTGGTGATGATATAAAACGTTCGGTTGTCGCTGAAGCCCAGGTTATACCCCCGCTCGATTTCGGCGTTAAGGATGCGCAGGCGCACAAATTGTTTGGGCAGACTAACCTGCGCGTTCGACGTGCCGTTGGTCAGTTGATAATCGCCGTAAGCACGGTTGGAGAGGTCGAAGGCGTTGGTAGAGGTGTAACTCCGGCTGGTCAGGATGAGCGGAATATCGTCTTCGCCATAGGTACGGGGCAGGGCCAGCGCCGATTCAATGGGGTCTTTGATAATGATCAGGCCACCGGCGCCATAAGTCAGTTGCTCCTTTGTTTTTTCGTGCAGATGCGGGTGATACCAGTAGGTGCCGGCATTGTTTTTTACCTCGAACGAAGGGGACCAGGTCGTGCTGGCTTCGATCATCTGGTGCGGACCGCCGTCCATAACCGCCGGAATATGGAAGCCATGCCAGTGGGTGGTCGTCGCTTCCGACAAGTTGTTGGTCACGTTCAGTTTTACCAGGTCGCCCTTGTTCATGATCAGGGTAGGGCCCCAAAACGACGTGTTGTTGTAACTGTACGTATTGGTTACCGAACCCGTCCGCAGTTGTTTTGTGGATTTGGCAAGCGTCAGATTGAAGGTCGTGCCGCTGAGGGTGGGCGGAATCCACAGGTCATTATATACCGACGTACCGGTTGAGGTTGTCGTGCTGGTTGTGCCTGTGGTCGATGGTGTTACGCTGGTATCACTCTGTTTACTACAACTGATGACGAACAGAAAGCCCAGAAACACAGTGAGAGCGAGTATTTTTTGCATGAGATGGCGGTAAAATGAACGGTTAGCCAAAGCGGAAGGCTACCAATATTCAGATTAGACGACACCCGGTGCGTATTCCTATGGGTGAGGGTCGAATTTTTGGGAGGTATTAACCCGCCCCAACCCACATCATTTTATTAAAACCCATACGATACCCCAACCCCCGCAGCCAGCGAGCCCGTTAGGGGTACGGGAGCCAGCGACATGCCTATTCGGGGCTGACGCAGCAGTTCATTGTAACGTGTAACGGCTTTGTTGATCTGGCCATTACCAATAATGGAAAGCGTTAAAGAGGCCGCAATGGAACCACCATACACCGTCCAGTAGGTACCCCCCGTGCGGTTGCTGCTCAATAAAATGTAGGCGAGTGGCAACAGGGCCGTCAGTCGGCTCAGCGTCGTTACGGTGCGGAATACCCGGAAGCGATGCGACACGTCGGGGTCGTTGAGTTCATAAAATGGAATCTCCAATGAGTAGGGCGACGAGAGTCGTTTACCGCCGTAAAAGTAAATGCTCCCCAGCGACGACGATCCATAAGCCCGCTCTATGGGTAGCAGGTGCGCAGGCACGGGCATCGTTCGGTAATGTGAGGTGTCATCATCACGCCGTCGCTGAGCCTCAGCCAGGGTGGTAATAAAAAAGAGTGTAGTGAGCAGTAAAACAGTTCGCATATGGATAGAACGGGAAAAGAGGCAATTCGGCATCGGTACCACGCAAAAATAACGACGCTCCCATAGAAAGCGTCATTCTATGCGTTGAGTTTCGGGGTTCGACTGGCGTTGGGGTCGATGCAGGCTGCCTGTTGGGGGCGGCCTCTTCAAGCCTTTACGCGTTTAAAGGTCAGGCAATTCGTTGCCCGTTAGGGGTTGCGCGTTCGGTTTGGAGCAGGGTGACGGTACCATCCTCCGCCACCGCCCCAAGCACCAGGCATTCACTCATGAACGTGGCAATTTGTTTGGGTGGGAAATTCACAACAGCCACTACCTGCTTGCCAATCAGATCGTCGGGTTGATACAGTCTGGTGAGCTGGGCCGAGCTGCGTTTGATGCCGAGTTCACCAAAGTCGATGGTTAGTTTATAGGCTGGTTTGCGGGCCTTCGGGAAATCGTCGACGGCGATAATGGTGCCCGTCCGGATGTCTACTTTCTCGAAGTCAGTCCAACTGAGGGAATGAGGAGTCATTGGCTGGAGGTTGTTGATCAAACAATGTCTGGAACTGGAAGGATACTTTGAATTTTCTTAGTACGACCGCCCACATCGGAGCCGATCAAAAAGAAAAGCCGAAATACGTAAGTTTACACCCATTCCCGTAACGACCCTGGTTAATTGTCGCAAATCCTTATAAACTTTTGATGGTAACCTCCCGTTACCCCCATGTTGTCGTAACCCAATTCATTTCATCCATGAAATCCTTATTAATTCTACTAACAGCCGTTGCCACCAGTGCCCTGGCCGGTCCCGTACCTATAACACCCGGTAAGACCGCAAAACCGACACCGGTTAAGAACCCTGCCGTCGTGAGTAAACTGGCTCCCGACCCCGACAACGGTGGTCTCAAATTAGCGTCCGGCTTCGGCGCTCTGGTATTTGCCGATAACCTCGGGAAAGCCCGCCATATTGCCGTCGACAATGCCGGCACGGTATTCGTAAAACTGGAACGGCTCAATGAGGGCAAAGGCATTGTTGAACTCATCGACGCCAATGGCGATGGCCGCTCCGACGAGACCGTTAAGTTTGGCAACAATACCGGAACGGGCATGACCATTTTTAACGGCTACCTCTATGCGTCGTCGGATACGTCGGTGTATCGCTATAAACTGACCAATGGGAAAGTGCTGGAAACAACGCCGATGGAGCCAATCGTTACCGGTCTGACGCTGCAACGTCAGCACGCCAGTAAGTCGATGGCCATCTCGCCCGATGGAAGACTGTTCGTCAATTTTGGTGCCCCATCGAACGCCTGTCAGGAAAAAGACCGGCAGAAAGGCTCGAAAGGAATGGACCCATGCCCCATTCTGGAAGAGTACGGCGGTATCTGGCAGTTTGACGCCAACAAGCAGAATCAGCACAAAGCTGATGGCAAACGTTATGCTACGGGCATCCGAAATGCCGTTGCGCTCGACTGGAACACGGCCAACAACACGCTTTACGCCATGCAGCACGGACGTGACAATCTGAACAACTGGGGGGGCATTTTTACCGATGAGTACAGTGCCGAGTTTCCATCGGAGGAGATGTTGATGGTGAAAGAAGGCGCTGATTTTGGCTGGCCTTATTGCTACAATAACCACGAGAAAAAACAGAAATTGCTGGCACCTGAATACGGTGGCGATGGGACCAAAGTAGACCGTTGCGCCGGAAAAGAGAAGCCGATCATGGCGTTTCCGGGTCACTGGGCACCTAACGACATATTGTTCTACACGGGTGGAACAGGAGCCAACGCGTTTCCGGCCCGGTATAAGAACGGTGCTTTTGTTTGCTTCCACGGTTCCTGGAACCGCGCGCCCCTACAGCAGGGTGGCTATTTTGTGGCTTTCATTCCGTTCGGAAAAGATGGCCGTCCGTCGGGTAAATACGAAGTGTTCGCTGAGAACTTTGCGGGTGTACCCGAACTGGGTAAGCCAGGGACGGATGTCAACGCGGGTAAACTGGAGCTGGCCAGTCCCGGCGATGCCAAAGCCCGTCCGGTAGGTCTGGCGCAGGGGCCCGATGGCTCCCTGTACATCTCCGACTCCGTGAAAGGTAAAGTCTGGCGGGTCATGTACACCGCAAAAAAATAATCTCAATCCATTAAGAAAACGCGTATTGCCCTTGGGTGATACGCGTTTTTTATGCTTTGTCGGTTTCGGCTACCTTTGTGGATGAATTACACACTCACCTTATTGAATGAAGAATAAACTTTTTGACGGAATAAGCCTGCTTTTGCTGTTCATTGCTATCTATGTTCTTAATCACCAGCTGACCACCATCGCCGATATACAGATGGGCGACGAAGGGTTTTACATGTATCAGGGCATCAGCAATTTTCGCCTGGGTCTGCAAACGGATTGGGGCCCCGCTTATTCACTCTGGTACAAGTTCCTTTCTTTATTTGAGTCGGATACCATTCGGTTATACTACCTGAACATGTTTCTGCTGTCGTCGCTCCCGACGATCGCCCTGTACGGAGCCCTTCGGCTGGCGGGTTTCCGCTGGTACTGGTCGTTATATGCCACGCTGGTATTCCATTTTTCCCAGATGAATTTTCCGGAGGGTGTGAAAGTGTCAATCCTGCTCTTCCTGCTGACCCTCGTGGTCTTTATGGTTTGTGCCCGCTACCTGCGCCATCGGCTTCAGCTATCGTTTGCTGCACTCACCCTGATGTATTTTCTGTTTGCGTACTTCCGGCCCGAGTCGGTGGTTCCCTTTGCGTTGTGTTTTGTGCTGCTGGTTGGGGCCACACTATGGTTTCGGCAGTCGTTTTATCCGGTGGCCGGCATTGTCGCCGTGGCTTTGCTGCTGTTTTTCGGCGTCGGTAGCCCTCTCTCCGAAAAAGGCGATAAAGCTTTCAAACAGGATTTCTCGTATAACTATGCCATGCGCCACCCCGAAGACAAACGGCTTGGTACCTACAGCAACTGGGTCGATTATGACGTGATGACGGAGCTTATTTTTGGGGAGCACGTAAAAGGATTTGGCGATGCGTTGATCAAACACCCCGACATTATTCTGGCCGATCACCTGCTGCCCAACATCTTTAACCTGGGCGTACAACTCGGCACATTGCTGGAGACGTACATTCGGCCGCTATCGTATCTGCCGGGTGCCGCCACCGTTGAGCGGCTGTTCCACCGAAAAATCACCTGGGTGCTGCTGGTCATCGGTTTTCTCGCGCTGGTGTCCATTCGTCAGTCGGCCCGTAGGGTAGGCCGAACAGTTATGGCCAATCCGTGGCCCTATCTGGTCGCAACATCGGCTATTGTGGCGCCTATTGTGAGTTCGGTATATTCGATGGGCATCAAGATTCGCTACCTTCCGAATTTTTACTTCTTCATTCCGGTCGTGATTGGGGTGGTGGGGATGAACCTGCAGGGTCGGCCCTGGCTGACGAATGCTCTGGCGAACAGAAAGCCCCTTGTTCGGCTGACAGGGCGTGTATTGACCGTCCTGTTGCTGGTTGGGATAGGCGCCTGGATGGTTTGGGAATGGCAGCACCAGACCCCCTCGCCCGGAAACGACCGCCGACTGCTTCAGTACACGAAAGAACTGACGGCCCCCATCGTCCATAAAGACCGAATCCGAATCTTCGACAATCCAGACGCCCTGCCTACCTATTTTGGTTACACGTCTGTCTCTTACGACAACTACAAACGCTACACGGATTTTTACAAGTTTGTCGACAGGAACGACATCAATCTGATCATTTTCCGAAGCGAAATTGCCCGGTACTATCAGAGCGATACAAGCCTGCAACGGTTTATTCAGCAACCGCCTGCGGCATTTATCCGCAAACCGGGGTTCGACCCCAATACATACAGCTTCATCCGTCGGGATTTGCTGAAGTAAGTTAAGGCTACAACGTAGTGGCCACGACCGTAACGTAGTAAAATCCACCCACGCCGGGCCCGGCGGTAAAGGTCGTGTAAGGCCGGTTCAGCAGATTGGTGCCCCCGATCTTAAACGACAACGCATTGACCGACCGGCCGAGGTTGGGGAGTGCGTAGCTGATCTGGGCATCGAAGGTGTTGATGGCGGGTACAATGCCCGTTGCCAGAGACGACTGCCAAAGGAAGGAACTCTGGTATTTATAGCTTACCGAAAAGCCCATGTTTTGCCAGAGGGCCGGATTCGAAATGCCCACGTTCGTGATCCATTTAGGCGTGTTAAAGGCTTCTTCCAGCCCGTCGCCCTGGTCGGTGCGGTCCAGACGAGCCAGGGAAGCGTTGCCTGAAAAGCCCCAGTTTCCACCCGACGAGTACCGCAGTCCCAGACTCGACCCGTAGTTATACACTTTGGTTTTGGAGTTGGTCCACAGCCGGTAGCGGTCCTGCTGGGTCCGGTCAGCCAGGTAATACGCTAACGAATCGGGGTTCCTGCCCCTGGGAATGTTGGCTTCTACCTGCGCAATGAAGTTCCGGTAGACATTGAAGTAGAAGTCAACGTCAACGTACAGCTTTTTGCCAAAAAACAGTCCTTTATACCCCAGCTCGACGCTGTTGACCTGTTCCGGTTTCAGGTAGGTGTAGGTATTGGGTTTCAACAAGCCTTTGTTCTTCTGGATGGCCTGATCGGTCGTCAGCTTGTTCGTGTTGACATCTGTATTGATAGCCGCCTGGAAGGCGTCGATGGAGGTGCGCAGATACGAGCTCTCAAAAATTCCCTGCGACATGATCTTCAGCCCGCCTACCCGTTTTACCCCGCCAGAGTTGACATTGGAAAACGCTTCGAACAGCGACGGAAACCGGTAACCCGTTTGGTACGACGCCCTGACGTTGTGGTTCTCGGCAGGCGAAAAAACCGCTGAGATCCGGGGGTTGACTTTAGGGTCAAAATAGGTGTTTTTATCGACCCGGATCGACCCGCTCAGTTTCAGCTTTTCGCCGAAAAAGGGGCGGGAGGCCTGCACAAAGCCGCCCGTTTTGCCATAGATCAGGTTGTTGCTGGTTTTGTCTGGATTGATAAAATAATTGCCGTCGGGGAAGACCACATAGCGCCGGAAGTCCAGACCCGCCAGCAGGTCGATACCGGTTTTCTGTCGGAAACCCGCCCACCGTACGCGGGTAGGCTCTATCTGCCCTTCGGCATGGTATAGCCAGGATTTCACCCGCAGAGCCGCGCCAATATCCCAGTTGTTAATGTCGCGGAGTTTGTCTACCTGCTGATTAAAGGTTTCCGAACCCGGTTGCGGCCGACCTGCATCGGCCGTCGTTCGGGCGGTTTGGAGGGCATCCATCACCGATTGTCCGGTTGCGGTGCTGCTCGTGAACTGGTTCGAAAAGTCGGTAAACCACTGGTTGTCGGACTTAAAGGATTTGTCGACGTTTTCGGCCATCGAGCGGATGTTGTACGAATCGCCTGTGTTCTCGCGCGTTCGGTAGGCGCGGATCTGTACGGAGGGCGATGTGAGCGTAAGGCCGTGTTGATCGAGGATGTAATTCTCCAGCCGGAAGCGGTTGGTCCGTTGATACACGTTGTTAAGCGTAGCGGCTTTGTATTGATAGGAAAGGGTCAGATTTGGGCGAATGCGCCAGTAAAGACCCACATCGCCCCGCAGGTTTCGGAGGCTCAGATCGGTGATGTCATTCTCGAAATAACCCGTTCGGGAGACAACATATTTCTTGCCGCCCAGCGTCAGCGTCCGTCGGTTGGCCGACTCATCGCCGTAGTTATTGACCAGATCGCTGCCGGGGTTGTTCATTCCGGTCAGGCCCAGAGACGTATTGGCATTGGGATTCAGGTCCGACGCGTCGCGGGCGATCCAGTCGTAGCCGCCCTGGTAGGTAACGTTTAGTTTGACCGCCACCCGCGAGCCAATCAGGCGGACATAACGCAGGCTTGTCTCGCTGTATGCTTTGGCCGGAACCAGCGGATCGTTGACGTGGTTGACCGCTGTTTTCTGACTAACGCTCAAGCCCTGCGAAGAAAAAGGGTCTTTCGTAATCAGCTGCGCCAGGCCGTTGAGGGCGTTCAGGCCGTAAAGTGCCGAAGCCGCTCCGGGTACGATTTCCACCCGTTGAATGTCCAGGTCGGAGGGGGCCAGTGCGTTGGCGATAGGTGCCCCAATATGGGGCGCCTGATTATCCATGCCATCCACCAGTTGCACGAAGCGCACATTGGTCGGGTTGGCAAAGCCGCGCGTATTGTACACTTTAAAGCCTAAGCTGGACGTCAGCAGTTGAACGCCTTTAAGGTTCTCGATGGCGTCGAAATAGGAGGGCTGGGCAGATAACCGAATTTGTCGGGCGTCGAGCAATTCGATACTCACCGGCGATTTTAGCACGTTTTCAGGAATACGGGAAGCCGTAATGACAATCTCGTTAAGCTGAATTTTTCGCAGAGAATCCTTCGGGCTAATGGTGCTGTCGGGTAGCATATCGGCCTGTGCCTGCTGGCTGACAATAAAAAAGAGCAGGAAGAGGTATTTCATACGATGCGCTATTTCTTCCGAAATATAACGACCGATATGTTTCTTCGGAAATAACGGGTAATGATTTGGGGTTAAATTTGATGAAGTGGTCAGCCTGTCAGGGTAGATTCGCCAGTTCGTCGGCCAGGAATTTCTGAAACCGTTCCTGCAAGCCCTTATAGTGATTCAGGTATTTTTCGCCTTCGGGGGTTACGAGGGTGCCCCCGCCTTTTTCGCCCCCGGTTTGGGTGATGACCAGCGGAGTGTTGGCCAGCGTATTCATGGAGTGAACCATTTCCCAGGCGCGTTTATAGGACATTTTCATGGCTTTGGCGGCCTGATTGATCGAGCCGGTTCGCTGAATATGGCCCAGTAATTCCAGTCGCCCGATGCCCATGAAGCGCTCGGCCGTGTCGTTCGAAAGGGTTTCAAGCCAGATGCGGCCGTTTATGCGGAGGTTCATGCCGGAAACAAACGGTTGTTTGAGGAGCTAAAGTACGACGGATTCATTAGTTCACGACCCGTTTTACGTTCATTCTCCCAAACGCACCTTTCAACCGAACCAGCTCTCTGTTCTTCAGGCTGATCGAGTCTTTGGCCTGCTGACCAATGCTCCGGGCTACGCTGTCGGACATGTACCAGCCGAGCGGATATTTTTCGTTGTAGGCAAGCCGGAGGGTCAGGTAATTGGTTTTCGGGTTGGCAAACCGGTCTATAAACGAGTTGAACATATTGTCGCGGGTGACGGAGCCATTATCCCAGGCATTCAGAAACGCCAGCAAGGGAATCTGCACTTCCTGCAAAATGGACCGCTTTTGCGGCAGATTGCCAATGGTATTGCTGTTCTGGATAAAGAGCACATACGGAATAATGGTCACCCGATCGGCCGTGTCGAGCCGACGAATGGACGGAACGAGGTTGTTGAGCAATTGGATGCAGGTTTCCACGCCCGAGTTGTCGAAGTAGCCCCCGTCTACTACGTGCCCGCCATACCGCTGTTTACGGCCGTTGGCTAACAACGTGTCTTTTTGAATCAAGCCGCCATTGGTCACGACCGGGAAACGACTGCACAGAGACGCTGCCGTTTTGAGCGGTACATCCATGCCCAGAACATCCAGCGTCGATACCACATTTTTAAAGTACCGACCGTCCAGTTTCAGATTCGAGGTAATGATTTTCTGCCCTGATTCGGCCAGGGTGCCATTGAGCAGCAGCGACGGCAGGTTGTAATTGTAACCCGTTGGCGTCTGGTACAACTGCGTCAGGGACGAATCGAGTGTAGACAACGCTAAGTTGTTGTAGTAGGAAGCCGCCCACGAATCTTCGAGCCACTTGGCGCGCTCCAGGGAGGGTATCGGCGCCGGAATGAGCCGCTGTACGGATTCCGGAAAGAGCAATGCCGACGATACACCCGACAGGTAATCATCCCGAATCACTTTTCGGAACTGCTCGAAGGTGCGGGTACGGTCGGCTTCGGCAACGTCGCGCAGAAAGGCCGTATAAAAAACCGTTCCCACACCCCCGCCCGATACGCCACTCAGCGCGTATATATGCCGACTGAAACCCGGAATGATGGAGTCGAGCCGGATGAGCGTTTCGGCAGTCCAGTTCAGGGCACGGATGCCTCCGCCTTCGGCCGCTACCAGCACCAGCGGAATCGTATCGCCGTCTTCCTGCCTTCGGGCGGCTACCCACTGGGCAAAATGGGCGTCGACGGTCGGGCGTTGCGAAATAGGGGGGACCGATGTTCCCGTCGCTTTCCGAACGGATGTATTGTCGTTGAACGCGCTGATGAGAACCAGATATCCCAGCGTTATCAGCACAAGCGGGCGGTAGCGGTAGTCATTAAAATACACGACTACGCTGCCCCAGAAGGTGTACATCGTAATACCGAAGATGATGATCGCTGTTGGACGCAGTCGCTGGGCCAGCCCCCACTGAACCGGCAGACTAAAAAGGGCAATCAGAAACAGCGTCAGCACAACACCCGTCCGGATCACCAGCCGCCCGAGCGGATGCCGCCACAACCCCCGAATATCCTGTTTGAAATTGGTATACCGGTCCGAAAAGCGCCAGCGGTCGGGCAATTTGAAAACAGAAACGTTGTGTTCTACCCAAAGGAACTGAGCCAGCATCAGGCCACTTTCCAGCAGGAGCAGATAGGGCTGCCAGCGGTCGGGTTTCCAGAACGCATACGCCAGAATCAGGGCTGGAATGACCCCGCCAATTTTCGGGAGCCATCGGAGCAACACATCACATTCCTCATTGATGCGAAGGCCAACGGGTGAAATATGCAGAATCATGCGGGTGCAGCCGTATACGAGCCAGCTCCAGACGAGTGTACTAAGCAATATGTACTGGAACAGCCTGTGGAAAACGCCATCGTCGATCACCGCATTGATCATGTCGCCTGCCTGATCGGGAACGGTCAGTATGTAGAGCGACAGGAGCAGCGTGATAATGATGACAAAGGCATTTCGCTGCGTCTGGTAGAACGCGATGGTATAATTTCTGAGGTGCTCGGAAAACGAACGCTGATTTCTATGATCCATATGATTCGATAATCGACGACGAACGGGGCGTGTAAACAACCAGCAATATCCGTGCGCTATCCCTTGTCCTCGTCTGCCGTTTTTCGGTGTGTTCTGGACGTTTCTGTACCTTTGCCGAAAACCACCAGCTATTTAACTTAAATGGACGTAAAAGACAGCAACGGAACACTACTTGCCGAAGGGGATTCGGTAAAATTGATCAAAGATTTGAAAGTAAGAGAGTCATCGGCAACCCTAAAACGGGGAACCGTCGTTAAAAATATCCGGCTCACCGAGGATGCAGAGGAAATAGAAGGTAAAGTTGAGCGGACAGTGATGGTGTTGAAAACGATGTATTTGCAGAAGGTATAACTGATATGCCAGCGATAAGACAAACGCCATTTCTTTCGAAAATGGCGTTTGTCTTATCGCTGGCATGCAACTAGTAAGCACCCGACTTTAGCTTAGGTCCGGCCGCTCCCCCCGCCGTATCGCGTTTACCAGGTTATGCGCCCGGCGGGTGGGCTCGGGAATTCGGTAGCCGCCGTCGCAGGCCAGCGTTAGTGAGATAGCCGTTTCCAGATCGATCAGATTTCCCGGCGACACATACACCGGATTGACTTTGTTCTTTGTCCGCAACGCGGCTCCAATCACTTCGTTATAATGACGCATCGGCGACCAGTTGCCGCGTTCCGGTGCCGGTTCGTCGTATTTACCCACCAGCACCGATTTACCGCAGCCAAACGTCGGTCGATTCAGGAACAGACCCGCGTGTGAGGCAATGCCAATTCGGCGGGGGTGGGCCGTACCGTGACCATCAAACATCACTACATCGGGCTCGGTCTTGAGTTTCTGCCAGGCTTCGAGCAGGGACGGAATTTCGCGAAACGATAGCAAGCCCGGAATGTAAGGAAACGGAGCCGTACTGACCACGCCCGTTTCTTCGATGGTTTCGAGCGTATCGAGCCGAAGTACCACAATACCGGCATACACGGTCTCTTCGAACTTATTGAACGAGATGTCACAACCGGCAATGGTTTCGGCTGGTTTGGTCAGCGGTTCAATGCGAATCTGTCCGCGTAGCTGATTTTGCAGGACGACGGCTTCGGTGGGCGATACATTCCAGTCGTGGAGAGGTTGGTAAGTGGCCATGAGCAAACAGGGGCTGAGTCCTTACCTAACCAATAAATTGGGTTAAGGTTAGGGCTTCCCTGCCAGACTAAGCTCCTGCTGGTGCTCTTTGATATAGTCAGCTTTGACAACGGTGGCCGTTTTGTGGTCGCCGGTATGGCTCCACCCAGGCGGCATGAATATGTAAAGGATTTTGTTTTTGATGCCGGGTGCCTGGTACACGTCTTTACCCAGGGCAACGATTTCGCCAAAATAAGCATCCAGAAAATCGCCTTTTTTCATGGGACGGCTAATGCCGTATTCGATCTCCATCGTTGTTTTTTCATCCTGTAAGGTACCAAAGGCTCTATCCCATATGTTGAGGAGATTACAAAAGTTGGTATCCATATACAATGGATTGCGGGCATGATGGACGCGGTGGTGCGATGGTGTAAGAATGATTCGGTTTAGAAAGCCCAGCCGCCCGTCTTTGAGCAGATTCTCGCCAATATGGATAAACGACCCCCAGGTTCCGTCGATGAACATGATGAGAAAAAGCAGGGGAGGATTTACGCCCAGCAGAATACAGATGGTGGTACGGATGATATCGGCGTAGGGCGCTTCGAGAAAAAAGTGCGCGTAGGTTACGGAGAGGTTCATGTATTCCGGCGCGTGGTGCGTGGAGTGCAGGCACCAGAAAAGCCGGACTTTATGCCCGAAATAATGATAGACAAAATGGGCGAGTTCCCAAACCACGTACCCGTAAATAAACCAGTACCAGGTAAGCGAGGTCTTAAAAAGGGCATAGGGCTCAAAAAAGCCAATGCAAAAGGCCACCATCGCAATTGACAGAAAGCTGGAAATAAAGCGATTCAGGATATACGTGAACACAGAAATCTTGTACTGGTCATGCGAGTAGCGCCGGTAAAACAGCCCGCGAATAATCTCAATCAACAGGAGTACCGGGAGGAGCGGTCTTAAAAAAGCCTGAATACCATTCTGGGTCAGCAGTGCTTCGTAGTTCTGCGTTTGAATGATTTCCCAAAGTTGGTCAAACCCCCAGAAGTTGATGAATTCGTGGTAAAGGATCTCGAAAATATGCATAACGGACAGCAGGTTATCGAAAGGAACAGGTTGGTGTCTATTGCGCTACTGAATCAGGGAAAGGCCCGCCCGGCAGTGCCCAAACAGAATAAACGGTTTTTGCCCACAATTATACCGTTCGTTACCGATAAATGCCATACGTATCCCTAAAACGAATAGACATTCGGTCTCAGTAAGAAGTAGTTGATCAATAAGGTATAGGTCTGCCTCGCCGTAATGACATATCGCGACCAGTTACCATGTTCCGGTGCCGGTTCGTCGCACTCGCCCAGCAGTATCTCGCACTTATTGAACGAAATGCCGCAACCGGCAATGGTTTCCGGGGGTTTGGTCAGCGGTTCAATGCGAATCTGTCCGCGTAACTGATTTGGCAGGGTGACAGCTTCGGTGGGCGAACGTTCCACTGGGCTGGCGGGGTTGGTAAGCGGCCATGGGCCGGTAGGATTCGTGCCTGCCTGACTCACCGGGTTGTACAGGGCTTTACTTTTCAGGCCTTCACTGAGGTTGCTTTCGAATTAAGGTCACGACAAAGTCAACTTGTGAATCGGTATGCATCAGCAAATCATGTATGGTAACGGGCACGTCGTGATCCGGCAGAGTGCCGCGCCCTTTCTGCTTCGGTTCAGGCACGGTATTGTTGTAATAAACCAGCGGTGTTGTTACCTGTATACCTGATTTAGGGAGCCCAAGGGTAATAAAACTACCCCCGTTACCCCCTTCATAGGCACCACCGGATTCCGTACCGATAAACACGCCCACTTTATTGGCATGGGCAACGGCCAGGAATTCGGATGCGGTTGAGGCACTTTCGCCATTCATGAGCACATAAACCTGTCCTCTGAACCGATTGGGTTTAGGCGCATACCGTTTGGGTGTTCGACCGGTCGAATCAATGCCGCTAGCCTGCTTAAGCGTAAACGTACCGTCACTTTCAGGGGTCAACTCGTTCTTTATATTCTTCCGGTTGGCTTCGGAGAGGTCCGAAAAGGCAAGAAACTCGCTTCCGGTGGTGCCGTCGCTAATGCTGTGCTGGCGCCTGTAATAGGCTACGGCTGAATCCGTTTTCATCAGATACGTAAACAACTCAATCCCCTGACTGTCCCATCCACCCGTATTGCCTCTGACATCGATAATCAAGTTCTGAATTCGTTGCTTTTCAAGTTTAGCCAGGCTCTTATCCATAAATGCCCGGAAAACGGTCACGGCTTCATCACTGTTTCTGGCCCCTTCGCCCCCAAAGCCATCGAATCGAAGAATAGCGGTGTTCGCCAGCGTATCGGGGAAAGACAAGCGCCAGGGGTGTTTCTGTTTTTTGTTGACATACCAGGCTACCATTTGCTTGTTGACGGGATTTTTGAGCATTTGCCGAAGCGAAACGCGGAAGGGCTTAGCCGGGGTATTCACCTCAAGGGTATCGCCCGTCAGACTGCGGAATCTGAGCGAAAATGTATCCGGCTGGCCAACGAACCAGTAATAGAATAGGTTAAATAATTCACCCCGCATCTGACTTTTCGATGATTCAATATAGCCATCGGCCCAGTGGTATCGGTCCATTTGCCGCCGGACGTCGTCCATCGGCTGTCCGTTTATGCTAAGTAGCTCGAAGCCGGGTTTGATGGTTTGGTCGGTCGTGCCGTTCATCAGGACGAAGAAGCGTTGCTGGGTGGTCCAGATAAAAAATGGGATCGTTTGCTGGACTTTACTGAACTGATTGCGCCAGTTCTTCTCCGGTAATGCATGCGTATGCGCACAGCGAATGTCGGCTATGAGGGCTTCAACGGTGCGGTAAAAATCGTAGAACGGAAGCGGTTTTGTCAGTGTACCGGCAAGGCTGTCCAGTTTTGCCTGCATGATGGGTTTGGGCGTGTACCGGTACAAACCCGGATGCGTCTCCTCCAGCAGCCTGCGGAGGTAGGAGAAGTCGGCCTGCATGTCGGAGGGTTGCAGGATCCTGGTTTTTAACGAGTCGATGGCTGGCTGGGCGTGGCCACCCAACGCAAACAGGAATGAGAGAAAAAGACAGCTGATCGTTTTCATAATGCATTGATTTTAGGCCAAAACAGGCCAGAATCAATGCATTAGTCTACTCAAATCCAGATTTGAGCGGTGATTTTCAGGATTCTGTCGTCTGTTGTTCTATGAATCGCTTGGGCGACTGGCCCGTTGCCTGTTTAAACGCCCGCTGAAACGTAGCCTGTGAATTGAATCCGCATTCCAGTGCGATGCCTGTTAGCGTCAGGTATTCGTTGGCAGGGTTGGTCAGCTGCTGCTTCACGGCTTCGATTCGGTAGTCATTCACGAAGGCATTGAAGCTTTTCTGCACATGCTGGTTCAGGACAAACGACACGGTTTTGGGTGTTAGCTGCACATGCCGACCTACTTTTTCGACGGTCAGTTCCGGGTCGAGATAGAGTTTATCCATTTGCATGGCATGCGTCAATACATCAATGGCCTTACGAACGGCTTCATCAGGCATCGTCATGGCGTTGGCTTTAGGGCCTGCTACTTCAACGGAACTTTGCCGGGTGTGCAGATACCCTTTCAGGCCCAGCCAATAAATTAAAACGGCAATGGGAATGTAAATCGGATACCAGCCAAACTGATCCAGCCAGGCCGACCGGGTGTCCGGAATAATGTAGGGTACCAGATGCACGAGCCATACGATCTGGAAACCCAGAAAGATAGTAACAAACTGCCGGAGCCATCGCAGCGTTTGGTCCTGATTGCCTGCTTTTTGGTGAGTATTGGCTTGTTTGTACTGGCTGAGCCAGCGCCTTGTCAGAAGGAGATACGTCGTTACCGAAAGCCAGCGCGGAATATCGGCGTAGGTGTCATATTCATTCATGACATGCCCCCAAAGCGGGCCATCCGACGTGGGAACCAGACCGAGAAACAAGCCGCCCAGGAACATCCAGCCGATAAGTTTAGACCCCCAGTCCAGCACGACGGGGTAAAAATGCCGCCGTTCCCGCCGACCCAATTGAAAGGCCGGGTCCAGCATGGATTTCGTGTAGAAATACACAAGCGGCCCCAGGGGCATCGCCATAATGAGGGGTAAAAAATCCAGCGCAAAAACGACCCAGCGGTTGTGAAGGGGAATGGCTAAAGCCAGACTCATCAGGGCCAGCAAGCCGATCAATACACCCAGTAGTCGGTTGGATAATTGACGGCCTTTGGGCGTTGTCCACAACAGGGCCGACAGGATAAACCCCTGTAGAGCGCCAAGTAATATGATTAGGTCGAGTGGAGAGATGGTCATGGGCAGACGGTTGTTTGCGTTGCCTAATCCACAATCTTGACCCGAATCCGGTGCGGGGCTACCTGATTGCCGCCAAAATAAAGTCCGGTGTTATAGGCAAAGGACTTGTTATGGGTGAAGGGAACGGTTTTGCCGCCCAGCACCTGGTATAACTTCCGGTCGTAGTCGATCTTAATGGTCATGCGCGTGGGGGTGTTCAGCGCCACTTCAGCTACCTTGAAGTCGATCCGATTGCCTTCTACGTAGATGTACGCGCCCAAGTCGATGCGGCCCCGTTGCGGATTCCAGCGCCAGCCTACCCGCGCACCATCGACCTGGTGCGGAGGTACCCCATCCAGCGGCTGATCTTTGGAACCCACGAAGCCTATGCCGATAACCTTGTTCCAGTCGTCGGCATCAGCCCCACCAATGTCGTAGATGCAGGAACTGTCGAACGTAACCGTAGCCGATATTTCCTTTGGACTAATAACAAGACCTACTTTTCGCTTTGGATTGGGCTCGTGTTCACCGGCTTCGATAACGACCCAGTCGGAATCTGATAACAGAAAGTCCGGAACACACGCACTCATGAACAGGCCAAGCCCCACAAAGAGCAGTGCTTTTGCGGAGAACAGAAAGGCACGTACCGGTGAAGATATAGACAGCATGGTGGCAGGGCGCAGATGGTTACACAAATAACGCCATAATCCAGCGAATTGATGTCCCGTTGGCTCAAGTAGCCGAAACAGTCTCTTGTGCGTCAGGTAATAATCGAATCAATGCGTGGCTATTCTGTCCTTTAAATAATGAGTTGACGGCCGGGGGGATGGCTTGTGGGCTATCACTTTCCACTCGTCAATTTTTTAAAAAGTGGACGGCAACCTTTTTGTATCTTTCCACATCCTTTCGTTAATAAACCACTTCATCCATTCCTATGGAATCGGCATTTCCTTCTTCGTTTGAATCCGGTCGGGAGCAGACGGCTACTCGTGCCAGTAGTTGGCGGCTCGGTATACCTACTTACGTTTACGCCGTTGTTTTTTCGTCTTTCTGTGTCATCATAGGCCTCCTTTGGGACATTATGTGGCACATGAGCATTGGGCGCGACGGGCTGCTGGCTCCACCCCACGTCGTTATCTATGTGGGTGCGATTGTGTCGGGGCTGTTTTCGGCCTACCAGATCCTGAATCTGACGTTCACAAAAAATCATCCCGGCCGAACGCAGGCCGTTCCCTTCTGGGGTGTTTTTTATGGTCCGTTAGGTGCCATGTTCTGCGTTTGGGGCGCACTCGCCATGCTAACGTCGGCTCCCTTCGATGACTGGTGGCACAATACCTACGGCCTCGATGTCCAGATCCTGACCCCGCCCCATACAATTCTGGCAATCGGTATCATGACAGTACAGTTTGGGGCCATTGTGGGTGTGCTGGCTTTGCAGAACAAATACCGGAATCCGGTTCAATCGCTTGGTCAGGCAAACGACGACACCCGGCGGGGCGTGCGGCTCAAGTGGCTGTTTGCCATTGCCGCCGGTCTTTTGCTGATTATGCTGTACACGCTGCTGTCGGAGTCGATGGGTATGCGCGAATCCCATAGTTCTATCTTCTACGCGACGGCCGCCATTGCTCTGCCCTTTTACCTGCTGGCCGTTGGCCGGGCTTCCTTATTACGCTGGCCCATCACAACCATCACGGCCATCTATATGGTGGGTATGCTGGTGCCGAGCTGGGTGTTGCAGCACTTCCCGGCCACACCCCGTCTTGGTCCCGTCCTGAACCCCATTACGCACTATCAACCATTCTTATTTCCGGTTTTTCTGATCATCCCCGGACTTGTACTCGATTGGCTCATGCACCGGTTCGAGGCACCGGCAGATGGCAAACGTAAACTGAATGACTGGGTGCTGTCGTTGATTTATGCCGTTGGGTTTATGGTCGTTTTGCTGGCTGTTCAGTGGCCGTTTGGCGAGTTTCTGCTGACGTCGCCCTATGCCAGAAATGGCATCTTCCTGTCTTATTCCTGGGTCTACTCCAACTCGCCCGACTGGGAATATCGCTACGCCTTTGCACCCTGGGAAATACAGTCGGCGGCTGAATTTGGGATTGGATTTGCCAAAACGCTTCTCTACGCTACCCTCTCAACGCGGGTTGGCTTACTATGGGGTAACTGGATGAAACGGGTCGTTCGATAAGCCGGCAATAGAAAGAAAATAAAGTACATGGAAGCTATTAAGTACAGAAAACACAGTCGAATGAAGTGGCCATTGCTGCTCTTTTCGCTCTTTTGCTCTTTCGCTCTTTCGCCAACGGTCTCTGCCCACATTGGTAGTTCGGGCGTGATTGTACAGAAACAGGCGGGCAAATACCAGCTTTTGATCAGTGTACAACCGCCGGATGTAGTACCCGGAACGGCTAAAGTTACGGTATACGTAGAACAGGGGCGGGTCAGCCGTATCGGCGCTCGTCCGATCTACTTTCGATCGGGGGGTAAAGGTGCCCCAACGCACGATGAACTGGCGCTGATGGCCGATAACCGCTACGAAGCGGATTTGTGGCTCATGAGTTCCGGTTCGTCCAGCATTGAGCTTACAATCGACGGACCCGATGGCAAACAGCAGGTGATCGTACCCGTTATGGCCGTTGCAACCAGTTTGCGCGAGATGCCCGCCGGAACCGGCTGGGGGCTTGCTGCCATGGGCCTGTTGCTGGTCGTGATGCTGGTCACAATTATTGGTGCCAGTAATGCCGATGGGGTGGTGTTGCCGGGGCAACCCGCTCCGGCTAAACTCGGTCGGCGACGACTGGTTGGTATGGGCGTTGGTCTGGCCGTTGTGGTATTGATCCTGACGGGTTGGCGAACCTGGTGGACTAGTACGGCTGACCACTACAAGAACCAGCAGTTATACAAACCCGCCACCATTCATGCGTCGGTTCGTGTCGCCGATGCGCAGCGTCTGCTAGCGATTCAGTTCGATACGACGGGAACCGGCAACGATGGTCGGCAGCGCCGGATGATGAGCTTCGTACTGCCCGATCATGGCAAGCTCATGCATGCATTTCTGGTGCGTATGCCGGGTATGGACGCCTTTGCGCACCTACATCCCAACCGACGCGACACCTTGAATTACGAGGCTGCGCTGCCGCCATTGCCCGGCGGTAAATACCTGCTTTATTCCGATGTCGTTTACCGAAACGGTTTTGCCGAAACACTGACCGATACGGTTGAAGTCCCTTCCCTGAAAATCTCCGCTGAAGCCGCGGCCGCTGCCAAACCGACCGATCCTGACGATAGCTGGCTCGTAGCCGAACCGATGGGGGTGAAGCCGGGGGCAGTCAATGTCCCGCATCTGGACAACGACATGGTCGTTTGCGGGAAGCCGGGTGCGAGCACGAAGCTGGACGACGGTTCGACAATGCTCTGGATGGATAAATCGGCCCCAGTATTGGAAGCCGGTAAATTGTACACGTTGAAATTTGCCGTTGCCGATGCGCAGGGAAAGGCAGCCGCGCTGGAACCGTATCTGGGCATGGGTGGTCATGCCGCTATCTTACGCTCCGATGGTTCGGTGTACATCCACCTTCATCCCGTAGGCACATACTCTATGGCATCCGAAGAGTCGTTGACCAATCGCATCGCCGATACTGCCCGGACGTTCCGGTATCCGGACCCCGTTCGTTTTAGCGATAGCATCGATGCTTACGTCAGCAAGCTCAAAACCTTGCCCGAAGCTGAGAAGAACCAACGGCTGGCTGCGGGCATGCGTCACACCATGAAGACGAACAACATGGTGGAGTTTCCGTACGCGTTTCCGAGGGCCGGGCATTACCGTATTTGGGTACAGGTAAAGCGAAATGGCCGGGTTTTAACGGGTGTCTTCGATACGCAGGTTAACGAATCCTTGCTCTAAAGGATAGCCCTAACTCGTTCAGAATCAGTTTTTGGACAAGTTAGGCTAAATTTTTATGAATTTTTTTTGAGCGAAGGACTTGACAAGCGTCAAAAAACACCTACCTTTGCATCCACAATTCGCCGATTGGCAGGCGAACTTGATAATGCGAAAGTAGCTCAGCTGGTAGAGCGCGACCTTGCCAAGGTCGAGGTCGCGGGTTCGAACCCCGTCTTTCGCTCAACAAAAAGGCACCGAAACCGGTGCTTTTTTTGTAAAGAGTGCTTCGCGAAAGCGGGGCATGGAATGCCGGGATGGTGGAACTGGTAGACACGCCGGACTTAAAATCCTGTGGGCATTAGCCCGTGCGGGTTCGACTCCCGCTCCTGGTACACAAACAAAAAAACCGCTGATGATCAGCGGTTTTTTTGTTTTCTATAGATTCATAAACTATCAGCCTTTGCTGCTTAAAATTTAACGGAATTTTAAGCAGGTTTGGGCAAGCTTCACGACTTCGAAACTACTTTTCTGTCCTGCTGACCAACTCGTTTTGTGCCCTGATTATTGCCGCGACATGGGTCTGAGCGAACGTCCCGGATCGACAGATCAGGCTTACCCAGGTTCCGGAAAATTTCGTTTACAGCGTGTGTCCGGTATTCATTTCGTTCTCCAGTTTCTCGGCGGTGTCTTTTATCGCTTCTTCAACCGAGTGCGATTGCCGCAGGTCGGAGGCTTGCTTCGTCAATTCCGCCATCATCTGGTAATGCTGTTGCAGTACTTTCAATTCATCTTCGGTCAGGTCTTCGACCGATACCAGCCGGTTGCTGGCCCCTTTTGTAGCGGCAATCAACTCATTGAGTTTCAGTTGAACCGACATCGAATCTTTATTCTGTGCTTTCTGGATTAGGAACACCATCAAAAAGGTGACAATAGTGGTGCCGGTGTTGATAACCAGCTGCCAGTTTTCGGAGTAGTGAAACAGCGGGCCCGTGACTGCCCAGATGATCACGGTAAAAAAGGCAATAATGAAAGCGGCTGAACTGCCAGTCGCCTGAGTGACCGAGGAAGCAAAGCGTTCGAAATAACCCTTTGCTGATGGTGGCTTAACAGATGGTTGCGTTTCCATAGTAGAATGATTGAGAGCGTTCTGTAATTAACTAGCCCGTTCTGAGAAAGTTGCTGATAGCTATAACGTACCTCTGCGAAACTCTCTTGTTAACGGCCCACTGGGGGCTCGGTTTTTTAATCTGTTCAGCTGTTTTCACGACCGCTTGCTCATGTATTTTCCCATTTACTGATTTTGTCGTAAACAGACTTGTACATTTTGTTTTGATTCGTATATTTGACACCTTCGACAAATGCGGATAGTGGCTAATCTGTTCATAATGAACAAGTTTGGTTGTTATTTTGGCGTCTGTTAAGCCTATAATCCACACGGTCTCTTATCGGAGATTGTTCACCTTAATCTACGGCTCCGGCCTGCCTTCCCCAGGCTGGCTGTGAACGCTTTTGTTCGTATGAAAGTATCGCCTTTGCAACCGTTTCAAATCGTGTATTCCTTGCTGAATCACGAGTTTCTGGGATACCTCATTGAGGCTTTTGTTGTCCAGCGCAACAGCCGTGGCGAATTGACACTCCAAAACCAGACATTATCGACTCAGAACGTTAGTGAGTTTACCAAAGGCCTGGACGAACGGGATTTTGACCTGGTGAAGCTGATCGACAGCATTCAGCAGGATTATATCGTAAAGCGGTTCAACACCCGAAAGCTGCCAGCCGTTGATTTCTTCCTGAAAATTTACGACCCACAAAAAGGTGATAAGCTAATTCAGGAAACGATTGCCGGTCATATCGAAACGGTGAAGGCTAAAATCATGGGCCTGCTGCCTGGTAAGCCCTTCTATATTATGGGTAATGATGGGAACCCTGCCTGGGAGCCTATCGTCTGGATGCCCGAACCCGCCCGCGTCCATTTTCACTTTGTTCGCAACGCCGAATCAACCCACTACTTCCCCATCATCCGCTACCCAATTGTCCCACGAGAGGGCGGCCCACGAGAGGGCGGCCCACGGGAGGGCGGTGCGAAAGATGGACAGACAAGCGAGACGGAGCGAGTCGATTTTCAATTCAGAGATGCCCTGATGATCTGCGATGAGCCTGCTTATCTGATGGTGGGTAACCGGCTCTATCATTTCAGTAAAAATGTCGACGGGAAGAAACTGCGTCCGTTCTTCTCGAAAAACCACATTGTCATTCCCCGTAATATCGAGCAGCAGTACTACGAACGATTTGTTACGCCCCTGATTGCGTCGTACGATGTATTTGCCAAAGGCTTCGAGATCCGGACGGAAACCATGGAGCCGGTGCCTGTTTTGACCGTTTCCGACATGGTGCAGTCGAGTCGGGCGGTAGCGGTGATGAACGATGGCTCGGATGGTCCGGACGAGGATGAAAGCACCAGCCAGCGGATTGTCTTTGACCTGTCGTTTCAATACGGTGACTACACCTTTCGGTTCGATAGTTTCGGGCCGTCGGCCAATGTGAGCCTCGAAAAGAATAACGACGAATACGTTTTCCATAAAATTCGTCGCGACCAGCGGCTGGAGCGTAACAAGCTGACGTTTCTTCATGACGCTGGTCTTGATCTCCGGCACGGGCGATTGGCAATTTCCAAAGCCGAAGCCTTTACCTGGTTGTCGAAGAACAACGGCCAGCTTCAGGAGGCCGGGTTCGTTCTTCGGCAGGATGCACAGGATACCAAACGTTATTTTCTGGGCTATTCGAGTATCAAGGTGTCTATTGAAGAAGGACGAGACTGGTTCGATATTTATGCCAACGTCCGGTTTGGCGAGTTCGAAATTCCATTCCTGAAGCTGCGGACGCTCATTCTGAATAAAAAGCATGAATTCACGCTGCCTAATGGCGAAATTGCTGTAATTCCCGACGCCTGGTTTACCGAATACTCCGAACTCTTCGGCTTTCTGGAGCATGCCGATGGCATTGACGGCGATGGACGGCTGGTACTTCAGAAATATCACCTGGCACTGGTACAGGAACTGGAGCGGGATAATCTGGCAACGGCCGTTATTACCCGCAAGCTGGAGCGGCTGCGGAATTTTGAGGAGATCGAGCCGTTTCCGGTACCCAAAGGGTTCAACGGTAATCTGCGCCCGTACCAGCAGGCCGGTTACGACTGGATGAATTTCCTGCGTCAGTACCGGTTTGGGGGCTGCCTGGCCGATGACATGGGGTTGGGCAAAACGGTAATGACGCTGGCAATGCTGCAGGGGCAGAAAGAAGCCGGTGTCCGGGAGCCCAGCCTGCTGGTGATGCCCACATCGCTGCTCTATAACTGGGAACTCGAAGCCCGGAAATTCACGCCCGACCTCCGGGTGATGGTGTATACCGGCACCTACCGCGATAAGAACACGGCTCAGTTCGACGAGTATGATCTGATTCTGACTTCATACGGCATTGTCCGCATCGATATTGACATACTCAGCGATTACCGGTTCAACTATGTTATTCTGGACGAGTCGCAGGCAATCAAAAATCCATCGTCGCACATTACCAAAGCGGTGATGCAGCTCAACAATGCGTTTCGGCTTATTCTGACGGGCACTCCGCTGGAGAATAGCACCATGGATCTCTGGTCGCAGATGTCGTTCATCAACCCGGGTCTGTTAGGGAGTCAGTCCTTCTTCCGAAATGAGTTTCAGATTCCGATTGAAAAAAAGCACGACGAAGTTAAAACCGGTAAGCTATACGGGTTGATCAAGCCGTTTATGCTGCGACGCAACAAGGCCCAGGTCGCCACCGATCTGCCGCCCAAAGTTGAAAGTGTACTGTATTGCGACATGACTCCCGATCAGTCGGCGCAGTATGAAGAAGCGAAATCCTATTTCCGGAACTTGATTCTGGAGCGAATCGAAGAGGAAGGCATTGCCAAGTCGCAGATGGTCGTTCTGCAGGGTCTGACCAAGCTTCGTCAGATCGCCAATCACCCACGTATGGTCGACGCTGATTATGAGGGCGATTCGGGTAAGCTGGATGATATGCTGATGCGGCTGGAAAGTGCCATGACCGAAAACCATAAAGTGCTGGTGTTTAGTCAGTTTATCAAACACCTGAATGTGGTTCAGCAGTACCTGAAAGAAAAGCACATCAAATACGCGTATCTGGACGGTTCGACGGTAGACCGGAAGAGTCAGGTTGAACTTTTTCAGACGGACGATTCGGTGAAGCTGTTCTTAATATCGCTCAAAGCCGGGGGGCTGGGTCATAACCTGACCGCTGCCGATTATGTGTTCATTCTGGATCCGTGGTGGAATCCGGCTATTGAGGCCCAAGCTGTTGACCGGGCGCACCGAATCGGGCAGTTAAAAACGGTGTTTACGTACAAATTCATTGCCAAGAATACCGTCGAAGAAAAGATTCTGTCGTTACAGCGGGCCAAGCAGCAGCTCGCCGGCAGCCTGATTACGACCGAAGAAAATTTCATGAAGTCGTTGACAAAAGAAGATATTATGGTGCTGCTGGAATAGCCGGGCAAAAGAAACGGCTATTTTTCAGGGAGGATTTTGGCTAAAGGGAGTTATTATGCCGGGAATGAACCGTTCACGCTAAAAAAACTCAACGTATGAATGCGAAAAGCATCTTAGGCATTATCCTGACACTGGCCGGTTTGATCGGCCTTATCTACGGCGGTATCGACTTTACCAAAGGGGGCGTTTCTCAGGCGTCCTTCGTGTATGTGATTCTGGGCGGCATTTTCTTCTTTGCCGGCATTGGGCTGGTGCGCAGCACCCGAGTGTAAGTTAGTGGAGTAGTTGATTAGTGTAGTGGTACCGGGAGCGGCCTAGGAATTAACCACTGCACTAATCAATCACAACACCCGTCAACGGCTCCACCACATCACAATTCCATCAATTAATTACGTCAGATACACCCCCATCCGTGCTTCATCACTGAGCACAACGTCGACGTGTTCGGTGAGGGTGGTGCTCAGTTCGTACCCTTTATAATCGGCCGCCACGGGATAGCGTGGGTGATTGCGGTCGATCAGGACGGCTACTTGTAGTTTTCGAACCGGAACGCTCAGGAAAGGCTGTAGACTGAATACCAGTGTTCGCCCGGTATACAAGACGTCGTCGACAACAATTACAACCGTATCGGTATAGACTGCTGCGGGTTGATCGGCCTCTACCGCGGGTTGGGCAGACTGCGTTTTGTCGAGGTTCAGTTGAAGCAGTTTGACCGAGAAGGGAGCTATTGTCTGCAATTCTTCTGCCAAAGCCTGTGCCAGCACATAGCCTTCTCCCGCAATACCCGCGAGTAGCAGGGTAGACTCTTCAAAATTATTTTCGTAGATCTGAAAAGCGATACGCCTGATTTTCTGGCGTATCTGTTCCGCATTCAAAATAAGCGTCGGCTGGCCGGTATTCATGTAAATGGACAAATAGAATAAGACTGTAAAGATGGGGAAAAAGGCTTTAGGTAAGGAAATATAGCCAATGGTATTTAGTTGGCATCATTTTCGCCTTTAGAGGAGGAAAGAGACATTTGCTTTATCCAGCTATGAATATATTAGTTAGTCTTATCTTTAGTATATGGGCATGGGGCCTGCCGGGGACATCGCCCGACATAACACAAACAGTGGGTACCTCCTTGCGGAGTGGTGATGCCAGCCAGTTATCGGCGCGGTTTGCCAAAACGATAGAACTGGTCATCGATACGGAAAAGGTGGAGTTTCAGGCGGTGCAGGCCACACATGCCGAATTAATTCTGCGTACGTTCTTTCGTAAATATCCTCCTCATAGCTTTCAGTTTGTGTATCGGGGTGCGTCAGATAAACTGCGCTACAGCACCGGCACTTACGAGACCGGCGGACAGGTCTTCTCCGTCTACGTGCTCATGCGCCAGACGAGCGACCATCAATACGCCATCAACGCCCTGCACTTTCGAAAAGAATAAAGAAAGATGTATGATGTAGGATGTATTGCTTTCGTAGCCAGATACATCCTATATCCTACATCCTATATCATACATCTTTATCTTATCTTTGCACTTTCATGTAGAGGTGTTATGATTGTTAAGACTAAAAAGTACGCGTTAGATCAAAAAACGTATATCAATATTGCCCTGCGGCAGTGGGTGAAAGATAACTGGAAATGGGGGTTTGTGCCGCTGGCATTAATTTTCCTCAACGTCGTTCTGAACCTGACGAACGTTTATCCGAATTACTGGATTTATATTGTCGTGGTGCTGCTCACGATTTTATACGTTCTTTTCTGGGCCGTTCAGATTACCGGTATCGCCCAGATGGAACAAAGTAAAGCGCTGTTTCAGAAGTACGTTTATGAAATAGACAGCCGACAGATCCTGATGCGGATCAACGCCAAGGAAGGTGGTATTCTGAAATGGACCCAGATCGATAGCGTCATCAAAGACAAGGACGCGTATATCCTGTTTCTCGATAATGCCGAAGCCATGTCGAACGTGAAGGCCAGTTGGATCGCCAAAACCGTTACCAAAGGGTTGTCGAAAGCCCAGTTTCTGTATCTGCCCTTCTCTATTTTTACCAGCGATAACGACCTGCGTTTTACCGACGCTCTGCTGAAGCGCAAAGGCCTGTTGCCCGGCAGCGTTCCCGCCGAACCGGTCAAGTAAGATACCTTTTCAATAAACGGTTCGCCGTTGCCATGGTTCGCCGTTGCAATGGCGAACCGTTCCGTTTTTGTACACACTAACAAAACGCTCATGACTGTCCGTCAAGTTCTGCTTCAGGTTGCCTTTTTACTGGTAGTTATTCCCGCTTTGTCTCAAACCCCTAAAAATGTGTCGCTCGACGACGTGTGGGGGCGCAACCAGGGCGTTTTTAACCAGCGTACCGTTCAGGCCGTTAACTGGATGAAAACGGGCGGCTTCTATACAACGCTCGACGGAGGAAAGATCAGCAAATTTATCATTACCACCGGAGCCCCTGTCGAAACGCTCTTCGATGCCCAACAGACGAAGGTTGCCGGGACGGGGAAGCAGGTGAATGTGGAAGGGTATCAACTGTCGGCCGATGAACGAAAGCTGCTTATTACTACCGAAGAAGAACCCATTTACCGGCGGTCGAGTAAGGCCGATTACTACGTCTATGATCTGACAACGAAACAGTTGGCGGCTTTGAGTAAGGGTGGCAAGCAGCAGTACGCGACGTTTTCACCCGATGGCAAACGCGTAGCCTTTATGCGCGATAACAATCTGTTCGTGGTCGATCTGGCAACGCAAAAGGAAACTAAACTCACCACCGACGGTAAGCTGAATGCCATCATCAACGGTGGCGCCGACTGGGTGTACGAAGAGGAGTTCAGCATGGCGCGGGCGTTCGAATGGTCGCCGGATAGCAAGCGGCTGGCCTGGATTCGGTTCGATGAAAGCCGGGTGCCCGAGTACGACATGCAGCTATGGGGAAAGCTCTATCCGGTAGAGTATCGGTTTAAATACCCTAAAGCGGGGGAGGCCAACTCGCTGGTATCGGTCTGGATAGCCGATGTGCAGACCGGCAAAAAGGTGCTGGTGCAAACGGGCGCGGAAAAGGACATATACCTGCCCCGCATTCAGTGGACGAAAAACGCGAACCTGCTCTCGATTCGGCGGCTGAACCGGCTCCAGAATAAACTCGATCTGCTGCACGTTAACGCCACCACCGGGCAGGCGGCAACGGTATTGAGCGAAACAAGTCCGACCTATGTCGATCTGGAATTTACCGACGATCTGACGTATCTGAACGAGGGTAAGTCGTTCATCTGGAGCAGCGAGCGCAGTGGCTACAAGCACTTGTATCTGTACGATATGAGCGGCAAGCTCATTCGCCCCGTTACGTCGGGTGCGTATGAAGTTTCTACCGTATCGGGCGTTGATGAGAAGACGGGCACGATTTTCTTTACGTCTACCGAAGCGTCGCCCCTCGAACGGCACCTATACCGCATTGGCCTTGATGGCCAGAACAAGCAAAAACTAACCAGTCAGGCGGGTACGTATACGGCTAACTTCAGCCCCGATTTCGGCTACTATCTGCTGTATCATACCTCCGCAAAATCGCCCGTAACGGTTAGCCTTCGGGATACAAAGTCAACGACAGACCAGCGCGTGCTGGAATCGAACGATGCCCTGAAAAGCCGGTTGGCGGGCTATACCATCCAGCCCAAAAAGTTTTTTCAAACCAAAGCTGCCGATGGAACACCCCTGAACGGCTGGATGATCCGGCCCGCCGGATTCGATAGTTCGGGAACGAAGAAGTATCCGGTTCTGATGTTCGTGTATGGCGGGCCGGGTTCGCAAACCGTTAAAGACGACTGGGACAGCCGTGATTTCTTCTGGTACCAGACATTGGTGCAGAAGGGCTACATCATTGTGTCTGTCGATGGTCGGGGCACGGGAGCACGGGGTACGGCCTTTCGCATGAGTACGTACGCCCAGCTCGGCAAGCTGGAAACGGAAGATCAGATTGCCGTTGCTCAAAATTTGAAAACAGTGCCGTTTGTCGATCCCGCCCGCGTGGGTATCTGGGGCTGGAGTTATGGCGGCTACATGTCCGCATTGTGCATGACCCTCGGGGCTGATGTGTTCAAGGCGGGTATATCGGTGGCCCCCGTTACGAACTGGCGGTTCTACGACACCGTGTATACCGAACGCTACCTCAAACGCCCGCAGGAAAATGAATCGGGCTATGATGATAATTCGCCCGTTACGCATGCCGCTAAACTACGCGGTCCTTTCCTGCTCATCCACGGCACCGGCGACGATAACGTTCATTTTCAGAATTCCATCGCCTTCGAAGATGCCCTCATTGCCGCCGGCAAGCAGTTCCAGTCTTTCTATTACCCCAACCGAAACCACGGCATTTACGGGGGCAACACACGACTCCACCTCTACCAGATGATGACCAATTTTGTGGAGAAGAATCTGTAGAAGTGGATTTAGAATTGCTTTGCCAGAAGCTACCCCACCCCAACCCCTCCCCTAAAAAAAAGGGGAGGGGCTTAGGAACGACATATTGTTTGGAGATGGGGGAATTACCCAATTACCTGAGTCCGCAGTTAGCAATAATGGGGAATCTATACCTAACACTATACTGCGTATGCTGTTTAAGCCTGTCACTTCGGGCCGAGAGGACACATGCCGAGGATGCGGTAACCTAAAAAAGGTATGTAGTTGGACGCTGCCGGGCTAAATGGCGACGTATCCTTTATAGCCCCTCCCCTTTTTTCAAGGGGAGGGGTTGGGGTGGGGTCATCTACCACTTAGCCGGGTCCACAACCGGCAGTGGGTAATCGGTACCTAATACGACACCATACTGCTCCTGCTGTTCGGGGCTCAGGGTCGAAATCTGATGCACCTGATCGGCGGGGACCTGCGCCAGTTCGGGAAGCCAGTGTTTTACGTAGCTGCCGGGCTCGTCGTAGCGCATAGCCTGGCTCAGTGTATTGAAATAACGCGGCTGTCCGTTGCTGAACTGGCGTGGATCGTTGCCTACCCCCGCCACATAATTCCAGTTGCCCCAGTTGCTGCACGGGTCATAGTCGACCAGTTGGCTTTCGAAGTAAGCCGCTCCCCATGTCCAGTCGAGGCCGAGGTCGCTGACCAGAAAGCTGGCTACGTTTTGTCGGCCCCGGTTGCTCATGAATCCGGTGGCGTTCATTTCGCGCATGTTGGCGTCGATAAACGGGATGCCGGTTTTACCTTCCGCCCAACGCCGAAACAGCGTTTCGTCCTGTTTGAATTTGCGCTTGAGATCGTGCTTGATACCGCTGCTCTTGAAAATGCGGGTGCCGAACCGGAGGGCAACGAACCGGAAGAAATCGCGCCACATCAGCTCAAAAATCAGCCAGTACGTCGACTCATTCCGGACCCGTTCGTTTTCGTAGCGGGTAATTTCTTCATACACCATCCGGGGCGACAGGCATCCGGTGGCCAGCCAGGCCGAGAACTTGGTCGAATAATCCTCGCCAAGGAGTCCGTTGCGGGTTTCTTTATAGGTGGCAATGCTGTCGGTTTGCCACAGGTATCGGTTAAGCCGTTCCAGCGCCACGCGTTCGCCCCCGTCAAAGGACACCGCCCGGCGTGAATCCGGTTGGTCGACCTGTTGTTGGGCTTCGCTATCGAAGCCAAGTGTCGTTAGTGTGGGCATATCGCCGGGCAACACATCGGGTACGAGCAAAACCGCGTCGGGCGTTGGGAACGTTGGCCGGATGCTGGTGCTTTTCTCGATCTGATGCCGATACTGCGTGAACACGTCGGGCAGCCGCGAGATGGTAAACGGTAAATCCCGAACATGGTACAGCGTGCTCATCCAGAAGAACTTGATATCGATATTGAGCGGTTTGAGTTTGTTGCTCAATTTCGATTCGGTGTCGGTTTCTTCCTGCGTAATTTCTTTGCTCGTATAGATAGCCGACGCCCCGATTTCGCGGGCGAGTTCGGCCAGCACATCGGCGGGTTTACCAACGCGTATGATCAGGTTGGCCCCTCTGTTTTGAAGAGACTGGCGAAGGTCGGCTACACTTTCCAGCAGGAAACTGGCCCGGAATACCGACGTTCTGGGAAAGCCCAGCCGGGGATGCTGCGTAAACCAGCGTGGGTCGAACACGAATACGGGCAGCACCTTATCGGCGTCGTTAAGCGCGCTGACAAACCCCTCGTTATCGTGCAGGCGAAGGTCATTACGGAACCAGTACAGGATGCGATTCATTCCAGAACAGAAAACGGTTGTCTGTTATAAATGAATGAGCAGGTATGCTTGGTTCACCAACGGCTAAAAATAAAGAACTAAACCATAAATTACCCCGAAGGGGTTGACTGTGGCTAACCGGGAGCGTAGCCCCCGGACTCGGCGGGCTGGTCACCCTCCCAACCCCGAAGGGGTTGACTGTGGATATCCGATGGTGTAGCCCCCGGACTCGGAGTGTCTGACCTCCTGTCCTAACCCCGGAGGGGTTGACTATTGCTGGATGGGTCACCTCTGAGGAGATGCCATCATCCGGGCTACCATCTGAGGGCTGCCATCCGAGGGCTGCACCCCCGGTTATCCATAGTCAACCCCCTTCGGGGTTGGGAGGGTGAGCGGACCACTTCTATCCGAGGGCTGCACCCCCGGTTAGCCACAGTCAACCCCTATCGGGGTTGGGAGGGTGAGCTGACCACTTCTATCCGAGGGCTATACCCCCGGTTATTCATAGTCAACCCCTATCGGGGTTGGGGGCTTATTTTGTGGTAATGGAAACCGTTTTATTAGGTTTATCAACGTCCATCCGGACAATTTTGGCGGCTGGAACAGCCGAAAATTCTATCGCTGTGACTGGCTTTCCATCAACAAGAAAAACGTCTATATCCTTGAAAGCAGATTCATTTGAGAATGATGCTCCATCTTCAAATTGAAAATTAATGGGCAGGTTATACTTTACATTGACAACCTCGCCATTCTGCCGGGCCGGTTTCCAGTTGGGCATGTTTTTTACTACCCGAACCGCTTCCTCATCAGTACCGTAGCCAATACCTTTCAGGATTTGTACATCGGTAACTTCACCCGTTTTTGTGACAATGAAACTAACAAATACCCGTCCATGAACATTCGCCTTTTGTGCGGCTTCGGGGTATTTCAGATTCTTATCCATATAGGTAATAAGGCCCGGTATACCGCCCGGAAACTCCGGTGTCTGTTCAACAACGGTAAAGATTTCGCCGTCTACTTTAACGGGTTTGCGAGCCGGAATGCTGGCGGTGGTGAGGGCGGTTTGATCCTGTTCCTGCTGCGTACACATGGTGAGCAGGGCGGCCAGTGGCAGAACGAGGACGTAACGGAGCAGGGCCCGGCGGTTTGTTTGGGGTTTTTGTAACATAACGATGCGTTGTTTAAGGGTTGATTTCGAAACAAAAGGGGTGGTTAATGCGGCCGATGGAACATTGAGCGCATAGGCCACTAACTGGTGGGCGTAGGTAGGTTGAGCGGAAAGCTGTTGGTGTTGGCGAGAGTCGGTCGAAAGCTGACGGACAGCCGACTGATCGGCCAGAAATTCGTGGACTTCCTGCAAGGCACGTTTGTAGAACACTAGCACCGGGTTGAACCAGAAAAGGGCCTGAACAACTTCTATGGTCAGTACATCGACGGTGTGCCGCTGCCGAATGTGTGCTTCTTCATGGCGAATCAGCGCTTCCGGTGGGGTATGGGCATCGGCGTGATTAAGTACCAGATACCGGCCGAACGAGAAGGAGGGTACAAGGTCTTCCGATGTTGAGGTGTTGGGGAGTTTAACCAGCGTATAGGTTGTCCTCCGGTCAAGTGTGCCGCGTTTGATCAACGCATATACGGAGCGCAGATTCAGCATGAATCGCACGAGCATAGCGCCAACCCCAAGTCCATAGACCAGCCAAACCCATTCAGTCAGGGTCAACCCGCTGGTAGGGGCAAGCTGTGGCTGACCGACCACAAACATGGGCAGCGTAATGACGCCTACGGCCTCCGTGGCCCCACCCGGTAGTTCCATTACCGGTAATACGAGAGACAGCCCGATCGACAGGAGCAGATAAGCCCGGTTCAGACCGAAAAACGTAGTGCGTCGAAGGAGCAGTTCATAGCAGCCATAGAACAGCAGCAGGTACAGGCTGGCGATCAGGAGATAAGGAAGTTCGTTCATAACGTTTTGTTTTTGAGGTGAATGATCACAATACCTTTGCTGGCTATATCGCCGTAGAGGTCTTTATACTTCGCAATATTTTTGGCGTCTTTTAACACCTCGATCGACTCAATCGTATTGGCGTCGACATCGCCGATGCGCGCCACTTTCTTCGTTCCATTCACCAGCACCAGGTCGGCTTTACCACCGGAGCCGTGGTTTACGGGCACCGTAACCGTGTAATGACCCGGTGGCGAGTAGTGTGCTGAACTGGCTTTGTCTGGTTCCACAGGCGAGGCACGACGTTTAGCCGGTTGTTTTTTAACCGAGTCTAATGGCGTAGTAGCCGAAGCTTTCCAGCTGGTAGTGGCAACGGGTTGGATGGCTAAAACAGCTACTAAAATCCCTGCAACAAGTGCATCAATGTGGTTCATGCAACGGGGGGTTATTTCTTTTTGGTAGTGATAATGATAACGCCATTTTTACCTTTTTCGCCGTAAGGGACTGCTGATGAGCCTTTTAATACAGACACATCGTGAATGTTATCAGGACTGAGTTTACTCAAGTCTTCCTTCGGTGTCTCAATACCATCAAGTATATACAGTGGGTCGCCGATGCTGAATCCATTACTTCGAACATGGATGGACGTTTGCGGTTGAATAGAGTCCGGCAGGGGCATTGCATAGCGATTTTTACGGCCAGCCGACATGTCATTGAGGAAGGCAAGTTGCCCGTTTTTGTTATTATCCTGAACAGCTTCTGCAGATTGCCTTGAATCGAGTTTCTGGCCTGGCGCAACCTGCCCCGTTCGCTTGTCGTCACTTCTTTTTTCGAGTGAAAATTGAATAGGGAGATTATACATAACCGACACGTCCTTACCGTGTTGCTTACCGGGAATCCAGTTCGGCATTTGACTCACTACCCGGATGGCTTCTTCGTCGCAGCCACCGCCAATGCCCTTCAGAAGGCGTAGTTCCCGAATATCACCGGTTCTGTCGACAACGAATTTAACATAAACCCGACCTTGAATTTTATTTTGTTGGGCTTCAGTAGGGTAGCGTAAGTTGCGGGTCAGGTACTGATACAGAGCCCGTACACCACCGGGAAATTCGGGGACCTGTTCAACAACGGTGAATACTTCCTTATCGGCTTTGGTGGACTGATTTGATTCAACAGGTACTGTTTGTTTTTGAGGTGCTGGCTCCGCAGTTGGTTCATAAGCAACTACATGTACCTCATTCAAATCCTTCGATTCAAGAGCAAGACTAACGCTCAGGGTTTTGCGTCCACCAACAGGAACAACTTGAGTGGTAAAACCAATAAAACTGAATGCTAACGATGCATTTTTAGGGACATTGGTTAATGTAAATTCACCCTTCGCATTCGTCGTTGTTCCTTTTCTTGTATTCACAATGACGATGGAGACCCCTGGCAATGGCTTCCCATCTGCCAGGCTTGTTACTTTCCCCTTCATAGTAATGGTCTCGTCCTGAGTTAGTTGATCCACGGCGTTAGATAATTCCTGCCGGGCGGTAGTCATGGCCAGCAGGCCGAACGCCAGGGGCAGTACCAGTACGTATTTGCCTAATGCCCAGCGATTGGTGGCTTTCTGATGCAGCATAATAATACGTTGTTTTAAGAGTGAAGGCGTAAAGAAGCTGTTCGTGAGCACGTCCGCATTCTGCAACGCGGGTGATGTGCCGAAGGAGTAAGCAACCAGAAATCGGGCGTATTCGGTGGGTTGGCTGGCGGGTTGATCGGCCAGAAATTCGTGAACCTGACGGAGCATTCGCTCGATGAGCAACAACACTGGACACGCCCAGAAAACAGCCTGTAGAATGCCCAGTCCCAGCACATCGGCGCTGTGTTGCTGGCGTACATGCACCAGCTCATGCCGTAAAATCAGCTCATTCCGGGTGTCGGCAGGATTGAGGATGATGTAGTTGAAAAACGAGAAAGTAGGTAGGGTCTCATCATTCGGCAGTACCCGTATGTAGTCGCTCTCCAGTTGCCGGGGCGATTGATGAATCAACCGAAGCAGTCGCCCAGTCCGTATACTCAGGCGTGCCAGTAATGCCAGCGCGATGAACCCATACGCCCAGAGGCCAAGCTGCTCCCAGGCGGGGCCGGGTTCAGTTACCGGTACTTCGGCAGTTGACACAGTCGCTATGGGCAGCGCCATAACGCCCACCGGAATGGCGGGGAGTGTTTCGACGGTTTCGGCGGGGAGCGTGATCAGGGGCAGGGTCAGCGACAGAACGACCGACGTCAGCAAATACGTCCGATTCAAACTGAAAAACGTATGTCGGCGCAGGAGCAGCCAGTAACAGCCGACAAACAGCAGACCGTAGAGGTTCGCTTTGAGGAGGTAGTCGAGGACGTTCATTGGTCTTTCTGTTTGTTTAGGAGCTTAATGATCTCGTCGGCTTCACTCAGGCTGATATTTTTGTCCTGTACGAAAAACGACACCAGTTTTTTGAGTGAATTATCGAAGTAGTTTGCCATCAACTGATCAGTCTGAAAACGGCGATATTCTTCCTCCGAAATCAGGGGGTAGTATTCGTGCGTTTTTCCGTAGGCCCGGTAGCCAACCAGTTCTTTCTTTTCCAGAATGCGGATAATCGTGGAAACCGTATTATAGGCTGGCTTCGGCTCCGGCAGTTCAGCTAGAACGTCTTTGACAAAGCCTTTTTGAAGCTGCCATAGCACCCGCATGATTTCTTCTTCGGCTTTGGTGAGATCGCGTATCGGCATGGTAGACAGTGTTTTATTGATTACAAACGAAAGGTATGACTAATGGTTTAGTTTTACAACTAATTTATTAGTTAATTTTTTGAAGAAATAAAAAATGCCCTTTCTGACGTCAGAAAGGGCAGGTTGATTAACGGCTGGCGCGAGTATTTACTCGTGCCGTTTATTTAGCAAGCCGGTCCGGCGTTCCGGTTTGCTTGTGTCAGTGAATACTGTCTTTATGAAACGGCACGAGTAAATACTCGCGCCAGCCGTCAATCATTTAAACAAGGGCGCGTGAATCTTCTTCAGCGTTTCGATGGGTATTTTGATGACTTCGCGGTCGTAGGTGAGCAGGCCGTTTACTTCCCCTTCTACATCCGTCGTTTGCGTGTACACAGCCGCCGACAGGGCCTGTTTCTGGTAATACTCCACAATTTTGGCGTACTTCTTCTGGTAGGCTTTTAATACCTCGTCGGCCGATTGGTAGGTCTGGTACCCCCAGTTACGCATCTCCGGATTCCAGAGGTGACCCTGTACCGGCCAGCCAATGCCGCCAAACTCACCGATCACAACAACCCGGTCTGTTTTGGGCGCTGGTGCGTTGGGTTCTGGCTCGTAGGTATGAATGTCGTAGAAATCGCCCGCGCTAAGGTCGTTCCAGCCGCTGCTGGCGTTAACGGTTCGGCTGGGGTCGAGGGCTTTTACCCAATCGGCAAGCCGTTTGTTGTCGTATTGTCCCCAGCCTTCGTTATGCACCACCCAGGTAACAATGCTGGGGTGATTGTGCAGGCGGTTCATCATCCGGCGCAGCTCCAGTTCAAACTGCTCTTTCCCCTTCGACCGGCGAATCGGCTCCGACTGGTCACCGGGCGCTTCGTTCTGGCCTTCCAGAAAGCCTGACGGCATGTCCTGCCAAACCAGCATACCCATCTTGTCGCACAGGTAATAATAGCGGTCAGGTTCCACCTTGATGTGTTTACGGAGCATGTTGAAGCCCGACTTTTTCAGGAAGTCGATCTCAAACGCCATGGCTTCGTCGGAGGGGGGCGTCAGTAAACTACCGGGCCACCAGCCCTGATCGAGCGGGCCGTTTTGAAATACAAATTTGTTGTTCAGCAACAACACGGGCTGGTTGGCAACAGGCGTAGCGACGCCCGGCCCACGACCCGTCGCAATTTTCCGCATGGCGAAATAACCCGTAACCACATCGAGCGGGCTTCCCGTTACGGTAGCCCCAGCGAACGCCTTGTTGAGCGCATCATCCTGGCGCGGGCGTTTGTTCCGGGGTGTATCGCCGAAGGGATCCGTTACGGTAACTAACTCTGCTTTCAGATCATACAGAAACGGGCTGTCGGGCGACCAGAGTTTGGGGTTTCTGATGGCCAGATACCCTGTTCGGCCGGCCCGGACCAGCGTTGTCGCCACCGTTCGGTTTCCGTCCAGCGCCGTCAACCGAATGGCCGTGGTGTAATTGTTGGCCGGTTTATCGAGCAGCACATCGACCCGGACCCTTGCCGAATCAAGCTCGGGCGTTAGCTTTACTTCTTCGATGTACGCCTGTTTCGGCACGGGTTCCATCCAGACCGTTTGCCAGATGCCTGACACGGGTGTGTACCAGATGCCGTTTGGATTCATCAACTGTTTCCCGCGCGGCTGCTCGCCTGATGAGGTCGGATCCGTTACGCCCAGCACCAGTTGGTTCTGGCCATCTTTCAGGTAGTCGGTAATGTCGAAGCTAAACGCATCGGAACCGCCCGTGTGCGAGCCAACCAGACCGCCATTGACCCAAAGGTTACACTCATAATCTACCGCGCCGAAGTGCAGCAGCACCCGTTGCCCGGCCCAGTCGGCGGGCAGGCTAACCGTTCGGCGGTACCACAGACGCTGGTCGGCGTTGAGTGATTTGTTAACTTTCGACACCGTCGATTCGACACTGAAGGGCACCAGAATCTGTCCCGAAAAATCGGTTGGCTGCGGGGCCGTTTTGGCTGTTATGGTATAGTCCCACATCCCGTTCAGATTCTGCCACTGCTTCCGGACCAGCTGCGGACGCGGGTATTCCCGCCAGGCATTCTCCGGCGTCAGCTGCTTCTCCCACCGGCTCATGATAGGAGCCGTACGGGGGGCATTTTGAGTGGGTGGTGCTTGCGAGTAGGTAAGCGTTGACGCCAAAAGGAGGCCCAATGGCGTGAATAAGAATTGATCGAATCGCATGAATATTGGAAAGGTTTAGGGTTCGTTTTGCCACTGGCACCAGTCAACCACCCCCAACCCCCTCCTAAAACAGGAGGGGGCTTTGCAGAAAGGTAGTCCATTTTAGAGCCCCCTCCTGTTTTAGGAGGGGGTTGGGGGTGGTAAACTTACTTAGTCAGCTTCCCCTCCAGCATTTTAATATAATACCCACCTATGACCGAGCGGGCCTGAAAGCCGACCTGTTTGGCATTGGTCGTCTCATGCCAGTCGGAGAGGGGTACCCGCGTAGGGGTTTCGTTCACGTATTTCCAGACGGGCTTGATGAAAGCTTCGAAGTCGCGGTCCGACTTGGCAAGGGTGGCTGTCCACACGATCCAGTCCGATTTGGTATAGGTTTTACGGCTGTCCAGCGGCAGGCCGTAGGGCTTTTGCTTGGTCAGGTAGTAGGCGATCTCGGTTTGGGCAACCTCTTTTGGGAAAATATTCAGGTCCAGCAACTTATCCCAGACGAGGTTATATTTCTGGCTCCAGGTATCGCCCGGATTCTCGAACGTCAGGTCATAGTGGGGCTTCTGGTCGGCGGTTTTGTCTTGGGCAAGCTGTTGCCATTTGACGGCCATATCCCGGGCGGTTTGCAGATAGCTTTGTGCGGTGGCTTTGTCGCCCAGTTGAGCGGCCATTTTACCATAGGCGGCAATGCCCAGAATAGCTTTGACCGATAGGTTGGCGTTGCGGGCAATGTGACCGGCGAAGTCATCCGTACAAAGCTGGTTAGCGGGGTCAAAACCGTCTTTTTTGAGGTATTCGACCCAGGTCGTCAGCGTTTTCCAGTGCTGTTTGGCATAGTCTGCGTTCTTTTCCGCTCCGGTAATGGCACCGGCCAGTATAAGCATATTGCCGCTCTCTTCCACGGGCATATCCTCGCCGTAGGTCTGGCCGTTGGCTTGCGGATACGTCCCTACATCATGGGCCGCAAACGGTTTCTTCCATCGGCCACTCTCCGAGTATTGGAAAATTGGCTCCATCATGCCCTTCAACAGGGTTGGGTTGTAGAGCAGGAACAGCGGAGCCGAGGGGTAAGTGATATCTACGGTACCAATGGACCCATTGGAGAAGTTCTCTTTCGACAGGAAAAGCGTTTCGCCCTTTGGCCCGGCCACAATTTTATGGGCAGCAATAGCCTGCCGATAGGCCAGCACGCACAGGTCAGCGTAGTTTTTACCACCCGCCCGTTTCGCATCGGACTGGAGCCGTTCGTCGAATTTGTTGCATTTTTCCCGCAGTCGGCTGTAGTCTTTTTCGGCCGTTTGCAGCAGCGAGATCATGTTCGTTTTTTCATCCCGACGCCACCACGGGCGTAAGTTCTGCTTGAAATACTGCACCGAATACAGGTCGTCATAGCCCAGCATAATGTGTTTTTCAACGGCCTTCGTTACGCTCCCGAAATCGAGAATGCTGGCCACCGCCACATCGGCTGCCGCGCGTGGTTTGTTGCCCGGTACGGCGGCTTTGTTATCGGTAGGAAGCTGGCCATTCATCAGGAAAGCCTCTTTGAGGCCGGGGGCCATGCCGTTGCCCGTCTGGTTGCCGCTTTCCTGCGGAGCCGCCAGATACGCGTACCCCCAGTCGATGCGTACATTGTCGCCTTTTTTCATCAGAACGGGCTGGGCTTCGGTGCCCACCGTTTGGTAGATCAGGCCGGGTGCCTGCCCTGCTTTCATGACCACTTCCTGACCGATGGTATTGGTCGCCATCGTGCCCGACTCACTCAGGTAAACCTGCACCGAATGCGATTTGCGATCCTGCGAGCGTGCTTCGAACGTGACATATGTGATCGGGCGGGCGGCTACCTCCAGCTCATCCAGTAAGAGGGGCGACATGAAATTGACCGTCAGATCGACCGGTCCTGCCGTGAAGGTGTATTTGGTTTGAGTAGCTGATACGGTTACCCCCGTTTGAGTGGCTGTAACGATCGAGGAGGTAGTGACCGGGTTAACGATCCCTACATCGATATACGAACCGCCCCGGGGGCTTACGCAATGCACGGCCAGTACGTTTTTACCTTTACGAATGGCTTTCTGCCCGGCATCGGAAAGGGGAAGGTAAATGTATTCGTTGATGTAGTCGGGTTTGTCGAGGATTTTGGTACCGTTCAGATAAATGACCACGTCATCGTCGTGATTGATCGACATCAGCAATTTCGTCGGATCGGCTTTACCGTCGTACGTAAATTCCCGTCGGTAGTAAATCCCGTCTTTCATCGGAGCGGAATCACTGTTGGTCCATTTTGTTTTGGCCTCGGGTGTATCGCCAAACGGGCCTTGCCCCGATTGCCAGCCACGGGCATTAAAATCGACCTTTTCCCAGCCGGGAGCCGGTTTTTTGAAGGTATACTGAGCTGGGTAGGGTTTTATTTCGCCGGTAGGGGCAATTGGCTCATAGGTGGTGGGTACCGCCCCCAAAAACTGATAGGCTTTACCGTCCACCCGGATAATACCTTCCAGCGATTGAGGTTTGCCGGTCCAGTGCCGCGTGGGCGAATCGGTTAATTTATCCGTCATGCTCCAGACGCTAAAATAAGGGTCGTGCGTGATGAGTGGGTAAGCCGGTGGACGCAGATCCTGAGCATAAAGCCGCTCGGAAACTAGGGAAAAAAGAAGCGTAATTGAAAGGAAAAGGACTGAGTTTTTTTGCATTGTGACTAGGTTGTTTGCGGGTGTACCAAAACCATCCACAACATAAGCTATAAGCCGGTTAACCTTTACTTATTAAGCAGAATAATTTGGCTCTGCCGGGCCACTGCCCGTCTGGACTGCTTTTCGCGATGATGTCCGCATCACTAGTTTAGGCTGGCTGATATCAGTGTCGCAGACTAATGCTTATCCCTATTTCCCCGAACGGCACATGCTGTATTAAAATGACTGGAACACCTTGCGGAGGAAGCCTGGTAGCTCATGTTGCAACCGATTGTATATTATGGGTGTAAATAAAGACCGTATGAGGTGGCGTCAGCTATTGTTGAGGGATTTATAACCTTCATTTTTGTTGAAAATAGTATATATGTTATTTCTAATTAAATTATTCTTTTAGTAATATTTTGCAATCGGTTGCAAATGTGAAAATTATGAAAGACTTTTATCGGTAGGGCTGGCAACAGGTCTTTCCAGTGCTTATGAAGGGTAGATGAACCGCTTACGTGCCTTATTTTACCTAACTCCTAAACCCTTAATTTTAACAAGTTCAATGAAACAGGTAATCGTAATGACCGCTGTGTTGTTACTGTCCGGCTTGGCGTCGGTATCGGTTGCGCAGCAGATCTCGAAGGAAGAGCTAATTTTTCTGACGCCCGAATGGAAAGGCGAGCGCTTTCCCGACGGACGTCCGAAAGTGCCCGATGCCATTATCAAACGCATGAAGCTGGTAACCCATGAAGAAGCCTGGGCTGTGATGAAAGGCGAAAATTACCGTTATCAATATGCGGGCGACTGGCAAACCATCAACCCCGATAGTGTTTTGGTAGGACGCGCCCTGACGGCAACGTTTATGCCCGGCCGGCCGGATGTACACCGGGTAACGGACGACAAAGGTCATACGAAAGATGGGCGGGTGAAATCGCAGAATGCCTGGCCAATCGACATGCTCGTAAAAGGGGATGTCTATGTCGTAGACCAATACGGCATGCACGAAGACGGGCCAACCATTGGGGACAATCTGGGCAACTCGATCTATGCCAAAACGGGCAACGGCATTGTTTACGAAGGGGCTCTTCGCGATGTGGCCGGCCTGAAAGAGATCGGCGGCTTTACGTCGTATTTTCGAAGCTATCACCCCTCGCACCACAACCCCGAAGGTAATCTGAACACCACACTGGTCGGCATCAACCGCCCCACACGCATTGGCAAAGTCATGGTGATGCCCGGTGATATCGTATTGGGTCGCGATGGCGGTGTGGCGTTTATTCCGCCCCATCTGGCCGAGAAGGTAGTGAAAACATCGGAGATTATCCGGTTGCGGGATATGTTCGGTCACCTGCGGTTGCGGGAGCAGAAATACACGCCGGGACAGATCGACTCGCGCTGGTCGGATGCGATCGAGAAGGATTTTTCGCAGTGGCTCAACGCCCACGTCAGCGAACTGCCCGTACCCAAAGAACAAATTCAGGAGTATTTAAAGACTCGTACCTGGTAGTTTGCTGTACCAGATAGCAAGATGCTGTTTGGTACAGTGTACACACAACCCTTTTCCTTTCCTTAAACATGACAACATCCCGTCGTTCTTTCTTAACCAAGGGCGCCATTGCGAGTGCATTAGCGGCTACCTCCTTATCCACCTTCGGCGAGGGGCTGGAAACGGCCGTTCATAACGCCCCTCTTTCCTCGGCACCTTCCGATCTGAAAATTACGGATATTAAATGCGGCTATATCCGCAATGGGCACAGCTTATTTGTGAAAATTCACACCAACCAGGGCATCTGGGGCTGTGGCGAAGGCGTTGATGCCACCCCCGGAACCTATCACCTGGTGAAGATGATGGGCGAACGCATCAAAGGCAAAAGTCCGCTCAACGTCAATCGCTTGTTCGAAGATGTTCGAAAAGCCGGTTTTTTTGAAGGCGCTCAGGCGGGCATGTATGTATCGGTGCTGTCGGCTATTGAAACCGCCTTGTGGGATCTGACCGGCAAAGCACTCGGCATGCCTGTGTACCAGCTGCTGGGCGGGAAGTTCCGGGATAAGATCCGGGTTTACTGCGATACCGGAGCGTATCGGGAAACCGACACCAGCGCCGAAGCCTTCGGGAAAAGTGCAAAAAAAGCGGTCGATATGGGCTTTACGGCGGTGAAATATGACATCGACGAGCGGAACGACCCGAATAAATACGACGCCTACAACTGGACCGCCAGCCAGGGTGAACTGGAGCGGATGTACAACCAGATTGCCGGTGTTCGAAAAGCCGTTGGTCCGAAAATCGACATCTGTGTGGATATGCACGGAAAGTATGATGTACCAACAGGCCGGCGCGTGGCCAAGATGATGGAGCCGCTGAACCTGCTGTTTCTGGAGGAACCCATCCCTGCCGAAAACCCCGAAGCTTACAAACAAATTCGCGAAGCATCAAACACGCCGATCTGTGCAGGCGAGAACCATTACCTGGCGCACGGATTCCGCAAACTGCTCGAAATTGGGGCCGTTGACATCATCATGCCCGATTTGCAAAAAGCAGGTGGCCTGGGCGAAGCGCAGCGGATTGCCAACCTGGCTAACCTGTACTACGTGCCCTTTGCTCCGCACATGGTCGCGTCGTACCTAGGTGCCATGGCATCGAGCCACGTGTGTGCATCGGTACCGAACTTCCTGATTCTTGAATGGCAGATCTACTTCCACGAAGAGCCGATGTTCAAGGAAATCGTCACCTTCGATGGACCAATGATCGAGAAAGGATTTATCCCGCTCTCCAACAAACCCGGTATCGGTGTGGAGATCAACGAGGAAGGCATGCGGAAATACGCCCCGAAAGACGTGCCTTTCTTTGTGTAGACCGTGTCACGCGGCTGGAACACCGGCCGCGTGACGAACACATCCAGTCAATAGTGTGGATAAGTCGGTGTTTGACCCCTAAAAGCTGTGGATAACTTTTTCGAATGTGGATAATCCTGAACATACGTAATCCGGTGGAAATGTAAGGTACCCCACTGGTCGACCGATGTCAACAATCCCCTTATACAGTAATAAAACGGGCCAACCGTGTTTTAGAGTAGTCTGACCGACACTCATCTTAATCGTACGCGTTACCTTGACAACAAAACCCACGCCCGCTGCCGCCGATAGTCTGAGGCCAACCGGTGGTACCTTACCCACCTCCAGCAATTATCGATGGATCATTGTTGGGTTGCTCTTTTTTGCAACGACCATCAACTACCTCGACCGGCAGGTCATGAGTCTGCTGAAGCCGGTTTTAGAAAAGGAGTTTAACTGGAGTGAAACCGATTACGGCGACCTTGTCACCATCTTCACGTTTTTCTATGGCGCATCAACGTTACTGGCCGGGTACATCATTGACCGGGTTGGAACGAAACTGGGCTATATCGGTGCCATTGTGGTCTGGAGTTTAGCCGCTATGGGCCATGCGCTGGCGGGTGGTACGGCCGGATTTATGGTTGCCCGGGCGCTGCTGGGTATTGGCGAAGCCGGTAACTTCCCCGCTTCCATCAAGACCGTAGCCGAGTGGTTTCCGCAGAAAGAACGGGCGCTGGCCGTGGGCATCTTCAACTCCGGTGCCAACATCGGGGCGGTGGTTGCACCAGCCATTGTGCCTCCGCTGGCTCTTATGCTGGGCTGGCAAATGACCTTTATCATTACAGGGGCGCTGGGTTTCCTCTGGATTATAGCCTGGTGGTTTTACTATGAGGTACCCGCCCGGCATAAGCGCGTCAGCGCGGCTGAGCTAGCCCATATCACCTCCGACCCCGTTGAACCATCCGTTGCCGGCGATGCGGCCGCCACGGATCTGCTGGCGAATAAAACAGAAGCCAGCTATCCGATTTTTTCTAATAAAGCGATCTGGGGATTCATGAGCGGCAAACTGCTGACGGACCCTATCTGGTGGTTTTTCCTGTTCTGGCTCCCTTCGTACCTGTCGAATATCTACCACCTGGATTTGAAAAAGCTGGGCGCTCCGCTAATCGTCATTTATCTCGCGGCTACTATTGGCAGCGTTGGTGGTGGCTGGCTGTCGTCCAGGTTAATTGAGAAAGGCTGGCACCCCACTCGGGCGCGGCAGTGGGCTATGGCTTTGTTTGCGATCTGTATAACACCCGTCATGGCCATCAGTCAGATGAACAGCATGTGGCCCGTAATTGGAATTTTATCTCTGGCCGTGGCCGCTCACCAGGCCTGGTCGGCCAACATCTTTACCGTTGCCGCCGACCAGTTTCCCAAGCGCGTATTGAGTCGGGTGGTTGGGCTCGGCACGATGGCCGGTACGATGGGCGGTGCCGTATTTCCGCTGATGGTCGGTCGTATTCTCGACCATTACAAAGCGTTGGGGAGCCTGTCGGAAGGGTATTATATTATTTTTTACATCGCCGGTTTCGCGTACCTGGTGGCCTGGACGATGTTGTACATTTTTGTGTTCAGCCGGGTGAAAGCGAAGTAAAAAGTACCATATTATGGATATTTGCCGGTAGTTATGGGCCATGTCGAGCGGATCGACTGGCCCATTTTTCTGACATTTGCGGAGTGGGAGTTGTACCAGATACGTACCTACGGGCCGGGCCGCGTTCGGCTTCAGCCCGTATTGGCATTAACATAATAATACGGGCTGAAGCCGAACGCGGCCCGGCCCGTAGGTACGCCTGTTTCTGTGGTGCAGTAATACAATCATAATAAGCAATAGCGTACGAATGGGAATGTTACAAACAATGCGCTGGTTTGGCCCGAATGATCCGGTTTCTTTGATGGACATTCGGCAGGCTGGTTGCTCAGGGGTCGTGACGGCCTTACACCAGATTGCGGTAGGCGATGTGTGGACCGTCGACGCCATCAACGAACGAAAACAACGGGTTGAAGCCGATAATGACCGGTATTCGCCCTTGCAGTGGGCCGTCGTCGAGAGCTTGCCGGTACACGAAGACATCAAGAAGGGGAGGGCCACCCGTGTCGGGTATATCGAGAATTACAAACAATCGATCCGAAATCTGGCCACCTGTGGTATCAAAACGGTTTGCTACAACTTCATGCCGGTGCTGGACTGGTCGCGAACAAACCTTAGTTACGAAATGCCCGACGGCTCACGGGCGCTTCGGTTTGTGTGGGAAGACTTTGCTGTCTTCGACCTGTGGATTCTCAAACGTCCCGGCGCTGATGTCGACTACGAACCTGAAATCATTGAATCGTCGCGGCAGAGGTTCCGCCAGATGACGCCCGAACACATCGCTGAGTTATCCAACATTGTCCTGCTGGGCTTACCCGGTTCCGAAGAAGCGTTCTCCCTCGATACCTTTCAGGGGCTACTGAACGAATACGCCACCATTGGTGATGCCGAACTTCGACAAAACCTGTATTACTTCATCCAGCAGGTGGCTCCCGTGGCGCAGGAGGTGGGCGTCAACCTGTGCATCCACCCCGACGATCCACCAAGACCCTTGCTGGGGCTACCACGCGTAGTCAGTACTGAAGCCGACCTGGCGCAGCTAATGGCGGCCAGCGACGTGACGGCCAACGGCATTACGTTCTGCACCGGTTCGCTGGGTATTCGCCCCGATAACGACTTGCCTGCCATGATTCGGCGGTTTGGCGAGCGGATTCATTTTATTCACCTGCGGACCACCAAACGCGAAGATGACGGAACGTCCGCCCGGCCACGCAATTTCCACGAAGCGGACCATCTGGCAGGTGATGTGGATATGTATGCCGTGGTGAAAGAAATCGTGCTGGAACAGAAACGGCGCGCGCAGCAGGGCATGGGCGAGACGTCTATCCCCATGCGCCCCGACCACGGCCATCAGATGCTCGACGATTTACATAAAAAGACGTATCCCGGCTATTCGGCCATCGGTCGGTTGAGGGGACTGGCTGAAATAAGGGGATTGGAAATGGGTATTGAACGGAGTTTATAGGGAACGGTGCAGGTTCGTGCTGAGCTGGCGCGAGTATTCACTCGTGCCTTTCATGAAGTCAGTATTCACTGACGCAAGCGAATGCTTGCCACATAACCGGCACGAGTAAATACTCGCGCCAGAAAACTAAAAAAATGAAACGAATACTATTTTGCCTTTTATTCATCAGCCATCTGGCCTTCTCCGACGATGGCTACCGGCTCTGGCTGAAATATGACCTGATCAAAGACGCCCCTAAACGGGAGGCTTACGCCCGTTCAGTGCAGTTCATCGCCCTGAACGGCAGTAGTCCTATTCTGAAATCAGCGGCCGACGAACTACAAATGGGTTTGCAGGGCTTACTCGGTAAAACGGTACCCATCATGACCAATGCTGGAAATCGGACCGGGGGCATTGTGCTATCGGTAGTGGGTGCGCCAACGTCTGGTTCGCAGACGCTAGTGGCGGATGGGTATCAGCTAACCAGTCGTAAGGGAGGCAACATAACGATTTCCGGAAAGACCGATTCGGGGGTACTGTATGGTGCGTTTGCCTTGCTTCGGCAACTGCAAACCGGCCAGGCGGTGGAGAATGTATCGCTGACCAGCAATCCGAAAATTCAATACCGGATGCTGAATCACTGGGATAACACCAATGGCACCATCGAGCGCGGTTATGCGGGTGAGTCGCTCTGGAAATGGTACGAGCTACCCGCTACCGTCGACCCTCGCTACCGCGATTATGCCCGCGCTAATGCGTCGCTGGGCATCAACGGAACGGTGGTGAACAACGTGAATGCCAGCGCCCGTTTCATGACGGCTGAATACATCGAAAAAGTAGCGGCTCTGGCCAACGTGTTCCGGCCGTATGGCATACGGGTGTATTTGTCGGTCTATTTCCCGGCGGCCAAAACCATTGGGGGACTGAAAACATCGGACCCGCTCGACCCGGAGGTTCGCAAATGGTGGGTCGATAAAACCAGAGAGATTTACAAAGCTATTCCCGATTTTGGCGGCTATCTCGTCAAAGCTAACTCCGAAGGCGAACCCGGTCCGCAGGATTACGGCCGTACCCATGCCGACGGAGCCAATATGCTGGCCGAAGCCCTCAAACCCTACGATGGCATCGTGATGTGGCGGGCCTTCGTTTACAAAGCCGATCCGAAAGCAGATCGATTCAAAGCGGCCCATGAAGAGTTTACCCCCTTGGATGGCCAGTTCGATAAAAAGGTTATTGTGCAGGTGAAGAACGGTCCCATCGATTTCCAGCCACGCGAACCCTTCTCGCCCCTGTTTGGCAACATGCCCAAAACACCCCTGTCGATGGAGTTTCAGATCACGCAGGAGTACCTCGGTTTTGCTACCCACTGGGTATACGAAGCTCCGCTTTTCAAGGAGTGTCTGGAGACCGATACGCATGTGGAAGGCAAAGGCTCATCGTCCGGTGGGGCAACGGTGGCCAAAGTAATTGATGGTAGCTTGCATCAGTACACCATGACAGCCATTGCGGGAGTTGCCAACACGGGTTCTGACCGGAACTGGACCGGCAACCCCATGGCGCAGGCCAACTGGTACGCTTATGGGCGGCTGGCGTGGGACCATACCCTGTCGTCGGAAGGGATTGCCGACGAATGGGTGAAGATGACGCTGACGAGTGAGCCGAAAGCGGTGAAAACCATTACCGATCTGATGCTCAAGTCGCGGGAGATTTACGTGAACTACAACACACCGTTGGGGCTCTCGCGTCCGTGGTCGGGTGTTCACTTCGCCCCCGAGCCCTGGCAGGAGAAAAGTGTTCGCCCCGACTGGACCGCCATCTATTACCACCGGGCCGATTCCATTGGGCTTGGCTTCGACCGAACCGCAACGGGTAGCAATGCGCTGGCACAATACCGGCCCGAAGTACAAAAGCAATGGAACAACCCCGAAACCTGCCCGCTGCCGTATCTACTCTGGTTCCATCATGTACCCTGGACAAAGAAACTGAGCACAGGTCGCACGCTTTGGGATGAGCTTTGCACCCGTTTCTATACCGGTGCCGACTCGATTGTATGGATGCAGAAGCAGTGGGCGCAGGTGAAACCCGCCGTCGATCCCGCTATCTTTGCCGACGTAACGGGCCGACTGACAACCCAGCACAAAGAAGCTATCTGGTGGCGCGACTCCTGGGTATTGTACCTCCAGACCTATTCGAAACAACCCATTCCGGCTTCACTACCCAAGCCCGCACGGACATTGGAAGACGTGAAAGCCTTATCCGAAATTTATAAATTACGCTAGTGGAACAAGAACAACGTACGCAGATCAACAGCCAATCGGCCAACCTTTCCCCTTTTTCACTCGATGGAAAACTTGCCTTGATTACCGGTGGCGGCAGTGGGATCGGCTTCGACATTGCCCGTTGCATGGTGCAGGCCGGTGGCCGTGTGGTCATCACCGGTCGGCGGGAGCAGCCCCTGCAGGAAGCCGTTGCCACTCTGGGCGACCGGGCGCATTACATGGTCAACGACGTAACCGACCGGCCTTTGCTCGACGACCTCGTTGAACGTATCGAAGCAACGTATGGTCCCATTGATTGCCTCGTCAATAATGCGGGTATCAATATGAAAAAACCGGCACTGGATGTCACTGATGAGGATTTCGACCGGATTGTTCATACCAATCTGAACTCCGTTTTCAGCCTGACGCGGGCCTGTGCCAAACGGATGATGGCGCGTCAGAGCGGCTCGATCATCATGATCTCATCCATGGCAGCCTACTACGGCATCGACCGGGTGGCGGCTTATGCCGCGTCTAAATCGGGCGTGGAGGGGATGGTGAAAGTGCTGGCGTCGGAGTTTTCGGGCAACGGCGTTCGGGTCAATGCCATTGCGCCCGGCTTCATCGAAACGGCCATGAGTAAAACCGCGATGGGGGGAGACCCCGACCGTTTTGCCCGCGCCATGCGCCGGACCCCAATGGGTAAGTTCGGCCAGCCCGAAGACATTGGCTGGGCTGCCGTTTTCCTCGCGTCCGAAGCCGCCAAGTACATTACGGGGGCTTCATTGCCGGTCGATGGCGGTAACTCGATTGGATTCTGATCTATGACTCGGCCAGACCTGAGTCCGGGACACGGGCTCAGCTCCCGGACCCCGGCTCAGCTCCCTGACTCGGACCGCTCACCAGACCTGCCTCCGCCCCCGGATTGCATCCGGGGTTAATCATAGTCAAGTCCTTCGGACTTGTTAGGGTCATAGTAAAGGGCTGATGGGTAAATGATTACGGCTATGTTTATTGACTGTGGTGTTTGTGTCGTTCGCTCGTGGCAGCGTGGAGACGCAGAAAACCTGCCCTTATATGCCAATGACAAAGACATCTGGCTGAACCTGCGGGACCGCTTTCCGTATCCCTATACGAAGGAAGATGCTCACCAGTTTGTTAAGTTTGTGATGGACGCTCGCCCGGAAACCGGCTTTGCCATCGTGGTTGACGGTGAAGCCGTAGGGGCTATTGGTTTTCTGCTTCACGATGATATTGAGCGTTGTTCTGCCGAAATAGGCTATTGGTTAGGCCGCCAGTACTGGGGGCGGGGTATCATCACGGCGGCCTTAAAAGCCGTTACCCGCTACGCCTTCAGCGAGTTTGACCTGACCCGATTGTATGCCGTTCCTTTTCTGAGAAACCCGGCATCGATGAAAGTGCTTGAAAACGCGGGCTATCAGTGCGAAGGAATCATGAAACGCAGCGCCGTCAAAGATGGGCAGGTGCTGGATCAGGCTTTGTATGCGTATGTCGTCGATACGGAGTAAAAGGTGATCGGTGCTGTTGTCAAATTGTAAAGTTTCGGCGGCTTATTTCACTTACCCATCGGGTTACATTTACTTTGGGTCTGTATACCGCCTTCATTGTATGAAACTGATGTTGAAACACCTGTTAGCGCTGGGCTGCCTGTTGTGGCTGTCTCCTGTATGTCAGGCGCAGAAAAACCCCCGAAAAGCCCTGTTCGTTATTGTCGATGGAATTCCGTCGGATGTGATCGAAAAACAGCCCACGCCCAATCTGGATGCCATTGCTAAAGTGGGCGGCTATGCGCGGGCGTATGTGGGTGGGCAAAAAGGCACCTACTCGCAAACGCCGACGATTTCGGCGGTGGGATACAACAGTTTGCTGACCGGCACCTGGGTGAATAAACACAACGTCTGGGACAACAGTATCAAAGCCCCAAACTATCAGTACTGGAGCATCTTCCGCTTCTTCGAAAGCCAGTATCCGCAGAAGAAAACGGCCGTTTTCTCCACCTGGCTCGACAACCGGACCAAGCTCGTTGGCGAAAACCTGCCGCAAACCGGCAACCTCCGGCTTGATTATTCCTTCGACGGGTTTGAACTCGATACGCTCCATTTTCGGCACGATAAACAGTCGGAGTACATCCACCAGATCGACGAGAAAGTGGTGGATGAGGCCAGCCGCTACATCCGCGACGAAAGCCCCGACCTATCGTGGGTTTATCTGGAATACACCGACGATATGGGCCATAAATACGGCGACAGTGAGCCATTTTATAAAGCCGTCAGCATCATGGACGACCAGATGGGCCGACTCTGGAAAGCGATTCAATACCGCCAGAAAACGTTTGGGGAAGACTGGCAGCTGTTCATCACCACCGACCACGGGCGCAGCGCCGACACAGGTAAAAATCATGGCGGGCAGTCGGACCGGGAGCGGGCCACCTGGATCGTGACCAGCGCCAAAGACCTGAACGTGCAGTTCACGAAGAATACCCCCGCCATTGTGGACATTATGCCGACCATGGCCCGCCATCTGCAACTCACGATCCCGAAAGAACAGGCTTTTGAACTGGACGGCGTACCACTGACGGGGAAATTATCCATCGCGGAGCCAACGGCGAAGAAGGAGGGAGCTAAAATCACATTGACCTGGAAAGCCCTGGAATCCGACGAGACGATAAAAATCTGGCTGTCGACCACCAACCATTACGAAGAAGGCAAGCGGGATAACTATCTGCTGATGGCCGAGGTACCCGCCAAAACCCAAACCGCCACCGTCGATGTGTCAACGCTACCCAAAGGCTTTTACAAGATCGTGCTGGAAGGCCGGCACAATACGCTGTCAAGGTGGGTTGTCGAGTAGTTCCGGGCCGACGCTCGGTGCTACTTCACCCGCGTCCAGGTTTTAGATTTTCCTAAAAAGCTAAGTCCCATGACGTACCCTCGCAGGTCAATGGAGTCGTGGTCTTTAAGGGTCACTTCGCAGTTGTAGGTTTTGCCGTCTTCGGGGTTGTAAATCTCCCCATCTCCCCAAACATTGTTGCCTTTATAGGTCAGGTTCGTGAGTAAGACCATGTGCATCAGCGGGCGGCTTCGCAGCTTTTCGTCGGGGTTTGCCTTGTCGGCTTTGAGTTTGTTAGTCCCTGGTTCGTTGGGTTCCAGCATCCAGACCAGCTTGCCGAAATACTTATTACCCTGTCTATAAATCTGAACCTGATTCCGCTTTTTTGAACTCAGCCATCGCCCCACCAGCGCATCCGGGTCGTCGAGGGCGCTGGCAAACGACGGAAGTGAGAGGCAGACGAGCAGGAAGAGAACGATCAGGCGTAACGGGTTCATACGTGAGTTGGTTTGTTATATAAACGCAGAAGAATCGCTTTTGTCGATTCAACTACGATTAAATTTATAACAAACAGGCTATTTCCAAGGTAGAGCAGCGCGTTTGTTTTTTGTTTGATAGGATTAATGGAACATTGTTTAATCGTGTCCTGAAAATAAATCCTCTTCGTATGGCCAGCTACCTGCCGTTAGGCTGGATTATTACCCGATGAAGAGAAAAGGCGTCTCTATAACCTGGTCGGTATTGGTACTCGGTAGCTATAAACGAATAGTCTACGTTATTAAGCAAATCGATTGAATACAGAGACGCAGAGAGCGCAAAGGTTAAGTTAATTAATCTCTGTGCTCTCTGCGTCTCTGTATTCAACTTTATTTCACCTGACTACACAAGTATCTAATAAAGGGTTTTTAGATAGGCGATGGTCTGCGGCACCTGTTTTGAATAGCTGGGACTCTCGTCTTCAATGTAATAGTGCTGGATGCTGGATTTTCTGGCCGCTTTCAGAACAGCCGGAATATTGAGCTGGCCCGTACCCAGAGCGACGTCATTCTCCACCGGCGTTCCCCCCGACAAGTTGCCCGTCACGCCCTTCCGGAGGTCTTTGAGGTGCATGAGTTTATAGCGTTTCGGGTATTTTTTTAACAGCTCAGCCGGGTCATAACCCGGAAAGAACGTCCACAGAATATCGAGTTCAAAACTTACGTACCATGGGTCCGTTTGCTGAACGATGTAATCATAGAGCGTCCCGTCGCCATACTTCTCGAATTCGTAGCCGTGATTGTGGTAGCAGAATGTAAGCCCAAAGTCATCGGTTAGCTTCTGGCCGATCCGGTTAAAATCGGCTACTGTTTTTTTCGCTGTTTCCAGCGTAAACGGCCCTTCGTGCGGTATCCAGGCAACACGGACAAATTTCGCGCCCAGGGTTTTTGCCTGCTGGCCAACTTCGGCCGTTTTGTTGAGGGCATCTCCATAACTCACGCCGAATGACGAGCAGGTCATGCCGCGTTCGTCGAGGAGTTTACGGATGTCGGCGGCTGTTTTGCCAAACAGGCTGGAGAACTCCATATCCGTCATGCCCAACGATTTGATGGTGTCGAGTGTGGCCGCCATATTTTTTTGAAGGCTGGCGCGGTAGGTGTACGACACCATGCCGGGTTGTACTTTCTGGGCTCGGATCTGGGTGCTTCCGAGTAACAGGAGAACGAGAAAGAACGTGTTTCTTACCATAAAAAAGTCATTAACAAAATACTGTAAGCCAATGGAGGGTTGGTTTTATGCGTGAATACCTCCTGTTATACCCGAACATTCCAGCCTTTGTCATACTCCCGGCCCCAGAGTTGCATGCCCTCTTTGTCGTCCAGAATATGGCCGTTCTGCGGGTTGCAGTTCAGGGTTCTGCCCACCCGGTAGGCGATATTGCCCAACTGGGCAATCAACGTGGACTTATGCCCGTTCAGAATTTCGCCGGTTAGTTTGGTGTCGCCCCGAATGGAACTGATAAAGTTCTGAAGGTGGGTGGCATCCAGCTTTTCCAAGGGGCTGACGGTGTTGGTAGCATCGTAGGGCGTGTCGTCCTTTACTTCCTTCACCAGCTTGCCCTTCTGATCGTAGATGCTGTAGCTGTTGGCTCCCGGATACACGACAGTCCCTTTTTCGCCATAGAAAATAACCCCCCGGTCGCTGCCTTCCGATTTGTAGCCGTTGCAACTGCGCCCCTCCCAGGTCATCGCCGTATTGTTGGCAAAATTAGCCGTAATGGTCTGCGTGTCGGGCGTTTCCCAGTCGTCCTGAAACGCGAACCGTCCCCCCGCCGACACAACTTTAGTAGGGTAGTCGACATCCAGCCCCCAGCGTATCACATCAATCTCGTGGGTGCCGTTGTTGAGGGCTTCGCCGGTGCCCCAGTTCCAGAACCAGTGCCAGTTGTAGGGTACCACGTTGTCTTTGTAGGTCCGACGGGGAGCGGGTCCCTGCCACAGGTCGTAGTGGAGGGTCGAAGGAACCGGTGTTTCTTTGCCCCGGCCAATGCTTTGCCGCCAGTTGGTGTACCAGCCCCGCGCAAAATAAACCCGGCCAATGGCCCCAGCCCGCAGCTGCGCCACCATGTCGTTGACATTGCTGAACGAGCGTCGCTGACTGCCCATCTGTACCAGTCGGTTGTATTTGCGGGCCGCTTCAACGGCCATTTCGCCTTCGCGGGGGTTATGGCTACAGGGTTTTTCCACGTAAACATGTTTACCCGCCTGGCATCCCATAATGGTGGCGGGGGCGTGCCAGTGATCGGGAGCGGCAATAACCAGCGCGTCGAAATCTTTTTTCTCCAGCAATTTTCGAATATCGGTAACCCCCTGTGGTTTTTTGCCGGTCTGCTTCTCGACACTGGCGCAGGTTTTCGCCAGTACCTTCTCATCGACATCGCAGATATAGGCAATTTCAGTATTGGGGATATTGGCAAAATTCTTGGCCAGAAAGGCACCCCGGCTGTTGGTTCCCATAATGGCAATGACCACCTTGTCGTTGGGCGACCCTTTGTAAAATCCCCCTGCCGACAGGGAGGGGGATAGCACCAAACTCGTGCCCGCTACGGAAGCTGTTCGAAGGAACGCACGACGATTAACTTGTGAACGCATGAGTACTATGATAATTTAGTTGAATTGGAGCAGACAGCAAGGCGTTGACTGCCCGACCTGCTGTCTGCTCCGAGGAAAGGTAAAAACGGAAGGCTCAGTAGCCGGTGTTCTGGTCTACTTTCACATCCAGATTGGCGTCGATGAATTTCTGCGGGATGGGGAAAAAGGCGTGATAGGGCTGAATGGTAGGGCCTGCTTTCGGGTTGTATTTCTTCACCCGCTCCACCAGTTTGCCCATCCGGTTCAGAATCAGTCGCCTGAATTCTTCCAGCATCAGTTCCCGTGCCCGCTCATCGAGCAGGTAATCCAGCGTTACGTCGTTGGCCGCTACCGGGCTGGCTTTGGCCCGACTCCGAACCACGTTGATGTCGTCGGCCGCTTTCTGTTTGTCACCCTTCATCAAATACGCTTCGGCGCGTAACAAGTAGGTTTCGGCGAGTCGCATTAGGTAAAACTCTTTGAACGTACGGCCGTAGGTGGCTCCCGCCAGTGGTTCGCCTTCAATTTTGCGGATGTAAGAGTAGTACCAGTACATCGTATCGAGGTCTTTGGCCGTTTGCCGGTTTACTTTCTGCCCGAAATACTTCGACGATTTGTCGTTATAGAAAAAGTCGCGCCGGATGTTGTACCGCGAATTGCGGATGTCGTTGGGATCACTCCAGACGGTGTAGTTGAAATAATTCGTTGGGCGAAACCAGCCAACGGGTCGGCCGAGGCTGTCGGCAACGGTCATCGCTGTTTTGCCATCGGGGTCTTTAATGGCGAAGTAGCGCGGTCCCCAGGCCCGCAGCGTCCCGTTGCCACCCCCCGATTTAGGAATCCCGCCCGGTGTCTGAAACTCAAACTGAAGCGCCCAGATGGTTTCTTTATTGCCTGATGTGCTGCGATTCTGGTTGTTATCCTTGAACAGGTCAGAGAACACATCGCCGGGTTGCCCGGAGTATTTGCCGAACCGGTTGGTCATCAGTTGGTACTGCCCGTCGTTGATCACCGCCGAGGCACTGGCAATGGCTTTGTCGTACTGGCCCAGGTTGTTATACACATCGGCCAGCAGATGATCGGCGGCTGCTTTAACAACGCGTCCGTCCTGCGTGGTTGATTTGGGTAACCACTGCGAGGCAAACTCCAGATCTTTCGCCACAAAAGCCAGCACATCGGTGCGGGGCGACCGCACAAAATCGAGCTTGGGTCCCGTAGCGACTTTATCGACAATGGGCACCGCACCGTAGAGGTTCGCCAGAATATTATAGGCATACGCCCGCAGAAACCGCGCTTCGGCTACCGACGCATTTTTCTCGGCTTCGTCTTTCCAGACAGCACCGGGCTTTTCGGCGTATTCGATGATCGTATTGGCGCGGGGAATCACCTTCAGGTACGCCCATTCCCAGTGGTGATTGACCTGACCGGCCGTGGGCGTTACCCAGGTGCGGTAGTCGACATAGGTGTTGATGCCGGGATCGCCGGTCATGCCCACGTCGGTACCGACCTGAAAATCCCAGACGTTCGAGCCGTAGCCATAATCGTCATTCTCGAAAAAAGCAGACCGTAACACGGCGTGGATCGACGCTATGTAGGTATCGAAGCCGGATTTGTTAACCAGCACCACATCGGGGTTCAGAAAAGCCAGGGGCACTTCGTCCAGCACGCTGTCTTTACAGGCATCGACCGTAAAAAGGAGCAGAGCCGCCAGCAACAGCCGTTTAAAACCGGATTGGAGAAACGAAAAAGGGGTATATGATTTCATGTGTAACGTGCTGTTGAGGGTTAGAAACTCAGGTTGATGCCGCCCGTAACTGACCGCGCCGTGGGGTAACCGGCCCAGTTATAGCCGCTCTCGGGGTCCTGTCCAACGTAGTTGGTGAACGTGTAGAGGTTCTTGCCGCTCACGTAGGCCCGAAGCCCGTTTATTTTCAGGCGGGAGAGTATGGCTTTGGGGAGTTCATACGACAGGCTTACATCCTGAATCCGAACGAAGTCGCGGGTGGTGTAATAGCCGTATCCCAGTGGATTCGTGTAGGTGAGAGAGGGTCTCGTGTTCGACTTGTTCTCGGCGGTCCACCAGCCCGCGTCGAGCATGTTGACCGGGCGGTTGGGGTAGTTGTTAACCGGGTCGAGGAGGTAGAACGACTGCGACCAGCCCTGCATGGCATTCAGGAAAACTGACAGCGACAAATTCCCATAGCGGAAAGTGTTGTTGATACCCCAGCGGTATTTGGGTTCCCGCTGGCTGATGACCGTGCGGTCGTTAGGATCGAGTTTACCATCGCCATTGAGGTCTTTAAAGCGTAAAAAGCCCGGTTTATAGCCCGCTGGCAGCTCGTCGCCCTGCTGATAGACGCCGTCAAATACGTAGTCGTAATTGATGTTAATGGGTTGCCCGATGAACCAGCGGTTGCCTAGGTCGTCGTCTTCGCGCCCGTCGCCATTGTTGTCGTTTCCGTACAAATGAATGATGCGGTTGCGGTTGGTCGAAAAGTTCAGGTTCGTGGTCCATTCAAATTTCCCTTTGCGGAAGTTGCTGGAGTTGAGCGTCGCTTCAAAGCCGACATTTTTGGTGGCGCCTAAGTTGGTGAGTACCTGACCAAAACTCGTTGGGCTAGGCAGCGAACGGTTCAGGAGCAGGTCGCGGGTGTTCATGTGGTAATACTCGAACGTACCGCCAAGCCGACCTTTGAACAGCTCGAAGTCGACGGCTGCATTTTTTGACACCGTCGTTTCCCAGCGTAGATCGGGGTTGGCCATCGTGGATGTATACACCGCGTTGACGGTAGCCCCGCCATCGCCGTAAACGTACTGCGTAGTACCCGACGTGCTCAGCGACTGATAGGGGGCAATAGCCTGGTTGCCGACCGAGCCGACCGAGAAGCGGAACTTCAGCAGGTTAAAGGCCGACAGTTTTCGCATAAACGACTCATCGGAGGCCACCCAGCCCAGGGCCGCCGATGGAAAGGTGCCGTATTTGTGGCTGGCCCCAAACACCGAGGTGCCATCCCGCCGGGCCGTGAGGGTGAACAGGTACCGGTTTCGGAATCGGTAATTGACACGGGCCATCGACGAGATGCCGTCGACGCGTTGAGCGTCGGAAAAATTCTGCTGCACCTGCGCCAGATTTATATTGTTCCAGCTCAGCACATCGGTGAAAAAATTGGACCCGTTGGCCGTTGTCGACTCCCAATACCGCTGATTCCGGCCGTAGAGCAGGGTAACGTCGAGGTCGTGGTGTTCGGCAATATGACGGCTGTAGGTCAGAATATTCTCCAGCACCCAGTCGAAATCTTCGCGGTTGTATTTCGACGCGCTGCCGAGGTTATTAAGACCATTCCGCTTATAGATCGGGGAGGAGGTGTACTTGTGTTCCCAGCGATAATTGGGCGAGTAGTTGACCCGATAGCTGAGGCCCGGCAGAAACGGTGCGTCGACAATGGCGTAGAAATTAGCGAACAGGTTGTGCTTGATCTCCTGGTCTTTGTCGAGCAGCGGATAGAAAATTGGACTGCGCTGAATCTGGTCATCCACCGGATAAGGGACCGGGTCGGTTTTGGCCGCATCGAAATACAATTTACCAAACGGACTCAGGGTATAGCCCTGCCCCGTGTCGGATTCTTTCCCCGACAAATCGCGCCGGGCGTATTGCGAGTTGACGCCCACCCGCAGCCAGGGAGTTATGTTGTTTTCGAGGTTGATGCGAAAGGAAGTCCGGTTGGCATTGTCGTTGAAAATCAGTCCTTTCTCATACACCTGTGCCGTCGAAATAAAATAGGACGTGCGCCCGGTTCGCCCTGACACGCTGATGTCGTATGACTGAATAGACCCCTGCTGCGAAATCTCCTTCCACGGATCAATCGTGATGCCGTTGCGGTAGTTTTCGGCTTCGGTATTCTGCAAATAACTGGCTACCTGCGCCGGATCGGCCGTTTGTCCGCTCTGCCGACGAACGTCCAGCGTTTTCTCGATGTAGCGCTCGGGACTGAGCAGCTTCATCCGGCGGCTCCAGTCCGACACACCCGCGTAGGCGTTGAACCGGATAATGGGTTTCTCGGTCGTACCTTTTTTGGAGGTGATCAGCACCACGCCATTGGCTGCCCGTGACCCGTAGATGGCCGCCGACGAAGCATCTTTCAGAATCTCCATCGTTTCGATGTCGTTCGGGTTGATGTCGGCCAGATTGCCATTATAGAAGACCCCGTCCAGAATAATAAGCGGGTCGTTGGAGGCCGTAATGGAGCGTGACCCCCGAACCAGGATGGTGCCGCCCTGCCCCGGTCGGCCGTTATCCGTGAACTGCACACCCGCCACGCGGCCCCGCAGCGCCTGGGTGACGTTGGTATTCGGCAGGTTCTCTACCTGTTTCATGTCGATCTTGGCGACCGAGCCCGTCACGTTGCGCCGGGATTGTGTGCCATAGCCGACCACTACGACCTCTTCCAGTGCCTTCGTATCGGGTTTGAGCGTCATGTTGACCGTTGTCTGGTTTCCGACGGGTACTTCTTCCGACAGGAAACCCACGAAGGAGAAAACCAGCGTGGCGTCAGGCGTGCCATCCGGAATGGACAGGCGGTATTTGCCCGCTACGTCGGTGGTGGTACCTCGCTGGGATCCTTTCAGAATCACGCTGACACCGGGCAGGCCTTCGCCTTTTTCGTCGATAACCGCCCCCGAAATGATCTGCTCAAGCAGTTGCTTTTGCGAGTCGTCCGACTCTGCTCTAAGCGGCTCCTGAAAGCTGGTGTTCTCGCTTCGGCGGAGCATGATCAGCTTTTTGGAAATTTCGTAGTCGATCTGGAGAGGCTTCAGCACACGGTTCAGGATGGAGACCAGGGCTTCGTTATGCGCCGAGATGCTTATTTTTCGGCTGCTCTGAATCAGTCGTGAGCTAAACACGAACCGGGCGGTGCTCTGCTTCTCTATTTCGTGCAGAACCGTGCGGACGTCCTTCTCCTGCACTTCCAGCGTAACTTTTTGGTCCAGAATGGCTTGTGCATAGCCGTCGTGAGCAAAACTTGCTCCGACAAACAGCATGGCCAGCATTAATTGTGTACAGGTAATTTGCATAACCCTATGCAAGACTGTTTTCGGTTGTACGCGTTTTTGCATACTTTTGGTCAGTTTTGTTGGTTTAAGAATGGACAAAACAATCCCCGTTATCCCGGATAAGGATAGGCTCAGTTTCCAGCTCAGCATGGGGAGTAATCAGGTCGGCAATGTTCCAGCATTGCCGACTTTTGTGTGAAAGAAGGGGTAGGCTTAGGGCATATGGTTCCGGGTTTTAGCGATGTTTATATTTAGAATTTAGGTTGGTAATTACTAGTGAGGTTATGGTTTGCAGCCCCGGCTATTGATCACGATCTGGCCATCGATCACGTCGTAATGGGCTTCGATAACCCGGCAGATCACATCCAGCTTTTCAAAGAGCGACTGCTCGGTCAGCTCGGCCGTGAGCGGGCAGGTCGCCAGCAACTCCTCGTCGTACACAATATCGACCCCATAGGCTCGCTCCAGTCGGCCAAACACAACCGGTAGTGGCGTGTCGTCGAAGGTGAACTGCTGGGCCTGGGTGTTACCCGCCAGCACCTGCGGATTTTCAACCAGCGATTTGGACAGGCGGGCGGGCTCCCGTTCAAACACAATTTTTTGGTTGGGCATAAGCACCACACCGTCCAGGTCGCGGTCGCGGAGCTTTTGGCCAGCCTCGGGATCTGTTTGGGCGAATACGGCCACCCGCCCGGTTTTCACCTCGACCGTAACGTCGGGGTCTTTGGCGTAGGCGCGTATCAGGAAGCTGGTGCCCAGTACTTTGGTAACCAGCCCGTTGGCATAGATCAGAAACGGCTGATTTGGATTTTTCGTTACTTCGAAGAAGGCCTCACCCGAGAGGTACACCTCCCGTTTGTTTCCTCTAAACACAGCCGCGTGACTAATGCGGCTACCGGCTTTGAGCAGTACCAGCGAGCCGTCGCTCAACTTCACCGGCATCACTTTGTCGGACCGGTTTACCGTTTCGGTGAGCGCGTGTTTCTGGCTGGCAATCAGGTTGTCGTAGGTAATGCCGGGGCGAATGAGGTGGCCTATCTGGTCGGGCAAATCGGCTCGCCATCCCCAGATAGACAACCCCAACACCAGCAGGATGGATGCCGCCACCCGAAACCAGCTGCGTTGATAGAAGGGTATAATAACTGGCGGGGTAGTGTGGCCAGCGGTGAGTGCCGGTGCCTGTTTACGGGATTGGCTGATGGTGCGCTGAACGGCGTAGCGAATTTCCTCATCGCTCAGGGGTAGCTCCTGCAGCCGGAGTGCCTCAACCAGTTCGCGGGCCTGGGTGATGAGTGCGGACTTCTCGGGATGACTGGCCAGCCACTCCTGCCAACGGGCATCTGTCTCGCGTGTGGGCGACAAAACCCACTGGCGGAATGCCTGGTCCCAAACAAAATCTTCAACACGGTACTGTAGGTATCGTTTCATCGCCGTTTATCTGCCTCTCAATGGCTGATAGACAGAATGGCGGTGGAGATACCATACATTTTCACAAAATTTTACTGTTTTTTTTTCAGCGCTTCGTCAAATGGCCCTTTGGACTACAGAAGCCCCATGTTCACGACCAGGAGCGTAAGGAGTTCTATTTTCCAATATTGGCGCAGGTGGCGAAGAGCTAGTTGAAGGAGGTTGGATACCGTTTGGGGGGCAATGTCCATAATTTCGGCAATCTGCTCCCGCTCCATTTCCTGAAAAAATTTCAGGTAAATAACTTCTTTCTGCCGACGGGGCAGGGTTTGCAGCAGGCTCTGCATGTGCCGGGAGCGGTTGAAGGTAGTTTCGTGACGAATGAATGTTTCCTCCACCGAAAATTCCAGGTTGAAATGCTGCAGCTTATCGTCACCGAACTCCTCCGACGCCGGCGCATCGGGCATATGCCGGTGCATATACCGCCGTAACGAAGCCATCAGATACGGCTTGAGTACAACCTGCGTGCGCAACGAAGTCCGGCGTTCCCACAGGTATAAAAACAGGTCCTGAATACAATCTTTGATAAACTCTTTATCTCGGGAGAAGCGAGTACCGTACCGGAACAGTGCCCGGTAATACGTTGTCATCAGCAGTTGAAACGCAGATTCTTCCCCCGCCAGAAAGCGTGTCCAGAGTTGCTGTTCTGCCGGGTTGTCTGGCATTGAGGACCCATTGGTTTCGGACTTCGACATAGGAAGATGACGGAATAGCGTGTCAAATTTGGCTTAATTTAGCTTAAAGGGAGAAATACTAGAATTATATCTTCCTGGCTTAGTTTTAAACGAGGGTTGTGTAGCCCCGCCGTTGCAGCACTACAACACAACTCACTTCATCTCTTTTATCGACAGCCAGTAGAGACCGGCGAAGATTATACTGAAAAAGGCACCGAAGGAGGTGTTCAACGCACCAACGCCCGCCAGCGCAACGGGTAGTACCAGACCAACGGCAATGCCCGCTACATAAATCCAATAGCCGATTTTGCGCAGCCGAAACATCAGGATAGCGCCGATCAATGTCAGCAGTGAATAAGCAAACTGAGCAATGGCCAGCGACTTGATTTCGTCCGGGTCGCCGGGGGCAGGCGCGTCGGAGGAGCGATCTTCGAAGTACTGTGTAGACCCTTCTTTCTTTTTCGCCGGGTCCGGTTTTGTTTCGACGTATTTCGTTTCAGCCACGGCATCGGCTTGTACAAACGAGACCACCGAATCAATAAGGCCCCAGCCGCAGCTGAGGAAGGTAAGAATGCACAGGAGCGTTAATAGTTGGGAACGCATAATGGTAGCGCGGGTGGAAACCCGCTTAAACGAATAAAAAGGGAGCTTCCGGTCAGGCAGTCAAAAAACCTTATTTTCGCGGCTGAGTTTCTTTATCACAACGAAATCCAAATCAGATGACTCTGCAAGAACTAACCGAACAAATTCGGTCCAAAGTTACACATGCCGACAACATTAACGCTACGATTAAAATCGTCACCGATCAGGGGCCTATTTTTATCGACGCATCTAAATCGCCCGCAACGGTGTCGAACGAAGATAAACCCGCTGATTGCGATTTACAGGTAAGCATTGACAACCTCGTGAAAATGGGCAACGGCGACCTTAACCCCATGATGGCCGTGATGTCCGGCAAACTCAAAATCAAAGGCGACATGGGTATCGCCATGAAAATGGGTCAGGTGATGGGGTAGAATTCAATGATGAATGAGTGAATGGTTCAATGAGTGAATAAACGTGGTTAATGGTACAGTAAATCAGTAGTACGGTTAGCATGAAGACTTACTACAATTTATGAGACTGTTCCCCCTGATTATTCACTCATTCGCTCATTCATAATTCACTCATTGATTATGTCTTCTCGTCGTAAGTTTCTGGAAAACAGCGCACTGGCTGCGGCAGGTTTTTACATTGTGCCCCGGCACGTACTGGGTGGAACCGCAGCGGATGGGTCGCGGATTATTGCGCCTTCCGACAAACTGAATATGGCTGCCGTGGGTTGTGGCGGCAAGGCCGATGTAAATGTCCGGCTGGCCTACAACAACGGTTCCGATAATTTTGTGGCCCTCTGCGATGTCGACGACCGGCAGGCGAAGAAATTCCGGGGCCAGTTTCCCAACGCACCTTACTTTCAGGATTACCGGGAAATGTTCGATAAAGCGGGCAAGACGTTCGACGCCGTCATTGTGAGCACGCCCGACCATATGCACGCGCCCATCGCGATGGCCGCTATGCAGATGGGGAAACACGTGTACGTCGAAAAACCGCTGACGCACGACATTTACGAAGCCCGTATGCTGACCCAGGCGGCTGCGAAATATAAAGTCGTGACCCAGATGGGCAACCAGGGTAGTTCGGGCGATGCTACGCGCATTATCGAAACGGCCATTCAGAAAAACAGCATCGGCCACGTTCACACAGTGTATTGCTGGACCAACCGCCCGGTCTGGCCGCAAGGCGTCAAATCACCGAAGGAGCGGGGGGAGTCGCAGCCGGTACCTTCTGAAGTAAACTGGCCGCTCTGGCTGGGCACCGCCCCCAATCGGCCTTATCACGAAGCGTATATGCCCACCCGCTGGCGCGGCTACTGGGACTTTGGAACGGGTGCTCTGGGCGACATGGGTTGCCATTTTATGGATGTACCCTTCCGGGCGCTGAATCTCAAATACCCCACCTCCGTTGAATGCAGTGTGGGGTCAGTGTATGCCGACTTTTTCGAAGAAGCGTTCTACGACGATAGTTGCCCGCCTTCGTCGGCTATTCACCTCACGTTTCCGTCGACCGATAAAAAAGTAAAAGAGATCAAGTTTTCGTGGTTCGACGGCGGTATCCGGCCCCAACTGCCCGAAGGCGTCGAGTACAGCGATGTGTTTCGGGATATCGACGGGGGTATGTTGTTCATCGGTACAAAAGGGATGCTGACGGGTGGTCTGTTCGGCAATAACCCCAAGCTGCTGCCCGCCGATAAGTTCAGCGGGAAAGAGCTGCCCGCTCCCGAAAAGCCATTGGTGGAAGGCAAAACGGAAGGCCACCAGCAGCAATGGGTCAAAGCCTGCAAACAGGGCTATGGTGCGTATACATCTTCATCGTTCGACCAGTCCGGCCCGCTCACCGAAACCGTATTGATGGGAAATCTGGCCACGCGTTCCTACCTGGCCCGTGAGAATGGCAAGTTCACCGGCCGCAAAAAGCTCTTCTGGGACGGCGACAATATGAAGATTACTAACTACGACTACGCCAACCAGTTTGTGAAACGGCAGTATAAGGGAGGGTACCGTTTGTAGCAGACGGCATGACACCGGCCACCCGGCTTGCTGTCTGAGCTGCGGCAGCGGCTGGTAAGGCTCTACAAATTAGTCGCTATCGCGACTCAGACAGCAGGATGCCGTCTGCTACAAGCTAAGGCTAACTACTTGTTTATTACCCATAGTCCATTTACATTAGGGGTGACTTCATTCGCTAATGATACGATTGCGTTCACTTGTCCTCTCGCTTTTAATTGGCTGTCTGCTAACACCAGGCGCATCGGCGCAATTGCTGAGCCATCAGCCCGTGGTTGTACTGCCCGCCGATGGGGATAGCTTCTCGCTGGAGGGAACGATAGCGTACCTGCGGGACTCCTCCCGAACCCGTACCATCGCCAATGTGATCGGACTTGCCAACACCCCGGCTTTCCACCCCATCTTTTCGCCGGTTCCCAACTTTGGGGTTATCACCGGAACGAAAACAGCTACCCCCCTCTGGCTTCGGTTTCGGCTGAAAAATACCTTGAATCAACCCCAGGCCTGGCTGGCTGAACTTGATTTCTGGTGCTTCGACGAACTCCAGTTGTTTGTGGTCGATGCCCAAAACCGGGTGCTGTCTACCTCTCCGACCATTGGCTGGAAAACGCCCGCCGAACAGCGCATAAAGAACAATCGACACTTCTGGTTTCCGTTTACGGTGCCCGCCGGTCAGGTCGTAACGGCCTATCTGCGGGTAGTCAAACACCGCGGCACACAGATCGTGCCCATCGAACTGGTCCGGGCGTCGGCCTATGATTCGGTGGTGCAGGAAAGCTATTTGTACTGGGGCGGGGTGCTGTTTACGCTGGTGTTTATGGCGGTTATGAGCCTGATTTTCTTTCTGACCACCTTCGATCAGATCTATTCACGATATATTTTCTGTTTGCTCGGTCTGGTGGGTTTTTTTATCATCAACGATGGATTCCTGAATCAGTTTGGCTTTGCTGCCCAGTTCTGGATGCCCCGGCAGAATGTGTACTTTCTCTTTCCACTCGTCCTGTTCTATTCGCAGCTAACGTTTGTCCGGCGATTCCTCACTTTGTGGCATACACCCTCGCATCGCTGGCATACTATTGGCACGGCAGTTCTGTGGAGTGGCGTTTTGTGCCTGATTGCGCTGACGGCCGAGTGGTTCACCCCCCTCAGTCCCTTTATGGAGTTGGTGCTGGTGCGGTTGTTTACGGCACTTTACTGGCTGCCGCTGCCCGTTATCATCGCGTATATTATCATCAGCATTCGACGCCGGTATCATGTGCAGGAAGCCTGGCTGTATCTGGTCGGCATTGTGCCGTTTTATACCCTGAATCTGGCGCTGGTATTTGCCAACTTTGGCCTGCTGCCAACCTACAAACCCGTGGCTTCTTTTGCCTACTATGCACCAGCCGCTCTGTTTGAAGTGCTGGCGTTGATGGTGGGGCTGGCCTATCGTTACAAGATTGACCGGGACCAGACGGAAAAACTGATCAAAGAGCGCAACGTTCAGCAACAGCGCATGTACGAAGCTGAAGTACAGACGCTGGCTCTGCAAAACGGATTACTGGTTGAAAAAGAGCGAATAGCCCGCGATTTGCACGATAACGTAGGGGCGCACCTGGCCTTCGTTGTGACCAACCTGACGCACATCAGCGCCCAGGCAGAAAAGAAACCCATTACCGATGGTCAGCGGCTGGCCGACCAGCTTCGTACCATTGTCGTTCATACCCGCGAGGCCGTCAAGCTCCTGCGCGAAACCATCTGGGCAATTCATCAGGAAAGTTTCACCGTCGAGGAGTTTGCGGAGCGGCTCAATCAATACATCAACCGATACGTACATGAAACCGACGGCCTGCATGTCGATGTGCAGGTGTCGGGCTCGCAGTCGTACAAGCTGAGTTCGTCGCAGGTGCTGAACCTGTTCCGGATTGTGCAGGAAGCGCTCAATAATGTGATCAAGCATGCGCAGGCCAGCCAGGCCATTGTTCAGTTATTCGTTGAAGACGATGGGCATATTAACTTACGTGTTCATGACAACGGCCATGGCTTTAGCTGGACAGGTGAAGCGCTGGCTCCCCATCATTACGGCCTGCGCAACATGGAAACGCGTGCTCAGGAGCTGGGTGGCACCTTCCGTATCTTTGAAGAGGAAGGCACGACTGTGGAAGTAGCGGTATAGTTATGCTCTTTTGGGCTATACCGCGCATTGATTTGTCATTTTGTCTGTTTTTGCCAACACATACGGCGGTTAGCGGGTTGCTTTAGTAACCGCTTACTCAAAAACCGGCTCAACGTATGAATCAGACATTACTCAACCACCGAATGCTGGGGGTCACGTTTGGCCCTGATGGTGCCACTGCTCGTGTCTGGGCACCTTTTGCACAGAACGTCGTGCTTCGGCGCTGTAACCGACCCCTCGATATTCCGCTTCAGCAGGATGGCGCTTACTGGTGTACCACAACAGCACAGCTTCAGCCCGGCGATACGTACAAGCTCATTCTCAATGACAGCATCGAACGTCCCGACCCCGCTTCGCTGGCCCAACCGGAGGGGGTTCATGGCCCATCGGGTGCGGTAGATACCCGAACGTTTACCTGGACCGATGCCGACTGGCCTAACTTTCCGCTGGACGATTACCTGATCTATGAACTACATACAGGCACATTCTCGCCCGAAGGCACGTTTGCAGGTATTGAAAATCGGCTCGACTACCTGGTTGAACTGGGCGTCAACGCGATCGAGATCATGCCCGTTGCGCAGTTTCCCGGCACCCGAAACTGGGGCTACGATGGCGTGCTGCCTTATGCCGTACAAAACTCCTATGGCGGAGCGGAGGGCTTGCAGAAACTGGTCGATGCCTGTCATAAACGGGGGCTGGCCGTGGTGCTCGATGTGGTGTACAACCACATCGGACCGGAAGGGAATTACCTCGAAGACTTTGGCCCCTATTTTACGTCCAAGCACCTCACGCCCTGGGGCAACGCTATCAACTTCGACGATGATTACAGCGATAGCGTTCGGAGGTATTTTATCGAAAACGTGCTGATGTGGTTCCGCGATTTTCACATCGATGCCCTGCGGCTGGATGCCGTTCATGCGATTTGCGATGCAGGCGAACCGCACATCCTGCGCGAAATAAAGCAATATGTGGATGCCCTGATGGCGCAAACCGGTCGGCAGCACTACCTCATCGTCGAACTGGACCAGAACGAAACACAGTTCATTCAGCCGCTGGTCAACAACGGCTATGGCATGGACGCCCAGTGGAACGACGAATTTCACCACGCCCTGCGCGTAACGGCGGGTGGCGAACGTAACGGCTACTATGCCGACTACGATGGTATTCATCACCTGGCCAAATCCTACACGGACGCTTATGTGTACGACGGCACGTACATGCCCCGGCGCGCCCGGATTGTGGGGAAATCGACGGCGGGCCATGCGGGGCGGCAGTTTGTGGTGTTCTCGCAGAATCATGACCAGATCGGCAACCGGATGCTGGGCGAGCGACCCAGTCAACTGGTCAGTCTGGAGATGCAGAAGCTCATGGCCGGGGCCGTTATGAGCAGTCCCTATCTGCCCATGCTGTTCATGGGCGAGGAGTGGGGCGAGTTGAACCCCTTTCTGTATTTTGTAAGCCATTCGGACCCCGATTTAGTGGAAGCCGTTCGGCAGGGTCGCAAAAAAGAGTTTGCCGATTTTCAAACGGATTTCGAGACGCCCGGCGTGGATGCGCCCGACCCGCAGGATGAGCGTACTTTCGAGCGGTCGAAGCTTCAGTGGGGACGACTCACGCAGGAGCCGCACCGCACCCTGTTTCGGTATTACCAAACGCTGCTGGCCCTGCGGAAGTCGTCGTCGTTGCGACACCCGGATCGGGAATCGGTAGCCGTTGTGGTGGATGAACTTCGCCAGACGCTTACGCTTTTCCGTCAGCACAAAAAGCAGGATGAACCCGACACGACGGATACTTCCGAGACGGTCGTTTGCCTGATGAACTTCTCCAAAGAGGGGCAATCGCTGACATTACCGGCAAATGACGGGCAGTGGCGCAATCTCCTTGACTCCGCCGACCCTCAATGGCACGGCCCGATGGCTGCTCCAGTGCATGTGGACGGAAATGCAGCCGTTGTTCTCCAGCCGGAGTCTATTCTGATCTATACGAATTGCGGGTAAGCTGCTTTTTTCGAACCATCTGAAAAATAGCCACCGCATGGCTGAACAGTACCGTTGGAACGATGAAGCCGGGCAACCAGATGTACGGTAATTTCAGTATGCCTACGTTTGGTTGCCCGAAGGCGAATTGCTGAAAGGGTAGGGGAGCCGACAAAACGGCATGAATGACAATGTTCAGCACCAGCCCCAGCGCCACCATATTCCAGACGAGCAGCCAGCGCGGGGCTAACTGCGGTTTTCCGAAAACGAAATAAGCCACAACGGGTGCCGTCAGACCCGAAAGTATGTCATAATTACCCCCCTCAAACGTCATCAACTCCGGCACCTGGTGGTACAGATACAGACCAAATAAGGTCAGCTCAACCGGCACGCGAACGATATGCAGGTAGGTTAGATTCGTGAGGGGTAATCGCAGGAGCCAGGCCCGGCCTTTTGATGTACTGAACAAGCCGGCAATGACCAGCACAGGCGGACCAATGGCGACAATGAAATGAGGGGGTGTTGCTTCGACCTGTTGAAAGAAATTAGTGAACGCCAGTACGCCTAAACCTGCCAGCCATAGAACGAAAAGACCAATAAGCGACCAAACGGCTTGCGGAGGTAAAACCCGTCGAACGGCCAGGGTAAAAAGGGTCAGCGTCGCTAAGGTTGTGACGGCAAAAAACAGATCCAGCCAGACGGGCGTGGGGGCAAAGAGGTACGATAAGTTCGGTTGCATGAGCGTGTTCTTATTGACAAACACCGGTGCTTGCCGTTACAAAAGAAGGCAGTCAGGCCAATCGAAAAGCGACTAGCCGACGCTTCGTTTATGAGTGGTACGGGAATGCGATATGAATGGTCAGCTTGTGGCGATGACCCGCAGCCAGTTCTTGAGTTCGAGACTGCGATACCGACTGACAATCACGGTCTGGGTAGCCTCGTGCCTATGCAGGGCGGGTACGAGTGTAACGCTGAGTTTACGGTTCACATCGTCCTGAACCGCCCGAATGGCTCCGGCACTGACTACAAATTGTCGGCTTAGCTGGAAAAAGTAGCGCCTATCCAATGTATCGACCAGACTCGGCAGCGACGAATACCGGGTGGCCAGCTGCTGTCCATCGCTCCTGACCAGCAACACCAATCCACCCGTCGAATAGAAATACGCGATCTCATCGATGGGTAACCGAAGCTGCCCGCTGGGTACATCGACTGATAGGAGGGTTGTCGTAGTCGGGTAGTTGTCAGGCTGGAGAACTTCCTGACCGATGGGGGCGGGGTTTTGCTCCCGTTTTTGGCGCTCAGCATAAAACGCCTGCAACAAGTACAAACCAGAGTAGCCGCCATTAATGAGCGAAGCCAGCGTGACACAAACGGCGATCCCTTTCAATAGGGTAGGCGTAGGAGGCCATTGGCCCATGTAAATCCGTTGTGCCAGTGGGAAAACCAGCGCGAAGGTGAGTAGTGTGGCGCAGCCGCCTGTCAAAATCTGGGCCGTTAGTCGGCGAACGGGTTGCCGCTCGAAGGGTAACTGGCTATCCAGCCATCGAAAAATGAATAGATTGACTTCCCAGCAGGAAAGCATGACGGTGGCTACAGTCAAGAAATATCCCCACGGGAAATAATACCCCGCCTGACCGGGGAACACCTGCCGAAAGACCACATGAGACGCCACCAAAGCCGAAACCGGCACGACAATCAGGCGCAGGTAGATATGTTGCCGATGGCTGAGCGGGGGCATGGTTTCGATGGTGATCGACTAAAATAAAGTCACTAGGCCGATTTAATTACCGAAAGCTATGAAGAACCTGACAACAATCCATCAGGCAGAGGAAGCGCCAAAACATATTCAATAAAATAAAGTAGCGTTTGGTCGAAAATGGCTTTTATTTCGTAGAACGACCTACAATCTGAGTAGCCTACCAATCCTCAGAATCAGTCCGGGTCTGCCGGGCGATTCTAATTTTAAATCGATTATACTCCTGTCCATAATGAAAAAAAGCAACGTTAGCCCGACCGCTAAAAAACTCCTTTGGCTTGGGGCACTGGTACCTACGCTCTGTCTGGTAGGCTATCAGGTCGAAAAAGACCCGATCAATCGGCGGATCAAGCGGATGGACCCGGCCAAAGCGGCCCAATTAGCCAAATCCATTGAGGCCACCGTAACCCCCGAACTGGCCGCGGGCCTTAGCCTGAACCTGTGGGGCGTCGATTCGCTGGTGGCTGACCCCATCGGCATCGACATTGACGACAACGGGCGGCTGTTTTACAACCGAACCAACCGTCAGAAAAACTCCGAGTTCGATATTCGGGGGCATCAGGACTGGGAAATCGAATCCAATCGCCTGCAAAGTGTCGAAGATAAACGGGCCTTTCTGCACCGGGTCCTGTCGCCCGAAAACAGCAAGAAGAACGAATGGCTGAAAGATGTCAACGGCGATGGCTCCCACGACTGGCGCGATATGACGGTGGAGAAAGAAAACATCTTCCGGATTGAAGATACCAACGGCGACGGCGTAGCCGACATGACGCAGCTGGTGGTCGACGATTTCCACGACGAAGTAACTGACGTAGCCGGGGGCGTTATGGCCCATGGTAATGATCTGTACGTGGCCGTGGCTCCCGACCTGTGGCGGATGCAGGACAAAGACGGTGACGGCATTGCCGAGACAAAAACGTCTATTTCGCACGGCTATGGCGTTCACGTGGGCTTTAGCGGTCACGGTATGTCGGGCATCGAGATGGGACCGGATGGAAAAATTTATTGGCAGATCGGCGACATCGGCTTCAACGGCAAAGGGCCGGACGGCAAGAAATGGGAGCACCCGAACAGCGGTGTCGTCGTGCGCTCTAATCCCGACGGCAGCGATTTTGAAGTGTTTGCGCATGGCGTTCGGAATATTCATGAGTTCGTCTTTGATGAATACGGCAACCTGATCAGCGAAGACAACGACGGCGACCATCCGGGCGAAAAAGAGCGGCTGGTCTATATCGTGAATGGTTCCGATACGGGCTGGCGCAGCAACTGGCAGTACGGCAAATACCGCGACCCCAAAAACAACACCTACAAAGTGTGGATGGACGAGCAGATGTATAAGCCTCGCTTCGAAGGGCAGGCGGCTTACATTACGCCCACCATCACCAACTACGTGAGCGGCCCCGCCGGTATGAAATACAACCCCGGGACGGCCTTGAGTCCGGCTTACAAAAACATGTTTTTTGTTGCCGAATTTGTCGGAAATCCAGCCAAGTCAGGCATTCACGCGTTTAAATTGAAGCCCAAAGGTGCTTCGTTCGAGCTGGGCGAAGAGAAGAAAGTGCTGGGTAATGTGCTGGCTACCGGCATCGACTTCGGTCCAGACGGCGCCCTATATGTAGCCGACTGGATCAACGGTTGGGACACGAAAGATTACGGGCGTATCTGGAAGCTGGACGACAAAGCCGGTGCCGGGTCTGCGGAGCGTAAGCTAACCAAAACGCTGCTGGCCGAAAAATTTGCCGGTCGTTCGGAAGCGTCGTTAGGCGATCTGCTGAAGAACCCCGACATGCGTGTTCGACAGAAAGCTCAATTCGAACTGGTGAAGCGGGGTGCCAAAGGTGTTGGGGTATTGACCGCATCGACCAAACAGACCGACAACCAACTGGCGCGTGTGCATGGTATCTGGGGCATTAGCCAGCTGACCCGTCAGGATAAACAGTATGGTCAGTTGCTGATGCCGCTGCTTCAGGACAGCGACCCCGAAATTCGGGCGCAGGCCGCCAAGTGGCTGGGCGATGTTCGCTACAAAGAAGCTGGTGCCGCGCTGATTCCATTACTCAAAGACAGCAACAGTCGGGCGCGTTTCTTTGCCGCCGAAGCGCTGGGCCGTATCGCCTACGAACCGGCCATTCAGCCCATCATCCAACTGCTGGAAGCCAACAACGACCAAGATGCCTACATCCGCCATGCGGGTAGTTTGGCCCTGGCCCGGATCGGGAAAGCTGAACCGGTCATTGCGCTGGCTAACAATCCATCGCGTGCGGTACGCATTGCTGCGGTGGTGGCCCTGCGCCGGATGGCCAATCCCGGCATCGCTGCCTTCCTGGCCGATAAAGATGAGTTTGTTGTAACCGAAGCCGCTCGCGGCATCAACGACGACTTGTCTATTCCGGCCGCTCTGCCCGCGCTGAGCAAGGTGCTGCAAACGACGGGATTTACCAATGAGCCCCTCATTCGCCGGGCCATCAACGCCAACCTGCGGGTGGGTACGCCGGAAGCAATGCAAACGCTGATGGCGTATGCGCAGAAAGAAGGCAACCCCGTAGCGATGCGGGCCGAAGCCATGGACGCACTCAGCACCTGGGCTTCGCCATCGGTGCTGGATCGGGTCGATGGCCGCTACCGGGGCGTGGTTAATCGCGACGCGGCTGCTTTGAAAACCAAAACGGGTGATGCCTTTATCAAACTGGCGTCAAGCTCTGACCAAACCCTGCGGCTCAGCGCCATCAAATCCATTGAGCGAATGGGCCTGAAAGAAGCGGGTACGGCGCTGTTAAACCGGTTGACGGAGGATAAAGAGCCTGCCATTCGCATTGCGGCTTTGCGGGCGCTGGCTTCTCTCAACGATCCTCAGCAAAGTAAAGCCATTGAGGTAGCGATGGCCGACAAGGAGAAAAGTGTGCGGGTGGCCGGTCTGGACCTGTTAAGTAAAACCAACATGGACAAAGACCGGATGGTAACGCTCCTCTCCGACGTGATCGCCAATCGGACAACCGAAGAAAAACAGGCGGCTCTGCTCACACTGGGTAAGTTGCCGATTAAAAATTCGCAGAAAGCGTTCGATCCGTTGCTGACCAAACTACAGGCCGGAGCGCTGCCTGCAGAACTGCAACTGGAGTTAGGCGAAGCCGTCGAAAGTAGTAAATCGCCCCAGTTGGCAGCCCGTTACAAAGCGATCAACGACAAAATGTCGCCCGATGCGCTGGCGGCTTCGTTCAAGGGTAGTTTGATGGGGGGCGAGCCGGATTTGGGCCGTCGGATTTTCTTCCGTCACCAGACGGCGCAGTGTATCCGGTGCCATTCCTACGATGATCTGGGTGGTAACGCTGGTCCGCGCCTGAACGGTGTCGCCAGCCGACTCACCCGTGAGCAGTTGCTGGAAGCCCTCATCAACCCAAGTGCCCGACTGGCACCCGGTTTCGGAACGGTGACGCTGACGCTTAAGAATGGAAAAACCGTCAGCGGCATTCTACAGGGCGAAACCGACACGGACGTATCCGTAAAAGTGGGTGACCAGCCGGACGTAGCCATCCAGAAAGACCAGATCGCGAAGCGTACCAACTCGCCGTCGAGTATGCCCGAAATGAAGTACCTGCTCACGAAACGGGAAATCCGCGATGTAGTAAGCTTCCTGGCGACACTGAAAGAGAATAATTAGAGGTAGTGTGGTTTATTAACGTGAATGATGGGTTGGCTCGATCAAAATTTAGCTTATACGTATAGCTAGTGGATCCTTTTTTTAACCACAGAGACGGTCCGCCGTTGCGGCACAAAGCGCACAGAGGTCGATGGGGTAACTTTCTTCCCCATCGACCTCTGTGCGCTTTGTGCCGCAACGGCGGACCGTCTCTGTGGTTAAAAAAAGTCCTAAACCTGTCCAATAAGCTCAGTTCAATATATATACAGCCATTATTCACGTTTTATTAGTAGTTCAGTTTGCTAAAGCCTGTTTTCTCTCATCCCGACCGGTCCGCCGGTGCGGCAGGAGGGATGACAGAAAACAGGCTTTAGTACTGTTACAGCGGTGCCACGGTTCTTAACCATGGCACCGCTGTGACTTTTTACCACCGCCGGATTTTATGGCCATACCCCGCGTAGAAAATCAGGTAGGCATAACAGACCGGCAATAACCAGTAAGCCTGCTTGGTGCCGTATACATCGGCGAAGTGGCCGTATACGAGTGGCATCAGGGCATTGCCGCACAGACCCATAATCAGCAAAGAGGCTCCCACTTTGGTGAACCGGCCCAGCCCGTCGAGGGCCAGCGGCCAGATACCCGCCCAGATCAGCGAGTTCGCCAATCCCAGACTGATCAGAAACCAGAGGGACACATCGGTGGTGTGGCCGAGCAGGGCGACGCGCCCGCTGGTGGTAAGTAGCAATAAGCTGAAGATGAGCCCCAGCCCTGTACAGATGCGGAACGCATTCACCTGCCGAATATATTTGGGAATGGTGCTGATGCCGATGATATAGCCCGTGATGGTTGCGGTGAGGATGTAGGACGGAAACACTTTGGCTTCGAGGATAGACAGCCCCATGGAGGTGGCGTACCCAATGACAGTGTCGATGGCAACGACCTGCGCCCCCACGTGGAAAAAGATGGCGACGGCCCCCAGTACAGCCTGTGGGAATTGCAGAATACTCGTTTTGTCGGCGTTGGCCAGCGCCAGTTCATCGCTTTCCTGCTCCGTGTCGATCTCGGGTAGGGGCGACCGCCAGATCAATAAACCGAGGCCCATCAATACCACACTCACTACCGAATACGGTACAATCACCCGCCGAATCAACGCATCCAGCGCGGCTGCCCGAACGGCGGGTTCCATCGTTGGCAGTTGTTTAAACAGGTCGCTGTCGGTGGGGCGGAGGATGGCGGCTGCAAAGAGGAGGGGAGCCAGAATGCCCGCCATTTTGTTGCAGATGCCCATAATGCTGATGCGCTGGGCGGCCCGGTCGTGCGGGCCCAACACAGTGATGTAGGGGTTGGCGGCTGTTTGCAGGATAGCCAGGCCAACACCAATGGTAAACAGTCCCGTCAGGAAAACCAGGTATGCGCGGCTCAGGGCGGCCGGTATGAAAATCATAGCTCCCAGCGACATCGTGAAAAAGCCCACCATCATCCCGCGCTTAAATCCGACTTTTCTGAGTAACAGCGATGCCGGAACCGACATGACCAGGTAGGAAATGTAGAACGCAAACGCAACGAGGTACGACTGGAAGTTGGTCAGTTCACAGGCGATCTTAAAGTACGGAATCAGGATGGCGTTGACCCAGGTGACGAACCCGAATACAAAAAAAAGTACGCCGATGATGCCAATCGAAATCGTCGTGTCGCGTGAGCTGAGGGGCCTGGAGTTCATGTTTCTTTGATTTAATTGTGCAACTCTGTGGTACACCCTTTTTTATACACATCAATAACTTCACCAACTCTAAGCAACACCAGGTCAGCCGGGGCACCAATGGTTAAGCCGCCTTGCTGGGGTAGGTTGAGCAGTCGACTGGGGTTGATAGACGCCATGTTCCAGGCTTGAGTCAGCGACGCCAACTGTAAACGAACTAACTGATGGACACCCCATAAAAGCGGTTGAGCAGAGCCTGCCAGTACCGTTGGTTTACCCGCCAGATGAAGCTTACCCTCTTCGGTCAGCGTAACCGCTCCGCCCACCGGCGAGTGGTAATTACCGGGGGGCATGCCGCCCAGACTAACACTGTCGCTGATCAGAATGGTTTTCTGGCCTTTCATGCGGAGGATAACGTTCAGTACGGAGGGCGGCAAATGAAAACCATCGGCAATGACCGAAGCGGCCAGCCTATCCTGCGCCAGTTGTTCCCAGATGTAATTCGGGTGGCGGGGCAGGAGCTGGTGCGCGGCATTGCCGAGGTGAGTCGACAGGCGTGCGCCAGCGTCAACGGCTTCCTGAATCTGCGCCGGACTGGCTGCCGTATGCCCAATGGAAACCAGCAAACCGTGCGCAACGCACTGCCGGATAAACTCAGCTGAACCGGGCCACTCCGGCGATAGGGTAATCAGGCGTATTCTATCGCCGGAGGCTTCAATAAAGGACTGGAGCAACGACCAGTCGGGGGCTTTTACATGGCTTTTAGGATGAGCACCGAGGGGGCCTTCTTCGGGCGAGATAAACGGCCCCTCCAGATGGATACCACCGATACAGGCCGCCACCAGCGGAGACGTTTCGCAAGCCTGACGAATGGTTTTCAGAATCGTCCGAATCGTTTCATCGGCGTTGGTGATGACGGTAGGGTAGAAGGTCGTGACGCCGAGTTTCAGCAGCGATCGGGTAATCGAGCTAATCTCATCCACCGTTAAAGCCGCATCGTTAAAATCAACACCCCCAAATCCGTTTACCTGCATATCCACCAGGCCGGGCCCGATATACGGTAAGTCTTCTTCGGAAGCGTGTTCCCTTTTCTGAATGTTCGTCACGATGCCCGCCTGCATCGTCACGTCGACCGGCTCATCTGTCTGGTAATGGATCCCGGACAGAATCAGCGGCTCAGTATTGTCGTCGGGTGTCATCATGGCAACGCATTGCCGAAGGACGCTTCGTCGACGTAGAGGGTGCAGTTTGGGTGGGTTCGCAGAATGGACGCGGGGCAGTCTGTCGTAATTGGCCCGCTCAGCATCTGATGCACGGCGTCGCGTTTCGTTGGTCCGGGAACGACGCAAAACAGATTTTTGCCCGCCATCAGCGTCGGAATGGTCAGCGTGAGGGCTTCCTGAGGCACGTCGTCAAACGTTGCGAAACACCCATCGTTTACCTGTTGCTGTCGGCAAATATCATCCAGTTGTACGCGCTTGATGACGGCCGGGTCGTTAAAGTCGGCAACGGGCGGGTCGTTGAAGGCGATATGCCCGTTTTCGCCAATGCCCAGGCAGATCAGATCAATCGGTGCTTCGGTTAGGCGTTTGGCATAGGTCTGTGCAGCATCGTTTGCACTGCTGTCGATCAGGTTCACCGTTCGGGGTTTGACTTGGTCGAACAGGTGTTTGCGCAGAAACGTGCCGAACCGCTGCGGAGCACTTTCGGCCAATCCTACGTATTCGTCCATGTGGAAAACGTCGATGCGCGACCAGTCGATGTCCGGGCTTTGTACCAGATAGGCCAGCAGTTCATTCTGCGAAGGAGCCGCAGCAAAGATCATTCGGATTGTTGGTTTTCCGGCCAGCAGGGCGTTGATCTGCTCAGCAACAGCCCGTCCGGCCGATGCACCCATTTCCTGGCGGGTTGGGTAAACGTTGACCCGAAGCGAGTCGACCTGTGCTGTTTGTGTGGGTTGGTTCATGGGTTGTGGGTTGTACCGCGGATCTTTAGTCCGCGAAGCCGTCAGGCTAACAGGTCGTCCTAATTAGCCTGACGGCTTCGCGGACTAAAGATCCGCGGTACTAAAACGTTCATTTACACTCAACTATCAATTAACTCGTAAAATCGTACGAAATGCCTTCATCGCCCTTTCGCCAGCTTCTGCGCTTTCTGCCGTACCGTTTCCAGCAGGACCGGCACTCCGCCGAGCCGTTTGCTTTCATCGGCGGCTTCCATAAAGGTGTAAATTTCCAGCGTTTCCTCCGCACTGACGGGCGGTACGCCGGTCTTGAAAAATTCAATGATCTGAACCAGCAGTGGGCGGTAACCGTCGTAAGGCCCGAGGGGCGCGTTGCCTTTTTCGCCGTAGGCTGTACCACCGTATTCATTTTTGCCCGTCCGTGTTCCCCGAAAGGTGCCAATCCGGCCATCGCCCCAGGTGCCCACCACCACATCGGTGCCCTCTGTTTGTGCCCGAACGACTTGTTTGCAGCCCGTACCCATCACGGTATACAGCGTTTCGACGCCGTGAATACCATACCAGAACAGGTCGGGGTGGGTTTTCTCCAGATGGGCCGGACTAAAGGCGTCGGCACCCAGCACAGCCCCGATCGACCCTTTTGCAACCGCCTGGGCACTGGCTGAATAGCGCAGGGACGAGGCCGAGAAAATGGGGACACCCGTCCGTTTTGCCAGCTCAAAAACGGTCATTGCATCGGACAGCGTACCCGCAACGGGCTTGTCGATGAAGAGCCGTTTGCCCGCTTTCAGCACCATCATGGCCTGCTCAAGATGCGGTCGGCCGTCATTGGTTTCCAGCAGAACGACGTCTACTTTTTTGAGAAGATCGGGGATGGAGCTGACAATTTCTACACCCATCTTTTTGACTTCTTCGGTATAGCCGGGAATGCGTTTGGTGCTCGATTCAATGTCGGTGCTCCCCTGCGGGTAAGCTGCCACCACCGTAAAGCCAGCCAGATCCGGCCCGGAATTTGGGTCGTTGAGGAGCTTCGTAAATGCGGTGCTGTGCGAGGTGTCCAGCCCGATTATGCCCACCCGGCCTTTATCGGCCGTTGGGAGATTGGCGAGCGTTGACAGGTCTGAGAAGCCAGCCGCTAAACTCAGGGTGGTGGCAGACTGGATGAATGTTCGTCGTGTGTACATGGGGTGGGGGAGTGAGTTTAGTTTGATTTAGTATAAGTTCGGCCTTTTACCACCCCCAACCCCCTCCTTTTTTCAAGGAGGGGGCTTTGCCGAAGGGTTGTCTTTCTTAGTTTCCGCCTGTTTCAGAGGAAGTCTATTTGCTTTTTATGTATCTTCATTTGTAATGGGGTCCCCTTATTCAAGCCCCCTCCTTATTTCAAGGAGGGGGTTGGGGGTGGTAAATGGCTACCTAGTGCTAAAAGGGTGTCCTTTGAAAAAATAACTACCATCAAACCACCGGCATCCAGACCGGATTATACTCGCGGCCCCAGAGCTTCATGGCTTCGGGGTCGTTTTTGATGCGTCCGGTGGCGGGGTCGCAGCTTAGTGACCGGCCTACGCGGTGGGCAATGTTGCCTAACTGGCAGAGCAACACACTTTTGTTGGCGTCCTCGATGGAGGAAACCGGCCGAACTCCCGTCCGGATGGCATCGCGGAAGTTGGCGAAATGGTCAACGTCCATATCGAAGCCCGGCCCGGATGCGGTGATCTGGTTCGAGTCGCCACTAACCTTTTTGAGCTCCTTGTTTTTGTTGTCGTAGAGCGTGTAGCCGTTGCCCTGAATAGCCATCGTGCCTTTCTCGCCGTAGAAATCGACACCGCCCGAAATGCCTTCGATGTTGCGCCCGTTACAGCTTCGGCCTTCCCAGGAAATGCTTTTCCGGTTGGCGAAGGCAAAGTTGGTGAGCTGCGTGTCGGGTGTTTCCCAATCGTCTTCGAAGGCGTACCGGCCACCCACCGAGTTCACTTCCGTGGGATAGTCGACTTCCAGGCCCCAGCGGCACAGGTCGATGAAGTGGGTGCCGTTATTGAGCAGTTCGCCGGTGCCCCAGTGCCAGAACCAGTGCCAGTTATAGGGGTGAATGTTGTCGCGGTAGTCCCGGCGCGGGGCGGGGCCCTGCCACAGGTCGAAGTTGAATCCGGCGGGTACGGGGGCGGGTTTCCCGTGGCCGATGCTCACGCGGGTGTTGGCGTACCAGGCTTTGGCATAGTACGCCCGGCCAATAGCCCCCTCTTTCACCATGTTGATGGCTTCGACCACCTTGGGCCACGACCGGCGCTGGTTGCCCATCTGCACGACTTTTTTGTATTTATGGGCCGCTTCAACAAGCCATTCGCCTTCGCGGGGGTTGTGGCTGCACGGCTTTTCGACGTACACATTTTTACCCGCTTTCAGGGCCAGAATGGCGGCTGGCGCGTGCCAGTGATCGGGGGCAGCAATGACCAGCGCATCGACGGATTTATCATCGAGGATCTGCCGGAAATCGCCGGTGGTTTTTGGTGCTTTCTTCTGCCCGCCCGACTGCACCGCTTTCAACCCTTTGGCAATGGCCTGCTCATCGACATCGCAGATATAGCCCACTTCGGCACCGGGCAGTTTGGCAAACCCCTGCGCGAGGGCTTCACCCCGTCCGTTGGTGCCCATAATGCCGACGACCACTTTTTCGGCGGCCGAGCCATTGGTTTGGATAAGCGGGCCGGGAGCGCTCAGTATGACGCTCGCTGCGGTGGCCTGTCGGATAAATTCTCTGCGGGGTACGATGATTGCCATGAGACGGATAGGTTGAAGGGAAAATACCCCACCCCAACCCCTCCCCTTGAACTAAGGGGAGGGGCTAAAAAAAGTGACCAGCATAGCCCCTCCCCTTAGTTCAAGGGGAGGGGTTGGGGTGGGGTAGTCAGTAAAGAAATTTAAGAACCTCTTTTACCCTGATACAAGGACATTATAGCGCGGGCTTTTCGCTCGCGTGAGTAACAGGGAAATCATTTCATAATACATCAACTCACCTCAATACAGGCAGAACCCACTATCTTTAACGGCCAGATTTGGTCTGGAAAACGGCACACTATGAAAATCAATTTACGGTCAATTGCTTTTGGATTATTCACACTTTCCAGCATTTCGCTGTTGAGTAGCTGTCATAAATTCGGGCCTACTAGTGGTGGTCGGTCGGCGGTGTCGTCGGCCTACAGAACGGCTACGGACGATAGCACGCTTACCAATACGTCGCCTTTTCTGATGCCCTACAACCGGGTAATCGACGGGGCGGGGGAGTCGGTGAGTTTCGGCGAGGCTAACGTGGAAAATCATAGTCTGGATGCCGTGCTGCTGCCCGACAAAAAAACGCTGGTCGTCGAAGATCGCTACGGTATCGCGTTTTTCGATGTGAAAAGCCGAAAGCTGGTGTCGCGCTGGGACTACAACAAAGGGTCGAGACTGAAAGGCGGTATGAGTTCTTTTTCGGGAATTAAAGCCATTGTTCATCACGATTCAACCTATATTTTCTGGGGAGCCGGTGGCCGTGATGTCGCTAATTCGCATGTCATGCAGGTCGTTTGGGACGGCTCGCGTGCCCGGCTCATTCGGGCCATTCCGTTCCAGCCCGTGGCTCCGGCAACCATCGCCCTGCCGAATGAAGTGGTGGTGAAAGAGGAAGCGGGTGACCTGATGCTTTACACCGTCCTCAACGGCAACAATCAACTGGTTAAAGTTCGCGTAAACGACCAGCGGGTCATCTGGACGGCTCCTACCGGCGTGGCCCCCTTTGGCTTGACGCTCCTCGGCAACCGCGCCTACGTGACCAACTGGGCGGGGCCGGTGCCCGATGCTACCAACGGCTTCGAAACGGCCGGTATTCCCTGGGGTAGCGCCTACATCGACCCGAAAACGGGGGCCATGGCTCATGGAACGGTATCCATCATCGACATTGCACAGGGCAAACCGGAGCGGGAGTTATCTGTCGGGCTGCACCCCAACGCCATCATCAGCAGCCCCGATCAGCAGTTTCTATACGTGGCTAACGGCAACAGTGATTATGTGTCGGTTATCAGCACGCAGACGCAGCAGGTAACCGATTCCATTTTTGTGGGACTGTTCAACCGGGGGAATGGCTACATCGGCAGCACGCCCAACGGTCTGGCTATCAATCCTCAGGGAACGACGCTGTATGTGGCCAACGGGATGGATAACGCGCTTTGTGTAGTGGCACTAGGCGAGAAAGCCTCGGCTACCGGCAAAGGGACTTCGACCATAAAAGGCTACATTCCAACGCAGGCCTACCCGTCGGGTATTGTGCCGAACGGCAATGAATTGTACGTAACCAACCTGGAAGCCATTGGTGCCCGAATCGCCAACCCGGTCGATCAGGGAAGCCAGGGCAAGAGCCCGTCGAAGGAGTTGAAAGCGTACAATTCGCACAAGCAATTAGCCTCAATTTCCTTTATTCCGGTGCCCACTCAGCCGCAGTTGGACACGTATACCGACAAGGTAAAACGCATGAGCCAGCAGTTTCGGCTGGCGCTGACGGAGCAACTGCCCAGGCCAAATGTGGCACCCAGACCCGTGCCGGAGCGCATTGGCGAGCCGTCGGTGTTCAAGCATGTGCTGTACATCATCAAAGAAAATCGCACCTACGACCAGGTGCTGGGCGATATGCCGCAGGGCAACGGAGCGCCTGAACTCTGTATTTTTGGCGATAGCATTACGCCTAACCAGCACCGGCTGGCGCAGGATTATCTGCTGATGGATAATTACTATGTGTCGGGTAAGTCGTCGGCCGAGGGGCACCACTGGGCCAGCGCGGCTATGGTGACAGACTATACCGAGAAGAGCGTTCGGGCATGGTTCAGGAGTTACCCGCACGTGCTGTATGATGCGATGGTGTATAACAAGAAAGGGTTGATCTGGAACAATGCCCTCGACCACGGCAAAACGGTGCGCATGTATGGCGAAGCCTGCTCCTGCGACTTCGATAAAAAAGCCTACGACTGGAGCAAACTCTTCCAGCTGCGGCAGGAGGGCAAACCGTTCTCGTTCACCAATACCTCCACCATTTCGCGGGTACGGCCCATTCTGGCCATGAATTTTCCGGGCTGCGACGATGAAACCATTAGTGACCAGATGCGCGCCGATGCGTTCATTAAAGAACTGAACGAAGCGGCCGCCGACCCCAACGCCGACCTGCCGAACCTGATGGTGATGTCGCTGCCCAACGACCACACCTCGGGCATGAGTCCTGGCTTTCCGGTTCCCCGTGCCATGGTGGCCGATAATGACCTGGCCGTTGGGCGCATTGTCGATGCCATTACGCACAGCCGGTTTGGGGCTTCAACGGTCATTTTTATAACCGAAGATGATTCGCAGGCGGGATGGGACCATGTATCAGCCTACCGAACGACCGGCTTTGTGGTCAGCCCGTATTCGCGCCTGCAGAAAACGGTACACACGAATTACAACCAGACTTCGATAGTGCGCACGATGGAGCAGATTCTGGGCTTGCCGCCCATGAACGTCATCGACGCCACTGCCCTGCCCATGTTCGACTGTTTTACGGATAAACCAGACTTCTCCTTCGCCTATAAAACGATACCAAACCGGGTGTCGCTGACCGAAATGAATGCGCTTCCCGCCGGGCAGAAGGGGGCGTCACTCCGATTTACCAACCAGTCGATCCGCTTTGGTTTTCACCAGATCGACCGGGGCCACGACGATCTGCTCAACCGGATTCTGTGGTTTACAGCCAAGGGTAAGAAGAAATACCCCGCCCATCTGGCCGGGGCGGAGGATGATGACGACGATGATGATGAGTAAGCCCTGAATGGGAAAATATGATCTGTACCAACAGGAATGGCTAAGGGACAATGGCGGAGTAAACACGTCAATTAGCGCTTAGCCATTCCTGTTAATGGCTTGTCTGGGGACCGTCTCTGCGGTCAACATCAATGTCTTGACTAGCTCTGTAACCCACATAACGACTGGATGTGAAGCTATTATTCATGTTAACCAGGTAGTCGCTTTACGCACCAGCCGGGTGGGTTATTCAACCTGAACGAAAAAGATAAACGGGGTTTGTTTGGAAACTCAAAAGCCGAAGCCGTTAATATCGGTAAAACTTAACCCGAACAATGCTATACGCTCCGTTCGGATTTTTCTGAAAACGGAGAGAACCGGCTTTGTTGTTTTTTACACCAAACGCGCCAATTCCTCCGCCACCGGTTCCTTCATCACCGTTCAATCGGCGGATGGGTACCCATTGGGCGTTAACGAACGCACCTTCCTCCATAAAGTCCAAATCGACACGCGGCTTTTGCGGGTCAGGGCTGGTGGGTGTAAACGTCAGCTCATAGTCGCGGCCAACGGCAATGAATTCGTCTGGCCCCACCGCGAATAAAATCCCTCCGGCAAAAGCGGCTTTCTTCTCCGCCGAGGGGGCACCGGCAAACCCTCTGGGCACAACCAGATTGGCCTTTACCGTAAAGCCATTCAAGGGAAAGCTTTGCGACGTTGCTGTTGAATCCACAAAAATACCGGCCATGGTCCCTTTGCCCTGATGGCGTAGAATGAGTTCCTGTACCTGCGCCACCGCTGCGAAGGTTTTTGTAAACGGATCATCTTCGGCCGGGCTGTCGTCAATGCCGAAAGGGGCAACGCATAGCGCATCATGCTGGCCATACAGCCAGAACGCCAGGTTGGCCGCTTCTGGCCCCTGCTTGATTTCGGGAATAAACAACGGATTGCCCGAGCGGTGGTACTGTTCGGCCAAGGCATAAATTCCCTGTTTAGACGCATATACGTTTGGCGTGATAAAATCAATGGCCGGGGCATTGGCCCGCCATACATCGAGCAAGTGCGGCACTGGCCCTCCGCTCGGGTACTTGCCGGGGGTACTCATCAGCCCGGCGGCTTTTGGCCAGGCGTTTATGAACAGGGGAATGGGGTAGGCTTCCTTTCCGGCTGCTGCTACTTTACCAATAAATTTGGTGTAGTGATAGGCCGTAAATAATTCTTCCGGGAAGTAGGACAGCCCGTTTGGCGTTTTATCATCCAGCACGCTTTTACCAAACACCTCTTCCCAGCCGCCGGTCATCTTATAGCCGTTTGCTTTCCAGACACTGTCCAGTCCGGGCTGCAGCTTTGCTTTATGCGCTGCCAGATAGCTCATCAGGTCGGCGGGAACACCTTCTTTATAGGCTTTGGTTGCTTCATCGCTATAGTCGCGGGGCGCATAAAACAGTCCGGGTTCATTTTCTACCTGAGCCAGTATAACGGTCTGCTGCCTGGCGTCAATCTGCCGAATATGCTGCATCAACCGGTTAAACGCCCTGGCGTTTGCCTGCAGCGCGTTAGCCGAAAAGACCGAAACAACCGGCGTGGGCTCTCCCTCCTTATTTTTTACCCTTGGAAACCGGCTCAGATTGGCCTTAACCCATACTGGTGCGTAGGTAGAATAAGTGGTTTTGAACAGGCCAAACCATAGAATACCCAGATGCAGGTTTTGCTTTCGAGCCCCCAGAATCAGGCTGTCTACCACCGCGAAGTCAAAGGTGCCCTCCCGAGGTTCAATTAACTCCCAGTATACGGGTGCCAGCAGGGTGTTCACGTTCTTAGCCTTCATTTTCGACCAGATCGGACGCATATAGGCCGCCGTTGACACACTTGAGTTATGCAGTTCGCCACCCAGAGCCAGAAAGGGCTTGTCTTTGACAATCAATTGTGTTGTATTACCCTGCTGCGTCAAATGGGGCGGTTTATAAGACTGAGCGCTGACTGCAGTTCCGGTAACCAGTAAAATGGTCAGAAACAGGTAATTTTTCATGGGCTTAGTGGGTGTAATGGTCGATTCGCGTCGTGGGGTAATCCTTCTACTTTAGTCGATGCGGGCAAATGAGCGAATGCCCAGATACGCAGAAACGCGTATTGTTGGGCGCGCAGGCCAAGCCTGAATCGTTGATTATTGCAGAAAAAACTTGATTTACGACAAAATTAGGGGGTAAATCAGTAGCCCGGCGAGTCAAAACAAATCCGATAATTGTCAAAAACAATCAAAAATGACGGTGATTCTGTTTTTTCGTAGTAAACTCACTGGCAAAGTCGATCCACTATTCGTTGACGCCCCTTCGCTATGCCTGACAAGACAGCCCCAGTTCCCATTCTGACGCCCGGTGCGTTGAAAGAAGTGGCGTTTAAGCAGCCCGGCTGGCCAGCATTGCATTTAAAATCGCTTCCTTACTTTCATATCAATCCCCTTGAAGATGTCCGGGAAGCCCTGAACTTTCCAACCCTGCCTCATCGTAAAACGGTCATTGACTTTATGGTCGTTACGGAGGGTCAGCTTATTCGACGGATTGGATTGACCCGGCATACGATTTCCCGAAGCCAGATCGTCTTTATCCCGGCTCATCAAATCTATAATGAGGAGTGGATGAGTGAGGATGTGAAGGGGTATTACTGCCATTTTGACCCTGAATTGCTAAGTCAATCCGGGCTAAAAACCGACATTGAGAAGGAGTTTTCGTTTCTTCAGGTCGGTCGGGAGTCGATCCTGGTGCTTAATGACGAAATGCTCGCGGCAACCCGCTCCCTTTTAGAGCGGTTAGTGGCGCTTGTCGACAAAAAAAGCGCCGACTTGCCTTTGCTGGTCCGGCTTTATGTGTTGACGCTTTTAACCGAATTGAAGCAGGCCAATACGCTGGCGCCAGCGCGGGATGCAAAACATCGGAATGCCGCCTTTCGGATCACTCAGCTCTATAAAGAAGCGTTAACGAAGTTTATTTATGAAACGCACACCGTTTCGGCGTACGCCACGCTATTGAACGTCAGTCCGAACCATCTAAACAAATCGGTGAAGCTGGCGACCGGTCTCTCTGCCCACGATCTGCTGGAAGAAATGCTCCTGCTGGAGTCTAAAGTATTGCTGACACAAACGGAGTTAAGTATCGGAGAAATCGCTTACCTGATTAAAAAGCAGGACCCGGCCAATTTCACGCGCTTTATCCGAAAAATGACCGGCCTGACTCCCAAACAGTACCGGTTGAGTCATGCGGGCTGATGGCTTAGCCTGACTGTAGTCGCAGGTTTTCTGAACGTTGTTAGGGTAAAAGAAAAGCGGCTGAAAACGCTTCGATAGCTGAACGCCTGGAATCTGCCAAATGGGCAATGACAGTAGTCGAAAATGCTGACCTGTTCGCAGAGGGACGCAAAAAAAGTAATGCCTTCCGGTTTATACTAATATAACGTGAATAACAGCTGTATCTAGGTTAAATCAGGACCGTCTCTGTGGTTAAAAAAAAGATATAGTAGCTATCTATACGTATGAGCTAAATTTTGATCGAGCCAACCCATCATTCACGTCAATATAGATGATCGGACTAACCAATTCATCAGCAGTCTTTTTTACGGCCAGGGTAATGAATAAGACGCAGAATTCCTGTCTGACGGGGTAAGGATTTCAAAAAGGGGAGACTGGGTCGATTCGTACTGTGTCGGGTTATTGGTAGACCGAATTGTACATCTGTCTTACTTTGTTGCGTGAGCGTTTCAGGCGCATTTTTACCGCGCTCTCTTTCAGATTCAGTTGCTGCCCAATCTGGCTCAGGGGCAGGCCATCCTGGTATTTCATGCGCAGCACGGTTGCGTCCTGCGGAGAGATTTTCTTCATCACCTTCGCCAGTTGTTGCAGTTCATAATCTACTTTCTCCGCGTCTTCTGTGCTGGTGCAATAATAATCGATATCGTCGGTCAGTTCGCTCATTGTCAGTCGTTTTGCCCGTTTGAGCTGGTCGAGACAATAGTTGTAGGAAACACTGTACAACCAGGTCGAAAAGGACGACCGCTGCTGAAACCGATCTAAATGAGCGAAAACACGAATGAAAATATCGTGCGTGAAATCCTGAGCCTGTTCAGAATCTTTCGTCATGGAGAAACATTGCTTGTATACTTTCCCCACATACCGATTATAAAGGCTTTCGAAACAGACAGTCGAGTTAGAACTAAGGTACTGCCGAATCATGTCTTCGTCACTTACGTATAGGTTCATTGGTAGTCTTTATTTATGGGTCCGTAAACAACAGGTTAATGTTTCTGTTTGTACAAACTTGCCTTTAAAGATGAAATGTTGACAATATTTTTCGATGAAATGTTGGTTTTGCACGTTTTTTGGTAAAAAAAGCTTGAATGAGAAGATTTTTAGTTAAAATATTATTTATAAATACAAGTACTTGTTACTATATTGCGTGATAAATTATTTATAGTATATATTAATTAACGGTTATATATTCCCATGAAAGGTATCGTCTTTACTGAGTTGCTAGAAATGATCGAGCACAAGTTCGGTTATGAATTAGTAGATCAACTGCTTGAAAACAACGACCTGCCCTCGGGGGGTATCTATACCGCTATTGGTACCTACGACCATGCGGAGATGGTTACACTCGTTACCAGTTTAAGTGCGCAAACGAAAATCCCTGTACCCGATCTGCTGCGTTCCTACGGGCAATACATGTTCTCCGCATTTACCCGGAGTTACCGCCCCTTTGTCGAACGGGCCGATTCGGCCTTCGGGCTGCTCAACTCCGTTCAGCACTACATTCACGTGGAGGTCCGAAAATTATATCCGGACGCCGAGCTCCCGCACTTCGTTATCGAGCAACCCTCTGAAAACCAACTTCTGATGTACTATACCTCTGAGCGGAAGCTGGCTGATTTCGCCCACGGTCTTATTGAAGGATGCCTGGCAAATTTTGGAGAAACAGCCACAATCGTAAAAACGATTCTTACAGAAGACGGAAGTCAGGTTTTGTTTGACATAACGAAGGCGTAAGGTATGGAGGAGATCGAGGACATCGAGCTGCTGAAAAGGCGGCTTGTTCGCGAAAAAACCGCTCGGTTGCAGGCAGAAGCTATTCTGGAGAAGAAAGCGTTGGCACTCTACAACGCCAATGAACAGCTGCTGCATTTGAATGAAAGTCTGGAGCAGCAGATCCGCGATAAACTGGCTGAACTGAGCGATAGTGAACAACGCTATCGGCAGCTCATCGAATCGGTTCAGGACATTATTTACAAGATATCACCCAGGGGCTTTTTTACGTTCGTAAGCCCTGTAGTAGAAAAAATACTGGGCTATACGCAAGCCGAATTTCTGGGAAAACACTTTACCGACTTTGTGCAGGCCGGTTACCGAATGTCGCTCATTGATTTTTATCATTCGATGATGCTTGAGCGGCAGGATAGCACCTACAATGAGTTTCCGGTGGTGGCTAAAGATGGCCGTATTGTCTGGATTGGGCAAACGGTCAGGCTGATCCAGGAAGACGGGAAAATAAAGGAGCTGGTGGCGGTAGCCCGCGACGTGTCGGATCGGAAACTGGCAGAAATTGAACTGGAAACAACCCAGACCCGGCTCTCAACGCTCATCACTAACTTACAGTCGGGGGTGATGGTAGAGGATGAGAACGGGAGGGTCCTGCTGGCTAACCAGCTGTTCTGCGATATTTTTGAGATTCCGCTGACCACCGATGAACTGGTCGGCTACGACTGCGCCGAAGCGCGTCAGCAGGTGAAATCCCTGTTCGTTCAGCCCGAAGAATTTGTAGGCCGGATGAACCAGCTGCTAACCGAACGGACGGCCTGCGTGGGTGAGGAAATTACCATGGTCAACGGCCGGACGCTGGAGCTTGACTACATCCCTATTTTCCTGGACGACCATCAGTACATGGGCCATCTCTGGAAATATACCGATGTGACCGAGAAATACCTGGCTCGTGAACTCATCCGTCGGAGCGAAGAGAAGTACCGGGGCATCATGAACAACATGGAACTGGGCCTCTTTGAAGTAGACAACGACCAGATCATTGTTCGGGCCTACGAGCGGTGCTGCAAAATGCTGGGGTACACGGAGGAGGAGATGGTGGGCAAAAATGCATCGGAGCTGCTGGTACCCGCCGAGTTTTTGGAACTACTCAACTATCAGAACCGGGAGCGGCAAAAAGGACTGGCGGGATCGTATGAACTTCAGTTAATTAAAAAAGACGGCAGCCGGATCTGGGTGCTGGTGAGTGGTGTGCCCATTCTTGACGAGCATGGCGTGATTGTCGGATCGATGGGTATTCATTACGACATGACCGAACGCAAACAGCTGGAGCAGGAGCTGGCTAAAGCGAAGCATTTTGCCGAAGAAGCCCAGCAGGCTGAAAAACAATTTTTTGCCAACATGAGCCATGAGATCAGAACGCCCCTCAACGCGATCATTGGCATGTCTCATTTACTTTTTGATACGCAACCAACTACTCAACAACGGGAATACATCGACATTCTGAAAACCTCGGCCGATTTTCTGCATAGTCTGATTTCCGATTTATTGGACATGACAAAAATTGAAGCCGGCCGAATCGAAATCCATGCCCGTCCGTTTGATCTGGCTGGCCTGCTGCGCAGCACACAACGTGTGTTTGAAATGAAGCTGCAAAACCGACCGATCAAAATAGGGGTCATGCTGGACGCCCGCATCAACGACGCGTTTATTGGCGATGATGTTATGCTGAATCAGATTTTGATGAATCTGGTGGGCAATGCCGAAAAGTTCACGGAAGAAGGGGAGATCCATATTACAGCACGCGTTAAAAAAGAAGAAGGCATCCGGCACTGGATCGAGTTTACCGTCTCCGACACGGGCGTTGGTATTCCCGACGAAAAGATGGACCTGGTCTTCCAGAAGTTCAAGCAGGTGAACCCGCAGGGATTCAAGCACAAAGGTACCGGGCTGGGTTTGGCTATTACCAAAGAACTGGTTGAACTGCAGGGCGGTACCATTTCCGTGTGGAGCCAGGTGGGGTACGGCAGCTCGTTTACATTTACCCTCCCGTACACCAAATTGACGTCGTCGCCCGAACAGGAGAATGGCATCGATAATACACTCGTTCTGACGGAGGCACTCACCACCGCCAATGTGCTGATTGTGGAAGATAACCTCATGAACCAAACGTACATCGGGAGCTTGCTCAAAAAGTGGAGCATTCCCTTCACGATGGCGTCGGACGGAAAACAGGGGGTTGAGAAAGCAAAACAGCAGTTGTTCGACATCATCCTGATGGATATTCAGATGCCCATCATGAACGGCTACGAAGCGACGGTGGCGATTCGAAATACCCACAACCTTAATCAGCATACGCCTATCATTGCGCTTACCGCTTCGGCCATGGCCGATCACAAAAATATTGCTATGGCAGCGGGCATGAACGACTTTTTAACCAAGCCGTTCGAACCGAACCAACTGCTGGCGGTTATGCAGCGATTTGCGCCCTCGGCTCAGCTCGACAGCGAAGGCTGTATCCTGTTCGACAGGGCGCTGGACCGGCAGCGTTTGTCTGAGTTGTACGGAACGGATGCGGCTTACGCATCGGAGATGTTTACGATGTTCCTGACCGACGTTGTGCCCGATATACGCAAACTACCCGAATTATGTATTGATCAGAAATGGGCCGAGCTGGCCAGCGCGGCCCATCGGCTCAAGCCTACATTGGCCATGGTGGGGTTATCCGCTCTGGAGGAGAAAATGAGACAGTTGGAAAATCGGGCGCGGCAGGACGCCGACAAAGAGTGGATAGAAACATACTGCTACGAGTTTATGGAAGAAATAGATAAAGTATTACCCATCCTAGAAACAGAGTTACAAAAACTCTCTCAGCTATGAGTTTAAACTGTATTATCGTTGAAGATGAACCCATGTCCCGCAAGTCGCTGCAACGGCTTTGCGAGCAACATGGCTCATTAGAGGTTCTTGGGGTGTTCGATAACGCCACCAGTGCGCTTGATTTCCTGGCTGAGCAGGAGGTGGACTTGATCTGGCTTGATATTGAGATGCCGGGGCTGTCGGGCTTTGACCTGCTGGAGCAGCTTCCTTCCATTCCGTACGTCATCTTAACGACCAGTAAGATAGAGTATGCTTTTGAAGCTTTCCAGTATAACGTGACGGATTACCTCAAGAAGCCTATTTCGATGCCCCGCTTCAAAATTGCTGTCGAGAAGGTGCTCGATCTGAATGCACGCGCGAAAGCCAACCCGTCGGATAGCCGTAAAGAGATCTATATTAAAACCGATGGACGATACATACGGCTACCCTTCGACACGATTTCCTACATTGAAAATACGGGCGATTACGTCAAAATTTTCACGAATACCCAAACGTATGTGGTTTACACAACCATGAAATACCTGGAAGAAAAGCTTGGCTTCCAGTTTCTGCGGGTACATCGTTCCTACATCGTGCACCTGGATAAAATCGTCGATATTGAGGATAATACACTCGTTATAAATAATAAAGTTATCCCTATTAGCCGGGCCAATAAATCAGAGCTCATGAACCGGCTTAATCTATTATAAAAAAACAAATATTGTGGCCGGAAGGCATGCGCATACCTTCAGCCCTGTCTTTTCTGGTAAGCTTTTTGTGCAGAATAGATTACCACCGGCCCGTATGGGAATTACGTTATGTAAGTCAATCGGAGGTGTCTGATAAATAGAAGTAAACTTTGACGGTGCTACCCTGGTGGCAAGATTTCTGCTCTCCCTGTCTGTGCTTTCTGAGAGGAATCCTGAAAACCCGGCCAAAAAGTTCTGACCATGAAAACTGGCCGCGACCTATTTGCGTAAATAACTTTTGAGTGCTATGTTGAGTACATATTAATTTATCATTATCATTAAAAGCAAATACGTAATTATATATGAAATACATTAGTAATGGTTTAGTTAAAGAACTGACTATTAGATAAAGTAGTTAATATAGAGTAAATATCCACAGCGGTTCGTTAATTAGTATACTTTTTTAGCCATGTTCTACCTTTCTCAATCACCTACCTGTGCTTATATCTACAAATACGGCTGATACACAACCACCCATTGATAAAGTACCGGCTATTCACATAACGGAAGTTGTTGCCCTCAATTACCCCGAATCTGGCTATGAATTCCGGGGGCTGATCCGGGCACACGATGACGCCGGCACTATCGTTAAAGAGCAGATTCTCCAGACAAGACGAAAACCGGAATGGTTAGTAAACGGGCGGCATCAGGGCCATGGCGAGTTGTACATTGCCCTGCAGTTTCGGCAGGAGGGCACGCTGCAATGGCACGGAATTGACGAGCAAACCATACCGTTGCATGTTCCGGCCAATGGGCAGAGCAGCACGGATGTTTACCTGCCGCTCCAGGGGTGGGGTGAAGCTCCTCATATGCAGATTCGCGTCCGTATCACCAAAGATCAGCCCGAGAGCCGTATCGAAATGCCCTTTACGCATTCGATAGACGATCTTGCGAGCCTGAATACAAAAGGCTGTCCTTTTTTTGCGCCAAAAGTAACGACCGACGCACCGGCCACTAAAAAACCGGCATTGGTCATCCCCGACGATATTACCAATTTACCGGGCCTGACGGCACCTGAGCAGGTGCTTGTGAAAGATACCTGGAACAAGTTTCTGGCGTATCAGGATTTGCTTATGGAACTGTTTTTTGAACGGCTCCTTCATGAAGAACCCGAATTGATCAGCCTCTTTGGCGATGCCGTCGATCTGGTGCCGTCTTATTTTACGAATCTGTTCGATGTGAGCGTTCGGCAGTTGATGCCCCATACCGAACGAATTCTGCGCGAAAGCTATACCGGCGCTTATCCCAGTTCGGCCGAGGGCTTAAAAACCGTGGAAGAGTACGTTGGGCTGCTGACCGATCTGGGTATGCGCACCGAACATTGGCTGACGGCCCGCCGGGCCTGGTTATGGGTACAGCTGCAGGTGCCACACCTGGACGACTACGACCGGGAAAACCTTGCCAAAGGGGCAAATTCCGCCATGTACCGGTTCTTTACACTGGCCATTCTGACGCCCGCGCTGGCTGCGGCCAAACTCTACGAAGAGGCTTTAACGCCCCAAATGATCAGTGTTATGCGGCAGGCCGGCGATCGGTTGGGTGCCAATGCGCGGGTTATCGGTACTGATTTTTACCACACGCTTTTTCAGACTCACCCCGATATTGTCCCTTATTTTGGCCGGACGGATGTCGACAGCCTGACCGAACACCTGATGCAGGCCATTGCTTTCCTGCTCCGGTCGCTGGACAGTCAGCTCAATATCATTCAGGAGTTACGCGACCTCAGCCAGGTCCACACCAACTTTTCAGTACCGCCGGAAGCTTACGCCAAACTGGTGGAGCCCATGATGGCAGTGCTGAAAAAACACATTCCCGATTTTACCCCTGAACAGGAGCATGCCTGGGGGGTTCTGCTGAACCGTGTCACCAATGTGCTGCGGCAGCCAATGATCAATCAACAGCGGATATTGGCCAAGGCGAAGGAGTATATTGAGCAGATCAGCCAGGAACTGGCCTGGGGCACGGCCGACTGTGAACGTCGCTGGGAGGAAATAAAGCGGGAAATCCAGGCGACCGGGAGTTATACGCATACCTACGAGGAGTTGGCCTATGGAGCTCAGCTGGCCTGGCGAAATTCCGCCAAATGCATTGGGCGGATCTCGTGGCGAAACATGATTGTCAGGGATTTGCGGCACGTTAGCGACCCGGATGAGATGTTTCGGGAGTGTGCTGAACACCTGCGGATGGCCACCAACGGCGGGAATGTTCAGATCGTGATGAACGTGTTTCGGCCAAAGAAGCCGATGGAGCGCTGGGGACCCCGCATCTGGAACAGCCAGTATATTCGTTTTGCTGCCTACGAGCAGGAAGACGGCTCTGTGCTGGGTGACAAAGCCAACCTGAAATTCACACAGACGCTCATACGGGAGGGATGGGTGCCGCCCGTCAACAAAACGGCCTACGACACGTTGCCGCTGGTGATCGACGTACCCGGACAGGCACCCAAAATGTACGCCTTTGCCGACGATGATGTTTTGAAAGTGCCCATTACGCATCCATCTTCTCCGGCCTTCGATGCGCTGGAAATGAAGTGGTGCGCCGTGCCGGCCATTTCGAATTTCAGGATGGATATTGGCGGTATTCAGTACGGTTGTATTCCCTTCAACGGCTGGTTCATGGAAACCGAAATAGCCCGTAACCTGTGGGAGGATGGCCGTTATGAAAAAGCCGAAATTATTGCCCAGGCGTTAGGGCTGGATACCTCCAGCGAGCAAACGCTATGGCGCGACCGGGCATTTCTGGAGTTGAATGCGGCCGTGCTGCATTCATTTTCAAACGCCAAAGTAACTCTGGTCGACCACCAGACCGCAGCCCGTCAGTTTCTGACCCATGACCTGCGCGAAAAACGGGCGGGGCGCGAATGTCCGGCCCAATGGTCGTGGGTGGTGCCCTCGGCCGGTGGGAGTGTTACGCCCGTATGGCATCACGAAATGCGGGATTTCTTCCTGAGTCCAAGCTACCATTATGCGGCCGACCGATGGGTTGTGATCGATGATGACCGCATGGCGGTTGATGAAGAGAATAGTGCCGACTCGTTGCGGGTAAGTCGTCCACGATTGTCGGCACTTCGGACCGAACGAACGACGGCCCCTGAAAATCGACCGCAGCGGGTGCTCATCCTTTACGGGTCTGAAACGGGTACCGCCGAAGGCTACGCCCGGAAAACGGCTCGCCGGCTGAGTCGCTACCAGCCCCGTGTAATGGCGCTGGATGAGTATGAGATAGACAACCTGAGCCAGGAGGATTTATTGCTGGTTGTTACCTCGACGTTTCGGGAGGGCAACATGCCGAGCAATGCCCAGATGTTTCATGCCCGAATTCAGGCACTGCCGCAGGGAGCTTTATCCGGGCTCAACTTTTCGGTGATGGCGCTGGGCAGCACGGTGTATAATCATTTTTGTGCCGCCGGTCTGGCCCTCGATCGTGAATTGGCGCGGGTGGGGGGCAATCGGGTGGTGATGATGCATAAAGGTGATGAGATCAAAGGCCAGGCCGATACCTTTCGGCAGTGGCTCGACCTGGTGGCCCGTTTACTGGGCGAAGATCCAACCAGCACCAATTTGTCGGTGCTGCGCGAACCGGTATTGCAAGTGTCATTTTTATCGCCGGAGCAGGTACCTGCTACCGCCGAAGAAACCCGCCGGAAATCCCTGCCCGGTCATGCCGTTCCGGTTGTCGAGAATCGGGAGCTGCTGAAAGAAGTCATCCGGGGAAGCCGGTCTACCCGCTTTATTGCGCTCGACATAAGCAACACGAACGAGACCTACGAAACCGGCGACCATGTGGCTATTTACCCGTGCAACCCATCGGAACTCGTGCAGCGGCTGACCGATCGGCTGGATGTGGACCCGGATGCCTGGTTTGTAACGTCGCTCGTTGATCCTATGGGCGTACCGGTGTCGGGTGATCATGCCTATCCTACTCCCGTTCGGGTCGGAACGGTGTTGACCGAAGATGTGGATCTGACCCTGCGGGAGCCGATCGACGAACTGTTGAAGGCGCTCCTGAAAACCGCAGAATCGTCCATCGACAAATACCGGCTCGAAGCCTGGCTGGATATTCTGCAAACGGGTAAGGAAAATAATAATGACTTCGTCGAGCTGAAGAAGCACATTGCAGACACCTTCCTGACCGTTGTTGACTTGCTGGAGTTATTTTCATCGGCCCGGTTAACGTTTACACAGCTTATTGAATTACTGCCTAAACAGAAGCCACGGCTCTATTCGGTTTCATCCTGTTCGCTGGCGCACCCCACCCAGGTTCATCTTACCGTGGGCGTTGTTGAGCTAACGACCGATGCCGGCAAGAAACTCGCGGGTCTTTGCTCCAACTATCTGGCGGGGCTTCAGCCCAGCCAGGGGGCCATGGTGCGTATGGCCATTCGGAAGTCCAGTTTCCGGCCGCCCGTCGATCCGCAGGCTCCCATGCTGATGGTGGGAGCGGGCACAGGGTTATCGCCTCTGCTGGGCTTTTTGCAGCATCGCGAGATTCAGTTGCGGGCCTTATCGAAACATGGGCAGCGGGTGCAAACCGATTTCGATACAATTGCGCCCCTGCCTGCACACATCGGTCATGCCCGGTTATTTTTTGGCTGCCGGAATTTAAATGATTACCTGTACCAACGGGAGTTGGAAACCTGGCACGAAGCCGGGGTGCTGACTCATCTGGACGTTGCCTTCTCGCGCCTTGATGATGAGAAGATTTATGTACAGGATCTTATCGGGCAGCATAGCAAAGACCTTTGGGAAGTACTTTCCCAGCCCGACTGCCACTATTATGTTTGTGGCGACGCCAAAATGGCCGATGAGGTGTTTGATGTGCTCATGAACATTGCCAAAACGACCGGTAGGCTTTCGCACGCCGAAGCCGTCAACTTCTTCCGGCAGATGCAGCGTGAAAATCGATTCGTTATGGATGTGTGGGGAGTCTTGCTGAATTTTCAGAAGTCGCTCTCTGAACTGCAGGAATCAAAATATAAGCAGGGCGAGCGCTGGCTGGAACGCGTATCGGCCTGAATAAGATCCTGAAAGAGCGAAAGAATGAAAGAGCGAGGAGTTGCCTGTCTGTTAATTTGTTAGCTAGTCAGAAGGCCGTTCCTTATTGGCTCTTTCACTCTTTCGCGCGCTCATTATTCCGGTTCGGGTGAATAACCATATTTCTCCTTCCGGATGGCCAGCCATTCTTTCACGGTGCCCCCTTTGGTGAAGTGATCGTCCTCATCCTGAATCTCCTGATCCCACTCATAGTCGACCGCAAAGCGGCCCTGAGCCGAGAGGGTCATTTGTATGCTGTTCGCGGCAGGTTCCCCGGCATCTGCCCGGTTAACGAACAGAAACGGGAGCACCTCCACAACTTCATCCGGGAACTCCGTCGAGAGCACCTGTGCTTCGCCCGCCCCATCCAGATACGTGCCGTCGCATTCAGCTTCATTGCTCGATACCAGATAGCGGATGTTAAGTTCGGCAATGGTCCAGGGTTCGGTAATAAGATCGTGGATGGATGTTGCCAGCAATTCGTAAATTGTTTCTGTCTTCATAGGTTGTATAGGCTGAGTGCTGTTCGTTACCGCATCGTTCCGTCGAACAGCCCCGTGCACTTACGGGAGTAACAACATTTTGGACGAAAGTATTCAATCGAGTCCGTACCCTCGTACCCACGGCCTTCAGCCCGTATTTTCCTGTTATGAGCAAAAAACACGGACTGAAGGCCGTGGGTACAGATTAATTCGGTTTGGCCCGGTTAAAGTACTGCCGCATAAACAGCATCTGGTAGGTTACGGCACTGGTCCAGTAGTTCCAGTTATGGCCACCCGGCCGGGTTATGTAGTCGTGGGCAATGTTACGTTCCAGTAGCTTGTCGTGAAAGTTGTTGTTGACCCGAAAGAAGAAATCGTCTGTACCGCAGTCGACAATCAGGGCGAGGGCACCCGGCGTCAGCAAATGCAGCAGGTTGATAACGGTATTCTGTTCCCACCGCTCCGGAAACTGAGCGTAGGTGCCCAGTCGTTTGGCCATATCCCAGTTGTTGGGGAACGGCCGGATATCCACCCCGCCACTCATACTCCCGGCGGCTCCAAAAACGGACTGATGCCTGAACGCCAGATACAGGGCTCCATGACCGCCCATACTCAGGCCCGTAATGGCGCGTCCCGATCGGTCTTTAATCGTCTTGTAATGACCGTCGATCCAGTTCACCAGTTCGTCGGCCACATAGGTTTCGTACTTGAAAGATGGGTCGGCGGGGCTGTCGAAATACCAGCTTCCAAAGTTTCCGTCCGGACAAACGATGATGACTTTGTGCAGATCGGCTTCATTGCCAATGCCGGGTGCTTTTTTTGTCCAGTCGCTGTAGTTGCCGCTGTAGCCATGCAGGAGGTAAACAACCGGAAACGACTGCCCGACGGAGTACGAATCCGGCGTAATGACGACCGCTTTGATCGTCTTTTTCATGGATGGACTATAGGTCGCTACAGTATCGATGGTGGCCGCCTGACCGGAAAGATGGCAAAAGACCAGCAGGCCCGCCAGAAATAAAGTACGCAAAGAATTCATGCAGGTAGTAGGTGTTATAAAGCGTCGAAATAAGGATAATTCATTCAATCATTACCCGTTTGTGTCGATTATTTTCACAAACACACCCGTTGCCAACGGGAAGAATGACAAACTTACCCTGGCGCAATAGCTGAGAGTAATTTTCTAAAAAAGGAAAGCTCCCGGAATATATATCCCCGGAGCTTTCTCAAAGATCGTAAAGCGGAATGTACCTATCTAACGATCCATTTAATCACAATCGGTACGCATACCGATGGCGTTACGCAATCGGTCGAGACAATGCCGGCATCGATGGTCAGAATATCGCGCAGGGCCGGGTTGGCGGGTACCAGCGTAATCAAACCCGACCGGCCCGTGGCCGGATTGGCGTCACTGTCCAGCCCGGTTGGTACACTCACCGCATTGGCCGTTGTTAAGACATAATTGACGGGCAGGGTTGCCGTAGCAAATTCGACCAAATAGGTGCCAGCGGATAGGTTGGAGAACAGATAGATGCCGTTGCCTGCCGTCACCGTGGTCGACACAACGGTAAAGGTGCCCGGCGTTGTTTCCTGTAAGAGCCGTACTGTTACACCACCCACGCCCGGTTCGCCCACATCCTGCTGGCCGTTTTTGTTCAGATCGTTCCAGACAAAATCGCCAATGCTGCCCAGTAACGGAATCAGCCCCGCGTCGACGGTGAGGTTCTGCTCCCCCGCCGTCAGCGAGTAGACGCCCGTTGCACCCGTGGTGCTTGTGGTCGAGACCACGTCGCTATCCGTGGCATCGGGTCCGGTGTTGGGGGTAGTGAAGGTGGTGCCGGTTGGGGCGGTGAACTTCACTACATACGTGCCGGGGTTGAGGTTAGTGAACAGGTACAGCCCTGCTCCATCTGTGAGGGTCGTACTAATCACCGTTCCCGATATGGCATCACACAGCACGGCGGTGACATTGGTCACCCCCGTTTCGGTGGGGTCCTGGACACCGTTTTTGTTAGTATCCAGCCAGACGTAATCGCCTAGACTGGCTGTCAGCGGCAGGATACCCGCGTCGACGGTGAGGTTTTGGTCACCGGCAGCCAGGGTATAATTCGTGGTTTTTCCCGTAACCGGATTTGCATCGCTATCGGTAGCATCAGGAGTCGTGTTTGCGCTGGTGAAAGTATAGCCCGTTGGCAGCGTTGTCTTGTCGAAGATGACACAGTAGACGCCTGGTGTGAGGTTAATGAACAGGTACTTACCATTGCTGTCGGTTGTCAGTGAGGCAACCGGTGTTGTCGTGGAAGAGGTCGGGTCAAACAGCTTGACGGTGACACCCGGCACCCCCGTTTCGCCCACATCCTGCTGGCCGTTCCTGTTGGTGTCCAGCCAGAGGTAGTCGCCTAGACTAGCCAACTGCGGTGCTGTCGTACAACTCGCCGGGGCGGTATAGGTAGTGCTGGCGGTTTGACCGGCATAACTGACCGTGATGGTGTGCACCCCCGTGCCGCTGCTTAAGCCCGTCAGGGAATAGGGTACAGTGGTAGCCCCTGCGCTGACGATTACGGATGTCGTTACCGAGCCATCAGTGATGGTGGCTGTACCAGCAATGGCGTTGGTGAGTGAGATAATCCCTGTTGTGGTGTACCCATTGGTGGCACTGAAACAGGTGCCCGGATCGAGGATGGCGATTGTCAGATACGTTGTGCAGTCAACGGCCGATACACTAACCGTTGCGGTAGTGAAGCAGCTTGGGGAGCTGCTGACTGTTACGGTAAACGTTTGCAGACCCGCCGTTGAGGCCGTAGCCGTGGCGGTAGCGGTATTAGCCCCCGTGAGTGTTACGCCCGCCGGTGCCGACCAGGCGTAGGTATAACTGCCGCCGGGGGTGACCTGAGCCGTCAGCGTAACGGGTAGACCCGTGCAGACGGTCTGGCTGCTGGCCTGCGCCGTGGCGGTGAGGCTGCAGACGAATTTCACTAGTCCGAAATCGTAGGTATGATTATTATCACCCGGCCCGCCGGTGGTTAGTTTAATGCAGGGTTTGCCCCCATCCACAAGGGCATCGTTGTTAATCGTGCTAAGACCCGAGTTCAGGGTACCGCTTTCGCCGGGAGTCAGGGGCGAAACATCCGTTAGCGCCAGTCCCTGGCTGGTGACGACTGTGCTGGTGCCCAGACTGGTGATGACCAGCCCGTAAGTGGTGTTGTATTGGAGGGCTGTGGTGGCGACTGCGGACGTTGAGGTGCCGGCCGTCAGGGTGAGCGACGAGAAGTAGTACTCTCCGGCGGCATTGGTCGTGGCACTGGCGATGGCCGTTGTTTTAGCGGCATTGTAGAGGGTCACCACGGCACCGGGAATAGGCGGTTCGCAAGGGTCCTGAATACCGTTCCGGTTATCGTCGCGCCAAACGCGGTTGCCAATCTGAATAGGAGCGAGGTCGCACAAAATTTCCAGGTCGCCCAGCCCATTCCCCTTACCAAACGAGAATGTACCGTTCCCGTTGGGAACAATGGCAAACGAGCCCGTTGCATTGGCACCCGTGGTTGTGCTGAAGTATCTGACGCCCTGCTGGAAGAGCCCATTAATATCAAAAGCAGTGGTAATTACTTCGTTCTTGCCCGGCTGGATGACCAACGCGCCATTGGTCGTTTCGAAATGGGTATTAGTACCATCGTTGTACTGGTCGTTGGCGTAGAATTCACCTGTTTTCGACGGACCGTCATTGGCTAAACTATAACCACTATTGTTAAGAATGTCGTTGGTCTTACAACTCCCGGCAGTACCTTCCAGTAACCATTTGCCATTTACGAAACAGGCGTGGAGAATATCGCCCCCGGCTCCCATTTCTGTAAGGATAGTAGTCCCGGCAACGGGTAGGTAGTTGCCCATACCCCACTGGTGGGAAAGCCGGTCAGTAAAACCCATCACCATATCCCCATTGTCGGCAAAGGCAATGTCGGAGAGTATGGGCTGAGGCCAGCCCAGGCGCCCCGGACTGGCTGGTGCGCCCGGTATATCAGCATATGCATTAATCCAGGCCCTCCACGAAGCATTAACCCGGTATGTCAGAGTCGGGTTTATCCCTTCAAGCTGTTCACGCGGGTAGTTCATCGGAACCGTCATGACGGTAGTGAAGCCCGCTCCCACGTTGTTGGGGTCGAACTCAAGTACATAGGACACCAGCTTCGATGGATCTTTGCTGGTTTCTGATGAGCATACACCACCCAGATAGCCTTTGCCCCGGTGAAACGCCAGCGCCCACGGGCGGAACACGCCATCGGTGCCGCAATTGGGTACACCCGGCAGGTTGTCGAGCAGGTATTGATTGGTCAGGGGCGACAGCGTAGCGGCTGAGGCTCCGTTCAGTGCCGTGGCCGTACCGCTGACGTTTACGCTAATGATCGCGCGCTGGTAGAGGTTAACCAGCCAGAGTCGATTGTTGGTCTCGTCCATATCGGCATCGCCGAAACTCATCTTCCCTACTTTAGCAAAAGCATCAATGTCGTAGTTGGGCGTGGTGTTAACCGTAGAAATATAATTGGGGTCAGTAGCAGGACTGGTAACCCGCGTCACGGTGCCGAGGTCGATAGCAGGACCACCATTGGCCGCAACCACGTTCTGTAAACTGAAACTGGCAACTAATGGAGGATCTACCGCCGGGTTATTGTAATCATACACATAAACCCCACCTGGTCCCTGAGCGGCAAACCCAACGTGCCGTTTCAGAAACGCTGCGGTAAAGGCCTTACGGGTAGTGCGCTGGTAAGCCACGCCCCATACCGAACCAATTTCCCCAATGGTGCCATCGACCCGTTTGGTGGTTGCACTATAGTCGAACGACACAAATCCGGCGGCTGTACTGCCCGTCCCGGTTCCATTCTCGTAGCAGGGGATCACCACCTTTGGTGTGGTCTGGCAGAAATCAGCTGGATAATTGATGCCCAGGCTGATGGAGCAGCTACCGGGTTTGGAGAACTGAACCGTAGTGCCGTTTTGGGAACCCCGGAAGGTTGGCTGCGTGCCGTCTGGCAGGTTGGTAAACTCGATGCGGTAGTCTACCCCGGCCGTTAGACCCGTGAAGCTGTAGGCCCCATTCAGATCAGTAGTCATCTGAGCTACCTGCGTGCTTTGGCCCGTTGCATCGCACTGGAAAATCGTGACGGTTACACCCGCTACGCCCAGATCATTGATTTGCTTAGCGCCTTCGCTTTTAAAATCCTGGTATACCTGACCACCGATCGTAGCCGTTCCGCCTGCACAAGACGTACAGACTACCGGCGTGAGCGTGTAGGAAACCAAATCGGAAACACAGCTTGCCAGCGTAGCCCGAACCTGATAGGTAGTGGTTGTGTTGATGGCGGTTGTATTGTAGGGGTTAGCTGTACTGATTGGGGTAGTCCCTCCGTTCCAATACCATTGATATGTACCGCCCGATACGCCCAGCGCTGTGAGCTGTGTTGTTGTTCCCTGACACAAAATAGCATCCCCGCCAATGGTCACCTTGGGCCGGGGAGTAAGGGTAAGCGTAAACTGATCAGATGGGAGGCAAAGGCCATCACCCGATTGTAACAAGGCATAGACGTAGAGCGTCTGTGCCGTTTGACCTACATTATCGGGCAGTTGCACATTCGCGAGGGCAACGGTATTGGTGACCAGCGTACCTGACGCGATGGTGCCCAGCACCGTGCCGCCGGTAGCCGTATAGGCATCTGCTGCGCTTGCCAGCGGGCTGGTGAAATACACGAACTTGATGGCATCAGGTGCTTTGGCCGTTGTGCTCACCGTCAGGTTCATGGTGGTGTTGGCGCACTGGGTTACTGCAGCCGCTGAGGGAACCGTGAAGGTGATCGTTGGCAGCGCTTTGCTCGTCAGACTGACAAAGGCTGTTTCAGCACAAATGCTGGTGCTGTTGTAGGCTGTAAGGGCGAAATACCGTGTTGTGCCGGCGGTGGGTAGCTGGGTTGTCGGGGTGAATGTCAGGCTGGTGGCTCCGCTGATGGCTGTGAACGACGTACCGGTGGCATTGGTCAGGTACCATTGCTGGCCCGTAGCAGTACCGCTGGTAACACTGGCTGATAAGGGCAGTGCAAACAAACTTCCCTGGCAGATCGTCTGCGAGGGAGAGATCGCCAGCACCGGCGGATTACAAATCAGACCGGCATCGAAAGTGTGCGCGTTCTGGCCCAGGTCGCCGGTGGTGAGTGAGGTGACAGCCGCCGTAACGCCCGGCGTAAAGTCGGAATCAATGCCTTCGTTGGCACCCGCGTTGGCTGTGGTGAACGACAAACTTGTCAGCGCTGTCTGTACGGCCGGTATCCGCACCTCATAGGCCGTGTTGTAAGTCAGTGCCGTGGTCGACGCTGATTTAAAAACATACAGTCCATTGGCATCGGTTACGGTCGTGGACAGGGGCGTACTGCCCCCGGCCGCAAACAGCTGGACCGTCACTCCGGCAACAGGGGGCTCGTTGGAGTCCTGAATGCCGTTCTTGTTTTTATCCAGCCATACCCGGTTACCAATTTCGATAGGGGCCGGATTACAGAGTACCTCCACATCGCCCAGGCCATTTGCTTTACCGAATGTGCCTCCAGGCTGGAAGCCCGCTGTCCCATCGCCCAGAAACAGCATATAATTCAGGTTGCGGCTACCGCCCGTAGCATTGTTGAAGAAGTTGATACCCCCCGACACATAGAACGTACCCCAGGGGTCGAACACGGCCACCGCACTTTCGCCACTGCCCGGCAAGACCGCAATACCGCCCGTGGTGGTTTCGGAATGGATAACCCCCCGGGTGCCATTCACGTAGCTGCTGCCTGCGTTCTCGTTGAACTCGTCGCGGAAGTAATATTCGCCCCCATTGGGACCTTGCCCATTGGACAGCTTGTTGGGGCAGCCCGGGGTTCCCTGCATGGCAAAGGCCCCACCCACGTTGCATACGCGGAGGATATCACCCGCCCCGTGATAGTTCTCCAGACCCGAACCATCAAGCTGGGTGTTCTGTGCACCAATCTGGTGGCCCATGCGGTCCATAAAAGTCAGAATCATGGAGCCATCCACGTCGAATTCAATATCGCTCAACATGGGAACCGGGTAATGATAGAGTACGCTGGTAGTTGTAGGGCCACCTGAGCAAACCACGGCGGGTGGTACATCTGTCCAGACGTGCCAGTTGGTCGAAACGGTCGGGCAGTTAATCGTTCCCCCCGTGCGGGTATAGTTGAGGGCAATCGTGGATGAGCCGTTGATAAGTACCGGCGTGAAAGCCGCCCCGTCGAATTGGTAAATAGTGGCTTCCAGAGCCGCTTCGCAGACCACGCCCACGTAAACATTCCCCTGGTAGTACTTGAGGGCAAAAGGGCGTTGGCTACCCGTCCCGCAGGGGTTGGGGATGGCATATGTCCGGACGTCAGCCGAGGTGGGCGCCGTGGCCGGGTTATTGTCTGAGTCGATCAGAATCGAATTGAGCGTCTTGTCAAAGAGGTTGACTACCCACAGCACTTTACCATCGTCGGAAATGTCCAGATCGCCCAAACCTACTTTGCCAATGGCCGAGAAGGATTGCGGGTCCCCCCCATCGGCCACCGTGGCCGAAGCGGTCAGGCCCCGCTGGGTATTCCGTAAAGCGGGTGTGGTGCCAATGCCGACTGTACCCGTATTGATGCCAATCAGGTTAAGATCGACGAACTGGCTAACCACCGGCGTTCCTGCCGCCGAGTGATTGAGTACATATATTCCGCCTTCGCCAAGCGGCCCAATGCCTACGTGGCGTTTGACAAAGGCAGAGGTGTAAAGCTTTTTGGTTTTCCGATCCCATGCCATCCCCCATGTCGACCCGACGGTACTGGCTGCAATTTTATAATTGACCGGGTCAACAGGAGCTGCAATGCCGTTGGCGGCCAGAATCCCCATGGCATCACCGGCCGAGTTAAAGTCAAATCCGACCAGGGCATCTTTCGAGCCGCCGGTGCCGCCCCCGGATGGGTTTCCATTCACGTAGCAGGGCGTAGCCAGCAGTGGATTGGATTGGCAATAGTCGAGGGGATAGTTGATACCATAATTGGCGGTTGTACTGGTACCCGCCGTTACGAATTGCTCAGTAGTACCACTGCCGCCCGTTGAGGTTAACATGGGACCACTGGCATAGTTGGTTGGCAGATTGGAAAATTCTAACCGAAGTTGAGTCCCTGCCGCTGTACCCCCGGCATTTGGGAAAAGGTAGACCCCGCTGATATCTGTTGTAACGGATACAGGAGAGCCCGTAGCGGGATAGGCCGTAACAAGTACGCCTTTTACCCCTGGTTCTCCTGCCGAAACAGCGGTTGAGGAAATGGGTGTATCCTGAATACCGTTGGCGTTAAAGTCGCGGAACACACGTCCGGTTACTTGCGCCTGGGCGGTTATAGTGCCAAACAGGAGTGCCATGGAGAATAGAGCCATTAGCCTGTAGCTCCATGGATGTTTCTGTTTGAAAAAAAGAAAAAGCGACTTATTGATACCGGTAGAAGGGAAGATGTGTGTCATAAGAAGGCGTATGTAACCTGAACGGCTATAGAATCGCCATAATCATGCCATCTACATATTGTATATATCTGTATACAAAGAGGTCTGATTCAGTCTTTTCATTCAGTACATTTTACGGACATTTGATGTTATTTTTTTAGCATTTCAGGATAAATAGTACTCGTCAACGATAGTTAAGGCTTTGAGGGATTCATGGATGGTATGATTCATGACGCGCCAAAACCGTTCATTTCCAGCGCCTTCAGTTAAGGCATTACACCAGAGGTAAGCCAATAAAACTGCAAGCGGCTGTAAGTCCGTTGTTTAGTTATAAAAGAGTAGGTAGCCCTATGCGCAGGATCGCGTTTGTAAAAGGTCGTTATACGTATACAGGCGATCATTGAGCATACACGTTTATATACTCTCTTACTGATCCGCCTAATGTTCGTTTAACTGGCCTGAGTTCGGCCCAAAACCGGGTATTTGCTTCCGGGAGGAAGTCTTCTTTAACTCTATTCGCTCTGCCCGTCCGTAAACCGTATAGAGTCTGGCACCGGCGCGTGCAGGAAGAAGAAGGGCTTACAAAACGAATGGTCCGTATAAAGCGAAAGCCCGGTTCAATACCGGGCTTTCAAAAGTTTTTCAGTTTTTTCTAACGTTGAGTGAAACGAGATTGATCTATGTTGAATCCACAATGAATGCGGTAAATAACTGAAGATTAACTATCCGTTCATGTCTGGTATTGCCTAAATCGTGCCAGGTCCAGTCTGTTTTTATTAATAGGCTGATAGTCAGTTGATTGTTGAAAATGACCAACTGGACACGCTGAGTACCGTGGGGATTATTTTCCCCAACCCTGGGTAGGCCTACCCACAGTGGGATGTTGCTTAGTCGGTCAACTCAAGTCTGAACCCTTCCCATTCTGTTTGTGCCTTTTGATAAGGGGGAAAATCGGACTGACTATCGATCTGCTTTTTATCGGCCGGGAGTTCTTCATACGTTTCCCAGTGATCTTTGATATAGGCGATCGCTCCCGTGAAAAGTAGTCGGATATATTCGGCTTTTGTCTGCTCATCGATGCCCCAGCTATTCTGCGAGCCAAGGACGTGAATGGCCTGGCTTTCGTCGGAATCATCGACTGTGTAATTGAACAGTACATCAATACCATCCTTTTCCAGGTTGGTCAGTTTCGCGTTCGTGAATAATAACGTTGGCATTGCATTCGTGTTTGGTTTGATGCAAAGGTGCTAAGGATCATTTATAATCCATAGGATAAGAGCAATATCTGAGTAACGAGTCGAAAAGCTATTTGCAGGAGGTGGCTAAAACAAATTCGGGATGGGCGAAGATATATATGCAAGTCCCACGCTCATGAACCGGGATGGTTAATCCGCTGAAAGGAATGGCTCAACAGGAAAGTGAAAAAGAGAAAGTAACGAAACAGATCGCCCATTACGACGAGTTGATGGCCTCTTACATTGATCTGATCCAACGCATCAACAAGCCTGCTGCGTCGGACGAAACCAAAATATTGGTTGATCTGGCTAATGAAAGCCTTCAGCATTGTCAGGATAAACGGGCCATTTTAGTCAGCCATTTGAACACACTCAACGCCTAGACCGGACGGAATTTGCCGACGTCGATGCATCCGGCAATCCGCCGGTACAAGACAGGCGTAGATGGCTTATCATGCAGCGAGTTAATCCTTATCTGGTTGTTGTAGGCTGTCTGCTTTGTGGACTGGGTTTTGCCCAACGCATAGACAATACGGCTTCGTTTCGGCAAATGGGTCAGGAGCGTTTCGTTCGGCTTCACTACGACAACGACTTGTTTACGGGAACGGACTATTACTATTCCCAGGGCTATTGCGTGGAAGTCGTTAATCCGGCGCTCCGAAAAAATCCGCTTGCCAGACTCCTCATCAAAACCAGAGGTCATCAAGTTCTGTACGGTTTGGCGCTTGAACACGTCGGCTTTACGCCGACGACCCTTCAGCGGGAGTCTATTCCGGTAGGCGATCGCCCATTTGCGGCTTATTGGCTCATCAAAACGTTTGGCGTATCCGTCGATACGCTGCGTCGGGTCAGGATATCGTCGGTTATCAGTACAGGCATGATCGGCCCCGTTGCCCTGGGGGGCGAAATACAGACCGCCCTTCACCGACTGGTCAACGGGATTGAGCCGCATGGCTGGCAGCACCAGATTCGCAACGATGTCATGCTGAATTACACTCTTCATTACGAAAGACAGCTCTATGCCTACCGCCATGCGTTATCGGTAAGTGCTACGGGTCAGGCCCAGGTGGGCACCCTTACTGATCGTCTGCAAACGGGATTGGTGGTCATGGCGGGTCGGTTCGACTCTCCGTTCGGCCGTACCCCGAACAACCGGCGGTTGCCCTGGCAGCTATATCTATATGCTCAGCCACTGGTTAGTGTAGTGGCCTATGAGGCTAGCCTGCAAGGGGGCCTGTTGAACCGAAGCAGTCCGTACGTGATTCAACCCGATCAACTGGCCCGTACAACGTTCCAGGCGAACATGGGTGCCGTGCTTCATTACAAGAATCTGTATCTGGAATATTACCAGTCGATGCTCAGCCGCGAGTTTAAGACAGGCCTGCCTCACCGCTGGGGTGGCGTGAAAATTGGGGTAAGGCCATTTTAAAATCGACCTTGAGAAAACAAGGCTCACTAACTAGATGATAGTCAGTGAGCCTTGTTTTATTTATTGTAGTCCCGACGGGAATCGAACCCATATCAAGCGTTTAGGAAACGCTTATTCTATCCGTTGAACTACGGGACCAAGATGAAAACCTATAAGGTTTCAAAAACCTTATAGGTTTGTCAGGACGCAAAATTGTTAAAAAACCCTCAACCGGCCAAACCGTCACCGTACTCCTCGGCTGATTCGTTGAGGGGAACGTTGACCCAGTTGGGATAAATAAAGAAATGTTTCTCTTTCACCAGCGAATAAAGCAGTTCCCGCAACTCGCCGACGTTCTCGCCGGTTTCGGCCGAGATGAAGGCCACATAATCCGCTTTTTGGGATAGATAGGTTTTTTTGAGGTATTCCAGGGCCGTTTTCCGCTGTACAGCCATGGGAATCAGAACCTCTTCGCCCCCGTTAAATACCTCATCTTCTTCAGGCAGTTCGGTTTTTTCCGTCCACGAGGCTTTGGGCGAGAACCGGTCCATTTTGTTGAAGACCAGCACCATCGGCTTGTCGGCGGCTTTAATGTCGGCCAGGGTTGAGTTGACGACTTCGATCTGCTCCTCAAAATTAGGGTGCGATACATCCACCACGTGTACCAGAATATCGGCTTCGCGCACCTCGTCGAGCGTCGATTTGAACGACTCGATCAGCATCGTAGGCAGCTTACGGATAAATCCAACGGTATCGGTCAGCAGAAACGGAATGTTGCCCAGCGTGACTTTGCGCACCGTCGAATCGACGGTTGCGAAGAGTTTGTTTTCGGCAAAGACGTCAGCTTTCGCCATCGTGCGCATCAGCGTCGACTTCCCGACGTTGGTATATCCTACCAGGGCTACCCGTACCAGACGGTCGCGTTCCTTCCGGCGCGTTACGCTCTGCTTGTCGATCTTGGCGAGTTTTTCCTTCAGAAAGGCGATCCGGTCTTTCACGATCCGGCGGTCCGTTTCCAGCTCTTTCTCCCCCGGTCCGCGCATACCCACGCCCCCTTTCTGACTGGTCAAGTGACTCCACATCCGGGTCAGCCGGGGATACATGTACTGGTATTGCGCCAGCTCGACCTGCACCCGCGACTGGGCCGTTTGCGCCCGCATCGAGAAGATGTTCAGGATGAGCAGGCTCCGGTCAAGGACTTTGATATCCTTGAAGCTGTCTTCCAGATTACGCACCTGCGAGGGCGACAGGTCGTCGTCGAAGATGACGCAATCCACCGGATTGTCGAGAATGAACGTCTGTATTTCTTCCAGCTTGCCCTTGCCAACGAACGTCCGGTTGTCGGGGTGTTCGAGTTTTTGAGTAAACGTTTTAAGTGTTTTAACGCCCGATGTTTCGGCCAGGAAAGCCAGTTCGTCGAGGTAATCTTTTGTCTGTTCAGCCGTTTGCTTTTGCGTGATCACTGCCACAAGAATAGCAGTTTCGGCTGGTTTATGTGTGTCGACCATGTAGTTTCGTAAGGTAATAAGGCGGTTATCGCCGGCAGGTTTTAAGCAAAAACCTGCGTGGAAAAGCGATTAGCCTGTAAATTATAACGGGCCTGATTCGGTAAAAGTTTCGGCGCGAAGAGACCCGCTTATTCGGCCGAAACTTGCCTGTAGATACGCCATATCTTCAAGATATGGCGTATCTCGATGTACCTTTAAACCTGTACGGTTTTCCACCGTCCCCGGCGAAAAACCAGGATCGCCATACCCGCCAGCAACGTTTCGCTGATGGCTACCGACCAGAATACCCCCGGCGGCCCCCAGTTCAGGGTGTGGGCCAGTATATACGCCAGCGGAATTTCAACAACCCAGAAACAGACAATGTTAATGATTGTTGGTGTACGGGTGTCGCCCGCGCCGTTGAGCGATTGACTCAGCACCATGCCATAGGCCATGAACAGATAGCCCAGGCAAAAGACCCGAAGGCACTGAACGGCGATGGCTACCACGCGGGCGTTATTGTCGAACAGGCCAACGATAGGAGTGGCCGCCAGAAAAAAGCCGATGCCAACGGCCGCCAGAAAGAGCATGTTGCAGAAAGCCGCCCGCCAGGCGGAGGTTTCGGCACGTTCGGGCTGACCCGCCCCCAAATTCTGCCCCACCAGGGTAGCGGCCGCATTGGCCAGCCCCCACGAGGGCAGAATCGTAAAGACAATGATGCGGATGGCGATGGTATAACCCGCCACGACATCACTGCCAAACGTCGACAGGATTCGTGTCAGGAATATCCAGCTGGCCGAACCCACCAGAAACTGGCTGGTACCCCCAACGGCTATACTCAGCAGATTGCGAATGATGCCTGTGTCGGGGGCAATATCTGACCGCAGGACCTGGATAACCCCTTTCACACGCGTCAGGGCGTAGAGCTGATACAAGACGCCGATCGTTCGGCCGATGGTGGTTGCCACGGCCGAGCCCATAACCCCCAGTTCCGGAACCGGCCCCAGTCCGAAGATAAAGACCGGACAGAGCACAATATTCACCCCGTTGGCGAGCCAGAGTGACCGCATGGCTACCGATGCATCGCCCGAACCGCGTAGACAACCGCTCAGCGTGTAGAGTAAGACGATGGCGGGTGCGCTGGCAAAGATCATCCGGGTAAAGCCAACGCCATTGGCAATGAGTTTGGCATCGCCACCCATCAATCGCAGGATGTCTTCGGCAAACACAAAGCCGGCACCACCCATCAGGAGGCCCATCACCACCGACACTAGGATCACCTGACCGACGGCATTGCCTGCCCCGCGCTGGTTGTTTTCGCCCACCCGTCGGGATACGAGTGCGGTAGCGGCTGTGCTCAGACCAATGGCAATCGAGTACACAATGGTCAGAACAGACTCCGTCAGCCCGACAGTGGCAATGGCCTGTGTACCGATTTTAGCGACAAAAAAGACATCGACAACGGCAAACAGGGATTCCATCACCATCTCCAGAATCATGGGAACGGAGAGCAGGAAGATAGCCCGATTGATGCTGCCGGTTGTAAAATTGGTTTCTGTACCGCGCAATGCGGCCAGGAATAACCGAAAGAATTTGGTCATTGAAACAAAGGAAAGCGCAGCCGCCAGGCCCAGCGGCTAGTGACAGCGTACGAATGATGTAGACATGAGATGAGCGGCCAGGTGCACCAATGGCGTCATAGGACGTATACGTTGGTGGCATCAACCAGAGAAGAAGAAAAACCGCGTAGGTTTTTAAGCGAGGAAAATCATCGGCTTTGTCGAACCGCCAGCGCGGCTGCTATTAAGACTACAAACCTACGATTTTAATAGGCAAAAAACCAAACCCGTTTGAGTTAACGGTCGGTTGGAGGTGGTCAATCCAATGCCCACAAACCCGCCAAATGAACCCTTGAAGTGAAAAATGACCGTTCGCGGGACAAACCAAACCCCTTGTATATCGTTTTACAACAATGAACTCCTACACGCTTATGATAGAGGATATAGCCAGATTTTTAGCCGAAGAACTGGCTATCCACCGCTACCCAGCCGATGAACAGGGGGGCGTTTATCATCCGTCCGACCAGCCTGTCCGGCGGCTTGGGCTGGCCCTTGAGCCGTTTCCGGGTCTGGCAAAATGGGTAACGGAGATGGACCTCGACGCCCTGTGGCTGCACCGCCCGTGGCAACTCGACCTGACCCATTTGCCAACGGATGTAGGGGTGCTGTCGCACCATTTGCCGTTCGATGAAACGTTGACTGTTGGGTATAATCAGCGGCTTAGTCATCAGCTGAAAGCCCTTTCGGAGCCGGAGCCATTGGGGTATAAGCAGGAAATGGGGAAGGATAAGCAACCCATCACACAGCGGCCGCTTGGGATGCTGATCGATGTGGCCGAGCAAGAGTTTGATCACTGGCTGGCTCAGGTTAAAGAGCTGTTTGGGGGGTACGATCGGGCAGAGGCCGGACACGGGTCGTCGGGCTGGCTCCCGGCTAATTCCCGTATAGCTGTTGTGGGAGCCATGACGGATGCGCTCATTCGGGAAGCCGTTGAGCGGGGGGCACACTTGTATCTGACAGGAGCCTATCGGAAGCCAGCTCAACAGGCTGTGGACGAAACCGGTATTGCTGTCATCTCAATTGGACATCGCCGGTGCGAAGAATGGGGGCTGCTGGCACTGGCCGATTTACTGAATGAGCGTTTGGGTATTGACTGTGTCGTTCACCATCAGCCACAGGTCGTCAGAAGTTAAGGCTAGTCTATATCGCGGGGGTCATCGGCAATGCGGGTGTTATCGTAGAAGGTGTTCATCATCGCCATGTCTTCGTCGGAAATGGTGAAGTCGAACACGTTGAAATTTTCCCGAATGCGCTCCCGCTTCACTGACTTGGGTATCGTGATGACACCATGCTGCAACGACCACCGGATAAGTAGCTGATAGGTTGATTTGCCGTATTTTTCGGCTATGCCCACGAGCCTGGGGTCATTTTGTTTTTCACCCCGTACCAGTGGGGCATACCCTTCTGCCTGAATATTTTTCAGGCGGCAGTAGTCTACCACTTCAGGAAGGTAGCAGTAAGGACTTAGCTCGATCTGATTTACCGCCGGAATAACCTGCGCCTGGGTCAGCAACTCATCGAGGTGATTTGGGTAGTGGTTCGAGACGCCGATGGCCCGGGCGCGCCCTTCGGAATATATTTTTTCCAGCGCTCGCCAGGTCTCGTGCCGGTGGGCTTTTATGGGCCAGTGAACCAGGTATAAATCGACCACGTCCATACCAAGCCGTTCCAGGCTGCGGTTAAAAGCGCGTAGTGTGCGGGTATAGCCCTGATCTTCGTTCCAGACTTTAGTGGTAATGAAAATATCACTCCGGGGTATACCACTCGACCGGATGGCATCGGCAACTTCCCGTTCATTGCCATAGGCCGCTGCCGTGTCGATTAAACGGCAACCGGCTTCAAGGGCCCACTCAATGGCCGACCGTACCTCATCGTTCTGTTTGGGAGCGTATACGCCAAGCCCAAGAAGAGGCATTTCGACACCATTATTTAGTGTGGTAGATGGTATATTCATTATAGAGGATTGTTTCATATATAATAATGAAATTTTAACGCAAGATGTTTTGAGAAACATACAATTCGGTAAGTGGACACAAGTAGAGATTGTGCTGTATGTTTGCCTATCGAGCCGATGTTTTCACAAATTAGTAGACGCCACCTGGCCAAATTAGTAACGTATGCGCGTAATATATCTGATTACGAGTCTTTTGTGGGGCATTATGTATACTTCGTTTGCTCAGGAGGTCACAAATTTGAGCGCCTTACGATACAGCGTTGAGGTAGGAGGACTGGGAACGACGTCGCCACAAAACCCGTTCTGGCTACGGGCTAATCAGTACAATGTAACGCCGGTGCAAGGGTCGTTCGGAACCGTTCGGGTGGGCGTAAGTAGGGACTACAAACCAGTCCCCGATTCCGCCAAAAAGTCTACGTCCCGTTTCGACTGGGGGTTTGGCATCTATGTGGCAGCGAATCCAGGAGCGCCCGTAACTGCCGATCATCCAGCGGTGCTGCTGCCGGATGCGTATGTAAAAGTACGATTCCGCTATCTGGAACTGTACGGCGGTAATCGGCGGGAGGTTGTTGGGCTGGGTGATACCCTGCTGACGTCGGGCTTTGTTGCCTGGTCCGGTAACGCTATGCCGTTTCCCAAGATCCAGCTGCATACGCCCGACTTTGTTCCGCTGGGCTTCACCCGAAAGCTGATTTCCCTGCGAGCGGGCTATGCTCATGGCTGGTTGATCAACACGTATATTCAGGGAAGTTACCTCCACCAGAAATACCTCTATGCCCGCCTTGGCAAACCATCCTGGCGGTTTCGTATGTACGGCGGATTGAATCATCAGGTACAATGGGGTGGTCATGCCGATTATTTAATCGGGACACCGCTGGCCGTAAACGGCAACCTGTCGACTTCCTTTCAGGACTATTTGTCGCTGGTGACGGGTCGGTATCCGGATGCGCTGGAAAATGATCGATTCACGGGTTTCGACGGGACCAACCGGCTGGGAAACCATGTTGGCAGCTACGATCTGGCGTTGGAATGGGTGGGTACTAAAGCCAACTGGCTGTTGTATCACCAGCATATGTACGACGACGCGTCGGGGCTGGCCCTGCAAAATGTGCCGGATGGACTGACGGGCCTGCGTTTTCTGAACCGGTTGAAAACCAGTCCGGTCTTTCGTTTTCAGCGGGTGGTCGTTGAATGGCTGACGACCACCAATCAAAGCGGGCCCAGCTTCGATCCGGCCGCCCGCTACCAGGGGGCCGACAACTATTTTAACCACAGCCAGTATACCCAGGGCTGGTCGTATCGGGGGCGAACGCTCGGTACGCCTTTCATTATGCCGCGTCCGGATTTAACGCCCGCTCTGGCTAATAATTTTGCGGGAAATGGCTATTATCCGAATAACCGGGTCGTTGCCTGGTATGCGGGGGCAACCGGTACTTTTCGACACGGGCCGCTGCTCATGATGCGAACGTCGTACAGCCGAAATTTCGGGTCATACAAGCAGCCTTATCCGCAGGTATATCACCAGTTGTCCACCTATCTGAGTGCACAATGGTCACTGCATCGATGGCCCGGTACCTCGTTCACAACATCCCTGGCACTTGACCGGGGAGAGGTAATGCCAAACAGTTTCGGGAGCTATGTCAGCTTGAAAAAACTCTGGTGAACAGCCGATAGGTTGCTGTCTATCAGTGTTGTATATGTTTATTTTAATCTTTTTTTAATTTCGGTAAATCCAGTTACAGGGCGTGGTCGTATAGACAAGTGAATTTCCCATAGGGAGTCACTGACTATTTTTTCAACGCGAGAAACTATGACTATGCTTTACCGAAAACCCCTTCGGCTTATCATTGGCCTGCTGACGCTTGGTTCATTACTAACCCTGAATGCCTGCCAGGATCACCGCCTGCCACCCGACTCGGCCACGCTGCCGGATGCTACGGTGTATGCCCTCAATAATGCCAATCAGTTGCTGAGGATAAGTGTACGAAACCCCGGTGCGCCCCAGGCAACGATGAGCATCACCGGTTCGGGCCTCGAATCCGGCGAACGGATGCTTTCCATCGATTTCAGACCTGCCACAGGTCAACTGTACGGCGTGAGCGACCGAAGCCGCCTGTTTGTCATTAACACCACAACGGGAGAAGCGCGCCCCCTGACCACGACACCGTTTACGCCCGCTATTAACGGCAGCATCGTCGGTATCGATTTTAACCCCACCGTCGACCGGCTTCGGCTGGTAACGAGCAACGGGCAGGATTTACGCCTGAATCCCGAAACGGGAACCGTAGCGGCCATTGACGGAGCTATTAACGGTGTGTCGGGAGCCATGATTGCCGAAGTGGCCTATACCAATAACCGGGCCGGCGCTACAACGACAACACTGTATGATATTGATCCGGCTACCGACCGGCTGTATATTCAGAATCCGCCAAACAACGGAACGTTGACGGATGTTGGTCCGCTGGGGCTGGATATTACCGGTGCCGTGGGTTTCGACATTGCGTTTGGCGACAACACGCAGGGGCTGGTTGCGGTAACGTTCAATGGCAGCTCTGAACTACAGCAGATTAACCTGTCGACCGGCCGTTTGCAGAAGCTGGGTAATCTGCCCGGTACCATCATTGGCCTGGCAATTCCAACCGAGCCCGTTGCATATGCCGTTGACGGATCGGGTAACCTGCTCATCTTCAATCCCATGAGCCCATCGCCCATTACCAAGCCTATCACGGGCCTTCAGTCGGGAGAGTCGTTGTTCGGTATTGATTTCCGGCCATTAAACGGGCAGTTGTACGCCATAGGCAGCACCAGCCGACTTTATACGATCAACACCTCCAACGGAGCCGCAACCCTGGTGGGTACGGGTCCGCTTAGTACGCTGCTGGTTGGCAATGATGTTGGTTTCGACTTCAATCCCACCGTCGACCGCATTCGGGTGGTTACGAACAGTGGTCAGAATCTGCGTCTGAATCCCAATGACGGAGCGGTTGCGGCTGTGGATGGCAGCCTGAATCCCGGCACGCCAAACGTAACGGCAGCGGCTTATACGAATAACTTTGCCGGGGCTACCACGACTGAGTTGTACGTTCTCGACACCCAGGGAGCTTCGACAAATTTGTTCCTTCAAATGCCCCCCAACAATGGTACGCTCGTGTCGAAAGGATCGTTAGGCCTCCTGGCAGAAGGGGCTAACGGGTTCGACATTGGCGGAACATCGGGCGCGGCCTACGCCTTATTGCGGGTGAATGGAGCAACGCAGGTTTATGGCATCAATTTGACCACTGGTGCGCCGACCCCCGTTTCATCACTGCCGGGTAACCCGATCGTTCGCGGTTTTGCCCTTGGACTGGGTTTTTAATGACATTGATTTTCAGAACAAAGGGTGCCGCTTCGACAGTCGAAGCGGCACCCTTTGGATTAGGACCGTATGGCTGGTTGCTGCTGGATTACTGACGGTGCCTGTACCGGGAGCGATTGAGCAAAACGGTGTATTTGTATAAGGTCATTGCAACCCTTCGGCTGCAGCGGGCGTCTATGTCATCAGAACACCCTGGTTGATTACTAATGCAACGGATCAGGTGATTTTGGCTTGTGACGCGATTCAATCGTCGTTTAGGTGCCCATCGGCTTCTGTTAGCGATCGGTAGCTGTGACGACAATGCTTTTGACGGGTTTGCCAGTGGTTTTGTGAGGAATTAGTACGAGATGATTGTAACATGAAAAGAGCCACCCGATTGAGTGGCTCTTTCATTTTCTGTCCTAACGGCTCAGATATAAGTTTCGCTCCGAATACACCTTCAGGAAGTAATCGTCGGTCAGGTCATCGATGAACCGGGCTGGCGCACCAGTAAATACCTTCGCCGGTCGATTTCATTTCGGGCGGTGCGCCGTTGCGACCGAGTTCCTTGCTCACGTTCGGGAATTTGCTGAACGAGAGCATTAGAAATAACCCTCCTAGCGGCTCAGGTACAGATTCCGCTCCGAATACACCTTCAGGAAATAATCGTCGGTCAGGTCATCGATGAAGTAAATACCTTCGCCGGTCGATTTCATTTCAGGGCCGAGCTCCTTGTTCACGTTCGGAAACTTGCTGAACGAGAATACCGGAATCTTGATCGCGTAACCCTTCTTCACGGGGTTGAAATTGAAATCCTTCACCTTCTTGTCGCCCAGCATCACCTTGGTGGCGTAGTTGACATAAGGCTCCTGGTACGCTTTGCAGATGAACGGTACCGTTCGGCTGGCGCGTGGGTTGGCTTCGATAATATAGACCACCTCATCTTTGATGGCAAACTGAATGTTGATCAGGCCAACGGTCTTGAGCGCAACCGCAATTTTACGGGTATGCTCTTCAATTTGCCGAATCACATTGTCGCTCAGATCGAAAGTGGGCAGCACCGCGTAGGAGTCGCCGGAGTGAATACCCGCCGGTTCAATATGCTCCATGATTCCGATGATGTACACATCTTCACCATCGCAGATGGCGTCGGCTTCGGCTTCGATGGCGTTTTCGAGGAAGTGGTCGAGCAGGATGTTGTTGTCGGGAATATCCTGCAAAATCTTCATCACATGCTGCTCCAGCTCATTTTCGTTGATCACGATCTTCATGTTCTGACCGCCCAGCACGTAACTTGGGCGAACCAGCAGCGGGAACCCTAATTCACGCGACAGCTCCAGCGCCCCTTCCGACTCCCGTACCGTTCCGAATTTTGGATACGGAATGTCGAGGTCGCGCAGCAGGCTTGAGAACTGCCCCCGGTCTTCGGCCAGGTCGAGCGCTTCCCAACTGGTGCCGATGATCTTGATGCCGTAGCGCGTTAGTTTCTCGGCCATCTTCAGGGCCGTCTGGCCACCCAGCTGAACGATCACGCCAACCGGCTGCTCGTGCATGATGATGGCATGAACGTGTTCCCAGAAAACGGGTTCAAAATAAAGCTTGTCGGCAATATCGGGGTCGGTCGAAACGGTTTCAGGATTACAGTTGATCATGATCGTTTCGTAGCCCGCTTCTTTGGCCGCCAGCACCCCGTGCACGCAGGAGTAGTCGAACTCGATACCCTGTCCGATCCGGTTTGGCCCCGAACCCAGAATGACGACTTTAGGCCGGTCGCTCCGGATCGACTCGTTGCCGGGCAGATCGGAAACCGGTTCTGCATGGTCGGTGGTGATGGGCACCTGGTTGTTGAACGTCGAATAATAATACGGCGTTTTCGCTTCAAACTCGGCCGCGCAGGTGTCCACGCACTTGTATACCCGACGGATGTTGTGCGCCTGGCGGTAGGCGTAGATCTTGCTTTCCTTTACCTGAAGCAGGTGCGCCAGTTGCCGGTCGGCATAGCCTTTCTGTTTGGCAATCCGCAGCAGTTCGGGGGGTATATCGTCCAGGTCGTACTGCTGAATTTCGCGCTCCAGTTCGATCAGTTCTTCGATCTGGTGCAGGAACCAGGGGTCAATTTTGGTCAGCTGCTGAATAGTGCGGAACGACATCCCGGCCTTAAAGGCATCGTAGATGTGGAACAACCGGTTCCAGCTTGGGTGTTGCAGGCTTTCGGTGAGGGCGTTGCGGTCGGTAAGTTCGTGACCGTCGGCACCCAGCCCATTGCGCCGGATTTCGAGCGACTGACAGGCTTTTTGCAGGGCTTCCTGGAAATTCCGGCCAATACCCATCGTTTCGCCCACCGATTTCATTTGCAGGCCCAGCGACCGGTCGGCACCCGGAAACTTGTCGAAGTTCCAGCGGGGTACTTTTACGATCACATAGTCAATGGCGGGTTCGAAGAAAGCCGACGTGGTGCCCGTAATGGGGTTCATCAGCTCATCGAGATTATAGCCCACCGCCATCTTCGCGGCAATCTTCGCAATGGGATACCCCGTTGCTTTCGACGCCAGCGCCGACGACCGGCTCACCCGTGGGTTCACTTCAATAACAATGATATCGTCGGTTTGCGGATTGACCGAGAACTGGATGTTACACCCCCCGGCAAACTGCCCGATACCGGCCATCACGGTGATCGCCAGGTCGCGCATTTTTTGGTACAGTGTATCGGGCAGGGTCATGGCCGGGGCAACCGTAATGCTGTCGCCGGTATGGATACCCATCGGGTCGAAGTTCTCGATGGAGCAGATGATGATGAAGTTGCCGTTGTTATCGCGCAGCAGCTCCAGCTCATACTCTTTCCAGCCCATCACGCTTTGTTCCACGAGCACCTCATGAACGGGCGATGCGTGCAAACCGGCGGTCAGTGCCTTGTCGAAATCTTCGGGGCGGTTCACGAAGCCACCACCGGTACCCCCTAGCGTAAAGGAGGGGCGGATAACGAGCGGGAAACCAATTTCCTGCGCAATTTCCTTACCTTCCAGAAACGAGCGGGCCGTCCGTCCTTTGCAAACCCCCGCGCCAAGTTCCAGCATCAGCAACCGGAATTTCTCCCGGTCCTCAGTTGTTTCGATGGCTTTAATGTCCACGCCAATGATCTGGACATTGTATTTCTTCCAGACACCGGCCTTGTCGCAGTCGATAGCCAGGTTCAGGGCCGTTTGACCACCCATCGTTGGCAATACCGCGTCGATAGGTTTACCCATTTCCTGGTGTTTCTTCAGGATGTCGACGATGGACTTTTTCTCCAGCGGCAGCAGATAGACATAATCAGCGTTGATCGGGTCGGTCATGATGGTGGCCGGGTTCGAATTGATCAGCGCCACTTCGATGCCTTCATCACGGATGGAACGGGCGGCCTGTGAGCCAGCGTAGTCGAACTCACAAGCCTGGCCAATAACGATGGGGCCTGAGCCAATAATAAGAACGGAGCGAATGTTGGTATTTTTAGGCATTTTTCAGTGGGAAAATGAACCGTCCGGCCTTCTGGTGGATCGGTGCATGGGTGACCCCGATTGAATAAAAGCTACTGACAAGTAAATGAACAGGATGACAATGATCAACAGGCCCTAACGGATACCCAAAAATCTTGCAAAAGTAGCGGATACTGAGGAAAGGAACAGGGTATTCGTTGAAAATTTACAGTTTCTCTTAAAATGAAGCGTGAATGGGCTACTTAGCCGACCAATAAATAGTCATTCTTGGATAAGGAGTTTCTGTACTTTATTTTTGATTACTTAGTTTCTTCTTACGCTATGTTTATGCCCCGGCCTTATTTCCTCTTTGTCTTTGTTCTGATCAGTTGTCTGGCCGTTACCTGCGTTCGGGATTATCCGTCGAACTCCCCCTATGCGCCAGCGGTGGTCAATCCACCAACGGCAGGCGGGTTGCCGGGACAGCCGCAGCCATCGGCCCAGCGACGGCTCTTTTTGGGCAACGACAAACTTCGGGTCGGTATTGATCTTAACATGGGGGGGGCCATTACCTATCTGGCCGAAGCCGGAAGCAGTGAGAACATGGTGAATAACCCGGACCTGGGACGCCAGATTCAGACGTCTATGTACGCTGGCCCGATCACCTATAACCAGAACGGCAAAAAGCCGGTTGAAAAATGGCAATACCTGGGCTGGAATCCGGTTCAGGCGGGTGACTACTTTCTCCACCCCGCCCGCATTATCAGCTACCAGCAAACGGACAATCAGCTATACGTAAAGTCGATTCCGCTGATCTGGCCACTTTTCGACGAACCGGCCGAGTGCATATTTGAACACTGGGTCACCATCAAGGACAACACGGTTCGGGTTCGCTGTCGTATGGCAGTTAATCGGGCCGACACCACCCAGTATGAAGCCCGAACGCAGGAAGCGCCCTGTGTTTATCTGAACGGGCCTTACGATCGAATGATCAGCTATGTGGGGTTGAAACCGTTCACGAATGATGCAACGACCGAGTTTACCAACCGGGAGATGACCAATCGGTATGCTACCGAAAACTGGGCCGCGCTGCTGAATAAAAAAGGGCGTGGCGTGGGTTTGTACAAACCAGGGCAGGTGCGATTCCGGACGGCCGGATTTGGGCAGCCGGGCGTAGGGGGCGAGTTCGACCAATCGTCGGGCTATATAAACAGCGAAGAGTTTTTACTCATCGACCACAATGGGCAGTATGAGTTTGAATACACGCTTGTGCTGGGAACACTGGCCGACATTCGACAGTATGTGTATAGCCAGCCCCGGCCATCAACCGGCCCTAACTACACATTTTCGACAGAACGGCAGGGATGGTACTACACAAATACAACCGACCGGGGATGGCCCATTCAGAGCGAACTTAATGTGCAATGGGCCCGCGACAGTGTACGAAATGCACACTTCCGCATTAACAGCCCGCTAAACTTCTGGTATGCATCCAACGTACCTAAATTAAAAATTGAGGCTGCTTTTCAGACGAAAGGTACGGTGGCCCGACTCGCCTGGCGCAAACCTGATGAGATAGACTTCTTCGATATGCCGGGCCGGTACGTAGATTTTCCCATCGTGGGCGACGGGCAGTTCAGGACGTATGAAATAAATACGAGCCAGCTATCGGGTTGGGAGGGCGTGATCTCGCAGATATCCCTGACCAGCCCGGCCAGCCAGTATGGGTTTGAAAAAGGCTCGCGGGTACGGCTGCGCAGCATTACGACCGGAAACTAGTTGACGATCCTGCGAACAAGCCGGTTACCGGCAGATATGAAAAATCGACATACCGAGCCGAATGCAGCTGTACCCGTTTATCAGCTTCAGTCATTCCCGCGCCATGAGCCCGACAAGCCCTTTTACATGATCCGGCTGGAGCGGCTGGTTGAGGAGTTTAAGGGTATCGACCAGTCACATACGCATACCTTTTATCTGGTTATGTGGATCAGCCAGGGCAGCGGCACGCACACCATCGACTTCAGAACCTATGCCATCGAACCCAATCAGTTGTATTTTCTGACACCCGGACAAGTGCACAGCTGGTCGCTTTCGGCCGATACGCAGGGGTTTAATTTATTTTTCGACGCTAATTTCTTCAAGGGACGGTTCGGCAACCGCATCTACCAGTACCCCTTTTTTCACTCGCATCAGCATCAGCCGCTGCTTTCGGCTATACCCCAGCCGGCTCTTTTCCGCGATTTGCTGTCGTATGCCTATCAGGAGTATGAAACCCAGCAGCCCAACCGGGCCGATGTGTTTCTTTCCTTTGTGCATATTCTGCTCGAAACGGCCAGCCGGTTGTATCATGAGCAGCGGAGTGGGCCGGATGCCTATATCTACGACCGGCTCCGGCAGTATGAAGAGTTGCTGGAACAGCAGTTTCTGACGGTTCGGGAAGTGCGCGATTATGCCGATCAGATGAGTCTGACGCCCAATTACCTCAATCACATCTGTCGCCTAGTGGTCGGGAAAACGGCCAGTCAGTTATGGCAGGAGCGATTGTTGATCGAAGCCCAGCGGCTCTTGACCCACACATCGCAATCCGTCAAAGAGATTGCCTTCCAGCTGGGCTTCAATGACCCTTCGTACTTTGTCCGTTTTTTCAGGAAGCATACGCAGCAGACGCCCGCCGAATTTCGCCAGCTACTCCAGCCAGCCTTATAGCGATTTGTTCGTGAAACTCGCGCTGTTCAGAAACAAACTGCCGTACACGTAGTTGTAATAGCAAGTTCACAAACTATAGAAAATAACCGTTATGATTACGAATAAAGAAATTGTCGACGATCTAAATGATCTGGTCAAAATTAACAATGACCGCATTCAGGGATACGAAAAAGCAGTTGAAGACACTCAGGATGCTGAACTGGATGACCTGTTCCGGCACTATATCGTTCAAAGCCAGAATTTCCGTAGCCAACTAGCTGACCACATTGTCCGTATTGATGGAATGGCTGTTACAGATGCCACGTCGACGGATATATCGAGCAAAATTCACCGCGCCTGGATCGACATCAAGTCAGCCCTGACCGGAAAGGACAAAGAAACGGTTCTGAGTTCTGTTGAGTTTGGCGAAAGTGCCGCTGTTGAAGCGTATCAGGATGCCATCGAAAAAGATCATATTCCTGCTTACATCAAAGAAGATCTGCAAAAGCAACTCTCCGAATTGCAGGCTGCTCTTGATAAAGTAAAAGGCTTACATAAAGTTGCCTAAGTATTTAGGCATCAGGTACTCGTTGAATGGTTGATTTGTTATTCCGAAGCGGATGACAAATCAACCATTTTTAGTTTAATCAATTACCACAGGACCTATGGTGGCCTACTTAATATCCATTGACCATCACCCAGCCGGTTTGCCCTTCAGGGCTTCGGATGAGTTGAAAGGAATGGTTGGTGGCCAGCACTTCGACGGATGTTCCCGTGGGTAAGGTCGTGATCGTAGCCGCCCGGCTGTCGGCCGCGTCCAGCAGCGGTCGGGGAGCCGGTAAGACCAGCCGCCGGAGTGGGCGGTTAACTACCTCGGTTGTGTTGCCTGGAACATAACCCGTCAGGCCATCGGGCAACTCGACCCGCAACCAGGCTTCTGTGCCGCCCACAACTGTCAGGGCTGATGCTTTGGGCAATTCCCGAATAGCGGGTGAATCGCTGCCGGGCGAAAGCCGAACAACCAATCGGGTTGCCGATACACGCACTGAATCCCCCAATTTTGACGCTGACAGTAACGCTTGCCGGGCCGGACCGCGTCCCAGCCGGATAAAGGGAAGGGGATCTGTGGCGCCATCAGAAAATCCATAAATACCGAAATGCAGGTGTGGGCCTGTGGTGCGGGCGTTGCCGGTATTACCCACAAAACCAATCGTATCACCCACCGATACACGTTGCCCGTTGGTGACGTTCCATCGGTCGAGGTGGGCATAGTAGAGCCGGATATTGCGCTCGTTATCGGTCAGAAAAGCAACATTGCCGCCCAGGCTGCTCGTGCCGACACCCGTAACAATGCCATCGACCGATGCCAGGGCAGGAGTCCCTCTGGGCGCAAAAATATCGACCCCTTCGTGCCGCCGACGTCCGCCGTCGCGGGCTGCCCCGAAGAAACTGCTGATCTGGCGGCTATCCCGTCCTTTCACCGGAAAACTCAGGGCTGGTTCACGCGTAACCGTAATAGTATAGTGGCCCGTGCGCAGCAACTCGGGCTGAACGCGAATCAGGTAGGTCTGCGTTTTTCGGGGTTCCCAGGCCAGCACATTGGTGTCGGCTTTCGACGCGGCCATCAGGGTGGTTCGGTTGCGGGATTCCAGCGCAAACACGTCAATAAATACCTGTGTATCTTTCTGCCCCTGCGTTTCTACCCGAATCAGGAAACGATCGCCCCGCTGGGCATCGAGCCGGTAGCCCACCGCAAAGGCTTTGTTGGCCGAAAAGTAGCCGCTTTCGCGGTACGGGACTGTGATTTTAAGTGAGTCGCGCAGGGCACGGTCGCCAACCGACAGCCAATCGGTTCCCAGTGCTGTGCGGTCGAGTTTCGCTTGTTTAAGGGATTGCCCGTACTGCTCGTGGGGCGATGCAGGCCGGAAGATACTGGCTGTTGGGCCAACGCCTGTGCAAGCGGCAACCGCCCCAACCAGCAACCCGATTACCAGAGAACGAAGTGAATTTTTAAATACCATAGTTATCCTAGTGTATTAAACGACTTTTTCGCGGTGATATTTCAGTCGAGACAGGTAAACGACCATAACCAAACTGATCAGAATACTCAGTAGCGGGATCAGAAAAGACAGTCCTGCCACAGTCGTATACACAACGGTGCTGATGATCAGGCTGGTGCGTACCGACTGGGTTCGGACGTCGGCGGCCGGGCGTTTGAGAAGTCGGAAATTGTCGGTAGCGTAGTTCCACATGACCAACAGTGTACCGGATATACCCGCAAACAGCAGCATGTATATCGCCGACGATAGCGGGTGGGCAGGTGTGTTCAGGTAATCGGCCAGCAGGGAGGTCGTGAACGGAACAATCGTCACCAGCATCAACAGTGTACCATTGTAGAACATGAACCGGGCGTCGCTGCGCCGAATGACGTTGTACATCCGGTGGTGATTGAGCCAGATGATGAAGATGGTCGTGAAGCTGATCAGGTAGGCCACGTAATTGGGCCATTGCTGGAGCAGGGCCACTGCCAGATTGTAGCTGGAGGTGGCGGACTTCAGGCTGGGTGCTTTCAGTTGAAAGGTGAGCAGAGTGATGTCAATCGCAAAAACGCCATCGCTGAATGTTTCCATGCGAAGGGTTTCATTTTCCTGAAAAGCAGTCATTTATCAAGTGTTGAGTACCTGTCAGAGAAACCGTTCGTACGCTGAATAGTTGTGAACAGGGCTTTCTTATAAAAAAGAATGGGCACGCGGATGACACAGATCGAGCGGATTTTTACGGATAAACCCGATGTCCAGCCTGTATGGCAGTCTAAATCCATTCAATCTGTGTTATACGCGCGCTAATTTCAGTTACCCCTGTGTAAAAACTACATTCTGTAAGAAAGCCCTGATAGGTATATACAAAGGCTCCATAATCAATAAAGGCCGTAACTATCTGAGTTACGGCCTTTATTGGTTGATAAATGACTATTGGTAAACCAACAGATGTTTTAAGCCTCCGCCCGCTGGCTGCGTTTGGTAAAGAAATAGACCGGAATGCCCAGGCCGGCAATGAGGAGCCCCATGCCGGTATTGAACGTTTTGGTGTACAGCAAAATGGCACAGATGGTAACGCCCGCAATGATGTACAGGGCCGGAACCACCGGATAGCCAAAAGCCCGATACGGCCGCTCGGCCGTTGGTTCGGTGCGCCGAAGCCGGAATAGACCGGCAATGGTAACGATGTAAAAAAGGAGAGAAGCAAATGTGCAGTAGTCGAGCAGGTCGCCGTATTTTCCCGACAGGCACAGTAACGACGCCCAGATGCATTGCAGCCACAGTGCCCGGCCCGGCACCGAGTTTTTGTTGAGGTGCGACGCTTGTTTGATGAACAGCCCGTCTTTCGCCATCGCATAGTACAAACGCGCCCCGGCCAGAATCAGTCCGTTATTACAGCCGAAGGTCGAAACCATGATCAGTACAGCCATAATGGCAACGGCTACATTCCCAAAAACGGTCGACACGGCGGCCGTAGCTACCCGGTCGGCGTCGGCGAACTGGATACCCCGGCCCACAATATCCGTAGCCGTGGGCAGGCCTTTCAGCGGGAGGAGTGACAGATAGGACACGTTGGCCAGGAAGTAGATCGTTGTTACGATGAGGGTGCCGAAGAACAGGGCCAGCGGGATATTCCGGCGGGGATTCTTGATTTCGCCCGCAATGAACGTAACGTTGTTCCACGCATCGGCTGAGAACAGCGACCCGATCATCGACGTGCCAAAGGCCAGAATCAGGGCCATGCCTGCCAGCGGCATCACCTCGCCGGTCATGGTTGTGGTGCTGGCATCCCAGGCATTCGCCAGGTTGGTCGATAGCAAGCCACTACTTAACCCGATGGTAATGCCCACCACAATCAGTCCAAGCAGGGCGATGAGTTTGGCGGAGGTGAACACGTTCTGGATCAGCTTGCCGCTCTGCACCCCCCGGCTATTGAGCCAGGTCAGCAGAACCAGACTCGCAATGGCGAAAATTGACCCTCCCGACACATTGATGGGACCAATGGAAAACAGCACATTGGCGGGGCTCAGGGCCGGAATAAACACGGCGGAGTATTTGGTGAAGGCGACGGCCACAGCTGCGATAGTCCCGGTTTGGATCACCATAAAGACCGTCCAGCCATAGACAAAGCCCGTTAGGGGGCCAAACGCCCGTTGGATGTAAATGTATTGTCCCCCGGCCTTGGGCATCATGCCGGCCAGTTCTCCGTAACTCAGCGCTGCGGCCACAGTGAGTACACCCGTCAGCACCCACAACATCAGGAGCCAGCCCGACGAGCCCAGATTGCGGGCCATGTCGGCTGTAACGATGAAAACGCCGGAGCCGATCATGGAACCGGAAACGATAAGGGTTGAGTCGAGTAGACTCAGGGAACGTTTAAATTCTGTCGGTTCCGTTGCGGTGTCGGCCGAGGAAAGTGAATTCGGTAGGTTTGCTGACATGTAAAAGAAGATATACACACAAGAAGCATGCGTTTTGTCGAAAATGCAATCTTTTCGGCTGCGAACAACTTATTAACCTTCTTTTTCTTGCCTAAACGGCAATTTTGTAGTCCGTATACGCTCAAAAACAGAATCCCCTGCGTAGTTACTTTAAAGAGTGTGGCGAACGTATGAACTCTAAAAAAGTATTCCTAAAAAAGGATTAACCACAGAGGCACAAAGGTCACAGAGAACTCAATCCTCCGTGACCTTTGTGCCTCTGTGGTTAATCCTTTTTTTACACTATTTTGGTGAAGGCAGATTCTCAAAAACTACTAAATACGGATCGGGTAGGTTTTGAGAAACCTTTCTAGATCAGGTTTGAGAACCTGACTCCACGGCGATACGTCTCATCCAAGACCCCTTTTCAACCATCCGTATTGGAGAGCAGACGGGTATTTACCTGCCCCTTTACAGGATTGTGGTAAGCGCGGGAATTCAATACGGGACACTAGTTAGGCACTACTTTAGGCCCCTGCCGATTGATCTCCGAAACGTAGGCTTCGCTGGCGATGCCTACGGCCAGAAAGGCCTGCTGCATGGCGGCTCCAACCTTTTCGGCGGTTTGGGCGTCACGGCTCAGCGCAAACATAGAAGGGCCCGAGCCGGAAATGCTGCAACCAAGCGCCCCATTGTCGAGAGCGGCTTGTTTAGCTTCGTTAAATTCCGGAATCAGGATGGAGCGAACGGGCTCAATAATCACATCCACGAGCGAACGGCTGATCAGGTTATAATCGGGAGTCATCAGACCCGCAATCAGACCCGCCACATTACCCATCTGGATGATGGTGTTCTTGAGCGAGACTTCATTCTTCAGGATGAAGCGGGCATCTTTCGTGTTGACCTCAATATCGGGGTGAACCAGCGTGCAGAACAGGGTAGCTGGTGTTTCAATTTTAATAACGTCCAGTGGGTTGTAGCTTCGCACAACGACGAAGCCGCCCAGCAGCGAAGGGCCTACGTTATCGGCGTGCGCCGATCCACAGGCAATTCGCTCGCCCTCCATAGCAAAGGGTAACAACTTTAAAATGGGCAGTGGCCGACCCAAAAGTTCGTTGATGGCAAATACGCCCGCTACCGAACTGGCTGCGCTGGAGCCTAAGCCACTACCAAGGGGCATTTGCTTATGCAGCACAATATCGAGGCCAATGTCGGTCCGGTCGATGTGCTTCAGGTAGGTTTGAATGGCAATACCGGCCGTATTGCGGGAAGCTTCACGGGGCAAACGGCCATTGTCGCCCAGGATGTCCGTAATCCGAACGCCCGGCTCATCGCTGGTTGTCAGCACAATCTGGTCGCCGGGGTTATCGACAGCAAACCCAAAAATATCAAATCCACAAGCTACGTTCGCAACGGTGGCGGGGGCAAATACTCGAATAGAATCCACGATATTAAGAAGAGGCAACGAAAGGCAAAGGTAATGATTTGGGCTGGAAATCTGGTTTATCTGATGCAGGCTAATTGACACAAATACCTTTGCGCGCGGTTTGCGTATTTCCTGAAGTACAATTCAAGGAAATTGCTTATTACTCCTGTTGGTAATGGCTTAATTGTCAACGAACTGGATTTATTTTATGGCCGAAATTATTCTAACTGAATCTGCCACGCTCTCCGGCTTTCCAGCGTATCGCTGATTGAAACCTAAAATGATCTTTCATTTAGTACCTAAACACTAGACCAATGAAGAAATTAATCGCGGCTGGTTGTGTGATTGCTGCTCTGCTCGGCGGCTATGCCTGTACAAAAAGTTCGGACCTGTCTCCCGACAATACGGACGCTTCGGCGCGTACGGCCTCCACACAGTCAGGTTCAGCTACGGGACCGCATAGTAGCACCGCCAGTAAACCACATAGCGGTACAAACACGCCACCACACAGTGGAACGGGTGGCCCCGGAACACCCCCTCCGCGCCCGCCCCATAGTGGCACAGCCACAGGGCCCCATAGCGGAACGGATACCCCGCCCTACAGCGGCACAGCAACTCCTCCTCAGAGCGGCACCGCCGGCCCACGCCCTCGTGGTCCTAAACACGGCTAATTACACTGATATAAAAAAGCCGCCTGTTAGAGAACAGGCGGCTTTTTTATATCAGTAGGCAAGGTTTATTCACCAAACAGGCTGCTCCAAACGCCTTTCGCCTTCTCTTTCGCGGCTTCAATTTGCAGCGCTGCTTCGGCTTTCAGCTCATCTAATTTAACCTGGGCGGCTTCCAGTTGAACAGCGGCTTCCGCTTTCATTTCGTCAAATTTGTCTTCGGCCACATCCGAGAGTTCATCGGCCTTTGCCGAGGCTGAAGCAAACACCGTTTCGGCCTGTGCCTGAAGGGCTGCCAGATTCTCGGCAGTGGACGCTTTAGCCGCTTCGAAATGCTCGGTAGCTTTTGCCTTTATGCCGTCAATATCAATGTCTTTTCCTAGTTCCTGCGCCTGAGCAACCAGCTTGTCTTTTAATTCATCAAGTTGGATTGCGGCCGCATCCAGGTGTTGGCCTGCTTCTGTTTTGAAAGCTTCCAGTTTCTCCGCCGTTGTTGCCTGGGCTGCTTTTACAGCGTCAGTTGCTTTGCTTTTGTCGTTGGTTTCCATGTACTTAATTGTGGGATCTTGATAATAATCGAAAATTGAGCAGAAACCGGCTGAAAAACAATAGCTAAGGGATGAAAGGAGATTTAATGAAGCATGTAGAAGGAATGGTAAAGAATAGACAGGAAAATTATTCTTCACGATTCATTCTACATGCTTCATTAACTATTACCCAAGCCGTCGAATGATCAGGCTATTGACTAACTCAAAAAGGCCGGCGGGTTTGAGGGTTCGCCAGTTGGCAATGTCGAGTGTACCACCGAAGTTGATGTAGTAGTCGAGATGATACTTTTTCCATTCGCGCTCAATAAACTCCGGCGAATGAATGGCGGCTATCCAGCCATCTTCCACATCCTCAAACCATTCCTCATAATAGCTGTCGTCGGACCCGTGGAAGTTGAGGACGTTTTCGCTGATGAGGATAAAGTACTTGATATCTTCCTGAACAAGCGGGTCGACAACCTGACGTTTGAGGTACATGATGTCGTTGTGGAGCGTGTCGTTCCATTCGCCGAAGAGCTCGATAACCACAAACTGCCGGTCGTAGTTGGCGAAGAGAATTTTACAATAAAGAGTCTCTGAGCCTATTTCATCCCACAATGGGTGAATGTAATAACCATAAATATCATTCTCGTACTGCTGCATGTTATACTCCCGCTCGTGGAACGGCGACCGCTCGTCTTCGGACGCGGTGTAGTATTTTTCCCAGCCGTAGAAAGGTTCGATGTCCTGCATAATCAATTGATGTGTGGGTAATCTGCCGAATGGTTGACCTTGACGAGGAATACCCTTCCCGGAGTCACACATTTTACTTCCATAACGTGAATTTTCCCGCCTTTGTTGAATCAGGAAAGGGTAAGTTTTCTCGCTGTTAACCTTACCTCAATATACCTCTTTTATTCGAATCGACGAGCAAACATAGCCGGTTGGTTTTGCGAAAAAAGGAATAAATGAGGTCTGAGAAGCGTCATTGAATGAGCCGGAACGTATAAAATACGTCTCATTAAAAAATGACCACATGAAAAACTATTAGTCCAAACCAACAGCCCCGACTGTCTGCTTGAAATCGACCCCCTGTTTGCCCGCCAGGAGGGAGTTCGGTTATCCAGCGTACGGCACGAACAGAAGAAACCCGACATCGTTATAGCTACACCAGTACACGTAGCTTAAAAAAATGAAATCAATTAGTAAAAATATCCTTATTACGGGGGTCTCTACCGGCATCGGTTATGGGGCCGCCAAACAGTTCATCCGGCGTGGCTACAGTGTTTTTGGTAGCGTCAGGACGCAAACTGACGCCGACCGGTTGCAAGCGGAACTGGGCGATGCGTTTGTGCCGCTTGTGTTCGACGTCACCGACGCCGGGGCTGTAAACGCTGCGGCCCGTTACCTCACAGATCGGCTGGCGGGCAGTGGCCTGGGCGGACTTATTAATAATGCGGGTATTGCCATCGGCGGTCCCCTGCAAAATCAATCCATTGCCATCGTTCGCCAACATTTTGAGGTAAATATATTGGGGTTGCTGCAGGTGACGCAGGCCTTTCTGCCCTTACTTGGTGCGCAAACGGGCCACCCTGTCGAGCCGGGTCGTATTCAGAATATCAGTTCAGTGAATGGGCAGGTTGCTATTCCGTTTATGGGAGCCTATGTGGGCTCCAAGCATGCCCTTGAAGGCATTTCGCATAGTTTGCGCCGGGAGCTGGTTCTGTTTGGGATTAAGGTGATCATTGTTGGGCCGGGCGCCGTAAAAACGCCTATCTGGGAGAAAGGCACCGACATAAGCCCCTATGCCGATACGCGCTATTATCCGGCCATGAAGCGGTTCCTGAAACAGGTGGAAGTTGCCGAGAACAAAGGCTTTTCCATTGATTACATTGGCGAGCGGCTCGTGGATATTCACGAAGCCCCCCGCCCTCATATTCGCTATGCCCTGGTGCCAGGGAAGCTTATGGGCTGGATTATTCCCCGTATGTTACCCGCCCGAACCCTCGATTGGGTGCTGGGCACTCTGAGCGGGTTGAAACGATAGCGCCAGAGCGCCGACCCGTCAACCCGTTAAACATTGGTTGGAGAACCCGGATCATTTGGGTTATATTGCCTGCAAACCGAACGGATCGTACCGGCTCCAATACTTATGTTAAAACCAGCCTTTCAACAGGACGACGCCTTACTGACGGATATCGAAGCAGCCCGAAGCCAGCCCGACAGGCTCCATATCTGGTGGCTCGGCCAAAGTGGTTTTCTGCTTCAGCACAAAGGAACTCAGCTATTGTTCGATCCCTATCTGTCGGATTCGCTGAGCCGTAAATATGCCGATACGGATAAGCCGCATGTCCGTCTGTCAGAGCGCGTTGTGGACCCCGGTCGGCTCACGGGCATCGACCTGGTCACCTCCAGCCATAATCATACCGATCACCTCGACGCCGAAACGTTATTGCCGCTGATGGCGGCTAACCCGGCCGTGCAGTTCGTTATCCCCGAAGCGAACCGGAACTTCATTGCCGACCGACTTAAAACAGATCCGAACTGGCCAATCGGCTTAACCGACGGGCAATCCATTACCGTTGACGGGGTGGTGATTCACGGCGTCCCGGCGGCCCATAATGAGATCGAACGCGACGCTGAGGGCCGGTGTACGTTCATGGGCTTCGTGGCCGAGATGGGAGGCTTTCGGATTTATCATTCCGGCGATACACTCTGGTACGATGGTATGGTGGATGTACTGCGCCCGTTCGCGGTCGATGTGGCGTTTCTGCCCATTAACGGAAACAAACCCGAACGGCGTGTGGCGGGGAACCTGAACCCTGATGAAGCCGCCCGGCTGGGCCGCGACATAGGAGCGAAATTAGTAATCCCGCATCATTACGATCTGTTCGAATTCAACACCGCCGACCCCGCTGATTTTGTACAAGCCTGCGAGCAATACGGAACGCCGTACCGGGTGATGCAGCTTGGGGAGAAGGTGAGTATAGGTCGGTAGAACCGGCATCCCGCTCGCTTATGTCAGATATACCCTTCACTGCCATGAAAAACGCGCTGTTTCTGTGCTTTCTGACTGTTTCGCCCCTGCTGGCGCAAACGGATACGACCAAAGCTGGCCGACCCAACTTCAAGATTGAGGTGGTGGATAACCAGATCAGTATTGGCTATGGCATGGCGATTGGCGACGTTGACGGCGACCGGCAACCCGATATTCTGCTGGCCGACCAGAAAGAAATTGTCTGGTACAAAAATCCGGGGCGCCCGGCACAGGGGCGCCCCTCAGCCGGGCGCCCGGTACAGGATACTAAAACGGACGGCTGGAAACGGTACGTAATGGCGGCCAACCTGACCCCGCAGGACAATGTATGCATTGCCGCCCGCGATCTGGACGGCGACGGCCGGGTAGAAGTAGCCGTTGGGGCAGGCTGGAACCCCGCCGAAACCGTCGACAGCACCAAATCGGGAGCCGTTTTTTACCTCCTTCGTCCGCAGGACCCCACCCAGCGTTGGGAACCCATTCGGCTGCCGCACGAAGTGACCACCCACCGCATGCGCTGGGCACAGGTAGGCAAGACCAACTACCAGTTGATCGTCGTTCCGCTGCACGGCTTGGGGAATAAGAACGGCGAAGGTCGTGGCGTCCGGATTTGGGGGTACGAATTTCCCAAAGACCTGCGCAGCGTCTGGAAACGGCATCTGGTGGATTCAACCATGCACCTGACCCACAACCTTGAGATTTGGGAAGATGGCGACAATGGATCGGCAACGGGGCTGATCATTGCCAGTAAAGAGGGCGGCAACATTTTTCAGTGGCGGAAAAAGAAATGGCGTTCGGTCGATACCGAGTCGGCTAACAACGCCTTGCCCATGCTGACCAACGATGTAGCCGGTATTGGCGAAATCAGGCGGCTCGATAAGGGGAAGAGCATAGCTACCATACAGCCCATGCACGGCAATCTGCTTCAGGTTGAAACCGGAAATTATTCGATAAAAAAAATAACCAACAGGAACGACGAGAAACAGATCAGCGTGCTCTCCGATATGTTCAGCCAGGGGCATGCGCTCGTGTGTGGCGACTTTCTGGGTACGGGCCGTGACCAGATCATTGCGGGCTGGCGTAATCCAAATGCCGAGAAGAAAGTCGGTATTCGCCTGTTCAACCCTGAGGACCGGATTAATCCCATCGGGTATATACTGGACGACAGTGTTCGAATGGCCTGCGAAGACCTGCAAGCCGCCGACCTCGATGGCGATGGCGATCTGGACATCATTGCCTCGGGAAGGGCTACGCTGAACGTGTTGATCTACTGGAACCAGCGGATAAATCCGCACTGATTTTTACGTAAGATATAAAAATCAGAACCATCCGTCCAGCCACCGTGCATTTCCATTCATCCCTGATACCGGATCAGCAGAATGATCGAGGCCAGGCCAAGTACGATACCGACGATGTCGCGGGGGGTGATCTTTTCGTCGAAGAACAACTGGCTTAGCACCATGCTCAGCGCAATGGCCAGCAGCGAATGGATCAGGCCGATGGTGAACAGCTTGAACGTGCGCATGACGTAGAACCAACCGATGGCCGTGGCTCCGTAAATCAGGCCACCCAGCAGCAGCTGCTTCCAGCCCATCCAGCCATTTTGTAGAGAAGCTTTCTTAATGAAGTAATCGCCCAGCACGGAAATCAGCTCAAGGCCCAGTACGATGAGAAGCCACTTTAGTCGTTCGTTCATGGTTATGCAGTAAGCTGTAGGTTCGGAGGGTAGCCAGAAACGTGTCATTTTCTGTCGACTGGACGTCCAGAAGCGGTTGCGGGTAAGCATTCAGGGCGGGGGCAATTTCGGCTAGGGTCAGGCGCAAATCCGCCCGGAATGAGTTCTGCTGCGTCACTACGCCCCGGCAGTTGGGTGCGCCACATCGGCAGGTAAACGACTCGAAATGACCGTAATAACTGTAATAATCCTCGACGATCTCCTCACCAGCCTCAATCGTGCGCAGGGCAATGCTGATGTTGTCGAACTCCAGCAGACCCGTTGAATTGGGCGCACAGGCGTGATTTACATACTTGCCTTCGTCCCAGGGAATGATGACCCGGTTTTTGTTATCGAGGTAGCTGTAAATATTCAGTTTCTGGCGTTGTAAGGCGTCGAGGTCGAGGTACCGGTGAAGCGCCAGTTTCGCGTCGACATCGTCGATGATCCAGAGGATTTCTCCTCTCTCAAACCGTCGTCCGGCAAAAACGCCGAGTCCTTTGTGGGTACTTTTTACGTAAGTGTCGGGGTGAATCATAAGTCGAGAAAGCACCGGGATATAGGTACAGTGTTGACCGGCTTTACCTCATCAAACTATTGACAGGTGGTAGTCGGTATTATCAGGGCGGATGTGTTCAGTTGGTTTATAAGCCAGCCGCTTCCTGATCGCCCTTGCTTAACGGTGGGTAGATGTGGTTGACAATATAATCGCGACGGTTATTCGTATTAGTAACGAAAAAACTAAGCAAAATATCATCCTGATTTTTTATGCTGATCACTGGTCCTGAGATGGTTAAGGTGCGGGGTTTAAGCCTCGTATTGTCGGCGAGAACGGGCGATTCCGACTTGGCAGTGCCGCCCCTTTCGAGAGCGTCGATCGCAAAAAAAGTTAGTTTATCAGGACTTGCCTGAATCAGTTTTTTGTCCTCGATTCGTGTCTTGCTCGTTGGTCCTTCAGGCGCGTAAAAAACGAATTTGGCCCCCTTTTCAACTAAAAACCGGGTAACATCGGTGCGTTTTCCACTGGTTACATTGTACAGATACAGCTTACCTTGTTCAGAACCGGTTGGTGCGTTCATTGTATAGAGCACATGGTTCGCGCCGGTTTGCAGAATGGTTACCGCCGACAGGCGGACCGGTGATGCCTGTTTTGCAGGCTTGTTGAGGTTATAATGGACGATAGATGAGTCGATTGTTTGATACAACACCTGATCGGCCAGCGGGAAGGGAATGTACCTGACTACGTCAGTGGCAATCGGGTTTACCGACGGCTCTGGCTTTTCTAGATCAATGCTATAAAGGGTATATTTTTTACCCGCAGCTGACCGAGTCGACGAGGTGCTGATCAACAGTGTCGATTCGGCCTGATTAACGATTAGCGCATCAATCCGAACTCTGGGAAGCAACTGGGAAGGGGAGAAAGATTTCTCCGCCTGTAGATCATGGATCGTCAACCGCCCATTGATACTGATCGTTAGCAGGTAGCGGCCTCTGGGTGAGAATCGGGCCTCTACCGTGTTGGTGTATGTGGACACCAGCCGACTCCCTTGCAAATCGAGCAACTCGAACCGGTTTTGATCCGGTATTCTGATTAAAACTGAGTCGCCGGTAGACGAGAATTGCAGATCATGCAGGCTGAAATCCAGGATAGACGACGTAAGTTTCTCGAAAAGCGAATCCTGACGGCTATCTGCCTTCAGGTCGAACAGGTGAGCATGACCACTCGAGTCAATAACCGCCAGCCGGTTTCCGTTGGGAGCCAGTAGAACCGGCTTAAAGGGATACACATAGTTTTCTGCTTTTACAGGACCGGTCATCATTGAGCGGCCATATGCCGTACACAATGGGTAATAGTTCGGGCCTTTGGGAAACACTTTAGCGTTGGCGTTCAGATCGAAAACCTGTAGCAGGCTATCGTGTTTGAAGAGGATCAGGTGATTATGCTGCAAGTGGAGTTTCGTTGCCGACATGGCATTGATCTGGGGCATGTCCATGTCTTTATAGAAGGAGTCGAATTTAACGAACGTCGAGTCGGCCGGTGAAAATCGCCATACCTCAAAGGTGTTATTCTGAAACAGGCTGGCTACGTACTGAATGCTGTCGTGCTGTGTGGTAAACTGCGTGGTCGCGCCGGAAAAAGGAGCAAACCAATGGGCGGCTCGCCTGTCGACACGATCATTGCGGTAGAAGGGTATCCACCAGACCAGGTCGCGGCTACTTTCCCAGAGCCTGTAGGCCATTCGCTGATTCCCTGCATTATATTCATCCACAGCCCAGTCCCGGTTTGCCTGGGCCAGATTCATATGGCCATTCGCCAGAAACCAGAGGGCCGAAAAGATGGCCAGAATGGCGACCGAAATGGCAATGGCGAGTTTCAGCGATAGGCGCTGAAACCGCTTTCGTTGCTTTTCTTCGCGGGCAAATTTCAGCTCCTGCTCCCGTTGTTTCTCCGCCTGTGCAATTTTCTCGGCCCAAACCGCTTTTCGGTTTAGCCAGACGGTTATCAGCTTTTTTACTTTTTCAACGGGCTCAATCAGGGTATCGTGGCTCAACTCATAGGTACGGCCCAGGTGGGTATCGTCGGCCCGGATAAGGCGTACTTCAATGAGTTTATTGATCAGTCGGTCGGCTGTTGCATCATCGCCCAGCGTCTTACGCATTTTCATAGCCGCCAGTCCTACGCGGTGGCCATCGACAAGGAGGTCATTTTCCAGGACAAGGCGTACTTTTTCAATTTCCTGCTGCGTGCCAATTTGCCGCAATTGATTCCGGTAGAACTTATCCAGGATTCGATTTATACTTTTCTTGTCTTTAATAATATCGGGTCCGACAACAGGCTCTCCTCCGCGGGCCAACTTCTCTTTTATTTTATTTTCAATGTAGTTGCAAACGATCTGAAGCTGCGAACTCTCAATTTCACAGATTTCCTCCCGATAGGTCGATTGGTTCGTCGACGCTGTACGATCAGCTTCTTTGTCGCGGCTTAACTGCCCGATGATCAATTCGCGGGTGCCTTCGTTGTAGGTGAATTTGGGCGTCGAGAACTGGCCGTCGGCCTGGGCAGGGCGTTCGATCGCTTCGCGGGCACAGTCATCCGACAGCGGAAGCAGCTCATACCGATTGCGTAAAATCATGGGAATCATCGGCTTCAGCTTATGCATCTCAAAAAGCCGGTCGGCCCGGATGGAAAACAGGCACTTTACCAGGGGCTGTTTGCTCCAGTCCATCATGTCCATCGTCCGGTCGTCGACATCGGTTTTCAAAAGCCATTGGATGATGCGGGCGGGCGACTGGTCGTTCATGAGCTCGGCGAGCTGCCCCATGAACGCATGCTGCTGAGTTTGGTCGAAAATAAACAGCTCTTCGAACTGATCGAATATAAATACCGGTATCGCCCCGTTGGGAAACGGGTGTGTTTTAATCTCTTCCCAAAGTTTTCGGGGGTGTGCGCCCGGCTGGTAGAACTGCTGAAAAGTGGCGGGTGGGGTTTGTCCATGCCAGGCCGCACGGAATTCGCCATGCAACTGGTTCAGGACAATGTTGAGCAGTTTGTTCTCAGAGAGAGCCGGGGGGCCTTCGGTTGGGTCGGCATCGTCCGGCCTGGCTATCTGCTGCTGAAACCGAACGGGAATTATCCGGTAATGGAGGGCTTCGAGTCGGGGGGTAAGCCCGGCGTTGAGCAGTGAACTTTTGCCTAAACCTGATTTGGCAAACAACACGGTAATCTGGTCCGCTCTGACCAGGTCGATCAGATCATCGATCTCTTTTTGCCGACCAAAAAAGAGGTGCTGCTCATCAGGGCTGAATGAGCGCAGACCGGGGTACCGATCCTGCAACGCATTGACATTAGGCGAATTCATGCGGGTGGCGGGTTTTATAACTCTTGATACTTTTGAACAAGCTGGCTTACGAATTTGCCTAAGTCGTTGGTTATGAAGTAGAATTTGAACTCTTCTTCGAAGAAATCCTGGTTGGCCGGCGTGACGACCATATTTTCCGGAAAGACCGAGAAGCCTCGCCCTTCCTGCCGACTGATGCCCAGCACGGTGCTGAACAGAATTTTGACGTACCACTGCTCGATGTCGAAACCCAGAAACAGGTAGTACTTCTGATCATCGAACTCAGCCTTGATCTTTTTATCGATGGCTGGCCGTTCGCGCAGGACTTTATCCATGAACTTGAGCAGCCTGCTTTCGGAAAGCATCATCGAGCCGGGTGCGTCAAACGAGCCAAGCAGGTTATAAAACAGTGTTTTGGGATCGTTGCCGCCGTTCAGCGGCCCATCCGGACTGTTCTGAATGGGTTGGGCGTCATTAACGAGGGTCTGGTTGTTTTCAAAGGAGTAATAGCGGTAGATGCAGCTATTGGGTTTTCGCTTTTCAATGGCCTGGTATAAATTCTTGTCGGGGTTGGTGTTGATAATAATGGGGAAATACAACTCTGCCAGCCGTTCGTAGATCCTGGGGTTATCATCCTGGTTATCGTAGTAAAATTTGCTGGCCCGCTGGCCCAGATCTTCGGGGGTGAAGGTGGGAATTTCGTTGTACCGCTGGGCAATGTAGCTGAGTTGCTCTTTCTTGGTCTCTTCAAAAAAGATGGGCTCCGGGCGTTGCTTGAGCTTGGCGGCCAACTCCTGCGAAAAGGCCCTGTCGAACGGAACGAGGTTGCCATCCTGGCTGCAAAGCAACAAACCCGGCCCTAGGAACAGCACGCATTGTTTGCTCTTGATCGCCCGGGCGAGCGTCTCGATCTGACGGCGGTGAGCATCCTGCAGCGTATCGAGCAGGTTGAGCAAAAACTGGTCTTTGTTCCCTCTTTCGTTGAGGCTGGTTACGAATTGAAGGAGTTTGATTAACAGATTTCCGTCTTTCACCACATCGGTGAGCACGTTTCCCCAGGCATCGAAGGCTTTGCCCGTCGATGGAATGTCACCCGCGCCCAGGTCAAGGGCGGCCACCATCACGCGTTTCCATTCTTCGGTCGTGGCATACAGGTTGCCTAACTTCACTTTCAGCTGAAAAAGGTATTTGGGCGACATGGCTTCAGGCGGATAGGGTTTCGAGGGCTTCTTTGATCCGGCGGCTGTCGATGCCTTCGTTGCGGTAGACCGCCTGACTAACGCCCGGTTCTTTGATCCATCCTCCGCTATGGTGAAGGGCGACAACCGCCCAACTGGAGTTGAACACCGGCGAGCCCGACGAACCCGGCAGGGTGTCGGTCAAATACTGCACCCGGGTCTCATCGGCGTAGGTAACGACATTGTGGTACAGGGCGATCTGCTTGGGGCCACCCGCCGGATGCTGGATAATGTTGACGAAATCATCCTTTTGCGGGGGCACATCGCTGAAGGTCAGCGCACCGTATTTGCGGTTGAGGTCGTCGGCTAATTTGACCAGCGTATAATCGAGGGTTTTATCCGTTTTGAAGTTCTTTGGACTGGCTTCCGGCAGCAGCGATACCTCTTCGGATACCAAGTCTACACCATCCCAGTTTTTCTGGAAATTGAACTGAACTTTGGCAGTACGGGCCGTTGCCAGATCGGGGATCACGTGATGGTTGGTAACGATGTAGTTGTCCTGTATCAGAAAACCCGTACCAGCCCCCTTGCCAATATCAATCCGGACAACCGCCTGTGCACATTGTAAACCCCGATCCAGAAAGCTGATGGGAAGCAGCGTGTTGACGCTGGACATGAGCTTTTCGAGGTGGTCGGGGCTTTCGGGTTCCTGCCAGCGCGCATCAGCCGACTCCGGCGATTCGATAATCGCCTTGCCGTCGATGTAGTTACTCAGAATGGTTTTTAGAAAATCATCTTTCTTGCCGCGCTCGTCGGAGGACGTCACCGTTTTCAGCAGGGCAATCAGCAGGTCATGGTTTCGAGCGCCCTTATCGATGGTGTTGGCGTAGTCCAGGATGTTGAACCAAACGGTTTTGATACCCCCTGAAAAGTCAATATCACCCGTATCGAACTCGGCTATTCTGGCTACCCGACGGGCGTCTTCTTCCGTGTAGTATAAGTCGGCAAGGCGGTAATTTAACGCAGTGAGTGTTTCATTCCAGGCCATGGTTGTAGGATGTGGTTAAGGCTGAGGGAAGACGTGGATCAGTCTATATCGGATAAGTCGTAGTTTACCACTTATCAGGAAACTCACGTATAAGTTAGCCTATAAATCAGCTGGATAGAGACAGGTAATTAGTAATCGGTAGGATTATTTATTAACGAAATAAGCGTACTGGTAAACGGTAAAGTTTATACTGAAGCCGAAAATGAAAAAGGCGGTCAGCCGGAGTGCAATGACCCCGGCTGACCGCCCTGTTACGGAAGTACTCTATCGCTTACTGATTTCCTAGCTGACCCGCCAGCGATTTCAAGGCCGAAGCCAGGCCTTCGAGTCGGTAGGCCAGGTCACCCTCCGGACCCATCATGGTGCTGAATTCGGTCGTTTGCGTAGCCAGCGTTTCCAGCACGCTGACCAGCTCCGCTGTATTGATCTGGTCACTCTTTAACTGCGTTTTCAGCTGCTCAAGCGTACTCGTAATGTCTTTTGTATTGTCCGCTTTGCTGATTTCAGCCAGCCATTGGTCAAGGATTCCTGTACCACTTTGTGGTGTCGTCGTGGCCAGGTCGCCCTCCAGAACATTCATGGTGGAGTCGAGCAATGTCGACGCTTCTTCGTGTGTAAACATATCAGAACTGATTGCTAAAGTTGCGCAGCGCGTGCGCCAACTGCGTAAGTTGATGGGCCGTTGATCCGTCTACGACCGGCTCATGCGATAACGTAGCCGTATGGCTGGCCATGCTGAGTAACAAATGGCGGATTTTCTCCAGGTCGTAGTCGCCCGTTTTGAGGTGGTCGCGCAGGGTGGTGATCTCACCCATGATCCGCTCGGCACCCACATCGCCGGGTAGGGCGTTTAGCCAGCCTTCCAGTAATAAGATGCCCTGTTCGGGCGAAATAGTTGCCAGATTGCCTTCACCGAAAGCGCCGAGGGTGTCGGTAAGCATTCTGTGTTCGAGTGTTGTTCCTGTTCCTTCCATCGTGAGTAGTAGTGAAGATTTCTTCGGTTTGGGTCGTTATCCCTAATGCCAGGTTATTGGGCGCGGCTAAGATTGCGAAGGATGACCGACAGACTCTCCAGACCGCCCGTCCAGGTGCCTTCGGAAGTTGGGCCTTCGGCTATTTCCTGTGCCTGATCGGCCAGGCTGCCCATCAGTTGCCGGACATATGATTCATCGGGTTGAGACGCCTGGAGCGCCGTCCGCAGCTCATTCAGGGAGCCTTTTAACTGATCGATGTTCGAGTCGCCATCCAGTGCCTGCAGCCAGCCGTCGAGGAGCATAACCCCCTGTGTGGCCGATATCGGGGCCTGGTTGTTGTCCCGAAACGCCGTGAGGGTATCGTTGAGCATCCCCTCTTCCAAAATATTTGATCCCAGCATGTTGTTGTTTGTGATTCGTTAGTAGTTAGCGCGTTACCGGATAGGGTAGTGAGTGGGAAAATCAAGAGCTCACGAACAAACAACCGGTCAAAGACCTGCCAGCGTGCGTAGCGTAAAAGCGACGTTATCCAGCTTGCCTTCGGTCTGTTCCTGCACGTTCCGGCTTTGGGCCACCAGAGCCGTATTGTCGGCCAGATTCAGCAGGAATCCCTTTACCCGGTCGGCATCGGGGGCTTCGCTAGTTAACTCAGCCCGAAGTTCTCTCAGGTCGTCTTCGATGAGTTGCGTAGCGGTGTTTCCGTCAATAACCCGCAGCCAGTTATCGATAAGCTCCACACCATCCTGTGGGGAGGCTAAAACCGTGTTATTATCGTCGGTGAGGTTGCTTGTTCGCTCAAACAACCGCTGATCCAATGCATGAGAAGGCATAGTTCGTTCAGGTTAGCAACAGCTTGTCAAAAACTTGCCCGAGGGCGCGTGATGGGCTGTTGGTGGTTTGTTGGTATATAAATAACCCGGTGAGAGCCGGTTTGTTCAGGTAGTTCAGCCATCAGGGCGCTTAGCCTGCCCACCCCGGCTCCTCTGTTTAGTACTGCGATCGGCCGCCCGACTGACTGTAATCCGTATCTCCGGCACCGCCCGAGATACCCATGCCCGACATCCGGTCGCCTGTGTCGCTGCGGGACCCTTGCGACGCGGCCGAGTTATCGCCGGGGCCAACTCGCGAGCTGCCCTCGTCGTTGCTTTCGTCGGGCGTGCGGGTGGGTTCCGAAGCTGCGTCGCTGCCGGTTATATCATCCCCATCGGCGGTTGGGCCGCTGCTGATGGTGCCGCCGTTTCGGTTTGTCAGGTCATCGGTCGATGCGTTGAACGCCGAAGCGCCCACACCGCTATGGGTCGACTCGCCCCCAACAGTACTGGTCATGGGGGCCTGCTCGCCGGATGTATCCCGCCTTGGCTTGCCGCTCAGCTGCTGGCTGAACCCCTGTAGGGCTTCGGACAGGGTGGTTAAACGGGGCTTGTTATCTGCATCGGCGGAGCTGGTGGTTTGCTTCGTCTGGTCGGATAAGGCTTTCAGGATTCGCTCCACATGTTCCCCGTTGGGGTTGCCGCTTTGTAACTCGACTTTCAGATTCCCCAGCGCGTCAACAATGGGGGAGTCTTTTGGCCCTTCGGCCTGTAGGAAGCTAAGCCAGCTATCGATCAGCGAAATGCCGTCGGTTGGCGATATAGCCGCCGTTTCGCCGTTGAAGGCATTCACTGTCAGGTTGATTAAGTTGGACGCGTGTTGATTCATGGCCATGTAAGGTCGTGTTTAAGATTGGCTGATTTGACTGGCTGCCTGCCGGTGCAGATTTTCCAGAACGGCAATCAACTGCGAAAGTTCTTCCTGTTCGGCACTGGCTTCGGCAGTGGTCGCTACGTTGCGGGTTTGCTCGATCAACTCCTGCAGTAACGACGCGATACGCTGGTTGTCGACTCGGTTGTAGCGCTGGGCGGTGTCGATTTCGGGGCGCAGCCGTTCGAGCGTTTCGGCAATGTCGTCGGTGGTTTCATCGCTGATGTCGTCGAGACGGGTCAGCCATTTGTCAATGATCGACAGGCCGCCGGTTGCGGTGGTTTCGTCAATGTTGCCATCAAACGTATTCACCGTTTCCTCAATGAGTGAGATCTGGTTCTGGTCTTTTGCAATCATGATTCAGTTTGTGGTTTTGTTGTACGTTTTTCAAGGGTCCTCAGGCCATTAACGGCAGTCAATCCGGTTGGTATTTGCTGATCGTGATGAGCTATACCGTTGAATCCATTAGTTTTGGAACTAACCCATGCATCCGGCGATTGTTCGGCAGATTGGGACAATGTTAGTTTCAGTCTACAGATTAACCCGAATGCATATGGATGCCACTCGTTTACAGCCCGAATTACACTACCAGTTTGCCCGTAGTGGGGGAGCGGGCGGGCAAAACGTCAATAAAGTAGCGACGAAAGCCGAGCTGCGTTTCGATGTCCGCAACTCACTTTTGCTCTCCGATGAAGAACGGGCGGTGCTGGAAGAAAAATTAGGGAATAAGCTGACGACCGAGGGCGAACTGATCCTGACCCATCAGACCGAGCGCACGCAGCTAGCCAACAAAGAAAAGGTAACGAAGAAGTTTTACCGGCTTATTGAAAAGGCTTTCGAGAAACCCAAACCCCGCAAAGCGACCAAGCCATCCAAAGCGGCCGTAGAGGAGCGCATTACGAAAAAGAAACTGAAGGGCGACGTGAAGGAGAAGCGCCGGAAGGTGGATTACTGACCCTATGCCGACCAGGCGTTGCAACGTATAGACATACAGGGCAAGAGCTTAATGGCCTCATGTTCAAGGCAAATACTTTTCTAATCCTGCTATCGGGCTTGACGACAGTAAGCTTGTGGGCAATGCCCAATTATTTTCCGAAAGTATTTAAATCTACCGATTAGGTTGGTAATAACAGTATTTCTCGATAGACTAGTCGGTAATTCATTGAGCATCAAAATTTTACAATTATCTTGGAAATCTAAAATTGCGTACAAACCTTTGCGCTTCCATTAGCAGTCAGATAAATAAAAACCAGTAAAGAAGACCAGCCCGGTGATTTATTGATCTGCTGTACAGGGTAATTTATACTCTTAATCTATAGAGTATATGGTAATATTTTCAAGGGGAGTAACCTGTCGAGTAGATAAGTGCATTTATATGTCTTCCGTCATTCATGTAGCTACTTCCACAGGTGTGGAGGGCCGGTAAGTTAAACATCGTCACACGTATGAGAATTCATTTACGAAAAACCGTTGGGCTTTTAGCTGTATCATTCCTTGTCGGATTCAGGCCCGTTTGGTCGCAGCCGGTTAGTCTGGCTACTACTGTCCAGCAAACAAAAAAAGGTGCCGTCGATCAACCCGTTACCGGCACGGTGAAGAGTGAAACCGGCGAAACGCTGCCCGGCGTCAACGTCGTCATCAAGAACACCCAAAAAGGCACCAACACCGATGCCAACGGTAAATTCACGCTGGATGCCCCGGCCAATGCGGTGCTCGTTTTTTCGGGTATTGGCTTCACGACGCAGGAGGTGCCGGTAAACGGACGCTCGCGCCTTGAGGTGTCCCTGACGACAGATAACAAACAACTCGACGAGGTGGTCGTTGTGGGCTACGGTACCCAAAAGCGCAACAGCCTGACCAATGCCGTATCCCAAATTGGGGCGGAGGAAATTGCCCGCCGACCGGTTTCCAACATTCAGCAGTCGCTGCAGGGGCAACTGCCGGGGGTTACGGTACTGGACCAGGGCGGCTCGCCGGGACGCTCCAATACCGCCATTCGGGTACGGGGTATTACGACCTTCAATATCAACGGCATCGGCAATACGGCGGGTACGAATAACGGCACCGGTGGCTACGACATGAGCAAGAACGATGCGCTGGTGATTGTCGATGGCATCGAACAACGGTTATCGGACATTAATCCCGACGATATTGAGACGATTTCGATTCTTAAAGATGCGGCATCAACGGCTATTTATGGCTCAAGAGCAACGAATGGTGTGGTGCTGGTGACGACCAAACGGGCCAAAGGCAGTAAGGTGCAGGTGGAATACAATGGCTATTATGCCATCCAGAACTCCATCAACAAGCCGACAATGATGGGTATTGACGAGTACATGCGGTTGCAGGTAGCGGCTTACACCAATGCCGGGGCTGCCCTGCCCGCCCGGTTCACGGAGCAGTCCATTCAGGCGTATGTGACGGCTACCGACCGGGAGAAATACCCGATGCCGAACACCTGGTTTCAAACGGTGCTTCAGGCGGCTCCCCAGCAAAACCATACCATTGCCGTGGCGGGCGGCAACGAAGCGCTGCGTACGCGCCTGAGCCTGCGGTATCAGGATCAGGCCGGTATTATCACGCACTACGGCAGCAAAATCGGGGAGATTCGCCTGAATACCGATTACACGATTTCCTCTAAACTGCGTGTGAGCGGGGATATCAACTACCGGTACAACTACTCGCAGGCTCCCACCATCGACCCCATCAACTTCCTTTTTCACGGATCGCTCTGGGCCGTACCCAAATATGCCGATGGTACCTATGGCCTCAGTACGCAGGGAAACAACCCGCTGATGTATGCCGAAATCGGGGGCGATTCAAAACGCTCGACCGATTACCTGGCGGGCTATGTGAAAGCGGATTGGGAGATTCTGGACGGGCTTACTTTCTCGACACAACTGGCCGGACGCGGTACCTTTACGCAGGAAAAGAACTTTGGTAACTCGTACGTCAACGTCGATAAGAACACCAACATCACCAAGACGGTCGCCAACAACACCCTGAACGAAGTTCGCAATACCTTACGGGAATACACCCTGACCAGTTTGCTGACTTACGAGCGCAAACTGAACACGCACAACCTGAGGGGCTTGCTGGGGTATTCGCAGATTGGCAACACGCAAACGTTTCTGACGGCCTACCGCGAGCGGTTTTTTAACAACGATATCCAGTCAATTGGGCAGGGAGCCAACGATGGCACCAAGAGCAACAGCGGTAACGATGCCGACTTTGGCCTGCGGTCTTATTTCGGTCGGGTAAATTACGATTACGACGGCAAGTACCTGGTGGAAGTAAACGGGCGTTACGATGGCTCCTCGAAGTTCACGGGCCAAAAGCAGTACAGTTTCTTTCCGTCGTTTTCGGCGGGCTGGCGGCTCTCGAAGGAGAACTTCTGGCAGGGAATCCAAAACACGGTCAATGATCTCAAACTGCGTGGCTCATGGGGTATAACGGGTAATCAGTCAGTGAGTTTATACAGTTATTATGCCGCGCTGGCGGCCAGTGGCTACAACTTCAACGGAGCCGCCGTACAGGGCTATCGCCAGACGACACTGGCCAATACCGATCTGGGCTGGGAGTCGACAACGCAGCTGGATGTAGGGCTGGATGCGTCTTTTTTTCGGGGACGCCTGAACCTGACGGTCGATTATTACAGGAAGCTTACGAATGATATTCTGCTGAACCTCGATATTCCGGCAACCATTGGGTTGGTCGCTCCACCGCAAAATGCGGGCTCAGTCGAAAACAAAGGCTGGGAATTTAGCCTGAACTACCGGGGTGCCAAAAATCCATCGGGGTTTCAGTATAATCTGGGTGCCAACTTCAGCGTAAACGATAACAAAGTCGTCGACCTGAAAGGCACCGGCCCATACATCTTAGGGTCGGATATCGACCCCCGCTACATTATTGCCGTGGGTTTGCCCATCAATGCCTTATGGGGATATAAAACAGACGGCCTGTTCCAGACCCAACAACAGATTACGGAATACAAGGCCACCTATGCGGCCAATACTAAACCGGGCGATGTGAAATACATCGACGCCAACGGCGACGGGAAAATTGACGCCAACGACATGACGAACATCGGGAATACATTTCCCAAGTTCACCTTTGGTTTGAACTCGAACTTCTCGTACCGCAACTTCGAGCTGAACCTGCTCTTTCAGGGAGCGGCCAAAGTAAGCACGCGCCTGGCCGGAGCCTTGTCCGAGATGGGTAACCAGGAGGGCTTTACGCACTCGATTTATACCAACAACTACTGGACGCCGGAAAACCCCGGCGCCCGCTTCCCCCTCCCGAGGAAGTTTGACCTGCGCAACGTAGCCACCTCCGACCGGCTGGTGATCGACGGGTCGTATGTGCGGCTGAAAAACATCCAGTTAGCCTATTCACTACCGGCGGCCATTGCGTCGAAAGTGCGGTTGAGCCGGATTCGGACCTATGTGTCGGCTACGAACGTGCTCACCTTCTCGAAACTTAATGAGTGGAATCTGGACCCCGAAGCGGGCTCCGGCCGGGGCGTTTATTATCCGCAAACATCGCTGTATACGCTCGGCCTTAACCTGCAATTCTAATCGTATTCACCCGTCTTATTGTCAAAGCTCATGAAACGAATAACGTATATACTAATGCCTTTTCTGCTGGCTGTGTCGGGGGTGTTGTTCACTGCCTGCGACCGGGAGTTGCTGGATACCGTTCCCAATGACCGTCTGGCAGAAAATCTTTTCTGGAAAACGGAGAGCGATGCCCGGCTGGCCGTCAATTCGCTGTACACAGACCTCGATGAAGCCAATATTTTCAGCTGGGATGCCCTGACGGACATTGCCCACGTTAATCAGCCATTCGATGTTCAGTCGTATGTCGAGCAGGGCCAGTACGACGCGACCAGTGCCAAGGTGTTTAATGAGTGGTCCAACGCCTACAAGGGTATTCGGGCGTGCAATTACTTTCTGGAAAACGTCAGCAAAGTTCCGTCGACGAATACGGCCCTGATCAACCAGTTCAGGGGAGAAGCCAGAGCCCTCCGGGCGTATCAGTACCTGAAGCTGGCGAATCTGTTCGGCGAGGTACCGCTGGTAACTACGGCTATTTCGCTGGATGAAAGCCGGACGCTGGCCCGCGCCCCCATTGCGCAGGTCTGGGATTTTGTCGATAAAGAACTCACGGATGCCGCCGGCCTACTGCCCACAACCTATGCCGCTGCTGATAAAGGGCGGTTCACAAAGGGAGCCGCGCTTGGCTTACGGGCGCGTGCCAACCTGATGGCGGGACGCTATCAGCAGGCTGCCGATGCCGCTGATCAGGTCATTAAACTGGGCGTGTATGGCCTGAACGACAGTTACGAAAAACTCTTCAGCTATGCCGCCGAGAATAACAAAGAAGTGTTGCTCGACCGCCAGTTCATTAAAGACACCTATCCGGTCAATGTCTTTGCGCTGATGGCACCTTACAGCCAGAAAAGCGCGAACAGCAACTATGTGCCCACCAAAGCGCTGGTCGATCTGTATGAAACAACATCCGGGAAGCTGATTACTGACGCCACCAGCGGTTACGACCCCGCCAACCCCTACGTCAATCGGGACCCCCGGCTCAGGTTCTCTGTTTTCCTGACGGGCGATGTGCTGCCCAGTGGCATTACCTTCCGCCCTGAGCCAAACAGCGGTACGCCTGACGCCGTGGGGAACACCTATATTGCCTCGACAACAGGCTTCAATATCAAAAAATACATCAATACGGAAGACTACGCCAACCCCGCCAACAATGGTATCAACATCATTCTGTTGCGGTATGCCGAGATTTTGCTGACGTATGCGGAAGCGAAAATAGAACTGAACCAACTGGATGCCAGTGTGTTTTCGGCCATCAATGCTGTTCGCAATGGCCGCTCCGACGTAAAACAACCCTCCATCAGCAATACCGCTACACAGGCAGAGCTGCGGGCCATTATTCGCCGGGAGCGGACCGTTGAACTAGCGTTCGAAGGGCAGCACCTGTTTGATATTCGCCGGTGGAAAACGGCCGAAACGGTACTGCCCGGCCCTATTTATGGGATTACCTATAAAGCGGCCAACGGTGCCTTAACGACCATTCAGGTAGTTGCCGTAAACCGGACGTTCGATAAAACACGGCATTACCTGTGGCCTATTCCCCAGCGGGAGCGTAACCTGACCCCAACGCTTACGCAAAATCCGGGCTGGTAAACATTTGTAACACAGAGATGCACAGAGTAAATAGAGATTCACTGAGACCTTTGTGTATCTCGGTTAATCTCTATTTACTCTGTATAATAATTTAATGACGAAGGAATGAAGTTAGGCGTCATCGTAGTCAGTGTAGTAGGTCTGATCGTAACCGGCTGGCCAATCGTTTCCTTCACGCCCCACCGGAATGCCGTACCCCGAAATGCCGTATCACCCAATATCATCTACATTTATGCCGATGATCTGGGGTATGCGGAACTGGGTTGTTACGGGCAGCAGAAAATCAGGACGCCGAATCTAGACCGGATCGCTCGCGAAGGGATGCGGTTTACGCAGCATTACACCAGCATGCCCGTGTGTGCCCCCGCCCGCTGTATGCTCCTGACGGGCAAGCACAGCGGCCATTCCTATATTCGGGGAAATTACGAAATGGGCGGCTTTCCCGATTCATTGGAAGGGGGGCAGATGCCGCTTTATCCGGGTGCGTTTACCCTGGGCCGAATGCTCCAGCAGTCGGGCTACAAAACGGCCTGTATCGGCAAATGGGGCATGGGTATGGCCAACACCACCGGCAATCCGAATGAGCAGGGGTTCGACTATTTCTATGGTTATCTGGATCAGAAACAGGCGCATAACTATTACCCGACGCACCTCTGGGAGAACGGTAAACCCGATAAATTAAACAACCCCGTCATTGATGTCCACCGCAAGCTGACACCCGAAACGGCTACCCCGGAAGCCTTCGCTTACTATCGGGGCAAGGACTACGCGATTGACAAAATGGCGCAGAAAGCGCAGGCTTTTATCCGTCAGCATAAAAACGGACCGTTCTTTCTGTATCTCCCGTTTACCGTGCCGCACGTATCCCTGCAAGCTCCCGAAGCCGCCGTGAAGGAGTACATCGGGAAGTTTGACGACCAACCGTATCTGGGTCAGCAGGGCTATGCATCCACGCCCTATCCACGAGCTACCTATGCCGCTATGATAACACACATGGATGCGCAGATTGGGCAGTTGATGCAGTTGCTGAAAGCGCTGAACATTGACGATAATACCCTTGTCATGTTCTCCAGCGACAACGGAGCTACCTTCAACGGTGGGGTAGAGGCTGCCTACTTTAACAGTGTCGGTAACTTGCGCGGCCTGAAAATGGATGTCTATGAAGGCGGCATCCGGGAACCGATGCTGGCCCGATGGCCCGGAAAAATCAAGCCGGGGCAAGTGACCAACCATGTCTCTGTTCAATATGATCTACTGGCTACGCTGGCTGAATTGGTGGGGTACAAACAACCCTTCGTTACCGACGGGATCTCGTTTCTGCCGACGTTAACAGGTAAATCCAATACGCAGAAACAGCACCCGTTCCTCTACTGGGAATACCCCGAAAAGGGCGGGCAACTGGCCATTCGGATGGGTAACTGGAAAGTCGTCAAAACCAACGTACGCAAAGATCGAACGGCTCCGTGGGAGTTGTACGACCTGAATAAAGATGTAAGCGAAACAACTAACCTGGCCACTCAGCACCCGGATCTGCTCCGGCAAGCCAACGCCATCGTTGCCCGCGAGCACATTCCCACCCACATCAACGAGTGGGAGATCGTAACGCCAAAAACCACAATGAAAACAACAAACTAAGAACCCCGAAGGGGTTGACTATGGATAACCCCGGATGGCATCCGGGGAGGAGAGTACACCCAATACCATCATCTATGACACACATACCCATCCGATTGTCCCGCCTTGTGCTGAGTGCTTTTATCCTTATTGGCCTAGCCTTATCCATCAGCGCCTGGGTTGAAAAACCCGCTCCGGCAGGCCCACCCAACGTCGTGCTCTTTTTTATGGACGATCTGGGCTATGGAGACTTGTCGGTGACCGGTGCGCTGGATTACACCACACCGAATCTGGATAAACTAGCCGCCGAAGGCACCCGATTTACCAACTTTCTAGCCGCTCAGGCCGTGTGCAGCGCATCGCGGGCGGCTCTGCTGACGGGATGCTACCCGAATCGTCTGGGAATTTCGGGCGCATTAGGCCCCAACTCACTGATTGGCCTGAACCCGAACGAAGAGACGCTGGCCGAGTTGCTGAAAGAGCGCGGCTATGCGACGGGGATGTTCGGAAAATGGCATCTGGGCGACAACAAACAGTTTTTACCGATGCAGCAGGGCTTCGATGAATATTACGGCGTGCCGTATTCGCATGATATGTGGCCGCTGCATCCAGCGCAGGCGCAGGCGCACTATCCGCCCCTGCGCTGGATTGATGGCAATGCGCCCGGGCCCGAGATCAGGGATTTGGCCGATGCCGGAAAAATCACCAGTACCATAACCCAGAAAGCGGTTTCATTCATCCGGAATCATAAAAAGAAACCCTTTTTCCTGTATGTGCCGCACCCCCTGCCGCACGTGCCGCTGGCAACGTCAGCTCAGTTCACCGGCAAAAGCGCACGAGGTATTTTTGGCGATGTGCTGACCGAACTGGACTGGTCCGTCGGGCAGATCATGACCGAACTGAAGCAGCAGGGGCTGGACAAAAATACGCTTGTTCTGTTCATCAGCGACAACGGTCCCTGGCTCAACTACGGCGACCATGCCGGTTCGTCGGGCGGGTTCCGGGAAGGCAAGGGAACGTCGTTTGAAGGGGGGCACCGAGTCCCTTTTCTGGTTCGCTGGCCGGGTGTCGTACCAGCCGGTCGGGTGAGTAATAAATTGTTGACGGCGCTTGATATTCTGCCAACCGTCGCAAACGTCTGCGGTGCGCGGCTGCCCAAAAATCGCATTGACGGCGTCGACTGGGTGGCCTTGCTGAAAGGCGATAACTCGGTGACGCCCCGCGACAAATTTTACTATTACTACCGAAAAAACAGCCTGGAAGCGGTGCGGCAGGGCGACTGGAAACTTGTCTTCGCACACCCCGGCCGGACGTATGAGGGCTTTTTGCCGGGACAGAATGGCAAACCCGGTCCCAGTACGGAAACCCACGAATTTACAACGGCTTTGTATGACCTGCGTCGCGATCCCGGTGAGCGCTATGACGTTCGGGAGCAACACCCGGATGTAGTCGCCAAACTGGAGAAAATCGCCGAAGAAGCCCGCGCCGATCTGGGCGATGATATTCAAAAGCGAACGGGTGCCAATGTGCGCGAACCGGGAAGGATTAGCCAGTGAGTATCCGCGCTTGCCGTGGGGTAGACGACAACAAAAGTCTCCTCATTCGTTCGCATCAATCGAGACTGCTACGTTAAAAATGGAAACCGATATAGTCGTTATTGGCGGAGGGCAAAGCGGTCTGGCCCTGGGGTATTTTTTGCGCCGGATCAATCGGCCGTTCGTTATGCTGGACGCGGGTAATCAGCCGGGCGGAGCCTGGGTACACGGCTGGGAGTCGCTGCGGCTGTTTTCACCGGCCGAAGCCAGCTCATTACCGGGTTGGCCCATGCCTCGTCCGGCCAACGTCCGGTCGGCAACCGATTTCCCGACGCGCGACCATGTCATCGACTACCTGAGAGCGTACGAAGCCCGTTACCAGTTTCCTCTTTATCGACCCGTAACCGTTGAGCAGGTGGACCGTACCGAAACGGGTTTTCTGGTTCGTACGACGGCGGGGGAGTGGCATACGAAAGTGGTGGTTAGTGCAACCGGTTCCTGGAGCCACCCCTGCGTCGCCGACTACCCCGGTCTGGTTGATTACGACGGGATTCAACTCCATTCGGCACAGTATCAGTCGCCCGATTCGCTGGCGGGAAAAAAAGTGCTTATTGTGGGGGGCGGCAACTCGGGTGCGCAAATCCTGGCCGAGGTCTCCCGGGTAGCGCAAACGACCTGGGTAACGCTTACCGAACCAACGTTTCTGCCCGACGACGTCGACGGCCGCGTGTTATTCCAGCGGGCCAGCCAGCAGTATCAGGCAGCTCAGTCGGGCGAAACCGCGTTTGCGGGCCGACTGGGTGATATTGTTATGGTGCCTTCAGTTCAGGAGGCCCGGAGTCGGAACGTTCTGCACAGCGTTCGCCCCTTTACGCGCCTGACCCCAACGGGCGTTGTCTGGCCCGATGGCCGAACCGAAGCTGTCGACGCCATTATCTGGTGTACCGGTTTCAAACCCGCTACGGACTATCTGCGCTCGCTCGGCATCGTCGACCCCGACGGCCGCGTAGCTACCAACGGCACCAAAGCCATCCGCGAGCCCGGCCTGTGGCTGGTTGGCTACGGCTCCTGGACGGGCTTTGCTTCTGCCACGCTGATCGGCGTTGGCCGCTCCGCCCGCAGCACGGCGGAGGAGATCAGTGCCTATTTGAAGGCACTTTAACCCATTGCCATGCAGCGAGAAATTGGCTCTTTACCGGCTCAAGCAGTGTTTTGGCAACGCTAGTCATCCACCAGCACTTTATAGTCAGGGTCGTCCATGATGTTGACCTCGATTAGGCTGTCGGCGTTTGTCAGCAGGCGTCGGCAGTCGGCGCTTAAGTGTTTGAGGTGAATCGTTTTGCCTGCCTGCTGGTAGCTGCTGGTCAATTTGCTGAGGGCTTCGATCCCCGACATATCGGCCACCCGGCTGTCTCTGAAGTCGATAATGACTTCGTTCGGATCATTTGCCACGTCGAATTTCTCCCGGAACGCCATCACGGAGCCAAAGAACAGGGGGCCGTACAGCTCATAATGTTTTACGCCTGTTTGATCGACGTATTTCCGGGCCCGAATCCGCCGGGCGTTTTCCCACGCAAATACCAGCGCCGAAATAATAACGCCAACCAGCACGGCCAGTGCCAGATTGTGGAACAGTACGGTGATGCCTGCCACCAGCACCATCACCAATACATCGTGCCAGGGCATTTTGCCAAAAGTCTTCAAACTGGCCCACTCAAAAGTGCCGATAGCGACCATGATCATCACGCCCGTAAGAGCCGCCATCGGTAGCTTTTCAATGATCGGTGCTCCAACGATGATGAAGAACAGGAGCATGACCGAGGCCACGATACCCGATAGCCGGGCTCGTGCGCCGGACGATACGTTGATCAGGCTCTGCCCAATCATGGCGCAGCCACCCATACCCGACAAAAGGCCGCTTGTGACATTGGCCAGCCCCTGCGCTACGCATTCTTTATTGCCCCGGCCCCGGGTCTGGGTAATTTCATCGATCAGATTCAGGGTTAGCAAACTTTCAATCAGGCCCACTCCCGCTACAATGAGTGCATAGGGGAAAATGATCGACAGGGTTTCGAGCGAGATGGGTACGGCCGGGATGTGAAACGGAGGAAAGCCGCCCTGTATGGAGGCAATGTCGCCAACGGTGCGCGTGTTGATGTGAAGCCCAATGGTGAGCAGTGAAACCGTAATAATAGCGACCAGCGAGGCCGGAACGGCTTTGGTTAATCGAGGCAAGCCCCAGATGATGAACATGGTCAGCGCAACAAGTCCGAGCAAAATCAAAAGTGGTGTTCCGGTCATCCAGTGGAGCGCCCCCGTCGAATCGGCCACTTTAAACTGGTCCATCTGCGATAGGAAGATGACAATGGCCAGCCCGTTGACGAAGCCGAACATAACGGGATGCGGCACCAGTCGGATGAATTTCCCCAGCCGTAAAACACCCGCCAGTATCTGTATAAGCCCGGCCAGCACCACCGTGGCGAATATATACTCGACACCGTGGCTTTTAACGAGTGCCACGATCACGACAGCGACGGCACCCGTTGCTCCGGAAATCATACCTGGCCGGCCACCCAGTATGGACGTGACCAGCCCCATCGTAAACGCGGCATAAAGACCCGTCAGGGGCGACAGTCCGGCAATCAATGCAAAGGCAACTGCTTCGGGAATAAGGGCAAGGGCTACGGTTAAGCCGGAAAGAACTTCGTTTTTATAGTCGACGCGTTGCTTGAAATCGAATAAATTCAAATACTGATTCATGGAGATATATCCTGATAGACAAAAAAAGACCCACTGGCTGATGAGTATCGGCCAGCATTATAGATGCACTACGAAAAGCAGGGGCTTTAGATCAGGGGGGAGTAACCGGATAGAACGAAGAAGAGGCTATCATACCACAAAGGTAGAGTTTTCTGGCCAAAGGCTTCTTTGATCGCCAAACGGAAACATGACGTATAGACACAATCCTTGAATGGGTACTATTTAATAGGCTAATCGTTAAAGCAAAAGGCCCTATTCCGCTCAACGGAATAGGGCCTTTTGCTTCAGGTAGGCTCAACTATAACTCCCGGATCTTTACGTTCCGGTACCAGACGCGCTCTTTAGGGCTGTGGTTTTGCAGGGCTATTTTGCCTTTGGCGTGGGGCGTTGCATACGGCCAGCTGGCGAATTTGCTCTTGGCAACCAGCGCTTTCCAGTCGGCGGAACCGTACTGGTAATCGACCAGTTTCTTGCCGTTCAGGTAGTGCTCCACGTGGTTTTTGTTGACCACAATGCGGCCTTTGTTCCACTCGCCGGGGGCTTTGGCCACGCTGAAGTCGGAGGGAGGGATCATGTCGTAATTAGCCCCGGTCATTTGGGTATCTTTCAGCTTGTAGGGCTTACCATCGCCATCCAGATAACCTTTGTCGTCGATCACCTGATATTCCGGACCCGACATGTAGGTTGACTTGATATCCGGGCTGTCGATGATTTTATAGACGACGCCACTGTTGCTGCCTGCGGGAATTTTAAATTCGAATTCCAGGTCAAAGTTCTCGTATTCTTTATCTGTCACGAGGTCGCCACCGGTACCATCGGGTGTGAGGGCGCCGTCTTCAATCGACCAGCCCACTACGCCATCTTTGTGGTAGCTATGCCAGCCTTTTATGGTTTTACCATCAAACAGAGTCGTCCATTTTGGGGGTGCCGTAAACGCAAAGGCGCTGAGCAAAAGGCAGGGGATAAGTAGCTTTTTCATGTAGTTTGGAATTTTAGGCTAATGTAGGTTTTAAACGCAAAGAGCGCAAAAGAAGAACCAAAGGTCGCTACGAGTTTTTCTCCGCGATCCTTGTTTCTTCTTTTGCGCTTTTTGCGAATAGTATTGAAAAATTAACTCGCCATGTCGCGGGCGGCTTGTGGGTCGTTGTATTTCCGATCCAGTCCATCGGTCGATTTCTGGTCGGAGCGGTCCGGGCCGGAAATCATATCCTGGGCCGTCACACTGCTTTCATCGGCCAGCTCGCGGGGGAGGTTCTGCGCTTCTTTGGCTTCTTCCGGACGCTCGCCCGGCTGATTCTGATGCGTGTCTTTCGCATTGACGTCATACGGGCGGGCCGCATTGCCGGTATCAGGTTTGTCTTCCATCCCCTCATCGTCGGGTCCGGCGGCATCGCCCTGGTAGGCGGTTCCGGCAACAGGTTCGCTCGTTTCCAGATCGTCAGGCGGCATCACACTTGGTAAGCCCGAGGTGAATGTGCTCCGGACGCCGGCATTGATTTCGTGCGAACGGTCCGGTTGATCGGGTTCCTGAATTTCGGGTACCGCTGGTTTTGGCGTACCCGGCAGGTCCGGAATTTCGGGACCAGGATTGGGCGACGTTGGTGGAATTTCAGGAATACCCGGAACCGGTTGTGTTGGGTCGGGCGATCCCGGCGTTGGCGGAATCATGTCGGCCGACGGGTAATTACCGCCGATGACATTCCAACCGTCAAATGAATTCGTTTTCGTTTCCTTCGGGCTGGCTTCATCTTCTGAAGGCAGGCCCGTATTGACGGCCGAACCTGCATCGGGATTGCCGGTAATATCACCCACCGCGATGGGATCGTTCGGCATAACCGATGGGTCGAACATAGTCCCCGCGCGGAGGGCTGCATCCGAATTTTCGTATTTCTTTTTATCGTCGCCGGTTAGAGCCCGCTCTTCATCGCTACCCAACCGAATACGGGGCATATCGTCAGAAACATCGTCTTCGGTATCACCCATAGAGACTAGTTTGCCGTCGACCAACTTCACCATATTCGTTTCGGCCTGATCGGCACTGAACATTGTTTCGGCATGTTCACTGGAGACGGTGTCGGCCTGTCTGGCTCCATCGGAGAGATTTGCGTTGTTTTCCATGACTTGTGAATGTTTTAGGTCTATGGAGAACCACGGGAAAGGCAAAAGGTTTAACGTAGGGCGTCGAGCAAAATCTCGGCGGGGTGCTGCGCTTTACGGCCGGTGCCGTCTTTGATCTGGTGGCGGCAACTGGTGCCGGCGGCCGAAATAATAGCGTTTTCAGCCTTCCGAACAGCCGGAAACAGGACCAGCTCCCCAATTTGCATGGACAGGTCGTAATGCTCAGCCTCGTACCCAAATGAACCCGCCATGCCGCAGCAGCCCGACGGGATGAGTTGCACCGTATAGTTCTTGGGCAGCGACAGCACTTTCTTGACCGGAATCATGGACGACAGCGCTTTCTGGTGGCAATGTCCATGGACTTTTACCAGTTGAGCATCCGTCGTGAAAAGGTTTCGGTCTATACGTCCGGCGTCGGCTTCGCGGGCGAGCCACTCTTCAAAGAGGAAAACGTTTTTGGCAATGCGTTCGGCGTCTTCCCGGAGTTCGGCCGGAACGAGGAGCGGGTATTCGTCGCGGAAGGTCAGAATCGCCGATGGTTCAAGACCAATTAGTGGCTTCTGGTCCGTAACGAGGTTTTTGAGCAAGGTCACGTTGCGGATAGCAATGGCCTTTGCTTCGTCGACCAGGCCCTTCGAGAGGTACGTTCGGCCGCTTTCCACATGTTCGGGAACGGTAATCTCATACCCCAGCCGCTGCATCAATAGAATGGCTTTCCGGCCAACTTCGACGTCGTTGTAGTTGGTAAACTCATCGACGAAAAGAAGGAGCGAGGAGTTCGCCGGGAGGAGTGGGGAAGGTTTGGCATGGAGCGACGGCCAGTAATTTTTCCTGGTTTCGCGACCAATTCGTTCATTTTCCTCTTTTTTCTGTTCCCACCACCACTTTTTTAAGGTCGTTGTGGCCAGTTCCGGCATGGTGCGGTCGGGGTGGAAACCAACGGCGCGGTTGGCTGCCTTCCGGAGCGTCGGGTTATTATAGATGGCGTTATAACTCCAGGGGGCTTTACTGGCTAATGACATAAGCTTAGTGAAATTGCCCACAAGTCTCGCCCGGAGTGGAACGCCATGTTCGCGGTAATGCTGTTGCGTAAACTCCGCCTTCATACGCGTCATGTCCACACTGGATGGGCATTCGGCTTTGCAGGCTTTGCAGGAAAGGCACAGATCGAGTACGTCTTTGACCGCTTCGTAATCGCTCTCAACGAGCTTTTCGGTACTGCTGTAGAAGTGCCGCAGGATGTTGGCCCTTGCCCGTGTGGTGTCGTGTTCGCGCCGGGTGGCCATGTAACTGGGGCACATGGTGCCCCCGGAGATTTCGGTTTTGCGACAGTCGCCGGAGCCGGAGCATTTCTCGGCCAACTCCAGTAGGCCCCCGTCTTTGGAAAAATCGAACACCGTTTTGGGTTGCGGAATAACTACGTCGGCTTCCGAGCGGAGCGACTCGTTCATGGGGGGCGTGTTAACCACCTTGCCGGGATTGAAGGTGTTGTGCGGGTCCCAGAGTTCTTTGACGTCCTTGCACAACTGGAAATTTTCGGGGCCGAGCATGAACGCGATGCACTCGCCCCGCAGCCGTCCGTCGCCATGCTCGCCGGAGAGCGAACCGCCGTATTTTTTGACCAGCTGGGCCGTATCCATCAGCAACGCCCTAAACTTGGTGCGTCCTTCGGATGATTTGAGGTTGATGAGCGGCAGTACGTGAATTTCACCCGCCCCGGCATGGGCCGAATATTCGAGTTTAAGGCCGTGGTTCTCCCACGCCATCCGGTCCAGCTCTTCGATATAGTCGGGTAAGTCGTGGACATCCACGGCCGTGTCCTCAATAACATTTGCCGGTTTATCGTCGCCGGGAATGTTGTACATGATGCTCAACCCGGCTTTGCGTAATGCCCAGGGCTTTTGCGTTTCGGTATCGAACAGAATCGGGTAGGCATACCCCAGCCCTTTTTGCCGGAGCGAAGCCACAAACGCTTCGGCTTTGGCACCTACGCCCGCCACGGTGTCATCAAAAAATTCAACCATCAGGATTGCCTTTGGATCGCCCTCCACGAATGTCCGGTTTTTGGCCTGTTCGATGTTGGTTTTGGTGAGCTGGAGGATGTAATCGTCGACCAGCTCCGACGCGAAACAACGATGCGCAAGAGCAACCAGGTTGGCTTCGAGCGATTGACGAATGGTGTCAAAATGGGCACACACCAGCGCTGATTCTTTGGGCGGCAACGGCAGCAGATTCAGTTTGGCCTCCGTAATGAAACAAAGCGTCCCTTCCGAACCGGCAATGAGGTGGGCGAAGTTGAAATTTTGGGAGGAAGGAGGAGAGGAGGAAGGGGAGAAGGAAGCTTCTCTTTGAACATCTCTTTCGGCCCTCTCCTCCTCTTCTCCCTGTCGTCCCTCCCAAAATTTCACCATCGCGTCCAGCGCATAGCCCGTATTCCGGCGGCTGACGGTGGGCTTGGGGTAACCTTCGCGAATGTGTTTTTGAACGTCTGGTTTGGATAGCCAGTCGCGGAATTGGGTATACAGTCGTTGTTCGAGCGGGCTCACGACGTTTTCTCCGCGACATTTGGCGTCGAACTGATCCTGCGTAAGTGGCCCGAACGTAACTTCGGCACCGTCGCTCAACAGGGCCTTCACTTCGAGCAGATGGTCGCGGGTGGTGCCCCACACGATGGAGTGCAGCCCGCAGGAGTTATTGCCAATCATACCGCCAATCATGGCGCGGCTGGCGGTGGACGTTTCGGGACCGAACAACAGACCGTGCGGTTTCAGAAAGGCGTTTAGGTCATCGCGGATGACGCCCGGTTGCACCCGAACCCACTGTTCAGCCGTGTTCGTATCCAGGATTTTGCCAAAGTATTTCGAGATGTCGACGACAATGCCGCTGCCCACCACCTGACCAGCCAGCGATGTTCCGGCTGCCCGGGGAATCAACCCCAGTTTGTGTTGCTGGGCAAAACGAAGCAACTGCTTTATATCGCCCACCGATTTTGGAAGTGCCACCGCAATGGGCATTTCCTGATAAACGGAGGCATCGGTCGCGTAGAGAATCCGCTGGGCAGTATGCTCGGGCGACTCATCGAAATAAAGTTCACCTTCGAAGGAAGGCAACAGGCTGGCGAAGGAAGGATTCTGGGAAAGGCGAAACATAAACGGAAGCGTCAAACGTCTTGTAAAGATACAAAAACGACGGGCGTTTGTGGAATTTACTGGCTTCGGTCATCCATCGACTAAAGCTCCCGTTCCCCATGAAAACGCGACGAACCTCCATTCCGATCCGAGTTGACATGACACCGTTTGTGTTGATTGCGTTGTTGTTGATTATCTTTTTTGTGTGGCAAAAAGAAATAAAGAGGCCTGCTATGCTGGGCGTTACCATTCCTGCGGGCTGTCATAAATATGCGTCGCCCGAATATCCCCGCAAGGTGATTGTTCTCTATCTGCTCCATAAAGATCGGGTGGGCGTTGTGCAGTACTGGCACGGCGATGATATGGCTGAACTTCAAACCACTGCGTACGGCCCGGATGCGCTCCGGCGGTTGTTGGCCACAGCGGCTAAATCGGCCAGGGGTGATGTCGCGGTCGTTATCAAACCTACTCAATATGCCACCTTCAGAAACGTCGCTCAGGCATTGAATGAGTTAAAAACAGCTGGCAATCTTCCCTATCTGTTCATCTCCGAACTGGTACCGAATGAGCGGCTTATGCTACGGCATTACGAGCAAACGTTTTTACAAAATCAGCCATTGAAAGAGGTCGTTTACCTGCGCGTCAATTCGTATTATGCCCGGATAGGAAGCTTGTAAAGAGGGGCGGGCGTAAGGGCCGGTTCGCCCACTTTTTGAACTCTCGTGGCCCAGTGCTCCCGTGCCCCCGTAGTCACATGCTCTCGTGGTGTCAGGTCCTCAGACCTGACAAGTAAGGTTTCTAAAACCTTTAATGGTCAATATGTATCAATAGGTTTTGAGAAACCTAGCCGTGTCGGGTCTGAGGACCCGACACCACGGAAAGGCTCGGTACCAAGGATACTACGGGAAGATCCGACACCACGGATAACATGGAAAGACCCAACACCACGGAAAAACAAAACCCGCCGGGATTAGTCTCGGCGGGTTTTGTTTGACGAAGAAAGATGCTGACTAGTTAACAGAAACACTCCCCGAACTGGCGGCAATTTCAACCGGGATACCGCCACCATTGAGTTTGCCCCGGACGCGGTCTTTTTCAATGTCGCCTTCAAAACGCGACAGGTTGTCGGGCATGTTGACCCGGTTGCCGCGCAGGTTCAGATCCATGCCTTTGTTGAGGGGCATTTTTACGCGGATGCTGCCCGCGCTGGTGTTCAGGCGGACGTATTCGCCCACTTTCGTCAAGCTCACGTCCACACTGCCCGCGCTGGTGCTGGCATCCAGGCTGCCCGCTACATTGGCCAGACGGACACCCCCGCCCGATGTACTTGCCTTGATGTCCCCTTCGATACTTTCGCCCTGAATACTGCCTCCGCTGGTGCGGGCGTCGATGTTGCCTTTCAGGTCAGTGAGCCGGATGCTGCCGCCCGATGTGACCAGATGCATTTTGCCGGTCGATGATTTGCCTTCGATGGAGCCGCCCGACGTTTGCAGGTCAAGATGGCCCGATGTGCCAGCCTGACACCCGTCGAAGTGGATGGAGCCACCGGACGTTTGCCCATTAATATCGCCGTCTACGTCTTCCAGATGAAGGCTACCGCCACTCGTGCGGAACTTCTGCGTACCACTCAGTGACGCCAGGTGAATGGAACCGCCCGACGTCCGCAAGTCGGTTGTGACCTTGCGCGGGGTGTAAAATTTAAAGCTGATGCTCAGGCTGTTTTTCCAGTTTGTCAGATTGTTGTGCCGTTTGGCCGTTGCCACGATGGTGCCGCCTTCCTGAGCGATGAAAATGTCGTAGTCTTTCAGGCGATCTTCGATTTCACCTTTATCGAGCCGGTCGTTCCAGTTATTGGCCCGCACATACATCTCGACTTTGGCGTTCATGTCAGTGCCGCCTTCGATGGTCAGGCTGCCGCCCGAGGTTTCGGCCCGCACCGCATTTATGTTGCCCGAAAAAGTTTTGGTTTGATAGGGTGCATCCCGGTCACTGTTACGATTTTGAGCCAGAGAGGTTAGTGCCAGGGTGCTTACGCTAAGGAGTGTTAGTAGAAACTGGTTGCGTTTCATATCGTTTATCGGTTTATAGACTAAAGATGATATTTTGGTAAGTAGGGTTGCACGGTTTGAAATTATTTTGGTGGATAATGCCAAAAAGCCAGCGGGTCGGGTAGCGAACAAAGTCTGTTCGCTACCCGACCCGCTGAAAATCAGTACTCTAAAGGTTAATTCATGCGATCAATTTATGAAACAGGTTGTGACGCTGCGCGGAAATGAACAAGTCCTTTGACATGCACATCGGGTAATTGATAGAGGTGTTTAACCAATGTACTGACCCGGCGTCGACTGACCGGAAGCCACGTGCCGGCTACCAATACATCGGCACAACGGTCTCCCTTCCGGCGGACCTGATCGATATGGTATGGATTGACGGCGGCACTTTTACTCAATCGAATGAAGCCGGGAAGGGTGCCTACGCATTTTTTGAGCGTGGTTGCATTGACTTGTGGTGAGGAGTCGACCAGAAATACGCGGGTGTAATTCCCCCATCCCATTAAATATGTAATTCTGGATGTATTGTCGTTCAATTTACTAAATCTCATATATAGTATAATAATTATAGATTAACAATAAGTTTACGATAAATATATATGATTAATTTATTTCTAAAAAGACGAAGTCGAAAGATTCTGAAATAATTTATCGGTCACTTAAAGCAGATCGTTACCCGATCGTTTTTTTGCTCCGCTCTTTTTCTTCGGAAGGGGATAGCTTGCATCGACAAGCTCGCCCATTGACCTCACCTTTCTCTTTTAGCCAGCAATAGACGGTTGCCGCGCTTACCGTTGATAAACTTAGAGTTACTGTTGGTAAACTAGCCAGTGAGGCTGATGGCCATTCGGCTATTTTACCGCTGTGTTCAGGCAGACCATGTTTGGTGGTTTACCTGTTCGCATGTCTCACCTTACCACCCTAACCCGTTATGCTTGATTATCGTGAATCGTTACTTCTGCTTGTAACAACTCCTCTATATGCCATCGTTATAGTGGCAGAGATCCTGCTAAGCTACCGAACGAACAGACCCGTTTATTCAGCCAGAGGTCTTTTTCAGAATATCTATTTATCTGTACTGAATGCTAGTCTTGATCTACTGACGCGGGCAGGGTACATGATGATACTAACCTGGTTTTTCCACCACCGGGTTGTAACGGTCAGCCATCCTGTTCTTCACTGGGTTCTTCTGCTTTTGATGGAAGATTTCGCCTTTTACTGGCTGCATCGGGTTGATCACTCCTGCCATGTATTCTGGGCAGTGCATGTTACCCATCACTCATCGAAAGAGTTCAATCTGTCTACGGGTTTCAGGTCGTCTGTCTTTCAGCCATTATATCGCTTCGTTTACTTCATGCCAATTGCCTGGCTAGGGTTCCCGGCGGAAGAAATTGTGTTTATGTACTCGGCAACTCAGATCTGGGGTATTTTAATTCATACCCAACACATTGGAAAACTGGGTGTGCTGGAGTGGTTCATGGTAACACCGTCGCATCATCGGGTACATCATGCCTCCAATATCCGATATCTTGACCGCAACATGGGTATGTGTTTTATTATCTGGGACAGACTGTTCGGTACATTTGCCGAAGAACGGCCGGATGATCCGGTCAGGTACGGCCTTACGACCGATATTGTGGATACCTCGCCCGTTAATCTGGTTTTTCATGAATGGAGAAAACTGGTTGAAAACAGTTGCAAACCTGGATCAATGACTCAGAAGATAAAGTACCTGTTTGCTCCGCCAGGCTGGAGTCATGACGGTAGTAGCTTAACCGCCGATCAACTGCGTCAGACAATGGAGTTAGCGCACGACGTCAGCGATCCCTCATTCACTGCAGAGCTCCCCCCGACACCCGGTTCGGGTAATGCCGGATTACCTGATTGAAATCTCTACCCGTCGGTTTTTGCTTCGTTCGCCTTCGGTGTTGTTAAGCGCTACGGGACGTGTGCCGCCATACCCTGTTGTCGTTATTCGTTCCTCGGCAATGCCATGCCGTTTGAGGTAACCGGCCACAACGTTGGCTCGGTTTTCGGAGAGGGCCAGATTCAGGCGTGGATCGCCGATGTTATCGGTATGACCCGCAATGTCGAGTTGCCAGGCCGGGTTCTTTTTCAAGGCGGCCACCAACTGATTCAACTCCGTCGATGATTCGGGCAACAGGATATAACTGCTTTGTTCAAACTGTACATGGTGCAGAATGAACGACGCTCCCGGCTCAAACGAGGGTGTCGATTGGCTGCCGGGTTCGGGTAGTCTGGCGGGAATCGTTGCGGTATTAGGGGTAATTGTTTTTGAGGGTGGAGGGCTGATCGCCACTTTCGGCCTGGCCCTGACCAGCGGTTTTGATGGAATAGTTTTGGCTGGAATAACCTTTGGCGAAGCCGCAGCGACAACGGGCGGCTTCGCGACGGGAGCTGGGGGTGTTTTAGTCAGTGTAGTCCGGGGGGGAGATGCTTTCTGAAAAAGTAGATTGGCAGGTACAAGACCGTTCGTAACTAAACCGTTCCTGACAGGGGCATCGGGAAACACTTTTTGGGCTTCGGGCCGTTGCCAGTACAGGAAAATTTCGCCTTCCAGGAGATCATTAAAAAAATCGACCCGTAAGTCGTAGAACTTACCCGCTTCCAGAATGACGCTCCCCTCGAAACTTCTGGAGTCGTTCAGCTGCCAGGAGTTGATCACGAGTTTATTGCCCACCCAAACCCGAATACCGTCGTCGACCTGCGCGTAAAAGCGGTATTGTCCCGAGGCTGGGGCCAGCAGTTTACCCGTCCATCGGATCGAGTAATAGGATTCGGGCATGCCCGGACCGGGGCTGCGTCCGCGCCAGTTGAAGTTAAGTTGCGGGTCAATTCGGGTGAATACCTTTCGCTCGAAATTTGTCCCTTCATAATAGTCTCCTTTCAGGCCCTGCTGGGCAATGGTCTGCCCCGCCATTAGCCAGAACAGGAATCCGCTGAGTAATTTGATCGCGTTCATGCCAACACCCTCTTTCTGTAAACATGACTATGTTAGTGATCAATTCCGGTCCGGCAACCAGGAAAATGATGTGTGGTCAATCACTCGTTTTGAAGGCTCCTGGCCGGGTTCATTCGGGCGGCTTTCAACGACTCATAGCCAACGGTAAGGATTGTAATGCCACTGGCTGTCAACAGCGTAACGGCAAACACCCACCAGCCGAAATGGATGCGGTAGGCGTAGCCTTGCAGCCACCCATTCATCAAAAACCAGCCCACCGGCGCTGCCAGCACGAAGCCAATCAACACCAGTCGGCTAAATTCGCGGCCAAACAGCCACACCAGCTGTTTTGGCGTGGCCCCCAGCACTTTTCTGACGCCAATCTCTTTGGTTTTCGACTCCGCCATGAACGCCACCAGGCCATACAAACCCAGGCAGCCAATGAGTATGGCGATCAGCGAAAACACCTGGGCCAGACCCAGCAGAATTTGCTCGGTCATGTAAAAGTTATTCAGCAGATCGTCCACGAAATCGGCTTTGAAAACGTGTTCGGGATATAAGTCATTCCAGGTGCTTTCAACCGTTTTCAGTGTGGCTGATAGATTAGTTGGGGTAAGCTTTAGGGAGGCCATTCGGTTCTCGCGGTGATAATTCAGCAGGGTGGTGGGCGGAATCGTTTCGCGTAGTCCGCTGAGGTGAAAATCCCCCATGACGCCAACCACCGTTTTGTCGCCACCCCACAGGTTAAGGCGCTTGCCGAGTATATCATTCGGTGAGCGCAGCCCCAACTCCCGCACCATGGTTTCATTCACGAGTGCTTCGCTGTTCGTTGTATCATTGGTTCGGAAGCTGCGCCCGGCCAATAGCCTGATACCGTAAAGCGACACATAATTTTTATCGCCAACTTTAACCACCGTCGGAAATTTCTCGGGTTTCGTGTGGGTGTCAAACGTGAACGGCACGGGCAGTCGTCTGTAGGCTGCGGGCGGCTCAGCGCCCAGCGATATGGCCTCTACGCCCGCTATCTGCCCCAGCCGGGCCCGGACAACATCCTGTTTCAGTAGACTGCCGGGCGGTATCGGTACCGTCAAAACGGCTTCTTTCTGAAAACCCAGATCGGCCTGCTGCATGTGCCGTACCTGCGCCATCATGACCACCACGCCAATGATGAAGAGTTGGGTGATAAAAAACTGCGTGACAATCAGCCCCCGCCGAACCGACACGCCACCAACTTGCCGCGTCGTTAGCCGACCGCGCAGGGCCGCTACCGGGTTAAAGCGGGCCAGCACCAGCGACGGATATAAGCCCGCGAGCAGAATAACGCCCACAATCAGGCCCACAAACCAACCCAGCGAATCGGGCCGGAATAAACCCCCGATGGCGATGTCGGTGCTCATAACCGACAGGGCGCTGTTGAGCAGCGGCAGACAGAGGTAAGCCAGTAACATGGCCAGAACAAAGGCCATCAGCGTAACCAGCGTTGTCTCAACCATAAACTGCCCGATGAGTTGCCAGCGCGAGCTACCCATGACTTTCCGAACACCCACTTCTTTGGAGCGTTTCAGGGCGTGGGCGGTGGCTACGTTAATGAAGTTGATGCAGGACGCCAGCGTCAAAAACAGACCGACGATGATCAGGGCGTACAGGATTGGCTTTGGCGACCGGCCACCGTATTGGGGCAAGTGATCCAGGTCGGGGAGGGGAATGGTATGAAAAGTTAGTCTTTTCGCTTCAGGTGTGGTCAGGTACTTTTTGCTGATAACCGGAAACGCATCGAGTAGACGTTCTACGGGCGTGCCTTCGCGGAGGGTGACGAAGCAGACGGTAAATACGCTATTCCAGTCCTGCATGGCCTGTTTGCCGGCTTCGCCTAATAGCGTCGGCACGGTCGCGTAGGAAATAAACGCGTCGTACCGGAGCTTGGTGTTGGACGGAAGGTTCCTGATCAGGCCCGTCACGGTCAGGTTCGTCTGGTTATCGAAGCGCAGCACCTTGCCCATCGGATTGGCCGAGCCAAAATATTTCCGGGCGTATCGTTCCGACAGGACGACCGTGTTGGGGGCTGCCAGCGCCGTTTTTGGATTGCCGTTTAGCCATTCGGTGTCGAAAATGTCGAAGTACTGCGGTTCGGTGAAACACAGGTTCCTGGATTCCTCAAACTTCTGTGAAAAGCCGCCTTTGCCATCGGGCACAGCCATGATACGCCGGGAGACATTTTCGAGCCGGGCCGCCGTTTCCACAAAGGGAAGTTCCTGCCGCAGCACATCGCCCATGGGCCGGGGCGTAGCATCGGTTGGCACCACGTTCTCCTGCCGTATGTCGGTAACGACCCAAAACGTCCGGTCGACTTTAGCATGGTATCGGTCAAAACTGAACATGTAGCTGACCAGTAGGAAAATCACCAGACTACACGCCAGACCAATGGAAAGGCCAATGATGCTGATGAGAGTAACTTTCCGGTTACGCCACAGATTACGAAGCGAGATGTTGAGGTAGTTGCGGAACATAAAAGTTGAGGGTTGAGGTAGTTTAGCTGGCGCGGGCAGTTGCCCGTGCCTTTTCATGAAGTCAGTATTCACTGACGCAAGCGAACCGGGACGTCGGACCGGCTTGCTACATGTGAAGGCATGGGTGAATACCCGCGCCAGCTAACACATCAGATCACCAACTACTATGATGGATCAAATATATATAATTTTCTTATATATAAGAAAATTATATATTACTCAAAAAGCCATCTTTTGTTAGCTGAAACCCGCTTGTATTTGCCCTAAATTAGCGGAGCCATGGGCTTTGAGACTAGTGAGGCAAAATGGTGTAATCAAGTACGTAATGACAAAGAAAGTTGCCATCGTGACAGGGGCTGCCCGGGGAATCGGTTTAGCCACAACAAAACTATTTCTGGAAGATAACTGGCAGGTCGCCATGGTTGACCTTGACGAAGCGGAACTGCAAAAAGCGACGGCAGAACTGCCCGGCACATTAGCTGTTCATTGTGACGTTTCCAATCCGGGCATGGTTACCGACATGGTAGCCAGGGTACTCTCTGCGTTCGGGCGCATTGACGCGCTGGTCAACAATGCCGGTGTCGCCATTTTCAGGCCGCTCGAAGAAACGGATTTTGAGGCCTGGCGAACGGTGATGGCGACGAATCTGGACGGTGTTTTTCTGTGTACCCAGGCCGTTATACCCGCCTTGAAAGAAACCCGGGGTGCCGTTGTGAATATAGCCTCTATTTCGGCGGTTCGGGCCAGTACCCTGCGGGTGGCCTATGGCACTTCGAAAGCCGCCGTTGTGCACCTGACCAAACAACTGGCGGTGGAACTTGGCGATTATGGCGTTCGGGTAAACTGCATTTCGCCCGGCCCGGTAAAGACTAAACTGGCCGAAGCCGTTCATTCGCCCGAAATCATCAAAGCCTATTACGACGGTATTCCGTTGAACCGCTCCGCTACCGAGCGGGATATTGCCGAAGCCGTCGTATTCCTCTGCTCCCCCAAGGCCTCCTTTATTACAGGGCAGATGATAGCCGTAGATGGCGGTTTCGACGCAGCGGGTATCGGCCTGCCTGCCCTTCGCAAAGCAAGGGAGTAGGTATAGGCTGTCGTACCGACCGTCGATGCGTCGAACCGTCCCGGTCGGTACGCCAATCAATACCTATGACGATGCCCGCAATAAGGTTCGCTGTTTGGCTAAATCTTCTTTCTTGACAAACGTGATGGGCACAAACTCATCGGTGGGGGAGCCGATGTAATAGAGCGTCCAGTCGCGGTCATATTCGGCCAGCAGCTGCCGGATGCACTCGACCCGGTCGAAGGTGGGCACGCGGCAGTCGCCCCAGTAGAACAGTTCGACCCGATAATGCAGTGCCTGCTTCTGTCCATTGATGGTTACGTCGATTTCGATGTCCTGCTTGCCGGGCAGCGAAGAGATGGGTATAGCGATGTACGACATAGTGTTAGGGAAAGGATAAGTGATTGAGTTTATTCATTTCTCAGGCTCTTCACCGGGTTTGTCAGGGCGGTCCGATACGTTCGCCAGCCAATCGTCAGCCCGCCCAGCAGGAGCATCGTGCCGAAACATAGCCCTAACAGGCCAAAGCCCACCGTGATGTGATAGGCAAACGTCATCAGAAAAAAGCTGCTGGCCAGGTACCCCAGCGGGAGGGCGACAGCCCCGGCAATGAGCAGCAGACGCAGAAAATCCCACGACAGCAGCCACACAACCTGCCCCACGTTGGCACCCATCACTTTACGCACACCCACTTCTTTGGTTCGCAGCGCGGTGGTGTAGGTAACCATTCCCAACAGGCCCAGACAGGCAATAGACATGGCTAAGCCAAGCAGTAAGCTCATGAAATTCAGGTCGTCGGTATGGCTGTGGCGCTGATACAGAAAGTCGTCGTACCACTGTCCGGTAAACGGCTCGTAGGGGTTAAGTCGTTTCCAGATGCGGGCAATATCGGCTTTAACGACTTCGGGGTTTCCGCCGGTAACTTTCACCGTCAGATACCGAAATTCACCTGGCTGGTAGCGCAGTATCAGCGGGCGAATTTTCCAGACCATCGTGGCAGACTGAAAGTCTTTCACAACACCAGCAATCTGCACATCCGTACTATCATTGAGCCAAAGCGTTTGCCCAACGGCTTCTTTGGCATCGCCAAGTCTAAAAGCCCGCACGGCTTCTTCGTTGATGACTACCCGGCTCGACGCTGAATCAGATACGGATAGTGGGATATTTTGTCCTTCCAGTAGGGTGAGCCCGGTGGCAGGAATTAGGTTGGCGTCGGTGGCAAAGACATCGGCTATTGAGGAGTCACTCCTGGTTTTCTGCCGATAGACTATCCGCCAGTTACTGCCATGATCGCCAAACAGGGCGGCCGTTGCGGTTACCCGTTCTACCCCCGCCAGTTGACTGATCTCGTCGGATAGTCTGGCCACTGGAAAGCCGTTCAGCGGAATGGTCAGCAGCCCTTTCCGTTGGAACCCGTAATCGGCTGTGGCCATAAACTGTTGCTGTCGGGCCATGGCCAGCAATGCAATCATAGCCAGCAGCGAAATAGAGAACTGGGCGACTATCAGCGATTTGCGGAGGGTTATCCCCTTAAACACCCGAATGCCCGTTTGGCTTCGGAGTACCTGCGCCGGTTGAAATCCCGACAGGACGCGGGCTGGTAACAATCCTGCCAATACCCCCGTGACAACGCTGAAAACAATGAAGACGAACCAGAGCATACGGTCGTTCTCCCAAGCTACACCGCCAATCAGCCACTGCTGCACAAAGGCCATCGGTTTCACAACCTGCAACATGAGGTAAGATAAGCCGAGCCCCAACACCGACAGAATCACCGATTCGGCCATGAACTGACCCATCAACTGCCAGCGTAGTGCCCCGGACACTTTCCGGATGCCAACCTCGCGGGCGCGGCTCAGTGACCGGGCCAGCGTTAGGTTGATGTAATTAAAGGCTGCCAGCAGCAGCGTCAACAGACCAACGCCCATTTCTGTCTCCAGTTTTCCGGCGGTGGGTTCGTAAGTCGCGTGCATGAGGTCTTCGCGCGAGGGCGAAAGGCTGGTCAACGACTGGCTTCGGAAGGTGTACCCTTTTTCGTCGGTAAACCGAATCCCTTTGGTGGCCCGGATGGCGAGTGATGGCAAGGCTGCATCGAGCGTTTCAACTGAAACACCGGGCTTGAGCTTGACATAGGTATATCCTTTGCTGTAGTATTTCCAGTCGGTCAGGGATCGCTGCCAGGCTGGCGTAGACAAGGTTGACATGGAAACAAGCATGTCGAAGTTCAGATGTGATTTGGCTGGGTTTTTAGCGAAAACACCTGTTACGGTCAGCGCGCCAAACTCGCCATGTTCCATAACTTTCCCAACAGGATTGGCGGTCCCGAAAAAACGCTCGGCGGTTTCCGGGGTCAACACCAACGTATTAGGCGCAATAGCGGCTCGACCGGCTGTTAGTTTGAATCCGAATACGGTGAAGAAACCCGGATCGACTGCGCTGAATACCACGGGCAATTGCTTCCGATTCGCCGTGACTTCGCCGTAAATCCGAACCACGCGGGTGACGGTTTCGACAAAGGGGTAATGACGTGCCAGGTCTTCGGCAAGTGGGAGGGGTGTTGTGGCGAACCCCTGCTCGTCGTTGGTGTTGGCTGTTACATCCGTGATGATCCGGTACGTACGGTCGGTGTGGGGGTGAAACGAATCATAATCGAACGCGCCTTTGATGTCGATCATGGCCAGCAAACAGACCAGCATGCCCGACGCCAGACCGAAAACGTTGATAAAGGAAAACAGCTTGTGTTTCCATAATGTACGCAGGGCCGTTTTTAGGTAATTTTGTAGCATGAGTCTGGATAACAGGTGGTTCCGTAATCGGGTGAGATAGTATGCCCAAATGTTGTACCAGTAATCGTAAAGATCTGTATGTTAATGACTTATCTAATGAAAATGAACGTCCACTGTCCGATTGCGGACAGTGGACGTTCATTTGTGGACAGGCACGTTATACCGATGCTTGTGCCCCTGAAGGGCAATGAAAAGAACTCCGTCAATTCGGCAGCATAACTGCCCGCTCGTCGAGGGTTTTGGCAATCTGGTTGGCCAGGGTGGTGGTTCGAAAAGCCGTTTGGCGGTCGCACTCGTTGGAGAAAACGACGATGCCCATGTTCAGCTCGGGGTAGTTGACGCATAAGCTGCTGAAACCGGGAATGTTGCCGTCCTGCCAGATGGCCCGGTAGCCGGACACGTTGCGTATCTGCCAGTTCAATCCGGCCGAATACCGGTTTTCATCACCCCAGGTTGGCCGGTGAGCCAGTTTTGCCGCTTCATGCTCTTCGGCCACGTTCCATTGGATGTACGTCAGCATGTCGGCCACGGTCGATTTCAGGGCACCGGCTCCCTGGAGTTGATCGGGGCTATTGGGCATCAGTACACCGTTGCAGTTGTAGCCCTTCGCGAACCGACTCTGATCGGCGGACGTCAGGGTAATTTTTGTGTCGTGCATCGCCAGCGGCCGGGTCAGTTTCTCCCGGATAAGCTCCTCGAACGGCATGTTGTAGATCCGCTCCAGAATGTATCCCAGTAACTGAGCACCCGCATTCGAGTAGTTGAACGTAGACCCCGGCGTACTGGAGAGCTTCACGGTATGCAGGTCGCTGAAAAAGTCATTCCGGCTGTAATTCTGCAAAAGCTCAGTGGCAATGGCCGACGACGGTACGCTCGTATCCGCAAACGCGTCCGGGCGATCGGGCAACAGAAACGGTAGCCCCGACCGGTGATTGATGAGGTGAAAAAGCCGGATGGGTTGCCCCTGATAAGCCAGATTGGGGTAACTGCCCGTCAGGTATTTGCGAATATCATCGCCCAGCCCGACCTTCTTTTCGACGACGGCCTGCGCCAGCAACGAACCTGTAAAGGTCTTGGTGATGGATGCGAGCGGATAAATCGTTTGACCCGTCGGGAGTTGCTGGCTCCCTTTTTCGACAGTGCCGTAGTTGTACACGTACGTTCGCCCATCCCTGACAATGCCAATCGATAGTCCGACAGCCTGCGGAACTGACATAAACTGTTGTGCCGCCTGTTCAACAACAGCGTCGACGGAGTTTTTGAGTGGATTATCCGTCAACGCCTTTTTCAGCAACGCGGGTAATACCGGCGACTGTTTCGGGTAAACAAGGGCCGTTGGCAGCAGTAACAGTGCGGAGGTAAGCCAGGCATTCATGGGTAGTTTCTGGTTTGAGTTTTGTCAATAGATGCAGGTTTGCGCAAACAGGTTGCGTCGGTAGTTGTCGCAAACAGCTTCTAGCTGTTTGAATTGGCTTTGTCTGGGCCAAGCTCTGGCTTGGCCTTATTTTTCAGCTCGCAACGGCCAAGCCAGAGCTTGGCCCAGACAAAGCCAATTCAAACAGTCTCTGGCCGCTTGGACTTACTCAACCTTCTTCAAATACTCAATCGCATTCGTATTTCTTGGGTTCAGCGCCAGCGACTGCTTGTAGTTTTTGATCGCTAATGCTCTGTTCCCCAGGCGGTCGTAGGTCTCAGCCAGGCTGTCGTAGGTGTTGTAGCCTTTCGGGTACAGACTGACATTCAACTTGAAAATCTCCAGCGCTTCCTTTAGTTTTCCCTGACCGGCCAGCGTATAGCCCCAGATGTTCACATACTCTTCACTCAGAAATAACTCCGGGTGTTTTTTTCGGACGGCCTTCACAACGGTAAGAGCCTGTGCATATCCCTGTTTTTTGAGTTCGGCATTGAGGGCCGTCAGGGCGGCTGGCTCACCAAATAGCGCGTCCATGATTTTACCGGATAGTTCGCCGAGTTGCCCCTGGGTTGATTGATCGGAGTTGTTAGCGAACAGGACAAGGGCCGTTTTCTGATCGGGATACAGGTCGCAGTAACTGGCGAAGCCGAACGTACCGCCCGAGTGCTCGATCCGTCGCTTGCTGTCGATGGTTTTGTGCAGAAACCAGTTCAGTCCAAACGCCTGACTGTCGGGGCTGCCCCAGGTCAGTTGATGGCTTAAGTTGACGGCCGGGTCGCGCTCATCCAACTGATACGCAGCATACTTCAGCAAATCGGCTGCACTATAGCGAAGGCCACCGGCGGCCTGCATGGCTTTCAGCGTAAAGGCTGGCATCTGGACGCCATTTCCACTGTAGCCTATCGCAAACTGATCCGCTGGTTGTGGCGAACCAAAGGTGTTGCGCATGGCGAGGGGTTGTTCAATTTGCGTGGCAACCAACTCCTCGAAAGGCTTTTGGTAAATCTTCTCCAGAATATACCCCAGCAATTGGGCCGCCACGTTGGAGTGACGGGGATTGTGACCGGGAGCCGCCCTGAGGGTAACCTTATGCAGGTCATTGAAAAAGTCGGGACGGGTGTAGTGCTGTAGGCCGTTCACCATCAGGAAGGGAATGGAATCGGGGTTCGCCTGCTTATAGGCGTCGGGCTTATCCGGGAAGTTATCCGGTAGCTCCGACGTCCAGTTGGTCAGGTTGACCAGCCGAATGGGTTGGCCGTTAAAGGCCAGATTCGGGTAATCGCCGTCGAGGTAGTTTCGAATGTCATCGTCGAGCCGGACGCGCTTGTCGACAACGGCCCGCGCCAGCAGCAGACCCCCAAACGTCTTGCTGATCGACCCGATTTCATAAATGGTCTGTTGCGTGGGCAATTCGTTTTTACCTTTCTCCGTCGTACCGAACGTATAGAACGATGTCTTTCCATTCCGAACAATCCCGATGGATAATCCCACGTGCGCCTTTTCCTGGACGAAGGCCGTTCCCAGTTGCTGGATAGCGGTTTCGGGCGGGTTGCTGACAGTAGATGAGATACGTTGACTGAAAGTCCTTATACCGGGTAATGCCAGCAAGCAGCAAGCGAACAGGAAGCGTATGTTCATGATGGAGAGTACGTTGGATGTAAAAACAACCGGTGCGGGTTGTGTCAATTAGTTATTGGATGGTGCCAGCCGTTTCAGATGCCCGGCCGCATTTTTATTGTCGGGGTTCAGGGCCAGGGAGCGGGTGTAATTTTTGACCGCCAGCGCCGAATTACCCAGCCGCTCGTAACCTTCGGCCAGACTGTCGTAGACGTTCCAGCTTTCGGGATAGAGGTCGACGTTCAGTTTGAAAAGCTCAAGGGCTTCTTTCGTCTGGCCGCTGCTCATCAGGCGGTAGGCCCAGTCGTTCAATTCGTCTTCATTCGGCTGCAGGTTTCGCTTTTTCAATTCGTTCGCCACCGGGATAGCCTGCTCGAAACCGCGTTTCTGTAGCTGTAGCCGAAGGCTCGTAATCGGGTCGGATGCCGGAATGTCCGGGTTGTAGTACCCAGCGATTTCCTCAAGGAAATTCTCCGGTGAAGAGCCCGCCAGATTCGTCAACACGATAACCGCCAGGTCATCATCGGGATAGACCAAAAAGGCCGATCGCCCACCTCCCGACATGCCTACGGCCTTATGCTTGGGTCGGAATTTAGTCAGTCCCCAACCCAGCGCCCATTGCGTAGGCGAACCGTTGTTGTATCGACCCGCTGTCCACATCGTATCGAGGGCCGCTTTCGTTTTTAGCAGTTTACCCTGCTGCAAGGCAATGATCCAATGAGCCATATCCTCCGCAGTGCTGTTCATGCCCGAAGCGGTCCGACGGAAGGCCGGAAATTCCTCATAGGCGGGCGTAAGCTTAGGCGGTTTCAGTACCTGCCCATCCAGCCGGGAAATATACCGGTAGGACGGAGCTTTATGCGGTATCACATCGCGGGAGTCGCCAAAACCGGTATTTGTCAGCCCGGCTAGCCTGAACTGTCGTTCGCTGAATACCTGGGCGAACGGCTTATCCCGGAGTTTGTCGATGATTTTGCCCAGTAGCGCGTAGTTGGTTTGGTTATACCTAAACTGCTCACCCGTTGGAAAATCCATCGGCATGGCCTTTGTTTGAGCCCAGGCGGTTTCCTCGCTGATATCCTGTCCTGGTGAACCGAGCACCCGAAGAATATCCGGCAAACCCGAAACATGGGTCAACAACTGGCGAATCGTTATGGGCTGCCAGGTGGCCGGGAGTCCGTCGAGATAGCGGGAAACGGGAGCACCCAGATCCACTTTGCCTTCTTCAACCAGTTGCATAATAGCCACGCCCGTAAACGCTTTGGTGCAGGAGTTGATCGCAAAAATGCTTTTACCCGTTACCGGAATGGAGTCCTGTACGTTGGCAAACCCATACGATCTGCTGAACACCAGCTGCCCATGCTGTACAACGGCCACCTGCATACCGGGAATCTTAAGCTGCGCCATCTGACCCCGTAAAAACCGGTCGAGCGCATGCGCCTTTTTTTGCGTGGCGACAGAGGAAGCCGCCGGAGCGGGGCGGTTTTGCCCGAAGCTGAAGGTTAATGACGCAGCTACCAATTCGAACAGGCAGATAGCCAGCCTAAGCGGATGCGTAGCCATACCGATTACTTCGCTTTGCGGATGTAAATATTCCCGTTCATGTTTTTCATCATGACTTCCGGGCCACCCCCGTTGATTTTGCCGTATACCCACTCGTCAATCTTGACCTGGTACATGCCCGACTGACTCGTACGGTTCACTTTAGGCTGGTTTTTATCCACGTCGATATCGAAGTCGCTGAAGATATCACCCCGGTCGGTTTTGAGTTTGCTGTTTGCTTTCACGCTGGACGGGAAGGTCACGTCGACGTTGCCGTTGAGTGTCGAAAAAGCCATAGGCGTACCGGAATCAATGGATTTAAATGTCGCTATCAGATCTCCGTTTACCGTACTGGCTACTGCCGAGCCCGCAATATTTGTCAGGTGAACGTAGCCATTCACGTTCGTTGCTTCCAGTGTTCCGCTCACATTTTCAACCTCAATGATGCCATTATTGACGGTGCTGACCTTGAGCGAGAAGCGTTGGGGTACTTTGATCGTCAGGTCGACCGTTTGCTTTATCGTGTTGGCGTGCACATTGACGGTATTGTTTTTCTCTTCGGCACTGACATCGAGCGGCATGCCCGTAGCAATGCGTTTCATGCCGTTGGCTGCCCGGTCAGAACGGTCATCCTCGTCGTCGCGTCGTCCGCGTTTGGGGCTGGCGGTAATGTCGATCACGACGTCTTTGCCGCTATAACCGATCACGTGGATGGAACCGTTGATGAGCCCTACTTTCAGGTTGCCGGGTTTGGATGGGTCGCTCAGCGGGACAACGAGCTGCTCCTTCACGTCGTTCTGAGCGGTTACTGGACGGGCCATAGACAAGCTAAAAAGCAAGAGCACGGTGGTGATTGTATGCATGTTCATCAGGATTGTTTTTTAATGTAAATGTTGCCGTTAAATGTTTCGAACTTGAAGGTCTTGCCGCCTTTGCCAATGCGAATGGCGGTGTTTTTGTTGAGTTTGTAGACAGTGCCTGTACCGGTTTGCTGGGTCGTTTTGATGGCCTGCACGGGCAGTACTTCCGTGTTGGGGAAGTCGGTATAAAACTTGCCCTGGAACGTTTTGAACTGCATGTCAGCCGATAAATTAGCCGGGTAGCTCACGTTAATATTCCCGTTGAGGGTATAATACGACGAGTTTTCGGGAGGGTTGGCTACATAATCGACGTCGAGATTTCCGTTGATGGTGTGGGCATCGGTTGTACCCTTTACGTTCGTAAGGGCAATGGCCCCGTTCACATTACGCGCTCGCAGGTTGCCTTCTACATCCTTCACTGACACATTGCCCCGATTAACCGTCGACGCGACGAGGTTTATCCGATTCGGTACTTTCACGGTGAAGTTGAGGGTGAAATCATAGTCATCATCCCGGTTCCGGTCCTGGTCCCGATTCCAGTTGCGCCGGGGCCGCGAATCGAAGGGTTCAGCAATGTAGGCGATGATGCTGTCGCCCTGCTGTTCGATTTTTAGCTGGAATTCTTTCTTGCCGACCTCCAAGCCTTGACTGCTTTTGGCCGTAATAGACTTGTCAATTTCCAGCACCACCTTATCGCCCGAATACCCTTCGACTTTAATAAAGCCGTTGATGTTATAGATGGCCAGCACGCTGCTGGCGGCTTTCGGTACCGTAAATTCTTTACGGATGTGCTCCTTCGATTCCTGAGCGGTAGCTGGCGACTGGACGCACGAGAGCACCAGCCCCGCCAGCGCGGGGATTAGTAGTCGTTTCATAAGCTTATAAGGTGAAAGAGCGAAAGAGTGAAAGAGTGAAAGATGAGAAAGAGTGAAAGATGAGAAAGGTATAGGTGACTGACGCTCCGCTTCGGCGGTCCGATTTCACTCTTTCACTCTTTCGCTCTTTATTTTATGACAAGTCCTTAATACTTTGTTCGATTTTGCCCTTGACCAGATGGTTCAGGTTATCGTCGTGGAGCAGTTGCCGGAGGGGTTTGATGGATCGCTTCTCCTGTAACTTCACCATCACATCGGCCAGCGCGGATTGCACCAACGGCGACTCCTGCCGGGTAATCGACTGGACCAGCCCTTCGCGCACCGTTGCGTTGTCGGCTAGTTTGGCGAGGGCTTCCAGTGTGACTAGCCGCACATTGACGTTATCGTCGTTGTTGAGGGTTGTCAGGAGAGCGTCCACCACTTTATTGTCCACGTTCGAAATGTCTTCCGTATAGCTCACCGCCCGAAGTCGCTCGGAAGCCGCCGGATTTTCGAGTAGCGAGAGCATCATCATCTGCCGCATGTCCTGCACCTGATTCGAGAGCGTGTCGATCTGCTGCTGCTGAATCGCTACGGTTGAGGTGCTTGAATTGCGGAACCAGTATCCGGCCGCTACGCCAACCATCAACAACGCAACGCTATACGCCAGCCGAACCGCGAATTGAGGAGCCAAAAACGACCGTAGTTTGTTGAGTAACCCGTCGAACGTACTTCGTTGCTGCGTCTGTACGGTATCGGTATACGTATCGAGCATGGCCTGAAAACGAATACGGGCCGTTTCGCTGGGTTCCGGTGTAGGCAGGTTGTCCATCATCTGCCAAAGCTGTTTCGTTGATTCGGCTTCGGCCCCACAGGCCGGGCACTGAGCCAGGTGATTTTCCAGGCGGGCCCGTTCGGCATCAGGCAACTGATTCCGTAACCAGTCGGCTAGCTGCCCGTTGGTCTGTTCACAGTTTATGGGTTGTCCGTTCATGGTCGATTGTCTGGTAAATTTTCTTCAATTCATTCATGGCGCGGTGTACACGCACTTTCACCGCGCCCTCCGTCGTATTCAGCACCTGCGCAATCTCATCGTACTTCAACTCCTGAAAGCGGCTCAATACCAGCACTTCCCGATGGTCGGCGCTTAATTTCGCCATGGCGTTATGGAGGCTATCCATTTCCTGTTGTTTCAGTAGTCGCTCATCGGCGGCTGATCCACCACCAATCCGGTCCGCTAATTCGGCCAGGTCATACTGATGCGCTGACCGCTTGTTCTGTTTGCTATGATCCACCAGTACATTTCGGGCCAGGTGATACATCCAGCTTCGGAACTCACCATCGCCGGTAAAGGTATGGCGGTACTTGAGCATCCGGTAGAACACCGTCTGCAGCATATCTTCGCTGGCTTCCCGCTGACCCGTCATGTGAAATAGAAAGCCGAACAGAGGCCGATGGTACCGCTCGAAGAGCAGGCCCATCGTATCCATATTGCCTGCTTTTACCTGCAACATGAGCGCGTTATCTGTCAGAGCGTTCAACCGGCTAAAGGGTGGGTTTGGTGGATTTTGGACTGGAAACTGCGGGAATCCGGGAAGGTTACAGGAAATGTGAAAAAAAGTAATTTACCACCCCCAACCTCCTCCTAAAACAGGAGGGGACTCTAAAAAGACGACCCTTCGGTTTAGTCCCCTCCTGTTTTAGGAGGGGGTTGGGGGTAAAAAAAAACAGGTCGCTTCGTAGGCGACCTGAGAGGAAGGGAAAACATACGGTGAAAAGAAGTCTCTAATAAGGGCAGATCCTTTTACTGATTGCCGGTCTTGATACCGAAGCTGCGTTCGGTCTCTTTGATGATCGCCTGTTTTTCGCGCTCGGTTTTACCCAATACATTGGCCGTGCGCTCAATGACCAGTTCTTCGCCATCTTTCTCGAAGGTGTACTGCATCCAGAGCCGACCATTTTCTTTGTCTTCTTTGACCAGCACCGACAACGGAGCTACATCACTCGGCGAAAGCGACGACGACGCATGCGCTTCCATGCGATCATATCGGATTTTCTCCGAACGCCATACCTGAACAGCCTGCTCTTTTTCTTCGTTCCGGTCATTCCAGGTATCCCGCTTCTGCTCAACCATAACAACCGAGGCATCCTCCGACGCTGCGCGGTCCAGCGAGTCGATGATGTGGGTTTCAAGGGCTTTTACCGCCTTATCATCCATATCCACCACGTCGAACGAACGACGGTAATGGACCGAGCGGCCGGGCTGCTCAATGTCAACGCGAATACGAAGCTGCCGACCATCGGTCGTAACGTGTTTGCTGGACGACCGTTGTGCCAACGCGCTGAAACCAACCGTGAGCAGTAACAGAGTAAAGAGCGTTTTCATAAAATCGGCAAAATGAATGATAGATCAGGTAAGTAAATTTACGGTATCCATCTTCGTGCCAGTTGTGTAAGTTATTGTCTGTTAGTGAGTTGTTATATGGTGAAGTCGGTTATTGTCCAATATCGGACAATTTTTGTACGGCTGCGGACAATGAACGAATAGGAACTCGGATTACACAGATCGGGCGGATTAACACAGATTATTTATCCGTGTTAATCCGCCCGATCCGTGTAATCCGCGTTCCTATTTATTTCGGTTAATAACTGGGGTTCTGTACCAGATACCCCGGCAGGTTCGACGCGCCGTCGATAGCCGTTTGCGGAATCGGGAAAATCCGTTTCTGCTTGTCGGTATTGGTCTTTTCAATCCAGGTCCCTTCGTATTTGCCAAAACGAATCATATCCGTCCGACGAACCATCTCCCAGTATAACTCGAAACCCCGCTCGCGGAATAGCAGATCGAGGGTCATGGCTGTGAGCGGTGGGGGAGGTGTCGTTATGTTCCGGGCGGCCCGAACGATGTTCACGTCGGCAAGTGCACTGGCGGCATCGCCACTTTTGCGGAGTTTGGCTTCGGCCCGCATCAGGTAAACATCGGCCAGACGAAGGATAATAATGTCGGCTTCACCGAAGTTACGACCGCTCACCGATTTCTTGCTGAACTCATATTTCTCGACCCGATAGCCGGTATTGTAGTTGCTGCCGGCTACGGTGTAATCGACCTGTTCGGTGAAGTCAACGGCCAGCGTGGGCTTGTTGCGGGTATCGTGGAAGAGTTTACCGACTTTGAATTTTCCGTCCGGACATTTCAGGAAAACCCCATTCCTCCGAATTAATCCGTATTGCTGACCGCGCAGAATACCCCGGTTGATATTGAAATCCGCTTCGGCAACGCATGAATCGGCGGGGTTGGCGTAGATCGTCAGGTTCTGCTTGTAAAAACGTGGATCGACCGATGGGTCTTTCGGCGCGTAGGCGTTTACCCAGGTCCGGTAATAGTCGGGCGTAATGGCCGGCCCGTCAGTACCGTTGGCGTTTGGATAGGCCGGAATCGGAAACTGGTCGCCCGATATGGAGAAGTAGGCCATGCGGTTGTGCCCATTGAGGTCGGCCCGCTGGTCGACGGCGAAAATCAATTCCTTGTTGTCGTGGTTAGCCGAACCGAAGATCGAAAAGAAATCATTCGACAACGCATATTGACCTGAGTTGATGATCTTGTCGCAATACTCGATCACCTTGTCCATATCGGCCGGAGCGAAGGTGAACGTAGCGGCATAACGATCGCGATACACACCGGCGTTGAGGTATAACCGCGCCAGCAGACCCCACACAGCGCCTTTGGTCAAGCGACCGGGACCAACCGTTGTTTCCAGATTCGGCTCAACGGCCAGGAACTCCTTCATCAGATAATCGAGAGCCTCTGAACTGCGCAGAACGACCGACGTTGCGCCCAGGTCATCTTTTACGAAAACAACCCCGAACAGGTCGAAGGCGAGCATGTTGTAGTAGGCCCGCATGCCCCGTGCTTCGGCCAGATACGTTTTGGCCGACGCGTCTTTGTTTGTTGGCAGGGCGTTGATGGCCGTAATAGACCGCGACAGACCCTGCAGGATAAAGCCCCAGGTGCTGCGGATGTTCGGGTCGGTGCTGGTGTGCGTGTGCTGGTGCATGGCAATGTAAATGCCATTGTCGCCCCAGTCAGTGCCGCCCCGGTAGGGCAGGATAGCTTCGTCGGAGGAGATCTCCTGAAGCGTGAAGTAGTTCGTGTGCAGGAAAATATCCGGCAGGCGGGCGTACACCGGCGCAATGATTCCATCGGCGGCCTGCTTGTCAGAAAGCCCCGTGGCCGATGTTTCGTCCAGGATAACCTCGTTCAGATTGGTACAACCATTTATGAACAGAATGCCAACCAGAGTCAGCAAAATTGATAGTCTTGTCTTCATGATGTTTTGCGGATTAGAGCGTCAGGTTCAAACCAAAAACGATAGATCTTGCTTTGGGATAGCTCAGGTAATCAATACCGTAGGACGAGATGCCGTTGATTTGCCGGTCGGTGTTCACTTCCGGGTCGTAGCCGTCGTACTTGGTGATCACGAACAGATTCTGGCCCGTTACGGAAAGCCGTAATCCGGGAACCCAGCGCTTGATGCCTAATGCCTTCGTGTTGATGTTATAGCCCAGCGAGAGGTTATTGAGCCGGAAGAACGCGCCGGGCTTCAAGTAACGTGTTGATACGGGAGCCGCATTGTTGACCGACTCATTGGCGTTCGCAACGGCCTCTGGTGTTGTATTGATGCCTTTCGACAGACGCAGCTTGTAGAAGTTCGAGTTGGCGGTGTTGTCGTACAGCTTGTTGCCTGATACGCCGTTGAAGTTAGCCGACAGATCGAATCCCTTAAACGCGGCATTGGCGTTAAAGTTAAATTGCTTGGTTGGCAGCGCACTACCAGCCGCAATCCGGTCTTTATCCGTTACCAGTCCGTCGCCATCGGCATCGCGGTAGGTGCTCAGCCCCTTGTCATCGAAGCCGGTGAACTCTTTCAGGAAGAACGAACCGATAGGCTGGCCGTTCAAATAGCCATTAATCGTAGCCGATGTCAGGCCCGAGCCCGATGCTGACCCCGATGGGATAACCGAGTAAGGCGAGTTGTTCACGATGTTGTCGATGAACGTAACGTTGCCACCCACGTCCAGCCGGAAACCACTTTTGGCCGTGTAATGGTACATCAGTTCCAGTTCAAGTCCTTTGTTGGTGATGGTCATATTGGGCACATTGGTCCAGAAAGTACCGGCGGGCTGAACGGGATCGGCCGGAATCACTTCAAGCAGGATATTGCTGGATACTTTCCGGAAATAGTCGATGCCGCCGGAAATGGCGCCATTGAACAGGGCGAAATCAAGGCCTATATCGGTCTGGTTCGACGCTTCCCACTGGATATCGGGGTTGGCCAGTCGGGAGTAGGACGTTCCCGCCGGATAAGGGCCTGTAGCTGCCAATGGGTAGCTGGTGGCTGCCGACACCTGCGAGGTGAACAGGGCCTGGGTGATTTTCGACGGGATTTCCTGGTTACCCGTCCGGCCCCAGCCTGCGCGAAGTTTGAGGTCGCTAAACGGTGACGACTTCATGAATTCTTCTTCCGACAAACGCCATCCCGCTGAGAACGAAGGGAAAATACCGTATTTATTATTCGACCCGAACTTCGAGGAACCATCCGCCCGGACGGTGGCTGTCAGCAGGTACTTGTCCTTGAACTGGTAGTTGACACGCCCGAAGAACGATTGCAGCTCGTTAAGGACAGCATATCCCGTTGGTTTGTTGTTCGTTAGCGTAAGCTCCTGGCCCAGACCGGGGTTATAGATCGGCAGAATGTCTGAAATCGGGAACTTGTTGATGCTGTATGCCCGGCCCTGCAGGCTGAACTTCTGGTAGGAATGCCCCGCCAAAGCCGTCAGGTTATGATCGCCTTTGTTGAGGGTGTACGTCAGGTAGTTCTCAATCAACCGGTTGTTGTTATACGTATTGTTCGTCTCCAGTCGGCCATCCTGAAAGGGTACCGCGTTGGGTAACGATTGCAGATCCCGTGTCGAACTCGAATTGTCGATACCAAAGTTCAGTTTATAGACCAGTCCGTTAGTGATTTTGAACGAAGGCGAAATGCTGCCGACAATCCGGGTGATCTTGGTGATGTCCTGGTTCAGCTGCAGCGCTTTCAGCGGGTTGCTGATCGACTGGTACTGGGCCGGATTGCCGAGGGCATCATAGGCGGGATAAGTCGGGTTATTGGATAGCGCGCTGCCGAGCATGCCTTCAATTGGAGGGCGCTCATTGTTGGTGTAGGACGCACTGAGATTAACATCAATGGTCAGCCGATCTTCCAGTAACTTTTGCGACACGTTGATACGGCCCGTGTAGCGGTCCATCTGGCTGCCTTTCAAAATACCATCCTGATTCTGCAAGCCAAAGGAGCCGTAATAGGTCGTCTTCTCCGAGCCGCCACCCAATGACAGGTTATGGTTTTTGGTGTAAGCCGTCCGGGTAATTTCCTTCTGCCAGTCGGTGTTGCCTTTCAGATCATCGAGAACACCGCCCACGAGTGGCACCTGTTTGCGGTATTCATCGGCCGAGAATACGGGCAGTGGACGCGCCAGGGTAGAAATCCCGTAACTGGTCGAATAGTTGAGTGTCGACGTGCCCGACTTACCCTTTTTGGTGGTGATCAGCACTACGCCGTTGGCTCCGCGAGATCCGTAAATAGCCGTTGCTGAGGCATCTTTCAATACGTCGATCGACTCGATGTCTTGTGGGTTCAGGAAGTTGAGAGGGTTAATGGGCGTACCACCGGCTGTGTTTGAGTTGTCCAGCGCCAGGCCGTCGAGTACAAAAAGAGGTGTACTGCCCGTCCGAACGCCACCCGGTCCGCGAATGGTGATCGACTGCGCACCGCCCGGCTCACCCGTTGCGGAGGTGACGTTCACCCCGGCCACTTTACCCTGCAACAGCTGCTCGGGCGAGTTGATGATGCCTTTGTTAAATTCGGTTGCCTTCAGGGATTTTACCGAGCCGGTCATGTCCTTTTTGGCAGCACTACCGTAGCCGATAACGACAACCTGCGAGAGTTCGGAAGCTTCGGCTTTCAGCTCGACGTCGATGACGGAGCGATTGCCCACGACGATCTCCTGCTTTTCGTAGCCAATAAATCCGATAACCAGCGTCGCCCGCTCATCGGGTACGGAAATGGAATAGTTACCATTGGCATCGGTCGAGGTACCCCGCTGACTGCCTTTAATCACGATGGTGCAACCTGTGAGGGCTTCGTTGGTCAGGGCGTCTTTCACCCGTCCTTTCACGACGATGTCGGCCGTTTTTCGTGGCGATGCCTTCAGGCTGTGCGCCGAAGCCATGGGGCTCTGAATCGCCAGAGCGATGAGCAGACAGGTTGTGAACAGAAATTTAAGTGGAGGAGGAGCCGTGTAAAAATGATTCATAGAAACTGAATTAGTGAACAGGTAAGAGACAATAGTACTATTAATAAAATTACTTACAAAAACAGGTACTCACTTTAATATTTTAGTAATAAGCACCTTAGTGTTCGTAATTTATATTCCTAAGAAAATCAGCCCGATGCCGATTTCTACTTAGTGGATACGCTGAGGGGAGGATGGCTATGTTAAGAAATTGTTCTTTACAGGGCGGCCCCGTCCGTTGTCCAACAGGGCCGATTTGACATACGTAATAAATAGAAAAGGCTGAACGGTCATGTTCAGCCTTTATAATACCAGCCGTTCAGATGGCTCCTCACTCCTCATATTATTCCGATCGCAGGGACTTCACCGGGTTCATCAATGCGGCTTTAATGCTTTGAAAACTTACGGTCAATAGGGCGATGCCTACGGCCAATGTACCCGCCAGCACGAACATCCACCATTCGATGTCAATCTTGTATTCGAAGTTCTGTAGCCAGCGGTTCATGGCCCACCACGCTATGGGCGAAGCAATCAGGATAGCGATAGTAACCAGTTTCAGGAAATCTTTAGAAAGCAGCGTGACAATACTCGTGACCGAGGCACCCAGCACTTTACGAACGCCGATCTCTTTGGTGCGTTGCTCGGTGGTGAAGGCTGCCAGCCCGAACAGGCCCAAACAGGCAATGAAGATGGCCAACGCCGACGCGATCGTAAATACCCGGCCGTACTGCTGCTCGCTCTGGTACTGTTTATTATAATTGGCGTCGACGAAGTAAAGTTCAAAGGGGTTACCGGGGTAACTGGCTTTGTAAAGTCGTTCCAGTTCGGCCAGCTTCGCCTGAATATTATCCGTTGTTAATTGAATTGTCAGATCGCTGGTCGACCGGCGGGGCATGAAAATGACCGGCTCGATGGCTTTTTGTAAGCCCTGATGATGGTAGTCTTTCACCACGCCAACGAGTTCGTAGGGTTGTCCCCAGTTAATGATCTTGCCAACGGCCTGCGCGGGCGAGGCAAAACCCAGTTGCCTGGCTGCCGTTTCGTTGATCATAAGTTTGCCGCTCTTCTCCCAACCCAGTTCGGCTTCGCGCATCGTGAAGTTGCGACCTGCCGCCAACCCTATTTCATAGGTTTTCAGGAAGCGGTCGTCAATGATGCCCATTGAATAGCCTTTCTTCTCATCGCCGATACGCGGGTTCTGTTTGGTGATGCCGTTGGCCGTGAAGTTGTAGAAGTTGCCCGGCACGATGGTCGTTTGCGAGAAGCTTTTGACATAGGGCAGTTGTGCCAGTTGATCTTCCAGCATCGTTGTTTTAGGCGCAAAAGGGCCGTCGCCAATTTCTGGCCGCTTGATCACCACCCGCTGCGCCAGCCGGACACCGAGGTCTTTGTTCTGCATGAATTGCAACTGCCGGTACAGCACCAATGTGGCAATGACCAGCGCCACCGATGCGCTGAACTGTGCGACGACCAGCGTTTTACGCAGCCATCCGCCTTTGCCGGCCTGATAAGCACCCTTGAGGGTTTTGATTGGTTGAAACGAGGTTAGCGTGAACGCGACATACCCGCCCGAAGCCACAGCTCCGATAACCAGCATCGCTAACCCGACCAGCCAGAAACCATTTTCGTTGAGTATCGTCAGCGACAACTCTTTTTGCACAAAGGTGTTGAAGGCGTTCTGCAACGAAGCGACCAGCACCAGTGCCAGCCCGAAGCCAACAAGATTTAACAATAACGACTCGCCCAGAAATTGTACAATGAGCTGTTGCGGGGCAGCTCCAATCACCTTTCGAACACCCACTTCTTTGGCCCGTTTCAACGCGCCCGCTGTTGATAGGTTGACGTAGTTAAACCACGCAATCAGTAAAATCAGACCGGCAATGCCGCTCAGCAGATACACAAATCCCAGGCTACCGGTGGTCGGGTAGCTGTCGCTGAGGGATGCCGCTAAGTGCATATTAGTAGCGGGTTGCACCAAAAATACATCCTCGCTCTCAGGTGCTACTTTCTTGCTGTAGGCGTTGATCTTAGCCGCCAGTGCGGTATAATTAGCGGGTATGCCCGGTGCTTCGTCGGCTAGTTTCAGAAAGGTTGTCAGGTAATTACCATCGAAACCATCGAGTCGCGCCCAGTCATTGCCATTGAGGTTGGCGGGGTTCGCCAATGTTACCAGCGAAAAGACCGCATCGTAAACCATGTCGGAGTTCTGGGGCATATCGGCATACACCGCCGAAACGGTGTAGAGTGTCTTGCCAAACTGGTTATTGAGCGTTAAGGTCTGACCCAGCGGTTTTTTATCGCCAAAATATTTCCGGGCCTGCGCCTGCGACAGCGCTACCGTATTGGGTCGCGCCAGTGCTGATGCTGCCGTTCCCTGAACCAGGGGAAAGGTGAAGAGCGTAAAGAAATTAGCGTCGGCATAGGCCAGTTTATCTTCCCGAAATGACTGAGCCGATTGGCTATTGCTGCCATTGGTAAAACTGACAATACCATTGGCCGAATGATCGCCAACGCGGCAGAATTCGGTTACCTCCGGGAACTGCTGTTTCGCCAGCGGGCCTACTGCCGGAGCCATATCACTCAACACATCGCCCTCGCGGGTTTGCGTCAGCATCCGGTACAGCGAGGGCAGGTTTTTATGAAACCCGTTGACACTCCGTTCGTAGGCCACATATTCCAGAATGAACACAAAAGCCGCAATGCCCAGGGCCAGCCCGGCGATGTTGATCAGCGAGAACACCCGGTTTTTTCGCAACGTGCGCAGGGTGATTTTTAGGTAGTTGATTAGCATGATTAGAAGGGAAGAAAGGGGAGGAAAGGGAGGATGGAGGAAAGGAAGCGTAGCGGGGCTGGCGTCAGCAATCCCCTCTCGTCCCTTTCCTCCATCCTCCCTTTCCTCCTTTTTATTCTGATCGCAGGGATTTTACCGGATCCATCATGGCGGCTTTTACGCTTTGAAAACTCACCGTCAACAACGCAATGCCAACCGCCAGCACACCCGCCAGCACGAACATCCACCATTCGATGTCAATTTTATAGGGGAAATCGGCCAGCCACTTGTTCATGAAATACCCGGCTACCGGCGAGGCAATGACCAGCGCAATCAAGACAAGCTTCACGAAATCAATGGAGAACAACCCAAAAATGTGCGTGGTCGAAGCGCCCAGTGCTTTTCGGATACCAACCTCTTTCGTTCGCGATTCGGCCATGAACGCCACCACGCCATACAGCCCCAGACAGCCGATGAAAATGGCAATGCCTGCCAGCAACCGGAAGAGCGAATACATGCGCTCTTCACTTTTGTAGAAACTTGCCAGCGTCTGGTCCAGGAACTCGTACTTAAAAACGAAATCCGGGAAAGTAGTATTCCAGTTTCGTTCGACCTCACTGATGAGCTGACGAATGGCTTCGGTACCGCCCTGTTGAGTCGATAGTTTGATGCCGAGCACGTGGTACGCATCGCGTCGGTTGGTGAGTACACTGGGGTTCGTTAGCTGATGGAGGGAGAACGTGTTGAAATCTTTCACAACGCCAACGATCTGTTTTTTGGCAAACGAACGCCCACCCAGCGTGATGTACTTGCCGAGAATTTGCTGGGGGTCGCGCAGGCCTACTTTCCTGACGAACGATTCATTGACCACCACATCCCGCGCTGTATCGCCGGGTTGGAACAGTTGACCGGCAATTAGTTTCAGGCCGTAGGTATTGAGGTATGCCGTATCGGCAAAGCGCATCACAATACCGAAGTCGGCATCTTTCTCCGCATTTTCGTACCGAAAACTCGTCCACCAGTTGCCATCCGAAGAGGGTATCGAAATGCCATAACTCAGCGATTTTACGTTAGGCAAAGCGGCCAGACTGGCTTTCAGCGTTTCCAGTTTACCCGGAGTCTGTTCGGGAATATTGACGGTCAGCACGGCGTCTTTGTTATAACCCAGATCGGCCGTACGAACATACTTCATCTGGCTATAGGCGATGATCGTACCGATAATCAGCATCTGCGAAATGGCAAACTGAAACACGATCAGACCCCGCCGAAGGGTTAACTGGCTACTGCCAGCCAGGCGAATCTTGCCGCGCAGGGCCACCACAGGCTGGTAACCCGATAAAACCAGTGCTGGATAAAAGCCCGCCAGCACCGTTGTCAGCATTGCCAGCAATACCACAAAACCCACCACCGACGGGTCGAATAACACCAGGGCAGTGGCTTTAATGTCGAGGAGTTCAGCCGCATAAGGCAGCGATACGTAAGCAACGGCGAAGGCCAGCCCAACGGCTACGCCTGTCAGCAGACCCGTTTCGCCCAGAAACTGCCGCACCAACTGCCCGCGTGAACTACCCAGAACCTTCCGGACGCCCACTTCTTTCGCCCGTCGAATGGCCTGGGCCGTGGCCAGATTGATGAAGTTGACACAAGCCGTAATCAGAATGAACAGGCCAATCAACCCCATGGCCATAATCATTTTCTTGCTGACGGTCCGGTTGGCCGAGTTACCCGTGCGGTCATCGAAATGGATGTTGGTCAGGGGTTGCAGTTCGTATTGCAGGACTTTGGATTGCTCCGGGTCCATGTACTTTTTAACAAAGGGGACGAACTGCCGTTCCAGTTGCGCCGAAGCCAGGTTTTCGGGTAAGGTCATGTACAACTGGGCCCCGCTGTAGGTCGACTTCCAGTCGTCCCACCCCCCATTGGCTCCGTATTGTTTTAGCGACGCAAACGAAAGCAGTACCTCAAACGGCACGCTGCTGGTGGCGGGTGGATTTTGCACCACACCCGTCACGACGAAATCCAGTTTGTTCTCGATTCGAATGGATTTGCCGATGGGGTCCGCATCGCCAAAATACTTACGCGCCATCCGCTCCGATAGGACCACCGTGTTTGGGTTGTTGACCGCCGTAGCCGGATCGCCTTTGCTCCACTGGTAATCGAACACCTTGAAAAAGGCCGGTTCAACAAATGTGACGACCCCGGTTTCTTCCTGAAACTTCGCGGCTTTCGTGTCATTAACGCGTACCAGGGCTCCATACAACTCATAGACCATTGTCAGCTGATCTTTTAACTGAGGAAAATCGGCGCGAAGAGCTGCCAGCGCCGGCAGAGGAACACCTGTATTGCGCCCCTCATCCGTCGATGTCCTGTCAAAGGTGATAAGCCGATACGTCCGGTCGGCGTTGGCGTGGTGCTGGTCGTAGCTAAGTTCATATCGAATGGCAAGGAACAGCAACAAACAGCACGCCAGCCCGAAGGTGAGCCCAATGCTATTGATAACGGTATAATTCCAGTTGCGCTTCAGGGCGCGGAAGGCGGTAGTAAAGTAGCTTTGTAACATGGGAGGAGCAAAGGAATGAAAGGAATAAGAGGGAGGGGAAAAGAAAGTAAGGGCTGGCTATTTCCCCTTTCTTCCCCTCCTCCCTCTATTCCGTTTTTAAACTTTTCACGGGATCCATCAGGGCAGCTTTCACGCTTTGGAAACCGACCGTCATCAGGGCGATACCTACCGCCAATAGACCGGCCAGCGCGAAAACCCACCATTCGATATTGATTTTATAGGCGAAACTCTGCAACCACTGATTCATGGCGTACCAAGCCAGCGGTGTGGCAATTACAATGGCTATGACGACCAGTTTCAGGAAATCTTGGGAGAGCAGCGTGACAATACTCACCACCGAAGCTCCCAGTACTTTACGAACGCCAATCTCTTTGGTGCGGGCTTCTGCTGCCAGAGCTGCCAGACCGAACAAGCCCAAACAAGCAATCAGCACGGCCAGAATAGTGAAGGTAAGCAGTAATTGCCCCTGTTTCTGTTCGGCTTTGTACTGGCGGGAAAAATTCTCATCCAGAAAATGAAAACCTGGACTGGCGGCCGGGTCAAATTGCTGGTAAACCGTTTTGATATAGGCGAGCGCTTCTGCCGTTTGCCCGGCCCGGATACGGATATACAAGTTGTCCTGATCTTCGGGTGCCGGAATCTGCAACACCAGCGGTTCTATTTTGTGCTGAAGTGAGTAGGTGTGAAAGTCCTTCACAACACCAACCACCTGCGATTCAACGGCTTTGTCCAGGCTGACATAGGATTTGACGCGTTTCCCGACGGGGTTTTTCCAGCCCATTTCCTTCACCAGTGCTTCGTTGACCAGCACCGCCCCCGTCACATCAGCCTGAGATGAGGCCGAGAAATTGCGCCCTTCCAGCAGCTTGATCTGTAGCGTGTTCAGGTAGTCGGCGTCGACCGCGAATTTTTGAACGACCTGTGTCTCAGTGGGCATGACGCCGTTCTTTTCGAAGATCATCCCTTTCGTACCGATGTTGTTGTTGCCAATGGGGTTGCTGGCCGCCGACACCGCTTCGATGAGCGGGCTTTTTCGTAATTCTTCTTTCAGCGACTGAATCTGTTTTCGGGGGGCTTCGCTTTCCAGGTGGAACGTCAGCACCTGATCTTTGTTGAATCCCAGGTCTTTGTGCATCACGTAGCCCATCTGCCGGTAAATAACCCACGAACAGGCGATCAACCCTACGGCGGCTACAAACTGAAAAACAACCAGTGCTTTCCTGAATCCGATGCCACCAACCCTACTGCTCGTTTGCCCTTTCAGCGCGACGACCGTTCGGAAACCCGACAGAAACAGGGCCGGATAAAGGCCGCTTCCGGCACCCAGCAACACGGCAAACAGACCCACCACGCCGAGCATCAGCCAGGGGCCATAGGTCGTCAGAGACAATGACTTATCGGCCAATTCGTTGAACAGCGGTAAAGCCATGTTCGCAAACACCACCCCGACCACACTGGCCAGCAACGCCATCAACATCGATTCCGCAACAAACTGCCCCATCAGCTGACTGCGGTGGGAGCCAATCGCCTTCCGAACGCCCACTTCGCGCAGGCGACTCATAGACCGGACGGTGTACAAGTTCACGTAGTTGATGCCCGCGATGAGCAGAATCAGGGCGGCTACCAGTGCGAAAATATAAACGGTCTGGCTGTTACCGTTGGCCCCGGCTTCGTAGTCCAGATGCGAATGCAGGTGAATGGACGGCAGTGGCTGAAGCTCCATGCGGTACGTCACATCGCCCATTTCCTTTTTCAGGTATTTGGGAAAGAAGCCCGTTAACTTGGCCTCCAGTGTTTTGGCGTCGCTGCCTTTGTTGAGCAGCACGTAGGTGTACAGATCGAAACTCTGCCAGCCGTTGGTATAGTTGGTGGGCAGCGAGCGCAGGGCACTGAATTGTATATGCGAATTAGTTGGCACATCGGCGATGACGCCCGTTACCGTGTTGGGAAAATTATTGCTGAATTCAACCGTCTTACCAATGGCTTTAGCCGGATCGCCAAACAGCTTTTCAGCCAGGCTTTTAGTCAGAACAATACGCTGGGGTTGCGTTAGGGCCGTGGCCGGATTGCCGTACAGAACTGGTAGCGTAAAGACATCGAATACCGAGGCATCGGCGAACATGATGTCGTTGGCTTCGATTTTCTTGTCCTTGTAGGTGATCAAGCCGCCCCCTTCCGGGTTCAGACGAACCGTTTTCTCGATCTCGGGATGATCGTTTTTCAACGCGTCGGCAAACGGAGCCGATGTGGGCGCCAGTTGCAGGTTACCCCCCGCCCATTGTGCGTAATGAACGACCCGGAAAATCCGGTTGGCGTTGGCGTGAAAACGGTCGTAACTCAGCTCGTGCCATACATATAAAACCATCAGGCCAACGGCGGCAATACCCACGCCCATGCCCACAATATTCAACACGCTGAACAGCCGGTTTTTCCACAGATTCCGGAAAGCGATTTTAAGGTAGTTGCGTAGCATATACGAGCAGAGATAGTTCAGGCTAAAATAGATATTAGGTATATGCCAAAAGTTGTACCATAAAGCCAACTAATTGATAGTCAAATGGCTGCAATTTGTTTAAACAGGCGATGTCCGAAACTGGACAAGATTGTGTTCAGTTGCGGACAGGGTGGTTTATCCGTAGAGACAACGCACGCGTTGTCTCTACCACGTTGATACCCGTTATCCGTTAATGCCGCTATTCTGATCGTAACGATTTCACCGGATTCATTAGGGCGGCTTTTATACTTTGGTAGATGACCGTCAGCCAGCAAATGAGCAGGGTGAGCAAACAGGCCAGCACAAAAACCCACACACCGATGTCGGTCTTGTACGGGAAATTTTGCAGCCATGTGTACATCGAATACCAGGCAATTGGAATAGCGATGGGGAAGGAGAACAATACCAGCCTGGTGAAGTCTTTGGACAGCAGTACCACCACGCTCGATACCGACGCCCCCAACACCTTCCGCACCCCGATCTCCTTTATACGCTGTTCCGTCGTGAAGGTTGCCAGACCGAACAGGCCCAGGCAGGCAATGAGAATAGTCAGGGCCGAGAAGGTCGTGAAAATACGTCCGCGAAGTTCATCGGCCTGGTAAGCCGATTCAAAATCCTGATCCAGAAAACGGTATTCAAACAGCCGGTCGGGATAGGTCTCACGCCATTTCTGCCCGATGAAGGCAACGGTTTGGTCGACATTCTTTGCCTGTACTTTTATATGAACGACGCCATTTGCCTGCCGGCACAGCATGACCAGGGGTTCGATAGGGTTGTAAAGTGACTGCTGATGAAAGTCCTTTACGACGCCTATCACCTGCGCCGTTGGGGGAGCGGGCTGGCCCGCCTGAGGGAGGCCGCCCAGCATAAATTTTTTGCCCAGTGGCTCTTTCCAACCCATCCGCTCCACTACGGCCTGATTGATAATGACCGAGTTGAGCGTGTCGGACGGGGTTTTCTCGGAGAAATCACGACCACTCATCAGTTTCATGCCCATCGTTTTCAGGTAGGTGTAATCGACGCTCATGGGCTTGAAGCCCATTTCTTTCAAGCCCGTATTGGACTCGACGGTGAAAATGACCCGGCCACCGATGTTGCTGGCCGGTGCCGACGCGGTAGCTACCTCCCGGATGTTGGGGTTGGCGAGTAAGGTATTCTTCAACGCATTGAAACGGCCTCTTGGCTGCCGGTCCTGGTAGTCGATGGTCAACACCTGCTCCTGATCGTAGCCCAGATCATGGTTTCGCATGAAGTTGAGTTGCTTATACACGATCCAAGTGCAGATCAGCATGATCAGCGAGATGGCAAATTGAGATACCACCAATGCTTTCCGGAAAAAGCTCCCGCCTTTGGCATTGAACGATCCCTTCAGCACGGCCGCCGGTTCGAAAGCCGACAAATAAAAGGCCGGATAGCTGCCACTGATGAACCCCGTAAAGACGACAATTGCCAGACCGATAAGCAGGAAACCGGGACGCAGTAATTCGCCATACCGTATGTCCTTTCCCGAAACGGAATTGAAAAAAGGCAGTAATATGACGACTAAAAGTAAACTGGCGCCCAAGGCCAGCACCGTCATCAGGACCGATTCGGTCAGAAACTGCGCCATCAGTCGGCTTCTTAGGGAGCCCATCACCTTCCGCAGCCCTACTTCCTTCGCGCGTTTGGCCGAGCGGGCCGTCGCCAGATTCATGTAGTTGATACTGGCCAGCAGCAGCATGAAAAATGCCACGGCACTGAAGGTGTACACGTAGCCGATGTTTCCGTTGGACTCGCCTTCGAGGTTCGAGTAAAGGTGAATGCGGGTCAGCGGCTGTAACTCATAACTGACCTTAATTCCCATTCGCTTGAAAATCGGACCTATGTATTTGTCATAAACCTGCGGAAACTTGCTTTCGAGAATCTTCGTGTCGAAGTTATCGGGCAGAACCAGGTAGCTGAGTATGTAAAAACCGCCCCAGTTGGTGGCTTGGCTCCGTTCATTCTGACCCGTAGACAGTAAGGCATTGAACGTGAATTGGGAATTCTTCGGCACATCTTCCAGCACGCCCGTTACTTTATAAAAGGTCGTGTCGTTCGTCTGGAGCGACTGCCCCAGCGCCGTTCGGGAGCCAAAAAATTTCTGAGCAGCCTTTTGCGTCAATACCACACTACCCGGCTGATCTAGCGCCGTTTTGGCATCGCCTTCAATGAATTTGTAACTGAACACATCGAATACGGTGGAGTCGGCCGCGTAGACATTGTCTTCGTAAAATCGTTTCTCGCCCTGCCGGAACATAACCCGCCCGTAGGGAAAGAACCGGACGTAATTTTTGATAAACGGGTAATCCTGCTTCAGCGTTTTAACTAACGGTGGCTGCGTACTGCTCCAGCGGTTGACTTTGTCCGGCTCGGTAATGTGCGAAACGATGCGGTAGATCTGCGAGGCATTGGCATGATAGCGGTCGTAGCTCAGTTCGTCCGTTACGTAGAGCAGCAATAGCAACCCGCAGGTAACCCCAATGGTCAGCCCCAGAATGTTGATCAGGCTGTAGAATTTATCTTTCCGGAGATTCCGCCAGGCGATTTTTAAGTAGTTGAGGAGCATAGGAGTAAGGGCGTAGGGTAGAGTTAGGTAGTTGATTTGCCACCCGTTGACATCGACGGTGGGAAAGGAAACGCGTTATCGACTGACCTTAGGGACGCCTATCGTCTTCTCGATGTCATCAATGATCCGTTGCCGCTCCTGCTGGGATTTATCCGGCGCGTCGATGGTGCGTTCGTAGGTGAAGTCGTCGTCATCTTTCTTGAACCGGTAGCGCAGGTACAGCTTCCCTGATTCAGCATTGTAGCGTACCTCTTTTGTATAAGGCTGTTTGCCACCTACAGCCACCACCTGGTTGTCATTGCCGGATACGGAAACGGTTTGCCCATCGGTGGTAATAACCGACACCGACTCGCCGGGCTGTCTGAGCGAATTAATCTGTGGTGGAGTAGGTGCCAGTGGAGCACGGGGAGCCAACGGAGCGCGGGGTGCGGCATGCATTCTGACCGGCTCGCGCATACCGACATGTAAGGAGTCAAGAATGTGTTCACGCAGGGCGTTCCGTTCGTCTTTATTTAAGCCGGATACATCGAATGTGCGGTCATAGTCAATCGGTTTGTCCTCCACGGTGCCGTTGATGCGAATGGACAGTGTCTTCCCATCGTCGTTGATGCTGCGGCTGATGGAGGTGTTGCGCTGGGCCATAACCAGCGAGGTCGTCAGGGCAAGTAATGTTGTTACGAAAGTTCTCATGTGCGCTGTTCAGTTTATGGTTTATTGTAGATGGACCAACTACCTAACAGACACCTATTTCTTTGGTACGTTGCGTTGATTGAAGGAAGAGAGGAGAAAAATTAGTTCGTTGGTCGTTTGATCTCACGTATTGGCGGAACCAGTAACTGATACAGCGGTATTCGGGAACAAGGCCACCCAGCAATAAAATGGCATCGTACTCCTCAACGACAACATCCAGTATGGCTAGGTCTTAGGCCAGACAATAGCCGGGCCGCTCGACGTAGGTATCCCGGCCCAGCTCAAGATCGTGCATAACCAGGTTGAGCCGCCGTTTGCCGGGAGCGGCAATGAAGGCTGAAATACCCTCTTCCTGAAAACGGTGAACGGCGTAGAGGGTTTCGTAACTTTAGCCACCATCACCGGTAACGATCAAAATGTTGCGATTCATAGCCAGCAGGTTTAAAGGAATTATAGGCATTCTCTCTAACGACGTCCAACGCGGTAGGGACTGAAAATGCCGATTAGATCCTGTGTCTCAACGATGGCCCTCTACAAAAACGTGGACGACTGATACGGTGTTAACGTCTGTATTTGTAGATGTGCTCATCATTCCCGAATGATTCGAACTTCTTTGGGACTGTTGATGTCCGATCGAATTTTTCCATTGGCTAATCGGGTATGCTTAACCGTCAGCTTGCCATAGGGAGTTGGGTAGGTGCCTTCCGCAAAACGCAGGTCGCCCAGATGAGGCACTATTTTGATGACTTTGCAGCCTGGTTCCACAACCTGAATGCCCAGTACATGCTCGGTGAGCCAGGGCGTGGGTCCAGATGCCCAGCCATGTGCCAGACTGTGCCGGAAACCCACGTAACAATAGGCTCCACAATCGCCGTGAATATCTTTTTTGCCGGGAGGGACCAGTTCATCGATGCGACTCGCATTCGCTACCCAGTCCAGATTAAAGTCTTCCCAGAAGGTGGTAGCGCCTAAGTTCAGCATGCCACCCCAGAAATCACGAATATTCGTGAGCGCCCCCTGATAGTCGCCTGCTTTAGCTTGCGCCTGCAGCATATAATACCCGTAAAACGTGGAGAAATTGTGTGCTCCCTTCACGGCCAGTACCGTTTTGTTGGCGGTCTGAGCGGGCATGAGCCCCGATAAGGCCAGTAAAGCAGCCCCTTGTTTGGAGCCATTGGGATCGGGCACATATTGCTTCAGACGCCTTACTGCCGACTCGCATTGGCGGGCCATGTCCGGCTCGCCCAGTCGCCGGCACAAGTCGGCGCCAGCATCCAGTGAGAGTACCATCATCGACTGTAAACCGGCGTGAATGCCCGGCGGATTTTCGCTCGAAGGCCAGTCCAGAAACCGCGTGCCGTCCAGCTTTTCACGGTTCTTCTCATCTATTTTCTGCATCAACTGGTTAAGCAGGCCAACCAGATAGCCTTTCTGCTGCTGCAGGTAAGCCATATTGCCGTGGTGCATGTACCAGTCACGCTGGATAAGAATCCACCACATCGAATACGTGCTAATGCCATTCATCCAGCCGGGAAGGGGTGTAATGTCGCGGGCCAGGTCAAGGCTTTTGGGCACCACCTCGTTATAGCCAAAAACGGCGTTGATGGTGGATACTTCCGGGTGCATATCGCCCACCCACACCAGCCGATCGCGCTTGATTCCGTCCCAGAGGTAATCCTGCATATTCAGGTGCACCGTATAGGCTCCGGTGTTCCAGATGGTATTCAACAGCGTATCGCTGCAGCGAAAGGAACCTACGTAGGGAATATCCCGAAAAGTAAACACGGCATTTGCCTCTTTCAGGAGCAGTTCGGCGGTGGAATCAACGAGGTCGATTCGCACAAAACGAAAGCCTGTATTTCCAACTTCCAGCTTACCCAGCCAGGGCAGCGGTACGGTGAGGTCCCGAATGGCGTGGTCGTTGGTCGCATTTTGTTTGGGCTCAATATCCGACATGGCTTCACTGGCCGATTCGCCAAACCGGATTCGAACAAGAATTGGTTTGCTGACACTCCATTGACCCGTTACCAGTTGAATGCCCCCATGAAGCTCCCGTCCGAAGTCCAGCAAAATGCCCGCTTTGGCTGTTCCGTTGTTCTTGAGCGAACAGGTGCCTTTGCCCGATAAGTCAGCCTGCCCGTTACCGGCCTTGAGCAACTGGTCAGCGTTGGTGATGGCACCGGTTTGCCAGAGAATTTTTACCGGTGGCAAATACCGCCGAACGGTCGGTGTGGTCCGGCTTTGTTGAGCCTGTTGGGCATTGAAAATAGGCGGTAGCTGGGCCAAAAGTGGTTGATTAGCCACGAAAAAAGCAAGAAAAGTCAGCCAAAGAAGTCGGTTCATAGGTAATAAATGGCTCACGGCCTGCTTTTTACTGTTGCTGGTCTGGCTATTTTCACCGCGAGTCAGAACGTCTAACTTGATGACAACAAATCATTGATTTAGATGGTGTACTTACTATTAGTTTTCCCGTTGACAGCAGGTAGATTGAAGGTCGGATATAGCTCTTGAACGATTACTTCGTACCTGATCCATTCTCAACGGCTATTGTATTTTTTGCCCTATATCTGATTATCAAACGACGTCACCATGCTTACCCAAGAGGAAATCGAGTTTTTAGACACCTTCGGCTATCTCAATTTAGGGCAACTATTGACTCCTGAAGCCGTACACCAAACCAATGATCGATTAGCCCAATTGCTGGAATTGGAGGGTGAACAGGCAGGCTATGAGCTGACGCAATCCAAGTATATTCGCCACCCCAAAGAAGAAGGGGCCGACCGGCTGGCCGATCTGGTCAACAAGGGGCCGGTTTTCGATCTATTTTATACCCACCCTCGCGTGCTGGCGGGCATTGAAGCTGTTCTGGGGCAGCACTACAAGCTGTCGTCGCTGAACTATCGGGCCGCCAAACCGGGGAAAGGGCACCAAAAACTCCATGTCGACTGGAAAAATACGGTGGTCAATGGCGCTTATCAGGTCTGCAATAGCATCTGGTTGTTAGACGATTTTACCGAATTCAACGGGTCCACGCGCATCGTACCGAAAACGCATAAACAGACCCGTTTGCCCGACCAGGCCATGGCCGATCCGAACGATAAACACCCCGACGAAATTCGGATTTTGGCGCCCGCCGGTTCGGTCTTTATTTTTAACTCGCACGTTTGGCACGGAGGGACCACCAACCTGACCGATAAAGACCGGCGCAGCATTCACAGCTATTTTTGCCATAGAAACCAACCACAGCAAATCGACCAAAGTCGCTACATTACTGAAGACACTCGGCAACGCATCGGTGAAAAAGGCCAGTATATCTTAACGGTTTGACCCGCCATTTACTTTTTTGTTCTAAAACCTTCCACAACGGTCGTTGTAATCGCGTTTCGGATAATGAAGCTGTTTAGGATTTTTACAATCCATCTTGTGTGGAGTTAAAATCCTAAACAGCTTCTTAGAGTGTCAATGTTAGCTATCTATCTTTCTTATAAAAGCTATTTACTTCTTTCTTTAGAGCGTGTTGGGGAATTGAAAAGAGTTGAGAGTCGTGTCAACTTTGTATCGACCAAAATGCAAAGTGATGACCAAACAGTGGCAACCACTGACCGACCCTCAATGGGACGCAATTTCGCCTTTCTTTGACCGCTCCAGCGGCCTGGCTCAAACGCAAGCGAAAACATGAATTGCGCCAGATCATCAACGTTATTCTGTGGCTGCTGCGAACCGGTTGTCAATGGCGGAACCTGCCACCGCAATGGCCTAACTGGCAGGCGGTTTACTAGTACTTTGACCGCTGGAAGCAGGACGGCACCTTCGAACGAATCAACGCAGCCTTGAATCAATCAGACCGAAAACGAGTGGGTAAGGAAGCTCAGCCATCTGTTCTATGCATTGATGAACAAAGTGTTAAGTTAAATCCCATGATCTGCGAACACCGGGGTATGGACGTCAATAAACGCGTCAACGGGCGAAAACGAGAGTTCGTCGTGGATACCGACGGCCGCTTGTGGGTGGTCGATGTGCATGCGGCAAATGAAGCAGAAGGACCGGCGTCAATTTCTCTGATTGGGACAATCCTTTGGCGAGTTGGGGAACGACTGGAGAAGGTTTACGGCGATCAGGCTTACAATGGAGCTTTTGCCCAGGCATTAACCGAGTGGAGCATCGATTTCGAGAAGGCTTCGCGTCCCGAATCAACCCAAGGTTTTGTGCCTGTGGCCAAGCGATGGGTCGTTGAACGGAGCATTGCCTGGACGAATTTCTTCCGGCGCATCGTCAAAGATTACGAGTACACGCTATCTTCTTCGGTGAGTTGGCTGTATTTAGCAAACATTCAGATCATGCTACAACGCCTTTGACTGCTTCGCCAAATAAAATTCCCCAACACGTTCTAAGGGATAGTAAAGAAAAAATGACGACAGGAATTTGCTGAGGTAAAATAGGAAATCGAACGGCTTATACTGGGCTAAACTGTCTGTTACAGTAAAAGGAATATTAGCTCAATTTTTGTTAATTATGTAACAAGTATATATATTAGTTAGTTATCTTTTATGATTGACAAACAGAAGGTTATCCATAATTAAATTCCTTTTGTTGTGGATAATCTTCCTGAAAAATCGTACTTTTGTAACAATAATCTACCAACTCTCCATCCTACTTATGAACCTTACTGACGAAACGGTCGGCCAGAACATCCGCCAGTTTCGCGAGCGACTTGGCTTCACGCAGGCCAGCGTAGCTGACTTTCTCGGCATCAGCCGGGAGCAAATCAGCTACTATGAAACCAATGCCCGGCCCGTCTCGACCGACCACCTCCAGAAACTAGCCGACTTGTTCGGTATTGATGCCTACGACCTGCTTGAAGCCGATAGCGCTCAGCAGCAAATTAATGTAAACTTAGCTTTCCGGGCCACTGATCTCAATGCACAAGATCTGGCTAGCATTGCCCGGTTCCGGCGTGTAGTGAACAATTACCTCAAAATGCAACACGCCCTGACCAATGAAGCTTAAGAGCAATGGAACACAGCTTTCTCTGGAAAAACGTGCCAGCGCTTTCCGGCAAGCGTATGGCCTGAATGATCGGGAGCCCATTCGGCTCAAAAGTTTGCTACAGACCTTAAATGTGCAAACTCTGTTCAGTCCTTTGAGTGAGCAATTTTGTGGTATGGCCATCAAGTCGGGTGAAGACCGGTTTATGCTTGTCAATAGTAACCAGTCTCTGGGTCGGCAGCACTTCACCATCTGTCACGAACTTTATCACCTGTTTATTCAAAACAATTTTGCCTTTCAGGTATGTGTGCCGGGGCAGTTCGATTATAAAAATCCTGAAGAATATAAAGCCGACTGGTTTGCCGCTTATCTACTCATCCCGCGTGATGGCGTGTTGTCGCAAATCAATAATCTGGATGAGTTTGATTTAAATCAAATTCAGTTGCCTACTATCTTACGAATTGAGCAGTATTTCTCCTGTTCACGTCAGGCTCTACTAAGGCGTCTGGAAGACATGATGCTGATTGACCGAGCCTACGGAGAGCAGTTTAAGCAGGATGTGAAACGGTCGGCGACCCTGTTTGGCTTAACAACAGATTTGTATGAGTCGGGCAATGAAGGGCAGCATATCGGCGATTATGGCACCAAAGCTCGACAGCTATTTGATGCCGAAAAAATCTCTGAAAGCCACTACTTTTCCCTGCTGAAAGATATAGGCGTCGATATAAACGCTTTGCAATAATAGAAACGCCTATCCCTCCGTAATGAGTAAGCTAATTTTACTTGATGCCGATGTAGTATCCCACTTTATCTACGCTGGTGAGATTTTTTCGTTACCACAAATTTTTCGCCCGTTGCCTATACGCATTTTGGACAAGGTCTACGAGGAACTGGAGGCATGGCGTGAAAAGAAGATACAGGTAGATAATCTTGTCAATATGAAATTACTGGCGATTATGCCTTTCCCGGACGATAATCCTGCCATCGTCCGGGAGTTTTTGCATATCCAGAAGGTGATGTTCAAGGGTAAAGGCGAAAGTGCCTGTATGGCGGTCGTTCGGCATACAAACGATATTTTAGCCAGTAGTAATTTGAAAGACATCAAGCGTTACTGCGATATGCATAAAATTGTCTACCTCACAACCATGGACTTTTTGTGCCATGCCTTATCAACAGGCTTATTCGATGAAGATCGCTGTAATGCATTCATAAAGGCGGTTCGAAGCAAAGGGCAAAAGCTACCTGTCGAGTCAATGAGTGCTTTTGATTGCCGTGATCTATCAACTGTTGGGGCGTAGACGTCTCTTTCTCTACTCCGACCGCAACGATTTCACCGGATTCATCAACGCAGCTTTTACACTCTGAAAACTCACCGTCAGCAGCGCGACACTCACTACCGAGAGGCCAACCAGTACAAAGAGCCAACCGGTCAATTCCATGCGGTACACAAATGTATCGAGCCAGTTCCGGGCTGCATACCAGCCGATGGGCGTGGCGATTAAAAACGCGATCAGTACCAGCTTCAGGAAGTTGAGGGATAGTAGCCGGGCTACCTCCAGCGTGCTGGCCCCCAGTACTTTTCGGATGCCGATTTCCTTCGTGCGCTGTTCGATCATGAGCGATACCAGCCCAAACAGACCCAGTCCGGCAATGAGTACTGCCAGCAGGGCAGCATCGGTAACCAGTTCTTTCCAGCGGGCGTCGTCGGCGTAGCTTTCCAGTCGGTCGTCTTCCATAAAGTGGTAGCTGAACGGCTGGTAGGGTATCAATTTTCTGAACAGGCCCTCAATGGTTTGCAGCCCTGCCGATGTCTGGTTCGGGTTGAGTTTGACGTACAACTGATTCATCTGCTCGGGCTTACCCAGTTGCAGCAGAACGGGTTCGGGTTTATCGCGGAGGGAGCGGTACTGGTAATCGCGCACCACGCCTACCACCGTCAGGTCGTGCCGCACGTTGTTTTCCTCCCGTTGCACCACCTGGCCAATAGCGGGGCGGTCGGCCGAGAGAAACTGCTTCACGAAGGTTTCGTTGACCAGAACATTCGAGATGCTGTCAGCCGGGTTGACGTGGCTCAGGCTCCGACCTACCATAATCGGAATGTTCACGAAGGTCAGGTACTGATCGTCGATGTACTCGTTGCCCGCTTTGATGGGTTTGTTTTGACTATAAAACGTGCTGGATCGGTGCCCGCCCGATTTACGCGCCACAGCCTCGATGCCGGGTTGGCTTCGTAGCGCCTGCTTCACGAGTTCGCCCTGTCGTTCACGGCCCCAGGGAACATAAATCCGCACCCGATTGGCGCGTTCGTAGCCCACATTGGCGTTCTGGATGTAGTTGAATTGCCCATGCAACACCGCCGTTCCGATCAGCAACACAATAGCAATAACGAACTGTAGAATCAGCAGCGATTTGCCGACGTTGTTACGTCCCGCCAGTTGTACACGTCCATACAGTACCTGCGTTGGGTTGAAGCCCGACAGGATCAGGGCCGGATAAAAACCAGCCAGTAATGTAACGAGTACAACGAGGCCTGCAAACAGGCCAAGCGTTTGTGGAGTCAGCAGAAAACTGATCTGTAACGCTTTGTTGGCGAGGGTTGAAAACTGGGGCAACAGACTATACACAAGGAATATGGCCGGAACGAACGCCAGCAAAGTCAACAAAAAAGTTTCGCCGACAAACTGGCCAATGAGTTGCGCGCGGGTGCTGCCCGTTGCTTTTCGGATACCGATCTCCTTTGTCCGGCGTAACGACCGGGCCAGCGTCAGGTTGATGAAGTTGATACAGGCCAGCAGCAGAATCAGTCCGGCTATACCACTCAGCACATAGGAGTACACCGACGTGGAGCCCGGCATGAGTCCATTACTCAACTCGTAGCGGTCATTGAGGTGCATGTCGGTGAATGGTTGCAGGTGATAGACCGAGCTGAAAGACCCGTACTCACGCTCCATTTTAGCCAGTTGCTCACTGGCGTGCCGTTTGAATACGGACGTCATTTTCTGCTCAACCGCAGCCGGGTTGGCCGATGCTCCATTCCGGTCGGCGCGCAGCAGCACGAACGTGTTCAGAAAACCATCCGACCAATCGTTCTCATTCCAGTCGCTGCGGTTGGGCGGCAGCGATGCCACGAACGGACGCAGCACATCGAAGCGGATGCTCGAATTGATGGGGGGCGCTTTCACGACGCCCGTAATGCGGTAGTTCTCGAAACTTCCACCGGCGTCAATCGTCAACTGCCGGTTCAATACATCCGTTGTTCCGAAATACTTGAGGGCTATTTCGTCTGTGACCACCACATTACCGGGCTCACTCAGTAACGTTCGGGCATCGGTTCCCGCCAGTAGTTCGAAACTGAACAGCCGAAAGAACGACGTGTCGACGTACATGACCTGCTGGTAAATGCCTTCGTTTTTGTATCGGAACAGCATTTCAAAGCCCTTCACCCGGCAAAAGTCAGCTACTTCCGGAATCTCAGCCTGAAACGTTGGACCTTGCGGCAAGCCCGTAGCACCGGTCACGACTTCCTTACCTTCGGGGTTCTTTGTGTCCATCACCACCCGGTAAAGCTGGTCGCCCTGCGTATGAAAGCGATCGAATGACACTTCGTCCTGCACAAACAGCATGATGAACATGACGGCCGCCAGACCTGCACTCAGGCCAACGATATTGATCGTGCTGAGCGACCAGTTGCGGAGCAGATTCCGGATGGCGATTTTGAGGTAGTTCGTTAGCATGCTGGTCTATTCTTTTTAGTTATCTTTGACTTACTAGTTGTGTACAAAATCCAGCAAGTAATGAATTACTCTAGTCCGGCTCACCAAAAGTCCTTTTTCCACGACGATGGCGTAAATGCCCCACTTCTTCATCAGCAAATCATCTCTCGTCTGCATGTTGAACTAGGAATTCTTTACTACAAACAGCACAGTATTCCCTATGAGCCACTCCCCGAAACCATGCTCACGGAAGGCTACGGCAATCCGGTTCCCGACATTCTGCTCTATGACCATGAGGCTGAAAAAACCCGGGTCATTATTGAGGTTTGTCAGACGAGCGGGGAGAAGAGCGACCTTAGAAAAGTAATTCGGCTGATTGAAGACGAAGACTACGGCATTCTGGAAGGTTTCGTCTTCAATTACAAAACCCGAACATGGGTACGCTATGGCAAAGGCGACGGAAATATGGCGACCAATTCCTCATTCTCAACCGTATTGAATCTTGATTTAAGCCCCTTTGTCTGACCCTGGAAGAGTAAGCTATATATGTTTCTCCTTCATTCCTCTCCTCCCTTTTCTCCTTCCTCCCGCATCGGCGGCCCGGCCTTACTCCGTCTTCAAGGATTTCACCGGGTCCATCAGAGCAGCTTTGATGCTTTGGAAACTGATGGTCAGGAGGGCAATGGCCACCGCCAGCAGACCGGCCAGGGCAAAGACCCACCACTCCAGGTCAATACGGTAGGCGAAGTCCTGTAGCCATCGGTGCATGGCAAACCAGGCAACAGGCACGGCCAGACAGATAGCGATCAGCACCAGTTTCAGGAAATCTTTGGACAACAGCGCGATGATGCTGCCAACCGATGCACCCAGCACTTTCCGGACACCAATCTCCTTGGTACGCTGTTCGGCGGTGAACGCGGCCAGACCAAATAAGCCCAGACAGGCAATGACGATGGAGATAACGGCGAAAACCGTAAACAGCTGGCTCGTTTTCTGTTCAGCCTCATACAGAAACGCAAAGCGCTCATCCAAAAACGAATACGTGAAGGGTGCCGCCGGATTGAAAGCATCCCATTGTTTTCGGAACGACGCGATCACAGCTGCTGCATCGGTCGCTTTTATTTTGACGATGATCGCCCCGGAGTTACGCCCCAGAAGCATCATCAGGGGCGCTATTTTCTGCCGGGCCGATGCATAATGAAAATCTTTCACGACACCGATAATGGTGAATGCGTGTTGCCCCGACCGGACAATGGTTTTGCCAATGGGGCTGGTCTTGCCAAGTCCCAGGTCACGAGCTGCCGTTTCGTTGATGAGGACAGCGCTGGAATCGGTTGAAAATGCCTTTGAAAAGAAACGACCTTCTTTCAATTCCATACCCAGCGTTTTCAGGTAATCTTCATCGACATGGTAAATGTTGGCTGGAATTTCGGCATGGGCTTCTTTATCGTTCTCTCGTTTCGCGTAAATGATTGTTCCATCCATATTGCCCATACCAACCGGAATACTGGCGGATAGGGAGGCCTCCATGACACGACTGTCTTTCTGAAGCTGCTGCTTGAAAATCGGCTCATTTTGCCCCAGCATGTATGAGTCCTGGATAACCAGTACCTGGTCCTTATCGAAGCCAATCTTCTTGTTCTGCATGAAATGCAATTGCCGGTAGGTCACCAGGGTAGCCACGATCAACGCGCCGGAAACGGCAAACTGGAATACAACCAGCCCACTTCTCAAGTTGCTGCGTCGGCTGGTTTGTACGGCTGAGCCACCTTTTAGGACTGATGTGATTTTTGAGAAGGAGAGCAGAAAAGCGGGATAAGCGCCGGCCAGAATGCCCACGAAACCGCCAAACGCTAACAGGATAAGCGCGTTTTTGACCGAAAGGAAGGTGTTGAGCGAAATTTCTTTGCCCGCCAGCATGTTGAACGAAGGCAGGAGCAAGGCAACGGCGAAAACGGCCAGGATCAGCGCAAAAAAGGTCAGGAGCGTCGATTCGATCAGAAACTGCTTGATCAACTGCGTTTTGACCGAGCCCATGACTTTGCGAATACCAATCTCTTTGGATCGACTCGAAGCCCCCGCTGTCGATAAGTTGGTGAAGTTGACAATGGCCAGCAGCAGAATGAAAACCGCCAGAATACTGAATATGTAAACCGAGTTTATATCGCCGTTTGCCGCTAATTCATATTTCGATGCGGAGTGCAGATGGATGTCGGTCAGCGGCATGAGCGTAAACCGGAATGTATTAACCGATTTTTGGGCTTCGGCCAGACTAACGCCCATATCGCGCTGGATTTCCGGCACGACGTTTTTGGCAACGAGCTGAGGCAATTTAGCTTCCAGTTTGGTCGGATCAGCCTCTCTGTTCAGCACCACATAGGTATAAAACCCGACATTGCTCCAGGTGAACGACTTCGAAGGTAAATCGGCTGTGCTTAAAAAGGCGTCGAAATGAAAGTGGGTGTTGCCGGGTATTTTGTCAATAACGCCCGTTACCCTGCGTACTTCCTGCCCTTTCCCGAAGAGCAGGGCCTTGCCCATTGCCGGAGCTGTGCCAAAGTATTTTTGCGCAAAGGCTTTGGTGACCACGATAGAGCCCGGCTCTTTGAGGGCTGTTTTTAAGTTGCCCTCCAGCAACGGGATGGAGAAGATTTCCAGGAAGTTGGAATCGGCCATGGCAATGGCCTGCTCCTTAAACTGCTTGTCCTGATAGCGCATGAATACCTGCGCCCACGGCAACAGCCGGGTAGCCGCCTGCACATCGGCAAACGCAGCCTGAATACCCGGTCCCACGCCCCCATCGACATTGGAAAAATGGGTAACGCCCCCGTTCTCCGTTAATCGGAGTTCTACCCGGTAGATCTGGTTCGCCAGAGCCGCATAACGATCGTAACTCAGCTCATCGGTAACGAAAGCCGCAATCAGCATGCAGCAGGTCATACCCACGGCCAGTCCGACAATGTTGATGAAGGAGAACGCTTTCTTCTTCATCAGGTTCCGCCACGAAATTTTGATATAGTTTGTAAGCATAGGAGAGAAGGGGAGGAATAGAGGGAGGAAAAGGGGGAAAGGGAGGAGGGGAGGATGGGGTAGTAGGAAACCCCTCTCGTCCCTCTCCTCCCTTTATTCCCTTTCCTCCCTTTTATTCCGTTTTTAAACTTTTCACCGGATTCATCAACGCGGCTTTCACGCTTTGGAAACTGACCGTTAGTAAGGCGATGCCCACCGCCAGCACGCCCGCCAGCGCGAAGACCCACCAAGCCAGGTCGATCTTGTAGGCAAAGTCCTGCAGCCATTTGTCCATCACGTACCAGGCCACGGGAACGGCCAGCAGAATGGCAATCAGCACCAGCTTTAAGAAGTCTTTGGAGAGCAGGCCAACAATACTGACAACCGATGCCCCCAATACTTTTCGCACGCCAATCTCTTTGGTGCGCTGCTCGGCCGTGAAGGTGGCCAGTCCGAACAGGCCCAGGCAGGCGACGAAGATGGTGAGTCCGGCGAAAAGGCCAAGGATACGACCGGTTTTCTGTTCGGCGAGGTACGTATCGTTGAACCGTTTGTCCAGAAAGGAATAGGTAAACGGCGCATCCGAGGCAAGCCTCTTCCATTCGTTCTCCAGCGAAGTCAGCAGCCCGGCCACGTCTTTCGTTTTGGTCTTGACAATTATGGTTCCGTTATTTTGTCCGAGGGTCATTATCAGGGGAGAAATCGACTCGTGCAGCGAGCGAAAGTGGAAATCTTTCACGACACCAATCACCCGATACGTTTTCCTCAACCCATCGTTTTCAGCATGACCGATGGATTTCCCAACCGCATTACCCTGCCAGCCAAGTGTTTTGACGGCCGTCTCATTTAAAATTACGCCTGAGGAATCGGTGCCGTATTCTTTGGAGAAGTTTCGACCAGCGGCCATTTCCATGCCCAGTGTTGGGATGTACTCGTAATCAACATCGTACCGAAGGCCCTTTATAAACTGGTCAGGGTTGCTTTCCGCATACATCATGTAGTTATTGTTATTACTCGGCCCCGCTGGCAGATAGCCCGACATACTCACCCGCATAACCCGAGGGTCCTGCATGATCTGGTTGCGGAAAACTTCTTCTTTTTTTGCCAGTTGCCATGTATCGGGTAGTACCAGCACCTGCTCTTTTGAGTAGCCCAGCTTCTTATTCTGTATGTAACTCAGCTGCCGGTAAACAACGGTGGTGCCAATCATCAGGATGATCGAAATGGAAAACTGAACCACAACCAGGCCGCTGCGTAAGCCAATACTTTTCCGGTCGCCCGTGAACTTCGTGCCTTTCAGCACGGCGATGGGTTTGAACGACGACAGAAAGAACGCCGGATAGCTTCCGGCCAGCATCGACACCAATGCGCCCAGCAGCAGCAGGCTCGGTAACAGCCAGACAGACTCGCCAAGGTTCAGTGTCAGTGTTTTGCCGGCAAGGTCATTGAAAAGGGGCAAGGCCATGTAAACGATGCCGATAGCCAGCACCAGCGCTATCATGGTCAGCAACAGCGATTCGATCAGAAACTGATTCGCCAGACTTTGCCGGACAGACCCCAGTACTTTCCGAATACCCACTTCTTTGGCCCGTTTCGAGGCTCCGGCCGTAGACAGGTTCATGAAATTGATGCAGGCAATCAGCAGCATAAACAGGGCAATGGCTCCGAAGATGTACACGTATTGAACATCACCGTTGGCTTCCATTTCTCCGGTCAGATTCGAGTGCAGATGAATGTCGGTCAAGGGCTGTAGCAAAAAAGCAATGTCGTTTCCTTTTTGTCGAAACTGGGTCATGTTCATGCCAAACGCCTTCTGGATTTGCGGCCCCATGTATTTACTGACCATTTGGGGGAGTTTGGCTTCCAGTTGTTTTGGATTATACCCTTTGTTAAGAACCAGATAGGTAAAGAAGCCCGACGTCATCCACGTAGGCGATTTTGCATCCGAAACGCCTGCCATCGACATAAACATGTCGAAATGGAAGTGCGAGTTAACCGGCATTTTGCCCATGACGCCGGTAACCTTGAACAGGGCGTTCCAGCTTTTGATCGTTACGAACTTGCCCAGTGAATTGTCATTGCCAAAATACTTGCGGGCCATCTCCTGGGTAATTACAGCCGTATTGGGCTGAATCAGCGCTGTTTTCGCATCGCCCTGGATGAGGGGAAGTGTGAACACCTGCAGGAAATTAGAGTCGACATACGCCAGCTGATCATCCCGAAATGATTTGTCGCCAACGGTAATGCCCGGCGCGCCGACGGTATGAATTCGGGTGGCTTCGTCAACTTCCGGATAATCCGCTTTCAACATCTGTGCAACGGGGGGCATGACATTCGCTTCGTTAATCTCTCCGCCGTTCATAACGGCGTGAAAGACAACCCGCACGATCCGGTCGGCCTTGTCATTGTATCGGTCGTAGCTCAGTTCATCGAGCACAAACAGCATGATGAGCAGGCAGGTCGCCAGCCCCAGCGCTAACCCGACGATGTTAATGGCCGAGAACGCCCGGTTGCGAGCCAGATTCCGCCAGGCAATTTTTACGTAGGATTGAAGCATGTGCGTCGAAGGGATACGAAAAGAGAGTAGTTATTAAATCGAGTTGCTGGGTGATTTTGTACAACGGAGTACCACCGCTCGGGCGGCCCCGTCCGTTGTACAAAATCACCCAGTAACTGTTAGACAACTGTCATGCCACGACTATAAAAGGCCGTCTAGGGCCTGTAGAGCCCTCTCTTGCCAAGCATCTCTGTCCGAAATTGGACAACGCCCGTCCGAAATTGTACGGGTTGTGGACTCGGTAAACAGTTGCATATTAGTATTATTATAGATGGCTCCTTAGTCTACATAAGCCAAACATATTCAACCAATCTGGTAAGTCAAAAAAGATTTCACCACAGAGACGGTCCGCCGTTGCGGCACAGAGTACACAGAGGTCTAATGGGTTACTTTCTTCCCCGTTAGACCTCTGTGTACTCTGTGCCGCAACGGCGGACCGTCTCTGTGGTGAAATCATTTAAACACTTTTGCGATTATTTTTCGCTACCTGGCGGCTCCCTTGCCCTTTTTGCTTTTTACAGCTGTTCCGCTCACGCCCAGATGCGCTAGTGCCGCTTCCAGAACGGTATCCCGACCGGCTTTCCAGTCGGCAACCGTTGGCTTGACCAGCACCTGTGGCTGAATACCTTTGGCGTTCCATTCGGTGCCGTCGGGATACATGTCCCGTTTGGTACACACGCGGGCCGTCACGCCACCGGGCAGCGCAAAGAATAGCGGCTGACCGGTGCTGCCGCCCGTTGGTTCGCCAATGATGGTGCCCCGTTTCATGGCGTCGAAAACGACAGCAAAGTCTTCGGCTGCGGAGAACGTCTGTCCGCTGGTGAGCACCACCACGGGTTTGGTATATAATTTCTTGCCATTGGCAGGCCAGCCGGAATCGTCGGTTTGGACGGGTTCAAAAACCACACCTTCGCCCCTGGCCCGGCGGAGGGGACTGTAAAGTCTTGCCGAATACGAGCCCGTTTTCATGGGTTTGTCGGTCAGGTAACCGAGTACATTCCAGCCGTAACCGCTGTCGCCCCCACCATTTTGCCGAATATCCAGGATAAGGGCGTTGCTGGTGGCGATGGAGTCGAATGCGGCCTTGAAGCCATCCAGCGCCTTGCTGTTGTCGAAGCTGTTGAGCTGCACATAGGCCACATTGCCCGGTAACAGGCGGAAACTGAAATCGGGCAGGGCTTTTAATTTGCTGTACCCGGTTCGGGGCAATGTGCGGCTGAAGGTCTTACCATCCGGCGAACGGAAACCAACCGTAACGGGCTTGTTTTTGGCCCCCCGCAGCAGGTTGTAAATGTAGGTCTGTACATCCACGTTCTGTACCGTCGAGCCGCTTTGGTAAGGACGCACAAAGCGGTCGGCGTAGTCTTTTACGGGCATGCCATCGACTGTCATTATTTCAAGGCCGGGGCGAATGCCGGTCTGGTACAGACTGTCGCTGGTCACATCCTGCACCATCACCTTGTCCTCAATCAGCACCCCCCAGATGGGTGGTCGGCGGGCAACGGAATCGGCCAATGCCGGGTCACTGATCCCTACGTCGGTATGGCCATCATGCAGCTGTGCACAGAACTCTTTGAGCGTGCGGTAATACTCAACCGTCGAGCGGGTAGCCCGGATTTTGGGCAGGTAGTCGAGGTAGAGTTTATCCCAGTCGACATCAGGGATATGATCGAAATACGCGAAGTTATACTTGGCTTCCGACCATAGTTTCGACAGCCCGGCCACTTTCTCATCTTCACCAATGTTAGGTTGATACGGTGTTTTCAGCGCAGAGGAGTTGAAAATCTGGTCCGCCACTTTCGCTTTCGTCAGCAAGCGGGCAACTTCCGGCGTACTGCGAACAGCGGCAAAGGCGGGTTCATCGAGAATGTATTTGGCGTATAAAGGGGCACTATTTCCCGCCAGTGGATAACTCAGCGACTTCGCGGCTTCGGCAGTTTTGCCCATCCTGGCCTGAATCAGCCCCAGATCAAAGGAGATATCGCCTTTGCGTGCAAAGAGGTATTTATTCGTTTTGGCCAGTTCGACAATATCGGGACGGTGGTAGTATACCAGCGCATCGAGTAATACTTTTTCAGCTTTTGCCAGACTGTCTGGCGAAGGTTTAGCGCCCTCACCAACGATTTTGTCGGCCTTTTGTCGCTCGCCTTGTAAATAGTTATAAGCCTCCATACTGGTCAATGCCGCCTGGGCCTGAACGGGATTATGACCGGCTATGAACAGGAATAAAAGACCGAGAAGGACGTGTCTCATAAGATGCGTTGTTTTCGATCATAAGATGCAATAAAACAGGCATCCGGTTGCTTTTCGAGGGAAAAATTTAATGATCAGGTTCATTGTAGAGACAACGCATGCTTTTCGTCTCTATTCCGACCGCAACGATTTCACCGGGTTCATCAGGGCCGCTTTTACACTCTGGAAACTCACGGTAGCCAGCGCAATAAAGATGGCCGACAGGCCAACGCCAACAAATACCCACGGACTGATGTCGATGCGGTACGAGTAGTTGTTCAGCCATTGTTGCATGCCAAACCACGACAGCGGCACCGCAATGCACAGCGCAATCAGCACCAGTTTGACAAAGCCACAGGAGAGCATCAGGACAATGCCGGGAATGCTGGCCCCCATTACTTTCCGGATACCAATTTCTTTGGTTCGCTGCTCGACCATAAGCAGGGCAATGGCAAATAAACCAATGCACGACAGCAGAATAGCCACGCCCGATGCCAGACTCAATACCTGCGAAAGCTGTTCTTCATTCTGATACCAGGCATCGACGTTCTCGTCCAGAAACGAACCCATGAACTCCGACTGGGGCGCTACTTCAGCCCACACGTTCTGAAGTTTCTCCATGGCACCACCCAGACTTTGCGGGGCTACCCGGACAAAAACGTAGTGAATCGGTTCGGTGGCCGACAGGTACATGGTAATTGGGTTGGCGTTGTCGGCCACGGAGTACAGCCGAAAATCGGGTACGACGCCGATGATCTGGGATTTGGTGCCCGTTGTGTCGCCATCATCGCCGAGCAACATACCCACCGGGTTGGCTACGCCCATCATTTTGGCCATGCTCTGCGTAACGATCACCCGATTGACCGAATCGCTGGCGTAGGCCCGGTTAAAATCGCGTCCGGCCAACAGCTTTATTTTAAGCGTCTTGAGATAGTCATAATCGATCATCAAAACGTCGGTGGAGATTTTCTTCCCCTTGTTCGTGTACCCAACCGTCGATCGCGAACTTACCCGATCTTTGCCTTTACCCAAATTGACGCTGGTTCCTGTCAGGGCCAACACGGTTGGGTCATTGGCCAGTTTATTTCGTAGCCGCTGCAACACCTGCCGACCGTCTACCTGCGTACCCACCGGGATGCTGATCACCTGCTCCTTGTCGAAACCGAGCGGACTTTGGCGGAGATGACCCACTTGCTGGAAGGCAATAACGGTGCAGCAAACCAATAGGCAGGAGAGGGTAAACTGGGTGATAATAAGCGCATTCCGCAGCACGCCCGGCCGCTTAGTCGTCACTTTGCCCTTGAGCACTTCGACTGTATTGAACTTGGCCATTTGCCAGGCCGGATACCCGCCCACCACCAGCGTAACCAGCGCAATAACGAACCCGCAGAGGGCGATAAATCCGGGCTGGAGTGCGTAGGCCAGTTGGAGTTTCGCCCCAAACTGAGCGTTAAAGGCGGGCATGAGCAGGTAAGCCAGCACCGATCCCGCCAGAAAACCCGCGACGCAGATCAAGCCCGATTCACTCCAGATCTGGACAAACAAACTACTTTTAAGGGCGCCCAGCGATTTGCGAACGCCAATCTCCCGAGCCCGGGTAAAAGACCGGGCAATACTCAGGTTAATGAAGTTGATGCAGGCAATGGCCAGAATAAAAAAGGCCATGCCCATCAGCACGTAAATCACCGCAATGGGTGTGCCTTTGCTGTCGCTCAAATCCCGGTTGAAATGGACGTTGGCGAGTTTTTGTAAGCGTACGGCAAACAGATCACCACGTGCGTCGGGCTGGGCCTTTTTCTTCTTAAGCTCCTCGATAGCGCCTTGATAATACTTCTGCGCAAAGGGTTTCAGCCGGTCTTCAAACGCTGCCTGATCGACCTGAGCCGGTAATTTGACGAATACCGTATGTGAATTGGCATCCCACTTATCTTTGCTGTCCTGGTAATTCGGGGCGTTTTCAATACGCGCCAGCGCATCGAACCGAACCGACGAGTTATCGGGCACATCGGCCACAACGCCCGTCACGACATAGTCTTTCTGACGGCCATCGTTGCCCATCCGCAGGCGCTTTCCTACCGGGTTTGTCGTGCCAAACAGGTCTTTCGCCATGTTCTCACTGATGACGATGCTGCTCAACTCACGCAGAACCGTTGCCCGATTGCCAGCAAGGAGTGGGAAGGAGAAGATGTTCAGGAACGCTGGGTCCGTGAAGTTGATCAGTTTATCATAATACTTGCCGTTGGCTTCGACCAGACTCTTCCGACCGACCATGACGCGGGTGGCTTCCAGTTCAGGAAAATCGGCGTGGAGGGCGGGAGCAAGCGGCAGTGGTAAACTTCCGCTTTTCGTGGGCTTTTCGGGGTCATTGGCGAAGAGGTACGCCTGGAAAATCCGGTCGCCATCCTGGTGGAAGGAGTCGAACGTGAGGTGCAGATAGGCCGTCAGCAGTAGAAAGGTGCTGATGCAGAAGGCGACTCCCAGACCCACAACATTAATAGTGGCATACCCCCGGTTTCTCCAGAGGTTACGGAAAGCGATTTTGAGGTAGTTGGTTAGCATAGAATAGAGGGAGGAGAGGGGGTAGAGGGAGGAAGGAGGAGAGGGAATCGGGAGAGATAGCCAGCTGACTCTTTTTCCCCTTTCTCCCTCTACTCCCTTTCCTCCCTCTACTCCGTTTTTAAACTTTTCACCGGGTTCATCAGGGCGGCTTTGATGCTCTGGAAACTCACCGTCAACAGCGCAATGCTCACCGCCAGTAGGCCCGCCAGGGCGAACATCCACCATTCAATGTCGATCTTATAGATGAATTTTTGCAGCCATTTGTCCATAATATACCAGGCCACCGGCGAACTCAGCACCAGGGCGATCAGGACCAGCTTAACAAAATCGAAGGAGAACAGGCCAAAAATATGGGCTGTCGATGCACCCAGTACTTTTCGGACCCCCACTTCCTTGGTGCGGGTTTCGGCCATGAACGCCACCACGCCGTAGAGACCCAGGCAGCCGATAAACAGGGCAATGCCCGCCAGTAACTGGAACAGCGAATACATCTGTTCTTCACTCTTGTAGAAGTTGGCGAGCGTTTCGTCCAGAAATTCATAGCTGAAAACAAACTCCGGGAAGGTGGCTGTCCAGGCCGTTTCGACTTGTTTCAGCAGTTGGCTGAGGCCTTCGGTGCCACCCTGCCGGGTCGATAGTTTGAGGGCGATGGTACGATAGTTGCCCCGCTGGGTGGTCAGGACGCTTGGCTCAACGCGTTCCCGCAGCGAAAACATGTTGAAATCCTTCACCACGCCCACGATGGGTTTCTTCACGCTCTCGCCCGCCACCGTCATGAGTTTGCCAAGCACCTGCTCGGGCTTCTGAAAGCCCAGCCGTTTCATGAACGTTTCGTTGATGACCAGTTCGCGGATGGAGTCGGCGGGCTGGTACAGGCGTCCGGCAATGAGTTTCAGTCCGTAGGTGCGTACATAGGCCGTATCGCCGGGGCGCATCAGAATGCCATAGCCAGGGTCTTTGTCGTCGTTGCCGTATCGGAAACCCGTTGTCCAGTTGCTGGTCGAGGAAGGGCTGGTCATGCCAAAGCTAATCGACTGAATACCCGGCAGACCCGTGAGCCTAGCCCGTAAATTGGCAATTGGCCCCGGATCGTTGTCGGGCAAAGGCAGCGTCAGGACGGCGTCTTTATTGTACCCCAGATCGGCCGAGCGAAAGAAGCTCATCTGGTTATAGGCGATAATAGTGCCGATGATCAGTAGCTGGGAAATGGCAAACTGCCCCACAATCAGCCCGCGCCGAAGCGTCAGATAACGCCCCGTCCCCGTTTCTCGAACCTTCCCTTTCAGAGCCAGAATGGGTTGGTAACCCGACAATACCAGTGCCGGATAAAAACCTGCCAGCACAGTTGTTAGTACACCCAATACCAGTAAGAATCCAAGTACAATCGGGCTAAAGAGGGTTACGGCTCCCGGCTTGATGTTGAGCAGGTCACCTACATAAGGTAACGAAACCTGGGCGACCAACAGCGCCAGCACAACCGCCACGCCGGTCAGCACACTGGTTTCGCCCAGAAACTGCCGCACCAGTTGACTGCGCGTACTCCCCAGCACTTTCCGAACGCCCACTTCTCTGGACCGGCGAATGGCCTGTGCCGTAGCCAGATTGATGAAGTTGACGCAGGCCGTTCCCAGAATGAAGAGGCCAATGAGCACCATCGCCCAGATCATTTCCATGCTGATGCTCCGCTGTGCGTAATTCGAGATATTGGTCGCGAAATGAATGCTGGTCAGCGGTTGTAGAATGTAGGCCAACGTTTTGGCATCCTCGGGATCGTGGTATTTATTGACAAAGCCCACCAACTGACGCTCCATCCGGGCCGCCGGTGTTTCTGCGCCGGGGGTAGGTGGGGGCAGCATTAAGTAAATCTGGGCTCCCCCATAGGATGATTTCCAGTCGTCGGGGGGCGAGGTGCTGCCATAGGCCAGTACGGACGCGTGCGACAGGAACACATCGAACGGCAGGCTGCTCGTAGGCAGTGGGTCCGCAATAATACCCGTTACTGCGAAGTCCATCCGGTTTTCCAGCCGAATGGTTTTGCCCATCGGGTTGGTATCGCCGAAGTACTTATGAGCCATCCGCTCCGACAGCACCACCGTATTCGGGTTAGTAAGCGCCGTTTGCGGACTGCCTTTTTTCCAGGTATAATCGAAGAGGGTAAAATACTCCGGTTCGGCAAAAGCGATGACGCCATCCGTTTCCTGAAAACGTTTGGTATCGGCATTGGCTTTACCTGGTACGGCAACCACCGCCGATTTTATCCGGGTAACCAGGGTAAGCTGGTGTTTCAGTTCCGGGAAGTCGTTCCGGAGTGCAGCCAGTGCCGGAAACGTGATGCCCGTGTTCAGCTTGCCATTAGGGTCCGTTTTGTTGGCGCCGAGCATGCGGTAAATCCGGTCGGCGTTGGCATTGTGTTTGTCGAAGCTGAGTTCGTAGCGCACGGCCACAAATAGCAGCAGACAGCAGGCCAGACCCAGTGTCAGACCGAGTACATTGATGGTGGAGTAACTCCAGTTGCGCTTTAGTGCGCGCAGGGCGGTTGTGAGATAGCTTTTTAACATAAGTAGTTAGGAGTTAGGAGCGAGGAGCGAGGAGTTGCTGACGCGTGTTGTGCCGCCGGATGGCTCCTCACTCCTCACTCCTAATCGTGTCATTCCGACCGCAAAGATTTCACCGGGTTCATCAGGGCGGTGGCGATGGTTTTACTGCTAATGGATATGAGCACCAGCATCAGGATCAACAGGGCGGGGGCCGCAAAAAGCCACCAGCTCAGTTCGATGCGGGACGCGTAATTGGCCAGCCAGTTTTTGACCAGAAAATAGGTAACAGGCAGGCCAATCAGGATGGAGATCAGGACCGTTCGGATAAACTCTTTCGAGAGCAAAAGCATCAGGTTGGTCGTACTGGCACCAATGACTTTACGAATGCCGATTTCCTTCGTTCGTTTGGAAACGGTAAACGTGGCCAGACCGAACAGCCCCAGGCAGGAGATCAGAATGGCGAAGCCCGTTAACGCACCAAACACCTGCTGAAAGCGGTCGTCGGCTTTGTACTGCTTGTCGTATTCCGCGTCCATGAAGAAATAACTGAACGGTGAATAGGGGAAATTGGCCTCGTAGATTCGCTTGAGGGTAGCGAGCTGCTCTTTCGCATTGCTCCGGGCTGGATGGCCCCCGGCTGGATGGCTCCGGGCTGGATTGCCCCCGGCAAATTTCACGCTGGCGAACGAGCTGAAATCGGGCGAGTACAGATGGATGATCGGGATATGGGCCGCCTTGGGCGATTCGTAATGGTAGTTTTTGATAACGCCCCGAATCGTGGCCTTGTGTCCCCAAAAGTCAATACGCCTGCCGATAGCTTGGGCCGGTGTCGGGATTTCCCAAAGCCGGATCGCTTCTTCATTGACAATCAATTGCCGATCGGTTGTGTCGGCAAAGCCTGGCCGGGTGGTGGCATCAAAGTTTTTACCCGCCAGCAATTTGATGCCCATCAGGTCGATAAACGAGGTGTCGATGCGGGTCAGGTAAAAGTTGTAATACGTTTTTTTGACGGCATCGGCCAGGTTTAGGCCCGTTGTTGTTCCCATCTGGGCCGAACCCAGACCGGGTACGGTGCCGGACAGTGAGACTGCGTTTACCTGTGCCTGATCGAGCAGCATTTGGCGGAACCGACCGTAATCTTTCCGGGCATTCTCCCCCACCGGAGCTTTCACTACGATGGTATGATCCAGATTAACACCCAGATTCTGATCACGCAGGAAATTGACCTGCTGGTAAACGGCGAACGTTTGCACCAGTAGAATGAGGGTGATGGCAAACTGAAAAACCACCAGCGACTTGCGCAGGAAAACCCCTTTCGTAGAATGCGAGAAATGGCCCTTGAGAACAGTGATCGGATCAAACGACGACAGGACAAAAGCCGGATAAAACCCCGACAGCACAATGCTCAGCAGCAGAAACGCCCCGACGCTTTCCCAGAAAAATACGTCCTGAAATACGTTGAAGCCGTCGGGCAAACCTGCCACCTCCACGAATATCGGGCGAAGGCCCGCGACCAACCCCACCGCCAGGGCTCCGGCAACGATATTGACCAGAATCGTTTCGGTGAAAATCTGGGTTCGTATCTGGGCCTGCGTAGACCCTACCACTTTTCGCATGCCAATTTCCCGCGCCCGGTCGAGGGCTTTGGCCGTGGTTAGGTTCACATAGTTGACGAAGGCGCTCAGGAGCACCAGAAACGCAACGCCCAGCAGAAAATACACCGACCGCGCGTCGCCATTCGGTTCTGTTTCAAAGTTCTTACGGGAGTACAGATGAATGTCGCCAATCGGCTGGGCGATCACCTGCTCGTTGTGTATTTTTCGTTCGCTGATCATCCGGTCACTGAAGGCTGCCAGCGCTTTAGTAAACCCTTCATACGTAGCGTTTTCGGCCAACTGGACATACGTATACGTGTTGTTGTTGTTCCAGTTGTCTTCCCGCTCGCCAAAGTCCGACAGCATGGTCGGGTAGGAGAGAAGCATGTCGAATTTCAGGTGCGTGTTGACCGGGCTGTCCGGCACAACGCCCACAACTTCCAGCAGAACGCTACCTGCCGACTTGGGAATTTTCATGGTTTTACCCAGTACATCGAGCGTTTTAAAGTAGGTCAACGCCATTGTTTCGGTCAGCACAACCTGCCGGGGCCGGGTAAAAAGGCCGTTGCGACTTCCCCGCAGCAGTGGATAGTCGAACATGGTAAAAAAGGACGCATCGACCGCGTAGACGTTGTCGACCAGGTAATAGGCATCGCCAATCTGCACTGTCACGTTGGGTCTGCGTAAGGGATAAGCGCGGGCGTAAGTAACGACCTCGCTCATTTCCCGTTTGGCTTTGGCACCAATGGGGGGATAGGTTTCGGCATCCTGTGCGTCTACGGCACCCCCGTTCAGGTAGTCGATGGTGAGCCGCACCAGCCGGTTTGCCTGCGGGTAGGTGTTCTCATAGCTCAACTCAAACCGCACATACTGGATAATGAGCAAGGCTACCGCCAAACCCGTTGCCAGCCCCACCACGTTGATGAGCGTGAAGGTGGAATCTTTCCGGACGATTCGCAGGGCGATTTTGATGTAGTTTGTTAGCATAACAAGGGGGTAAAGGAGGAAGGGGAGTAAAGGAAGGAAGGAGGAGAGGGATTTTCCATTGTCCCTTTCCTCCTTCCTCCCTTTACTCCGTTTTTAATGATTTCACCGGGTTCATTAAGGCCGCTTTGATGCTCTGGAAACTGACCGTCAGCAAGGCGATACCCACCGCCAGCAAGCCGACTAGGGCAAAGATCCACCACGACAGGTCGACGCGGTACGCAAAATTTTGCAGCCACTCATTCATTGCATACCACGCAATAGGGCTGGCAATGAGAATGGCAATGCCTACCGGTTTCAGAAAATCGCCGGAAAGCAGGTTGACAATACTGCCCACCGATGCACCCAATACTTTGCGGACGCCGATCTCTTTGGTGCGCTGCTGGGCCGAGAAAGAAGCCAGCCCAAACAAACCCAGACAAGCGATAAAAATGGCCAGCCCCGCAAAAACGCGCATAATCGTTTGTTGACGCAGGTCGGCCTGGTACAGCTGGTCGAACTTCTGATCCAGAAAATGGTACTCAAACGGATAGGCCGGGCGCGTTTGGGCGTATAACCGCTGGATGGCTTCGACCGTAGCGGACAAGTTGCCCGGACTCAGCCTGATCAGAGCCGCCCGTCGGTCGTCGGCGGGGGAGATCACCAGAGGTTCGATGCCTGCTTTCAGGGAAAGGAAATTAAAGTCTTCGACGACGCCAATGATCGTGCGGTTCGTGCTATCCCGTAAGGTGTTTTTCAGCCATTTGCCAACGGCATCTTTGGGTGTCCAGCCGAGCCGGGCGGCCGCCGTGCGGTTAATCAGAGCCGCACGGGTGGTGTCGGAAGGGTACTGTGCCGAAAAGTCGCGACCGGCAATTACTTTCAAGCCAAGGGTCTTTACATAGTCGAAATCGGCAAACTCCGTCCGGGATTTCCATCGGTCAGGATGCGCTTCGACGTCGAACATATGCCCATCGAAAAAACCGCCCGGCTCACCCGACATCATCGAAACGGCCTCCACCCGGCTTTGGGTCAAGAGTTCCTGTTTATGCCTCAGGAAGAACATATAGATGTCGTCGTTGTCGATGGGGACGACGAGGGTCTGCTCTTTATGGTACCCGAGCTGTTTGTTTTTAAGGTAGCTCATTTGCTGGGTACCGATAGCTGTTCCGAGCATGAGGAGTATCGAGATGCTGAACTGCACGACCACCAGTATCTGCCTCAGCGACGTGCCGCCTTTACCCATCCGCAACTTGCCCTTCAACGCCTGGATGGGCGAAAAGGCTGCCAGCACAAAGGCCGGGTAACTCCCCGACAGGAAACCTACCAGCCCGATGATGGCGATGAGAAACAGCACGATCGGCCCGGCATAAACGGCCAGATTCAGGGGGTAACCCAGCAACTCTTTGTAGAAGGGAAAGGCCAGGGCCAGCAAGCCCAGTGCCATCAGGCTTGAGAACGTTGCTAGTAGCACCGACTCGCCAATGAACTGCCATACCAGATGCGTTTTGAAGGCGCCCAGCACTTTCCGAACGCCAATTTCCTTCGATCGCTCCACTGCCCGCACTGTGCTCAGGTTCATGAAATTGATGCAGGCCACCAGCAAAATGAGGATGGCAATCGACAGAAAGATATAGACGACTTTTTTGTCGCCGTGCTTCACACTGTCGAAGGCCGATTGTTCAAAGTAAATGGCCTCCATGGGGGTGAGCGACAGCTTGAAATGATAACCTGCCTGCTTCATGAGTTGCCCCATGTGTTTGTCCATGAAGCGCGGGAAGTTTCGTTCAACCTGTTCTTTACTGACCGTTGGAGCTAGCTGCACATAAGTGTACAGACCATTGTTGATCCAGACGTTCATGTAGCTCCGGTCTTTGTAGTTCGCCAGCGGTATCACCAGATCGAAATCCAGGTGCGAATTGGCGGGCACATCCTGGGCAATACCGGTGACTTTAAGCGGCAGATTTTTGTCGACTTTAATAATCTGGCCCATCGCCTTGTCGATGCTGCCAAAATACTTTTGGGCGGTCGCTTCGGTGAGTACAACGCTGGCGGGCTCTGTCAAAACCGTTGCCGGGTCCCCTTTCAGCAACGGGAAGGAGAACAGGGTGAAAAAGTTAGGGTCGACATCAATGATTTTGCGTTCATGAAACGACTTGTCCTGCGCACTGACCAGCGCATCGGTCGGGTTTACCCGCACGGCCTGGGTGATCTGCCCTTTAAAGTCAGTTAGCAAAGCCGGTGCATATGGCCCCGACAGATAAGAGACCCCAATCTCTTTGCCTTCATTCTCGATGCCGCGCATCACGCGGTAGATGCTTTTTCCATTTTTGTGGAAATTATCGACGCTGAACTCATTGCTGATGAACAGGAAAATCATCAGGCATACGGTGATGCCTGTAGACAGACCGAGCAGGTTAATGACCGAAAAAGCTTTGTTTCGGGTCAGGTTGCGGAAGGCGATTTTGAGATAGTTTCGTAGCATGGGGTAAAGAGGAGTAGGGGAGGAGAGCGAGGATGGAGGAGAGGGAGGATGGAGTAGCTTGGCGTCAGCAATCCATTTCCTCCCTCTCGTCCCTTTTCTCCCCCTACTCCGTTTTTAATGATTTCACCGGATTCATCAATGCAGCTTTCACGCTCTGGAAACTGACTGTCAGCAGGGCGATTAATACCGTCAGGCCACCAGCCAGCAGGAATACCCACCAATGAATGTCGGTGCGGTAGGCGAAGTCGCTGAGCCAGGTGTGCATGGCGTACCAGGCAATGGGCGAGGCAATCAGTAAGGCGATCAACACCAGTTTCATGAAGTCCTGAGAGAACATAGCCACCAGACTCGCTTCCGTCGCGCCCAGCACTTTCCGAATGCCGATCTCTTTGGTGCGCTGTTCCGCCATAAACATCGACAGGCCAAATAGTCCCAGACAGGAAATCAGGATAGCCACCCCCGCGAAAATGCTGAACAGCGTCTGCTGCGTTTGCTCGCGGGCGTAGAGCCGGTCGAACCGCGTATCCAGAAACTGATAATCGAAGGGACGCTGAGGGAAATATTGTTTCCAGACGGATTCAACCTGTTGGGTGCTGGCGGTAACGTTTCCTTTGAGTGGTATCGAGATCCAGTTGAGCTGGCGAGGGGTCAGAATCATAGCCAGTGCCGCCACCTGCTGGTGCAGGGATTCAAAATGGTAATCTTTCGTGACACCAATGATCTGCCCTTTGGCGGGGCCATACTGAAACGGTTTTCCGATGGCCTGCTCGGGTGTCCAGCCCAACTGCCGGGCGGCCGTTTCGTTCAGCACGACCATCGACGTATCGGTGGAGTAGTCGCGGGAGAAGTTGCGTCCGGCGGCCATGCTGATCTGATAAGCCGGAATGAAATCATAATCGACCCGCAGTCCCCGCAGGTTAATTTTGACAGGGGCCATGCTGTCGCCTTTCATCGCCATGCCGCCGTACGAATCCAGCAACCGCCCCGACGGTACCCGCGACGATCGGCCCATGTCGCGCACGGCACCCGTTCGAACGAGCTGCTGTTTGAGCGTTTCGTAATTCGTTGTCGAATCACCAATGTCAGAGAGGAGCAGGACCTGATCCTTCGCGTAGCCCAGTCGATAATCCTGAATGTATTTCATCTGGTTATAGACGACGGCTGTGCTGATAATGAGCGCAATGGCAATGGCGAACTGCGTAATGACCAACACCTGCCGTAGTTTGCCCGTCCGCATGGTCGAGGCAATCTGCCCTTTCAGCACGCCCAATGGCCGGAAGGAGGTGAGGAAGAACGCTGGGTAACTACCCGCCACCAGGCCGGTGAGCAAGGTAATACCAATGAGAACACTTAAAAAAACAGGGTCAAGCAGCTGGCTAAACGCCATGTGCTTTTGCGTAAACTCGTTCAGCACAGGCAAACAAAGCAGCACCAGCCCGATGGCAATGAACAATGAGAAGGTCACCACCAGAATCGACTCGCTCAAAAACTGCCCAATAAGCTGGGAGCGCAAAGCCCCTACAACCTTGCGCATCCCAACCTCTTTGGCCCGCCCCGCCGACCGGGCTGTTGCCAGATTCATATAATTGATGCAGGCAATGAGCAGAATGAATAAACCAATGGCCGAAAACAGATAGATATAACTCATGTCGCCGGTGGGTTCTATCTCCGAATCGGTATGCGACTTCAGGTGAATATCGGTGAGTTTTTGGAGGTTCAGCACCGAGAAAGCGGACGCTTTCCGCCCTTCCTCGGCGGGCACATATTTGTCCTGAAACGCCGGGAAAGCCGCTTCCATCCGGTGTGGATTGCCGTTGGGCTTTAGCAGCACATACGTATTGAATGCGTTGTTGCTCCAACTGGTGCGAAGCTGTTCGGCTCCATAAACGCGGTTGTCGTTGAAGGTAGAGAATGAGACCAGAAAGCTGGGGTGAAAATGCGATTGGGCGGGCAGCGGCTCAAAAACGCCCGTAACGGTCAGGTCGAACTGGTTATTCAGCCGAACGGTTTTACCCACCGGGTTCTGCTGACCAAAATATTTCTCTGCCATTGGCCGGGAGAACATGATCGAAAACGGATTGACCAGAGCCTGATCGGGGTTGCCGCTGACAAGGTCAAAATCAAATACCTTGAACAGATTCGCTTCGGCAAAAAACATATCCTCCTCGTTGAACGAGTGCTCGCCGTATTTTACCAGACCGCCGTTGTCAATCGTTCGTACAACCTGCTCGGCTTCGGGAAAATCCTGCTTGATGAGCGGGCCAAAAGGTGGTGCCGCCTGCGCCAGCCGCAGCGAAGCGGTGCCTTCCGACGAGAGGAACGTGCGCGTCAGGCGATACGTCCGGTCGGCATTCGTATTGTAGCGGTCGTAGCTCAGTTCATCCTGTACATAGAGCGCAATGAGCAGGAAACACGCCAGCCCCACGGCAACGCCCGTAATGTTGATAAAACTGAATGATTTGTGTTTCCGCAAGTTGCGAAAGGCGATAAGAAAATAGTTTCGCAGCATAATCAGGCAGAGTTGAGCAGGGTACGCTGTACCCTGTGCCAAATGCCGTACCAGTTTGTTAAGTGGTTGGTAATTAGTCGAATAGTGATCGTGAGTTAGCGAGAAGTGTCCGCAAACGGACGCTGGGCGTACAGTTGCGGACAATGTCTGACCGCGCGGGCGGCCCCGCCGGGATTTATGTGATTTTTTTGATAGGCTATGATTTTTGCTTTCACAGCAAGCGATCTCATTAAATCATAGTCCGTCAGGAAAATCACATAAATCCCGGTTCAAAGACTATATAATTGAGCATTTTACAGAATTTTGCAGGCACAAATTGCTGTCAATGAAAAGACTCTCTACGCTATTAGTATTAATTCCCTTTTACTCATTTGCCCAGGATGCCACCATTTTCAAACCTGATTCGGTTAGGCGGGTAATTGAAGCGGTGCAGATTACATCGTCCCTGAAGGTTGAAGGGCTATTGAACGACGTCGAATGGAAGAAAACCAAACCGTCGCCCGGCTTTATCCAGATTGAGCCGTATCAGGGAAAAAGTCCCAATCACCAGACGGATGTACGGGTGCTGTACAACAAACAGTTTCTGTATTTCGGCATTTTCCTGCGGGATTCTTTGGGTAAGAAAGCCATCCGGGCCACCGATTTCAAGCGCGATTTTAACTACATGCAACACGATCTGGTCAACCTCTCGTTCGATGGGTTCAACGACCGGCGTAATGCGATGGCCTTTGCCACCAACCCCTATGGCGTGCAGCGCGATTTTCTGTCCTTCGACGATATCTATTATGATTTCGACTGGGACGGCCTGTGGCGGGTGCGTACTACGCGCAGTGATTCGGGCTGGGTGGCCGAAATAGCCATTCCGTGGCAAACACTGCGCTACCCGAAAACAACCGAAGCGGTGCAGAATTGGGGGTTCAATATGTACCGGAACCGGCGGCTCACGAACGAAATTTCGGCGTTTTCGCCGTATCCGCGTTCGTTTTCGTCATTCCGGATGGATTATGCAGGCATGCTGGTCAATTTACAGCCGCCACCACCTAAACCGAATATCCGCATACAACCGTATGTCCTGACGTCTTATGACCGGTATACTGGCTTCGATGCGTCCGTAAAACCCGAAGAAGCAAAAATTAAGTTTGGGGGCGAACTCAAGTGGGCCATTAATCCCAATACTGTGCTCGACCTGACTGCTAACACGGATTTTGCCCAGGCCGACGCTGACCGGCAGGTCAATAACGTAAGTCGGTTTTCGGTGTTTTTCCCCGAACGACGCCAGTTCTTTCTGGAAAATGCCTCGTTGTTTGGTGTGGGTATCAGCCGGAATCTGGATGAATCGGGCGGCAATATGCGCATTCAGCCGTTTTTCAGCCGCCGGATCGGTCTGGACGATACGGGCAATCCCATTCCAATCGACGTAGGTGGTCGGTTTGTGTACCGCTCCCTGAAGCGAAACATTGGTGCCATTCTGATGCGGCAGCGGGGTGTTGGCGATACACCCGCTACGAACTTTTTTGTGGGCCGTTTCTCGGAGAATTTCGGGAAACAGCACCATATCGGGGGCTTGCTGACGGTGAAAGATAGACCCGACGGCTCGAACATCGTTGGTACGATAGACGGCTTTTTCCGGCTCGGCGAATCACACTCGCTTAACACACTGGCGTCTTACTCCACTTCGGCCCGAACGGGAAAACAGGGCTTTTCGGCCTATGCGCAGTATTTCTATGTGAGCAACCAGTTCAAAGTCTGGTGGACCCAGTCTATTGTTACCAAAGATTATGATCCGGAACTGGGGTTTGTCTCGCGCAACGACGTTATCGCCACCACGCCCGGCGTCTTCTGGTGGTATCGGGGCAAGCGCTTGCCGTTCAAAAAGTGGCTGAGGGCCTGGGAGCCGAGCGTTTTTCCGGAGTTTTACCACCAGGCTTCCACCGGCAAACTCATCGAACGCACCTGGACGGTCTACCCGGTCTGGCTGAATCTGCAGAGCGGGGCCTATTTCGGGTATAGCATCACGCCCACCTATCAGCAGCTTACGGAGGTGTTTGAGCCGTTGGGCGTCAAAATTCAAACGGGCCAGTTCAACTACGTGCGTCACCAGATCTACGCCAGCACCGATCCTTCGCGTATCCTGAATGTTCAGACCATCTATAACTGGGGAACCTATTTCGGTGGGAAGCTGAACTCGGGCGACTGGACGGTGCAGTTTGCGCCTATCCCGCATTTCTCGCTGTCGGGGCGTTTTAACCGGAACCGCTTCGTTGAGGTGGGCGAAGAAAAAACCAACGCAACCGTCGACCTGTATTCCATCGAAGGGCGATTTGCGCTCAACCCCCGCCTTCAACTGATCGGGTTTTATCAGCGAAATTCTGAAAACCAGTCGCAGAATTACAACATCCGGCTCTCATGGGAGTACCAGCCGCTGTCGTATGTGTACGTAGTGCTCAACCACCGCGGTTTCCAGAATCTACAGCAACGAACCCAAACCGAAGATCACGCCATCGCCAAGATCAGCTATTTGAAACAGTTTTGATCCTGTAGGAACGTCCGTGTGTAGAGACAAGGCATACATACCTTGTCTCTACACACGGACGCCTGTTTATTCCGACCGTAATGATTTCACGGGGTTCATCAAGGCCGCTTTCACACTTTGAAAACTCACCGTTAGCAGGGCGATACTCACCGCCAGTCCACCCGCCAGCGCGAAGACCCACCAGGCGATATCAGTTTTGTAGGCAAAGTCCTGCAGCCATTTCGTCATGGCCCACCAGGCCAGGGGGGAAGCCAGAACAATCGCGACCAGTACGAGCTTCAGAAAGTCTTTGGAGAGCAGCCCAACAAGGCTGGCGATGGATGCACCCAATACTTTCCGGATGCCGATTTCTTTGGTGCGCTGCCCCACCGTGAACGCAACGAGCCCATACAGTCCAAGTCCGCAAATGACCATCGCCATCAGCGCGAACACGTTGACAAGTTGCGAAATGGTGGTTTCGGTCTCGTAAAACTGCGCGAGTTGATCGTTCAGAAATTCGTGTTCGAAGACATCGGTTGGGTATAGCCGTTGCCAGACGCTTCGGATATGCGCCAGCGTTTGCGTTGACGATGCCCCGGAAATTCGAATGCCGACCTGCTTATACATGTCGGGAAACGACGCGATAAAACAGGGGTCTATGGCTTCATGCAGCGACCGCTGGTGGAAATCTTTAACGACGCCCACAATGGGCAGCGGCACCGACGAGAGATAGTATTGCATCCGTTTGCCGAGAATAGCCTGTGGGTCACGGAAGCCGAGTTTATGAAGTAGGGATTCGTTGATAACGTATTCCCGAATCGAATCCCCTTCGACGATGTTTCGACCCGCCACCAACTGTAAATTGTAGGTTTTCAGGTAATCAGCGTCGGCGAGTCGCTCGCGGACCGGGAAGCTGATCCAGTCCTTTCCGGGGCCAAATTTAAAGGAGCCGCCGTTCATGACGCTGGCAGAAGGCGGCCGGTATTGTAAGGTTACTGCCTTGATGTCGGGGTATTGGCTCAGTTCGCTTTTGAAGGCCTGAAATGATTTTTGCCCGGAAAGAGGGAGGTTGACAATCAGCACGTTGTCCGGCTGGAATCCCAGGTCGGTTTGTCGGATAAACTGCATTTGACGCATCACCACCAACGCGCCAACCAGCAGCGCCTGGCAAACCACAAACTGTAGCACGACCAGCCCTTGCCGTAGTGAGTACCCATCCACCGAGGTTGTGAGTTTACCTTGCAGACTCGCCTTTGGACTAAAACCCGACAAGACAAACGCCGGGTAGCCGCCCGCCAGCAACACGACAATAGCCATCAACAGACCAACAAACAGGAGCATCGGTGCATCGGGCGCAAAGGCGAGTGGAAGGTGAACCCAGTTGCTGAAGAGCGGCAAACTCAGCGATGCCAGCAGGACGGCCAGCCCTGTAGCCATGACCACAATCAGGCTGGTTTCCAGCAGAAACTGCCACGCCAGTTGCGCGCGCGAACTCCCCAGTGTTTTGCGAACGCCCACTTCTTTGCTCCGTCGAAATGCCTGTGCCGTGGCCAGATTGACAAAATTGATACAGGCCGTCAGAATCAAAAATACGCCGATCAATCCCAGCGACCAGATCAACGACCGCCGGATAACACCCCCCACCCGATCTACATCGAAATGCACATCGGCCAGCGGTTGGATGTGAAAGCGAAAGACGTTTGCCACGTCGCCAAAGTGCTTTTTCGACAGCGCCGGGAAGCTGACTTCCAGTTGCCGGGCCGTGGCCGGTGCGTTGTCTTTCAGCGTGCAATACAGCCGGTATGTGCTGCTCAACTGCCCCCATTCATTCACGTTAAACTCGGGGTCGAGCTGGCGGATGGTAGGCATGGAAATAAACAAGCCAATGTGCGTGTCGGTTGGCTGTGCTGGATCGGCGATGAGGCCTGTTACGGTCGCGTTGACTTTATGGTTGAGTTCGATGATCTGACCTATGGGGTTGCTATTGCCAAAGTAGCGTTTGGCCCATGACGCCGTCAACACAAGGGTGTTGGGTGCCAGCAGGGCTGTTTTTGGATTACCGGCCAGCCATTGGTAATCGAAGATCTGAAACAATTCACCTTCGGCGAGGGCCGTGCCGTCGTGCTCCAGAAAGAGACGGGGTGCCGTCTGGCCGGGTTGTTGAATACGAACCGTCAGGGATCGGTTTACCGCCAGAAAAGCCGCCTGCTCCACCTGCGAATAGTCGGTACGCAGGGCTTTCGCCATGGGTAGCGGGGCTTCTGGATAGTGCTCAACAGACCCATCATCGAGGTGAAGGTCCAGCACGATCCGGTACATACGGTCGAACTTGGCGTGGTATCGGTCAACGCTCAGGTGATGCCGGATAAACAGGAAGATGAGCAGGCCACCCGCCATGCCGATGGTCAGGCCAATGACGTTCAGCAGGGTATAGCTGCGTTGCGAACGGAGGTTACGCAGAGCGATTTTGAGGTAAGAACGAAACATCACTTTTCCGTTAGAGTTGTTTACATCTTTTTGGCACTATGTATAATGCAGGCACCTTTGACTTTGCACTCGTGCATGACGACCTGAGCGTTTATGGCCCTAAAGCGCATCAAAGGGTCATTTCTAAACTAAATTCAGGGCCTGGCCCTCTATTCTACCGCGATCATGCTATTCAGCCAGAACCACTGCCCGAAACTATGCTCGATGATGGGCAGGCAAGCCCCGTTCCCGATTTGATCCTATATAATAATGAAGCTCGCTTAACCCACCTTATTATCGAGATCTGTCATTCTGACGGTCTTCGTAAAGACCTCAAGAAAGTGATTACGCTACCCGAATCGGATGATTACGGCATTCGGGAAGGATTTGTGTACGATTATGTGGCTGGCTCTCTGGTTTCGTTACACCAAAGGCGATGGCGGATTAACCCAGTCAACCTCCTTCTCCGACATCCTGCAACTGGATTTGAATCAGTTTTCGTAGCTGCCAACGGACCTACGGAACGCGGCCCGTCCCGTAGGTACGTTGGTCACTCCGTTCGTAAACTCTTCACCGGATTCATACCGGCCGCCCGCAGAGCCTGGGCACTGATCACGGCTCCCGTTAGCAAAGCCAGCACCACGGCGACCAACACAAAAGGGAACCACGACAAATCGGTGCGGTAGGCGAAATGGGTGAGCCAGTCCGATAGCAAATAATAGGCGACGGGCCAGGCGATGACATTGGCAATCAACAGAATCGGCACAAACTCCTTCAGAAACAACCCGATGATGCCCGGCGTCGACGCGCCCAGCACTTTCCGAATGCCGATCTCTTTCGTTCGGCGGGTCACATTCAGCGATACCAGTCCCAGCACGCCCAGTAAGACAATGATCAGGGCCAGTGTTGTGGCCATCCGGGAGGCTTTCTGGAGCTGCTGCTCGGTTTGGTAAAGTTTCTGAAGCGTATCGTCCATAAATGAATACTCAAACGGCGCATCGGGGAAAAGCCGTGCCCATTCCTGACCAATCGACGCCACCGTTTCGGAAAGCCGGTTGCCCGGTTTGAGCTTGAAGGAGAAATAGCGGTAAATGGGATTTGCCCGGGCGTGGAAAAGGATGAGCGGATTGATCGTCTGGTGCAGCGAACCAAAATGAAAATCCCTGAGAACACCACCCACCCGACACGTAAAACTCCCGCCCTGCAACCGGACAAGCTGGCCAATCGCGTTGGCCGGGTTCGACCAGCCCAGCGCTTTGGCCGCCGATTCGTTGATTACTACGCGCGTAGAGTCATATCCACCCCCGTTGGCGTAGAAAAACTGCCCTGCCTGCAACCGGAGCCCATACGTTTGCGCAAAGTGCTCATCGGTGGTCAGCACATCAACGGTTGTTGCCTGCGTACTGTCGCGACCGGGCCGGAACAACTGGCCACTGCCACTGCTTCGACCATCCGGAATTTCGAACGAAAAGCTAGCTTCGCTCACCCCCGGAAGTCGACTCAGCTGCTCCCGAACACCCTCCATCCGTTGTATACCCGCTTTCGACCAGTCGCGGGGAACGGAGGCCACCGTCAGAATCTGGTCTTTCTGATACCCTAAATCCTTGCTGAAAAAATAGGCAACCTGCCGACTGATCACCAGGGCTCCCACAAATACGAAAATGGCCACTGTAAACTGAAACACGATCAGCGCCCGTCGAAAGCCAACCCCCTTCTGTATCGATGCCGTCAGCTTACCCCTGAGGGATTCAATGGAGGGCATACTCGACAGTACAAACGCCGGGTAGCCGCCCGCCAAAAGCGCAACCACGAATACGCCACCCGCCAGGCCCGCAAAAGCAGCTGGCGACCACGTAATCAGGGACGGAATGGGCCGCTCGAACAGATCTGAGAACATGGGCCGAAACAGTTCGTGGCAGCCCAGCGCCAGTACCGTAGCGCCGGTAGTTAACAGCAGCGCTTCGGCCAGAAACTGACCAATCAATTGCCGTTTTAACCCGCCCAGTGCTTTCCTGACGCCAATTTCCCGCAAACGGTTTGCCGAAATACCGATGGTGATATTGACGAAATTAACCACGGCCATTAGCAGGATGAAAATAGCAATGAGGGTCAGTGTCAGCACCATTTTTTCAACCAGACCATTCTGGGCTTTTAAATAAAGCGTCTTTAGCGGACCGAGGGAGACTTGCAGATTTTCCTTGAAACCCGGTGGTGCATGCATAGCCAGCACGGTGGCAATTGGTTGGGTTAGCTGATCGGGCGTGACGCCCGGCTGTAGCTCCAGGTAGTTGGGGATGTACTGGTTCTGCCAGGAGTTTATCCCGTCGGCGGAGGCAAAGTAGCCCACGTTGCGCATGGGAATAAACACCTGATTCGGCAGGGCTAACAGATGCGTAACACTATTCTTTGCCAGGTCCTGCAATACGCCCGTCACCGTAAATACCTGGTTGCCGCCTACGGTTGTCTGCACCGTTAGCTGTTGTTGGAGAACATCGGTTTTGCCGAAAAATTTATTGGCAAGGGTGGCTGTAATCACAATGGAGTTTGGATCGCGGAGAGCTGTTTGCGGGTCGCCGTAAAGCATCGGGAAGCCAAACATGGGCAACATCGTCGAGTCGCTTACCTGGACACTTTCCCGGAAGTGTTTCTGGCCGTTCGATATAAGGCAGGTTATCCCATAGAACCGGTAATAATTGGCTACCAGGTTCGGGTAGAGCTGCCTGAGTGTTGGGCCAATGGGGGATAGCGTCGTAATATCCATACCCATGGTAGCTTCTTTCCAATGGCTCTGTACCAGGTACTGCTGACTGGCATGGCGCAGGCTTTTGTTTACCGCCAGTTCGCCCTGAATGTAGCTGCCAATCAGCAACAGAAATGTAATGCCGACCGTCAGACCGAGCAGCGTGACAAAGGCGTAGAATCGTCGGCGGGCGAGATTACGCAAGGCGATTTTCAGGTAGTTCTGTAGCATAAGACGAGCCGTTTACAGCGCTGAGATGCAGTAAGCAATGGAGAAGAGTTTGCTGCCGTGAAGGTATTCAGGAATGTAGTTTGTTCGTCCTGTGGGCTGATTAGCAGGGCGTTAAAAAATGTTAAGCCTCTCCAATGGCTCAGTGAGATTTTATGGCATAAATGGTCATTTTAGTTTATTTGTATAGTTTGCCTTTTCAGTAAATTGCTCATAATTAGCTACATTTGCTTATAGACTTACTGTGCCAAAGTATCCCGTCCGTAACTGTTGCTTCTTGATTTTTTATGACACTGGCATCAACCCTCGCTCATGCGTTGCCTGACCTTAACCAGGACGCTCTGCCTACCAGCACCGTACTCTATCAGGCAAAGCGTAATGCCGACGGAAACATCAATGATTTTTATGTGACGGCACTCAATGCACCGGCGCTGGAGACGTGGGGCTGGGTTAACAGGGAGGTTGTTGGTCAGTCTGTGCGTCAGTTAGTAACCGAGGAAGAGGCCTCATTCCTGATTTCACAGTTCGCATTGGTTATAGACTTTGGCCGTTCGGTTCAGTTTAACATGAACGCTCACGGGCAGAGTGGCTCATCGGAGCCCCGGCACATGCTCCGGGTATCGAAACAGGACCATGACGTGGTGATCGCCACGAGCGATATGCCGCATGCCCAGATTCAGAAGCAACAGGCCGATCTGATGCAGACCATTATGCAGAACTCCTCCTGCATGATCGATATGCTGGAGGCTGTCCGGGGAGCCGATGGGAAGATCGAGGATTTTGTGTATCGAATGATCAACCAGAACGGGCTGGCTGGTATCGGAAAGACGGAAGAGCAGGTAATAGGTCAGCGGCTGCGAGTGGTTTACCCGGATGTGGTGGAGAAGGGTATATTCGATCTGTTGGTGGCGGTTGTTGAAACGGGGGAAGCTTATCAGCACGAAGTGTACTTCGAGACCGGGTACTGCGAGGCCTGGATCGATGCCCGCTATATCAAACATGACGATGGTGTGGTGACCATCAGCTTTGATCTGACGGCGGCCCGGCTTGCCGAACGGAAACAAAAGCAGCAGACAGAACTGTACCGGACCATTCTGGATACCGCCCTGACCTCCATTTCGGTGCTGGAGGCCGTCCGGGAGGGTGATGAAGAAGGATGCCGATCTGGAAAAGGAAAGATCGTTGACTTTCGGTATACACTCGTTAATCAGGAGCGATTGCGGCTCGCTGGCCAGCCAGAATCATACTTTATTGGCAAAAAACTCACGGAGTTGTTTCCGGGAATGGTCGAAGCTGGGGTACTCGATCACTGGATTCAGGTTGTCGAAACCCGGCAGCCTCACCAGTTCGACCTGCATTATACCTACGACGGCTTCGACGACTGGAGCCTTTGTCTGGGGTCGCCTTTTGGCGATGGGATAGTGGTTTCCTACGCCGATATTACCGAGCAGAAGCAGGCAGAACTACAAGCCCGGCAATATGCCGATCTGCTGGCTAGTGTACAGGATACCTCGCAAATGGGCATATCGGCCTATAGGGCTATCCGTAACGACGCCGGAGCAATTATTGATTTTCAAACCGTATTCCGGAACCGGGCTTCCACCGCCATGTTTCGACAGCCTGACAAAGACATCAGCCAGGCCACGCTGCTGCAGTTATTGCCATCGCTCAGCCAAACGGAGGCATGGCAACGCTATATCCGGGTGACCGAAACGGGGCAGGCCGAGCAGTTTGAACAGTATCATAAGGTCGACACGGTGGAGGGCTGGTTCGATATTGCTGTTCGGCCCTGGGGCGATGGCATTGTCATTCATGTGCTGGAAACCACTGAATTTCGGAAGGCAGTGCGCGATAAACTGCAGCAGAGCCGACTGCTCCAGCAGGTTGTCGACCGCACGGAGGTGGGCCTGGTGCTGGCCCGGCCCGTTCGCGATGAGCAGGATCAAATTACTGACTTCGTGTATGTGCTGACAAACGAGCGTAATGCCCGCGCAATGGGGCGGTCTGTTGCCGAAATGACCGGCAAGCGGATGAGCGACCTGATTCCTGGCTGGCTATCGTCAGATGCGTTTCAGCGCTATGTGGCTGTGGTCCAGACAGGAGAGCCGCAACAGTGTACCTTCCCGTGTGATGCATCGGGAGAAAAAGGCTGGTTCGACGCGTCATTTGTTTGTGTAGACGACTGTGTCTTGTATACGTTTACCGACGTAACATCGCTCAAAGAGTCTGAATTAGTGCAGCAGCAAAATGCCGAACTCCTCGAACAGGTCATGCACATGACGCCAGCCGCGATTGTACTGAATAAAAGCATCCGAAATGAGGCTGGAGATATTGTCGACCTGCGCATGGTCAAGCTCAACCAGATGGCCGCTGATCTCATGCGTAACTCCATCGAAAACATTCAGTATCGACGCGTCTCCAAATACATTCCCGGCTCCATAGAATCGCCTTTATTCGAGCAGTGTAAACAGGTTATTAAGACGGGGCAGGCAACCCGTCTGGAGGTGCCCTGGGATGGGGTATGGTATGATTTCTCGCTGGCTCGTTTTGGCGACGGGATTGTGCTCACGGTTCAGGACATAACACCCATGCGGGAGTACCGCCAGAAACTTGAACAGGCCAACCTCGAACTTCGACGCTCGAACGAAAACCTGCAGTCGTTTGCTTTCGTCTCGTCGCATGACTTGCAGGAGCCGCTGCGAAAAATCAGCTCGTTCACCACCATCCTGCAAACGCAATACGGTAATCTGTTTGGAGAGGAGGTGACCGATATTATCAGCCGCATCAACGTATCTGCCGACCGCATGCGGTTGCTTATTCAGGACTTGCTGGCCTATTCGAAGCTGGAAACACGACAGGATTTATTCAAGCCGGTTGACGTCGCCGGGCTGATTCAGGAGTTGCAGGAACATGAACTATGGGTAGCCCTCAATCAGAGTAAGGCTCATATTCAACTTGGTAAGTTACCGACGGTCATCGCCGACCCGTCGCAGATGCGCCAGTTATTTCAGAATCTGCTCTCCAATGCCATTAAGTTCTGCCCGATTGGCGTTACGCCCCATATTTCTATAAGCAGCCAGGTCATCGACCGATCCGCTGTACACGCCGTTTTACCTTATTTTACCCCTGCTTCGGAGGGTAGATCTATTGGTCAATCGTTTTACGAAATTGCCGTGACAGACAACGGGATTGGTTTCGACGAGAAATATGTTGACCGGATTTTTCAGGTTTTCCAGCGGCTGCATGGCCGTAGCCAGCACCCCGGCTCAGGTATTGGGTTAGCCATCTGCCAAAAGATTGTTGAACGGCACGATGGTGCCATTGTGGCCAACAGTAAACCGGGGGAAGGCAGCACGTTTAAGATTTATTTGCCTGTTCGTTAGGGCACTCTTATACAAGTCCGATTTTCACCAGATCCTGAATAATACGTCCGTCGTGTTCAAAGCGGGCGAGGGTATACACAGAGCCATCGGCACCAATGGCGATGGAGTTTACGTAGGTCGGCCGACTGCCATCGGGGTAGAAAACCGGGCCATGGTCGCGATACTGCTGCGTGGGAATATGAAACGTGACCAGATGCAGATTCTCGATGCCTTTCGCGGCCCCTCGCGCAATCAGATCGTCGCCTTTCAGGCGTTTGCCCGCCACAAAAACGGGGCCGCCGGTCAGGTAATAGATCGTTTGCTGGTCGGGACCCGGTTGAAAACCCAGATAGCCATAACTGAACTGGTCGAACATGCCGCTCTTGCGGGAGGGCTCGGAGGTAAGCCGCTCCACCAGTTCCAGGTTGGATTCCTGCGGATCGAAGCGAAACAGATAGCCCGAATTGCCGTGAATACCATAGGCCACCTGCTCAGGAGCGTGCCAGAAAATCTTTCGCCAGTTGTAGCCCATGCTCCCCGGATGCTTCGGGTCGTACTGACCGAAATAGTCGAGTCGTAAGTCTACGCCGTCCACTTTTTTCAGCGTCTCCTCCGCAGGCCTGTACGCCCAGATGCTTCCCTCTGAAGTGGACAGATAAACAGCCCCATCGCGCGGATCGACGAACATGGATCGGCACAGAACGCGGTAGTCTTCGCCAATTTTCCCCGCTTCGCCATTGGCCGAAACGGCCCCCCGGTTGGTAAGCGTTTTAGTCTTGAAGTCGTAGTCGATAAAATGGCCCAGCGGCCAGGTGATGCCGTACAGATGCCCACGGTCCTTGTCGATGGTCATCGTTAAAATGCCTTCGCCCCGGGGCGCAATCGCCAGGTTTTCAAAGACACCCGTAGCAAGATCATAGGAAAGAAAATGACCGCCGGGGTAAAGGTTTTTGCCTGTTGGTGGGTGCTGCGGTAGCCGCTCCATACCGTCGATGAGTTCATAAACGCCAATGTGGGTGGCGAAATACAGCTTGCCATTGGCTTCATAAAAACGAACGTGGCTTTTTCCCTGCGGAATGGCGTTGGCATCGGCTTCTCCACAGATGTCGGTCAGATCGGCCAGCCACTGCGTCTGGTCGGTATTGGGGTCGTAGACAAACATCTGGCCTCCCTGCTCGTAAGATTCAGAACAGAGAATATAGTAAATCTTGCCATCGCTGGCGGCTGTAATGGCATTGTAAGTGTCGTGCGCCAGCGGAAAGCCCGAGTAGTAGGGCGTTGCGATGAGTGACGGGGAAGCGGGTTTATCGGCAGGTATATTCATAGCACGTTACTTACTCACTTTCGGTATACCCACCTGTTCGGCCAGCCGGTTGATCTCGTCGTAAATCAGGTTGGGTACCGAAGCGGCCCAGGGGCTGGGCAGTCCGTAGACCATTTGGGAGGTTGCGCCTTCGTAACCACCTTCCCGCAGAATGGTGGCCGAGGGAATGTAGCCCATCACATCGTTGGCATAGCCCATCACAAAAATATCCGGCCCGAAGCGTTTTTTGCAGACCAGGGCATACTCGATCACGAGCTCGCCACCGAAGCTCAGAATGGGTTGATCCCCCAGTTGCCAAACCTGCAACGGATAGGGATAACGCGTTAGGAAAGGCTTCCCCTGCTTCATTTCGGCCAGCATCCGGTTGGCCCAGCGCGTAATGTGGGGTGGACCTTCGACAACCAGTTTCGCTAAATCAGCCTCGGTCGGCGGGGCCGTTAGGGGCAGGTCAATTTCCGAATACGCCGTGCGAAGCTGCGCCGGTAAAGTACGCATGGGTTCGTCGAGCACCCGGTCAACGGCGGCCGCCAGTTCACGGCCATACTGACGCGCCAGGGAAATTGTCCGGCGGGGGAGGGGGTTCTGATCGCCCGCGGCTCCCTGGAAAAAAAGGGCCGTCACGCCGGGGTGCTCTGCCTCCAGGGCCAGTTGTGCAAAACCCGCGTAATCGCCCGACCACTGGTACAGATCCAGCACGGTAGGGTGACAGGCATAGCCAAAGACAATCGCTTTCAAGTTTCCCGTTGCGGTCAGCACCTTGATCACCGGCACGGCATAATCGTTAGGGCCTTTTAGTTCGGTCTGTTCCAGCAGGGCACCTTCTTTGTTGTTGCGCCGATTTACCTGAAAACGAGTGACGCCATTTTGAGCAAAAAGCGTCACCGGCTCCATCGTCCGCAAAGCCTCACCCACCAACGCAATGATCTGCGCTTCGAATTGCCGGGAATACTGATCAATGACAGCCAGTTGAGGGGCGTCGAGCGGGTACACATCCTGAAGGCTGCGGTCCAGCACCGGCCCCGAATGCGTGTGGGAACTGTTCAGAATGATCTGCGCTTTTGACAATCTGAACTGGCTGTTCAGCCGGTCGCGTATCCGGTCCGACATCGCTTTGGGGAACCCCAGCATGTCGGTGGTAACGAGTACGGCCTGTTTGCCGCTTTCATCTTCCAGGGCCAGTGCTTTGGCCCATAAGTCGTGAAGTTTACCGTCGGAGGCATGCGTCCGGGAAGCATATCCGGCCAGCCACTGCGAAGTTGTTGGGGTGATGACCACGCGCGCGACACCCGCCTTCCAGCCTTTGGCCCAGGCGGGTGTTAGTGAAAAGACGAGCCAGATGAACCAGAGCCGTTGTTTCATTTCTGGCTCAGGAGTTTATCGGCCTGCGTATAGATTTTCTCGATGGCACTGGCAATTTCATCCATGTCGGCCTGCGTACCCAGCAGCATGTTTTGCGTGAACCAGACGGCCTCTTCGTTGCAAAGCCGGTCGTTTTGCGGGCAGTGGTTCCGTTCGACATATCCCTTAAAATTCAGCATGGTTTTAGGGTACATCTTCTGGTAGTTCTTCGACCGAAAGGCGTCGTCCAGATACGGCATGTTGTTCAGCGTGGCGTATCCTTTCGAGCAGGGAATGCCTTCGGCCGCCAGCGCCTTCAGGAACATCTCGCGCGGGAGTCCCTTGAACGATTCTTTCTGATATCGGAAAGGGAAAAGGTGAAAAGCCGCCCGGGTTACATTGTCGTAGAGTTTGTAAGGAATGACACCCGGAATGGAACTGATCTTCGCTTTCAGGTAAGCCGCGTTGGTGTTTCGGGTGGTGGTTTCGGCATCGAGTCGTTTCAGCTGCGCCAGACCAATCGCGGCCTGGTACTCCGTCAGCCGCATTTTGGTGCCCTGAATGAGTGTGCCCGCACCAATCACCCCCGACACCATGCCGTAGGGGTTTCCGTAGTTCTGGTACGAAAAACAGCGATCCATAAAGGCATCGTCGTTGCTTACCACGGCTCCGCCTTCGCCAATGGCGAGGTTCTTCGAGTTCTGGAAACTGAAGCAGCCCGCATGGCCGAAGGTGCCCACTTTCTGGTGGTCGATCTCAGCCAGATGCGCCTGACAGGCATCTTCGATTACCACCAGGTTGTGTTTTTTGGCAATGGCCAGTATCTGCGGCATGTTGGCCGGTAGGCCCAGAATATGCACCGGAATAATGGCTTTGGTTCGCGACGTGATTTTGGCTTCGATGTTGGCGGGGTTCATCTGGAACGTTTCGGGATCGACATCGACGAACACGGGCATGGCACCCGTTGCCAACACGGGGGCTACCGTACCAATGAATGTGTAGGGTGGTACCAGCACCTCGTCGCCCCCGCGAACATCCAGTTGCGCCAGTGCGGCAATAAGGGCGTTGGTGCCATTGACAACCGCCAGCGACCGTTTAACGCCCAGCGTAGCGGCCCATTGAGCCTCAAATTCACTGACGACCGTTGCCCGCGACCAGATGCCGCTGCGAATTACCTCCAGCAATTGTTTCTCGTCCTGTTCGGGTTTCCAGATTGGCCAGGTCGGCCATTGTCTACTTCGAATGGGCTTGCCGCCCAGCAACGCCAGCGGTTCAGCCAGCGAGGAAGATGTTGGTACCGCCGAGCTTGATGAACGGCTAATCGGTGTACCCTTGAGTACAGCCGGGGCCAATACGGCACTGAGTCCGGTTAATGAATTGCGCCGGATAAACTCCCGTCTGGAAAACTTGTTAGTTGCCATTTGCGTATAGCCGTGCCCGGTAGCCCATCCGGGGAACGCTCACCCCGGCACGTGATGGAGGCAAGCCACGTCAAAAAGCGGAGGTTCTCCAAAAAATACCTGTTGGTAGGTAGTGCTGACGGTCGGTGCTACTCACTTCGTAGACTCTTCACCGGATTCATCAGCGCAGCCCGCACACTCTGGAAACTCACCGTCAGTAGCGCAATGCCTATGGCCAGCACACCCGCCACGGCAAACATCCACCACGCTACGTCAATTTTGTAGGCAAAATCGGCTAACCATTTGTTTATGGCGTACCAGGCCAGGGGCGAGGCAATGACGATCGCAATCACGACCAGTTTCAATATGTCTTTTGATAGCAGCGTCACGATGCTGAGGATACTGGCGCCCAGCACTTTTCGCACCCCGATTTCTTTGGTGCGCTGCTCGGCCGAGTAGGTTGCCAGACCGAACAGGCCCAGACAGGAAACCAGCAGGGTAAGCAGCGAGAACCCGTTGAAGAGGGTAATCATGAGTTTATCTTTTCGGTATTGGGCCTCGAAAGCCTCGTCCAGAAAGGTGTAGTCGAAAGGGTAGTTCGGGTAGTGCTGCTTCCAGGCCGCCTGTACCAGCGGCAAATGTTCGGGTTTCATCTTCAAGGTCAGGTTGGCGGGTGGAGATGTGTTGAACACCAGAACAACCGGCTCAATGGCCGTGTGCAGGGAGTGGTAATTGAAGTTACGGATCACGCCAATGACCTTGCCTTTGTGCATAAATCCTTCCATCGGCTGGCCAATGGCCTGTTTCCAGCCCGCCTGTTTCACAAACGCTTCGTTGACCAGAAAGCCCCCGTTCTTGTCGGCTTCCGAGCCCGCCGACAGGTTCCGGCCGCTGGCCAGTTTCAGGTTAAGCAGCGGCAGAAAACGGTCGTCGATGGACAGATAATTGCCCATGACTTCCCGTTTTTTGCCCGCCGATTGAAAAATAGTCGTTGCCTTGACGAGGATGGCATCGGGCTTGATCCCCGACCCCAGCGATGCGTCCTGGATTTCGGTGCGTTGCCGCAGATCATGGGCAAGGGCATAGCCCTGGGTTCGGGCCAGCGAATCATCTGGGAGGTGAACGGTAAGTACCTGCTCTTTCGTGAACCCCAGGTCGACGCGCTGCAGGAAGTTCATCTGACTATGGGCCACCAGTACCCCAATCATCATGCCCACCGCCAGCACAAACTGAAAAACCGTTATCGTTTGCCGAAGCCCGAAACCGCGCCCCAGCCCACCCGATTGTTTCCGCAACACAGCCACCGGATTGAAGCCGGATAGAACAAACGCAGGATAAAGCCCACCCAGCAAAGCGGTACTTCCCAGGGCAAGGCCCGTCATTAATAAACCATCGGGCCAGGTTATCCCGAGCTGGATTTGTAATAAGTCGTTAAAAAAGGGAATGCTGAAGGCCAACAGGACGATTGCCAGCACGACCGCCAGCCCACTCAGCAGCAGCGACTCCAATAAAAACTGACCGATCAACTGCTGGCGCAACGCCCCGCTGGCTTTTCGGATGCCCACTTCCTTCGCCCGCCCGGTGGCGCGGGCCGTCAGCAGATTGATGTAGTTCAGCAAGGCGATCACCAGCACGAAACCCGCCAGAAACAGGAAGAGATAGCCGTACTGCTTATTTCCCTTCGGCATGTCGGCCATTTTCCCCTGACTAAAGTGCACGTTTTTCAGGAACTCGGTCTGGAATACCACAGCATAGCCCGCAGCCCCCACTTTTTTCAACTCCGGCTGGATATAGGTTTTGCTGAGAAACGCCAGTTTCCTCTCAAAGGCGTTCAGATTGGGCACCTGCCGAAACAGCACGAAGGTATACACCGGAAAATCATCGACCAGCCAGTCGGTATAGGTCGAATAATCCTTGGCCAGCAACGCACTGATCTTCATATCGGCGTTGGACGGCAGATCGGCCATAACGCCTGTAATACGATACAGCTTTTTGTTGCACTGGAACGTCTGGCCCAGCACATTAGTCCGTCCGGCGTATTTACGGGCAAAACTTTCGGTCACGACGGCGGTGTTTGGCTCGGTCAATGCCTGTGCCGCGTTCCCCTCGACGAAAGGATAGGTAAACACCTGGAAAACGGCCGGCTCGGCAAAGTACACATCGGGTTCATTCCGCAAATCGGTCCCATACTTAATGGTGGCCGACACCGGCTCGAACCGGGCGGCTGTTTCCACCTCGGGGTAGTCCCGTTTCAACGCACTGGCCAGCAGGATAGAGGAGGAGGCCACGGGAATAGGGGCCTCGGGGGTGGTCAGGTTCGTCGTCACCCGAACGATGCGGTCGGCTTTGGTATGGAAACGGTCGTAGGTGAATTCGTGCTTCACATACAGCACCATGAGCAGGCAAGCCGTCAGCCCAACGGCCAGGCCCCCGGCATTCAGGCCGGTATAGAGTTTATTCGTCCACAGATGACGACGCGCAATTTTGAGGTAGTTCGCGAGCATACTTCACGTTTCTTACGGAGAGTAGCAAGATGCGTGAAGGGTTGGTTATGAAGGTGTTAAAAGATGTTAAGGGGGTTTTGGTATCAGGAATGAGCCGGATTGCCCCGTACTGCTTTAACTTCGGCTGAAATTTTGTCCATCGTCATATTGTTAAAGTCTTTATTTTTAGATAATTAAATGCTTTTGGCTAATGTTTGACGATTAAGCTCACGGCTTATAATGTCTACAAAGTCGCTAAAAGTAAGCTGTCTGTTTTGATGCCAAACTTGCTGTATTCAAGGTCTAATATTGCGATGTTTAGTGTTCGCATGATTTAAATAATTTACCAAGATGGACATGGGAAATTTTAATAAGAAATCTTTGTTCTCCATAATGACGACATTGCTTGGATTAATGCTGGGGGAGTAAGGATGAATTATCTACACGCATAGAGATTGAAGAAAAAAAATTAAATTTTACTATTAGTCATGTTTTGCAAAATATTTTTATTTAGATTCATCAAGAATTTGGGTCACGTAAGAATTTCTTAATTCTCTTTCTTTTTTGTTATTTACGCCTTCTGTTGAGGCCAACTTAAAGTCACCTGGAATGTTATGTTCAAAATTTTCTAAATTTATTTTTAACTTTTCTAAATTTAGATTATCTATATCATCTCCTAATTTTGTAATTGCAATTATTAATGAAAAGGAGTTTGATTTGTTCAGCCAGATAGACCTCTGCTTTAATTTTAATTTAAGGATAGTATCTGCTGCTTTTTCAAATTTCCTGACAATCTCATCCTTATCATAAAAGTCAATTCCATAGTCATTGAGTAACAGAGTGGTTTTTTCGTTACGATTAAAAAAGTCCGTCAATACTGTAGACATCATATTTAGAATATGCATTAGATGAACCTTTCTTGCAATGTCACGGCTTGTGAAAATCCCTTTTTCAGTCATCAATATATGGAATCTATTGACTTTTTGTTTTTTCGCCCAAATGAAAAATTCTTTTGGAATATTTGGATCTTCTCTTAAGTCATCTTGAGCTGAGTCAAAGTCTAACTCTATTTCATTAGCTAATAGTTTAGCCACTAGCATATATTCAGCTGTAGAATATTCCGAAGCCATTTTTTCTATAATAGACAATGAGTTAGAGGTTCGATTAATTCTTTGGAATATTTCTTGAACCTTTGGGTCGTCATTTTCTAAATCTAATTCGATTACAGCGACTTCATATTTTAGAAAACTGGATTTCTCTTCCTCAGTTAAATCATTATAGTATCTTCCATCAACCTCGTATTGATTGTCAATAAACCGAATTATTGCATTAGTCCTTTGCTGCCCGTCAACTATGCAAGAAATTGTTGACATAGATGCAACGTCTATTTTGCCTTTCGAAATAAAAATTTGAGGGAATGGGTAACCAAGCAAAATGGTTTTGATAAAATCTTTATTATGAAGATCTCTCCAAACTAAATTTCTTTGAAAATATGCGTCCGGAATTAATCTGCCTTTTTTTACGTCATTTACTAAATTTAGTAAAGAAACTGAACGAACTCTGTAGTCTATCATTACAATGGTTTTGTTGAAATATATTCCTTAACAATTGCTGTTTGCTTAAATTCAAAAAACGTTTGAGAAAAATATATTCCAGCGTTTATTGATTTAAACAAGTCTTTGTTTCTGCTTGACAATTGCCCAAAAAATTTTAGCCAGTTTAGGCGTTTTTTGCCTGTTGGCATTAAGTCCGGTCTGAAGATGCCTTTAGAAACACAATTTATATACTGTTGATAGGTCGATCTGCCTTCAAAATTTTGAAAGCCTGTCCTATCATTAAAGCCATTAGTGCTTTTGAATACCCATTCTGTATAGTGTTGAAATAGATTGCAGTCAATAATTGCAACATCAAGATCAGAAGTCAAGCAATTGAATTGAGTTTTTTTATGAAAGCTATAGCCCGTTTTTGACGAACCAACAACTTGAATATTCATTATAGGTACATTGAAATATTCACTTATCTCATTAAGTATGTGAATTGTCTTTCTTCATTACCTACTAAAACAGATGTTGGGTATGTTAAGTAAATTTTCCTCACTATTTCATTGTGAGGTGTGTTTGCTTTTAAGCCTTCGTCAATCGATTCTAGATGTGTCATTCAATAATTGTATTTCTGTATTTTAAATTTACTACTAACATTTAAATATACGAAGCTATAAGAATATTGCTATCTCGCTAAGAGCTTAGAATAGGGACGCTTTGCAAAAGATTCAAATTGGTTTACTACTGCCGAACAATTCCCTCTATAAACTCTCCCCTAGATTCATCAAAAGCCGCTTTCTCACTCTGAAAAATCACGGTTAGTAAAGCAATACCTACCGCCAACATACCCGCCAGCGCGAATACCCACTACTCGATGGCGATTTTGTAGGCGAAGTCAGCGAGCCATTGGTTCAAAACCCATCAGGTGAGAGACTAAAGGTAAATGGATTTTGACTGTTTTGATGCTGTCTTTGCTTTTGCTTTTTTGGGAGCTACCTTACTCTTGTAATTGCGAATAAATTAGCTGACTTCCCGATGAGCCTTATCTGTAAATGGCTCGCTTTCAATGATATAGCCCATGTCGCTTCATTCATTTCCTTTATGCGTTATTAAAGGAGCGTATTGTCACTAACGGATTAACGCCCTTGGTTAGCTTGAACCTTGTTTTGTGATCGAACCACCCGTTCTTTACGTTTGCCATTTTTGTCTTTAATGGCTTGCATGATTTTTCTAAAGTCGGTACGTTCCTGCTCTGTCCAAGGCTCCGACTTTGTTGATAAATCTATATGCTTCGGTTCTTTAATAAGTCCCATCAAAAATGCGAGGCAGTTAGACGCAGTGCCAAATTGGTTTCAATAAACATGCGTAATCTACAAAATAGCGCCGATAGCGCAAGGCTCGAGCAAACATTGCCTAGCCTTGCGCCATCGAATCAAAACCATCCGGTTGTAGAGACAGGGCATGCCCTGTCTCTACATATTCGTGATTATTCCGATCGCAACGATTTGACCGGGTTCATCAGGGCGGCTTTCACACTCTGAAAACTCACCGTCAGCAAAGCAATGCCTACGGCAAGGAAACCCGCCAGGGCGAACATCCACCATTCGATGTCAATCTTGTAGGCGAAGTCGGCGAGCCAGTTGTTCATGGCCCACCAGGCGAGGGGCGAGGCAATGACAATGGCAATCAGCACCAGTTTGAGGAAGTCTTTGGAGAGCAGGCCGATGAGGCTGGGGATACTCGCCCCCAGTACTTTGCGAACGCCGATCTCTTTGGTGCGCTGTTCGGCCATGAAAGCGGCCAGTCCGAACAGGCCCAGGCAGGCAATCAGGATGGCGAGGGCGGCAAAGGTCAGGGCGATGGTGCCGATGCGCTGCTCGGCGCGGTACATCTCGTCGAAACTATCGTCCATAAATTTGTAGGTGAACGGCTGGCCGGGAGCCAGTTGCTTCCATTTCGCTTCGATCTGCTGCATCAGTACCGGCAGGTTCGTGCTGCTCACCCGGAAGGAGGCCGCCCCCGAGTTGGCATCCAGCACCAGCGACAGCGCCCCGATGTTGCGCCGGAGCGACTCGAAGTGGAAGTTTTTGACAACGCCGATCACCGTGTATGTTTTGCGGGTTTTGCCCTCGGCGTCATCGAAGCGCCAGACATGCTTACCAATGGGGTCTTTGAACCCCAGAATTTTAACGGCGGCTTCATTCAGCAGCATGCCCAAGGAATCGGAGCCGAAGCTTTGTGAGAAATTCCGGCCCGCAACCACCTGAATACCCAGCGTCTTCACGTAATCATAATCGACGCCCCAGTTTTGCATGCTAACCCCCTTATTCATGTTTACCTGGCCCTCGGGAAAGAATGCGTTGTCGTTCCGGTCGGAGGGTGTAGGCAGGTACCCGGAGAGGCTGCCGCTTACCACGCCCGGTAGGCGCAGGACTTCCTGCTTGAAGGTTTCGGCCTGCTTGCCTATCGTATACAGGTCGTTGATGGTCAGAACGTGGTCGCGGTTGAAGCCTACGCTGGTCGTTTGAATGTAGGTGAGTTGCCGATACACGATGATGGTTCCTACAATAAGCACGACCGACATCATGAACTGGAACACCACCAGGCCGCTTCGCAGGCTGACCGCCCGGAAATTCATGTTGATGCGGCCTTTGAGCACCGAAATAGGCTGAAAGGAGGACAGGAAAAAAGCCGGGTAACTGCCCGCCAGCAAGCCCACGACAATCGGCAGGGCAATGAGGACGGGTAACAGCGCTGGCGAGATTAACTGAGACAAACTGATTTCCTTAGCCGAAATACTATTAAAGCCCGGCAGCGCAACGGCCACGATGACGATGGCCAGCGCCATTGCCAGCACCGTTGTCAAGACCGATTCGGTCATGAACTGGCCCACCAGTTGTTGCCGTTCGGAGCCCATTACTTTTCGGACGCCAACCTCTTTGGCCCGGTTCGAGGAGCGGGCCGTAGCCAGATTCATGAAGTTGATACAGGCGATAAGCAAAATGAACAGCGCTACCGCCGAGAAAATATAGACGTACTGAATGTCGCCGTTGGGTGCCAGTTCGACTTGCTGTTTAGAATGCAGATGAATGTCGGTGAGGGGGATGAGCCAGAAGTTCATTTTATTGTTGGCTTTCCGGAACTGCTCCAGCGTCGTACCCGCCATTTGCAGCAATTGCGGCCCCACGTATTTCTCGATCACCGTGTCGAAATTTTGGGTGAACACGGTTGGGTCGGTATCCCGCTTCAGCCGAATATAGGTGTGGTGATTATTGCTGAGCCATTGCCCCCAGGGGTAGTTATCGCTGAGCATCGTCACGAAGAAGTCGGTGCGGAAATGGGCGTTCCGGGGCATGTCGCGCATCACGCCCGTCACTTTGTAATTTTCCTTATTGGCGAAGATCAGCGTCTGGCCCAGGGCGTTCTGGGTGCCAAAGTGCCGCTTTGCCGCCGACTCGCTGATCACTACCGTGTTTGGCTCCGTCAGCGCCCGTTTGGGATCGCCCGTCACTAAGGGCAGGGTAAACACATCGAACAGTGTAGAATCCGCAAACGTAATGTCGCTTTCCCGAATATTGGTTGCTTCTCCGGCCCGCTTCACCAGCCAGTTTCCGCGCTGGTGAAGCCGCACAAACTGCTCTACCTGCGGGTAATCTTTTTTCAGGGTAGGCCCCAGTGGGTCGGGGGTGGTGGCGAAATGCATGTCGTTGCCCCCGAACTTAATATCGGATTGTATCCGGTAAATGCGGTCGGCGTTGGCGTTGTAGCGGTCGAAGCTCAGTTCGTCCAGCACATACAGCAGGATGAGCAAGCAGCAAGCCAGCCCGACGGCCAGCCCAAAGATGTTGATAAACGCGAATCCCTGCTGTTTGCGCAGGTTCCGCCAGGCGATTTTGAGGTAGTTGGTTAGCATGATTTTGAAGGGAGGATGGAGGAGAGGGAGGAAGGAGGAAAGGGAATAAGGGAGAGGTATTTTTCTTTGTCCCTTTCCTCCTTCCTCCCTCTCCTCCTTTTATTCCGTTTTTAATGATTTCACCGGATTCATCAAGGCCGCTTTGACACTCTGAAAACTCACCGTCAGCAGGGCAATGCCCACGGCTAGCAAACCTGCAACCACAAAGACCCACCACTCGATGGTAATCTTGTAGGCGAAGTCGTTCAACCACTGGTTCATGGCATACCAGGCAATGGGGGAGGCCACCAGCAGCGCTACCCCAACAAGCTTTAAAAAGTCTTTGGAGAGCAAACCCACAATGCTGAACACCGACGCGCCCAGCACTTTACGAACGCCAATCTCTTTGGTCCGCTGCGCGGTTGTGTAGGCCGATAAGCCAAACAGACCCAGGCAGGCCAGGAAGATGGACAGGAACGCGAATACGCTGAAAATGCTGCCGGTCCGCGTTTCGGCTGTGTAAAGCTTGTTGAACTCTTCATCCATAAACTCATAGGAAAAGGGCCGGTCGGGGATGAGCGTCCGCCATTTGCTTTCCAGAAACCGGAGCGTATTGGGCAACTGACTACCCGATAGTTTGACCAGCAGAACCTCACCGCCATTTTGGGGGAAAAGCACCAGCGGGCCAATCTTCTGCTTCATCGAGGCAAAGTGAAAATCGGCCACAACGCCCTTTATTACGCCTAGCCGACTATTCATATCCAGCCGCTGGCCAATGGCCTGTTGCGGTGTCCAGCCCAGCTCTTTTGCTGCCGACTCATTGAGGATAAACCGACTGCGGGTGAGGCTGTCATTATCCGTACGCGAAATACGGTCCATATCGGCGGCATTCAGATTGCTGCCCGCAATTAGTTGCAGACTCATGGCAGGTACATAATCTTCATCAATAGACAGCCCGGCTACCATCTTCCGCTGGTCGGCAGCCATGTTGGCACTGCGCATCCCATACCCGCCTTCGACAAACACGGGCGACTCCGACGCCAGCGACACATGCTGTACGTCTGCATTTTGCCGAAACTCACTTTTGATGGCCGCTATTTTCTCGTTGACCTGCTTATCGACGGGCAGCAGCAGGACGTGGTCTTTATTGTAACCCAGTTTCTTTTGCTGAACGAAGGCCAGTTGGTTACGAACCAGGAGTGTGCTGATGATGAGGAAGGCCGTAATAGCGAACTGAAAAACAATCAACGCCCGGCGAAACTGACCGGCTCCGGCGGTTTTCAGATGCCCTTTCAGAACGCGCACCGGCTCGAATCGAGCCAGTACCAGGGCGGGGTAGCTGCCCGCAATCAGGCTAACGACCAGCCCAATTCCCAGCAATAACAGGATGTTGCCGGGTTCGAACCAACTGCTAATGGTAAACTGCCGGTCAGACAGTTCGTTGAAAACCGGTAAGGTCAGGGCAGCCAGCACCAGGGCCAGCACCAGTGCCAGGGATGTAACAATGACGGATTCGCCAATGAACTGCCCGAACAGTTGCCCGCGCTGAGCACCCATCACCTTTCGAACGCCCACTTCCTGCGCCCGCTCCACTGCCCGCGAGGTCGCCAGGTTAACGTAGTTGACACACGCAATCAGCAGAATCAACAGGGCTATCGACCCGAAAATGTAGATGTAGGTCAGGTCGCCGTTCGGCTCGAAACTGCCCTCTACCTCGGAATGCAAATGCACCCGGCACAACGGCTCCAGGTTATACGTCAGGTAGCCCCCCGCCGACATCTCCTCCTTGCCGAACTGAGTCTTCATGAACCCCGGAATTTTGGCCTGTAGTGGACCCATGTCATCGGGCTTGCGGAGCAGCAAATAAGTGGCGTAGTTGGATGAAAACCACTCTTCGGTTTGGGCCGCGGGTAGTGTCAGGAACGAGGTCAGCAGGTCGTATTTGATCTGGGAGTTAGCCGGGCTGTCTTTCACCACCCCCGTAACGGCATAATCCCGAAACGACCCGCCCGTATTGATCCGAAGCGTTTTGCCAACCGGGTTCTCGTCATCAAAGTATTTCCGAGCCGTGCTTTCCGACAGCACGACCAAGTTGGGACCGGCCAGTGCGGTTTGCGGATTGCCTTGTACGAGTGGAAACGAAAACAGCGAAAACAAAGCAGAATCGGCGAAGACGATCCGTTTCTCGCTAAACTGACGGTCGCCGATGTTGACCACTCCATCCCGGTTGATGAGCCGGACGCCCGATTCAATTTCCGGAAACTGCCGCCCAAACTCCTTCACGACTTTGGTGCCCGTCTGGGGTATTTTGGCGACTCGGCCTTCCATGCTGTACTCCATCGTGACACGCACGATGCGGTCGGCTTTCTGCTGGAAATCGTCGTAACTTAGTTCATGCGTGATGTACATAAACAACAGCAGGCACGAGGCCAGCCCCACCGCCAGCCCAACAATGTTGATACCGGAGAACACCTTGTTTCTCCACAAGTTTCGAATTGCAATTCGGAGATAGTTGGTTAGCATAAGTAGTTAGAAGTTAGAAGCGAGGAGGTAGGAGTTGCTGACGCAAGTTGTGCGGCCGGATGGCTCCTCACGACTCGCTCCTAACTCCTGATCGTGTCATTCTGACCGCAGCGACCTCACCGGATTCATCAACGCGGCCCGCACACTTTGAAAACTCACCGTCAGCAGGGCAATGCCGACGGCCAGTAAACCCGCTACCACAAACACCCACCATTCGATGTCGATACGATAAGCGAAATCCTGCAACCAGCGGTCCATCACATACCAGGCGATGGGTGTGGCAATAACAATGGCGATCAGAACGAGCTTTAAAAAGTCTTTCGAGAGCAGGGCGACCAGTCCCGGTGTCGATGCGCCCAATACTTTCCGTATCCCGATTTCTTTGGTGCGTAACCGAATCACATACATGGCCAGGCCCAGCAGACCCATACAGGCGATGAAAATGGCCAGCATGGCAAAGACGCCGAAAATCCGCTGTGCCACCTGTTCGGACTGGTACAACGTGCTCCAGTCGGCGTCGAGGTACGAATAATGAAACGGCTGGTCGGGGAGGTACCGCTTCCAGACGCCCTCGATCTGGCTAACAACACTACCCGGCGCATCGGCCTGTATCCGAACGACGAATTCGTTATTCCGTCGGTTGAAAACCCGGTCGTTGATGATGAACAGAGGGCCAATATGCTGATGCAAAGAGCCAAAGTGGAAGTTGCGAACAATACCCACTACCGTGTAGGTAACGGGCGGACCATCACGCTGGGCAAAGTTATCCGGGCTGGTAATTTGCTTGCCGATAGGGTCCGTTAAACTTACCTGCTTCACCGCTTCCTCGTTTAGAATCACCGACAGCGAGTCGTCGAACTGCCGGGTGAATGGTCGCCCGGCCAGCATGTTCATGCGCAGCGTCTGGATATACTGATCATCGACGACACAGCCTTTGCCGGTAACGGTTTCATTCTCGCCGTTTTTCCGAAACGTAATCCCGAAGAAACCTTCTTCACCGGGGGCACTGCTGGTCGCGCCAACATTGCTTACGCCCGCCAGTTTGGCCACTTCCTGTTTGAAGGATTCGGTGTTCTTATCCAGCGCAACGCCCCCCTTGATTTTCAGAACCGACTCTTTCGAGAAACCCAGTTCTTTCTTCTGGATAAAGTCCAGCTGGCTGAACACGATGATCGTGCTGACAATGAGCAGAATGGATATGGCAAACTGAAAAACAACCAGCCCATTGCGTAAGAGATGCCCTTGCCGCGTCGACGAAAACTTGCCTTTCAGCACTTTGATTGGCTCGAAAGCCGACAGTACCCCTGCCGGATAACTACCGGCCAACAGCCCAACCGCCACCGCACCACCCAGCAGCAAGGGCAGCGTTTCCCAGCGAACGAGGGTAAGCAGGGTTAAGGATTTTCCGGCCAGCGTATTGAACGGAGTCAGCAAAATAGCCACCAGGAGGACAGCTATAAGCAAACTAAACAGGCTTAAAAGCACTGATTCTGTCAGAAACTGAGCTGCTAACTGGCCCGTCGTTGACCCCAGCGATTTGCGGATACCCACCTCCCGCGCCCGCTCCGACGAACGTGCCGTGGCCAGATTCATGAAGTTGATGCAGGCAATGAGGAGTACAAATGCGGCAATAATAGAGAAAATCGACACCAGCGACCGGCTGCCGTTGGGTTCGTGTTCGGCCTCAAGATGCGAGTCGAGGTGAATGCTTCGGAGCGGTTGCAGGAAATAGAAATACCCGTTTCCGGCTTTGAGGTAATCCCGGAACGAGACACCGAACGTGCGTTCCACTTCGCCGGCTGCATATTTTTCGACAACAGCGGGAAGCTTTCCCTCCACCGTTTCGGGGCTGGTGTTTGGCTTCAGCAGGAGGTACGTATGCGCCGAGAAACTGATATGATTGGGTTGCTCGGCTTCCTGACCGCGTGCCGATACCAGAAAGTTGAAGGCAAAATGAGCATTCTCAACGGGGTCGGCACAAACGCCCGTTATCTCCAGCTTCGGTCCCTGCACGATCTCCAGGATTTTGCCGATTGGATTGGCCGTGCCATACAGGCGGCTGGCCGTGCGCTGGGTCAGCACAACGGTATTCGGACGGGTCAGGGCCTTATCGGCCTGGCCGCGTACAAAGGGCATTTGAAACACCTGAAAGAACGTTGAATCGACGCCCAGCGCCCCCCGTTCTTCAACCGTCCGTCCATCGATTTTGAGCAGGATAGGCTCGTTATTATTCCCGAAGGTAAACACCCGCGTCGTCTGCTCGATCTCGGGAATCTCCTTCTTCACTGACTGAGCGTACGATTGGGGTATGATCGCGTATTTCGTACTACGACCCGGATACCGTCGTTCCAGCGCCATGCGGTAAATGCGCTCCCCATTGGCCCAATGCCGGTCGTAACTCAGTTCGTCCGTCACGTACAGCACAATGAGCAGGCAGCTCGCCATGCCAATGGCCAACCCCGCCAGATTGATAGCGGTGTTGGCCTTGTGTTTCGCCAGATTGCGAAGAGCGATTTTGAGGTAGTTTCGTAGCATAAGGGAGGAATGGGTAAAGGGAGGATGGAGGAGAGGGAGTAGAGGAGGATGGGGGTGGCTTGGCGTCAGCGATCCCCCTCGTCCCTTTACTCCCTCTCCTCCATCCTCCCTTTACTCCGTCTTTAAACTTTTCACCGGGTTCATCAAAGCTGCTTTTACACTCTGGTAACTGACTGTCAACAGCGCAATGACAATGGCCAGCACACCCGCCAGGGCGAAGACCCACCACTCGATGTCGATTTTGTAGGCGAAGTCGGCGAGCCAGTTGTTCATGGCCCACCACGCCAGGGGCGAGGCAATGACAATAGCCGCCAGCACCAGTTTGAGGAAGTCTTTGGAGAGCAAGGTCACGATACTGGCAACGCTGGCTCCCAACACTTTGCGAACGCCGATCTCTTTGGTGCGCTGTTCAATGGTGAGTAGGGCAATGGAGAATAAACCCATACACGACAGCAGAATGGCAATGCCCGCAGCCGATGAGAAGATGGTCGATAACCGTTGCTCTTTCCGATACCAGCGTTCGGTGTTTTCATCCAGAAACGACCCGATGAATTCCTGCTTGGGCGCAATGGTTTTCCAGGCGCTCTTGATGGTTTCCATGGCACCCGTCAGGTTCTGCGGATTGACCCGGACAAGGATGTACTGAATCGGTGCGCTGGACTCCATTTGCAGGGTAATCGGCTTGGCTTCCTGATGCAGGGAATACAGGTTAAAATCGGACACGACACCCACAATCTGGTATTCCTTTTGATCGGGTTTGATAAACTTGCCGACGGGATTGGCTTCACCCAGCGCTTTGGCCATACTCTCCGTAATCAGCACCGCCGAACTCGAATCGGTGGCGAAGGCCGGACTAAAATCGCGGCCTTTCAGGAGCTTGATTCCCATTGTTTTGAGATAGTCAGTGTCGATGCGGAGCCAGTCGCAGGTGATATCGCGTTTGCCATACAGGAACCCGAACATCATGCGCGATGAGCTGCCGTCCAGCCCCGCGCCGATGTTCACGCCCGACCCCGATACCGCCGTGATGTTGGGCTGGTTGGCCAATCGGTCGCGCATGGCTTTCAGGGCGACGGTACCGTTGAGTTCCCCACCCACCGGAATACTGATGACCTGCTCTTTGTCCATGCCCATGGGTTTCTGCTGCAGGTAACTAATCTGCTGGCGAACGATCATCGTACAGACAATGAGCAGACAGGCGATGGTAAACTGGGTTACGATCAGAGAGTTGCGTACCAATCCCGGCTTGCTCATTTTTACTTTACCCTTCAATACGTCTACCGCGTTAAAGCGTGTGACGAACCAGGATGGATAACCACCTGCCACCAACGTAATCAGTAGAAAACCCAGGGCCGTCACCACCAGAACGGTTGGCGTCAGGAAATTGTCCAGTGTCAGGTAGCTTCGGAACAGTCGGTTGAAGGTAGGCAGCACGGCATAGGCCATCCCCAGACCAATGAGCAGAGCGCCGAAGCACAGCAGCAGGGTTTCGCCCCAGATCTGACTAAACAATTGTCCTCGTTGGGCCCCCAGCGATTTACGAACGCCCACTTCCCGCGCCCGTGAGAGCGATTGCGCAATGGTCAGGTTAATGAAGTTGATGCAGGCAATAGCCAGAATAAACAGGCCGATGAGCAACAATGTGTACACATACGCCCGGCTAATGCCTCCGCCATGCGTGGTAACGGTGTCGAAATGCACATCGCGCAAGGGTTGCAACAGCAGGCTGCGCTGATAGCCCAGTTCGTTTTTCGGATAGCCCTGTTTCTGCCGGTCTCTGATGTCAGAAGCGAAGTATTTATCCATGAATGCCTGTGTCCGGCGTTGCAGCGTTTGGGCATCGGTACCGGCTTTCACCATGACATACACATCGTGGTTGCCGTGATCCCAGCGGGATTTGAACTCCTGATAATCGCCGGCATTGTCGCTGCGGATGAGGGCGTCGAAATCAAAGGATGAGTTTTTCGGCGCATTGCTGATAACGCCCGTAACGGTAAATGCCTGCCAGGCATCGTTCATGCGAAGCTGGAGGGGCTTGCCGATGGGATCTTTCTTCCCGAAAATATCGCTGGCCATGCGTTCGCTGATGACGATATCGCTCAGGCTGTTCATGGCTGTTTTTGTGTTGCCTTTTTGAAGCGGGAAGCTGAACATTTTCAGGAAATCGGCATCCGCCATACGGACATCCTTGGTGTAGGTCTGGCTATTTCGCCGGACACTGGCGCTCCGGTCGAACCAGCGCGTAACCCCTTCAATTTCGGGAAATTCAGCTTTGAGTGCGGGCGAAATTGGGTAGGGCATGGTGCTCCCTTTATCCGTCGTCCCGTCGCGGTTGGTCGACAGGAAGTTCAGCCGAAAAATGCGGCTTGCTTCGGTATGAAAGCTATCGTACGACAACTCAAACGTGGCCGTCAGGAATAAAAGCACGCAGGTCCCGAACGCCACCGACAGGCCGACGATGTTGATGAGCGTGTGCGTGCGGTGTTTCCAGAGCGTTCTAAGGGCGACTTTGAGGTAATTGCGGAACATGAATGTTTTCGTTAAGTTTGTCTAAAACGCTGTCTATTATGTACTTTCCTTCTGTGAGTGGCCCGTCCGTTGTTGGCGAAGATTTGGGTGTTTGGGCTCCTGCCGACCATCAGCGGATTATTTCCAAACTGACCGTCGGCTTTGGTGTTCTTTATTATCGGGAAAAGGCAATTCGCTTGGAACCACTGCCCGAAACGATGCTTGACGATGCCAAAGCCAGTCTTGTGCCTGATTTATCTTTAGTCGACAACAGCGCTGATGAAACGCCAATTATCATTGAAGTTTGCAAGACAAAAGGCCAAAAAGATGATATACAGAAAGTGATTCAACTAGTCGATAATAATCTGTATGGCATCCGCGAGGGCTTCGTCTACAATTACAAAACCCAGCAATGGTTTCGGTATAGGTTTGGCGATGGTGGCCTGACCACCGAATCGTCATTCTCCGAGTTACTGAGCTTGGATTTGAACGATTTTCTGTAACGTACCCACGTACCCATGGGCTTCAGCCCGTGAATATATGGAAGTAAAACACGGGCTGAAGCCCGTGGGTACGTGGGTATATCACTCCGTTCTCAACGATTTTACCGGGTTCATCAGCGCGGCTTTGATGCTTTGATAACTTACCGTCAGGAAGGCAATAAGAACGGCCAGTACACCCGCTATTCCGAAAATCCACCAGGTCAGGTCTTCCCGATAGGCAAAGGTTTCCAGCCATTTGCTCAATGCCCACCACGCCAGGGGAGTGGAAAGCACCAGCGCAATCAGCACCAGCTTCAGAAAATCTTTGGAAAGCAGGCCTACGATGTTCGTTACCGACGCGCCCAATACCTTCCGCACGCCAATTTCTTTGGTGCGCTGCTCAGCCGTGAAAGCCGCTAAGCCGAACAGACCCAGGCAGGAAATCAGAATCGCCAGCATACCGAAATAATTGACAAGGGTATGTACCTGCTGCTCGGCCCGGTATAGACTCTCGAACTCTTCGTCCAGAAAATGATAGGTAAACGGATAGTTCGGGTTGAACTGTTTGGACAGCTTTTCGAGGTCGGCGATGGCGTTGGGCGCTTGCCCGGCGCGGGTTTTCACGAGCAGATAACTCGTGTTCCGGCTGTCGAAGCAAAGAATAAGCGGGGCAATGGCCTGATGAAGTGAGTTGAGGTGAAAGTCTTTCATCAACCCGATGATCTTACCCTTGCCCGGCCAGAACTGCACATTTTTTCCAACCGGATCTTTCATTGCCATCAAACGAGCGGCTGCTTCGTTGATGAGGTAATTGGTCGAATCGGCGGGGCTGTCGGTGCGGAAATCACGCCCGTCGACCAGTTTGATGTTCATGGTTTTGGTAAAGTCGCCCCCCACAAACATGCAGGATACATTGGTTTGGAGGTTGGGGTCTTTGCCGTCCCATTTCAGATCGCCGGACGTGCTTTGTACATTCACCGGGAGCGCCATGGCCGTTGTGGCCGAGGCAATGGCGGGTTGCCGCATCACTTCCTGCCGGAACGCTTCTACTTTTTTGGGTTGCGCAATCTCACCTTCCAGGGGCAGATAAACGACGTTTTCGCGGTCGAGGCCCAGGTTCTTGGTACGGAGGTAGTTCATCTGCCGACCGATGGCCAGTATGCCGACGATCAGAAAAATCGACAGCGAAAACTGAAAGACAACCAACACCCGCCGGAACAGAGCCGGGCTACTCAACGCCGATCCCGAACTCAGTTGAAGTTTCCCTTTCAGGATTTTTATCGGCTGTAAAGATGACAGGAACAGCGCCGGATAACTGCCGGATAAAAAGCCGGTAATCAGCACCAAAACGAGAATAGTCAGCCACAGCGTCGGTTCGGTCAGGTCGAGGGTAAGTTGTTTCTCAAACGTGGTGTTGAATGTTGGTAACACATACCAGACCAAGCCCAGTGCCAGCACAACAGCCAGTAGGCTCATAAGCATCGACTCGCTCAGGAACTGTCCGATCAGCGACGACCGCAGGGCACCCACTACTTTCCGAACGCCCACTTCCTTGGCCCGCATCGCCGACTGGGCCGTGGCCAGGTTCATGAAGTTGATGCAGGCAATGAGCAGCATAAACAGTGCGATGATGGAAAAGATCCGCACATACTCGATGCGCCCACCCACCGATACGCCGTTTTTATAGTCTGAATACAGGTGCAGATCGGTGATGGGTTGCAGAACGGGTCGCCCTGTCTCGAAATTTTTACCGGCAAAACGGGGGTAGATACCCGCCAACGCTTTCTCGGCCTGTGCCATCGTTGTCTTTGGCTTCAACCGGACGAAGGTTTGAAACGAGTTGTTGCCCCAGGTCTTCATCCAGTCCTGCTCGTGTGCTTTCCAGTTCACCAGCCAGTCGAACTGAAGCGTCGAGTTGGTGGGTACGTTTTCCAGTACCGCACCGACAACGTAAAACTTGTTATTGTCGAGTTGCAGCGTTTTGCCAAGGGCTAATCCATTCGGGAAGAATTTCTCCGCCAGTTTTCGGGTAACAACGATCTGGTTGGGTTGTGCCAGGGCGGCTTTCGGATTCCCGTAGACAGCAGGCAGGTCGAAGACACCAAAAAAATCGGCGGTAGCATAGTGCCCTTTTTCCTTGGCGGTTGTTTCGCCCACTTTCACCAGCACTTCGTTACTGAAGTTGATCTTGGTCGTAGCCGCTACTTCCGGAACATCTTTGGCGATGGCTTCCTGTAAGGGACCCGGTGTGACATAATTCGTTACCGTTTCACCATTGTAGGGAAAATTGACCCGCACGTAATAGATGCTCTCCGCATCGTTCAGAAAGCGATCGTAGCTGAGTTCATCTTTCACCCAAAGGCCAATCAGCAAGCTGCACGCCATGCCCAACGCCAATCCAAAAACGTTGATGGATGAGTAGAGTTTGTTCTTCATCAAACTCCGAAACGCGATTTTGACGTAGTTGCGGAACATGGGTTGAGGAGGAGAAAAGGGAAGAGAGGGAGGATGGAGGAAAGGGACGAAGAGGAAAGTTTAAGATGAGGGAAATCCTTTCCTCCATCCTCTCTCTCTTCCCTTTTCTCCTTTACTATTTAGACGTGGAAGTTCTCTGTGACCACTTTTCCATCGAACAAATTCACGATGCGATGCGCGAAACCGGCGTCGTAGGGTGAGTGGGTTACCATGATGATCGTAGTGCCTTCGTCGTTCAATTCACCCAGAAGCTTCATGACTTCCTCGCCGTTTTTGGAGTCGAGGTTACCCGTCGGTTCATCGGCCAGAATCAGCTTGGGTTTGGCAACAACCGCCCGAGCTATGGCCGTCCGTTGTTGCTGACCACCCGATAGTTGCTGCGGGAAGTGATTGCGCCGGTGCATGATGCTCATCCGCTCCAGGGCTTCTTCCACGCGCTTCTTCCGCTCGTCGGGGGGCGTTTTCAGGTACAGCAGGGGCAGCTCGACGTTTTCATACACAGTTAGTTCGTCGATCAGGTTAAAGCTCTGGAACACGAAGCCGATAGAGCCTTTGCGGAGCTGTGCCCGTTGCCGTTCGGTCATTTTGGCGACCTCTGTGCCGTAGAAGTTGTACTCGCCCTCGCTGGGGTTATCCAGCAGTCCCAGAATGTTGAGGAGCGTGGACTTGCCGCAGCCCGACGGCCCCATGATGGCAACGAACTCGCCGTCTTTGACATCCATATTGATGCCATTGAGGGCGGTGGTTTCTACTTCCTCGGTCGAGAAGAGTTTCTGAAGGTTAATTGTCTGGATCATAGTGAAAAGGTTGTCTGAACCGGGATTTAGGTGATTTTTATGATTAACATGATTTGCCTTCAGCGAAAGCCAACTTTTGAAATCAGAGTAATCATAAAAATCACCTAAATCCCGGTTCAGATATTTTAAAATTCCAATACTTCATTATCACCGAAATTCTCGTAGCTGCTCGTGATCACCTGCTCGCCGGGCTGGAGGCCGTCCAGCACTTCGTAGAACTCGGGGTTTTTGCGGCCCAGGGTAATCTGCCGTTTTACCGCCCGCTTACCCGACTTGTCGACTACGTACACCCAGTTGCCGCCCGTGTCGGAGAAGAAGCCGCCGACGGGAATGAGCGTGGCTTTGGCCGCTTTGCCCAACTCCAGCTGAATCGGCGACGACTGCCCGCGCTTGATGCCTTCCGGTGCCCCTTTCGGGAAGATCATGTCGACTTCGAACCGGCCGCTTTTTACTTCGGGATATACCCGGTTTATGGATAGTTCGTGCATTTTTCCGTTGAACTCAAACGATCCTTTCAGTCCGGCGAATACCCGACTGATGTAATGTTCATCGACCCCAACCCGCATTTTGAACCCGTTCAGGTCGTCAATCTGCCCGATGTTCTGTCCCCGGTTGATGTTCGAGCCCACTTCCACGTCGATGCTGGACAGCTGCCCCGACACAGGCGCTTTTACTACCAGGTTATCGAGCGTCTGCTGCCAAAGAGCCACATTTTTCTGCGTCCGTTGTAAGGTGCCTTCCAATTGTTTGATCTGGAACTTCGCATTATCTTCCTGGTATTTCTGCGTTTCGATCTCAATGGTACGCTGGGCGGCCAGTCGTTCGTAGGCCCGTTTGGCTTTCAGATAATCCTCTTCTGACACCACTTTATCTTTATACAGTTTGGCCTGCCGGTCGAAAGAATCTTTCGCCTGATCGATTTGCGCATCCAGATCAGCCAGTGTTTTTCGGAGGGTGAACCGTTCAACCTGTAAGCGTTGACGGGTATTTTGTAAGTCGTTGACCAGTCGGTTGGCTTCGGTTTCAGATTGCAGAAAGCTCAGTTTCAGGCTTTGGTTTTCCAGTTTCAGCAGCACATCGCCCTGCTTTACGGTGCTGCCGCCTTCGACTAGCTTCTGGGTAACGTATCCGCCTTCAATGGCATCGAGCCGAATGGTTTTTAGCGGTTGCACCACGCCCGTTACGGCGATGAAATCTTCAAAGGGGCCTGTAGAAACAGGTGAAATGGTTATTTTGTCTTTCTCGACATTTAGTTTCGACCGGCGATCGGCAAAGAAAAGTGTGTAAGCCAGTAAGCCGATGACCAGCGTTCCGCCCCCAAAAAGAGCCAGGCGCTGGGTTGTCCAAAATCGTTTAGGTAGTACGCGATCCATTACTGTAAAGAGCGAAAGAATGAAAGAGTGGGCTAAAATGCAGGCCCAGGCTCGAAGCTCGTTCGCTGTTATGCCAAGTGCCAATAGTCATGCCAACCAAACGCCATCTCTGATAATCAATCGCTTAAGCAAGTGGTCCGTTTGTGTCGTGTCCGCTTTCGGACGGAAATTGTCCGCTTTTACGGGCCTCATGAGCCTTCTAATGTCAGGCCGGGACGCCATGCCGGTCTTTCACTCCTTCACGCTTTCACTCTTTGGCCCTACTTCAGCCAGCACATAGGGCTCCAGTGTTTGCGAGCGGGTGGCGGGATTTAGAAAATCGTAGGATAACTGACTGACGTGGTAATACGGAAACACGGCCAGATGTTTGACCTGAAACCCGCGCGCTTCCAGCGAGTCGGCATCCGCACCGCTGGTGAATACCTGCCGGGAACCTGACTGTAGCTGAACCTTGAGGGCCGAATCGGAGCGGGCGTAAAGGGTAGGGGAGCGTGCATAAAATTCGTACGACCAGAAACTGCCGCCACCCACGCCGGTGCCGGGTTCATACAGGATCGTTTGGCTTTTAGAAAGTTTCGGGTCACCATTGACGTATTGTGCCGTTGCCATACCCGCCTGATAGCGCAGAAACGTTGGGTACAAAAACAGGTTCAGCGTTCCGGCCAGCACCAGCATAGCGCCAGTCATACGTCCCGCCAGGGATAGAAGTGTGTTTTGCCGGAAGAGTGTAAAAGTCGCCAGGGTTATGACGATGACCAGAACCACCGCGCCAACCACATTTTCGGGCTGAACGAATACCAACAGGGCAATGGACAGGCCCGCAATCAGTAACCCGATAATCGTCTGCCCAATAGTCCACCGATGGAGATTAGCGGGTGTGAGGTCAACCAGAAACTGTGCGGTCAATACGGCGAAGAACGGGAACACGATGTTCATGTAGTGGGGCAGCTGAAAGCCCGAAAACGAGAACAGCAGGAAGGTCAACACGCCCGAACCCAGCGAAACGTACTCGATGGAGCCGTTCGATTTGCTACCATCTCGACCCTTGATCAAATCCCGGATCATCTTCCCAATACCGATATAGAGCGGCAGTGACCACGGTAGAAACGCCCACAGCAACGTATGGACAAAGAAAAACTTATCCCCTTCGCCTTTGATAGGGCCGGTATTGAAGAACCGCCCAAACTGACTGTCCCAGAAAAAGAAGCGAACGCCGGAGACTCCCGTTCGTCCAAAAATAACTTTTTCGGGATGCAGATCGAACTGCTGGTAAAGGCAGTATATTTCGGGCAGGGTGAACGCAAAAGAGAGAATTACGGCCACATACCAGCGAAGTTTGAGCAACTCCCGCCATTGGCCCGTTAACAACCAGTGAACGACCAGGCCACCCCCAATGGGAATGAGCACAAAAACACCCTTGGTCATCAGGGCGCAACCCGTCAGAAAAGAGCCGATAACGAGGTGAAGCCAGTCCTCTCCATCATTCCTGTCTTTCAGAAATACCCGGTAAAAATGGTAGACCGGGCCAATGATCAGTGGCATCAGGTACGGCTCAGCCCGTACATCGCTATTGGAGAGTACGCCGTGGAAAGCCGTCAGGAGAACCAGTGCGGCTACCTGGGCAACAACTTTAGAATATGATAGCCGGGTAAATTTATAAGTGTATATCACACTGCCCAGAAAAAACAGCAGGGCCGGAAGTTTGTAGCCAACTGTATTGACGCCAAAGATTTTATAACTCAGCGCAATGACCCAGAATGGGAAGTGGGGTTTGTCGAGCCAGTCGCTGCCGACGGCATACAGGTTCACAAAATCGTTGGTCTGAGCCATCTGCTTCGCGATGCAGGCATAAAGCGCCCCATCGAGTTCCATAATAGGTGGAAACAAACCGGTAGCGTTCAGCAGAACACCCAGGGCGACAAGGGCGTAAAACCAGCGGTCGTCAAGAGAAGAGGAATTCGTAGTCATTCGTAATACGTGGTAGTCGATGGGACGGGCAGGGGTGCTTTTTGATGGCCATTCCGGCTTCGACAACAACCCATATTACTGAATCACCATCCGATGATACATAATGACCATCAATGCGAATTAATGACCGCTCAACGACTTTTAAGAGGTCAAAGTACGTAAGAAAACCGTAATTCGTTGTTGAATCGATACCAGCGTGCAACAATTCGATTCGACTTTTATCTTTGGTCTATGCAAGATGCTAAACTCTTACTCGTCGACGATGATCCCGACGTATTACTGGCGGCCCGGCTGTTGCTGAAACGGCATGTGGGCGCAGTAGACATCGAGAAAAATCCTGAAAAACTACCTTTTCTCCTCAACAATAACCGCTACGATGCCATTGTGCTCGACATGAACTTCCAGCGTGATGTGAGCAGTGGCCGGGAGGGGTTTGCGTGGCTCGACCGTATTCTGGACATCGACCCCAAAGCGCGGGTGGTGCTGTTTACGGCTTATGGCGATGTGGAAATGGCGGTTCGGGCTATCAAAGCCGGTGCCGTTGATTTTGTGCTGAAACCCTGGCAAAACGATAAGTTTCTGGACACGATTCGTGGTGCTGTTAACGGGAAAAAAGAAGAAATGGACGAGCTGGAAGATGCTCAGAAAACTACGCGTAAAAAAGGGACCTCGGGCAGCACGAACATCATTGGAAGCGCGATGCGCCCAATTTTAGATACCGTCGAACAGGTTGCCCCAACCGATGCTAACGTGCTCATTCTGGGCGAGAATGGAACTGGTAAAGATTTGATTGCGCGGGCTATTCACGACAACTCCCACCGGAAGGAGAAGCCCTTTGTCAGCGTCGATGTAGGTGCCCTGACCGAAAGCTTATTCGAAAGTGAGTTGTTCGGTCACGTAAAAGGAGCCTTCACCGATGCCCGCGACGACCGCGCCGGGCGATTCGAAGAAGCTAACGGCGGCACTATTTTCCTGGATGAAATTGGTAATCTCACCCCGTCGCAGCAAGCCCGTTTATTAACAGTGTTGCAACAGCGACAGGTAACCCGCGTGGGCTCAAACAAAGCCCGTGCCGTCGACGTACGGCTCATCTGCGCCACCAATGCCGATCTGAATGAACGGGTGGCCGAGCGGGCTTTTAGGCAGGATCTGCTCTATCGGATCAATACCATCGAACTCAACCTGCCGCCCCTGCGCGAGCGCCCTTCCGACATTGGACCGCTGGCCGAATTTTTCCTGAAGAAGTACGCGAAACAGTATAATCGGTCGGTAACGGGGCTAAGTCCGGCGTTGCTGGCGGAAATGAAGCAGTACCGCTGGCCTGGTAATGTGCGGGAGCTACAGCATGCGGTGGAGCGGGCGGTTATTCTTGCCCGGCCGGAACTGACATCAGGTACGCTGCTGGAGCCGGGAAATTTTGTCTTTCGGAAAGATGGTAATGTGGCATCGCCTGTCAACGAAACCCTGCAACTGGAGGATATGGAACGACAACTGATTCAGCAGGCCATGCAAAAGCACCGGGGCAGCATCACCGACGTGGCCCGGGAATTGGGCGTATCGCGGCAGGCGTTATATCGTCGACTGGAGAAGTTTGGGTTATAAGGGATACTGCCTATTTCAGACGGTCAAGTAGGAGTCTTAAAATTTGTTCTTGCGTTTGTGTGAACTGTGTAAATTTTAGATTTACTTCTTGAAACCCATTTCTCATTTCCTGCCGTAGCTCAGCTTGGTCGCTGGTTAGTTGGTCCAACCGGCTGTCTACTTGCTCAAATCGGTTGTCAACGCTATTAAACCGGCTGTCTACTTGGCCAAATCGGTCGTTCATCCCCGTTTTTAACTGATCGATTTGTGTTTGTTGCTGACCAAATTGCTGACGCATTTCGATGGTTAAATCGATAATGCCTTTGGCCGCGATTTTAGCGTTAATGTCAGCACGAGTCGCTACTTCAAGAATCTGTCCGTTCGATTCAATGAGACGGTCAGTTTTTTGAGCTACATCAGCCAGGATAGGTTCAACCTGATCGAGTCGTTTGTCGGGTGTCATAGAAGCAGAAATATTCCTGTAAATATATTTATTTTTCATTATCAGTTACAATCTGCTTTTGAATTAAGATAGAAAGAGTCTTCACATAGCTTGACGAAGATTGACCTCAATCGCTTCCTGTGCCTGCTTTACTACCTCGTCGGCGGTGCGGCCAGTGGGCTCGATACCGGGCAATGCAGTCCACGACATTTTTGAAAATGACCGTAATGGAAACAGACCTTTCGGGTTAAAGTGCCCCGTTCCGCGAATGACAATAGGAACCACCAGCGCCGACGGGGCCCGCTTGATCAACGTCGCCACGCCACCCGTTACAAAGGGGCGCATCTGACCCGATGCTGACCGGGTGCCTTCCGGAAAGATCACTGCGGAGAGGTTTTGTTGTTGGATAAGCTTTCCCAGGCGGGCAATTTCCACAATAGCCTGTTTGGGGTCTTTCCGGTCGATAAGGGCAGCGCCACTTTTACGCAGGTTGTACGAAACGCCCGGAATGCCGTGCGCTATCTCAATTTTAGAGACAAACGTGGGAGTATGTCGACGCAGAAACCAGATAATGGGCGAAATATCGAACATGCTCTGGTGATTGGCTACGAAAATAATGGGCCGGTCGGTGGGGAGGTCGGCAATTTGTTTAAAGCGGATCGTGCTGCCCGTTAAGTACCAGCCATACGCAATGAAGGCGTTCATCCAGTCGACCGTTTTTTTGTGCGCCGGGCGACCGAACAGGTTGAAGGCAGTTGCCTGCATGACATGGAAGATACACAACACCAATCCGAAATAAAGGAGGTAAACGCAACTCAGTACGTAATCTAAAACTTTTTTCATAAGGCCTACAGGCGTCAGCAAAGCAACTAGTATAGCCCAAAATTAACAACGAGTCGTTTATAGTCGGGAAGAAAAACGAAAGCGATTCAAAAACATCGGTTCTTTTCCCCGAACTTTGTCGGACACTGGGATAATTTGACCCGTTTCTTTGTTATTGATACATGATACTATCTGGCACACGTTTGGACGTAATGCGATTCGTCGGTGAGAAAATCGATGCATCGGTAGATGAATTTCTCAAACCTATCGAGACCAATTGGCAACCCGCTGATCTGCTGCCCGATTCCACGAAAGAGTCATTTTTAGACGAAGTCAAATTACTCCGCGAAAGCACCCGCGAATTGTCATACGATTATGTAGCCGTGCTGGTTGGCGATACCATTACGGAAGAAGCCCTGCCAACGTATGAGTCGTGGCTGATGGATATGGAAGGCATCGAGCAAGGCAGCACAACCGGCTGGACGCGCTGGATTCGCAGTTGGACGGCCGAAGAAAACCGCCATGGCGACCTGCTGAACAAGTTTCTGTACCTATCGGGCCGGGTCAATATGCGGGCTATGGAAGTGTCGACCCAATACCTCATTTCTGATGGTTTCGATATTGGTACGGGTAAAGATCCCTATCGCAACTTCGTCTACACTTCGTTTCAGGAACTGGCCACCAACGTATCGCACCGCCGGACGGCCACGCTGGCGAAACAGGCGGGCTGTAACCAACTGTCGAAAATATGTGGAGTGATCGCGTCCGACGAGATGCGCCATGCCAAAGCTTATAAAGATTTTGTCCGTCAGATTTTCGAAGTCGACCCGTCCGAAATGATGCTGGCGTTTGAGGATATGATGCGCAAGAAGATCGTCATGCCCGCTCATTTCCTGCGCGAAAGTGGCGTGAAAATTGGCCAGACGTTCAGCCATTTCTCCGATGCTGCCCAGCGTTTGGGGGTTTATACTACCTACGATTACATCGAAATCGCCGAAGCCCTGCTGGTCGACTGGCAAATAGATACCATCACCGACCTCAACGATGCCGGTCAGCGTGCCCGTGATTATGTGATGGCCTTACCCGCCCGTCTGCGTCGCATTGCCGAACGGACCAAGGTACCTACGCTTGAGTACCCATTTAGCTGGATTGCTGGCTAATATGAATCGATTCGCCCTTGGTATAGGCTGGCGTATCGTCGGCATCGTTGGCCTTACCGGGGTGATCACGTATTTTTATCTGCAGCAGGCAGCCGGGATATTGCTCTTTCCGCTGGTGATTGGGCATATCGTCCTATCGCTCAACCTATACCGATACGTGACGAGCCTGAACCGCAAACTGACACGGTTTCTGGAGTCGGTGCGCTACTCCGATTTTGCCGTTGCCTTTCGCGCTGACAGCAACCTTGGCCCTTCGTTTCATGAACTGAACGACCAGTTCAACGAGGTGCTGGACGCCTTTCGGCAGGCGCGGGCCGAGAAAGAAGCCAATCTCCATTACGTCAATACTATCGTACAGCACGTGAGCGTCGGCCTGCTGACCTTCGATGCCACCGGTCAGGTCGAACTTGTCAACCAAACGGCCCTTCGTCTGCTGGGTATTTATCGGCTTCGCACCCTCAGCGACCTCCAGGCGACCCACCCCGACCTCGCCGATATGCTCCGCTCATCAACTACCTCATCGACGCCCGTGTCGTACCAGACCGGCACCGATGGCGAGCTGTCGGTTCGTTGTACGGCAGTTCGGTTGCGGGGGCGGCTGGTTACGGTAGCGTCCATGCAGAACATCCGTTCGGAGTTGCAGCAACGCGAACTCGACGCCTGGCAAAACCTGACGAAGGTGCTGCGGCACGAGATCATGAACTCCATCACGCCGATTGTATCGCTGGCGGGCACCATGCGCGATATTGTTGAAACGGACCTGGTACCGCTTTCGTTGCCGGCGTATACGGGTCAGCAATCCCCGGCTGAATCGGCCTATGTAGCCGAGTCGGTCAACGACCTGCGCGATGCCTTGACGACGATTGAACAGCGGGGCGCGGGGATTATGCAGTTTGTGGATGCTTATCGTCATTTCACGACCATTCCGCAACCGGTTTTCGCCGATGTGTCGGTGGATCAATTGGTGCGGAACGTAGCCCACCTGGTTCAGGCCGACGCGCAAAAGCACCAGGTGGCGATCTCGGTATCCTCGCCCAATCTGGCCATCCGGGCCGATGCTGCCCAGATTGAAATGGTACTGCTGAACCTCATAAAAAATGCCGTCGAGAGCTTGGGTAAAACAGTCAATCCAACTATTCGCGTAGAAGCGGAAGCCGTGGGCCCGCATGTTGTTATCCGTGTGACCGACAACGGTGCCGGTATTGAACCCGAAGCGCTGGAGCAGATTTTCATTCCCTTCTACACAACCAAGAAAACTGGCTCGGGCATCGGGCTAAGTTTGTCGCGCCAGATCATGCAGCTCCACAACGGCCAGCTCACCGCCGAATCCGTGCCGGGCGAAGGCAGCACGTTTAGTCTGGTGTTTTGAGGGAATACTGACGTGTATCAGCCCTACTCAACCGAAACAGCTAGGGGAGAAGTGAGTAAAGCAACGGTTACCAACCAGCTCGTAGCAAGCTTTGCCTATCAGGTGTATCTTTACGTTACGCTACTACTGGCGCCCCTGTTTCTAACCTTCCCGACCAAGCACATGAAAAAACGGCTATTAGTTAAAATAAGCCTGTTGCTTATGGCCCTTACCAACGCTGTAAACGTGGTTGTGGCCCAATCGACTCCACCAGCGTCGCTCTCGGTAGGGGCAGCCAGGGTGGACATAACCCCTGCCCTGAACGAACTCAAAAAGCCGTATTTCGGTATCAACGACAACATATACTCCCGGGCGGTTGTCGTCAACAATGGCACGACAACCGTAGCCCTCGTTTCGGTCGATATTGGGGGCATCAACGACGAAATGGCGGATCGTATCCTCGCTAAAATTACGGCCACGGCGGGCATCCCTACCCGAAACATCCTACTGACTGCCACCCATACGCATAGTGTGCCGTTTGGTATCAGTGGCGACGCCTTTGAGTCTAAAATTGCGAGTGCCGTTAAGCAGGCGAAAGACAAGCTACAGCCCGCTCGGGTCGGCTACGGTGAAGGGGTATCGTACATCAATGTGAACCGCAATATCATCGACCCCGAAACCCGCCGGTGGTGGGAAGGCCCGAACTACGATGGCCCATCCGACAAAACGGTAGCCGTAGTCACGTTCGAAGCGCTGGACGGCAAACCCATTGCCGTCTATTACAACTATGCTATGCATGGAGTTATTTCCGGTATGTTCGATCAGATTAGCGGGGATGTTCCCGGAGCCACTTCCCGGTATCTGGAAAACAACTTCGACCATGAAGCCGTGGTGCTCTGGTCGACCGGCGCTTGTGGCGATCAGAACCCCATCTACTACCAGCAAACCTACGATTTGCGCGAGATTCGCGTTAAGGAGTATGCCAAACGGGGCATCGACATCAGTAATAAAATGCCTCCCGGTGGCGAAGGGCTGGACCGGAAAGACCCGAAAGTGATCAAGTTAATGGAGCAGCAAAAGCAGATGCTGCTGTCGATGGGACAACTGCTGGGTGAGGAGGTGTTACACGTGATGCGGGGCACCAAACGGAAGGTGAGCAACCCAATTATTCAGGCCGATCAACGCATCATCACTTGCCCCGGACGCAAGCGGCTCGACGAGGGCCGGGCGGGTTACGCCGGCACGTATGCCGATGCCGACTCGATTCCCCTCCGGCTTGGATTCATCCGCTTGGGCGATATTGCCCTGACGGCTGTCAACGGCGAAGTGTTCAACCCCATTTCGACCCGGCTGAAAAAAGAATCGCCCTTTGCTAACACCCTGATGACTACCCTGACCAACGGCTACGCCCGCTCGGGGTACATTCCCCACGATGCTGCGTTTGGCACCTACACCTTCGAAGTCGTTTCGTCGAGGCTCAAACCGGGTTTTGCCGAAAATGCGATCGTCAACGGCCTGCTCGACATGATGTATGCCAGCCTTCAGCTAAAGCCGTGATGAGGTAGTGGGTAGCGAGAGACACACTATGTGGACTTACTGCCGCCTATTTCGTAAATTTGACTAACTAAGCGAATGACCCGTTATGATCGCAACGCCAGTAATACCAGCCTTACCAACTCACCTGCAAACTGTAAGTGAGTTTGAGCAGTGGGAACGTTACTATCCGCACGAAGGTAGTTATGAGTTTGTGCGTGGGCGTATCATTCCTAAACCCGCCATGAAACAAGACGAATTATTTATTGCCAGCTTTCTCATTCGCTTATTTGTTCAAACAGAATCATTCCGCCAAGGCAATGAACTGCTGCCTGAAATGGACTCCTATGTAGACCAAAACCGGAAGCGAATACCTGATCTTACCTATATCACCACTGAACAAAAAGAGGCTATTCGCCGGGGAGAACGGGTTAATACACGTTTCGCAATCGAGCTATTATCTGACTCGGAATCGTACGATGATGTTCTGGATAAGCTACAGGACTATTTCGACGGTGGAGCGCAGTTGGTCTGGTATATTGCGCCCAAACGGCAAAAGATCTTCGCTTACACCTCCCCCGACGAGTCAAAGGCCTACAAAGGGCAAGACATCATTTCGGCGGCTCCCGTCGTGCCCGAGTTGCAGTTTGTGGTGGCGGATATGTTTGTGTGAGGTTAAATATCTACCGCAAGGCTTCAGCCGTTTTCTGAGAATAGTCGTCTAGCTTCTCTTCCTCAACGATGTTCACGCGGGGCTGATTGGCCAATAAATGAATGGCCTGTTCGTAAGGCTTGTACAGTTTTCGGTCTTTCGGACGGGCGGATAATATTTCATATCTACAAGATAAATAATCTAGGGCATTTTAATGCCACCTATACTAGCTAACCTTAAAAATCGTCTTTTTTAAGGTTAGCCACCACCCACAAAAAAAGCGGACGCCCTAACGCCCGCTAACTCTTTTTACACAATCCTCTTCTCTCTACGCCACCGCCTTGGCAAACATGCCCAGCCGTTCCCGCAGCAGGTACCCGCTGATGTCGGTGCGGAGGGTGCCTTGCGAGTTGTAGGCTTTTAGTTCGGAGGGGAGGGTGGCGTATTTGGCCAGGGCGTTGTACCAGGCGGTGCGGTCCATGTAGGGGGCCAGCAGGATACGCGCCTGGCTCAAGGCCCGGTGCTGCCGGGGCGACCAAATTGGCCGGTTCCGGTAAACGGCACCGTGACCCGTCAGCAGGTCGGGGAGGACCTGGGGTGGAGCCATCGGCACCAGCTCGGCTAGTAAATAAAGTCCCAGCTCCACATTGAGCAGTCGGTTGGCTACCATGCCGGGTAGCGCATGCCGAAAGCGCAGCCGGGTTGCCAGCGGCTCCTGCCAGTGAAGAAGACTGGCAAGGGCCGGGCGGGTAACACGGGGGGTGGAGAGAAGAGTGTTCATTGTCGTAGTAGTTGTTTACTGTTCCTGTTGTTGAATCAAATTTACTACTACAAGAACGTAACCTTTTTACGTTGTTCTCTTTTTCTCAAAAAAAGTTTAAATTATTTCCGGGCTTCACTTTAGCCCCTACTTTCACACAAAACAAAAACAGATGCAGGCAGGTACGAATGGTGCGCCTGCCTGCATCTGCCAGAAAAAGGACGATAAAGAGTTTCATCACTGCATCGAAAAGGCGGCTCTTGGAAAATGAAAGATGCGGGCCTTGCCGCTGTCGTCGATGGTCCAGTTCTCCCACAGGCTGATGACGAACAGCCACTGGGATACGTCGGCCTGGCGGGCTTCGTAGCCACGTCGGCGGAGGGCATTCTTCACGGCCAGGGTCGTCGTACTGCCTTCGGCCAGAATAAGCGAGGTGGCGGTGAACCGCACAACCAGCGGGTCTAATTTTTTGCGTTGTAATTCCATCTTACGCCTTGATTTTGACAATGTACCGAACCGTACACTGCGCCGGGTTGTACACAATGAATTCGTTTGGCTGCGAGTCTGCGCTCTGTCGCACAAACACGGAGTCGTAGGCTCTGCCTTTGTATTTGAGCACATCGGCCGTCAGTTGTACATCCTTGATCTCGTGATGAGATAGCTCAAGCTGCTGACCAACGTGTACTTCATAAATGGCAAGATAGTCTTCGCCGGGCAGCCCGCTGCTCCAGTCAGAACCCTGGCGTGATGCGTCATCTGGCGATTGGCTGAACTGATCGACAAAGTGAATGCCATACCCATCCGACTTACCCGTACCAACGGCATTGACCGGGCTCAGCGTTGGGCTTGTCTTCAGCATAGACAGCCAGTTTGCATTGCGGTTGCTGTGCCAGAGCGCAACGGTTTTGCGGTTTGTCTGCTGCCGGACATGGGTATCGAAAATGGCATCATTGATGGCATGACGAACTGTGAAGGCACTGTCGAATTTGTCGGCGTTGCTGCCCATCATGCGTTTGATGAGCGTCAGCACGTGACGATCCAGAACGGGCTCAATCGTCAGTTTCATGCTTTCTGATGGGGTCGCCGGGCCAGGATCGGTGAGCAGGTGGGTTTGCTCAGTATACCCTTGTGCCTTCTTCTCCCGGAGTTTGCGGTCCCACTGCGCGATCGGATGGGTGGCCTTGCTCCGGAATCCGCCCACCCGTCCATAATACACATCGAACGTAGCGTTGGCGTTCTCACGCATTTCGTAGTATTTGTTGTTTGCCGTTGCCATAAGGAGTGTTGTCATTGAAAAGGTGAGGAAATAGTCAGGTTCTGACAATACATCAGGCCAGCATTTTGCGTAATACACCGAGCCGATTGCGGGAAAAACCAACGGTTTTCTCGGAGAAATGGCTGTAATCGCGGCTGAGGTCGAAGGCCAGGCGGTGCGTTGGGGCGGCAGCGTAGGCATCTAATAGGGCTTCCCAGTGGAGGTTATTGGCGAAGTGAGCCAGCAACAACCGTCCTCTGTTCAGGTATTTCTTCTGTTTGGGCGACAGGCTGGGCCAGCGGGCATCGTCGGGCCGAAGCAGGGCCGGTAAGTCCGTGGGCGGAGCCGAAGGCTGTACCTGCTGAAGCAGGAACAAACCCAGTTCGAGGTCAACTAATTGCCGGGTCGAGAGCGACGGGCGGGGCGTGTAAGCCGGGGTGTTTGAGTCGGGACGCTGTGTATGAGTCATGATATAGTCTATGTAATGTCCGACTCAAAAGTATATCCCTAAAAACGTAATCTATTTACGGTCTTCTTTTTTCTTTAAAAATATTTTCGTCTACTTTGCCCATCCAAACACGGAGCACACGGAGATGTACACAGAGGGCACAAAGGTGTTTTTCTCCGTGTACTTCTGTGAACCTCCGTTTCCACTGTGTTGAAAAAATATTCCCATGCCTATAACCCGCTCCGCTTTTCAACGCTACCGGCTCATTGACGAGATCATCAGCCGGTATCCGCGCCGGTATTCCAAACAGAAGCTGTTCGAACTGTGCCAGGACAAGTGCGGCATCCGGTCCATTTCGTCGCTCGAAAAAGACATTCAGCGGATGCGCGAAGATCATGACGCGCCCATTGAATACGACAAACGGGCCAATGGGTATTACTACAGCAACCCGCAGTTTCGACTACTGAACCTGATGCTGGCTCCTGAAGACATGGAAGCCCTCGACTATGCCCGTGAGGTGCTGGCCGCTACGCAGGGGGCTACCGTGGCCGACGAACTGACCAATGCCTTACAGAAGGTGCGGCAAAGTCTGGATATTATCCATGAGGTCCGCAGCGACGACCCGGGAGGGCCCGCTGCATCGCGTCGGATTGTGTATGTCGAAGAGAAGATCCTCGGCGGCAATCGGCAGTTTGTACCAATCCTGATTCGGGCGGTGAACCAGAGTCGACAGGTGGCGTTTCGGTATTTGAAGTACGAGGAGATCGTGCAGCCAACGAACCGAAAGGTACCTCGTAAAAGTAAACCTGCCAGTGCACCGGCTGTGCCTGCCGAGCGGCCTAAGCTGCGTATCCTTCACCCGATCCTGCTGCGCGAAGTGGCCGATAGCTGGTACGTCATTGGCTATGATGCCGTGAGTGGCCGTGAAAAAACCTTCGCCCTCGACCGCATGAGCGAACTCGAACTCCTTGACGACCCCTGCGATGTCCCCCCGGCTATTCTGACCAATGTGAGTGACCTGTTCGAGCACATTTACGGTATCACCGACAGCCATGGGCCGGTCGAAGATATTGTCCTTTCGTTTTCGCCTTTGTTCGGGCAATACGTGAAAGCCAAGCCCATTCACCAGACGCAGGAAGTGCTGAGTGATACCGAAACGGAGTGTGTTGTGCGTTTGCGTTTGGCCCCTAACCGCGATCTGCTCATGCACCTGCGTAGCTACGGCGAACACTTAACAGTGCTGGAACCCGCCAGTCTGGTACAGGAAATCAAGGCATCGCTGGAAGCCACGCTAAGCCGCTATTAATTAGAACAGGTTGTTAACCACAGAGGCACAAAGGTCGCAGAGGTTTTTGTCTCGAACTCCTCTGTGACCTTTGTGCCTCTGTGGTTAGCAACCCTTTATTTGACAAATGCTTTACTCCTAAATCTATGCCTTCTTTTACGACTACCCTCCAGAAATTTGACGAAAAAGGCGAGAAAACCGGCTGGACCTACATCGATATTCCGCTCGATGTAACAGAATCGCTCAGGCCCGGCCAGAAAACATCCTTTCGCGTGAAGGGTAGCCTGGACGACTATGCCCTTGCACAGGTTGCGCTGCTGCCCATGGGAAAATCCGGCGACCGTGAGGGGGGCTTCATCATGCCTATCAACGCCACCATGCGCCGGGGTATTCGCAAAGAAGCCGGGGCCACCGTTCAAGTCACTCTGGCGGTCGATGATTCGCCTATGCCCCTCTCCGCCGATCTGCTGGCCTGCCTGGACGACGACCCGCCTGCAAAGGCTTTCTTTCAGACATTAGCCAGGGGCCATCAGGTGTATTTTAGTAACTGGATCGAGGAAGCGAAAACCATCGAAACCAAAACCAGGCGCCTAACCCAGGCCGTCATGGGGCTAAGTATGGGCCTGGGCTTCGGGCCGATGATCCGGCATTTTAAAAACAAGCCCTAAGCTTATATTCTGCTCCACAACCGCAACGTTCGGTTCGAACTGATTGACGCTGTGGTAAGTGATCCGAGCATAGCCGCAGGATATGGATTCGGGTATAAAGGTCGGCTTCTTGACAAACTTTGTGCGAAGCTTTACGACCTTTGTCAAGGTTCGCCAATGCGAATTGAAAAAATACATGAACGTAGAAAATAAAACCATCATCATTTCGGGGGCGTCGCGCGGTATTGGTCGGGCAACGGCCCTGTTACTGGCTCAGCATGGTGCCAATGTGATCGTTACTGCCCGCAGTGCCGATGACCTGAAACAACTCGAAAAAGAAGCTACCGAAGGCCACGTTCGAGGTAAAGTCGTAGCCGTTGCCGGTGACGTCGCCAGTGAATCGGACATGGCGGCTGTTGTACAAACGGCCCTCGACCAGTTCGGCCGTATCGACGTGGTGATCAACAACGCGGGTTACGGTGTTTTCAAAAACGTCGATGAAATCACGGTTGAGGAGTGGGATGCACTGATGGCTACCAACGTGAAAGGCACCTTCGTACTCACCAAAGCCGCCCTGCCCACGCTGAAAGCACAGGGTTCGGGTCATGTTATTGTGGTGGCTTCGGATGTGGCCAAGCGCACCTTTGCCGGCGGCTCGCTGTATACCGCCAGCAAATACGCGCAGGAAGCCTTTATGGGTGCGCTTCGCAAAGAAGTACGCTCCTTCGGCATTAAAGTAACGGGCGTTTACTCAGGACTGGTCGACTCCCATTTCCACGAGAAAGGGCACGGGCACGAAACCTCCAAAGGCTGGCTGCAAAGCGAAGATATGGCCGAGTCGATGCTGTTCATCGTAAGCCGCCCTGCCCATGTGGTGATCGACGAATTTATGGTGCACCCACTGGTTCAGGAGTACTAGGATTTAATCTGGCGCGGGCTGGCGCCCGTGCCTTTTGTTTGGCAAGCCGGTCCGGCGTTCCGGTTCGCTAGCGTCAGTGAATACTGACTTCATAAAAGGCACGGGTGAATGCCCGCGCCAGTATCAGTAATCTTTTCCGGCATTCTTCTTCCTGTTATAGAACAAACGAACAGGAAATGAAGGTTGCCGTACTTGTATCATTCTTTGCGCTCTTTAGTGGTCAGCTGGTCGCTCAATCGGGAAAACTGGGGCCAGCCACAAAACGGTATTTTGGTCTTCATTTCGACTTTCACGCCAATCGTGACGACTCGTCAATTGGCCAAAACCTATCGGAAAGTGGACTCGACTCCCTGCTGACGGCCGTTAAGCCCGATTTTATTCAGATTGATTGCAAAGGCCATCCGGGCGTGTCGAGCTACTCTTCCAAAGTGGCCAATGCCACTGTGGCGCCAAACATCGTTAAAGACCCGCTGGCATTTTATCGGGCCGTTACCCGCAAACATGGCGTTGGTTTATACCTTCATTATTCGGGCGTGTATGACGATGCTGCGCTGGCTAAACACCCCAACTGGGCCGCCGTGAATGCCGATGGTACCATGAACACATCGAAAGCGTCCGTCCATGGATCGTATGCCGACTCGCTCCTGATTCCCCAACTCAGCGAACTGGCCGATTATGGTGCCGATGGTGTATGGGTGGATGGTGAGTGCTGGGCTACGGTGCCGGATTATTCGCCCACCGCGCTGGCGAAGTTCAGAGCCGAAACGGGCAGTCAAACAGTGCCGCGTTCGAGTAAAGATGCCAACTACGGTGCGTTTACCGAATTTGCCCGGCAGTCTTTCATAAACTACATCGGGCATTATGTCGATGCGGTTCATCGCCACCAACCCACATTTCGGATCGCGTCGAACTGGGCCTATTCGTCCATGATGCCCGAACCCATCACCACAAATGTCGATTTCCTGTCGGGTGATCTGACGCCGGGCAACAGCGTGAATTCGGCTGCGATGGAAGGGCGGGTGATGGCCGCGCAGGGTCAGTTATACAGAAAACCCTGGGATTTGATGTCGTGGAGTTTCTGGTATGAGTTTGGTTCGGTGTCGCGGCAGGGCGATCAGAAAACGGCGGTGCATCTGATGCAGGAGGCCGCAGAAATTATTGCCCTCGGGGGTGGGTTTCAAGCCTATTACCAGCAAAGCCGGGATGCGTCACTACCCCGGCGCGAGCTGCCGGTTATGGCTGAAATAAGCCGTTTCGTGCGGGCCCGACAACCTTTTTGTGAGGGAAGTACCCCCGTGCCACAGATCGCTCTCCTGTATGCCAACGCCACGGTTCGGGGGTTCAATCAGTCCTTGTTCGGAAATGGGCAAACGCAGCGGGTTAGTGGCGTATTGACAGCCCTTTTGGACGCCCAGCTACCGGTCGAAGTGCTGTCTGAACACCACCTGCGTGGGCGGCTGAATCAATATCCGGTCATTATCGTCTCTCAACAGGATTCACTCGACCCCGCATTCCGACGTGAACTCCTCGACTATGCCCGGCAAGGGGGGAATCTGTTGCTAATGGGTGCCCAAACCACCCGGTCATTTGCTGCTGAGTTGGGCATTGCACCCAAAGACATGGTGAAGGCGAGCCCCAAATGGGTGCTGCACAACGGTATGTCCGTCGTGCTGACGGGGCCATTCCTGCCCGTACGCATTACCGCTGCTGAGACGAAACCGATCGGGCAGTTCTTGTCGTCCGAAGCGGGTAGCCCAACACCCGGAATCATTGCCACCGAAACGCCTTTTGGCAAGGGTAAGCTAACGGCTGTTTATGCTGACCTGAGCCGGGATTATGAGAAACATCAGTCCGCCAAATTACGGGATTTTATCGCATCGCTGGCCCGGCCGTTACTGGCGAATCCCGTGGCTGAGGTAAGCGGTTCACATCTGGTACACGTTGTTCTGAACCGGCAGCGCGAACGGCTCGCCGTAAACCTGATCAACACCGGGGGCCGCCACGCCGACCCGCAGGTATTTACTTACGATGAAGTGCCACCCCTGAGCAATCTCACCGTTCGGTTGCGGCTGGACAAGAAACCCAAACGGGTCACTCAACAACCCGAAAACAGGGCATTACCCATTCGATACGACAACGGAGTGGCCACCGTGACCGTACCCGAACTGGCATTGCATTCGGTATTAGTAGTGGAGTGAGGTTAATGTTACTGGCGCGGGCATTTGCCCGTGCCTTTTTATATGGTCAGTTTTCACTGACGCAAGCGAATGCTTGCCATATGTAAAGGCACGGGTAAATGCCCGCGCCAGCGTAAGCCAGCGTAAAAACTACAACGTGAATTTCAATGCCAGATTCACAATTCGCCCTTCCAGCGGTGCCCAGATGGGACGGAACGTAGGCTGCGTGACAGGGCCGCTAACAACGGTTTCGTAGTTGGCCTGTTTGACGTTGAAGAGATTTTCGGCATTTAGCACGAGCCGCCAGTGATCGTTGTAATGGTATTCGGCGGCTCCGGCAAAGAACCAGTAATTCGCTACTTTCTGGTTGTTGTAGAGGTATTGCGACCCTACATAAGCCGCTTCTATACCGAAACGAAAATGCTCCGGCTCCCAGGCAACCGTGGTCGAAAATTTGTCCTGTGGAGCCAGGGGGAGGTAGGTATTATCGGAGGGGCCCGGACTGGATTGTCCATCGCGTCGGGCCAGGGTGTGGTTGTAGCCCAGGTAGAGTTCATAATCCTTGTACTCCAGCCGAACATACGTATCCGTTCCAACGCTGAGCAGATTGTACGGTGCGTTGATCAATTGGGTGTAAGCGCCCAGGTTACCCGACGTGCTGGCGAAGGCCGAAACGACCGGCGAATTCACATAGGTATAATAAAAAGCCTGGTCGACCTGCACCGATAACCCGCTCTCGAAAGTTTTCGAATAGGCAATGTCCATGTTGGCCCCCACCGACCGCTCGGCTTTCACGCTGCTTACGTCGATGGGCAGCAGACGCGGAAAAATCAGGCTAACGTTCAGTGCACCTGGCGTCTGGTTGACGAACAGATTAGGGGTCTTGTAACCCGTTCCTACGCTCAGGCGCACCGTCCACGGATCGGAGGGTTTCAACTTGACGGAAAGGCGGGGCAGCAGAAAATTGCCGAACGTATTGTGGTGATCCAGCCGAAGACCTGCTTGGATCGCCACCTTTTCGCCCAGTTGCCAGTCGTCCTGAACGAACCCGCCAATGGTCTGGTAGGTGTAATCGACCAGTCGGGTACTGTCCGGGTTCTTTCGGAAAGCTTCAACCGTCAGGTTCGCTCCCACAATGAGCTGGTGTTTGCCAAACCGCTTCAAGTTATTGCCTTCCAGATAAAGGGATGACTGACGTCCGTCGGAGAGCTTCTGGTAATCGGTATTTTGCCGATGGAACGTGCTCAGGGCGCCTTTCAGGGTGATGGCGTTGGTTTCGGAGGTGTTGTGGCTGGCGTCGAAATCGACGGTGTGCCGTTGCAGGTCCGTGATGTTTCGATAAGCATTGGGCTCCGTGCCTTCCAGAGCCGGTAAATACCCTCCTTCGCGGTGTTCGTTGGTGAACGAGTACCCGAGGTTCATCCGGGTATGATCGGTAGGGTTGTAGAAAAACTTCGGGTGGAAATTGACCTGCTTAATTTCCGGGCTGTCGGTGTAGCCATCGCCGGTTACGTCAACGGCTTGCTGGTTGGTATAACCGGCAAACAGCGTCAGGCCGGTTTTGCCGTACCGCTGCGAATAATAGGCGTTGCTGTTGCTTTCTTTCAGACCCGACCGATTGATCAGGGCCGTAAACGTGGGTTTATCGGAGGTAGGTGATTTCGAGACAATGTTGATCATGCCCCCAATAGCCCCACCGCCATAGAGTGTCGACACCGAGCCTTTCACCACTTCCACCTGTTTTAAATCCAGGGGCGGAATCTGCAGGACGCCAAGGTTACCCGAAAACCCTTCGTAAAGCGGCAGGCCATCGCGCAGAATCTGGGTGTATTTCGGGTCGAGGCCCTGCATCCGAATGGCCTGATTGCCGTTGACCGCCGATGTTCGCTGGATGTGGATGATGGAAATGTCGCCCAGAATACTGCTCACGTTACCGGGCACAACGGCACTCTCTTCGTCCATATCCTCCTGTCCCAGCACTTCTACTTTGATGGGCAAATCTTCGATCCGGGAGTTGGTACGCGTCGCTGTTACGGTCACTTCATCGAGCGAGGCATCCTGGCTGTGAAGCCGAAAAACCAACGTATCGGTCATCGGGGTTACGGCAAATGATTCGGTTTCATAGCCGACCGCGCTCACCGTCAGGGCTTTTGTTCCGGCGGGTAAATTACTGAGCCGGGTCATGCCACCGGCATCGGTGACGTTACCGATTAGGGGTTTCGTAGTGGTGCGAACGGTGGCGGCAATGACGGGCTGGTGAGTCAGGCTATCTTCAACCCGAATCAGGAGATTGGTCTGGCCGAATGTACAAAGCGCGCTAAACAGAAGCAGTCCAATTGAGAAGAGATGTTTCATCACTTATAATTTGACTGCAAGTTTCGGAAAGAATGAGCAAGAGAAGCTGAAGGAGAGATTATAAATGGATTAACAGTGCCTGACATCTATGAATGAACAGGCCCGTACAGGCTGGGTCTGTACGGGCCTGTTTACTATTGGCTCCACTCGGTGGGTGTGCGATCCCAGCGGTGGCCTTTTAATTCCTGCAGCAATTCAGGCGCTAAGGCCCCTTTGTCGCTCACGGCGGTGTTGGCTTCTACATTACGGATCTGGCGCATCCCCGGAATGGTCGTGTGTACGTCGGGATTACTCAGGATGAACCGAAGGGCCATTTCGGGCATGGTCATACCGTCTGACAGGAGCGGCTTCAGGGCATCGGCATGGTCGACGCTGCTGTTCAGGTTTTCGGGAACGAAATACGTAGACCGCCAATCGTCGGCCGGGAACGTTGTCTCTTTGGTGAAGGTGCCGGTCAGCGTACCCTCATCGAAGGGGACACGGGCAATAACGCCGACGTTCATTTCGCGACAGAGCGGAAACAGGTTGTCTTCGGGATTTTGGTCGAAGATGTTGTAAATAACCTGTACCGCGTCGATCAATCCCGTACGAATGGTGTTCAGGCTGTTGTCCGGCTCCCAGCGGTTTACCGATAGGCCCCAGGCGCGTACTTTACCTTGTTCACTTAGTTTGGTAATGGCTTCTTTCCATTCGTCCTGATCGGCCCAGCTGTCTTCCCATACGTGAAACTGCTGGAGGTCGATGGTGTCGACGCCGAGGTTCTTCAGGCTTTTTTCGGTGTATTCAACGATGTAGTCGGCCGGAAAGACGTCTTCCAGTTTGGAGCCTGCTTTCGAGGGCCATTGCCGGTTTTTGGGTGGTATTTTGGTGGCACCGTATAATCGCTTGTCGGGGTTGTTTTTGAGTAACTGGTTCAGGATTTCTTCACTGACGCCATCGGCATAGGCCCAGGCGGTATCGAAGAAGTTGCAGCCCAGTTCAACAGAGCGCTGGAGGGCGCGTAGTACTTCTTCTTTATCGGACCCGGTCCAGCCCGCCAGGCCCCACATGCCGTAACCAATTTCGGAGACGTTCCAGCCCGTACGGCCAAATGTGCGATACTTCATAATAAGGATTTTGTTTAAACACAGGGCTTACGCCGTATTAACACGAAGAACAAGACATTTTGCCCGCTATTTTACCGTTATAGTCAACTCATTCTATTCATTTAAGTTGCCGATAAGTTTGCGGTGTATGCCGTTGCGCAAGAGTTCAACATTGAAATTAATGAGCAGGCCCAATTTCATTTGTGCCATTCTGAGGTATGTCATTAGTTGTACATGATTGAGCGGAATCAATTCCTGTACGGCTTTTAGCTCCAGCACGATCACTTCATCCACAACGATGTCCATGACAAAAGTTTTGTCTAACAGCTGGCCCTTGTAAATGATGGGTAGCTCAAGCTGCCGTTCGACATAAAGGCCTATGTTTTCTAATTCAAACGCGAGACATTCTTCATAGACAATTTCAAGTAGCCCTGGTCCAAGTTCGCGGTGCACTTCTATACAGGCACCTATTATTTTTCGGCTAAGGTCATTATAGGCTTTCTCATTCATACTTGTTTCTCTTTGTTAAACAAATATGAATAGTTTGAGTATAGTATACAATTAAATGAAAAAAGTTTACTTGTGGGTTGGGTGCATAAAGCGAACATAATTCCTTAACGAGCATTTCTCGGTGTTCTCTGTTCCTCTGTAGTTAGTATTCTTTTAAGTTGTATGAACCACAGAGGCACAGAGAACACAGAGAAACAAGTCAACGGGAAGCTTTATACAACCAGGAGAGGACGGTATGAGGGGAGTAATTTCCTGACGAGCATTTCTCTGTGTTCTTTGTGCCTCTGTGGTTAATATTCTTTTAAGATTTTATGAACCACAGAGGCACAGAGACCACAGAGAAACAAGTGAGCGGGAAGCTTTATACAACCAGGAGAGGACGGTATGAGGAGAGTAGTTCCCTAGCGAGCATTTCTCTGTGTTCTCTGTTCCTCTGTGGTTAGTATTGTTTTGTGTTTTATGAACCACAGAGGCACAGAGAAACAAGTGAACGGGAAGCTTTGTACAACCAGGAGAGGACGGTATGAGGAGAGTAGTTCCCTAGCGAGCATTTCTCTGTGTTCTCTGTGCCTCTGTGGTTAGTATTGTTTTGTGTTTTATGAACCACAGAGGCACAGAGAAACAAGTGAACGGGAAGCTTTATAGAACCAGGAGAGGACGGTATGAGGAGAGTAGTTCCCTAGCGAGCATTTCTCTGTGTTCTCTGTGCCTCTGTGGTTAGTATTGTTTTGTGTTTTATGAACCACAGAGGCACAGAGAAACAAGTGAGCGGAAACCTTTGTACAACCAGGAGAGGACGGTATGAGGAGAGTAGTTCCCTAGCGAGCATTTCTCTGTGTTCTCTGTGCCTCTGTGGTTAATATTCTTTTAAGATTCTATGAACCACAGAGAAACAAGTGAGCGGGAAGCTTTATACAACCAGGAGAGGATGGCATGGGGGTAGTAGAAACCTGATGAGCTTTTCTCTATGTTCAAACCATACATTTATGCTCGTTCGTATTGTTCGTATGACGTTTCAGGATGGTAAACTGGACGACTTTCATGCCATTTTTGACCGCTCCAAGCACCACATTCGGGCCTTTCCCGGTAACCATCACCTCGCACTCCTGCGCGATCCCGATCAGCCAAACGTGCGCATAACCTACAGCCTGTGGGAATCGGCTGACGCGCTGGAAGCGTATCGCCAAAGTGAGTTGTTTCGCACAACATGGGCCGCTACCAAAGTGCTCTTTTCCGAACGGGCTATGGCGTTTTCAGGCGAAAAACTGGAAGAGATAACCAGTTGATTTCTTGAGTAAAACCGCTTATATTGTGCCTTATGCACACGGGTAAATAAACAACTAAACATACATGAATCGTCAGCTTTCCATCACCTGGTTGACTATCTGTCTGCTGCTCTGGCTGGCGACGATCACGTATGCACAAACGACCACTACACTCACTGGCTCCGTAACGGATGCGGCTACGGGAAAGCCCATGCCGTTTGCCAATGTTTACCTCAATGGCAGCACACGAGGTACAACCACCAATGAACAGGGGCGCTATTCGCTGTCGGGGGTGCCGCTTGGAACGGTCGAGGTGGTGGCTTCCTTTATCGGCTATCAACCGCACCGGCGCATATTCCGGCTGGATAAGAGCCCGGACAACAAAGCCAACTTCCAGCTGAAACCCAGCGATCAGACACTGGCCGCCGTTACGGTTCGCGGAAATCCGAAAAAGTGGCAGCAGCACCTTCGCCAGTTTAAACGCCAGTTGCTCGGTGAGCCCTTCGGCGGGCAATGCCAGATCCTGAACGTCGATGCGCTGAGCTTTCGTGAGGAAGACAGCCACCTGAAAGCTACCGCCAGTGAGCCCCTGGTCATCGAAAATCAGGCATTGGGCTATAAGCTCTGGTATGACCTGATGTATTTCGACGGCACCTCTCAAAAAGTCTATTATGCCGGTGCTACCCGCTTTGAAGAAATAAAGCCCGCGGATGAACGACAGGCCAACCGCTTTAAACGCAACCGGATGAGGGCCTACAATGGGTCGACCCGGCATCTGATGGCCAGCCTAATCGACAGCACGTATGAGAAGGAAGGCTTTCTGGTATATGAAGAGGATTTACTCATGCCTATCACCAAAACCAGAGAAAATCGAACAACCTTATATGGATCGGTGAACAGGCGATTGAAACCGTTACGCATCAGCCAACTGATTCAGCCGGGCCGACTCCCAACGGAACGAAGGCTGGTGTCTACCCGTCCGCTCGTGGTGTTTTATACCAATGCCATGTCGAATTATTCACCCTATATGGACGCCCGGTTTGCTTACTCCCAAATCGTGCTGCCGAAGGGACAGCTGGAAATGACCGTCGACGGTACAGTTACGCTCCCGTTTGGCGTTGAGATTCAGGGCTCACTGGCCGATGATCGTTTGTCGACGATGCTGCCTGCCGACTGGACGCCGAACCCCGCGGATGCTGAACCCACAAAAAGCAATACGCCCATAGCGACTCAGGGAAAGCTACTGCCGCCCGATGCCCGGATGAACCGCATTGCCACGGCCTTCAACGACCGATTCCAGGCACTGGCTCCCGTTGTATTCCTGCACACCGATAAGCCGCTGTACGCTACCGGCGACCGGGTCTGGCTGAGCGGATATGTGCTCGATGCCGCCACCAATCGCCGACCCCTGGGCGAGACAGCCATTCACGCCGACTTGCTGACGCCGGCCGGTAAACTCATTCAGCATCAGTGGCTGAAAGTTGAAGACGGACGCGCCGTGGGCAACTTTCGGTTGTCTGATACACTGACATCGGGAACGTATCGACTACGAGCCTATACCGATGAAGATGATGGGCAGCATCGGCCCGCCTTTGATCGATCCATTGCCGTTTACAACATTCTTCAGGGAACGGGCACGACGTCTAAAACAAGGGATACCTCCCGACAAGCGCTCGATATTCAGGTGCTGCCCGAAGGAGGGCGCTGGCTGGTAGGGTTAGCCGCCCGGCTGGGCATTAAAGTTGTTCAGCCGAATGGGCATGGACTGGCTGTTGCAGGCCGGATTGTGAACGAAGAGGGAACGGAAATCTCCCGATTTAACACCAGTGTTCTGGGAATGGGGAGCGTGGTGATAACACCCCAGGCTGGCCGGAAATACTATGCCGAGGTGCAACAGGATAATCAAGAGCAACGGGTGCCCTTGCCTGCTCCTGAGTCGGAAGGGTTAATGCTGGCGGCCGATGTCGTCAGCGATACCAGTCGACTGACACTCTCGATTGTTGGTACCAGCCGCCCGCCCAAAGACTCGGTCTATATGCTCATTCAACAGCAGGGACGGCTGGTGGAGCAACGGAAAATTCTGCTCGACAATGGCGTGGCTCAGGTCAGCCTGCCAGCTGCGTCGTTGCCAGCGGGTCTGAACCAGATTACACTCTACGACGCCACCGCCCGTCCCCAGGCCGAACGACTGGTGTTTTTACCCGAACGGGTGCCGCCTATCCGGGTTATTATGGGGGCGAATAAACCCCGCTACCAACCTCGCGAAAAAGTCACGCTCAGTATCAATCTGAATGATGATGGCCTACCCATCGTTGCGGGCCTGTCGGCTTCCGTTACGGATGTGAGTCAGGTACCCGAAGATACCGCGGAGGCTACCATTCGAACCCACCTCCTGCTAACGGGCGAATTGCGCGGGCGGGTAGAGCAGCCTGCCAGCTACTTAAACGATAACTCGTCTATTACCCGCCGGGCCATAGACGACTTGTTGTTGACACAGGGCTGGCGACGGGTAAGCGGCACGCCCTCCACTGAATTGTTAGGTGGGGTTTCCTTTATGGGTCGGGTGTTCAATGCTAAAAATCAACCTATGGCCGGAGCGCAGGTAATTCTGGCTTCAACAGCCCCCGGCAATTCCTTTGTGCGGTCAGCAGGAACAGACGAGCAGGGGCGGTTTCGACTGGCCGGATTCTCCATTGCCGACACCCTCCGGCTGATGACTCAGATTACGGATCGCCAGCTAAAAAACGTTCCGCCCAAAGATGCCCGCCTGGTACTGGAAGGGCCTGGGGGCGGCTGGGCACCCGATAGCGTTCGGGCTTTACCGGACTGGGTGGCGCTGCGGGCTCAACTGGAGGCTGCCCGTACCCGTCAGGAGGGCGACGCTGATTTTTACCGGGACAAGACCGTTAAATTATTAAAAGAAGTGACCGTGCGGGCCCGTCGAAGAGATGACCGGCCGGAAGATATTCAGCGATCCAGTTTGCATAAAGAATCGGATGCGACCCTGCTTTTCGATGAGAAGTCGCCCCGGTTCTCGAATCTTTACGAAATGATTCGGGGGCGGGTGTCGGGCGTTAGCGTCCAGCAATCGACGACATCGCTGGTGGGCTCCTATCAGGTTGTCATTCGGGGGGTAGGCACGTTGAAAAGCAGTCCTCAACCGTTGTTCCTGGTCGATGGGATGCCCATTGAAGATAATGAGGGAACGGCCTTGCTGGTCTTTAATCCGGGTGATATAGAGCGGATCGAAGTGTTGAAAAATGCAGGTACTGCCGGTATTTATGGCGTTCGGGGCGGCAATGGTGTCATCGCTTTTTATACCAGACGCTTCCGCCCCGGCCAGTCGTCGGCAGAGGAGGAAAAAGCAGGCATGAAATCGCTGCAGGTGATCGGCTTCCCATCCGTTCAGCGGGAGTTTTACGTGCCCCGCTACGAAACAGCGGCTACGGATCGGCTTGGCGAAGGGCAGTCTGATTTCTCAGAGCGTATCGATCGACGGGATGTATTGTACTGGAAGCCCATCATGCAAACCGATAGCCAGGGGCACAGTCAATTGATCTTCCCTTTGTCGGACGTGGTCCGCACCCTACGGGTAGTCGTGCAGGGCATTTCGGCTGATGGCCGACCCGTGGTGGGCATCCAGCATATTCGTGTCCAGTAGCATCACCCGCTGCGTTTACTTCGCCCAGGCGGGGGCTGCCGTGTTCGCATCGAAAAGCTCGTCGATGTAGTAACGCCTCCGTGGACGCTTGTCGCATTCATCGTCCCCAATCGGATACTGGCAGGTCGCATAGATGGCCACATTGTTGGGGTTCATGATGCTGGCAAACGCGCCGATGGGAAATTTATCGGTTTTATGGCCCCGCTTCAGCAGGCAGTGGGCGAGTTCATGGAACACCAGGCATTCCCGTTCCTGCTGACTGGCCCGCTGCCAGCAAAAGTCATCGTTATTCAGCGTAATGCGGGGCGTTTTTCCACTTTCCAGCAAGCACTCACCGCATATGTCTTCGCCTAGCGCTGTTCCGAACCTAACAATCAGGTTGTCTGTCGAAATGGATACGTTGCGTTTGCGAGCTTCATCCCGAAACGACTGAACAAACGGCTCTACATCGGCCGGGACGCTGTATTGTATAGGCTCCGGTTGCGCCGTAGGCTGGCAGCCTGTCAGGCAGAAGATAACAAGCAAGATGACCAATGAAGTGGGGCGCATATACTAAGGAGTACGCTGGCACGAGTAAATACTCGTGCCAGCGCACCAGCTATTTATTGATTTCTTTTATATTCGATTTTTATTTATATGTATACAAGAGCCTCATGAGCGAAAAATACAAAGTCAGGGATCAGTCTAAAGTTTATTTCGTGACATTCACGGTCGTGCAATGGGTTGATGTATTTACCCGGCGTCACTACAAAGATCTTATTCTTGACAGTATACGCTATTGTGTCGCCCAAAAAGGTCTTGAGTTGTATGCCTATTGCCTGATGACGAACCACCTGCACATGATCGTCGGTAGTAATAAAGATCCCATCCAATATATAATGCGTGACATGAAGCGACATACGTCTACGCAATTATTTCCGATGATTGAAAATGACAGTGAAGAAAGTAGACGGGGTTGGATGTGCTGGATTTTCAAGCGGGCGGGTCTGTCAAATCCTGCCAATAATGTACATCAGCTTTGGCAGCAGGGCTTTCACCCAATTGAACTATTTACCGATAGTGTACTTCAACAGAAGCTTGACTACATTCATAACAACCCGGTTGAAGCCGGATTTGTGGACGAACCCGAAGATTACCTGTATAGTAGCGCCCGTAACTACGCTGGCCGGAAAGGGTTGATCGATGTGATTTTGGTGTAAGGGATGCTGGGAAAGCTGGCGCGAGCATTGGCTCGTGCCTTTTGATATAGTCAGTATTCACTGACGCAAGCGAATGCTTGCTATATGTACAGGCACGAGCCAATGCTCGCGCCAGCTTTCCTGTCAACTTTTCCGTTTCCAGGCCAGCCATGCCACTACGGCCAGGCACGCGCCGAACCAGGCGAAGGGTAATCGTAAATCAATCAATGATAAACTGCCAAAGACTACGGTGGTCACAAAACTGGCTACGCCCTGTAAGGCCTGGTTGATGCCGAAGATTTCGCCCCGGTCTTCGTCCGATGTCAATTGGGCCATCAAGCCTTCGATAAGTCCCTGAATGAGCGACAACGTCAGGCAGTCGATCGTGACGAGAATATACAACCACAGCACGGATGTTCCGACAAGTCCATAGCCGCCAAGTATGGGTGCCCCCAGCAACGCGAGCCAGAAAATACCCCGTCGCTGGTTGATGCGGTCGGCGATGTAGCCGTAAAAGACGTAACTGATCACGACGCTCAGCCCGCCGAAATACATGAAGAAATACGAAATGGCTTTGGCGTCCATCTGCAACGCCCCAAAACTGGCGAAGGTGACGAAGTAAAAATAGTAGCCGGTGCTAAACGTGAGAGCCAGCTGCATCAATACCAGTATTTTCAGGCCTTTGTATTGCCGGTCTTTGGCTAACAGGCGCGTCCAGAGGGTATGTACGTCGAGTGAGTTGGCCAGTTCCGTTTTCAGAGCGGCTGTGGTGATACCCGGCGGATTCGGGTGGGTTTCGCGCAAAGTCCAGCTCAGGATCATGTTTACGCTCGACAGGGTTACCGCCATAATGGCCACCACCCGTGCCTGATCGCCCTGCGCAACATCGAAGGTCGTCAGCAACAAACCTGATACGGCCGGACCAATGACAAAGCCAAGGGAGATAATTGCTCCTTCGATGCCCAGATTCTTAAATAGATTTTCTTTTGGGGAAATATCCGTAATCGCCGACCGCACCGTAGCATACATACCATTCGTGGTGCCATCGCTCACCCGATTGGCAAAGTAATACCCGACCCGAACCGGAAGCAGCAGGCAATCGGCCAGGAAGGTGCCAATGGCTGAGACAATAAAAATCGGTCGGCGGCCGTACCCGTCGGATAGTTTGCCTAACAGTGGGGCCGAAAACAATTGCATGCCCAGAAACAGGGCCGTACCCACGGCAAGCCACAACTGGGGCCGTTCGAGCCCCTTCACGAACTCGGGTAAGATAGGGCCCACCGCCGAGCCGACGATGACATCAATGAAAATGATGGCGTAAATATGAAGCAGTTGACGGTTGGCCACAGGTTGTCTTTCGGTAGGATGCAAAGTTACCCCACCATGCGTTCATACACCTCGCTGAATTCACTATTCCGACTTTGTTTGTAATGGTCGGCATGATAGCGGTCGAGTTTGTCGAGAATCTGTACTAAAATAGCTTTCTCTCCTTCTGTTAATGAACTGTAGGCCACATCGGCCACCTGGTTCATGACCGGAAAGCACGCCTGAATAATGTCCATGCCTTTGGGTGTTAACCGCAGGCGTTTGGACCGCCGATCGTGTTCGTCGGGAAATTCTTCGAGGTATGCCATTCGGATGTGCCGGTTGATAATGTCGGTACCCGACGCAAACTCGGCCATCATCTCATAAATCACCTCACTTTTTTTGGGCGTACCCATCTGTAACACAACCAACAGATAAATCGGATCGTCAAGTCCTTTGACATCCAGCGACTGCATTGCCTTTTTGGAATAGAAATAGGCATATTTTGCCAACCTGCCCACCAAAGCCCCTAAGCGGGCTTCGGTACGAATAGACATCATCGGCTGGCTTGTCGTGTCGGTAAGGCTCTCTTTCCATTGATCGTTCTGGAGCTTGTCTTTATCGACAGTAGGAACCTCTCCATTCATGGCCGATTCGTGCAATTGATCAGTCAGGTAATGCAGACAGAATCCCGCCAGATCAGCACCTGGCGTAACGGCGCTGTACGCAGCCCAGCGATTCACCAACTCAATAACGTTTTGCTCACCTCTATCCATACTACTACGCTTTCGTAGTGAATAACATACCGTTCTTATAAAATCATTACGAAAATAAATTTTTTTTCTTCAAAACAGAGTTATTGTTACGAAATCGCACTAATATTGTAAATAAATGAAATATTAACTACGAAAATGTAGTATATGATACTTTGTTTGTGTCTCATTGGTTGGAGAATCAATCCTTTATTGTCCTGAACAAATGATAGCTGAATTGAAAGATGTGGGTAAAGAATACAAAACCGGCGACCAGACGATTGTGGCCCTGCAACCAACGACGCTTCAATTGAATGAAGGTGAACTGCTGCTCATCATTGGTCCGTCGGGTTCGGGGAAAACAACTCTGCTGTCGATGCTGGGGTGTGTGATTTACCCCAGTTACGGCGAATTGTGGGTCGATGGGCAGCACATTAACAAGCTGAATGAGAAAGCCCTGGCGACCCTGCGGCTAAATACCATCGGATTCGTTTTCCAGAATTTCAACCTACTGGCTCCGCTTACCGCGGAAGAAAACGTGCTGATGCCCCTTCAGCTTCAGGGTATTGGTAAAGCCGAAGCGCGTGATCGCACCGAACAGGCACTCAAGACGGTGGGGATGATCGACCGTCGGAGAAACCTGCCCAAACAACTGTCAGGCGGACAGCAGCAACGCATCGCCATTGCCCGTGCGCTGGTAACGAACCCCAAACTGGTTCTGTGCGATGAGCCCACGGCCTCGCTGGACAAAGACTCGGTAAGCGTTGTCATGCGCGAATTACGAGCACTGGCCGATGATGGAAAATCGGTCGCCGTAGTAACCCACGACCCGCGTCTGAAGCCCTATGCCCACCGAATTGTGGAGGTCGACAATGGGTCGGTTCGGGAGATAAGCGAATTTAATGATGTATAACATGAACGATACACTGCATACCGCAACAACTAACCGGATGAAAGCAACACGTATCAACATTCGTTCGGTACTTTTTTGTACGCTGGCGGCTGCTCTGTCGCTCGTTTCCTGCGATAACAAGAAGGAGAAAGCCGAGGCTCAGCAAGACTCGATCCGAACGATGCAGACGGCCCGGCAAATTGCCGAGGTGGTGGGCGTGGCCGTTATTGAGCCAGCTGCCCGCATCAGTAAACTGGCCGCCGAAACGGATGGCCTCGTTAAAACGATGAATGTCGAAATCGGTCAGGAGGTCCGAAAAGGGCAGGTGCTCCTAACGATGGATAATGCGGTGGAATCGGCGCAACTTCAACAGGCTACCGTCAAGCTGAAGACCCAGCAGGACGCCATCGAAACGGCCCGGCAAAATGTGCAGACGCTCCGGGTGCAGCTCCGGAAAGCCGAAGCCGACCTGAGCCGGAACGAAACGCTCTTTGCCGGGAATGCGCTTACCCGCAAAGAGCTTGACGATTCGCGCTACGATGTCCAGAACCTGCAACAGCAGATCCGGGCGTCGGAAGCGCAGGTGAAACAGGCGCAGGGGCGCATCGCCGAGATCCGGGCCGACAATCAGTATGCCCGCACCGTGGCCGGGCTGAAAACGGTGAAAGCGCCTGTCGATGGGACGCTGCTGAGTCTGGATGCCAAAGTGGGGCAGTACCTGAGCAGCAACCAGCCCATTGGCGATTTTGCCCCTGCTGGCCCACTGGTGGCGGTTACGGAAATCGACGAATTATTTGCCCTGAAGGTGAAGGTCGGTCAAAAAGCGTACATCCGCCCTCAGGGCAGCAGCGACCGGCTGACGACGGGCACCGTCATACTGGCATCGCCCTACTTACGGAAGAAATCGCTCTTTTCCGATAACGCGTCGAACCTCGAAGATCGGCGTGTTCGTGAAGTTCGCGTCCGGTTAGACGATCCGGGTAAGGTAATCATTGGGGCACGGGTAGAGTGCGTCATTAACGTCGACTAACTATGCTGCAAACGGCATTTAGCTTTCTGAAATACGACAAGGCCAAGTCGATTGGAGCGATGGTTGGTATTACCCTGTCGGTATTTCTGGTTGGTCAGCAAACGGGGGTATTTCTGTTTCTGACCAACTCCATCATCAATGTAGTCAACAGTAATCGGCAGTATATCTGGATTGTTGACGAGAGCACTACCGATGCTAACAAGCTGGTGCCGCTGGATGTGCGGATTGGTCGGGAGGTAGCCAGTATGACCGGTGTAAAGCAGGTCCATGAAGTCGTTATATCGGCGGGTTCGGTGAAGCGACTCAACGGAAAAACCGCCGGTCTTTCGCTCATCGGTGTTCAGGCCCCTGCCTATGCCGGGATGTGGAATGTCGAGCCGGGCACCTCACCCAACCAACTGCTGACCGAGGGGGCGTTATTCATGGATCTCTTTTCGGAAAACCTGAAGGATGTCAAAGTAGGGGAAGCTTTCGAACTGAACGGAAAACGGGTTTACAAAGCCGGACAAACCCGGGGTACACAGGGGCTGGGTATCGACTATGCCTTTACGACCATTGAACGCGCCCGGAGTCTGACAGGCTTTTCGCCCGACAAGGTCAGCTTCTTTCTGGTGGAGGCACGGCCCAATGTAGACAAGACACAACTGGTAAACCGCATTAACGCGGCCATTCCGGGCATTCGGGCCTGGACGGGCGAAGCCTTTGCGGAAAGTACCTTCACGCGGGCCGTGGTATCGGGTGGTTTTGCTGCCACGTTCGGCTTCCTGATCGTATTTGCCATCATTGCGGGCTTCGTCATTATCGGCCTTACGCTGTACTCGGCGGCCAACGAACGAATCCAGGATTACGGAACGCTGAAAGCCATTGGTGCCACCAACCGCTACATTGCCCGGCTCATTCTGCTTCAGGCCATGATTCTGGCAGTTATTGGTTATGGCATCGGGCGACTGTTTGTGGAGGGGTTTCGATTGCTGCTGGTGTCAATCGGTTCCAACTTCACCTTTTCTCCCTGGCTCGAAGTCGGCTTCATCAGCGTAACCCTTTTCATTGCGGTGGGCGGCAGTTTGTTCGCCATCCGGCGTATCACATCGCTGGAGCCCGCATCGGTATTCAGGCGGTGAGTATCTTACCCCGCCCCAACCCCTCCCCTTGAACTAAGGGGAGGGGCTATGTCAACGGCTACTCCTTTTTTAGCCCCTCCCCTTAGTTCAAGGGGAGGGATTGGGGGTAGCATGCCACCAATCTACGACCCTCTAATTCATTCAATTCCTATGAAGTCGCTACTCGCTATAGTCTTCTTTACCCTCGCTTTTTCGCTCGTCGGGAGGGCGCAACCGGTTAATCTTACGCTGGATCAGGCTCTCCGTCAAGCGCAGGAAAACCGGTTGGAGTTGCTGAACGGACAACTGCAAACGCAGATTGCGGAGAGCGACGAAGCTCGCCGACGCGCTCGCTGGCAACCGCAGGTGAAGGCCGCAGCCGATTTTCGGTGGAACACGCAAATTCAGCAAAGTGTCATCAAAAACGCGCCCTTTGCCAACGGGCAGGATGTGGTGCTCCGGTTCGGGACGCCGATCGCCAACGTGTTGAATGTACAGGCCGAACAGAAAATCTACGACGCCCAATCGCCCATCGACCGGCGGATCAACCGGGTCAATGTGGCCGCTCAGCAGACGACGCTGGAAAAAACAGCGGTCGATATTCGGCAGCAGGTGACTGAAGCCTACTATCAGGCCGTTTTCAATCGGGAGAAAATCCGGCTGTCGGAGCGGGCCAGAACGCGGGCGCAGGGGTATCTGGAACAGGCGCAAACCCGCTTTCGGGCGGGCTCACTCCTACAAACGGATTTCGACCGGTTCGCGCTCGATCTCAGCAATGCCGAGCTCACCTACCGCAACGATCAGCGCGACTATTCACTTAGTCTGGACAACCTCCGCTACCGAATCAACACCTCACAGGCCGTTAAACCTGCCGATTCTTTAGGGACCTTGTTTGCCCAGTTTCAGGATCAGAATGGAGCCGCAGGCAGCCGGGTAGAACTGAAACAGGAAGAGTTGAGCCGGCAACTGAATGAACTGAACCAGCGACGGGAGCAGGCCCGTCTTGCGCCGGTCGTGTCGGCTTACGGGGCTTATTTTGCGCAGCAACTGGCCGATGGGTTCAATCCATTTCAGGCTGATACCTGGTATCGGTACAATTACGTGGGTGTTCAGGTCAGCGTCCCAATTTTCGATGGGCGGCAGGCCCGGCTCAACCGGCAGGACTATGTACGTCGCGCCCAGGTGAATCAGAACACCATCCAGCAGCTCAAAAACGACTTCGATTACGAAACCCGTTCGGCTAAAAACACGCTGGAACAGGCCCGCGAAAACCTCGCCGAAACCCGGAAGAACATTCAGCAGGCCCAACGCATACTCGCTGTCGATCGGGTTCGTTTTGATGCGGGTACGCTGTTGCTGGCCGATTTTCGGAATAGTGAATACAGTCTGCAACAGGCCGAGACGAACTACCTCCGTGCGGTATATGACGCGCTGGTAGGTCAGTTGCAGCTACGGAAGGCAACGGGTAGTTTATAGGGCGCTGATGGGGCCCCTATCAAGCATCAGGACTAGAACGTCATCACATAAAACTGACAGGTAAATGACTGCCCAAACTCCACCATCTCCCGCTGGTACGTGGGAGTAAAACCGTAGCGTTCATAAAACTGCATCAGTTTGGGCCTTGAGGCATCGGTTTCGAGTTGCAGGGTTTTAATGCCGCGTTTCAGGCACTCCTCCCGGCTGAAGTCGATGATAGCGGCAAACAGGTTTTGCCCGTTGAACGGTCGGCGAATGGCTAGTTTGTGAATGAATCCTGAAGTGTTGGGCGGTACATCGGGCCAGTAGAGCGGGTCGGTCCACTGCAGGATAAAGACCCCGGCCGGTTCGGGACCAGCCCCTTCTTCGCGGTCGGCGTAAAGTACAAACAGGTTGCCCTTGGTGTGTTCATCCAGTAGGTTCTCGGCCGTTAGCGTATCAACTTGCCAGAGTTCGCGGTCGTTGTCGGCGAGCCACTGGCCGACTTCACGGAGGATAGTCAGGGCAAGCTCGGGCTGGTCGTTTCGGAAGGTAAACTGCATGAGTAGGTTGTAAAGGTGTATGTGTGTGGTGAGTTGGGTAGTATGCTGGGCGTGTGTCTATGTATCTATCTATTGGGTATCTCCATACGCTGTGCCGCATCCGTAAGCTACGCATACGGTGATCCACAGTCAACTCCTTCGGAGTTGTTAGGTGAATAGGTGTTTTTCGTCGTAGGATACACCGTTTTCATCGAGTAGTACTTTGTATTCATCGGTGAAGGTCACTTGTTTATGGTGCTCTTTTTGCTTTTTGATGTAGTTGATGACGCGGTCACGCTCTTTGATCGAGTAGGTGAAGGCACCGTATCCTTCGGCCCATCCTTCGAAATCAGGAAACAATCCACTGGCTTTCATCCAGAGCGAGCTGGCTACTTTGATGTCTTTAACGAAGTCAGCTAAGGCTATCGACGGATGCAGATCACTCAGAATGTGGATATGGTCTTCCACGCCATTTATTCTAAGTAGTGTCCCTTTCTTGTTTTTTATGACGCCCCAAATATATCTGTATAACTCTTCACAATGAGCATCCGTAATGGTTGGATGTCTATACTTGGTGCCAAAAACAATATGATATAAAATCTGTCGATAGCTCATAGCCTGTAAGATAAGTACAGGCTGGTTTTTAGTCAACTTATTTTTTGTTTGGGTATATATGTTGTATGTGTAGTGTCAGTCCTATACTACGCCCCGCACTGGGTGGTGCCCGCGCTACGTACAGCCCCGCACTGCGTACGGGGTTATCCACAGTCAACACCTCCGGCGTTGCGATGTGGTACAACGCCGGAGGTGTTGACTGTGGATAACCCTAGGTGTAACCTAGGGCAGATGGATAACCCTAGGTGTAGTCTGGGGCAGATGGTATAGTTAGGTGTAGCCTGGTGTGGTCTAGCCATGTACCTGATACAGAAGCTATTGCTTCTTGCCCAGTCCTGATCCGTCGTCGATCACCTTACTCAATACCGATACGCCATTTTCGTCGAACGCTTCGATGGCGAAGTAATAAGGGACATCGACGTTGAGCGCGCGGAGTTCGAAGGTGTTGGGCTGGTCATTCCAGAACTGGTAATTTTGATACAGTTTGTCGGGGGCAATGCCCCAGCGGATGTTATACCCCACGGCACCCGGTACTTTACTCCACGAGAGGTCGGCGTTGCGCTGGTCTTTCTGGCGTTTGGCCGTGAGGGTGGCCGGAGTCGCGGGCACTTTTCCGAGTCCGTTACCAAATACCCGGAAGGCATTGATGGCCAGGTGCGACCCGGCAACGTACACATGTTCGTAGCGCACGTAGCGGGCCCGGGCAGGCTTGTCTAACGGTACATAGGCGCAGGCGCGGTCACGTTTGGGCTCTTTGCGGTCCGACGTATCGGTTAGATCGGCCACAACCGTCCACTTTTTGTTGTCCATCGACGTCAGGATTTTGAACTGGGTATACACCGTTGAGTCGGAATCGTAAACGGTTTGTCGGTAGTCGATGTAATCGACCTGCACGGCCCGTATATCCCGTTCGGCACCCAGGTCGAGGGTGAGCGTTTCGCCGGGTTTGTTCTGGCCTGCCACCCAGAACGTGCGCGGGTTTTCATCCGTCGTCTTATCGGCCGACAAGGTGTCTACGGCAGATGCTTTAAAGGTCGACGATGCCACGGCGGGTTTGCGGTAGGAGAGAAGCATCCAGCCCGTGAACAGCTCGTCGGTGTTCATCCCGTTCTGGGTTGGAATATTTTTATCAGGCAGATAATGCGGAAAATCGCCGAAACGGGTGTTGGCAAACATTTGGTCGTCTTTGTCAAAACCAGCGGGATTCATCACAATCCGTCGCTCCATGCCCCAGTTGTGTCCGATCCAGGTTGTGCCCGTATTCCAGTAATTCCCAAAATTATCCTGAAACGTATTGCCGTGGCCGCATCCCGTAGCAAATCCGCCCGGCTTGTACGCCACCGGATTGTAGGGCGCATACTCGAATGGCCCCAGCGGATCTTTGCCAACGTAGGTGCCGTTGCCGTAGACATTGTATTCCGTACCGGGCGCACCGTACTGCAAGTAGTATTTGCCATTGTGTTTGGTCATCCAGGCTCCTTCGGTAAACGGTTTGAAGGGGTCGGAGTGGTTCGGGCCGAAGCGTTCCCAACCGTGCTTGTAGGGGTCGAGCCAGAGCATGGCTTTGTAGGAAGCCGCCGGGTTATTACCGGCATAGGTCAGGTTGCGGCTTTTGTCCAGCTCGGCACCAAACAGCGGATACACATTCGAGGAGCCCCAGTACATGTACCATTTGTCGGTATCGTCGTCGTGGAAGAGTGCCGGGTCCCAGGGGCCAATGTCTTTGGGTAGGCGGGGTAGCCAGCGATTGAAAAACTTGAGTTTCCCTTTCTCGGGTTCGGTGGAGTAAAAAATAGGACGCTGCTCAAAGGTTGATTGAAACAGGTACATCGTATCGCGAACGGACAATGCTGCCGGGGCGCACATATCTTCCATGGGCCACTTGTCGGGCACGATGTATTTCCAATTGACCATATCTTTCGAATGCCACCAGCCGCCCTGAATCGTGACAAACAGGTAGTATTCTTTCTTATGGTTGATGATAACCGGGTCGGCTCCGGAGCGATACGAGATTTTCTCGTTCAACTGTTCGAAATTATACCGATAGCTGATATCCATCGGGTTACAATAGGTTAGCTTCGGCTTTTGTTGCGCTATGGTTGCATGATAACCGGTTGCTAATAAGCCGATTAAGAGAATAAGAAAGGTCAGGAAACGCACGACGTTGTCAGGTTTGGTACCGGTAGTTAACATTTGTAGAGGCTCACAAGTTAAGCACCTATGACTGATATAAACAAGACTCTCCTGCAATCGCTGGGCAGCGGTTTGGCCGGTGCCTGTGCGCTGACGGCCCTCCACGAAACGGTACGCCAGTTCGTTCCCGAAGCTCCCCGCGCCGACATTCTGGGCATGCGGGCTATTAAAAAAATAATGGAAAGTGCTGATGAAGAGCCACCCGCCGATGATGAATTCCACAACTGGGCCTTAGGTGGTGATGTGCTGTCTAACACTATTTATTACAGTCTGATCGGGCTGGCCAAACCTGAAAACGCCGTCCTGACGGGAGCTGCCCTGGGGTTGGCTGCGGGCGTTGGTGCCGTTGCTTTGCCCGGACCAATGGGCCTCGGCACAGCGCCCAGCAGCCGGACACCCGCCACAGCCGCCATGACGATTGGCTGGTATCTGGTGGGCGGACTCGTAACCGCAGGGGCTTTTGCATGGCTGAAGCGTCGCTGATAACCGGGCTTGATTTTAATGTACGTCAACAAAGCGGATACGGGGCTACTCCGGTCCGCTTTGTTAGTTACCGTTGGCCGCCATGAGTCAGGCTGCCAGGGTCAGTCCATGCATTCAGAGTGAGATTTATTTTTGAAATAATGTCAATTCTTTCATTTAATCAACGGTAATGCCAGTAAATCGTTATATTTAGTTCACAAATACTAAGAAACAGAAAATGAACCGATATCCTATGGTAAAAATGTATACTTATTGATATGATTGCGTCAACCCCTTCACCGCCTTATTATGCTGTGATTTTTACATCCATTCGCACCGATTTCGACAAGGGCTACAGCGACATGGCTGCCCGTATGGTCGAGATGGCCCACGAACAGGTGGGCTTCCTGGGTGTCGAATCGGCCCGGGTCGATATAGGCATTACCGTATCGTACTGGGAAAGTCTGGAGTCGATTCGCGTTTGGAAAGAGAAGGCTGAACACCGGATTGCCCAGCAAATAGGCCGCGAACGCTGGTACGACAGTTATAAAGTTCGCATCTGTAAAGTAGAGCGGGATTACGGGTTCGAACTGTGACCCGGCTTTTTAATGATCGTTCGCTAGCAGACTTCGGCACCGTGGTCGGCCCCGGTGCCAACTTCGGTTTCCAGAGTGGCATGGCTTATTTTATGGTGTTCGAGCCGGTGCCGGGCATCTGCTTTCAGGGTGTTTACGGCATCCGGGGTTAGATTCGTCGCCAGCACAAGGTGGGCGGTAATGGCATTTTCAGTAGTGCTCATGGCCCACACGTGCACATGATGGACGGCCTCCACACCGGCAACCGACCGTAGATCAGTCAGCACTTTCGGCAGGTCGATGTCAGCGGGTACCCCATCCATCGACAGGCGTAGGCTGTCGGTCAGCAAACGCCAGGTCGAACCCATAATAACGACCGCCACCAGAACGCCAATGATCGGGTCGAGCCAGGTCCAGCCGGTGTAGCTGATGATGACGCCCGCTACAACGACACCCAGCGAGACCAGTGCATCGGCTGCCAAATGCAGATAGGCGCCTTTTACATTCAGATCATGGTCTTTGTCGCGGAAGAACAGCAGGGCCGACACGCTATTGACGAGAATACCAATACCGGCGACCCAGGCTACGGAGCCACCGGCAACGGGTTCGGGATGGCGGAAACGGCTGATGCTTTCCCACAAAATGGCTCCGATGGTGATTAGCAAAATAACGGCATTGGTCAGTGAGGCCAGCACGGTACTTTTCCGATAGCCATAAGTAAAGCTTGGTGTTTGGCGCACCCGTGCCAGCCGGAACGCCAGCAACGAAAGCAGCAGGCTGGCCACATCGCTGAGGTTATGTCCCGCATCGGCAACCAGTGCCAGCGAATTGTAATGGAAACCAAGAACGAACTCAACAACAACATAGACCGTGTTTAGAATGGCCCCAATAATTAATGCCCGATTAATAGAGGTAAGAACCGTTGGACCGTGGTGGTGCCCGCTATGGTCATGATGTGCGTGATCGTGTGTCATATAATGTTTACGCGTGGCGCATTTTCAGTAACGCTGTATGTATAACGCGGTTTTTGATAAATTGGCCGTCAGATAATCTATAAAGATTACCAACAAAACCTGGTTCAATAATTGTACCGATCGTTTATGAGCCGAAAGCCGCAGCCCTATTCGCCTGAAAATGAAAATAATAAGCAATCAGAGCCATGGCTATCATACAATATGGTTAATTATGCAGTTACCTTGACATATAAATACAGTCGAATTAAACCAAAAGACTGGTAGACAGTCAAAAAGAGACCAACTGGCACGCAAATTTGTTAGGGTATCCAATGGGACCACCATAACTTTCTGTTAATACTGGCCAGAAGGTCTTACATTCGTTATTATGAACTTTACTGGACCTTACGACAAACAACTTGCTGCACAGCCGCAGCCTTCTCTGCTGACGCCCCTCCTGGCGGGCTGGGAGTTTAGGGAACGGCCAACCCTCCTGACAGGGAGTGCGGGTTGGCGAGCGTTGGCCAAAATGCAGAATTGGGCCTTAACCGCTCCGGTTCGCCATGACCTGTTGAGTGATCAGTGGGTTATTGTTGTGACCGATACGAACCAGGTAATTCAATACGTAAACCCGCATTTCGAAACAATGACCGGATACAATAGCTACGAAGCTGTTGGGCGTCGTCCGGCTTTTCTGCAAGGGAAAGATACATCGATAGTGACCCGTAATCGAATCCGGCAAGCGATTGAGTTGAAGAAGTCTGTGAGTGAAAAAGTGTTGAATTATCGAAAGGACAGCACACCTTACTGGTGCCAGATTGTCATTCGACCGATCGCTAACCAACAGAAAGAAATCGTCAATTTTATCGCATTCGAGAAGGAAATTTCTGCCGATGAAGCCGCTGTTGAGCAATAAACAGGAACACACTAGCTGCCCGCGTTGCCAACGTACCTTCGACTGTCGGGCTGAGGAAGTCAGTCAGTGTCAATGTCAGGCTGTTGCCTTAACTGAACCTCAACAGAACTACATCCGATCTTTATACGAAGGATGTCTCTGCGCAACCTGTCTGCTGGCTCTGCAAACAGACTATCAGTCAGCGATGGTGCAGTGTCAGAACAGATAAACAGTATACTTTAGCGTTTACACAGAGGTGTTTCACAGCGAAACACCTCTGTTTGTGTATACCGAACGGATAAAAAAACGGGTGCTTTCATCTCGCATGTTCGATCAGGACCTACCTTTGCCTGTCCATGAAAACCGCTCTGCTCTTCCTGCTGCTTGTTGCAACGATGCTGCCTGTTGTCAGCCCCTGGGGAACCATTGCGTATTATCATGTGAATAAGGACTACATTGCCCGTGTGCTCTGCCAGAACCGGGATAAACCCCAACTCCACTGCGATGGGCAGTGTTATCTGGCTAAACAACTGAAAGTTCAGCAGGACAAACAGGACAAAGAAACGACAGAACGGGTGCAGCATATGCCCGTATTACAACTGTTTTGTCAGGCAACAATCCCATTTCAATTTCGTCGGCATCTGGCTTTGCTGTTGTCGACTGATTTTTTTGCCTATCATCTTCCTGTTTACACGGCTCCCTTAGCGGGCTCGTTTCATCCTCCCCAGGTTTAAGTCACCCTACTTTCCTGTCAGCCTGCCTGTCCGCCCTTGCGGACGGAATAACTCTGTCGTTTTCCAGACAAACGTATTGGAAGATGGTGCGCGGATTTATTCGGTAGTCTGATACCTGATCGATTCGAAGACACAACGATTGGTTGGCCTTCGAATCCTCTCGTCCTTCATTTTCTCGACTTAAACTACTGTCATGACTGTTTATAAACTGTTCATAACCTTCGCGTTATGGACAATAAGTGCATGCTGTGCTCTGGCACAGCCTATTCCGTCGGGACTTGTCTTCGACGCCCAGACCAACGAGCCGCTACCCGGCGTGACACTGATATTCGCTACCGGAAAAGGTGTACTAACCGATGCAAATGGTCGATTCGACCTAACCGCTAATATGACCCGCCTGACTGTATCGGCCATTGGGTATCGACAGCAGGAGGTGCGTATTTCACCTGGCCAACCCGTTCGCATTGCACTCGAACCCGCTGTTGAAGACCTTCAGCCGGTGGTCGTAACGGGTAACCGGGAAGCTGCCCTCCGCACCGAAACACCCATGGCAATCTCAAAACTGTCCGCTAAACTCATCAACGAAACCAAACCCACGGGCATCTACGAAGTCATCAACAAAACCCCGGGGGTGCTTATGGTCAATCTGGGAAATGAACAGCACATGATGGCCATTCGACAGCCGATGACGACAAACGCGTATTTTCTGTATATGGAAGATGGCGTGCCCGTTCGGCCAATGGGCGTTTTCAATCACAATGCCCTGCTCGAAATGAATCAGTTTACGGTCAGCTCCATCGAGGTGGTCAAAGGCCCCGTGTCATCCATTTATGGGCCGGAGGCTGTGGGGGGCGCGGTAAACTTCATAACCCAACGGCCAACAGCGGTGCCAACGGCGCGGGCGGGTATTCAGGTCGATCAGTGGGGATATCAGCGAGTACAAGTGGGGGCGGGCACTACGCAGGGTAAATTCGGCATCTACGTTGGGGGCTTCATCTCCCGGCAGCGTGACTCCTGGATGGCTCGCTCAAACTACGACAAGTCGTCGTATTTCGCCCGGCTCGAATATGCTTTTACGCCCCGAACCCGCCTGACGGGTACGCTGTCCTATAACGATTATAATTCGCAGACCAGTGGCAGCGTCGACAGTACCGCTTTCTTTTCGCGGCAGTATGTGAGTACCACCGATTTTACGTATCGTAAAACAGTCTCACTGCGTAGCCGCCTGACGCTGGAGCACGATTGGAAAGATGGACGGTCCGACGTATCGGCTCAGTCGTTTTTTACGGCCTTCGTTCGTAATAACAGCGTTGGGCAAAACCCGGCTTACGCCATTCGGTGGGTAACCGGGGCCGCCACAGCTACGGGTCAGATCAACAGCAATGATTTCAGGAGTTACGGGGTCATTACGCAGCATACGCAGAAACTGAATTTTCTGAACAGCAAACTGATTGCCGGTGCCACCCTCGACCTGTCGCCCAATACGTACTACGCCTATCAAACCAATCTGACCACCCAGCTCCGGGCCGACAAACGATCTGTTGAGAAATACACGCAGGTAGACGAGCGGCCCGATATTCAGCTGGCAAACTACCAGGCCCACATTCATAATATGGCGGTTTATGGTCAATATGAGTTCGAGCCATTACCCAAACTGCGGCTGTCGGCAGGGCTTCGTTATGATCGAATGGCGTTTGATTACACCAATGCGCTGGATAACAGTACGGGTAGTAAAGACTACAGCCAGGCCACGCCGAAACTTGGCGCTACCTATGACCTTGGCCGGGGAGTGGGCATATACGGCAACTACGCAAAGGGCTTTTCGCCCCCCGCCCTCACGGCTATTTTCCTCAAACGCACCACACCAACAACTGGCGGTGATGTATTCTATTACAACCTGCAACCCGCCAAATTCGATAATATGGAAATTGGGGGCTGGGCCTCGTTGCTGCATAATAAGCTGTATATCGATGCCGCTCTCTACCAGATGAACGGAATCAATGAACTTCTCAACATTCGCCAGCCCGACAACTCCACCGACTACCAGTCGGCCGGTCGGACACGGCATCGGGGTGTTGAGTTAGGCATCACCTATCGGCCGTCGAAACAGGTGTTTTTGCGGTTTGGCGGGACGCATGCCGTACATCAGTTTGTGGCCTTCACGCTCAGCCAGCGGGCATCTGATGTAGTGCAGAACGTGAACGGGAAAGACATGCCATCGGCCCCGCGTACGCTCTGGAATACCGAAATCAGCTACTATCCGGCCTGGTTGAAAAACTTTCGTAGTTCGCTGGAATGGCAGCATGTCGCGGGCTGGTACCAGAACCAGACCAACACGGTCAGCTACGGTGGGTACAACTATGCCAATGCCCGCGTAGGGTACCAGTGGAAAGGTATTGAGGTGTTTTCCAATGTCCTGAATGTGACGAATGTCCTTTTTGCTGCCAACGCGACGCGGGGTAACAATTCGGCCGATCGCACCACCTACACCCCGGCGGCTCCGCGCACGTTTGTGTTTGGGGTTCAGTATAATTTTTCGGGTAAATGACAACGGGTACTTCAATCATTCATCAAGGAATAAGACGCGAAGGGTCGCGTCTCTACACATAAGACAAACAGAACATGAACCATCTATTTTCGATTCTAATCGCCTTACTGACGTTTCTGACACCCGCAGAAACCCCAATTTCCAATCCTCAATTTGCGGGTGTTGTCCCCCGCCTGACGACCGATGCCAGCGGGAAACCGCTGTTGAGCTGGGTAGAGAAAATCAGTGAGAAAGAGTCTGCATTTTACTTCGCTGTAGCGGCCAACGGGCAAACATTCGGCGAAAAAATCAGGGTGAAAACACCGGCTACGATCTCCAGTCATGCCGAAGGGATGCCCAAGATTGCGGTTAAGGCCGATGGAACGATCATTGCCGTTTTTGAGGTGCCTAACCCCACACCCGAATCGCGCTTCGCCGGTGATTTATTGTATACGCTGTCCACGAACAATGGGCAAACCTGGACCGAACCAGTGCCTGTTCATCGACATGTGAAGGCGGGTACAAGCCATTCGTATGCCGACATAGCCCGGCTGCCAAATGGCGAGATTGGGGCGGTCTGGCTCGATGAGAAGCTGCCGGGTCAGGAAGGCCGACCGGTGGTTTTTGCCCAAACGACGAAAGGAAAAGGATTTGGCCCGGCGGTGCAGGTGGATGATAACGCCTGCCAGTGCTGCCGAACGAATGTATTTGTCGACGCATCGAAGGCTATTCACCTGACCTACCGAGACCTGCTCCCCTCCGGTAAGCCCGACGAACCAGCGGCCCGAGATATCAGCACGGCCGTTTCGACGGATGGCGGTAAAACATTCAGTAAGCCACAGGTCGTCTTTGCCGATCATTGGCAGGTGAACGCCTGCCCACATGCCGGGCCGGTGGTCGCGCAACTGGGTAATGATATTTTGATGACGTGGTTCTCGGGGAAAGAGGATGCCGTTGGTTTACGGCTGGCTCAACTGGGTTCTGACAAATTAGCCGCCAGCGTTTTATCCAGCCGGGCGAGGCATCCGCAGGTGGCATTGGCGGGTGATCAACTCATCTGGGTGTGGGATGAATCCATATCCAGAGATGGCACCGGCCAGATGGGGTCATTTGTTCAGCGAATCGGGATGCGCACTTTCGCGAAGGGGGCCGATAGCCCCACCGCTTACCTAACCCCCGAAACGGTGAACGCAGCCTATCCGGCCGTACTCGCTACTGAAAAGGGCGTTCTGGTTGCCTACGAGCAAAGCCGGGACAACCGCAACTCCGTAATTGTGCTGCGGTTGCTGGAGTCACAGTAAGCGATGGATATGCAGCTCTATTGACGAGGAAGGCCATCACGTAGGGGCATCGCAATGGCCTGGCTCTACGTGATCGTGTCTTTCAACGTCTCGAATTGCTTTTTCAAATCGCTTAGATCGGCCTTAATTATATACCATACAATTTCATAGTCTACGCCAAAGTAGCCATGAATAAGGCGGTTTCGGAAACTGATGACACTATGCCAGGGGATGTGGCTATTTTCCTCTTGAAACTCTATAGGTATCTGATTAGCCGCTTCGCCAATTATTTCAAAATTACGCTCAACGGCTTCTACCGTACGCCTGTCAGCTAAAAAAGCCTCATAGTCAAACCCTTACGTGTAGGTTTCAATTTTGCTAATGGCCGTAAGAATGTCAGCTACTAGTAAGGCCGGAATACGTTTAGACATCGATCAAGTCAGATTCGATAGCGGCAAAATAATCTGGCTTTATCCCGTGTCGGGATACTAAATCAACGGGCTGCTGGAGTAGCTGTTCAAGCTCGAAAGCCAATTCAAAAAACTTCATGCCAATGGGTTGGCTAAATTCGACCAAAATATCCACATCGCTCGTAGGCGTGGCTTCATTGCGGGCGTTAGAACCAAACAGTGCAAGCCGTTGTATGGGGTAACGGGCTTCTAAATGCGGACGGTTTTGTGCCAACAAGCGTCGGGTATCCTGTAATGTGTTCATTAGCCGTTAGTTCGTTGAAAACAAAAATAACGATTCAAGCTTTAATAAGGCTATTTATCAGCAGCCTTATTAACGCTTGAATCGTTTCGTGTCGAGTATGAGAACCCGACACCACGCGTAAACAATGCTTACAGCCGCACCTGCATGGTCAGGTAAAACCCGCGCCCATCGGAGGGCAGGATGCCAGGGCCTGGGTAGCCGGTTGCCCGGCGGGTAAAATAAGCCGTGTTGGCCAGGTTATTAAGACTGCCTTCCAGACGGAACCGGCTGAACTGATACGACAGGCTCGCATCCATAATGGAGTAGGCCGGGATCAGCCCGATAACGGCCGAAACACCTCCCTCGCGGGAGTTGGTGGCGTCGGAAAATTGATCCGATAAATAGGTGTACTGGAACGACGCTTTCAGGTTTTTATAGCCTACGCGCACACCACTTTTCAGGTTCACATTCGGCACAAACTCTACTTGGTTGCCAACGACTCCGGCAATCTCGCTGGCTTTGTAGGTGGAATGGATCAGGGCGACGTTGGCAAACAGGACACCACTTAAGTTCGTATTGGCGGGGTTGGCCATTCGGAGGAAATCGCCTTCGGCATAGGATTCAAGCCCCATGATAACGGCTTGCCCGATGTTGCCCCGTCGGCGGAGGACCCGGTCGTTGGCGTCGTAGAACTGCACCTCGCCAATGCGGTTGTTGTAATTCAGGTAGAACGCGCTCAAGTCGAAGTTGTACAGCGTCGTCTGCACACTGCGAATACCCAGGTCGATGGAGTACCCTTTTTCGTCCTGCAAATTCGGGTCGATTACCGACGAGGGGTTGGCAATCCGCATATCGCTGAAGGTGATGGATCGGTAGTTCTGCGAAATGTTCCCGTATATATCCAACTGCGCCGTTGGCTTGTAACTCAGCCCCAGGCCCCCCAGCAGAAAATGCCGTCCGTTGGTGCGTACTTCGTTGGTTCGGGTGGCACCGATGATGTTGCCGGCCAGATCGCGGGTAACGGTGCCGTAAAAACCATTGGCCGTGGTATGAATGTACTCGAAGCGAACACCGGGCGTAATGGATAGCTTATCGCCAACATACAGGATGTTTTCGGCAAAGAGCGACACGTTCCGGTTCGGAAACTGGTAGTCCGATGCAATGCCCTGCTCCATATCGGTAAAGGTAAAGTTGGCATCTTTTCCGGTGGTCCCCAGGCCCTGAATGCTGTGGTTGTAGCCATGATAATAGCGGCTGCCAACCAGTAAAACCGCCTGTTGTTTGCCCACATAATACCGTTTCAGATACCGGGCTTCGGCACCATAATTCTGGAAATCACCTTTGATCAGGTCCCGCTCGCTGTTGTCATCAACACTGGCCACGCGGTTGGGCCGGAAACCCACCGAATACCGATAAGCGTACAGGCCAAACACGCGCACGTTGACTTCATTATTGGCATTGATCTTATGATCGAAGTGCAGCGCGGGCATGGTCCAGTTGACCTTGAACCAGTTTCGCTCGCGGTTACTCTGCCGGGGATCTTCGAGGAACATCGCATCGGTGAGTCCCCCCGGCTGCTGAGCCAGGTAGCTCATCTGCGTAATATCAACGCCAACAGTCGTTTTCTCCGAAAAACGGTAATCCACATCGGCATAGGCCGTATAGTTGGTGAAGTTGGAGTTAGGCCGCCAGCCGCCACCTTTCTTGTATTGAAAAAAGGTGTAATAGCTCAACTTACCCACCGTACCGCTGGCGCTGGTAAAGGCATTGTAAAACCCGAATGACCCAACGGTTTGCCGGGCTACCAACTCGAATTTTCGGTCGGCAACGGGCTTCTTCATGACAAAGTTGAGCAGCCCGCCAAACTGCGTGCCGTACTGGAGCGAAGCGGCCCCCCGCACAATCTGGATGCGGCCAACCGCTTCGATGGGTGGCGTATAATAGCTTTCGGGATAGCCCAGCGCGTCGGCGCTGATGTCGTAGCCATTCTGCCGGACGTTGAAGTTGGAACTTCGGTTGGGGTCGAGGCCACGCCCGCCAATGCTGAGTTGAAGGCCCGCACCCTCGTTTTCCCAGATGTTGAGGCCCGCCACGCGGGCGTAGATCTGCCGGGCATTGTTGGTCGATAAGTTGGCCACCAACTGCTCGGGAATGATCACTTCTGATTTTTTGCCCTCATAGATCCCCATGTTTTCGACCCCCCGCATGCGGGTGAAGCCAAAGTCCGACTGCTTGTCGGTAACGGTCACTTCCTTCAGCGTTTCCTGCCGACTAGCCACATAGATACGTACCGTTAGGTCGCGCCCGTCGAGGATGGCTTTTTGGGTAGCCGCCTTGAAATCGGGGCAGCTGGTGTTCAGCACATAGGTGCCGTTGGGGAGATTTGAAAAACTAAATTGACCCAGGCTGTCCGTCAGCGCCGTTCGACTGCCGTTGTTGAGGTAAATCGTGCAGCCTTTCACTGCCGTACTGTCCTGTCGGGCGTTTACCGTACCCGAAAGTTGATATTGAGCGAAGGCCGTCGTTGACAGCAGGCAACTAACGAATAAATTAAAAACCGTAAATTTTGTCATTGAAGGAGGTGATCCACTCTTTGTGTTTAAAGGAGTCCTGTTGGCTGGCCAGATCCGTGTCCGGGTCAATTAGGGGTTTGCCCAGGCGACCGTTCAGGGCTACATACGAATCGACATAGACTTCGGGTTGCCGGAAGCCCTGCCGCGCATAATGGTCCCGGAGTATGTGCGCGTATTGCAGCAGCATATCGGGCTGGGTTGCCATCATTTTTTCCTGTAAGGGTGTCAGGAATTCGGTGTTGTTGACAATGGTTTGATGGCCTGCGTTGTCTTTCACCGTAAACTGGGCGTAGCCCGCTTTTTCCATAAGCATGACGCGCCATGAAAACCGATAGCCCTGCTCCGTCCAGAATAATTCGCCCGGATAGAGCAGGTAACGCAAGGGAAACAGCAGCTGAACGACGAAGAAAAGGGCTAAAAATGTCTGGGTACCTGTTGCCGCCACAGGACGATACGAATACGTGCGGTGGTTGAACAGAAACGTGGCCGGTATCGACAACCATTTACTGAGTTGGCGGATAATGCCCAGGTGAAAATCGGGCGAAAAATAGATCAGCGCCGTTACAATCATGATGTACGGAAACATGCCGATTGGAAAGAGGAACGCCGTCAGCCCGTGGAAGACCACAACGGCGGCATAGGCCCAGGGCCGCGTTGCCCGATTCCAGAGCAGGAACGGAATACTCAAATCATACAGACAGCCAAACCAGCTAAAGGCGACGGGTACCCAGGGATAATTAAACAGGAAACCTACAATCGGAATGTCATTATGGGCTGGTAGCCAGATGCGCAGGGGGAGGGCATGTAACAGCCAGTCGCTGTTCACTTTGGCCAGACCCGCAAAGACGTACAACAGGGCTACAAACAGCTTCAGTGAATCGAGGCACCAGGCCGGAATCTGGTTGGCCAGCAAATCCCGACGGCGGTAGGCATCGACCGAAAAGTAAGCGTGGGCGGGCAGAAAGATCAGCAGCAAACACACCATACTCGTAAAATAGTAGTGGTTGAGGTAGGTGCTTTTGTCGATCAGTTCGATGTAGGTGAGGCTCAGAAACAGGCTGACGATGGCTATTCGGTAAAATAAACCGATGGCCACCAGCAAGGCCGATAGCCCGCAAATGGCGAACAGCCCATAGGTATACGGACCGAGCGGCTTCACAAACTCAAAGCCATAAAACGGGAAGTAATAACGAGGGTTGATGTACAGCTCCGCAATCCAGCCCTTACTCCAGAAACGGATAATGCTCCCGAAGAGCATCAGTCCGAACAGCAGTCTGAAAACGGCCAGTGGAGCCGCCGAGGTGATTTTGCGAAAATAACTGCTCATGAGCCGAGGTTAATCGCCATCATTGTCTGTATAGGTGATCGTAATGCTCATCGCCGTTGTCATGTCGACCTTAAGCATCCGGATGGCTTTTTGCATTTGGGTATATACCGACACCACAGATGCATTATTGGTTTTAATTTCGTCAGACAGGTTGGGCGACAACGTGCTGAGTTGCTGCGTGACGGTGTTGAACTGGTTATTGATAATGTCGACCAGCGATGTGCCCGTGCTGCTGTCTTTGGCACCGAGCGAGTTCAGGTATGTTTTCAGGCCCGGTCCTTCGGCACCCGTTTTTACGCTCTTCCCGTTGAAGAAATCAACCGAAGCCTGATGGGCCGCTTTCGCCAGCGTCAGCGACAAATCTTTTTTGTAATACGCTTCCACTTTGTCGGGCGCTACGGTGCCGTTGGTCATGGCTCCCGATGGAATGCCGAACTTGCCCGAACGGAGGTAACGTTCGTAATTGAGCACATACCCGTTCACCAGTTTTGAGGTCGAGCAGCCCGCACTCAGAGCCGTACAGTTAACGAACGTATCCCGATAGCCGCCCGTCGTCCAGGCGGTGTACACCGTTGAGAACTGGGTGTTCATCTGGGTGGTCAGGCGTTTCAGGTAAGCGATTCGTTTGGCAGCATCGGCGGCTGTCGTGTAACGGGCTACAATAGCATCGTCGGTGGTGCCGAGGCCGTTAATCAGGTAGTCCAGCGCCGGGAAGCCCTGTTTCGAGTAGGAGGCCGGGACGTCGAACGTACCGGAACCGGCAGCTACGTATTCTTCAATACCGCTCACGTTGGTTGGATAGATATTGAAGAAATTGCGGAGCGTATTCTGTTCCGCCGGACCTACGTCGAACAGTTCAACTTTCTGCCATTCGGTGTATGCATCGGCCCAGGCCTGCCGGAACTCGGTGAGTGAGGCTTTGTCCGGCTTGGCCGCAAACGCATCGGATTTGGTGAGCATCAGGTCGAACTTTGTTTTGAAGTTCGCGTAACTGGGCAGGATAATGTTGTCGGCGATATTGGTCAGCATCGCTTTTCGATCACTACCGGCCTGATCCGTCGGTGCAACGGGCGTTGGGGTGTCGGAGCTACCGCCCGAACAGGCCCACAGTGCCGTTAAAAATGCACACATAAATCCTATCTGTTTCCAATTGCTCTTTGTCATGACATTAAAATAGGTCAGAGCGATAGGATGAGTATCGCTCTGAGATGAAGGAAAAACGGCCCGTTAAGCCAAGCTTAGAGAGGCATATTGAATTTGGTCCGGATGGCTGTCGAAGCGGCATCGATCTTGGCGTTGGTCAGACCCCAGAAACCATTGGGGGCGGAGATGAGTCCGGCCAGAACCGCGTCGGAAAAAGCGGCATCGGCTTTGTTGAGTTTGGCGTACCGCAGGGAATAGATAAAACCCAGTCCTTCGCCGATGGCGTGAGCGGCAGCCGCTGTATTGGTACCCGCCGTTTTCCATTTGCCCAGATAACCTAAAGCCGCATTGGCAACGGCTTTTTCCATAGCCTGATGAATGAAAGCCGCCTGTTCTTTCAGGGTTTGCGTATCGTTGTTCACGATGGCTGCCCGACCCTTCAGCAGAGCTGCATAAAGTTTTGGAAAGTCTTCTTTATTGTATTCCCAGAGATAAGAGCCGATAAAGCTTTCGCCCGACGAGGTCGCCGTGGCTTTGGCACCATAGATTGGGTTGGCGGTAAGAATGCCATACACCTCATCCCAGTTTTGCTCAAGCTGGGTGTAGTTTTTGCCCGTTACCAGCGTCGTGTTATCCAACGACAGGTTTTTGTCGCTCAGCAGAACATTGCCGATGTAGTCCATTTGAAAAGCACCGATCAGCCCTTTTTGAATAATCTGGCCCCATTCGATGCCTTGCTCGTCGACCAGGTAAGTGCCCAGTTTCCCGGCTTTTCCCTCCGAAGCCACCGCTGATACTGACTGGCTGGCGGTTGCAATCTTAGGAAAACCGGCTTCGATCGTTAGCCGCTCTTTTTCGGCATCTGCTGCCGGCAGCGACGAGGCCGTTACATTTCGGAGCTGCACGCCCGATGTATTCAATCCTGTATTGGCCGTACCTGAAAAGGGGCTTCCGGTATTTGCAAACATGTTTTTCAAGACATTCGCATCTAGTGTCGCTCCCGTTCCTACTGCCGTTCCGTTATAGGTATTGATAGCCCGAAACATCAGCAAACGATTGGCGCCGTTTGCCAGATCAACCGTTTTTGCCCCCGCATTGTCGACGAAAAAATTCGCATACGTTGTCGTGTCAGTGAGTTTGGCGTACTCAACAGATTTGCGAAGCTGCGGAGTAACGGTTGTTGGGTTCTCACTTTCTTTACACGCAGATAAACTGGCGGCAAGGAGGGTGATGAATAAGCATCGGTTGATTAATGTAGTAGAAGGTAACATTTGAAGCCTGTCTTATTTGGAATATTTCCACAAAGATATGCCTTAATTAGACCAGTTCTAATATATTATTTAGAATTTTTTTAAATAGCTTTGTAGTCATGTATGCCTAATTCACTACTTTTGGTGTATGATTGGTCAAAATAGTACGAGAAAGTGGATAATTTTGTTGAAAAATTGTTAATTAGATTACTAAAGAGTGGTTTTTTAAAAACAAAAATTTTATATTTGAATCTACATTAATCGTTGTTTTGCCAGCAGTAAAAAATTGATTTCGGGTTAAACTACGTATACACGTTGTGCCGGAAGAATCACGTTATAGTCTCTCAACTACTCTTCTTTTCATGTCTCTTAACGCCCGAATCAACGGGTGCTTTAACCTATCGTAAACCGTATTTTAAGTATTCGTCATGGCTTTTCACTCACCTACGGGCTTTGGGCATCTGGATGCATCAACCGTTTGGGTTGTTGATGATGATGAAGACGACCGTCTTTTTATTCGTTCTGCCTTTGCGGATACGCATCAGCCAATCAGTGTATTGACACTGGCGGATGGCGATCAGCTGTTGCCGAAACTGGCAGCGTGCAGTAAGCTGCCCCAGCTGATTCTGCTGGACATTAATATGAATCGCCAAAATGGGTTCGATACGCTGAAACAGCTACGGAACACGCCAACGTTTGCTCATTTGCCGGTTGTGATGCTGACGACCTCCTCAGATGCGACCGACCATCAGCGGAGCATGGCCCTGGGAGCCAATCAATTTATGACCAAACCCGCCAACTACAATCAGTTGGTGACGCTGGTGAAAGGCCTGACCGAACAGTGGGCCTTAGCCTGATCGTCAGCCGATGCCCGTTTCTGTTAGCCTAACTTTCCTGATAGGAGGCTGAACCAACTCGCCCTCCGATTCGATTCTGTACGTATGGCTTCATCTTTACGTTTAGAATTGAGAACGCATATCACAGACGACCGACCGGTATTTGTGTCGGGTAATTTCTGTGACTGGTTTCCGGATGTGGACTTGTTTCGGATGGAGTCTGTCGGGGATGGGCTGTTCATCTACGAGTTTCCCCCGGAGGTTAACCTTCCCGACCTACTGGAATACAAATACACACGGGGCGGGTGGGAACACGTTGAACTGAGCGCTTCGGGCGAAGGTGTACTTAATCGTACGGTGTCGTTGGCCGAACGGATAAAACAGGATTACGTGCCTCACTGGCGGTGGTACGGCATGCCCTACAACCCCGATTTTTTACCCAAGATAGAACTGCTCGGCGATTCATTCGACGCCACCAGACTGGGCGCTTCCCGCCGGGTACATGTATTGCTGCCCCATGATTATGCCGATTCTGATAAGCGATACCCTGTTTTGTATCTGCACGATGGGCAAAATCTGTTTGGGGGTGGAGCCGGCTATGGAAGCTGGGAGGTCGATCAGCGCATGGCCGTGCTGGCCGGTCGTCATCATCATGAAGTTATCCTGGTTTCTATCGATCATGCCAACGACGAGCGCATTCGGGAGTTTACCTTCCACCAAACGAGGGCCGGGATGGGCAGAGGGCAGTACTACCTGGATTTCCTTCGCCATACCGTAAAGCCGCTTATCGACGCCCGCTTTCGAACCCTGCCCGATGCCACGCATACCGGCGTGGGCGGGAGTTCACTGGGTGGCCTGATCAGCATTTATGCCGGCCTCCTGCATCCCGATACCTTCGGGCGGCTGATGGTTTTTTCGCCTTCTCTCTGGATATCGCCCAAAATATATTTCGACGCCATTCGCTTTCAGTCGCCGGTACCCATGAAGATCTACACCTATGGCGGTGAACAGGAATCAAAATACATGGTTCCTAATATCGAGCGATTCAAAGAAGCGCTGGCCCGCCAGAACTATGGTGGACACTCCATTGAGATGCATCTGTCTGTAGACCCCACCGGCCTGCATCAGGAAGCCCACTGGGGGCGCGAGTTTCCCAGGGCCGTGGAATGGCTGTTTTATTGATGGTCTTCGACCTATCCTTCAGCGTGAACGGTGCGGTCTGGCTCAGGCCATCTGATCGCTAAACTAAATTTCTGGCACTGTCCGTCAGAAAAACTACTATCATTAACCATGAACATTACCTTACAGACCCAATCGCCTGCCACCGGCAACCGTATACTTCCGATTGTTGAGACCGACGCTCTGGACAGCCAACTGGCTCAAATTGCCCCAAAACTGGGTTTGCGGGCCGATGTGCTGCAGCGCGATTTCACCGCCGATGCGAAAGAGGCACTGACTGTGTATGGCCCGGATGGGCAAAAGACATACCTGCTGGGGCTTGGCGAAAAGCCGAAGGAAATAGACTGGTTACGGACGTTCCGTAAATTCTTCTTCGACCAGAAAAGCAAACTGCCTGCTCAACTGAGCATCGACCTGAGCGGGTTTGAGGGGTCTGTCGTGTCGGGCGTTGTGCTGGGTGTTCGCTGGGGCGGCTACGACCTTAAATTGTACCAGACAGAAAAAGCTGATGGCCCTGTTTTCTTTTCCGACGCGGGGGAGTTGACTCTTTATGTAAAGCCCGATCAGCAGGAAGCTGCGCAGAACGCCCTCACACAGGCCGAAGCCATGGCCGAAACGCATCGTCAGATGCTGGATTTGATGAACGCGCCAGCCAATTACAAAAATCCGCAGACACTGGCGAACTGGGCTATTGAGTCGGGTAAGCAGTTCAACTATGCCGTAACGGTCCTTGACAAAGCCGAGCTGGAACGCCAGAAATTAGGGGCTTTGCTGAGTGTCAGTCAGGGGAGTGATGTACCCCCCGTATTGATCGTTGCCGAATACATACCCGAAGGCGTTTTGAATCCCCGCAAAATCGGGCTGGTTGGCAAAGGCGTTACCTTCGATACCGGTGGCGTGTCCATCAAGACCTCGGCCAGCATGCACCTCATGAAAAGTGACATGGGCGGAGCCGCGGCCGTACTGGGCACTCTGGAGGTGGTAGCCAAACTGAAACTGCCCATTCATGTCATTGGGATCGTACCGGCAACGGAAAACTCAGTGGATGGCCGCTCTACCAAACCCGGTGATGTAGTGACCGCCTATTCCGGAAAGACCATCGAAATCATCGACACAGACGCCGAAGGACGGGTTATTCTGGCCGATGGACTGGGGTACATGGTGCGCAATTACCAGCCCGATGTGCTGATCGACCTGGCCACCTTGACCGGTAGCGTCATTGCCACGCTGGGCTATCACGCGGCCGGTCTATTTACGCCTAACGACGAGCTGGCGGCCAAACTCATTGAAGCGGGCCATAAAACCGGTGAGCAACTCTGGCGGCTGCCCGTTTGGGACGCATACAGCGAGGATATAAAATCGGACGTAGCTGATCTGAAAAACTACAGCGGCAAGCCAGTGGCCGGGGCCATTAGTGCCGCCAAATTTCTGGAAGTGTTCTCGGAGAAACACCCCGCCTGGGCGCACCTGGATATTGCGGGTATGGCCTTTGCCGACACCGAATTTGGCTCGCAGAAGAACGCAACGGGCTTTGGTATTCGCCTGTTAGTCTCCTACTTACAATCAATTCTTTCAGAAAAAGCCTAAGAAAATTCGTTGTTCAGGCTTTTGGCCGTATCTTTTTTGGCCAAACACTACTTAACGGTTTATGTTCTAAGTTTCCTATATCTACTTCTTCCCGGCTACCTGATGATCTGGTGTTGTGGGCGAACCTGAAACGTGGAATATAAAATTCTGAAATTTTGAAAAAACGAAAGTATGAGCCAACTGTCTTTTCTGTGCATTGCCACCTTTTTAAAGGGGCAGGATTTCATGCGGGCCTGCAAAGAAATGGGCAGCACTGTCTATCTGTTGACCGACCAGAAACTGGCAAACGAGGCCTGGCCGCGGGAGTGCATTGACGAAATGTTTTTTTTGCCCTCGCCCAGCAATGCGCCGGATGCACTGGAGGAGATGATTGTGGGGCTGGCTCATGCGATGCGCTCCCGGCGGATTGATCGGGTGGTGGCGCTCGATGATTTCGATGTGGAAAAAGGCGCGCTCATCCGCGAAACGTTCCGTATTGACGGCATGGGGCAGACGACCTCACGCTATTTTCGGGATAAATTGGCCATGCGAACACGGGCTTTTGCTGCGGGTATCCGGGTGCCGGCCTTCTGTCCGCTCTTCCACGACGAAACGGTCACCGCTTTTTTACAAACCACCGAAGCTCCCTGGCTGATAAAACCCCGTTCGGAAGCCTCGGCGACGGGCATCCGGAAGGTTCATTCGCTGGATGAAGCCTGGTCGGCCATTCATTTACTGGGCGACAAACGCCATACGTATCTTATTGAAGAATTCAAACCCGGCAAGGTCTACCACGTCGACTCCCTGTCGGTTGACGGAAAAGCGGTGTTTACCCGCGTGAGCCAGTACCTCGCCACGCCCATGGAGGTAGCCCACGGCGGTGGGGTGTTCCGAACGGGTACGCTGGAAATAGATACCCCGGAAAGCGATGCCCTGCGCCAGATCAACGATCAGGTGATGGCTGCTTTCGGCATGCGCTACAGCGCGTCGCACTCCGAGTATATTCGGGGAGATCACGATGGGGAGCTGTATTTTCTGGAAACAGCCTCGCGCGTGGGTGGGGCTCACATTGCCGAAATGGTGGAGGCCGCATCGGGCGTGAACCTCTGGCGGGAGTGGGCCAAACTGGAAATCGCTATTGCCCGGAAAGAACATTATGTACCCCCCGTCGATACCGGCTCCCATGCCGGATTGATCGTGTCGCTGGCCCGCCAGCAATGGCCCGATCTGTCGGTGTTTACCGAACAGGAGATCTTCTGGCGCATGAACCGCGAGTACCACGTTGGCCTGATTATCCAGTCTGAAGACCGGTCGCGCATCCGTACGCTGCTCGACGACTACATGCACCGCATCTACGCCGAGTTTCACGCATCGGCCCCCTTACCCGATAAGCCAACGAGCTGACCTGTACCCACGGGTTTCAACCCGTGTTTGCTTATTTATGGTTTTATTCAGCAAACACGGGTTGAAACCCGTGGGTACAAGTTATAACGTATCCCGTTTTGCTTTTCCAATCGGTACCGATACGCCAAAGGCGCGTGGGTCGCTGGGCGGCATCGTTTTCCGTTTTTTATCGTCCTGAACGGGAGGGATCGGGTTGTTTGGGGTTTGGGCCGTCATGCCGCCACCGGATATGGGCGTATCGACACCCGGAATAGCTACCTGTCTTTGAACGGGCGATTGCTGAACGGGCGTGCGCTCTACCTTTTTGGATGAGTCGCTTTGGGCGAAGGAAACAGCGCTATAGAGGCTTAGAGCCAGGAAAAACAGAAGCGTACGCATGAGAAGAGATCGTTTGTTGAGTAAACAGGTTGCTGCAAAATCGTTGCAGATCTGTATCTATATCAACACACTTTCATGCGTAAGGTTTTGAGTTGTTTTTAAAGCGCATCAACACGCACAAACTGGTACTTTTTCTGCCGAAGTTCGGTCAGTAATTCGTCCAGATGTGCGTAGAGTTTGTCGGTGCGGTTGGGCGAGGTGCCAATGTGCATGAGCAGGATAAAGCCGTTTAAACCGGATGGTTTTTTCTGCTCGTAGTGACGGATGGATTGCAGGATGGTGGCACTGCTTCGATAGTTTCGGTCCTGGGGCGTGGTGTAATCAGCATGGCTCAGCGTGCCGGGCGTGTAATTGATTAACTGAATACCTTCGTCCTGCGCCCAGGTCGCAATACTGTCGTTATACCATTCATAAGGCGGTAGGAAAAGTTTAACGGTTTGACGTTTTGGGCGGGACGAATCAAATGCCATATCTCCAAGATATGGCGTTTGATTCGTCCCGCCCAAAACACCCGAAAGGGCAGCGTAATTAGCCCGCAGATCCTCTACAAATTGCTGACGGCTAACGAGCAGGCTATCGCGTTTAACCCAGTCGCAATACAGCAGGTGCTGATCGGAATGGGGGCCCAGGTAGTTGCCATCCTGTTGAAGCTGTCTTATGAGCGACGCAAACGAGGGGTTTCGTAAAAAACGACCCGTCAGAAAAAACGAAGCCCGAACCTGGTGCTTTCGCAGGGTCCGGGCAATACTGAAACCGCCATCCGCAAACTCATCGCCGGTAAATACCAGTGCCAGCCGCCGAACCGCGGTGTCACCCCTTATTTTGGCCCCTTTGAAATAGGTTGATTTGAGGTCCGTTTTAGGTAACGAACTTGCCTTCTTTAGCGGATATTTAGTCGTCTTTGTCGAGCTGGATTTAGATACCGGCTTGTGTTTTTCGGCATGTTTGGCGGCCAGTAGATAAATCAGTGACGCCGTTCCGTCCATGGTTGGTTCGTTGGTGCTGTAGTCGCCATAGTCGTCGTGGTATACGGCTACAGTACTCTGAAAAGCGGCATACTCGTCTGGTTCGTGCAGCGTAATGCCAATTAAATTTCCATAGATACTGCCGCGCACAGGACCATCGACGAGGCCTCCGTCGATGGGGTAGTTTTTCAGGTGGGTAAAGGCCGAGTGCGGATCGGCAGGGGTGTCGGCGTGGGCGGGCAGCCCATACACGAAACTCGTTCCCCAGGGATTACAGCCAAACAGCCAGTCGACATTTGCCTGCTCCAGGGCCGCAAACTGATCGTCGCCGGTGAGCTGCCGATACCAGAAACATTGGGTGGCGAATGACGTAGTGAGGTTGTTGCTGCACCACGTAAACGGGACGCCCCGATAGAAAGCATTCTGACGAGCGCGTTTCCAGATGGTTTCGATACCCGATTTGTAATAATCGGTAACGGTTTTCCGGCGGTTGGTGGGCAGCCGTTTCGCCAGTTCAGCATGGCCGATGTTAACGAATGGATACCACTGGTAGTGCCGAGCTGTGTCGTTCAGTATCCAGGGCGTTACCGGTTCCTGCCGGGCAAAATCCAGAGCGGCTGCTTGTAGCCGAGTGGCCTGTATACCTTTGGCCCCCGTTGCATTGAGCTGCTCGACGGTGGCCAGCTCCATGTCGTCGGTGTAGTTGTCTTCTTCGTAAAAATAGGGTGCCCGGCCGGGAGCCGTCTGACAATTTCCCGGTTTTTCCAGCCCTAACGTATAGGCCGACTGTGCCCGTTGCCAGAGCTTACCGGCGTATGCAGGGTCTTTTTTACGCGTTAACTGATACCCCAGCGCCAGAGCGCTGCTGACTTTGCCGGCTGTAGAGGCAACACCCGTTGCCCTGTTTTTGTATTTAAACAGGCCCTGCGGCTTTCCTGTAGCAAAATACACCGGACGTTCAGCCCCTTTACCATACACACTGTCCAGCCTGGGAATACGCAGGCTCGTATGATCGCGGTCATCACCAAGCTGGTTGAAGAGCCACGTATCAGTGGGGTGCATTTTCAGGAGCCAGTCGAGGCCCCAGCGGGCTTCGTCCAGCACATCGGGCTGCCCATTGCTGCCTGTCAGGCCATTCAGCTGGTGCTGGTCGCCAAAAGCGGAAGGGAAATCGCGGAGGGCGGCCAGCAGGTGATAGGTAGCATTGGCCGAAGTGGTTACGTATTGCAGGTAATCAGATGCATCGTGCCAGCCTCCCGATGCGTCGATGTGGGTGCTGTCGGGCATAGGGCCATACATGGTGTAGCCATCGTGCGTGTGACAGGAGTCCTTCAAAAAGGGATTGAAACCACTCCGCTGCTGACGCATGTAGCGCAGACAAAAGTCGGCGGCACCCGCGTAGACATCGTCGTCAAGGCGGAAACCCGGCGACCGGGTTCCATCGGCGGCTCGCAGAAAATAGCGGCCAGGCTTGCGAAACGCCGAGAAGTCGAGCCGGTACGATTGTTTGAACGGCCCATACGCCCCAAACGCCCGTCCGGCCGAAAATTGCTGACTAACTTTGCCCGTCTGCTCATCGACAAGCTCGAACCGGTCTATTGATCCATCTGTGAGACTGCCCCAAACGGCTATTTTCGGGCTGTCCGGCCGATAACCCAGTAGATTGATGCGAATAACGGCGGAGGGTTCGGTACGGGTGGTAACCGATACCAGACTGACTAAAACAGAAAGAAACAGAATGAAACGCATGGCCTTACAGGGCGTCGTAAAATTTATCCTTTTCCCGGCTTTCGGGATTTAATTCCAAGTAATCGTTGATGCGTCGGCATTCGACATGGCTTTGGCTAATGTGGTTGTGAAAACGTGCCTACCTTGTTTCTACATTTTTTTTAACAGCCCCATCATCATCTCCTCAAAATAAGCGCCGTTGTAAGGCCCGAACCAATTCATGTCGCGGGTTTCATACGTCGTGCGGTTATAGTATTTGTCGGGGGTTACGTAACCAATGTATCCACCGTCGAAGCTGGTGATCATCAGGTTAACGCCTTTTTGGGTTGCCAGTGGTTTGAAATCGGCCACAAACTCGCCTGAGTAATCGCAGGGGGTGCCGAGCAAAACGGTTTGGCCAATGCGCAGGGCTTTCAGGTCGGACGGGTAATCGCCGTAGATGGCATAAAAAAGCCACGGCCGCACGCGCCAGTTTCCAATGACGCGGGGGTGTGGTTCGCGCAGGCCAAGGGGAAGGGTAAGAATGGCCAGTGAACGATCAGATTGTGTCTGAATCCGGGGAATGGCCCGCTCAATACGGAGAGCTAAATCACCCGCGTAATTCCGAATCTCCTGAAAGTCGGTCTTCCCCCGTGCCTGCGGGCCGGTGCTGCCAACGGCTCCGGCCATGAAGACCGCAAAATCAGCCGATTTCTTCTCCAGCCGGTCGACCAGCGAACCGGGGTAGTCGCGGCTGAGGTAATTCCACATAGCATCTTCATAGAGCGTAGCGTGGCCCGAAAAGGTACACAGCAGTGCGGATTCGCCCGTTTGTTTCCTGATCTTCAACAAGTGAACGGTGCCGTCGAGCGGACCGGTGGGGCCGGAAAAGCCAATTCGGTTGTAGATGTGGTCGCTGGCATCCGTTTCGCCATACCCGACCTGAGCAGGAGCCATGTTCTGCTGGGCAGCCCGAATGGCGTTCAGAACACCATCGGTAATACGGGTCACGAGTTTCTCATCATAGCCCCCCGCAATAAGCTGACCCACCAGACCGGGGGCCCATCCGCCAATGCTGTTGTGCGAGTGAATGGCTCCGCTGTAGATGTTCTCCCAGCGCAGCCCGACTTCGGGCAGCCTTTTCTTCAGCTCTGCCACCACCGTAGGGGGCGTAATGAGTAAGTCGAGGCCAACTACCGCGACTTTGGTACCACCATTGTCGAGCACAATGGCCCGCGCAAAAATAGAGTCGGCCACAACATGCCAGTGCTTGCCGCGTCGGGCACCGTAGCCGCCGGTTGGGGTGGAATAGGGCGGGGTGATATTCGCTTTTGCCCAACCCGCCCGCAGGGGCCCCTGCGCTGGCGGTATGGCCGGGAGCTGAGCCAGGCGCTGTTTGGTCTGCGTGTAATACGGCATTTGCTGGTAGGGCGTTTCATCGACCGGGGCCAGGCTAACCGCTAAAAAGAGAAGGATAAAGACAACCAGTCCCAGCAGGACTTTCAACAGAATACGGACGAATTTCATACAGATGCCGCTAGCAGGAGCGAATTTACCTGCAAGCAACAAAAAAAGCGACGGATGGGAAAGGGCCCCAAAAAAAGGCACCGGAGAAAATCCCCGATGCCTTCTGTCACCCTACCGGTTTCCCGGCCTCCCTATATATGAGTTTTACCCCAAGAACGGTGCCGCAGCCGCTAAAACCACCTCTTTGGTTAATGGCTCGTCGAAAGCTCCCCGGAGATTATCATCCGTAATTCCGGTTACGTTTGGCAGTGTTTTTAAATTAACACCACCCTGTGTAAATGTCGTTTGTGTTGGATCAGACACCCAGCCCTTCATTCCCAACATCCGGCGAATTTCCGACGCGTGCCGCGCTTCAACGGAGTGGATCTGTAAAGCGACCTGCAGAATGCCTTTGTCGTTGATCAGGTTCCCCGCCTGTCCTTTATAAGCCTGAACGCCGGTATCTTCCAGCACACGCGCCGTGGACAGGAACTGAGCGTAGGTCGAGAATGTCCCGGATGGGTATTTAAAGGTTGGCTTCGCGATGGCTGCGGCACCCAGTGCTCCTTTGAGCAGGGCAACGTGCGCCGTTTCGTGTTTGCTGATCTGATTAATGACCGTCTGGTCGCTGGCCGGTATCAAACCGGGCGTTGACAGCCCCATCCGGTAAAATTCATCCTCCAGGTATTCGAGCGTGAGGGCAAAGTTGGCAACATCGATGGCGGCCTGCGAGGGGGCTGCTGTGGCCTGAGCGAAGGCTTTGTTCAGGTTGGCGGCAACCAGTGTTGGAATACCGGCGGCTACCAGATTTGACCCAAACTTGAGGAGATTCCGGCGCGAGTAAAAGCTAAAGCGTTCGCTAACTTCGGGATCTGCCTTTTCAATATCGGCTAATAATTTAAATAGATTCATGGCGTTGCGTAGGGTTTACTTGGGAAGTGTGGTGGCTGTAATGGTCGTTTTTACATACTTCTGCGCAATGGGCAACACAACAGATGGGCTGTTGGCAGCATCGAGTCCGGTGGTCGGCGCAACAACGTCATCACCGGCGAAATCAGCCGATTTTGGATTGAGCAAGTCGCGGATAGCCGCTGCGTGACGCGCTTCTACCGAAACGATTTTGCCGGCCAGGGCCAGGTATTGTACGTTGGTGATCAACGGACCCGCTCCGTTATAAGCCGATACGCCTAAATCTTCGAATGCTTTGGCGGTGCCCAGTACACTAGCCCGGTCGCTGAAGTTGACGCTGGCGAAGTTGGGGACCAGATTGGCAATTCGGTTGGCTTCCGGAATGGCTGCTTTGAAAAATTCGCGGTGAACAATCTCGTGATCGCGAATGTCGGACAATATCGTTTTTTCGGCATCCGTCATCCCGCTGTATGGTGTTAGAAGGACCTGGGTATAAAAGGCGGCTTCCAGCTGTTCCAGTGCGTAGGCATAGTTCAGAATACCAACGTCGCCAGTTCCTAAATCAACCGGAGCCATTACTGTTGTTGGGTTTTCTTCTCCTTCCTTACAGGAGGCCAGAATAGCGCCCCCGGCGGCAAAAGCGCCTGCATAGCGAAGAAATAACCGGCGTCCTACCCGTACTGTCTCCAGCTGACCCGGTAACATGCTCAGGCCCGATTCGTGCTGTTGCTTGTTCATAACGTATTTAATTAAATGCAGTGTCTACTTAAGTGTGTCAATACAACCTCTGGTTTATCAGACAGTTCGATAGACATACGACATCATTTTTCCTCTGGATTTATTTTATGGTAAAATAGGGATAGGATTATACTGTACATATGTAATAGACTGATAGTTAAGATTCTGATTATCAGTGATATTTCATTTTTTCTGATCAGGAGTGCCCGTTAAAAAAATAAACCTGACGGGTTGTCTGCTGCGATTACTTATTTATCAGATGGTTGGTCAATTTGATAAGGGGGAAGGCGGCATACGCTCAAAAGTGGATAAACCTAAACCCTTTGCTATCCATTAGGTAATGGGTTAGTTGATTTCCATCTCTTGCTGTTTGATGGGTTTTTGTAGGATTATCTATATATATCGTCGTCTCATACCACTTGCTATCTAACAATTCACGGTTTTTATGGTCATCAATCCAGGACATGCGGGAAGTTGGTTAAGTACGTGTCCGGTTTTGCCTGTTGATTGCCATACGTATGCGTAAAGACCGTCGGTTGCTGCTGATTTTTGCTATTGTTCTGATTGATGTTGTGGCCGCCGGTGCGCTGGGCGCGTTGCTCACTAAATTTGTTATTGATCTACCCGCTAAATCCATTTGGCTAACGGGAGGAACCGCTCTGATGCTGGCCGTTCAGCTGGGGTTCTCGCCCGCCATAGGGCACTGGTCCGACAAAAAAGGCCGTCGGCCGGCGGTCATCACCACAACGATAGCGTCGTTGCTATCCTCACTTCTGCTGCTTCCTGTGCAAGCGTGGGGTTACGTAGCCAACAGGGTCTCGAAGGGGGCTACCAATGGGCTCTATGCTGTGATGCGGTCGTCGATGGCGGACATTGTGAAGGGCGACGAGTTTATCAAATATTCGGGGATGCTGAGCTTCATAGTAGGGGGCGGCCCGTTTATTGGTCCTATGTTTGGCGCGCTACTGGTGCTGGGCCTGCGCGAGGCCCGTCACGATGCATTACCGCTGGTTATTCTGATCCTTTGCCTGAGCGGGCTGAATATTGTGCTGGCACTGGTTTTTAAAGAGACGAACGACAAACCCCGCGAGGAGGTCGACTTCGGCGAACTGCGGGATAAGGCGGTCAGCGCGATACAGGTTAAAACGATATGGAATCAGCTCACGGAGGCCGATAAACAGGTGCCGGGTCTGAAACCGATCTTTATTCTGAATATGCTGGCAACACTCGGCTTCGGGTACTACGCCTTTTTCGTCGCGTTTCTGACCCAGAGCGATCTGGCCATGATACCGGAGCAGACTGCGCACTTTTTCCTGTATTTCGGCGCGCTGGCATTTCTGGCCAATACGATCTTCTTCCGCTATATGGTCGATCACGTCAACAAGCGAAAAACGATCATCGGGCTTGTGCTGCTGAGTATTGTGGTCCAGATCGGTTATTGTTTTTCAGAATCGTCCGTTACGCTGCTGTATGTAGTTGCCGGTATTGATGCGTTGACGGTTTCGCTGGTTGGCGGCCTGATTGGCGGCATTCTGTCCGAAATAACCCGGGAAGGGGGCGGTCAGGGCGAAATGTTTGGCAATATTCAGGCCCTGGGTGGGCTGGCCAGCTTTGTCACGGCTTTGGTGAATAGTCTGCTGTCGGGGGTGAGTCTGAAAGCGCCGTTCATCTTTTGTGCACTCTCGGCGGCTGTTGTGGTCTGGTGGATACTGCGTCTGCCCGAAGATGCCCGGAAATATACGGACCTGACAGCGGCCGAACGCCGACAGGAAGCCAGCCCCGTTGACGCCTGATGACGCCTGATCCGGTGAATCGGCGTGTTATAGAAACAAAGGCGCTCGGTTCTGGTTCGACTCCTATACTCAACGAAAAGAAATCATGATCAGAACGTACTTGAATGCCTTTCAAATCGGCATTGTAGCCGGTATGCGTGCCATGTCGGCACCGGCCCTGGTTAGTCATAAACTGTCACATGCCCCGATAAATCCATTGCCGGATTCGATTTTTCATTTTTTAACGTCGTCCAAAGCCGCCACAACACTGGCCGTTCTGGCGGGGGGTGAACTGATCGGCGATAAAGTGCCGAATGCACCCGACCGTATTTCGCCGGCACAGCTGCCCGTTCGGCTGATTTCCGGAGCCGCATCCGGAGCGGCTTTAACCGAAGCCGATGGCGAATCCGTTGCCTATGGAGCTGTTTTAGGGGCTGTGGGTGCGGCCGTTGGCAGCTTTGCGTTCTTCCATCTTCGCCACTGGCTGACCCACGAAAAAGACCTGCCTGATCCCGTCGTTGCGCTGGCCGAAGATGCTCTGACAATTGGTTTGGGGCTGCTCACCATCAACGAAACCAGGTCGTTCAGTACGGCATCGTAATTGCAGGAAGATGTTCAGGCAACAGAAAAGGCGCTCGTTATGGGGTGCCTTTTCTGTTGAGGAAAGCCCGGAAATGAGCGCACCGTATTATCTTTGCCTTGCAAATACCACCATCATCAACGGCTTCCTGATTAAATTTCGCGAATAGCGACATCTCCTCTTCGGCGGAGTCGCTCTTTCGCACATTCACTCTTTCGCTTTCTAGTAATGCAGGTTCTTAAATTTGGCGGCACCTCTGTTGGGTCCGTAGACAGTATCAAACAGGTTATCCAGATCATTGAAAACCATCGGCAGAACGGCGACCAGATAGCGGTCGTGTTTTCGGCGATGGGGGGCATCACCAACCAGCTTATCGAGATTGGGCGGATGGCCACAACGGGTGAAACCGATTATATGGAACTGGTGCGCCGGATTGAAGACCGCCATTTTAACGTTATCAAGGCCCTGCTTCCTGTAAAGGAACAGAGCAAAGTGTTTGCCCATATCCGGGGCATTATCAACGAACTCGAAGATCTGCTGCGCGGTGTGTCGCTCATTCGCGAACTAACCCTTCGCACCCACGACCTTATCACCAGTTTTGGCGAACGGCTTTCGACCACGATCATTACCGAATGTGTGAAGAGCCGGGGTATTCCGGCCCAGTTCTGCGATGCCCGCAAGATCATTAAAACCGACGCTCAGTTTGGGCAGGCCGAAGTAAACTATACGCTGACGAACCAGCTCATTCAGGAGCATTTCGCCAAAACGTCTGACCTTCAAATGGTGACGGGTTTTATTGGCTCGACAGAGAAAAACGAAACCACAACCCTCGGCCGGGGTGGATCGGATTATACGGCTTCCATTCTGGGCGCTGCCTTGAACGCCAAGGTGATCGACATCTGGACGGATGTCGACGGCATGATGACTGCCGACCCGCGCAAGGTGCCCAATGCTTTCAATATTCCAACCATCACCTATGCCGAAGCGATGGAACTGTCGCACTTTGGCGCGAAGGTGATTTACCCGCCGAGTCTGCAACCGGCTTTTGCCCGCAACATTCCGGTTCGGGTGTTGAATACTTTCAACCCAACGCACGACGGTACCGTCGTGAGCCGCACCGCCGAACGGCGGCAGTATACCATAACGGGTATTTCGAGTATCGACGATATTGCGCTGGTGAACGTGCAGGGTTCCGGTATGATCGGCGTGGCCGGGGTATCCGCCAAGTTGTTTGGCGTGTTGGCCGCTCACAAGATCAGCGTCATTCTGATCTCGCAGGCTTCGTCGGAGCATTCCATCTGCTTCGCCATCGACCCGCGTGGGGCTGAGAATGTGAAGACCATTCTCGACGCCGAGTTCGCTACCGAAATTGCCCATGGGCATATTGATAACATCGCTATTGAGCGCGACCTGTCGGTGATTGCGACGGTGGGAGAGGGCATGAAGAAAAGCTCCGGTATTGCCGGGAAACTGTTTTCGGTGCTTGGTAAAAACGGGGTCAACATCGTGGCCGTGGCGCAGGGGTCGTCGGAAATCAATATCTCGGTGGTTATCAACAAGAATAACCTCTCGAAAGCGCTCAATTCGCTGCACAACATTTTCTTCCAGTCCGAAGCCCGCGTGCTGAACCTGTATCTGGTGGGTACGGGCCTGATCGGGAAAACGTTGCTGCAACAAATTTACAACCAGTCGGAATACCTGCGTTCAGAAAAGCTGCTGAAGGTCTGTGTAGTGGGTATGACCAACACCAAAAAGATGGTGCTTGACACGAGAGGGATTTCGCTGGACGGTTGGCGCGAACGGCTCCTGACCGATGGCGTCACGACGTCCCTGCCAGCTTTTGTCGAGAAGATCAAAGATTACAACCTGCCCAACTCGGTCTTCATCGACTGCACTTCCGATAAAGACATTGTGCAGTTTTACGAGTCGCTGCTGGATGCCAACATCTCGGTGGTAACGCCGAACAAAGTAGCCAATTCCGGCCCGTACAGCGAATACCGTCGTTTGCAGCGGACAGCCCTGAACCGGGGCGTCAAGTTCCTCTACGAAACCAACGTGGGGGCCGGTTTGCCCATCATCAACACCGTGCAGGGGCTAATGACGGCGGGCGACCGTTTCCTGAAAATTGAAGCGATCCTGTCGGGTACGCTGTCGTTCATCTTCAACACCTTTCGCCCCGGCATCTCCTTTGCCGATGTAGTACGCGAGGCCAAAGAGAAAGGCTACACCGAACCCGATCCGCGCGATGACCTGAGCGGCCTGGACGTAGCTCGTAAAATACTGATTCTGGCGCGTGAAGCCGGTTTTCCGCTGGAGCCGGAAGACGTCACCATCGAAACCCTGCTGCCCGAATCCTGCCTGGCCGCGCCCACCATCCCGGCCTTTTTCGAGGAGCTGGAACGCAATAACGATTACTTCGAAAACCTGTTGGCCGAAGCCGAAACGAAGGGTGAAAAGCTGCGGTTTGTCGCCAGTTTCGAGAACAACAAAGCGACCATCGGCCTGCGGCCCGTTGGTGTGGAGCATCCATTCTATCAGCTAACCGGTGCCGACAACATCGTTTCGTTCACGACGGAGCGTTATAAAGACCGGCCCTTGGTGATCAAAGGCCCCGGCGCAGGGGCAGAGGTAACGGCCTCGGGCGTGTTCGCCGATGTAGTGAGTATCGGTAGCTATCTGGCGTAGGAATTGGTATCTGTAGCTGGCGCGAGCATTAGCTCGTGCTTTTTTATATAGCAAGCATTCGCTTACGTCAGTAAATACTGACTTCATCAAAAGGCACGGGCCAATGCCTGCGCCAGCCACCTTAAACAGTAACGCCCCCGTTCAAAAAGGCCGTCTCACGATCGATTATCTCAACAACCATTTTGGCTGTAGCGAAACGAAGTCCGCAAAACACTAAAATTTTCGTAGCTTCGTAAACGACAATTTCTTTTTTCCTGTGTTATCCGATACCCAGCAGCAACCCCTCATTGAACGCATTCGTGACATTGGTCACCCCGAAGCTGTCCGGCGATTTTTTGGGTTGTTGAAAGAGCTGATCGATATGGTTAACCTGCCAAACGGCGATGCCCGTTTGGCGTTTGTTGTGCGGCAGGAGAAAGCCGCTATTACGGCCCATATTAACTACTTTCAGGCGTTACGCATCCAGCGCCCGCGTAAGGGCGAAGTCGAATACCACCTAACTGTTAAGAAATCCTGCCAGGATCGGCTAAAAGTTCTGGAAGAACTGGTGTTTGAACCCATTACTGAAAAGTCCGATTATGTAGCGGCTATCGTCGGGCAGTCGAACGTGCATCTGCTCTATCAGCCCGTTTTACGAACCTGCTGGGAAGACTGTCTGCTCGAACTGGTGGAGAGCACCAAACGGGGGCCGCACTCGGCCCGGCATAACGCCGATGTGTACCGGGCCGCCGAAGATGAAGCCTTCCTGAGCGAAGTGATCCGGCTCGCCGACGATCCCACGCTGGGCGATGCACGACCGAACGACTACACCGCCGAGGAGCCGGAGACTGAATACGAGGCCGGGCCGCAGCCGATTAGTCAGCCGCACAACCTCATCTTGTTCGGGCCACCCGGTACGGGTAAAACTTTTGCGTTGAAGCCGTATTTACAAAGCCAGTCCAGCCTGATCACCTTTCACCCAGCCTACAGCTACGAAGAGTTTGTGGAAGGTATTCGTCCGGAAGTCATCAACGGGCAGATCAGTTATCGGATTCGGAAGGGTATTTTTTATAAAGCCTGTATGACGGCTATTCAACAGGCGGGTTATGCTACGCTGGCCGATTGCCTGAATGATTCGCCGGAGACTCGCTTGCAGAAGTTCAAAAAAGCGGCTCCGCATTATCTGCTCATCGACGAGATCAACCGGGCCAACGTTGCCAGCGTATTCGGGGACCTGATTACGCTCCTGGAAAGTGATAAACGGCTGGGTGCCGAAAACGAACTCTGGCTCACATTACCCTATTCACAGGAGCGGTTCGGGGTGCCGTTGAATCTGTTCGTAGTGGCCACCATGAACACTACCGATAAGTCGATTGCCCTGCTGGATATTGCCCTCCGCCGTCGGTTTTCGTTTCGCGAAATCGCGCCCGATCCTGCTGTTCTGGGTACCATTGACGGTATTGATCTGGGCCAGATGTTACGGACTATGAATGAACGCATCGAATACCTTCTCGACCGCGATCATCAGATTGGGCATGCGTACCTAACTCGTGTCGAAACGCATGCTGATCTCTGTGTTGTCTTCCGCGACCGAATTATTCCGCTTCTACAGGAATACTTTTTTAACGATTGGGCCAAAATTCAGTTAGTACTAGGAGACAACGTGGCTTGGGGTAAAGACCCGGACTTGCGCTTGGTGCAGGTTAAAAAGAAATATACATCGGTGTCTGCAAGTAAGCTTTTTGGTGAAATACCTGATTTCATAGATGAAATTGTAACTTATGAAATCAACCCGAGTCTAAAAAATGATATCCCCGAACGAATGCCAATCGAAGCATTCATCGGAATTTATCAGAAGCAGTGAATAACACGGACGGTCGACTGTTCCTGTAAAAACCCGCTTTTTTAGCCAACACTACCGATTTTTTAATAAAAGCGGGTCTCCGCCTGCGCTACCGACATGAAAGCACTCGTTCTTACCGAATACAATCATCTACATGTTCAGGATGTGCCCAAGCCGTCCATCCGCCCCAACGAAGTGCTGGTGCGCGTACAGGCCGTTGGCATTTGCGGCTCCGACGTACATGGCATGGACGGTAGCAGTGGTCGGCGTATTCCGCCCATCGTCATGGGCCACGAAGCCAGCGGCATCATTGCCGAAGTAGGCAGCGACGTGAAAAACTGGGCCACCGGCGACCGGGTCACCTTCGATTCGACAGTTTATGTGCTTGATGATTGGTACAGCCGTCGGGGCCAATATAACCTAAGCGATGGCCGCGAAGTCGTGGGCGTATCGACGCCCGATTTTAAGCGTAATGGCGCGTTTGCGGAGTATGTAGCCATACCCCAGCATATTCTGTATGCTGTTCCTGATAATGTCAGCTTTACCCAGGCGGCTTTGGTTGAGCCAGTGGCCGTGGCACTCCATGCCGTTAGCCTGACGCCTATTCAGGTCAACGATTCGGCGGTGGTGGTTGGCTCAGGCATGATCGGCCTGTTCATTATTCAAGTCCTGAAACTGGCGGGCTGCGGTACCATCATTGCCATTGACCTGGACGACGACCGGCTGGCGCTGGCTCAAAAACTTGGCGCCACGCATACCCTGAATGCAGGTATGCAGCAGGGCCTTGACCTTGCCAAGCAGGTACAGGATTTAACCCATGGACGCGGAGCCGATGTCTCCTTTGAAGTCGTGGGAGCCGGGCCAACCGTCAAAACTGCTATCGACTGTGTTCGGAAAGGGGCTACGGTAACCCTCGTCGGTAATCTGGCGCCAACCGTTGAGATGCCTTTGCAGGCCATCGTTACCCGTCAGCTACGGCTGCAGGGCTCCTGTGCCATCAACGGTGAATACGAAGCGGCACTGGCTTTGATCTCGTCCGGGCGCGTGAATGTCGAAGCTATTCTAAGCGCAGAGGTTCCCCTTGTTGAAGGAGCCGATTGGTTTGACCGACTTTATAACAAAGAGAAGGGCCTGATTAAGGTTGTGTTGAGACCGTAATCTATACTTACTGTTTAGCCGCCCATGCAATAATATCCGGGTACAGATCGGCAACGGTTTGGCCCGGTTTTTTATTTCTATACAATCGAAGTAATTCCTGGTCAAACTCCTGGAATCGCCGGAATCCACGCTTACTGGCCATTTTTGATGACATGGTTTCGTTAAGAACGGCGAATGTTTTGGCATCGAAGATATCGTTGAACAGGAGGGTCACAAGACCATAGTTCATGTACTCTTCAAAGCACAAGATCGCATTATTGTAGTTGCTGGACGGGGTACCTGCCGTTGTCCAATCGGTCATATTTTTAAAGGCCGCGTATAGAGCATTAGCGTATTTATCGGCTTCAGGATTTAAGTAATTATGATTCAGTTCGGTGAATGAAATGACCATCCGCTGGCCACGCAACACATCGCTGGGCTGGCTGGTTTCGTCCTGGCCGATGAACGGATAATTGACATGGCACTGAGCCTCTGTGAAGCCGTTGTCGTCGAATCGATTTGCAGATTGGTTAAACCCGATCAGGGGCGTAAAGATCATCTTGACGGCGGAGTAGCGTGTAGTCGGAAACTGCTTATCCAGCCACGTTTTCATGGTTGCCACGTCCACGTTCTTCTTGAAGTCATTGATCAGACTGGTATAGTAGGGCTGCTGTTTTCGAAAAAAGGAGCGAAACGTCGATTGGCTGGCAAATTGTTCCAGCAGCGGAATGTAGGGTAATAGTGTATTTGCTTCGCCCCAACTGATTCGATCATACACACCACCGTTAACGATCTTATCGCCCTGAAAGCGGAAGGCGTAACTATCCATTTTCAGGTTATGATACTGATCGCCTGAAGCCCGCAACAACGAGTCGAAAATCTGCACCGCACGGCTGTTTTTGTATGGTGTAAAATGCCGCATCATGGCCGGATAATAGGCCGTTTCCTTATAAATCGCATCGGTCTTGCCGTAATCCGTAAGGGCGAAAATGATATTGAGCAGCTCATACACTTCGGGAACGTCGACAATTGTTTTCCCCTGATTAGCCTTTTTATAAGCATCTGTAAAAACAGCGGCCTTAACAAAGGGATGGCTGGTGAAATGGCAGTGAATGGTATCGCCTTTTTCCTGCCGGATAATCTCGAAATTAGTTTGAGTCCCATGCCTGAGCAACAACACAATGGAGTCCTGTTCTGAAACGACGCTTAGAGGAGTGCTCTCTGCCTTCGTGCCAAAATCATAAGGAAACTCTATGGGTAAGTTATCAATCCCATTAAAATTGCCGCGTTCACCTTCCACGTACATGACAATTTTATTTTGCTTTGTCCGAACAGCAGGCAGGGGAGCTGTTTGCCCAAATGCGTTAAATACGATCGAGGTAAATAGTAGAAAAGTGGCTATTCTTTTCATGCTGTCAAATGTGCTGAGTTTCGTCTGCATGTTAGACAAAAAGGCGTAGTATTGCTATTGGTACCGAAATAATTCTTGCCACCCATAATTCAATCTTTGTTTAGAGTAGAAGACTTGCCGAAAATACATTTCGTTGGAAGACGTTTTAGATATTATGCCTGAACCCATTCGCATTGCCATTATTGGCCCCGGCAAAGTGGCGCACCTGCACGCCAAAGCCGCTCTGGAAATACCCAACGCTGAACTAGTCGCTGTTTACGGCCGAACCTATCAGAAAGCGGAAGACTTCGCCAATCAGTACGGCATTCGTGCCTACAGTGATGTCTACGACATGGTCGACCGGGAGAACGTTGACCTCTGTCTGGTTTGTACCACGCACCCTGGCCACCGGGAGCCAACCGTAGCGGCTCTCAACGCCGGTTCGCACGTGCTGGTTGAGAAACCACTGGCGTCGTCGCTGGAAGATTGCGACGCCATGCTCGAAGCAGCCAAACGCAACAATCGCCACCTGGGCGTTATCAGCCAACGTCGATTCTACGCGCCCAGTCAGCGAATTCGGGAGGCTATCGAATCAGGAAAGATAGGGTCGCCGGTGCTCGGTACGATTCAGATGCTCGGCTGGCGGGATGAGAACTACTACAAAAGTGACGCCTGGCGCGGTACCTGGTCCGACGAAGGCGGTGGCGTGTTGGTCAACCAGTCGCCCCACCAACTGGATCTGCTGCTCTGGTACATGGGCGAAGTTGATGAAGTATTCGGTGTCTGGCGTAACCTGAACCACCCATACATTGAGGTAGATGATACGGCTCTGGCCATTGTCAAATTCAAGAATGGCGGTCTGGGGAACATCATCGTCAGCAACTCACAGAAGCCCGGCATTTTCGGGAAAGTGCACGTACACGGCCAGAACGGTGCCTCGGTGGGCGTTCAGACCGATGGCGGGGCTTTGTTTATTGCCGGCATGTCGACCATCACCGACCCGCCCGTCAATGATCTCTGGACGGTACCCGGCGAAGAAACCCTGCTCGCCAAATTTATTGAGGAAGACACCGCCTTCTTTAATACCATCGACGCTACCGTCTATTACTTCGGTCTGCAAATTGCCGAATTCTGCGACGCCATCCGGGAAGGTCGCGCCCCGGCCGTAACAGGCGAAGAAGGCCGCAAAGTGGTTGCCCTCTTCCAGGCTATTTACGAATCGACACGAACAGGATTGCCGGTTAAGTTTTAATGAATTAGTCGAATAGTGGAGTAAGTAAAATAGGTGGAGTAAGTGAAGTGAGTAATTGACTCATTTTACTTACTCCACCTATTTTACTTACTCCACTATTCGACTCCAATACATTCAGCGGCCGTATGGGAAGCCGTCAGGGACTTTCATCTGAAAAATGAAATCCTAAATTTTAGTAGCTTTGATTCTTTGATACGTTCTATATACTTCATGAGTAATCGCAAACTATCCGGATGGTTGCTTGGGGCAGCTATCCTGTTTACCCATCTGGCAACGGCACAGTCGGCCAAACAACCATACACCAATCTTCAGCAGGCTATTTTTTCGGGGGGACAACTGAATGGCTCGTCGGGGCCGCGTTCGGTCAACTGGATCGAAGGTGGTAACAAGTTCTCCTTCATTGACGGCCAGAGCACCATCAAAACGCTTTCGCCGAAAGACCAGAAAGAAGAGGTGGTTTTTGATGGTAGCCAGTTGAAATTTCCCGGCACCGACAAGCCCTTTGCCTATGGTTCGTTTCAATGGTCAAAAGATTCGAAGAACATCCTGTTTCAGTCGAATTTCCGGCCCGTCTATCGGCGGTCGGGTATTTCGGATTATTACGTGTATGCGGTGGCCGACAAAAGTCTGAAACTGGTTGCCAAAGACGCCCAAACTGCCGAACTCGCACCCGACGGCAGTAAGGTCGGCTATGAGCGGGGCGGGAATCTGTTCGTATTTGATTTCGCTACCCAGAAAGAAGTCCAACTGACCAATGATGCGAAAGCCGCTTTTTACAACGGACGTTTTGGCTGGGCCTACGAAGAGGAATTCGGTTTGGCGCAGGCCTGGGACTGGTCGCCGGACAGCAAGTTCATTGCCTTCTGGCAATCCGATGAGCGGCAGGTGCCCATCTATAAACTGACCGATTACAAAGGCTTCGACGAGACGTTCGACTCACTGCCATATCCCCGCGTTGGCGACAAAAACCCGACCGTTCGCATTGGCGTCATCGAAATCGCCAATAAAGCAAAGCAGTGGATGAATGTCGAGTTAGGGGATGGCTACATTCCCCGCATCTACTGGAGTTCGCAGGAAGGACAACTCGCACTCATGCACCTGAACCGGAAGCAGAATCATTTGCGGCTGTTCATGGCTAATGCGCGCACCGGTGAGGCCCGGCAGATCCTGGAAGAAAAATCAAACACCTGGGTGGATGTATTTGATTTCTTTGCGGGCATTAATCACCTGATCTACTTTCCAACGAGTGTGCAGGAGTTCTATTGGGTATCGGATCGGGATGGATTTGCGCATCTGTACCGCTACGATTATACCGGCAAATTGCTCAATGCCGTAACGAGCGGCAAGTGGGAGGTAAGCTACGTACACCACATCGACCCAAAAACGAAGAAAGTGTATTTCACCTCGACCGAAGCATCGCCCCTGGAGCGGCAGTTGTTTGTTGTTGACGTTGATGGCAAGAACAAGCGTCGGTTAACGACCGTACCGGGAAAGCACGCGGTTAATTTTTCGCCCAACGGTCAGTATTTCATTGACCGCTACTCGAACATATCCACGCCCACTCAGGTCGAATTGCGGGATACTAAAGGTCAGTTGATCAAGTCGCTGGAGACCAACAAAAAGGTGTCGGATTATGTGGCCAGTCATGGTTATTCGCCTAAGGAGTTAACCAGTTTTACTACGACCGACGGACAGCAGATCGACATTTCGATCATCAAACCCGTTGATTTTGATCCTACTAAAAAGTACCCGGTCGTGATGGATATTTACGGCGGGCCGGGGGCGCAGTCGGTGTATAACGAGTTTGCGACAACGGGCTGGCACCAGTGGCTGGCGCAAACGGGCTATATCGTGGTAGGTGTCAATAACCGGGGCAGCGGTGGCTACGGCCGCGAATTCGAGAAAGTCGTTTATGAGCAGTTAGGGAAATACGAGAGCCTGGATTTTGCCGAAGCTGCTGCTTATCTGGCCAAACAACCCTGGGTGGATGGCAACCGGATGGCCATTCGGGGACATAGCTATGGCGGCTACATGAGCAGCTATACCATGCTCACCCATCCCGGCGTATTCAAAGTTTCGCTGGTGGGCGCCCCCGTAACCGACTGGCGATTATACGACTCCATTTATACAGAGCGGTATATGGGCCTGATTCCCGAAAACGAGGCCAAGTACAAAGCCAGTGCCGTGACGTCTTATGCCAAGAACCTGGCCGGAAAAATGTTCATCGCCCACTCAACGATGGATGAGAACGTGCACGTTCGGAACACATTTCAGCTAATGAACGCCCTCGAAGATGCGGGTAAAGATGCTGACTTACGGATATACCCGCCGGGTGCCCACGGGGTTGCTTACAGCGCCGGTACTCAGCTGCTGTTGTATCAGCAGTACACCAATTATCTGGAGATGAATCTGAAAAACAGCCCGATTAACTAATAAAGTGACCTCTAAACCAGATTTTATTTGGTTTAGAGGTCACTTTATTAAATAGCTTTGAGTGTGGAAGCTGCGGAAAGCCAGACTTAGTGTATCTATTTCTGTTTTAATATTATTTCTTAAAATGGCTGCTTAGGTACGTAAGTACGATTACCATTGCTATTCTGGTAATACTGTCCACCACGTGGCCCTGTTTGAATCGTTTGACTCTGACCGTAGTTAGTTGCGTCGTTCGAATAATCACGCGCTCTTGTTCCCTGAATCCCTGTCATCGGATTTGTGTTCCCGCTTGTGCTCCAATTGTCTGTATTGGTATTATTTGGTCTTGTATGAAAACTTGGTTCAACATAGGTCCCATTCCGCTCGTAACCGCTCTGATACTGTACATCTGTATTTGTGGCACCATAGCTCGGTCTGGAATAGCTATTTCCGTATGTCTGCTTATTGGAGTTGTATCTCATATCAGGCGTACCATCTTTCTTATACTGAGCCATTATAAGTGAATTAGTAAGCATAAGAATTGACAATAGGATGAAATTTTTCATCTTGAATAAAATTTAAGCACTGCTTACTCTATTGGCTTTTCAGCTTACGCCACCTGGTTTTTAGGGAAATCGGTGTTATAACCCGCTTAATATCTTTAGAAGTAGATAACCCTATTAACGGGTTCAACTACGCTAAAAGCTAAGCTTCGGTTATAGATCGCTTGAGGTACGAAAAGGTAAGTCGGGGATATGAAAAATAATTAAACAATAGGTTTGACTTACCTTTTTAGCTTAGGTCCTATTAACCAATAATTAGCTGACGGGTAAGATTGTGTGCTTCTGGGTTTTATATTCGCTCATTCTACAATTTTATGTCAACTCGTCTATTACCTGTCTACTCAACAGAACAAGATTTTTACAATGCCTTGAGTCGCCGTGATGAGCAGGCTTATCAGTTTTTGTATGCTGAGTCCTATCCTTCTTTCCGATATTGGGTATTAACAAACAGCGGTTCAGAAATGGATGCTCAGGATGCCTTTCAGAAGGGATTGATGAGCTTTCTGCTCAATGTAGAAACCGGTAGCTATCAGCTTCTAGAAAGTGCCCGAATAACTACTGTGGTCTTTGAGTATTGTAAACGCGTATGGTTGACTGAATTAAAATCGTCTCGTTTACGTACACGTGCTGCTATGCCCGATACACTTGATATGGTTGATACGGCGGACATAGTTAAGGATTTAGAACGAATGGATATTGTTCGTGTTGTTCGGCAATCGCTTGGCCAACTTAAGGATGAGTGCCGAAAATTAATTGAGTGGTTTTATGTGGATGAACTATCACTGCGGGAAATTGCCGAACGGCTTGGTATGAAAGAGTCCTCCGTAAAGTCGAAGCGGTATGATTGTGCTGAAAAGCTGAAAAATTTTTATCTGAAAACCGCTAATCAGCAAGGTTTATGAAGTTATCGGAAGAGCAATATGAGATAATTGAGGCTTATCTGGCCAATGAGCTATCAGCAACAGACCGAGCATTGTTTGAGAAAGATATCCAGGCCGATGTTGAGCTTCGTGCGGAAGTTGGCCGGCAACGGGCTATCCGGCTTGGGTTGCGTGCCTTAGGTATTGAACGCGCACTAGAACGAGCGAAGGCACAGTACGAAGCATCCTCAGTAGCTGTGGATGCAATAGAAGAAGATAAACAGCCCCTCGTTCGTCCCTTGTTTAGCTGGCGATATTGGGTTGCGGCTGCATCGCTGGTTATGGCTTTAGGTGTTGGCTATTACATTTATCAGCAGACCGGAAATAGCCAGGCCGACATTGCTTATGTCGAAACCCTTTCGCCCGACCCGTCCAATGACTTGCTGAAAGATTTTCCCTCCAGCAGCGTTGCTCCGTCCGTACGGACTGAATTTTTGAATGCTATAACGAAATACAAGGCAGGTAAGTATGATCAGGTTATTAAGCAACTAACCACCCTTACCGCCAACGAACAGACTATTTATTACAAAAACTATTTCTTAGGACTTAGCTATCTGGCTAACAAGCAACCTACAGAGGCAATACCCATATTGATTGAAGCGCAAGAGGCTCCGTCTCAGCAACTTCGACAAAAAGCTGAATGGTTTCTGGCTCTGGCTTATGTTAAGAATGACCAGAAGAAGAAGGCCTTACCTATACTGAAGCGAATCAGCACCGATAAGGCCCATCCTTTTCAATCACTGGCGCAGCGTGTACTTCAGAAAGTGAAGTAACTTCATTACAACTTGAACAGCGTTTCTACTTCGGCTGCTGTAATAGCTCGTTTATAAATACGGATATCGTCCATAGCTCCATTAAAATACCAAGGTAGTGACTGATATTGAGCACCAAACTTCAATTCGCCCCCCGCACATTTATCTATTGTGTTGTAAGGAAGATTATCGGTCTTAAATACCAGAACGTTGTTAAAGTACATTCGGGCAGATTTGCCACTGTATGTAAAAACAAGATGATACCAGGTGTTCAGTACAACTGGACTGGTGAATGCCAGATCCTGCCAGCCCACTCCGCCCTGGCAATTACTCCCTTGCTTAATGTTAGTCATAAATGTAAGAGAGGGACCTATATCATTTTCCAGCTTAATCAGTGAGCTGTATGTTTGGGGTAAGCCATCACTGAACCGTGATTTGTTATAAATCTGCATACGCCCATTGCTTGAAGCAGGTTTTATCCAAAGGCTAACACTCATCTCATCTGGATTTAGTGTGCCATTGTCATCCATGTAGAAATAATCGCCCGAGCCATCGAGCATTACAGCTGAGTTTCCCTTTCCAGTACGATCTGTAGTGAATGAAGCATCGCCCACCAGCTTTACGTGATTGTTGTAACCACTGGCATCCTGTAGCGATCGGTCAGTAAATGATACTTGAGCAATTAAATCTTTCGAAACTGGATCTAGCGGGGTCGTAAATGACAACACAGGCCCATAGATTATCTCACCAGACGATAGCCTAGCATATGCCCGGTAGTAATAGAGTTTATTGGGCGTGAGGTTATTTAGATCAATAAGTATATTAGTACCGACAGTCGGAGAAACGACTTTAGAAGATGGACTGTTTACATTGGGATCGTTGGTTTCCGACGAATAATAGACCCCAAATTCATAAGCGGCTGGATTACCCATATTCAGAATAACAAAATTTATTGAAGCCGCCGTTGCGCTTACCTTTGAGGTTCCATTGGCAGCCACGATGGGGCTTTGCTGCGTCTGAATGGTTTGGACTGTAGCACTGTAGCCAATTTTATTATATGAATTAATGGCATAGCTGCGCACATAATACCGTGTATTAGGCTGCAGATTTGTTAATGAAATGGGTATTGAAATGTTTGTTCCAACATCGCCTGTTCTTTCCTCTTTAGGGTCTGAATCGACATCAGGTAATTGTTTGGAAGTTGAATAACACATTCCGTATTTAATGATCGGTGCGTTACCATTCGAGGTTACAGTCATTCCGGTTAATGCGGTAGTGGTATAAATATTCGAAATAGCTTGTATCGTTACTACAGGCGGCACGGCATTATTTACAGAAATAGTACGTGTAAGTATTATCCTATTAGCACAGGTGTTTGTTAGCGTTGCATTTACTACATATGTGCCTGATTCGGGATAAGTATAAACCACCGTTGTGCCGGTCGTGATGGTAGTGCTGCCATTACCAAAATCCCAGATCACCTGGTCGATTGTACCTTTTTGAGCGCTTATTGAAAAATTAACTTTTCGATCTTGAGGTAACGCTTCCAAACTCCCACTGGGAGGTTCGCAATTCCGTTGCGACTTTTTGGTGGGTAAATCCCAACTGTTACAACTTAAAATCAGTACTCCGCTACTACAAGCTAAAAGAAAGCAAAGTATATAAGTATATGAGCGATTCATTATCAAAAGAAGTATTTTGTGGTATGAATAGGAAAGCTTAGAATGTGTAGCCAACTGCCAGGCCCCACGACTGGGATGAAGGTTTCCATTGAAGCGCGCTAGTGCGTTGCTTTGGCTTGTGTACTAGCAGATAGATTTCAGCTATCGTCGCCAAAGCAGCAACACCTATACAAGCCTTGAATAAGCCGTTTTTTTGCTGAGCGGCTTCGGCAGCTGTGTAAGCCTCATTATATTGCCGATATGTGTCTGGATTAGCGATTATACCACTTCCGGTAGGATCAGCGGTTTGGTTAATTTGCGTAAGTGTACTCAATTTTGATTGATAATCACTCCGTAAGAGTAATGCGTAGGCTCCGGTTCCTACAGCGATCACACCCGTCAAAGCTTTTAAACCAATACGTTTTGAAGGTTTGGGAAATAAGATGTCTTCTATAACCTGAAGTTGAATTAATAGCGATTCTTTTTTTGTTGAAGTGGCAAATTTCAGGGCCTCTTTATAGCCATTTTTAGCTTCAACATACCGCTTTTGGTTAAAAAGCTGGTTGCCCTGACGTTCATAATATTCTCCCAACTGCGCTTTTGTGATAGCATCATCAGGATTAAGATTTAGCAGTTGACCAAAGAGTTTGATTGCTTCTGGTCCTTTGTTTTGCCGCATAGCATCATCGGCTTGCTGCCGAAGCATTAAGCCGGTCGTGCACTCTGCGATTTGTTCTTTAGCGTAGCGGTCGTTCTCAAAACCAGGTACTTCAAGACAGTTTTGATATTGCCGCCGTGCTTCGACATATCGACCTTCTTTAAAAAAATCATCCCCTCTTTTTTTGTACCGATCATATTCATCGTCAATGATAACGACGCCCCCCGATGGGCGGCACACCGCTCGGATAGAGGGCTGTAAAACAAGTGTCAGGAAAAGGACAAGGATAAACGGGTGTAGTAGTTTATGCATAAAATTGAGTTACTGATCTGTACATTGTTTAAGTTTTCGTTTGACGTCTTCGGTATCTTTTAAGGCTTGGGCTACCTGGTACCAACCTTTAGCACCATCAAATTCATCTCTGTCAAAATAACTTTTGCCTTTGCTCATGGTGTATGTATATGCCGCATCGGCTTTGGCAGTGCCTAAGTCATTTTCTTTTGCAAATGCCTGCGCTTTGGTGAAGGTCACAATAGCTTTTGCCTTGTTATTGCCACTAATGGCTTTCATACCTTCCTCAATTAACTGATCGTATTTCTCCTGAGCTTCCTTTTTTAAATTTTCCGGCGCAGCTGGCTCCGTTGTTTTGGGCTTATCGGGTTCTGGTTCTGGCGTTGTATTTTTAGGTGGTTCTACCGGAAGCACGGGTGCCACCTTTGCCTCTTCCTGGGCTTTCTTCCGGCTTTCCTTGATAGCTTCATCGCGTAGTGTGATCACATCCCGGCGAGTAGGGTCTAAATTCAACGCACTACTAGCCATGTCAATCGTGTACGCAAAGTCTTTCATACCAAAAGCCTGTTGAGCTTTCTTGAGAGCAATATCTATCCGTCTATTAAGCGCTTCTCTCGATTCGCCAGGAACGGAATTAATTTCACTTGGGCCAGAAATCTTTCCGATGCTATCGGTAGCACTTCCTATAGAGGGTACTACGCTAGTTGTTATTGTACTGTCTTGTCTTTTTGTTACTCCTTCCTCTTTTGGCTGGTTAAAATAAAAGACCAGGACACCTACAACCAGCGATACAGGAGCCATTACTTTCCAGGGAAACGTTCGGTAAGATGTGTTCGTGACAATTGGTTGAATAACAGGGGAGAGGGGCGCTACATCTCCATGCTTTTCAGGGTTGGCAACCTTGATTGCTTTTGCCGGCTCTGCTACAGTTGGCGTAACGATTGGTGCTCCAGGTGGTTCGTAAATATCTGTATGTTCGTCCTGTTCCTGATAGATATCCGTTCGTTCTGGCTCAGTAACCAGCGGTTTAGGCCGGAGTTTGTCAATGCAAAAAGCCAGGCCCCGAATGGCCATATCGTGGGATGCGTTACGTTGCAACACCTGCTCATAGCAGTCTTTAGCCTGATCAAAGCGTTGCTGTTGGATAAACACGTTGGCTTCGTTCAGCAGATTTACTATAAGCTGCTGCTGAATAGCTAGCGTACACTGTTCTACTCCTTTTTGTGCTTCGCCATGGTGTTCTCGCTTAGCGAGTACCTGCTCAAACAAGCTAAGAGCTGATTGATATTCCTGATGATAAAGCTGTTTTTGCGCTTCACCCAACAGATGAGGAATCAAATCCAACAGATCTAATAGTTCCTCCTCTTTTCGGGCGCGTTCGTGAATATCGCGTACTAGACACCTCCGTATTATGGCCCTATAGGGCTCGGCAATTTGACTCAGGCGAGACGGCAACTCAACGGTTATGATTTTCTTTTCGATCTCTCGCCGAACGGATTGTTCACTACTGTTGCGGGCATCGGACCGAAAAGGCTTTTCGCCTGTCATTATTTCGTACAGGATAACACCAAATGCCCATAAGTCGAGATTAAAACTAACCCGGCTACCTTCTATCTGCTCGGGTGCTTTGTAGGATGGTGTACCGCGCCCATCGCTCAGATCGAAATCAGAACTATCGAGTTCGTCATCACTGACTAGTTTACTGAGTCCAAAGTCGGCAATTTTAGGAATGAATCGACCGGCATTATCGCGAGATATAAGAATGTTGGCAGGCTTAAAATCGCGGTGAACAATGCGATTCTTGTGCAGATGTTGAAGTCCCAGTAGAATCCCTTGCGTTATATCATAAATTTGGCCAGGGGCTAACACAACGTTTCGGAGCAGATCGGCCAGATTACCGTCAGGGTAATACTTCATAATCGCGAAATCACTAATGCTTGTATCCGTTTCAAGCCGATGGCAGGTGTCGTATCGAGCTATGTTAGCTTGCCGGGGCACTCGCTTTGCCAGTTCTACTTCAGCCTTTAGTGACTTTGTATCATTTCCCTTAAATTCACTTATTTTAATGGCAACCCATTCGGTTTCCAACTGATCCTCAACTTTTATAACCCGCCCATATGAACCACTACCCAACAAAGACCCTTCATCATTCGGGCGGATTGGATAACGTTGCTTGAATTCCTTAAAAGAAGTAAATGTTTGACTCATATGGTCATATTGATCTACATAGAAGGGTTAGTTCAAAGATACGATAAAGGTAATGTATCTGGGAAACGCCCGTAAAAAATTGGTGTTTGATGTCCTTTGGTTCGTTTCTTAACTTGGGGAGTTACGTACTTATGCAATTCTTTTATGGTTACAATGCCATTACTATCAAGGTCTCCTTGTCCTCTCAAGCCCCTTAGTAAAAAGTAAGTGAAAGCACCACCAGCTAATCTGCCGTCCTCAACTGCGCTTTGAGTGGATCGACTGGCAAGCATCATGGCTACATGGCTACCGTCATGCACATTGGTGGCCAGCGTTGGTCGGGTCGTCTTTTGTTGAGTTATTCCCCCCGAGAGGCATGCATCTGCAATACACAATTTCGTTTTTGCTTTTGATTCACGGAAAGCCGTTTTGATAGCCTTATACGTTAATAGCCTACGCTGGTCGCCCGGTTGTGCATCATAAGGAACAAAACTGTCGGGTAAACCGTGTCCTGAAAAATAAAGGATAACACGGTCATCAGTACCAGCTTGCTGGAAAAGTTCCAACGCTTCTCGAATAGCGTTCTGCGTGGCTTGCCGATTGGTCAGGAGACGTAAGTGAGCGCGCGAGATGCTGCCTCCTGCTTTACTTTGCAAAAAAGTGGCCATCTGATGCGCATCCCGATCTGCAAATCGCAGATCACCCGTTGTATATGTAAGTGCCTGATAGTCAGAGATTCCGATAACGACAGCATACGTTTTTCCGGGTATAGAAGCTCGCTGATAACCAAAAAGCAAACTTAAACTAAGGAGAACACTAATGAGCATAGGTTTCAAAAGTACTATTTACATGAACGGATTCGGTTTGTTTTACGCAATGGATGCCGATCAAATAACCCGAATAATTATCCCTGGTCTGCCCATCGCATAGTGTCTGTAAGGATTGGATTTTGGCCTGATCAGGTATATCACCTGCCAATGTGGCTTCCAGGGCGTAGTCATCTACTTGCTCCAGAAGACCATCTGTACACATAAAAAAGTAATCACCTGCCCGAATATCAGTCAGGGTAATTAGGTCTGGAACCGCACGGATTAAGTTATTTCGTTTATCTGTTGAGCTGGCAACGATAGCCTTACTAAGTCGATTGCGCCAAGGATGAGTGAGTGCCTGTGTCGCAGTAATAATGCCCGACTCCACCATGTCGTTTACCTGTCGGTGGTCTTTAGTCTGAAAGATAATTTTACCTGCTCTCAGTTGATACACCCGGCTATCGCCAATATGAGCAATTGTGAGGCCTTCCTGATGAATTTGCAGGAGCGCAAGTGTCGAACCCATTCGACTTACAAATGGATGTTGCTGAAAGTACATGTAGTAAGCCTCGTATGCTTGATCAAGAGCTGTTTGTAAATGAACCAGGTCAAAAACTGGTGAGTCCATCGCAGTGCTATATTCCTGTATAGCATTGCAAACCAACTGACTAGCAATTTCGCCTTTGTCAGCCCCGCCCATGCCGTCACAAATAACAAAAAGTTGTGTATGTTCAGTGGCCATGCCAACAGCTGGATACAGGGTATCCTGATTGATAGTTCGTTGGCCAATGTGCGAAAAGCCAAAGGGATATGTTGGATGAATCTGCATAAGCTATTCCGTACGATCTGGGTTATAATCCAACTCAATTTTATAGGTTTCGAGCGTAACAGACGGGATTGAATAATGCGTCAGACGAAAGCGGTCAAGCCCGCCCAAGGTGATTATCTCTTGGTCTGCGACATCAACAATTTCTGTTTTTAGCAAAAGAGTTTTAGCTAACTGAGTGCCGTTTAAACTGTATTTGATCGTCTTGGAGTCAACTTCGGCAGCTCCATCATGAAGTTGATATCGCAATTGCCCTGTCCACTTATCGAACGTAATGGTTAGGGTGCAATGCTTACGGCTGATAAAACACCGACCATTATGCATAAACCGGGGCACCTGAACTGTGCAGGTGTCAGCAGTTCCAATGATATTATGACCTAACTGAAGCGGATAAGTGGTTTCTGGTTCATTGATATGGGTGAGTTGCCCGAAGGAAGGTAGTCCCTGGACGATATGCTCATCATAGTGAAATGGTTTCCGTAATGTATTTATGACCCTACAGCCGGTATGAGTACATTGGATAAATCCTCGTTCAGCATCGGCGGCACGAACCATTATTTTACGGCCACAGTGCTGGCAGACAATCAGCGTCGTTTTGAATTCTCCCATGTCTACTGGTCGTCCATGTCATGCACATCACCATTATTTATATAGGTATCATCATCGGGCTCATGCGAATCGGCAAGGTATTGTTCTTCTTCCAATGCTGGCTCATCGTCACCACTTTCATTCGACATTTCGGGGGTGGCTGGTGCCGTTATCTCTGGTTCAAGAATTGAATCCACCACTTCTTTCGACATACTGGCTTCCAGCCCATGGCTAAATTGATCGTTGCTTAAAATGAAGGACTCGTCGAGCTTTTCATAGGCTATTAATTCACCCGTGAAGGAATCATAACGTAAAAGTGTATCCATTCCATTGTCGCCATGGGCATCGACTATCTTATACGTACTACCATTTGATCCTTCCATTATCAGGGTATCAATAATACCATCCCGATCAAAATCAAGACCCATCACGCGCTGTCCATTGATATGGCCCTCAATAATAGTAGGTTCAGGAGTTGATGCCATATGTGTTTCCGGTGCGTGAGTATGGGGAACTCCATATGGTTTCACGGGCAGATGCTCCTGAGTAATCATTTCTGTAAACTCCTGCCGTTGTTCCAATGATAAGCTACTCCATTCTTCTTTTTCGAATGTGTTATACCAGTGACCATGCCAGCCAAATATTCCTCCTATCCCAACTTCAGTACGAGCTGCTTCGAACGCCTGCTCAAAGGTCATGGTTTCGGTTACCTTCTGGGCAACATCTACATCTTCAGGAAGTTGCGTAGTCCCTGTCTTTGGTAAGCCGTTACTTGGAATAGTGGATCCAGGAGATGATTTGTCTTGCGTAATAGCCCAGGCGGCACCGCCTAATAATAAAGTAGCAGCTGAAATTCCGAGTATTTTCTTTTGCGTAGGATTAGGTCCTGTTTTGGGGGAAGATGCCATGGAATAAGTATCTGTTTGGACGTCAGTCTGTTCGGAAAGTTGTGACATAAAGTTTATCGTATGATAAATTGTGAAAGATACCAGTTAATAGGATGTACGTTAAAAAGGTAAGTGGCCATAGACCAGATTTTTTACTTCGTCCACACAGCTTGACAACGTCGACAGGTTTTTTGTTGAGCAAGTAGCTCCCATTCACGATTCCCAAATGGGTCACGACAATCAGGATTAGGACAGCGATATTTTTCGCGGTATTCTTTATCAATAATCTCCAACTTTTCATCGGTAGACAATAAAGTGGAACATAGTGTTGGTACTAGTACGCTCAAGCCGGCTCCAGACATAATATGAATAAATGGCAAGGCCCCACCTCCTGTTGATAAAACAGCACTTACGCCAACAACAGATGAAAGAATAACACTTCCTGTCCGAATCATTTTTTCGCGATTACGACAATCCCGACGAAGTTTCGGATATTGTTCATAGACCTGCCGTAAATCGGAAAAAGAGGTACAAAAATCTAGTGGAGATACAGCCTGTTTATTATTGGATTGGGTTTCAAATGGCGCGGGTTGGGCTATATTTGTGGACTTAATCGGTCTATCTTTTAGCAAAGATAGAAGTGTATCTGTCGTGAACTCTGTATCTGCGAGTTGAATCAGATCGTTATTGTCAACTACTTTACGTGTAATACGGTTGCCATTGACGTACGATCCGTTTTTACTAGCCAAATCTTCAAGGACAAAACGGATAGGGGTACACTGAATAAGGCGGGCATGATACCCGCTGACTTTGTTGTTTAAAACAACAATTTCATTATCTACACTTCGGCCAATAGTATAGGTGAGCAATTGACTCAGATCCATAATCAACTGTTCAAATTTACTTTCATCTTGTGGAGCGGAAGACATAAATATATTTGTCGTATGCTTGGTATTAATTTATCCAAGCAAAGGTAAAAATATGTCTAATTAATGTATTTTTAGACTAGACTTATGGAAAAAATATATATTATTTACTATGTTTATTTTTTCATTTATTCTTTGCTGTAAAAGGAAATATAAAGTTATAATACATCGTATTTAGTTAATTTCAACATTTGTCAGTTCAAGATTGAGTCAGAAAATTTATATTTGTTTATCTATTGATATACATGTGTTTTTTTGTAGAAACCGGTTCTGATCTTGATCAGATTCAAGGCAAATGAAGGAGAAGCAAAAAGATTAATGGTTCCAACCGTCTTGCTGCATAACCCTTTTTTAACTTATGGAGTAAAGGGATACCATACTGTGTAATCGCTCTGATTCGCCGTTTAATAAGCAAACGTTGGGGATTCTCCCGAAGAAGCGTTCCGCTTAAGGATTGAGGATCGGACGTTCATTAGTTTGTATTACATTCCCCTTCCAACCTCTTTCGAGGTTAATCTTCCCAGCGAACTGTGAGGTCGGGAATTATTGTATTCTTGCCGCCAGTATTCAATTTTTTGGCGTGTATCTGCCAATAATAAGAACCAGAGCGTACTTAAACAGTCGTCTCAGAAATTGACATCGAAAGATTCAACAGAAAGGTCATCAATGGGCTTATCAAGTCTCGAGAAATCTAATGTTACCCCATTGTCATACGCCCGAACGGGCGGCCCCGCATAAATCGAGCACTTTTGAAATAAACTCACTACCATTGTCGGTTTGAATCTGTTCGGATATTACCAATTGTATAACTTTTGTCTAATTCATCACTGCCACTGTATCGTCTCCTTTCAATAACTGGCCATCATGAATTGCCAAGTACTACCAACTATAATTATCCACTACAGTCAACACCAGGTTTTTCACCCATCAAATAACTGATCAGCGACAAAATCCATGCCGCTACAGAGGGCGGTTCCAGCATTTGTGAATACTATAGAATTGTGCTCGTTCAAACCGGTGGGCAGCCGCTCGATTACGACGAAGACACTTGCTGCTGAGATGCAAACCTTTTTCACAGTATATTCTATACACTCTTTTATGGTTGTCTCGCCAGCCTTCTGTGCGCTGCAACACATAAATCTGCTGATAACCGCACCGAACCCATACTTGGGCAATTTCTTTGATTCGTTTCCATAGAGTCATCTCAAAGGCGAGACTTAAATTGCAAGGAGTATCGACGAGATTTAACAACAGAATATGCACCACGAGCCGAAACCCAATGGCTTTCCATTAAACTTGAGGCCAGTTTTACTTGCTGAACTGGCCTCAAAGCATTTTTGAGCACACCCTGAAGCATTTGTTTGTCTGGGCTTAAATCGATTACTAGCTGTTTTAACTGACGGTTTTCTTTTTCTAACTGATGCAATTGTCGGAGTTCGGCAACCTCCAATCCGCTGAACCTTTTTCCGTTTGTAATAAGTGGCCTCGCTAATGCCCATTTCGCGACATGATTTGGCCAAGGCCATTACGAACAATTGTCTAGCTGTTTAAGATAATACAATCGTACGATTTTCTCCACTTTATACTGGCGCACTTTTGTGGGTTCAGGACAGTTCATCGCCCACTCAACGATGGATGAGAACGTGCACGTTCGGAACACATTTCAGCTAATGAACGCCCTCGAAGATGCGGGTAAAGATGCTGACTTACGGATATACCCGCCGGGTGCCCACGGGGTTGCTTACAGCGCCGGTACTCAGCTGCTGTTGTATCAGCAGTACACTAATTATCTGGAGATGAATCTGAAAAACAGCCCGATTAACTAAAGACAAAAAAGTTAACCTTTTAAAAAATATTTTCAACTTTTTGATTTACAGACTTAAGTTGTTAGTATCTATTTATCAGTAGGTTACATAATTTAGGTATTTTCTATAGGTATTATAGGATAAATACTTATCTATCTAAATGATGAACATATTTGTTTGGCGCTAGTTCGATACTATTGAAATGATTTTCGTTTCATGTTTTTACTACACAAACAGTCAATCGTTATGAAAAAATTAATCATCGCTGCTTCGGCCGTTGCATTGTTGGCGGTTGTTCAGCCAAGTGTTGCCCAAGCTGTTCAGGAAGGAAAAGCTGCCAAGAAAGAAATGAAGGCGGAGAAAAAAGTGGCTAAAGCACAGGAGTACAAAATGGAAGCCAGAACCCATAAAGGTTTGGAAATTAAGGGCGTATCGGACCCTAAAACCAGAATGGCCAAAGCCGACAGAAAGATGGAAAAGGCGGAGAAGAAAGTAATGAAAGGAGAAGCCAAAGAATTGAAAGCCGTTGCTAAAGAAAAGCAAAAGCAGGCGGCTGGCGTAAACTAAATGAAGGCGCTCGTATAAGAAACATTCAACCATTCACTTACATACTGAAAGCGGAAGATGGCCCGGTGCCGTCTTTCGCTTTTTTTACGTAGTTGGTTTTGCAGACGGAAACGACGACATCACGCTGCTTTTCTGGAAACCGGGGATAAATCGAAAACGATTTATAAAGATTACGCCAGCAGTTAATGTTGGGGCCTTCGAATCTGTTGGAAGGCATCCGAACAAATCGAATACTGGAGGGCGGTGGTTATTTTTGAGGGGCAAACACGGCTATGCTTCCGCTTTGTGGGACTACCCTTCTGAAAATTTTATCCTGGTAGTGAAGTGTATCGCTTAGTGTTTTGGTCGAAATGATGTAATCGGCAGGCGGGTGTGTATCGAGTAATCGGCTTGCGGTCTGCACACGGATATGGTAGAGTAAAATGGGCCCTTTCAATTTTTGATACCACATATAATCAAAGCTATTTTCGATCAGAAATAAGCCCACTCGTGTAGTGTCCCTGTCAGATCGCTTCTGATTTAACAGTGAGGCAATCTGGTTAAATGTAGCATAGTTTTGAGGTTCATTAACAAAGTATTTTTGTTCCCGGCTGTCTAAAAAGGATATCCGTTGGGTGAGTGGCGGGAGGGTTATCAGCGGTCTAAAAGGATTAGTCAGTGCAAAGACACTTGCCGACAGAATGAACAACCAATACGGCCATTGTATTTTCTTATCGAGTGCTGATACTAAGCAAACAGCGCCTATGGGTGAGCTTAGTAGGAACAATGTCGTATGCAAACGGCTGTGCCAGGGTTGCCACCTCAGATAAAAGCAAAACAGAATAAATGCCGTGATAATTGTTGCTGTCAGTACAAAGTAGGAGACACGATTTGGAAGCTTATTTTGACGAATGAGCCATATAATACTTGCTGTCAGCCATAAGATATGTAAAAAGGAAGACGCATTATCTTCATTGTTGCTCAGCCTTGGTAAAGTAAAATGACTGCCCGAGTACGTAGTGTTAACATCATTGATGTCGGCGTTCATTAGCGAGTGTAGTTCGTCAACGCCATGCTGAACCACCCAATGTACACCGGGAAAACCAAAATGAAGCGCCAGATTACGGCTCACGTTCGAGATTAACATTTTCCCGGAGTGGTATGCATTGGTATACTCACTGCCAAGTTTAGGGTCTGTTAAGGGATGTCCAAAGACAAGGATGTTACGGGAGTAATGGCCCACATTCAGGCCCAGACTTATCGTTAACATCAACATGAGAGGTAAGGCCAGCTTATACAGAGCACGCAGGCCACCCCGGCCTAAGCCCGAAACACGGACCAGCCGCCTAAGCTCCAGGACACCCCATGTCAATAGTATCGGAGCACTTAATAAATAGGCCGTCCCTTTCGTGAGAAAGGCAAATCCCAGGGCAAGACTAGCCCAGCCGATAGACATTAAATGCCTGTTTTGATAGTAACGTACCAGATAAATGACTGTTAAAATCAAATAGAAGGATACGACCAGATCGTTCTGGGTAGATGATAATTGCAGTATAACCATTGGTATGGTTACTGCCATGAACATAGTTGCCATCTGTACCGTTCGGGAGCCACCTAGTTGTTTGCTGAGTATAGATAGGCTTATGAGGCAACCAACTCCAGACAGCCACTGGACCGAGTTTGCCCACAAGTCGGACTGGCTTAACAGCATTGTGTGTAGAATGAGCCATTCTGCCAGTGGTGGTTGGTAAAGCTCCCGTTCGATATGCGTAGCAAAAGGCTCAATACTTTGCTGTTGTATCCAATGTCCGACCCTCCCCATATGATAGACCAGAGAGTCGAAGTTATTGGGTGGATACAGAAAAGCTGTGAGCAGCGTTAAGCTCAAAATGACCGTTGTAAAGGCCAGCATTTTACGCTCGAAGCTGCTCAACAGAGACCACCGTAAACGTATCAGCGGGACACCTTTATTATACTGGAAAATAGACCAACTCGTAGAAAGAACAGCTACGGCGATCCAGGATACTTTCAGGTTTACCTCATTTAATCGGGAAAAATAACTTAACGTTTCGGTTATGATAAAAACGGCGGATGTAATTAATAATAAGGAATCCGTTAGGCCAAATCGAATTGGTGCAGGGTTTTTGTTATGAGTTCGTAATACTGACTGACCATACCAAAGGTTAATTAGTACCCACGTTAGTATTAGTACGTTCATGAATTGGGGTTACTGCTGAATTAATCATTACCGTGCTTACCTCTGGAAAAATATTGTACCGTATAATGCAGAAAATGGCTCTGAAGCCATCTCGCCAGCCAATTTTCTTCCCTTCTGCGTATGTTCTACCATTATAGGATATGCCTACTTCATAAATTCGTATACCCGGTATCCGGGATACTTTTGCTACAATTTCAGGCTCGAAACCGAATCGTTTTTCCTGTAAATTGATCTGCTTAAGAATAGGAAGCCGAAACATTTTATAGCATGTTTCCATATCTGTAAGATTCAGATCCGTAAACATATTCGATAGTAAGGTGAGAAACTTGTTGCCGATTGAATGCCAGAAGTATAGCACCCGGTGCGGATGGCCACTCAGGAATCGCGAGCCAAAGACAACATCGGCTTTCTGATCAAGTAAAGGCTGAAGTAATACCTGATATTCATCGGGGTTATACTCCAGATCGGCGTCCTGAATAACCAGAAAATCGCCACTTGCCGCTTGTATACCCGTTAACAGAGCCGCGCCCTTTCCCTTGTTGACGTCATGGCGGATATACCTGAGGTTGACGTTATCATATTGGCTCATGAAGTTTTGAACACATTCCTGAGTCATATCCTGTGAGCAATCATCAACAAGAATTATCTCTCGCTTAATATCTCTCGGAAGATGGGCCGTGGTAACCTGTTCGAGCAGGAAATGAATTGTTCGTTCTTCATTAAAGGCAGGAATTAAGATGGATAGTTTCATTTATTCAGGAAGGTGTATGATGGCAACAGGGTTTTACTATCCGGGTCAAGATAGGTGGCTTCTTGTCAGGGCGAAGACATGAAAAAGCCTAAGATGACCAGTTTAGTGAAATGTCAACTTGTCTGTATTATACAGACGGGTACTGGGCTATATCCGTTTATGACTAATACATATGCGGAAAAGTGTAGCCTCGTAATCGCTTAAATGTAGCTGAGTATGAACGATAGAAAGTCAGTTGATGAGCAACCCATTGAAATGAGACTTTCTACTATTGTTGTGCACTATTAGGTAAAACGGTCCTCAATAGTGTACCAAGTCCCTAAAGTACTAATTAATCTCATATTAGGGTGTCATGCGGCTATTTAAGTTATATTAAGTTGTTATATATGCTCGAAATGAGTATTTGTAAAAAAAATAATCACCCATGAGTAGCTCATAAAGTTACTTATGGGTGATGGGTAGAGACAGAATATGTTATATGGAAACCTTTTGTTTGAGGTCTTTACCTTCCACTTTTAGGCACTTGGGTAGATAGCAGAATGGTCAACCAAACGCTTGGTTAACGTTTAATTGACCATTCGTTTGTCGTTACTGCCGTAAAGCCCGTCGAATAACATCTTCAACGCTTAAGGATGGGTCCGCTTTTAACGCATCATCCACACTTTTTTCGGCGGTTGCTTTGGGGAAGCCGAGAGCGACCAGCGCAGCCAGAGACTCCTCCCGCACAGGGTTGGCGGCTGCCTGCTGGCGGTAGGTGGGACCGTCGGGTACCACGCCCGATTTTTTCATCTTGTCCCGTAGTTCAAGAATGATGCGCTGGGCAGTTTTGGCACCAATGCCTTTGATGGCTTGCACAGCCCGAACATTCTCTCCCAGAATAGCCAGCCGTAAGTCGCCCGGCTGCATAGCCGAGAGCATGCCCAAAGCGGTGTTCGGGCCCACACCTGATACACCGATCAGATCTAGAAACAAGCTTTTCTCATCGGCATTGGCAAAGCCATAAAGTGCCTGCGAGTCTTCTCGAAAGAGATGATGGATGAACAGTTTAAGGCGATCGCCACCACCGGGCAGAACCGCGTATGTCTGGAGAGATATATGTACTGAGTAGCCGACTCCATGTACATCAATGATGACATGGGTAGCTTCTTTATAGGACAGAGTTCCGTCTAAATAAGCAATCATTCGTTAGCTGGAAAAGCTTGTTTTTAAGCTAGTTATGTTAGAGTAAAGATACGAAAAACCCACGACGTTTTGGGTAAAACGTCGTGGGTTCGTGAGGGTAGTGTATTGGTTTTATCCAACAATAAGTTTTTGTCCGGGCCGCAGAGAATTACTGTGGATGTGGTTCATTTTCTTGAGCTGGTCGATGGTCAGATCGTACCGCTGAACAATGTTCCAGAGCGTATCACCACTCTGTACTTTATGATAGCGAGGCTTATAATGCTTCGATTTAGCCAATACTTCCGCTTTTTTGCGGCTTTTAGCAGTGCCCTGATCGGCCAGGCGCTCGGCACGGGTTTCGGCTACTTCTTTCAGAATAACCAGCTTTTGACCTCGTTGAATAGTGGTAGAACGGAGGTGATTCCACCGCTTTATATCATACAGCTCTACGTTATAGCGATCGGCGATCTGAAGCAGGTTGTCCCCTTTTTTGACAACATACGTCTGCTTGCGGGGTTTGCGCAGGACTACCGTTTCAATATCCTCCTCGGGCTCATCGGCCGATTCGGCCAGGGCAAGTTGGGCGGCTAGTTTTGATTTGGTTCCCGGTTTACTCTGCTCAGCCACCATCTCTTCGGTAGGTGTTTCGTCGAGCGTTATCCCTGCCAGCGGGTTACGATTCAATTGACGCCATATGCCCATCGAATCGTTGCCATAGCGCACGTCTTCGGCACTGGCCAGCAGCGTGTGCTCCATAACGCCGGGGCGCTGACGGGCAGAGTCCAGTATAGCCTGCCGACGACTGGCGAAATAACCGTATTGCTGACGGGGAACACGGAGTGGATACCGGTTTGTGTAATTGGGTAAAATGGTCGTTGTGATGGCCGGATTCATCTTTTGCAGATCGGCCAGCGTCATGGTGCTGTGTTTGGCAAACGTTTCGAGGTTGAAGTAGCCGCTCACGTGTATCGTATCGTGCGGAATGGGGTACTCATAGTTCTCGGCAACAATACCATGGTCATTGGCATAATTCATCAGGTAGGTAAAGGCCACAAACTGGGGTACGTAGCCACGGGTTTCTTTCGGTAAGGCGTCGTAGATGGTGTAGAAGGAATCTCCCCCCGACCGACGCATGGCGCGTTTAACTGCATTGGGCCCACAGTTGTAGGCCGCCATCGCCAGTTCCCAGTCGCCGAAGATGTTGTATAGATCACGCAGGTATTTACAGGCCGCTTCGGTGGATTTAACGGGGTCCATTCGTTCATCGACGTAGTCATCCTGATACAGTCGTAAGTCACGCCCTGTACCGGGCATAATCTGCCAGAGTCCGCCGGCACCGGCGCGGGAAATCGCCCGTGGGTTCAACGCCGACTCAACAATAGACAGGTATTTGAATTCGTCGGGAAGGCCATATTGGGCCAGCACACGTTCATAAAGCGGAAAAAAAAGCGGCATCCGCTCCAGCATTGTTTTGGTTGTGCTGGCTTTTCGAAAGGTAAAGTAATCGACGTAGGCCTGAACAGCCTTATGGTAATTGAGGGGAATACTTTTCTGCAGCTTGGCCAGTCGTTCCCGTAGCAAACTGTCGGGTACGGTTGGCACAGCGGCAATAGTGTCTTTCTTTACGATCGTACTGTCCTGGTGAGGCACGACTGGATTGGCGAGCGTTACTGTCGTCAGGCCAACCACTACCGTACTCAACAGCCCTAGTTTTTGAAGGCTACGGTTCAGATAGTTCATATAGGTATCGTTCAGTTACGTTTTTATACAAAATGTATGTATGCTTTGACACTACTAATGCGTCATGCATCGTACATCTTTTTTGCCAGAGCTACCAAAGCTCCCTCTGCAAACGGGGGAGCCATGAGTTGAACACCAATGGGTAGCCCGCTGGCATCTGTACCGGCTGGAATCGAAATGGCCGGATAACCGATTACGTTGGCCTGTACCGTAAATATATCGGCGAGGTACATCTGTAATGGGTCGTCGTTGGCACTTCCGCCGGTCTTCTCGCCCAGTTTGAAGGCTGGTGTGGGTGTGGTAGGCGACAATAAAAAGTCGTATGTATTAAAGAGTTGTTCTGCTTCCTGACGAATTAACCGGCGAACTTGCTGGGCTTTTGTATAATAAGCGTCATAATAGCTGGCACTCAAGGCAAAAGTTCCCAAAAGAATGCGTTTACGTACTTCAGCACCAAACCCCTCTGTCCGGCTTTTTTTGTACAACGACAAAAGATCCAACGCTGGTGTGTCGCTGGATAAACTTCGGTAACCATATCGTACGCCGTCGAAGCGCGATAAGTTTGACGAAGCTTCGGCCGTGGTCAGAATATAATAAGTTGGCAGCAAATACTTTAGAAGAGAGATGTCAATGGGTTCTACCGTATGGCCCGCGGCCCGAAGAGCGTCAATCTTATTCTGGGTAGCCTCCCGGATGGATTGATCGACGCCCATGCTTTCGACACCATCCCGCAGATAAGCGATCCGAAGTGGCCGATCGGGTAAGGTAGTCTGGGTATAAACCGTGACGGGCTGGCTCGAAACCGTACTGTCGTAGGCGTCGGCTCCGGCCATTATTTCGAGCAAAAGGGCCGCATCGTCGACCGTGTTGGCAATGGGACCAATGCAATCGAAGGATGATGCATAGGCAATGAGGCCCCAGCGGCTGATGCGTCCGTAAGTTGGTTTGAGACCCACTACGCCACAAAAAGCGGCTGGCTGACGAACAGATCCCCCCGTGTCGGAGCCGATGCTGGCCAGACACAGTCCGGCCTGAACGGCTACGGCCGAGCCACCACTCGATCCGCCCGGTACGCGGCTGGTATCGGCGGCATTGAGGACAGGACCGAAACTGGAGTTTTCATTTGAAGAGCCCATCGCGAACTCATCGCAGTTTTGCCGTCCAATGATAATCACATCTTCATCGAGCAGGCGTTGTATGGCTGTGGCCGTAAATTGGGCGGTAAAATCAGCAAGGATCTTACTGCCCGCCCGAACGCTGTGACCGGTATAACTCAAAACATCCTTGATGCCAATGACCATACCCGCCAGCCGGCCCGCTGTGCCCGTGGCTATCTTTTGGTCGACTGTGTCGGCCTGTTGCCGGGCTTCATCGGCATAAACTTCAGTAAACGCGTTGAGGTGGCGGAGTTCGTCAATGCGAACGAGGTATTGCTCTACCAATTGGCGGCAGGTGAGCGAGCCGTTATTAAGATCGGCCTGAACGGCGGAAAAGCTACGGTATAGTGTCAAAACGAAAGACGTAACATGGAAACCCTATAAAGCAGAAACAGACAATTAAGCGGCTCCGGTTTGGGGCTGCTTAATTGTCTGTCTATAAATGAAGCGGATTATTTCTCCGACTCTTTCAGACCTTCTTCGATATTTTCACGAACGTCTTTGGTAGCGTCTTTGAATTCTTTGATGCCTTTACCAAGTCCCCGTGCGAGTTCGGGAATCTTTTTAGCGCCAAACAACAGGAGCAATGCCAGGAAGATAAAAATCATTTCCTGACCGCCCAAACCCATAAATGCCAAAATGTTTGCCGAAATCATGTTTCCTGGGATTTGAATGTATGCAAAATTAACAAAACTCTCTCGTACAATCTATTAAAACTCGGTGAAACTTACGCAGCAATCGTCTGTTTGGTTTCGTGACCGCTGTTTAAAATTGCTTCCGGTTACCGAATGGGTTCGTGATTGATGTTCCCATTCGTCAGCCAGCACAGCGCTGGTGTAAATCATAAACGGAGGATTCCCCCCTTTTTACTCACCCAATCTTAATAGTTTTAGCCGGCTGGGTCGTCATCTCACCCGTAGCGGCCGTCGTTTGTTCCCACTGCCGGAACTTCTCAATATCGTCTTTTATGCCGCTGAAGAGCCAGAACATCAACGCAATATCATCCGTTAAGCCCACAATGGGCAGAAAGTCAGGCAGGATGTCGATCGGCGACACAAAATAAATAAGTACGGCGATTACCCGAATCAGTGTTTTCCAGGGCAGCTGTCGGTAATCACCAGCCGCATAAGCTTTTAACAGCCGTGTAACAACGCCGAGCTGCTCCCGAAAAGCGGCTATGTTGTTGCCTGATAAACCACCGCTTTTCTCCAGCGCATCCCGAATCAACTGGTAGAGACTCCGGGAGTTACGAGCATATCGAACAGCACCCACGTTGGCCCGCTTGAAGAAAATAGATGTTAATATTCGTGATATAAGACTCTTATTTGCCATTGTTATTTCTGTCATTCCGGCCTGAAGCCTACTGGTAAAGTAACGTATAGTGAATGTCACGCAAAAATAATTCACCGAATAAATTATAAACGTTGGAACTGACTATAAGTTTTAATCAGAACACTTTGGTTTGTCTTGAGCGGGAGACGTACTTTTGCGATCGTTTGTTAACCCTTTAATTCCGAATACTGTATGAAAGTTACCGTAGTAGGTGCCGGGGCCGTTGGAGCCACCTGCGCTGATAACATTGCTCGCCGGGAACTCGCCCATGAAGTCGTTTTATTAGATATAAAAGAAGGCATCAGCGAAGGCAAATCGCTCGATATGCTTCAGGCATCAACCCTGCTTGACTGCGATATAAAGCTGACGGGCTCTACCAATGATTATGAGAAAACGGCCGGTTCCGATGTTGTTGTGATTACCTCGGGTTTGCCCCGTAAACCGGGTATGACGCGCGAAGATCTAATCGGTATCAATGCGGGTATTGTGAAAGGTGTAACAGAAAATATTCTGAAATACTCACCCGACGCGATTTTCATTATTATCTCTAATCCAATGGACACGATGACTTACCTGGCGCTCAAATCGTCGGGTTTGCCAAAGAACCGGGTCATTGGTTTGGGTGGAGCGCTTGATTCTGCCCGTTTCAAAACATACCTGTCGCTGGCACTGGAGTGCTCGCCCAACGATCTGCAGGCGTCGGTTATCGGTGGTCACGGCGATACGACCATGATTCCGCTGACACGCCTGGCTACGAAAGCCGGTGTACCGGTAAGCCAATTCCTGAATGAAGATACGCTGAAGAAAGTAGCCGCCGACACAATGGTAGGTGGTGCTACCCTGACCGGCCTGATCGGTACATCGGCCTGGTATGCACCGGGTGCGGCTGGTGCCTATATGGTAGAAGCCATCGTACGTGACCAGAAGCGGATCATTCCATCCTGCGTGTTGCTGGAAGGCGAATATGGCCAGTCCGACATCTGCCTGGGTGTTCCGGTCGTATTGGGACGCAATGGATGGGAAGAGATCATTGATTACAAACTGACCGACGAAGAGCAGGCAGCCTTCAACAAATCGGCCGATGCCGTTCGGAACATGAATGGTGTACTGAGCACACTGAATATTGGTGTTTAGGTGCAGATCGATACGTGTACTAAAAAGAGGCTCCCTAACCGGAGCCTCTTTTCGTTTTAACGGGATGGATGTGGTGATTTGATTTATTATAATTACATATAAATTAAATTACATATTTAATGGTAATCTTTTATGAAAACATCCCTGCTTTTTGTTCTCTTCGGTATGGGTTTCGCCAGCACTGCTTTTCGCAGCGACGGTAGTTCACTCGCCGTTCGTCCGCATGACGATTTCGCTTCGATATACATTTACCGGGGCCGTCAATATTTTGGTTCTGCGTTGAATTATGCGTTGTTCGCTAACGGCGAAAAAATCTGTAAGCTTAGTAATAACCGGTTCATAGAATACAAAACGAAGCCTGGAAAGCTATCCCTAACGGCGCACACGGGTGGCGTGGGACTAATAAAGAAAGAAACCGGACTGGACCTGACAGTGGAGGCTGGTAAAAAGTACTATGTGAAAGGCGACCAGAAAACGAGCCTTATCCGCACCCGTCTGGAGTTATTAGAAGTGAGCGAGAACACGGCCAAACGTGAAATGATAGACATGGCAGTAGATGCTTGTCAGGAATAATAGTCGTAGAAAAACAAAAAATCCTCGCCAGATTCTTGGCGGGGATTTCTGATTTGTGCCTTGTCGGTTTTAAACCGTCAGGCGGGTCCAACTTGCAAAATCTTAAATAAATACCTGGTATTGCAGCGTTAACTGGCCGCGTCGGCCGCCTGCCGAAAGTTGCGAGGTGCCGGACGATGGGGAGTAGTAGGGGCGATTCTGATAGTCGAGGGTTAGCTTTCCATTGTGGCCTTTAATGAGGTAGTTAACGCCTATGTTATACACGCCAAGCGTAGCAGCAACCCGCTGGTAGCTGGCCATCTGCGCCTGTACATAAGGCATTAATGTACCGTTGCCAGCCCCAAACAGATCACGTTTCATCAGGTAACCAAACTGCCCATATACAACACTGCCCGTGCCAAACATGGGATATGAGTTACCTTGTGTACCACCCAATGCTCCGGGGCGCTGCGTAGCGGCAATATCACTGCCGGGGTTCAATGCTCCGTTAAAACGAAGGTAATTGTTGCCGTAATCGGTGTGAAAATAGCCCAGGTAGGCATTGACGGCCGTTCCTTTCGCTTTGTTCAGCGGCATATCCAGGAAAGATGCTACCGACCACATCGTCATGTTTTCGTACACCGTATCGCCGGGAGCGGCCAGATGTACCATCGCGTTCTTCTGGGTAATAAAACCAGCTTCCAGATTGAAAATCTTCTTGGCTCCCAGATAAGTACCTGTGTTATACCCCGGTGTTTGATTGGCCTCTTTGTCGAAGAACTGCCACATGAACAAGCCTTGAAACTGCTTATTGTGACCTTTCAGCGCAAAAATTGAGTTTGGGCCATAAACTGGCAGCGCGGCACCATTGGTTTGAATGGGGAAGGGGTCGCTCAGAGCTACGCGATAGTCCAGATGACCAACCTGACCACGGGCATACAGACTTAATTTGCGGGAAAACTCATCGGTTTGGTCAACGGTTGCCTGAGCAAAAATTGGCACATCCAGCGACATAATGCTGCTGACACTGGGGGAAGAAAAACGCGATAGTCCGTTTACAACCGTTAAACCTCCGCCAATTTTCAGGTAATCTTTGTTTTTCCACACCAGGTATTCGCCGACGGCATCGTGAAAGAAAGCCTGTATTTTCCGGTTCGAGGAGGCTGTCTGGTTAAACCCACCATTCAGGTAATTGAAGTTGTTCATCCCGAACTGGAAATATAAAAAAACGTGATCATTGAGCTGACCAAACAACTGTATCCGGGTTCGGCGTAGCCCGATCGAGAAGGTGTTGTCTTTGGGAACACCAACAACGGTTGTGCCGGGGTTACTCTGATTAAACTGTAGCCAGGCCTGGTTTAGAAACGTCGCTTTGAAGAAATGGGAGCCTGATTCGTTGAGGTTGTATTTTAATTCGTTCTTCTCGGTTGCCTGTTTGGGAGCGGGTGTTTGATTGACCGTTTCAGAAAGCATAACCCGTTTCGTGGCGTTAGTTGTATCGCTGGGGGGCTGGGTCGGTTGTTGTGCCAATGTAAGTTGACAGGTCATCAATAAAATAATTACCCAGCTAGTATGTACAGAAGTAGTCATGAAACGGTGGTTTGGTATCCGGACAAAGCTATGACCCTAACTCAAGATAGGAGGTTGGGGAGTAGTTAAATTGTAATTAAACTTAAATCGATAACTTGGGAAATTACAGTCATTCGAGTTGGCTAAAATGAAAAAGCCGCCTGTCAAGTAAACAGGCGGCTTTCGTATTATTTCCAGTCGCAGTCGGGCGAGAGCCATTCCTGACCGGGGTCGATGGGAGCCCCGTCGGGTGGGGTCTGTGTATTGGTTGGTCGTATATCAGCAATGTTGCCGGCTGCCCGCCGGATCTGGTCCGCGCCAAACAAATGATGAGCCGCTATTTTTGGGTTAGCTTTAGAGACGCTTAGTTTACTAGTCAATTGACTCAATTTCAGGAGCGCCACAGCTCGCGCCTGAGAAGCAACCTCCTGATTATTGGCCAGATCGATCAGCTTCTGTAGAAACAGTTTATCGGTCATGCGCTTCACTTCGGCCTGATAGCCATCGGCCGGATCTGCTTTGTACCAGGTGGCACTCAGTAGCTGATCCAGCATAGATTCGAGGCTCAACTGCGCGGCATCGAGCGATGACTGCGTCACCAGACGGCTAACGCGCTCCGGGTTTAGCAGCATTTGAAGGGTCATGCCCGCAGCCGCTTCGGCCGGTCCCATCGGGTCGAATGTGATACCCGTCCGGCGTTTGAAGACTTCCCGCTGATTGGGATCGTACCGGAATGGGCGGGGGGGGATCAGGGTCAGCACGGATTTAGGTAAGGCCAGGAAGGTGGGGTCCAGCGTGGTTAGCAACGCATCCAAAGCTCGTTTCTGCTCCGATGCCGGAACCGTCGACATGACCGCCTGACCATCGCCCCGGAGCGCATTGGTATAGGTTTGACCCCCTACAACTTTTGCGGCTGCTTCAACTTGATACCGGTGGAACATATACATTGGCACCAGCACTTCTTCGAGCGTTGCCATGGGCATACCCGCCGGTATTTTGGCCGCAGTAAAATTCGATAAAGCAAGGCGCCGAACGTCGGTTACCCGCTTGAGCTCGTCAATGGCGTTGGACCCATTGTCCCATAAGTGAGTGCTGGGGTGTGCCGACCCTTCCGGACGGGCATCCTGATCGGTCAGGAACGTCAGGCCCGACTTATGCATGTCGGTAACAATTTTGTTGAGGGCTTGCTTTTCATTTGTTCCGGCCGGGAACTGCTCATAGCCGTAGCGAATGCTCCACTTATCATAGGCTCCAATGCCTTTGGCATACGCATCCGACAAGTCGATGCTGGCTCCTTTTATCTTGGCCACCATTGTTGGGTAATCCATTACAGAGGCACGCCCAAATCGCTCCGGCGCACCGGCACTACCACCTTCTGTGCTGGCAATGTAATTGTGTGGCAGGCCAAGTGTGTGCCCAACTTCGTGCGCGGCTAGTTGACGCAGCCGCTCGATGGACATGGTCATCATTGGGTCGGCCTGCGAGGAATCCTGTCCGGTTGCGCTGAAATTACCAACCAGTCCCTGCGCAATCAGGTAATCCTGTCGGACGCGCAACGAGCCCAGTGTCACTTTCCCTTTGATGATCTCACCCGTGCGTGGATCGCTGATACTGCCCCCATACGACCAGCCCCGGGTGGAGCGGTGGACCCACTGAACAAGGTTGTAGCGAATATCCATCGGATCGGCATCGGCCGGGAGTAGTTTCACCTGAAACGCATTTTTATAGCCTGCGGCTTCAAAAGCCTGATTCCACCAGGCAGTCCCTTCCATCAGCGCTGACCGAATAGGTTCGGGCGTGCCGGGGTCGATGTAATAAACGATTGGTTTCACCGCTTCACTGACGGCCGCTGATGGATCTTTTTTCTCGAGCCGATGCCGCGAGATATACCGCTTCATGATGGGCTGACTCACCGGCGTAGCGTAGTCGAAATACTCGATACCTCCGTAGCCAATACGCGGATCAAATACACGGGGTTTGTAATTGGCATCGGGCAACTGCACAAAGGAGTGGTGCTGATGCATGGTTATGGCCGTAGGTGTAGGCACTACTTCGCGCAGGTAAGGCCCTGGATTATCGCCCGTGAGTGTAATGATCGTCTCGAACTCCGTGTTTTGCGGGAATGCTTTTGATCGGGGCAGATACATCGAACTGCGGGCAGGATCGAATCGAAATGTGCCCTGCCGGGTTCGGGCAATGGCCTGCACAGCACCCACAGCGTCCTGTAGTAGAAATGGTGTCAGGTCGACCAGTACTTTACCATTTTCTTCGGCGACAACATCAAATCCGGCATGAACCGATTTGGCAAATGACTCCTCTACGGCCTGCCGTTCGAGCGGGTCGTTGCTGATGGCGCGATAGCTGTAGTTGGGCTCAATGAGCAGGACTTTAGGGCCTGTGCGCTCGAATTTTACGACATGTTCCTGGCCCAAGCGGCCCCGGTCAAGGCCGATGTCGTTTGACCCGACGCCCTGTGCTAATGTCGGATAATACAGAAATTCAGTATTGAAGGAGGCTATTTCGAGCCAAATTTTACCCTTTTTGGCATCCCAATAGTAGGTCATGAAGCCGGGATTGCGCTCCATACCTGTTGTAAAGGTGGTAATGCCCGGGGCTGTGCCAGTGCTGCTGGAAGGCTGGGCAGCTAGTAAGTACGGAACGGTCAGTAGGAGATGAAGAAACAGGAGTACCTTTTTTTGCATTTCGAGTTGGGGTTGTAATTCCCGCTCAAGATACGGCAAAAGCACTTATGGGCATGTATAAAGCGCTACAAAAGGAAAGGTCGGCCATACTATCTATTGTATGGTCGACCTTTCATGTGTTTTTGGGTTACATGTGTTCCTACCGCAAGCGGTCCGATCCTCGCACCAGTTTTTCATCCCGGCGAATGAATCGATTAGCCAGCGCGTTGCATACTAAAGCGGCAATAATGGCATAAAAGCCCAGTTGGAAATTACCCTGGTCGGCCGGGTTCCCGAATTCTTTGCCCATGTAAAGTGTCCGGTAAAGAATAATACCCATAATGGCCGTCAGCATCAACGCATTCACCGCGCATAAAGCGGTTTGTGTCAGCCGATTTTTATACTGGAAGAGGGCATACAGCGACGATAGTCCAACCAGGCCAATCAATAGGGCCAGATACCAGACGGATACTTCGAAAGTAACGGGTGTAACTTGCACAGGTAAGCCCGGCTGCTGAAGAGGGGTTTGCTGCTGGCTGTATACCAGGGCGGTCAGGTGAGCACTGGTTGGCGGCTGCAGATTCGTTTTCTCCCAAAGAGGATTGGTTAGGGCAATGCCCATGGCAACGGTAATGAGAAACAAAAATATCGTTTGAATGCGTTGAATCATTGGAGTAATAATGGATGAATAATAATTGGTCTAAAAGAACGTCGTCAGGTATACACTGAAATGACTGGCAAAAATAGACCAAAAAGCATAGATAATGAAAGCAGACATTCGCCTGATGCTAACGGCAGATGGTACGCATACCGCCGTTAACAAGGCTCTCGACAAACCCTACCATTCGATTCATGGTGCCTATCAGGAATCGCAGCGGGTCTATATTGACGTAGGACTGCGTTCGGCATTCGATAAATTTCCTGAAACCGATCTGCATGTTTTTGAAATGGGGTTTGGCACAGGTTTGAACGCTTTATTGACAGCTCAGGAAGCGCAGTTGAATCGGCGAAAGGTGTTCTATACAACTATCGACGCGTATCCGTTGGCTGTTGAGGATGCTCGGCAGCTCAATTACGACGATTTTTTTCATACAGACCTGTTGCCGAAACTGCATGCGTCTCTCTGGCATGAACCAGTGAATATCAATTCCTATTTTACCCTTACTAAGTTCGAAAACACCATTCAGGAGTTCCAGACTGCCTATCAATTTCACCTGATCTATTTCGACGCTTTTGCGCCTACGGCCCAACCCGAACTCTGGGAGCCGGAAATCTTCGAGAAAATGGCTCATTTGTTGCTGCCGGGTGGTATGCTGACGACCTATTGTTCGAGGAGTTATGTGCAGCGAAATATGAGAGCCGCCGGATTAGTGGTTGAAAAACATTCGGGGCCGCTGCACAAACGTGATATACTGAGAGCCGTCAAGCCAGTGGAATGATTAACATTTTTCTGTGAAGAGCGAGCCATTTTGCTAATTTTATTAACTAACGAGCGTTAGTACATATAAACAAACGACCTGATATGAACCGTCTGCTTTTATTCTTTGCGGCTTTCGTTTTGCTCACCATTTGTGCCTTTCGAACGACTCTGCCCATTAACCCACCCATACATAAAGTTAGTGGGGAGACGAAACACATTAAATGGCTAACCATTCAGGAAGCGTATGTGCTGACGCAAAAAAAGCCAAAGAAATTTGTTGTAGACGTCTATACCGACTGGTGCGGATGGTGTAAAGTCATGGATCGCGAAACGTTCTCGAAACCGGCCATTGTCGATTATGTAAACGAAAATTTTTATCCGGTTCGGTTCAATGCCGAGCAAACGGGCGATGTAACGCTGGGGCAGCAAACCTTTAAATACATCAGTGGAGGCAGTCGGGGTGTTCATGAGCTGGCCGCAGCCTTGCTCAAGAACCAGATGAGCTATCCGACTACTGTTTTTCTAGATGAAAAATTTAATTTGATCCAGCCTATTCCTGGCTACCTCGAACCACGGACATTCCATCAGATCATTACGTATTTTGGAAAAAACTACCACCAGAAAGAGCCATTCGACCAGTTTAAATTAGGTACTTATAAAGAATTTCAGTCGGCCTTGACAGCAGGTAAATAAGTATATATTCAACAGGAACGCGGATCGAACGGATTTGACGAATCAGAACGGATTTATCTGTTTTTATCCGCCAAATCCGTTCGACCCGCGTTTCTATTTTTGCTTAAATTTGTAGCCTTTCATCAACCCAACTTGTCAACATGACTAAGCGCGTCGCTTTTTTTATACCTGTAGCCCTCGCCATAGGTTTCATAGCCGCAGTGCCCCAGAAGTTCATCGACCCCCAAAATATGGATATGTCGGTGAAACCGGGCGATAATTTCTACCAGTATGCCAATGGTAACTGGTTAAAACAGAATGCAATTCCAGCTTCTAAAACGTCGTGGGGCAGCTTCAATGAGTTGCGGGAAAAAAGTCTCGATGCCATGAAAACGCTGCTCGAAGATGCGTCGAAAACATCAACTAAAGGACGTTTGTATCAAATGGTGGGCGATTATTACATGAGTGGTATGGATAGCCTGACCATTGAAAAGCGCGGCTTCGACCCCATCAAGCCCGATCTGGCTCGCGTTGACAAAGTCAATAACAAGGCGGCTTTCCTGGACGAACTGGCGTACCAGCGGACGCAAAGCAATGGCATGCTGTTTGGCTTTTTCGTTTCCCAAGACCGTAAAAACGTTAGCAAATACCTGCCCCAGTTCAGTCAGGGTGGTACGACGCTTCCCGACCGGGATTACTATCTGAAAAACGATGCCCGCAGTCAGAAAATCCGTGAGGCTTACATCGACAATCTAACAAAAATGTTTGCCCTCATTGGCGAAGAGCCGACCCAGGCGTCGCAGGATGCAGATGTGGTTATGCGTGTTGAGACGGCATTGGCGAAAGCGCAAATGCCGCGCGTGGAAATGCGCGATCCGTACAAAACGTATAACAAATTGACGGTGAGCGATTTTTCAAAAATGACGCCTGGCATCAACTGGACCGACCAAATGGCGAAATACGGCGCTAAAGGACAGGACACCGTACTGGTACAAAGTCCGGCCTTCTTCCGGTCGCTGGATAGCCTGGTTGCTGCCACACCTATTGAGGATTTACGTACCTACATGCGCTGGAACATCCTCAAAGGGGCGGCTCCTTATTTGAGCGATGCCTTTGTGAAGCAGAATTTTGCCTTCTCGCGGGTATTAACCGGCCAGAAAGAGCAAACACCCCGCTGGCAGCGCATCAGTGGATTGATTGACAACTCCCTTGGCGATTTGCTTGGGCAGCTATACGTGCAGAAGTACTTCAAGCCCGAAGCTAAACAGCGTATGATGACCCTAGTTGATAACCTTGAGGCCTCCTACAAAGAGCATATCAAAAACCTCGACTGGATGAGCGAGGATACCAAGAAGAAGGCGCTGACAAAGCTTATATCGTTTAAACGGAAGATCGGTTATCCAGACAAATGGAAGAACTACGACGGTGTGGTCATAAACCGGAATGACTACTACGGAAACGTAAAATCGGCCAGCAAGTGGTCGTACAACTACATGCTTAATCGTTTGGGCAAGCCTGTCGATAAGACCGAATGGGGGATGACACCGCCAACCGTAAATGCCTATTACAACCCCGTAAATAACGAAATCGCTTTCCCGGCGGCTATCCTGCAATTCCCATTCTTCGATTTCAATGCCGATGATGCCGTGAATTACGGAGGCATTGGGGCTGTAATCGGTCACGAGATGACACATGGTTTCGACGATTCAGGCCGACAGTATGACGCTGACGGAACCCTGCGCGACTGGTGGACTAAAACGGATGCCGATAATTTTAAGAAACGGGCTGATCAGGTAAAAGAGCAGTTTTTTGGTTTCAAAGTCCTCGATTCTATTAAAGTGAATGGACAGCTTACACTTGGTGAAAACCTGGCTGACCTGGGTGGACTGGCTATTGCTTATGATGCCTTTAAAAAAACGGCGCAGGGCAAATCGAGTGGTAAGAAAAGCCTGATTGATGGCTTTACCCCTGATCAGCGGTTCTTCCTGTCGTGGGCACAGGTTTGGCGTATCAACGTCCTTCCCGAAACGCAGGCGCAGTTGATCATGACCGATCCTCATGCGCCGGGTGTGTATCGCTGCAACGGGCCTCTATCGAACATCAATGCCTGGTATCAGGCGTTTAATGTTCAGGCTGGTGATAAGATGTACAAAAAGCCGGAAGACCGTATTAAGGTCTGGTAAATTAAACAGGCTCAGACTTTATAATCAGGTTCGGACAGCTCTGGCTGTCCGAACCTTTTCTAAACCCCTACACCATGAAAACACTCGTACTAGGAACCGCACTCTTAATCGCCAGTATATCCTGCCAAACAAAACCGAAACAGGAAACACAAACGACCACGGCCACGGCAATAGAGGACAGTGCCACGGCATTAACAAAACGGCCAACAGATAACACCCCGAGGTCAGCAGCTGATCGGTTGGTAAGGGCGCTCTATTTTGAACACAACAAGGTAGAAAATCCCATGCGGGAAGGAAAAGGCCGCGCGCTTATCGATCAGTTTTTTGCTAAGTCGACGGCTGATATTATCTGGAACGATGGACAAAAAACATCGGGTAAGATAAACCGGGCAAAAATAAATTTGCTGTACAATGCACCGGATGCGGATATAAAAAAGACCTGGGTATTGCCTGCGGTTGTGGGCGGTACGAAGGCTATTGTGTACGTTACATTTGAGAATAAAGCTAAGCCAGAAGAAGTTAGAGTCGATATGAAGCAAGTGAACGGACGGTGGCGTATCACCGAAATGCAGTATCCGGATGGCAAACTGCTGACCCGGATGTTACAGGAATAGACAGGTTTGTTAAATTATTTTTGGAGCATCTGTTGACAACACCGTAAAAACGTGTAATTTTGCAACTCCAAACCGGAAACGGGGCGGAAAATGTTCTTTAATAGTGATTTTTTGGGGAGTTTCCAGAGTGGCCAAATGGATCAGACTGTAAATCTGCTGGCGTACGCCTTCGGAGGTTCGAATCCTCCACTCCCCACCATTTAGTGAATCGCTAACTAGTAATTCATCGTACCCGCTACGACTTTGCTAGTAGCCAGCCACTAAGTAAGCGGAAGTAGCTCAATTGGTAGAGCGATAGCCTTCCAAGCTATAGGTTGCGGGTTCGAGACCCGTCTTCCGCTCAATTAATAGAGAAGTAGCCGAAAGGTTACAAACAATCGGAGTCAACGAAAAATTGGCCCGTTTTTCGCTTTATTAATTATACGATTACATGTAAGCCGTTATAGCTCAGCGGTAGAGCACTTCCTTGGTAAGGAAGAGGTCCGGGGTTCAAGTCCCCGTAACGGCTCAAGGCTCCGCAAGGAGCCTTATTAACGGGGCCGCCCGTGCGGTATTAAGCCCAAACGGCATCAGCTCTCAAACGAGGATGATTTCGCTGGGTTTAATTTATTTTCAGCGAGTTCATCCAATAAAAAAAACAGTTCACAATAGCGTTTTAAAAACATGGCAAAAGAGAATTTTGACCGCTCGAAACCGCACGTAAACATCGGTACGATTGGTCACGTTGACCACGGTAAAACGACGCTGACGGCTGCCATTACGAAAGTGCTGGCCGGAAAGGGTCTGGCCGCAATTCGGGACTTCTCCTCGATTGACAACGCTCCGGAAGAAAAAGAGCGCGGTATCACCATCAATACATCGCACGTTGAATATTCAACGGCAAATCGTCACTATGCTCACGTCGATTGCCCAGGCCACGCTGACTATGTAAAAAACATGGTTACGGGTGCTGCGCAAATGGACGGTGCTATCCTTGTGGTAGCAGCAACAGACGGACCAATGCCCCAAACGCGTGAGCACATCCTGCTCGCTCGTCAGGTAGGTGTTCCTCAGCTTGTTGTGTTCATGAACAAAGTGGACATGGTTGACGATCCAGAACTTCTTGAACTCGTTGAAATGGAAATTCGCGAGTTGTTGAGCTTCTATAACTTCGACGGTGACAACATCCCAGTTATTCAAGGTTCGGCTCTTGGTGGCCTGAACGGCGATGCCAAATGGGTTGCTACCATCGAAGAGTTAATGGACAGTGTTGATAGCTTTATCCCACTGCCTCCACGTATGACGGATCTTCCGTTCCTGATGCCCGTAGAGGACGTATTCTCGATCACAGGTCGTGGTACAGTTGCTACCGGTCGTATCGAGCGGGGTATCATCAACTCAGGTGAGCAAGTTGAAATCCTGGGTATGGGTGCTGAAAACCTGAAGTCTGTTGTAACAGGTGTTGAAATGTTCCGGAAAATTCTGGACCGTGGTGAAGCCGGTGACAACGTAGGTCTTCTGCTCCGTGGTATTGAAAAAACCGATATCCGTCGTGGTATGGTTATTTGTAAGCCAGGTTCAGTAACTCCTCACCTGAAATTTAAGGCTGAGGTTTACGTTCTGTCGAAAGAAGAAGGTGGTCGTCACACACCATTCTTTAACAAATACCGTCCACAGTTTTACTTCCGTACCACAGACGTAACGGGTGAGATCAGTCTTCCTGCCAACGTTGAAATGGTTATGCCTGGTGATAACATCACCATCGAAGTAAACCTGATCAACAAGATCGCTATGGAAAAAGGACTTCGTTTCGCTATCCGCGAAGGTGGCCGTACCGTAGGTGCCGGTCAGGTAACGGAAATCCTCGACTAAGGTAAATATCTCAAAACAAGTGCATTTCTTCCCAGAGATGCACTTGTTTTTTTGATAATAGTTCGTACTTTTGCAGTCCGTTTCAGGGCACGCTGATTCGGGTCGTCGTACAAATTTTTATACGGGTGTAGTTCAAGGGTAGAATAGCGGTCTCCAAAACCGTTGATGGGAGTTCGAATCTCTCCACCCGTGCCAATCCCTTACTTTAACATGGACAAGTTTATCTCGTTTCTGAAAGCCTCCTGGGAGGAAGTTCAGCACAACGTGACTTGGCCCAAATTCAGCGATCTGCAATCCAGTTCAACGCTGGTACTGGTAGCATCGCTGATTTTTGCGCTGTTAGTCGGTCTAATAGACTTAGTATTTGAGAATGGACTGAACGCGTTTTATCAGTCATTCTAAACCGGTTTTCGATTTATGGTTTTGATGCACGGTTATACCTGTATCAGTTGTAATCGTAGATCGTAAATCATAATCCGTAAACATCCTATGAACGGCATACAGTGGTACGTCATACGGGCGGTATCAGGACAGGAGAAGAAAATCAAATCCTACCTTGATAACGAAATCATCCGGCAAAAGTTGGACGAAGTTATTCCGCAGGTGCTTATTCCTGCTGAAAAAGTGTACGAAATGCGCAACGGTAAGAAGCGTGTACGGGAAAAATCATTTTTTCCGGGCTACATTTTGATTTCGGCCGATTTGGGTAATAACCGGGCACTCGATATGATTCTGAATATGCCGGGTGTATTGGGTTTCTTAGGCAACTCGCAGGCAGGAACGACGTCAAAAGTACCCGTTCCCCTCCGCCAGGCTGAAGTAAACCGTATTTTGGGTAAGGTTGACGAAGAAGCGCAGGAAGTGGCTACGCCAACCGTTGCTTACATAAAAGGCGAATCAGTAAAAGTAGTCGATGGTCCATTTGGTGGATTCATTGGCACCGTAGAAGAAGTATTCGACGACCGGAAGAAAGTGAACGTTGTCGTGAAAATATTTGGCCGGAATACTCCGGTAGAACTCAGTTACGCGCAAGTAGAAAAGGAAATCTGATTGTCAGCAGTCAGATTCCGTGATCGGACGTCCTATGCTTCCCTCAGAGGATAAACGATCAAAACAAGTTGGTTTAGGATGAACGTGGACCGGTTATGTGACTAACCACCCGACATCGTGAATCGTAACGGGGCCGCCCACGCGGTCGTAACTTAATTACCACAATGGCAAAAGAAGTAGGTGGCTACGTAAAGCTGCAAGTAAAAGGCGGGCAAGCCAACCCATCACCTCCGATCGGTCCAGCTTTGGGTTCCAAGGGTTTAAATATCATGGAATTCTGCAAGCAGTTCAACGGCCGTACGCAGGATAAAATGGGTACGGTGCTGCCAGTTTTGATTACGTATTATAAGGATAAATCCTTTGATTTCGTCATCAAGACCCCGCCTGCACCGATTCTGCTGTTAGAAGCAGCTAAGCTGAAAGGCGGCTCTGCTCAACCAAACCGCAACAAAGTAGGCTCTGTAAGCTGGGATCAAATTCGGACAATCGCGGAAACGAAGATGCCCGATCTGAATGCCTTTACAGTAGAGTCTGCAATGAAGCAGGTGGCCGGTACGGCCCGCAGCATGGGAATCACGGTGACGGGCACAGCGCCCTTCGAGAACTAATAGACTTGCCGAAGCAAAAAAAGACATGGCTAAGTTAACGAAAAAACAAAAGGAAGCTCAATCGAAGTACGATGCCGCTAAAGAATACTCGCTCCACCAGGCAGCCGAGATTCTGAAAGAGATTTCGTTCACGAAATTCGATGCTTCCGTGGATATTGACGTTCGGTTGGGCGTTGACCCGCGTAAGGCCGACCAAATGGTTCGTGGCGTTGCCACACTGCCACATGGTACGGGCAAAACGGTTCGCGTTCTGGTGCTTTGCACCCCGGACAAGGAGAACGAAGCGAAAGAGGCAGGTGCTGATTTCGTGGGCCTGGATGACTACATTCAGAAGATCGAACAAGGCTGGACGGACATCGACGTGATTATCACGATGCCGAACGTTATGGCTAAAGTGGGTCGTCTGGGTAAAGTACTTGGTCCGCGCGGTCTGATGCCAAACCCGAAATCGGGTACGGTAACGCCTGACGTAGCGAAAGCTGTTCGCGAGGTGAAAGCTGGTAAAATCGACTTTAAAGTTGATAAGACCGGTATCATCCATACCAGTATTGGTAAAGTATCGTTTACGCCAGAAAAACTGGCTGAAAACGCGCAGGAAATTATTGCGACACTGATGCGCCTGAAGCCTTCATCGGCCAAAGGAACGTACGTGAAAACAATTAACCTGTCGAGCACAATGAGTCCGGGAGTAACGATTGATAAAGGCACAGTAGCCGGAATTTAAGCCATGAAGCGCGAGGACAAAGGAGCAATTATTGAGGAATTAACTGGAAAGTTCCAGTCTATTCCCTTCTTCTACATCACGGAAGCCAATGGCATGACGGTTGCTGAAACAAACAACCTCCGTCGGATGTGTTTTGAGCGGGGCATCGAGTACAAAGTGGTGAAAAATACATTCATCAAAAAAGCACTCGAAACCCTCGATACGGATTATACGCCGTTCAACGATACGGTTTTGCATGGTCAGTCAGCGGTGATGTTTCACCCTGAAAATGGCAAAGCACCGGCTAAGCTTATCAAGGAGTTCCGTAAAACGAACGACAAGCTGCAACTGAAAGCTGCGTCTATCGACTATAGCTTATTCATTGGTGCTGATCAACTCGACACGCTCATCGCACTGAAGAGCAAAGAAGAGCTTATCGGCGAAATCATCGGCCTGCTGCAATCACCTGCCAAAAACGTCGTTTCGGCGTTGCAAAGCGGTGGCAACAAATTGGCCGGTATCCTCAAAACGCTGTCGGAGCGCGAGGAAGCAGCCTAGCTGTAAGGTGGGCGAAAGCTCGCCAATTCGACAATCAATCGGGATAATCCCGAATCTCAAACAATTGTATCACAACCAAATTAATAAAATACTACAATGGCAGATTTGAAAGCGTTCGCGGAGCAGCTTGTAAGCCTGACAGTTAAAGAAGTTAACGAGTTAGCTACTATCCTGAAGGATGAGTATGGTATCGAACCGGCTGCTGCCGCTCCAGTAATGGTAGCTGGTGGTGGTGCAGGTGCAGGCGATGCCGCTCCAGCTGCTGCTGAGAAAACGTCGTTCGACGTTGTTCTTAAGTCGGCTGGTGCTGCTAAACTAGCTGTCGTGAAACTGGTTAAAGACCTGACCGGTCTGGGCCTGAAAGAAGCCAAGGAACTGGTTGACACCGCTCCTAAGCCAGTTAAAGAAGGCGTAAGCAAAGACGAAGCTGACGCACTGCGTAAGCAACTCGAAGAAGCTGGTGCTGAAGTAGAAGTTAAGTAAGCAGATAGCTCTTTCGCATATCGCTCCAGGCAGGGGAGGCCAGACCAACGTCTGGTCTTTTCCTGTTTGGAGACTTTTTGTCTAAGCTATTGCAAAAGACAAACTAATTTATATTGCCTTATGTTGTCTATTTACGCCCCTTAGGTCGGGTGACACCCGGGGCCTGAATAGCCGCTTAGTTCGAGTGCCGTGGCAAATCTTCGCAACGCACTCATTGAGAATCGGTTACGCAACTAAACGAAGCACAATCTTGGCGACAAACGCGAAAATCAGTACGCGCAAAAATTTTGCGACGATTCAGCCAGTGATTGGGTATCCGGACTTCCTGGATATTCAAGTAAAATCCTTCAAAGATTTTTTCCAGCTTGATACGCCCTCCAACCAACGGTCGGAAGAAGGGTTGTTCAAAGTTTTTCAGGAAAATTTCCCCATTTCAGACTCCCGTGAGAATTTCAAGCTGGAGTTCATCGACTACTTAGTCGACCCGCCAAAGTACTCGGTTGACGAGTCCATTGACCGGGGTTTGACGTATTCGGTGCCTTTGAAAGCCAAACTGCGCTTAACGAACAATGACCCCGACAACGAGGACTTTGAAACGATAGAACAGGAAGTTTTCTTAGGAAACATTCCGTACATGACCGAGAAAGGCTCGTTTGTCATTAACGGAGCCGAACGTGTGATTGTTTCTCAGTTACACCGTTCGCCGGGTGTGTTCTTCTCCATGAGCAAGCACACAAACGGTACCAAACTCTATTCGGCTCGGATTATCCCGTTCAAAGGTTCCTGGATCGAGTTCTCGACCGACGTTAACAATGTCATGTATGCGTACATCGACCGGAAGAAGAAATTCCCGGTTACGACGCTGTTACGGGCAATTGGTTTCGGTTCGGACAAAGACATTCTGGACCTGTTCGGTTTGTCGGAAGAAGTACCGGCAACCCCAGCCAACCTGAAAAAGGCTATTGGCCGTCGGTTAGCGGCTCGGGTACTGCGCACGTGGACGGAAGATTTCGTGGATGAGGATACGGGCGAAGTGGTGTCGATCAGTCGGAACGAGGTGCTCCTGGAGCGCGACTCGGCTATTTCGGCAGACGATATCGATGTAATCACGGAATCAGGTCAGAAGTCGGTCATCCTGCATAAGGAAGACATGAACATGGCCGATTACAACATTATTTACAACACGCTGCAAAAAGATAGCTCGAACTCGGAAAAAGAGGCCGTCGAGCAAATCTACCGGCAGCTCCGGAACGCGGATGCACCTGACGAGCAAACCGCTCGCGAGATCATTCAGAGCCTGTTCTTCTCGGACAAGCGCTATGACCTCGGTGATGTAGGCCGTTACCGGATCAATAAAAAGCTTGGTCTTGACATTTCGTCGGACATGAAAGTACTAACCACAGAAGACATCGTGTCGATTGTGAAGTACCTGATTGGTCTGATTAACTCGAAAGCCGTTGTCGATGACATTGACCACCTGAGCAACCGACGCGTTCGGACAGTAGGTGAGCAGTTATATGCACAGTTTGGCGTTGGTCTGGCGCGTATGGCGCGGACGATTAAAGAACGGATGAACGTGCGGGATAATGAGGACTTCAAACCTGTTGACCTTATTAATGCCCGGACGCTGTCGTCGGTTATTAACTCGTTCTTTGGAACCAACCAGCTGTCGCAGTTTATGGACCAAACCAACCCACTGGCCGAGGTGACGCACAAGCGTCGTATGTCGGCACTGGGACCGGGCGGTCTGTCTCGTGAACGGGCCGGTTTTGAGGTTCGTGACGTACACTATACGCACTACGGTCGTCTGTGTACCATCGAAACCCCTGAAGGTCCAAACATCGGTCTGATTTCCTCATTGTGTGTCTATGCTAAAATCAACAGCATGGGCTTCATCGAAACGCCTTACCGGATCATTGAAAACGGTAAAGTATCGATGGAAAAGCCAGTGATGTATCTGACGGCCGAAGAAGAAGATACGCACTATATCGCCCAGGCTAATGCGGGTATCGACAAAAAAGGAAACTTCATGGTAGATCGCCTGAAGGCCCGTTTTGAAGGTGACTTCCCCATTGCCGAGCCGCAGAACGTAACCTTCATGGACATTGCTCCGAACCAAATTGTATCGGTGGCTGCGTCTATGATTCCGTTCCTCGAACACGATGATGCTAACCGTGCCCTGATGGGTTCGAACATGCAGCGTCAGGCTGTTCCACTGCTCCGTCCCGAAGCACCTATCGTAGGTACGGGTCTGGAAGGTCGTGTAGCGGTCGATTCGCGGACATTGGTTATTGCCGAAGCTGATGGTGTGATTGAATTCGTTGACGCATCTAAAATCGTTGTTCGCTATAGCCTTGATGAAGATCAGCTGGCGGTTACCTTCGATGAAGACCGGAAGACGTACAACCTCATTAAGTTCCGTCGTACCAACCAGGACACATGCATCAACATTCGGCCAATTGTTCTTAAAGGACAAAAGGTAAAGAAAGGCGATGTTCTGTGCGAAGGCTATGCCACACAGGCAGGTGAACTGGCACTGGGCCGGAACATGAAAGTAGCGTTCATGCCCTGGCAGGGATATAACTTCGAGGATGCTATCGTGATCTCGGAGCGTGTTGTTCGCGAAGATATCTTTACCTCGATTCACATCGAAGAGTTTGAACTGGAAGTTCGTGACACCAAGCGGGGCGAAGAGGAATTGACCTCCGAAATTCCGAACGTTAGCGAAGAAACCGTTCGTAACCTTGATGAAAACGGTATCGTACGAGTTGGTACAGAAGTGAAGGAAGGCGATATCCTGATCGGTAAGATTACACCGAAAGGCGAAAGCGATCCAACACCGGAGGAAAAACTGCTCCGTGCCATCTTCGGCGACAAAGCCGGTGACGTGAAAGATGCTTCTAAAAAAGCACCACCGTCCCTCAAAGGCGTTGTTATCGATACCAAGTTGTTTGCCCGTCCGGCCAAAGAAGACCGGGGTAAGCACAAAGAAGAGGTTAAAGCGCTGATGAAGAAATACGGCCGTGAGTTGAATGACTTCCGCGCTCGTATGATCGAGAAATTAGTATTGCTGCTGGATGGTAAAACCAGCGCGGGTGCTAAACACAAGTTTGGCGACGAGATTATCAGTAAGGGTGTGAAGTTCAACCGGAAAAATATTACGGAGAACCTCTTCCCTGATCGTAATGCGTACCGCGATGAAAGCAGCTATGCCGTTCCTGAAGAAGCGAACCTGCTGGCCGATATGAACCTTGATGGCTGGACAGACGATGACAAACTGAACCAGATGCTTGTTACGCTCATCAAGAGCTACAACAATCGTCGCAGTGAAATCACCGGTCGGTTCAAGCGTGAGCGGTTCACCCTCGAAGTGGGTGATGAATTACCTGCTGGTATTGTGAAGTTAGCCAAAGTCTATATCGCCAAGAAGCGTAAGCTGAAAGTAGGGGATAAGATGGCTGGTCGTCACGGTAACAAAGGGGTAGTTGCCCGGATCGTGCGCGATGAAGACATGCCGTTCCTGGAAGATGGAACCAAGGTCGATATCGTTCTGAACCCGCTTGGCGTACCTTCTCGTATGAACATCGGTCAGATCTATGAAACTGTATTGGCCTGGGCCGGTCAGAAACTGGATCGTAAATATGCTACACCGATTTTCGATGGAGCGACGGAGCAGCAGGTAGCTGACGAGTTGAATGAGGCAGGTTTGCCATCGTTCGGCCGGACGTATCTCTACAACGGTTTGACGGGTGAGCGTTTCGATCAGCCGGTAACGGTTGGCATCATCTACATGCTCAAACTCGGTCACTTAGTAGACGATAAGATGCACGCCCGCTCGATCGGACCCTACTCGCTCATTACGCAGCAGCCGCTGGGTGGTAAGGCGCAGTTTGGTGGTCAGCGTTTCGGTGAGATGGAAGTGTGGGCATTGGAAGCCTTCGGTGCTTCGCACATCCTGCAGGAAATCCTGACTGTTAAATCTGATGACGTTGTTGGCCGTGCGAAGGCATATGAAGCAATCGTGAAAGGTGAAAACCTGCCGAAGCCGAACATCCCTGAGTCGTTCAACGTACTCGTCCACGAATTGCGTGGTCTGGCACTCGAAATTACATTAGAGTAAGGAGAATGGAGGAAAGGAAGAAAGGAGAAGAGGACGTTATCGCCTTGCTCCTTTCCCCCTTTCCTCCGTCCTCCCTTTATTCCTTTTAACTTATAATCTCCAACCAATGTCGTTCAAAAAGAACAAAAAGCTCAACAGCGACTTTGCCAGCGTGACGATCAGTCTGGCATCGCCGGAGTCTATTTTGGAGAGTTCCTACGGCGAGGTAACACAGCCGGAGACGATCAACTACCGGACCTACAAACCCGAAATGGGTGGCTTGTTCTGCGAGCGCATCTTCGGGCCTGTGAAGGACTGGGAATGTCACTGCGGTAAATACAAGCGGATTCGCTATAAAGGCATTATCTGCGATCGTTGTGGTGTTGAAGTAACCGAGAAAAAGGTACGCCGGGAGCGTATGGGTCACATCGAACTGGTGGTGCCCGTTGCGCATATCTGGTATTTCCGCAGTCTGCCAAATAAAATTGGTTATCTGCTGGGCCTTTCGACCAAGAAACTTGATCAGGTCATCTACTACGAACGCTATGTTGTTGTACAGCCCGGCGTGAAGGCAGAAGATGGTATTAACCAACTCGACTTCCTGACCGAAGACGAGTATCTGGATATTATTGACAAACTGCCTGGCAGCAACCAGCATCTTGACGACAAAGACCCAAACAAATTCATCGCTAAGATGGGGGCTGAAGCGCTGGAGATGTTGCTGTCGCGGGTTGAGTTAGACGAATTGTCGTACTCGCTCCGTCACGCGGCTGCTACCGATACGTCGCAGCAACGGAAAGCAGAAGCGCTGAAACGGCTTAAAGTCGTAGAAGCATTCCGGGAAGCCAACGGCCGTATTGAAAACCGTCCCGAGTGGATGGTGATCAAAATGGTACCGGTTATCCCACCCGAACTGCGTCCGCTCGTCCCCTTGGATGGTGGTCGTTTTGCTACGTCCGATTTGAATGACCTGTATCGTCGGGTTATCATTCGGAACAACCGTTTGAAGCGTCTGATCGAAATCAAGGCTCCCGAAGTAATTCTCCGTAACGAAAAGCGGATGTTGCAGGAAGCGGTCGATTCGCTGTTCGACAACTCGCGGAAAGTAAACGCCGTTCGTTCGGAAGGTAACCGTGCGCTCAAGTCGCTGTCCGATATGCTGAAAGGTAAGCAAGGCCGTTTCCGGCAGAACTTACTTGGTAAGCGTGTGGATTACTCGGGTCGTTCGGTTATTGTGGTTGGTCCTGAATTGAAGCTCCATGAATGTGGTCTGCCGAAAGACATGGCTGCTGAATTGTTCAAGCCGTTTGTTATCCGCAAACTGATTGAGCGGGGCATCGTGAAGACTGTGAAGTCGGCCAAGAAAATCGTTGACCGGAAAGACCCTGTTATCTGGGACATTCTGGAAAACGTACTGAAAGGTCACCCTGTTCTGCTGAACCGGGCTCCAACGCTTCACCGGTTAGGTATTCAGGCATTCCAGCCAAAACTGATCGAGGGTAAAGCTATTCAGTTGCACCCACTCGTTTGTACCGCCTTCAACGCTGACTTTGACGGTGACCAGATGGCCGTTCACGTGCCGCTGGGCCAGGAAGCTGTTCTGGAAGCGTCGCTGCTGATGCTGGCATCGCACAACATCCTAAACCCTGCCAACGGTGCGCCAATTACGGTACCATCGCAGGACATGGTGTTGGGTCTGTACTATGTAACCAAAGGTCGGAAGAGCATTCCTGAGTATCCCATTGCGGGTGAGGGCATGACCTTCTATGGTACGGAAGAAGTTATTATCGCGATCAACGAAGGTAAAGTGTCTAAGCACGCCAACATTAAGTGCCGGGTGAAAGTCCGGGATGAGAATGGCGATCTGGTTTGGAAAGTCATTGACACCGTAGCAGGCCGGTTGTTGTTCAACCAGGCTGTTCCGGAAGAAGTGGGTTATATCAATGAGCTGTTGACGAAGAAAAAGCTTCAGCAGATCATTGCCCTTATCTTCAAGATTTCGGGTGGTGCCCGTACGGCTCAGTTCCTTGACGAAATCAAAGAACTTGGGTTCCAGATGGCGTTTAAAGGTGGTCTATCCATCGGTTTGAGCGATATCATGATTCCTGAAGCAAAACAGGGACTTGTTGAAGAAGCCAAAGCCGAAGTGCAGTCTGTCTGGGATAACTACCTGATGGGTCTGATCACGGAGAACGAACGTTATAACCAGGTTATCGATATCTGGACGCGTGTGAACTCCCGCTTGACCGAGACGCTGATGAAGCAGCTTGAAGCAGATCAGGGCGGATTCAACTCAATTTACATGATGATGCACTCGGGAGCCCGTGGTTCGCGTGAGCAGATTCGTCAGTTGGGTGGTATGCGTGGTCTGATGGCCAAGCCTCAGAAAAACCTGCAGGGTTCGGTTGGTGAGATCATTGAAAACCCGATTCTGTCGAACTTCAAAGAAGGTCTCGACGTGTTGGAGTACTTTATCTCGACCCACGGTGCGCGGAAAGGTCTGGCCGATACGGCTTTGAAAACGGCCGATGCCGGTTACCTGACCCGCCGTCTGCACGACGTAGCCCAGGATGTTATTATCAGTGAAGATGACTGTGGTACGCTGCGCGGCCTGCAGGTGTCGGCTCTGAAAGATAACGAAGATATTGTTGAGCCACTGTCAGAGCGTATTCTGGGCCGTACTACGGTTCATGATATTTATGACCCGCTCACGAAAGAGTTAATCGTAGCATCGGGTGAGCTAGTGACCGAAGAGGTGGCTGCCCACATTGATGAAACGAGCATCGAAACCGTTGAGATTCGTTCGGTGTTGACTTGCGAATCGCGTCAGGGTGTTTGCGCCAAGTGTTATGGCCGCAACCTGGCATCGGGCCGCATGGTTGATATCGGTGAAGCTGTAGGTGTTATTGCCTCGCAGTCGATTGGTGAGCCGGGTACGCAGTTAACGCTTCGTACGTTCCACGTAGGTGGTACAGCGTCGAACATCGCCGTTGATGCTTCGATCAAAGCCAAGTTCGACGGTCTGATCGAGTTCGAGGAAATGCGGACGGTTCAGTCGGAAGACAACGAAGGCAATCCACAGACGATCGTAATGGGCCGTTCGGGTGAAGTCCGGATTGTGAATCCAAGTGACCGGAGCGTTGTGCTGATCAGCAACAACGTACCTTATGGTGCATTCCTGCGGGTTAAAGATGGCGATATGGTGAAAAAGGGCGACGATATTTGCGCCTGGGATCCTTACAACGCCGTTATCCTGTCTGAATTGACCGGTACACTGACGTTCGATGCGATTGAAGATGGTATTACATACCGCGAAGAATTCGATGAACAGACTGGCTTCCAGGAGAAAGTAATCATCGAAAGCCGCGATAAAGCGAAGAACCCGGCAATCGTCGTTCAGGGAACAACCACCTTGTCGTTGCACCTGCCCGATAATGACGGTGGTCCATTGCAGAAGAGCTATAACTTACCGGTTGGCTCACGTCTGGTGGTGAAGGAAGGTCAGAAAATTAAAGCTGGTCAACCCCTGGCGAAAATTCCGCGTAACGTGGGTAAAACGCGTGACATCACGGGTGGTCTGCCACGGGTAACGGAATTGTTCGAAGCCCGTAACCCGTCGAACCCGGCTGTTGTGAGTGAGATCGATGGTGTGGTAACCTACGGTGCCATTAAGCGTGGTAACCGCGAAATCTTCATCGAGTCGAGAGACGGAACGAAGAAGAAGTACCTCGTCCCTCTGTCGAAGTTCATCCTGGTACAGGATAATGACTTCGTACGGGCTGGTGCTCCACTTTCCGACGGTGCCATTACACCAAGCGACATTCTGGCGATCAAAGGCCCAACGGCTGTTCAGGAGTATCTGGTAAATGAAATTCAGGAAGTATACCGCCTGCAAGGGGTGAAAATCAACGATAAGCACATCGAAGCCATTGTTCGGCAGATGATGCAGAAAGTTGAGATCATTGACTCGGGTGACACTAACTTCCTCGAAGGTCAGGTAGTGGATAAGTGGGCGTTCCGTGAGGAAAACGACAAAGTTCTTGACGCTAAAGTGGTTATGGACGCCGGTGATTCGCCGAACGTTAAACCAGGGCAGATTGTAACGAGCCGTCAGTTACGTGACGAAAACTCTGGTCTGAAACGTCGTGATATGGCCCTTGTGACCGTTCGCGATGCCATGGCCGCCGTTTCGCAGCCAACGCTGATGGGTATTACACAGTCGTCTTTGGGTACCGACAGCTTCATCTCGGCCGCTTCCTTCCAGGAAACGACGAAAGTGCTGAGCGAAGCATCGATTCGTGGCAAACGCGACGTACTCGATGGCTTAAAAGAGAACGTAATTGTAGGTCACCTGATTCCTGCCGGTACAGGCCTTCGTCGCTACCAAAGCGCGATTGTCGGATCGAAAGAGGAACTGGAAACAATTACCGAATCGCGCGAACAGTACGCCCGCAGTAAAAAGAAAGCTACGGTCTAACCGTCAGAAAATAGTTAATAAAACAAAAACGCCCCGTCCAGAAATGAACGGGGCGTTTTTGTTTTATTAGTCGTTAGGCTTAACTTTCAGCATTGTGATTCATCCAATTTTAGAGCCATACAACGGAAAAATAAACGAGCTCTGTCGTCATTACAGCGTTTCGAAATTGTATGTATTTGGTTCTGTAACATCAGATGAATTTGATGAGGTCAGAAGTGATGTCGATTTTCTGGTCGAATTGCCCGACGAACTAGCCCCGGAAATGAAGGGAGATACTTACTTTCAACTTCTCTCAGAACTAGAAACGCTTTTAAATCGTCGGATCGATTTAGTATTAGGTCAATCATTCCGGAATCCGTATTTTGCTCGTGCTGTAGAAAAATCCAAAAAATTAATATATGCAGCGTGATATTCGAAAGTACCTAGCAGATATTGAGATTCATATTAACTACAGAGATGGCTTCCTGAAAGGGAAGCGAGATTTTACGATCTATACCAATGATCTTACTGTACAATATGCTGTTGAACGAGCACTCGGTATAATTGGCGAAGCAGCTAATCAAGTGCGAAAAATGCACCCTGATATTTCCATCAGTAGCCTAAATGAAATCATTAGTCTAAGACATATACTCATTCATGCTTACGACGGTGTGAACAATGCAATCATCTGGAGTATACTTGTTAACCATTTACCAACGCTGAAAAAGGAGGTCGATGCGTTGCTGATTGAGTTAGGAACAGAATAGATAGTTCAGCGAACAGTACGCCCGCAGCAAAAAGAAAGCTACGGTTTGACCGTCAGAAAATAGTTACTATGAAAAAGCCCCGTCCAGAAATGAACGGGGCTTTATTGTTGGAAAGACTTATTAATACGTGAACAAGGCGATCAAAGTAGCACAAATTTGCTGACAAGTCCCATCGTCTAATTGACCAATTTTTTTCAACAAGCGAGATCTGTCAACCGTTCTGACTTGGTCTAAAGTTACCTGACCATCTCGTCCGTCGAATTGACAATTAACTCGAGTAGGATAAGGTTTTTGGGCGCTGGTTAAGGGAGCAATGAGGACTGTGTTCAAGTATTTATTAACCGAATCGGGCGATATAACAATGCAAGGATGTGTTTTAGCAATTTCGCTTCTTTTCGTTGGATCTAGAGAAATCAACCATACTTCAAAACGACCTATTACCATTGCCATTCGTTTTGGTCAAAATCATTCGACATATTCTCAAACAAATCGTTCTCAGGCATATGACCAGCCTCTATTGCCAGCTGAAATAAACTATCCCAACCGGCACGTGGATTCGGTTTGGCTGGACGAAGAACGATAGCTCCATCTATGACCTGTAGATCAGCCTCATTTTCGATGCCTGTCTGTTGAAGCAAAGTGCGCGGAAGAATGATACCCTATGAATTGCCAATACGACGAATTTGTATGTGCATGATTTTTCCTGATGTTAGAAAAAAGGTATAACAAAAGGGAACAGAATAAAATTGCGTGTTTCACTACTAAGGATGCGTTTGCTCTGAAGTATGTAATCAATCACCGCATCAACTCATCAAACGTGATACTCAAGTAATACAACCCGCCAATACGAGCCAGCCCGTATCCCTGCGCATAATACTGGTTGAGTAGATTCGTACCACCCAGCTTTACGATAGACTTATAAGCAGGTACTTTATACGATACCTGTGCATCCAGACTTGTCCAGGAGGGCAACCAGACGTCGCCCGCGGTTGTGCCCTGCTCCACCCACATTTTATCCGTCCAGCGATAGGTTATTGTAGCACCCAGCCGGTCGGTAAGGCGTGGATTGCTTAGGGTAATATTGTACCGGTTTTCGGGAGAAATAAAGAAGTTGCGCCCTTTCTGGGTCACTTCAGGATTGCTCATTTTACGCTTAACGATCGGAGAACCGGCATTGTCATTGATAGTATTTCCCTGCGCATCCCTGAGTGTTACGGTACCCACCTGATGGGCAAAGTTTCCACTGATGGTAAAGCCCCGACCTAAGCCATATTCCGAGCCAACTCCCCAACCATCGACAAAAATCTCGTTGAAGTTGTTGAAGTTGATTTGTAGCGTCCGATAGGCGTTTGTTGAGAAGTCTGTAACCTGACCGCTATTGGGCTGATAGAAACTTTGTGCTGCAATAAAGTCAGTGTATTTGCTGTGGAAGTAAAAAGCATCTACGTAAAATCTATTTTGTATCAACGTCTTGTAGCCAACCTCCCAGGTTTTTATTTTTTCTGTCGTAAAATTGGCGGGGTTATAGGCCCGGGTACGCAGTTGTACTTCTGTGATACGCCCGGCAGTGAAATCTTTCACATCGCTGTCCAGATAAGCTGGATTCGTAAATAAACCTGCCGATTCGGCTGCGAGCTGCGAGCCACCCACATCGCCCCCTTTACCAGCCGCCGGAACCGCAAACAACTGCCCCGGCGAAGGATTTCGAAATGCCGACTGCCAGGATCCCCGGAAATTGTGCGGTCCGACACTCACTACTGCCGAAGCACGAGGTGTAAAACCCCCTTTAAAATACTGGTTCTTGTCGTAGCGAATAGCAACCGTTGGTTTCAGGGTGACCAGCGAGGTTAGTTTCCATTCCTTAGCAGCTTGAACATAGGCTCCGTATTCGTTGATCGTGTATTCGGAGTCATCAGCTTTCAGTGTAACAGCCGTGCCTCCTGTATTGAGCGCATAATGGCGCAGGCTTCCGCCCGCAATCACTTCAGCTACATTATCGAGGGCCTTTGTGAGGTTATACATGCCTTCATAATGCCAGAGGGCTGAGTTGTCCCGGAAACGCGTTCCTTTTGCGGTAGTTGAGCCGGGTATGAGATCGGTATTATAAGTGTTTGCATACGCATCCCGCACCGCGTTAAAGCGCTCAGATCCGGGTTCGTAGCGGCCCCGGTCGGCGGTGGCACGGGCATCACCGATGCTGAATTTATTTTCTATGTATACCTGTCCAAATTCTGCCGCCCACTGGTTCAGCGATTTCCAGCTATTGTTAATAGCGGTAGCCGTTTGGCCAATGTTCCAGTCTTCGGCCTGCTGCTGGGTAGTGTAAGCGCGCAGAAAGAAGTTATCTCCCCGTAGTTCAGCTTTGATCTGGTGGCGTTGGTAATTAGGGAAATACTCGCGGAAACCGGCTGTACGGATAAAGTTGCCATTGCCATAATACCAGCCCAGTGAAGCTTCTAGGTTTCCCGGTAGTTTGTAATGCAGCGACACATTGGCACGGTTATTAAAGACTTTACCGTTGTTTCCCAGTACATCCAGTTCGGTGTAGCCGGTACGCGTCACCAGCTTGTTCTGCAGCAATACATTGGCATAGTTTGCCGGAAACGTATACCCACCACCAGCATTAATATCATCGCCATAGATGTTAACACCGTCGTACTGAAAATTGGTGTTGGGGTCATTATTCGGTACATATCCAATGCCGGTGGCAATGCCTCCCCGACCAGGGTCAGTAGCAAAGAAATTAGCGCGGGCGCGGGTAGAGCGATCGCTGTAATCATCGGCGATAAAATCTGTGCCGCTCAGTCGTTGGAAATTCACTTTGATGGCAAAGCGTTCGCCGAGTTGCCGGGCATAGCGAATGGCTACATCACCATACCCTTTGGGTCCAAAATCGGCCTTACCGAAGTTATTGGCGCCAACCTTTATCTGCGCACTTAATCCCTGATACGTGAATGGGTTCTTGCTGGACGTGAGCATTAGCCCCTGCAAGGCATCGGGGCCATACAGCGCCGACGATGCTCCCGGAATCAGTTCAATACTCTCGACATCCAGATCTGAGATACCCGCCACATTGCCAAACCCGAAACCCAGCCCCGGCGAGCGATTGTCCATCCCATCTGTCAGTTGCAAAAAACGATTGTTGTTGTTGGCACCAAAGCCCCGCAGGTTAACCGATTTAAAGGTGAGACTTTGCGTGAGCAGATCAACACCTTTCACATTCTGAAGGGCATCGAACGGGCTGGTGGCTGGCGATTGCTGAAATTGACGGGCTCCCAGTTTCTCGACTGTTACGGCCGCTTTCTGAATATCTTCCGGTACCCGACTCGCCGATACAACCACTTCATTGGCCTGAATCGCTTCTTCGCTCAGCGTAATGACCAGGCTGCGGAAGTTATTTCCCCGAACCGACACATCCTGTCGTTTGTATCCGATGAAGGATACCGTAAGGGTTAGTGGTAATGATTCATTGGTAGGAAGTAAAAATCGCCCGTCAGCCTGCGTAATCGTCCCCGTATTCGTGCCCCGGATAATGATTGTTACGCCTGCCAGGGGCTGTTTTTGCTCGTCGGTAACAATGCCCGCAATATTCATCTGAGCCCGGACCGTTAGTACCCCTGATAATGATAGTAACAAGAGAAGAAAGACGTGTTTCATTAGTGATCGAGTAGTGGTAATTGAAAACAAATGGGGCAAATTAGAAAAAAGCGGTTTACGTTAAATAAAATTAACGTAAACCGCTTTTACAATTTGAATAACTTATAATCTGGTACCGTTGTCAGACAATTGGCCTAATCCGAATGGTTTTATTCTTCGGGAAGCCTTACATTTAGTTAGAACGTATACCGTAAGGTTGTACCGTACGTTCGGGGATCACCCAGAACGGCCGCATACTGGCCGGCATTGCCAGCCGCTGGCAAGAGTTGCTCGAAGTAGTTTGTGTTCGTCAGATTGCGGGACCACAGCAAGATCGACACGCCATTGGAAGCACGGAAGCCAACGCGTGCATTCATCAAAGCATACCCGTCGATGTTCAGATAAGCCGAGGGTGATGCGCTCGATGAGAACGAAGAACGGTAATAACCATCGACCGCCAGAAAGAACCGACCATCCTGATTCAATAACTTTCCATTACCCGAAACCTCGCCACCCAGCGAGCCCGACCACTTGGAAATGCCGGGAAGAACACCACCAGAAATGTCTTTGAATGCTGACTCTCCACCGGTCTCCTCCAGCGGAACGGGAGCGTTTTTGAACGACACATATTTGCCATCAGTATAAGAAACGGCTCCATTAATGGAGAAACGGTTGTTGACCCGGAGGTTCCCGTCAACTTCAACGCCTTGTACCCGCACTTTCTCCGCATTGGCCAGGTACCCTCGGTTTACACCCACCTCCGCGGTTTGCACCTGTGTCTGGTAATCTCTGATATCTGTGTTATAAACAGTGACGTTAAAGGTTGAACTTGGCGTCGGTTTGGTTTTTACACCCAATTCGTAATGAGTCACATACTCCGGCTTTACTCTAGCCAAATCAATCAAAACGGCACCATTGGCGGTTGGTAGTCCGCCGAGGTTTACCCCAACCGGCTTATAGCTATTAGCATAAGTGGCATATGCATTAAACCGTTTACTTGCCCGGTAGGCAAGCGTTACCTGCCCCGAGAAATTATTGTCCTCTACGCCAAATGCGAATGCCTGATTCGTATAAACAGCGTTTTTTAGAGCAAGCAGGGCAGGGTCGGTCGTTTGCAGGCCGCCATAGGTTTCCCGTTTATAGTCAACGTCTTTCTTGTCGTAATTGAATCGCAAGCCCGGCAGTAAGTGCCATTTGTCGGTAATCGCCCAGTCGATCTGACCAAATACGGCCGCGCCGATGGTCTTGAGCCGCGAGGTTGTTTTGGTGCCGAAACCATCAAATAGACCGGGTGTTTTCCACAAAGCACTGGTCGAGCTTTGCGAAAATCGCCACTGTGCCGAGCCTGACTCTTCTGTTTGGACAGGGTCTGATTTCAAATCCTGATCGATGAAGAAAACGCCCAAAACACCGCTGAGTTTTGATGAAAACTGACCCGCGTATCGAATTTCCTGCGTCCATTGGGCATGCCGGGAATTACCCTGTGATTTGGTCAGGACCGGAAGTCCGGTAAAGTCCCGATCGTTCGAGGGGTCCCATATCCAGTAACGCCATGCCGTTGTTGAGGTCAGCGTACCGCTACCAATTTTCGCATCGACGTTAACGGAAAGACCGCCGAAGTCGTTGTTGGACCGCCAGGGCGTGTCGGTATCGGTAACCCGATCGAATGGGTTGGTGCTGGGCAATTTATAGCCCAGGTCGGCAATAATGTTATTGAACTGGCGGTAAGCTGCCCGTTTTGTCGGAACAACGCCAGCAACTACTGTAGCGTAGCCATCAGGGCGCTGACGAGAGTTGTCGCCTGCGAAGGTAATCTTAACCTTGTCAGATGGCGTGTACAGCAACTGAGCTCTATAACCCAGGTTATTCAGTGTGTTGGTGGGCTTCAGCGTTGTCAGGTTGTAGATGGTTCCATCGCGTTGAGTACCAGAAAAGGAGGCTCTGACGGCCAGTTTTTTGCTGATGGGTCCAGTCAGAGATGCTTTCGCCTGTATGTAGTTCAGGTTACCGTAGCTCACTTCAAAGCTGGCACCGGGCTGAAAGCTAGGAGCACGGGTCGTGATGTTAAAGGCACCAGCAGTAGTGTTCTTACCAAAGAGCGTACCCTGTGGGCCACGAAGCACTTCAACCTGTTCGATGTCGATAAAATCGAGCGAGGTCGCGGCCGGTCGGGCATAATATACCCCATCTACATAGAAGCCAACGCCGGGGTCGATACCATCGTTGGTAAGCCCGAAGCTCGATCCCAACCCACGAATATTAAGGGTCGTATTACGGGCGTTGGATGAATAGAGCTGTACGCTCGGAACCAGTTCTTTTAACCGGTTCACATTGAATGCACCGGCATCTTCGGCTCGAACGCCACTGACAACCGAAATCGGAATGGGGACATCCTGGGCTGACTCCTGCCGACGCCGGGAGCTGATAACGACATCTGCTAGCTGATTCGTCCCTTCTTCGAGTTTAATTTCTACGTTATCGCTGCTCAGGACAACATCCTGAGTTTGATACCCTAAATAAGATACCGTTACGACAAAAGGGAGCTTCTGGCCGGTGAGCAGGGTAAATTGGCCATTTTGATTCGTGGCTCCTCCGTTTGTTGTTCCTTTTATAACAACAGTTGCGCCGATCAGGCTTTTTTCGGTGCGAGCGTCAATGACTTTGCCCGTTACCGTTGCATTGATGACAGGGGCATTTTGAGCAAATAGAAGGAGAGGCCCTAAAATGGCACTGATCAGAAAAGTGGATGTTAAAATTCGTTTCATTCTTACTTCTGATGGCTACTAATTTTGGTTGAGTTGATCTCAAATACACGCTGGTCTGCTTGGCACTGAAGCGTATAGTCTGATAATTCGTGAACTGCTACTAACTTTTTTTAAGGTGAAAAACAGACTATTCTGGCATAGTCCCTATTCTCCCGGTTGTAGATAGACTATTAGTACTTATAGTCTATTGATATTATAGATTATGCAAAACAGCAAGTAGTTTATCTTACTTCCAAATGGGCTGGCAGAAATTCTCAGGATTCCTGTAATTATCTTGAGGGGAGACTATTCAATCTTGAAAACAGTCAATAAGTAGGAGCGGACAAATAACTTAAAAGGATGTCTTTATTTGATTAGTACAAGTCTATAGAGAATAGGAGTAATAGTAATTCATTGATGAGCAAGGCTATTATTACTTTCACAAGTCCATGAATAGCCTAATAGTTATACCGGAAATATTAGTATAATAAAAAAGTCGGCTCGATATCTAGCGTATCAAACCGACTAAAAAAATTAGATGAATGGCTGTTCTAAGCTGCACGGCTGCTCTGCGGACGGCGTAAGACCGTGGAACGCAGTGGTTGTGTAGCGGCACGAGCCTCTTCAATCACCTGCTCCGATACCATACCCAGATGATTCGCCCGTTTGAGCACATAATCGAAGGGCAGGTTAAAATAGTTGGATACTTCGCTCCGGAAGCTGTCGGGGAAACGGGATAACCGCAGACCAAAAAACTTACGCACTTCACTTTCGGGCAGCATAGCCGCCAAAGCCACACGTTCTGCTTCAACCAACAAATCCTTACGAACCGGATAAAGGTGTTCGAGCCCAATGGAAGCGGCCAGGATATTCAGAAACAGATTTTTGTACATAGCCGACAGTTCTGCCGGTAAAATAATCCAGCCCTGCTCCCGAAACTTGGCCGAGAAACCGGTCAGCCCTTTCTCCCCGCGAATCTCCCCGGCGATCAGCTCGTTCGGGAAACGCAGTTGGTTGGCTTCGGTATCGGCATCTATCTTCTGAAGCCGGAAAACGATGGCTTCAATGGGGCTTTTTGTAAAAAGTAAATCACCGGGCATGGCGCGCGTATTCTCCCACTGGTCTGTCATCCGCATGAACAGACTTTCGTTGACGGGAAGGTTTTCGGCGTTGCCAAGACTGATGAGCATTTGGCGAAAAGCCGCCAGAAAATCAATCTGGAGCTGATTCGGATTTGAGCGTCCTTTCTTCATTCGGATTGAGTTGCCAGATGTTGGTTTTTACACCAAAATCCGGCTCATTAGTATGGTTGTTTATAAAAAATCGGGGAGGTAAATATACACAATAAACCGCTGATTAAAAAGGAGTAACATAAACATAATTCAGATCGGTTTTCGTGTCTGCCAGCCTGTAGCCTGTAGTGGTACTCCAGACAGCCGAAGGCTATTTTTTGACGAACCTTCGTATCCTTCGGTTGCCCGGAGTACCACTCCAGCCTACAGGCCGAGCTACTAAATGCAATCATCCATTAAATTCTGTATCTGCGTGGCCACACAAAACAAAAACAGATCAAATATTCCTTTATAGGCTTAATACCCGTGAGAAAGTTTATTTTTACCCTACGATTACACCCGTCAACAACCTGTATGCAACAACCTATCCGGCTGATTCAGTTTTTAAAAATCTGCTCCTATCTCATTCTGCTTATTCCAGCCCTGTTTTCATCCGCTCAGGCCCAGCAAAAATCAATCAAATCCTTCGACTTGCTCGAAACGACTATCAGCGATATTCACCGGGCTTACCGGGCCGGTTCGCTGACGAGTGAGCAATTGGTCAATGCCTATCTGGAGCGCATCAAAACGTATGACAAGCCCACCAAACTGAATGCCATTGTTATGATTAACCCGGAAGCCATAGCCACGGCGCGTGCTCTGGATGCTGAGTTCAAGAAGACCGGCAAGATGCGGCCCCTGCACGGTATTCCGGTTATTGTTAAAGACAACTATAATACGAAAGGGCTGCAAACAACGGGCGGCTCCATTGCCCTGAAAGGCTTTGCACCTGCCGAAGATTCGTATCAGGTAAAAAAACTTCGTGAAGCGGGTGCCATCGTGCTGGCCAAATCAAATATGGCCGAGTGGGCCTTTACGCCCATGCATTCACAGAGTTCTATTTTGGGCGAAACGCTGAATCCGTATAATCTGGCTTATGTGCCTGCCGGATCGAGTGGGGGAACGGCGGCAGCCGTGGCCGCTAACCTCGGCGCGGTTGGGCTGGGTTCCGATACGGGTAATTCCATTCGCGGGCCATCGTCGCACAATGCGCTGGTGGGGTTGCGGACGTCGCTGGGGCTGGTGAGCCGGTATGGTATAATTCCGCTCTACAGTCGCAATGATGTCGGCGGGCCTATGTGCCGGACGGTGGAGGATGCGGTCCGGCTGCTGGACGCTACGGCCGGGTACGACCCCAACGATCCAATCACGAAAAACAGTCGGGGAAAGGTGCCGAAGAGCTACGCCCAGTTTTTGCGAAAAGATGGCCTGAAGGGAGCCCGGATCGGCGTCATGCGTCAGTTGAGCGACAAGAACGTTCACCCGGAAATCAAACAACTCTTTGACAAAGCGTTGGCCGACATGGCTCGGGCGGGTGCGGAAATCATCGACGTGACGATTCCGGAGTTCGATTCGCTGCGGGCGAACCAATCGTGTGCCGAGTTCAGAACCGACATCGAACATTATCTGCAAACCTTCGTGAAACGCGATACCCTGAAAACGCTGGAAGATATTATCCGTATAGGCGGCTATTCGGACCTCGTGCGCGACCGACTGACCTATCAGCAAACCCATTCGGGTCGGGCGCGTCATCCCGAAATTCCTTGTGGCGACCCGTTTACCGATCCCTTACGCATTGCCTATCGGAATGGTGTTGAAGCTGAAATGAACCGCCTGAAGGTCGATGCGCTGGTGTATCCAACCTGGAATTATCCACCCGCTCTGGTTGGTGATGCGAAAGGCTATAAAGGCGACAACAGCCAGGTGGTAGCCCCGGCGACCGGTCAGCCTGCGTTTACAATTCCCATGGGCTACACCACCGGTGATTTACCGGCTGGTGTCCAGTTCCTGGGTCGTATCTTCGACGAACCAACCCTGATCCGGCTCGCCTACGCCTACGAACAGGCAACCCACCACCGCATGCCACCCAAACGGTTTGGGGCCATCGGGCAGTAATGTCTGGGCCAAGCTCAAGCCTGGCCTGTGCAGCTACTATTCTAATGGCTAAGCCAGAGCTTGGCCCAGACGAAACAACTATTCAACTTAATCATTCATGAATCGACCACCGTTATTGTCCATTAGCTTCCTGGCTAGTCTGTTTATCTGCCTGAGTGGATATTCCTTACAGGCGCAATCCTTCACCAAAGCCGACATTGCCCGCTGGCAGCAGAAGGCCAAACAGGTGACCATCACCCGCGATACCTGGGGCGTGCCGCACATCTACGGGAAGACCGATGCCGATGTGGTGTTCGGTCTATTGTTTACCCAATGCGAAGATGACTTCGGACGGGTGGAGGAAAACTACATCACCTCCACCGGCCGACTGGCCGAAGTAGAAGGCGAGTCCGCAATCTACCACGACCTACGGGCGCGTCTGTTTCTGGATACGACGCAGGCCATCGCCATTTATAAGAAGAGCCCACTTTGGATGAAAAGTCTGCTGGACGCTTTTGCCGATGGCACCAACTACTACCTCTATACACACCCGGAAGTAAAACCCCGGCTCCTGACCCGTTTCCAGCCCTGGATGCCGCTCATGTTCAGCGAAGGCAGCATTGGCGGGAATATCAGCGTGGTATCGACCGAACGGTTGAAAGCGTTCTACGAGCAGCGTAAGTCAACGTCATACAATGATTATTCCGATCACTACGAACGCGAATCCATTGGCTCGAACGGCTTTGCCATTGCACCCGCTAAAAGTGCCACTAAAAACGCTCTGTTGCTAATCAATCCGCATACGTCTTTCTACTTCCGCTCGGAGGTACACATGGTTAGCCAGGAAAAACTGAACGCCTATGGAGCCGTGACCTGGGGGCAGTTCTTCATCTATCAGGGGTTCAACGAAAACTGCGGCTGGATGCACACGACCAGCTATGCCGACTCTATGGATGAGTATCTGGAAACCATTCAGAAGAAAGGCAACACCTTATATTACAAGCATGGTAAGGACTTAAAGCCAGTTCGCACCCAAAACGTGCGGATTCCTTACAAAACGGCCAGTGGGATGCAGTATAAAGACTTTACCATGTATTTTACTCAGCATGGGCCCATTGCAGGGGAGCAAGACGGCAAATGGATCGCTATCGATATGATGAACACGCCCCTCAATGCGCTGTCGCAGTCGTATTTGCGGACGAAGGCGACTGGTTATGACAGTTTCAAAGAGGTGATGAAGCTTAATGGTAATGCCTCCAATAACACCATCTTCGCTGATAAAAATGGGACGATCGCTTACTGGCACGGTAACTTCATGCCCAAACGTGACCCCAAGTTCGATTGGGAGGAGCCCGTTGATGGCAGTAACCCCGAAACCGATTGGAAGGGCTTACATGCGGTCGATGAAATCGTGCAGGTCCGAAACCCGGCCAGCGGCTGGATTCAGAATTGCAACGCTACGCCCTTTACGGTTTCGGGTAGCAGCAGCCCTGACAAGAGCAAATATCCCACCTACATGGCGCCCGATGCCCAGAACTACCGGGGCATCAATGCTGCCCGTGTCCTGAGTCAGAAAAAACTGTTCACCCTCGACACCCTTATTGCGGCTGCCAACGACCCGCACCTGGCGGCCTTCGACGAACTGCTACCTCCCTTGCTGGCCGCTTACCAAACTGTTTCGGGCGATGCTGCGAACCAGTCGAAAGACTTGGCCGAAGCCATTGGGGTGTTAAAAGCCTGGGATAAGTCGTATGGCAAAGCGTCGGTTGGGCAGACGCTGGCTATTTTCTGGGGGGAGAAAATCCAACGGCTGGCCCGGAGTCGTGCGGCTGGCGATCAGCGGTTCGATAACCTGACGCTCACGGCCTACACCATCAGCAGCACCTCACCACAGGAGAAAGTAAAAGCCTTGGCCGATGTTCTGGCCGACCTCACCCGCGACTTTGGTACCTGGAAAACACCCTGGGGCGACATCAATCGGTATCAGCGACTCACCGGCAAGGTTCAGGAAACGTATGACGATTTGAAGCCCAGCATTCCCGTTGGCTTTACGTCTTCGGCCTGGGGATCGCTGGCGGCTTTTGCGGCCAAGACCTACCCCGGCACCAAAAAGCGTTACGGTAGTGTGGGCAACAGCTTCGTTGCTGTGGTGGAATTTGGTGAAAAAGTAAAAGCCCGTTCTGTCGTAACGGGTGGCCAAAGCAGCCAGCCCGGCACCAAGCACTTCACCGATCAGGCTCCGCTTTACTGCGAGGGCCAGTTTAAAGACGTATTGTTCTATCCCGAAGACATCCAGAAGCACGTTGAGAAGACGTACCGCCCGGGGGAGAAGTAGCGTGATCAAACCAGGAAGGTCTGCGTGATCTTCCTGGTTTACTACGCAAAGCGGAGAAAGCGTTGGGTAACTGGTTCGACGTTCGTGCTTTCCATGATCAGGTGCGGAAAGTCGCTGTCACGGTATGGCCTATAGAAAACACCCCATCCATTTTTACCAAACTACATGAACTACAAGACCCTCCTTCTCTTACTACCATTCAGTTCAGCTCTCTTCAGCTGTAATCAAAAAACCACCGAGTCACCCCTTGTAGGCACCTGGGAATTGGTATCAGCGACGAGTACGGAAAAAGATTCGACGGTCTCCACCTTCGACCCGACGCATAAGATGATCAAGATCATCAACGCCACACACTTCGCTTTCCTGAACCATGCAGTCTCGAAAGACGACTCATCGGCAACGCGATTCAGTGGGGGTGGTGGAAAATATACGCTGGCTGATAGTGTATATACTGAGAACCTGGAGTACTTCACCGACAAGGCGTGGGAGAATAATAAATTTCAGTTCGTGGTGAAATTTGTTGGTGACACGCTGGTGCAGAAAGGCGTCGAAAAAGTAGAAAAGCTGGGTATCGACCACATCATCATCGAGAAGTACAAACGCGTAAACGACTAGTCGTTTGTATGCCGACCGAGATGATCGGAGGTTTATGGTGTAAAATGAACATGAAGCAAGAAGTAAAGCTGCATATCCGCTTAGAGAGCCCACCGCCGGGTGTTGATTTTAGCATTCAAAGCGGAAGTGGACATCAGTACAATACCCTGCAAAAACAACGCTCTACCCTTCAGGATTTATCATTCGAGTGTACCGTTACCGCAAAAACTGGTGCCGATAATCAGCCTGATTTTGCCGGGGCTGTCGTTCAGGGGCCACCGGCTAATCGGTTTATTTATATTAACATCGGGAAGAGCGCCAGGCAGTTCGACTCTGTCTGGAGCCGACGGTTAAAGGTTCCGCTGAAAGGAATTACGGCCGAAATGGTTGACCAGACTACGGGCGATTCGGCGATGGTTCTGGAAACGAAGGTTCCGGGAACAGGCAAGGATGGAGGGCCAACGTGTGGGACGGTGAAGCCGTTTATGGGTTGGTATGTCGCGAAGAAAGGGTAACACAATCAGAACATACCAGGTAAGACCACCAGCTGGTCGTTGACAGATACGTAGCCGAAAAAGCAGTAAAACGAATGCAAAAAGAAATTTTCCTCGATATGATAGCCCAAAACCAGATGACAGTTTGGGCTGTGTTTGATAAGGTTACACCCGAAAATGCCGGTTTACGGCTGAATGAGCAAACCGCTTCGGCGGGGTTCATCTATCGTCATGTTGGCGAAACTATCAATCTGTTCGGCTACTTTTTTGGCTTGCCCATGACGGTGCAAAATACGACCATGGGTCAACTCGATCAGGGACAAGGACAGGATACTGAAGCAAGCCGCCAGTTGCTCGAACAAGGCTATGCGCGCTTCAAAAAGTATGTTGAAGAAACCCCTGATGCGGCCTGGTCTGAGTTGATTGATACGCCATTCTTTGGTCCCGTATCCCGCGTGCGGCTTTTCTCCCACGTGCTCTTTCATACATCGTACCATGCCGGGCAAGTCGCGCTAACGCTGGCGAGAGGAGGGGCGTGACGAAATAACGTCGAAGCAGGTGTTTGAGCTACTGGACCGCTAATCTTTACATTAACGCAAATAATGGGTCAGCTCGATCCAAATTTAGTTTATACGTATTGCTAGCAGATCATTTTTTTAACCACAGAGACGGTCCGCCGTTGCGGCACAAAGCGCACAGAGGTTGATGA
>NZ_BAAGSJ010000003.1:4180-4785 GCF_054782495.1 Spirosoma aerophilum | reverse complement strand
GGGCTAAACTCTCCACGAGCTTGTGGGTCTGGCAGAGCGCTTGGGATTGAGGGGTCATAGGTAAGGAGGGCCACCACTAGGAGTAGCCTATACCCTAGTAATCGGCCTGTCAAGTTGACAAATTAGCCGATCATTTCTTGCGCAAGCAAGTCGAGTGTTGACCATCGATGAAAGTTTGCCCTGAACGGGCCAAAAGCGGGTTGAAGAGGCCCCATGTGGTTGGCTTACTTAAGTAGGCCTGTTAGTGGTTATATAAAATATTGTTTTACATTTTACAAACTACATCTAGAACATATTTCTCATTTCTGGGTATCCATAAATGAATGTATGGATGAGGCGCACATCTACGAAGCCAGCCATAACTTGATTCATAACCGTTTCTGATGAAGTAGATAAGGCCACCTTAATGGATTGTATGATGGATAAGGCTGAAAAGACTAAGCTTGAAGAGGAGCTCGAGGAGCTCTATGATCAACTACAAAGATATGCTCTGATGCTGAATCGCCGACTAGCCCAAGCCCAACTATCAACTAACCTGCTTAAGGGCAATGAATACCCTTCCCCTTTTGACAGCCCCGATGAGCTGTCGGAGACGTTTATGGACT
>NZ_BAAGSJ010000003.1:0-4146 GCF_054782495.1 Spirosoma aerophilum | reverse complement strand
TCAAGGGATTTAAGGCAGCGAAGGCGTTGCTAGCGTGAAAACCGTCTTATCGGCTTAAGTCTAGTGACATCTTCGCCAAAAGGAATGGTTTTTAACGTAGCCCCAACTTCAACAGTTTTCGGCTTTGTCTCTTGTTATCCACTATTCGCCCATATTCTGATATTCTCAGACGGCTGGATTTTACCTAATGAGAAGATCAGACTATCTCCAGCAAAGCTCCACAGATGTCACTCAAGAGTTCAACTCTAAAATTGATTCTAAGCTAGTTGCAGATCTTTGCGAGTGTTCATAACACTGGCATTTTTCAAGTGGGTGTTTTCGGGCACCTTCAATTTATAGGGCCGGTTGAACGCTTCCTGAGAAACACTAAAGTAGCTTGAAAGAGTCCTGATGATCTCCTTGGACAACCCTTTCTTATAATGCAAAATATCCGACACAAGACTTTTACTTACGCCCAGAATCTGGGTCAGATCTTTCGCTTTGAGCGACTTCTCACTCATTAATGCTGTGAGCAACTCAATGGGATCGGTATCTTCAAATGAGTTATGTTCGGCATCCCACTTTTCAATCAGATAAGTGAGCAACTCGATTTCATCTTGCGTATTCTCGCCTTGATCCTCGCTATTCACTAGCCTTTCCAAAGTAGCACAGTAGTCACTATACTGTCTCTCAGATTTGATTATCTTGTATTGGAGTGCTTCCATTTTAGTAGCTATTTACGGTATACTGTTCGTTGTGCTTACAGAGCTTATCATACTGGGCGTGGGTTCCTATCCAGCAAATAAAGAGATGAACCTGGCTCTTGCCAAAGGCATATTTGCAGATCATCCTATAGTTGTTACCGCCAATATCAAACACAACACGGTTGGTGCCATTACCCAGCAAATCAGCGGCCCCAAACGTATCTTTAATAGCCTCGGGCATCTGCCAGTCGGCAAACTTGACTGCGGTGAGCCAAACCTTGAACGAAGTTTTACTGCGAGCGTTCTTTTCAGCGTAAGCCTCAATCGTCTCCTTCCTGATTAGATGAGCCTTCATAAGCCACTGTAAATATACGGAAAAAGTTCACAAAATGTGAACTCTCAAAGTACATCGACAAGAGGCTGCCTCATTTGGGAGCAAATTATAAGACTATAATTTTTTTATTATCTGTTTAATCCCAACGGCAGACCGGCCCTCAATTGCGGGCGAATCACTTCACCCAATGATATCAATAAGATAAATCTAGTTAATCAATAGAACTTTACTATCAACAAAAGGTTTATTCCTTATAGAGTCAGAGGCCGAGATGAGCCTTTGATGGTGTGGATAAAAATGGAAACCAGACTAACAGGGTTAGTCTGGTTTTTTCCCATTAAGTTAACTAAAATGGCGTTTGAGGCCATCGATAAACGCAATGGCTTAATGCATTTGCCTATAGGAAAGGTTAAGCTTACGGGGTTTGACAAGGCAGCAAACGAATACTCTCGTAGGCGGCCCGTTTATACTGAGCCAGTAAGCTGTTAATCAGCGTCAAATTGCTAAGGCTGTTTAAAAAGTCCCCGGTAGGAACATCCGCCTTCGTCGAAGCGTGTTTATCCTGATTCACAAGTAGTATTTACGTTGAGGTTGTTGAGCATTCAATCTATATACTTACTATTTAAAGTTATGCTGTTATTTTATATTTTACTAATTAGAAATCAATTTTTGTTAATATGTAGTAAATAATTGCCCGTTGTGTGCTGCGGCAGGTATCCCAGTGGCGACGCGACGGCCAGCCGCTGCTGGCCACTTGCCCGTTCTTAAACAATGAGCCTGATTAGACGCCCTACTTATAGAAGCAGATAAACGAACGTCTTTGAGTTTCGCCTTGGAGCGAATTGTGAGCCAATGATTTAACTCCTGTCCACTCTAGTTCGTAGTATACGGCTCGGCTTGCGCTTCATTTATGTTCGTCTATGCTCCGTCATCCAGTCACTCCGCCTTTTGACGGCTGCTTTGGCGGTCCGATCTTTGCGGCTCGGCCAAGGCATTTCTTAAATATCGTCGGCCATCGTGACGCGGCCCGACTTGTGGTGTCGCCCGTGACACGCCAAAAAAAGTCGCTTCGGAATGGGCAATGCACAGTTCGTTGAGGTCCAACCGGCGTTCGCCATAGTTGCCAGCTGGTAAGCGAAAGCTGCTTTATACTATAGAGAAGAAAAATGTGACAAAATGTTTGGTAGTAACCTTGGCTCGAAATATGGAACCCGATGGCAGGTAGTCAATGATACCAATACTAGGAGGTTTAAATGAGTCTTCGACCGCTACATCGTACTTTTTATACACATACTACAGATTAATCCTGTTATTTTTTAGTTTATAAAATTTAGAATAACGTATAACAAATGTTAAACATTTATATACTTAACTATTTGTACCCATAAAATATATACGTTAAACTACTTAGTATTAATGTCAAATAAATACCTAGATATGTTAAAATACAATTGCTTTATCCTGAAACTTCATATGACAAACTGCCAAGTAAATAACTAAATTAGCGCCATATTTTGCAAACGTAAACTTGTACTTAACTTTAAACAAATTGTTTATGGTAGTTAATTTTACAGAATTACTAGTTCACGGTCATAAGAAAAATTACTCATGGTGGTTTGAGTCTTTTACCGTCGCTTTAGATGTGCTCAGTAACCTGACTGCTAAAGGCCGTCACATCTTACACGCGGAGTTCATCGAGAATGATCAACGGTTTTGGGTGCCTCTGGATGTCTTAGATGGGGGAAGCTTTTCGGTTCCCTTTCAGCAACTCGAGAAACAGTGGAAAACCGTTTTGGACAATCCCATCTCTACCCCCGCTGTGAGTTGACGGAAGAACTAGAACACCCCTGTTCCCCTCAGTTAAGACGACGGGTAGAATTTGCATTGTTACTTTAACAAACAGAAAGCCAGGGGCCAGCTCCTGGCTTTCTGTTTGTTAAAGTAAAGCCGTGTGACTAGACCAAACACAGCAAAGCCTATAGCTAATCAGCTAATCTATATTTAGTACGAATACACTTAATCATCGTACGAAGCATCCCCCTGGATCAGGTCTAATCTGATTAAATTTCATTCGACTGACAACCATATAATAGACATTTCGTTTATCCCTTTTAAGTAGTTGATCATTCCTTCATTCACTAAAGCGATACACCTTCTTTTGGAAACTAATAAACGAAACCGCGCCCAGACCACGGAACGAATTCTTATTGCCTTTGAGCAGTTAGTGAGCGATCAAGGTGTAGAAGGACTCACCCTAACCCGACTGGCCGAGCGAGCCTTGGTCAGCAAGGTACTCCTTTACCGCTATTTTGGCAATATGGAGGGTCTTCTGGCTTACTATATTCAACTCGGGCGGGTAATTCCTCAGTATGAACCCCAGCAGATTGAACAGATACGACCTGTGCAGAAAAAGGATTTAGCCGGCGTCTGGTCAGCTAGCGTATTACAGATTTTCGAGAACATGCGGGCCAAACCGGCGGCCCGCGCTTTACTTAAAGCTTCCATCAAGGAAAATGACCCCCTGGCGGATGCATCCAATAGGAGTCTTGATCGGGAATTAATCAAATTGGTGGATCAACTCTCGTTTGTCGAGGGGGGGGATAAAGAGGCCATTTCAGCGGTAGTTCTGGGAGGTTTGTCCTACCTGACCATTCTGGCCCAGCTTGACCGACCGTTTGTTGGCCTTGATTTGCGTAATCAGGCTGACTGGCAGCGGGTCGAACAAACAATCAAATTAATTTATACAGCGTTGGCGAAAATGGCCGTCGACTCACCCGTAATTAAAATGAAGGAAGCGCAAACGAGCTTAGGCTTTACGCTTTAAAAACGCTGGTAATCGCTGGTCGTACTGGAATGGCACATTTTGGGGGATCAGGCAAAAGCTTACCTAGATCACTGACTTCAGGTTGACATATTCAAGCGGTAATAGAAGGAAACGATTATCAGTAACTCTCTATCTCCGATTGGATAGCCGTATGCTACAGATGGTACCGCGGTGGCGGGTCACTTGACATTTATTAAAACCAAGTGCCCAATTGAAGGCCCAATTTATGAAATAAGCACATGGACTTTCCTTCGTCTCAAGAGGGAGCGATTAAAGAGAAGTTAGAAACTGCCCATCAACACATC
>NZ_BAAGSJ010000002.1:0-20213 GCF_054782495.1 Spirosoma aerophilum | reverse complement strand
TTTTTTGTTTACTTATGTAACAAATGTATTCTTTAAAAAATTAAATAAAAAATAATTAAATGTTTTTTTTTCTCAAAATACGCGATTTTCGCGAACTACTTGATTATCAGCTAGTTTTCTCATGAAGGGTCTAGATCACCCTTTTAGCACTTTTGTACTAATATAACACTTTTATCCAAGCAGATGTTTTGGGGCTATCTAAGAATAATGCAAACGCGTTCGAAGCGCGAAACAGGACGAAGCCTAAAATTGCTAAAAAAAGTGGTACATCTAAACCGGATCAAACCTATCTTCATTCGAGAAGATGGAACTCCCAAAGATGGAGTAAATAACACAAAACCGCCTTTTTCGCCCAGAATGTGTTAGGTACCCCTTGGTACGCTCGCTTATGGAATAAATATAGCGAACCATCGGCCCTTTTACAAACGTACTACCAGCGTAGTACGTTTGTAAAATACACTCTTTTCGGTTATGTTCAGCCCATGAACCAGCCGTTAACCCCCACCGCTCAATACGTCATCTACTACCGCGTCAGCACCAAACGCCAGGGCAATAGTGGGCTTGGCCTCGATGCCCAGCGCGCCTATGTGGAACACTACTACCAGGGCAGGCCGATCATCGCCGAATTTACAGACGTGCAAAGCGGCAAGGATGTACTGAACCGCCCGGAGCTGATGAAGGCACTAGCCTTATGCCAGCAGCAGAACGCCACGCTGGTAGTGGCCAAGATCGACCGCCTGAGCCGGAACACCGAGCAGGCACTTGCCATCTACCGGGAATTGAAAGGCCGTTTGGAGAGCTGCGACATTCCTAACCTGGATAAATTCACGCTTACCCTTTTCATGGCCATTGCCGACCGGGAACGCGAACTTATCGGCATCCGAACCAAAGGCGCGCTAATTCAAAAAATGAAACGCACCGGGCAATGGCGCATTCCTAGCGTCGAGTTTTCGACGGGACGGGCTGCCCGGCTGGGTCATGCCACCATCAAAATCCAGGCTGCAGAGAATCGTAACAGCCGCCCGGCCAGTGCCATGATAAAGCAGCTGGTGGCGGGCGGGCATAGCTGGTCGGAGATTGCCCGACAACTGAATCAGGGTGGTTTTAGAACTCCCAAAGGCGGCACGTATCAAGCTGTCCAAGTGCAACGATTGTATAACCGCACGGAAGAAAAAAGGACCATTTCATAAATCACAGACCGTTGCCGGTTTGTCACTACTATGTACCTAGAAATCGTCAGTTGGAAAATGATTGCCGTGTCAATACCCGTTAAGGACAGGCTGTTGAAGCATGCGGTTGTCGCTACCTTAAGCGACAACACTACGCAGGTAGTCCCGATCTGGACAACCGGCAAAGATCGGAACGATCCTTATACATCGTACAGGGACTTAATAGGTTGGGTCATGATTTGGTTAAACAGGGATGGTTTGGTCCAAGCTGAAATGCATGTTGACTATTGGGCTTTAACCTATTTAGACCAGACAAGAAAAGTCGAGATATAGATGAACCCCAAGCATCTATATTATATTGGCAATATCGATGTTGTCCGGATTTGGTTGCTATTTTGGAAATATCTTACAGACTGGGTGCATAGATGTTTCTTCTTTTCATCGGCACCATATGCGCCCCTTTTACCCTGATACACACGAAATTACCCTGTATGACAGCCCGGCTTTCGAGTTGGTACTGCTGCCCAAGTTCGCGCTTAACGTAGAATGCGGCAGTAGCACAACGGGCTTTGCCAGCCCCGCCGATGATTATATCGAAGCCACACTCGATCTGAATGAATGGCACGGTATCCGAAGGCACCAATGCTTTCTCGTTTCCGCCTATGGCCAATCCATGCGCGATGCAGGCATCGAGGAGGGTGATTTGCTGATCGTGGATACCAGCCTGCAATATCGCCCGAAGGATATAGTCATTTGCTGTTTAAATGGCAGTTACAAAGCGAAAATCATTATGCAGGATCGAGGACGTTTTTATCTGGCGTCGCGCAATCCGTTGTTCAAATCTATCGAAATAAGCGAGCAGGACGACGTTACCGTTTTTGGTGTCGTGAGCGGCCTGAGCCGCAAATTCCGGTAGAGCTAATGGCTTGGTTCGGGCTGTGCGATTGCAATAATTTTTATTGCTCGTGTGAGCGAATCTTTGCCCCTGCCCTATCCACGGCCCCCATTGTCGTCCTGAGTAACAATGATGGTTGCATCATATCACGCAGCCAGGAGGTAAAAGATTTGGGGGTGCAAATGGGAACGCCCGCCCACCTTATCAAAGACCTGATTAAGCAACACGCGATCCAAGTCTATTCATCGAATTACACCTTGTACGGCGATATTTCGGCGCGGGTGATGAACACGCTCAACGACCTGTGCCCGGTGGTGGAAGTGTATTCGATAGACGAGGCATTTCTAGACCTGTCGATCTTTCCGACGCAGGAGTTGGAACCCTTCGCCCGCGAGGTACGAAAAACGGTCAGGCAATGGACGAAGATACCGACCTGTATAGGCATCGGTCCCACGAAAACGCTGGCAAAGGTGGCCAACAAAATAGCCAAAAAGAACCCTGAACATGACGGGGTTTTTGTCATTACCGACGACGTGGCACGGGTTGCTGCATTGCAACAATTCGACGTGGGCGACGTGTGGGGCATTGGTCGGCAGTACGCCGAAATGCTACGCGCCAGGGGCATCGAGACTGCTCACCAGTTCACCGAACTGTCGGACGATTGGGTAAGGCAGCACATGACCGTAACCGGGTCGCGGCTGTTGCTGGAATTGCGCGGCCAGTCCTGTTTGCCGATGCTGGAGCCTCGCACCATCTCGAAAAACATTTGTAGTTCCCGCTCCTTCGGCACCCAGCAAACCAGTCTGGAAGTCATCAGCGAAGCGGTCAGCACCTTTGCCAACAAGTGTGGGGAAAAGCTGCGAGAGCAAAATGCCTGTGCGAGCGTCCTATCGGTTTTTGTGCAGACGAACCAGTTCAGGCCCGACCAGGCGCAATACAGCAAAAGCCAGACGCTGAGCATTGCTACCGCCACCGGAAGCAGCACGGAGCTTATCAAACACGCCCTTCACGGCCTGAAACAAATCTTCCGCGAGGGCTACGAATACAAGAAAGCCGGGGTGATCGTGACGGGCATCGTTCCTGCTGAGCATGTCCAGGTCGATATGTTCAACACCACCGACCGCGAGAAGCAAAACCGGGTCGCGGATGCAATGGACAATTTGAACCAACGCTATGGCCGTAATACGGTAGCATTTGCCGTGCAGGGAGCGCCGGGCAAGCGCACTTGGCAAACCAAGTTTAACCAGCGCAGCCCAGCATATACGACCAAATGGGAGGAGTTGCCAAAGGTCGAATTAGAATAGATAAGCTTATTAATTTCAGCGTAACTTGGTAGGATCGTTCGCGTTTCATGATATATAAAATGATATCACAAATGATACCACTGTATATATCGACATGATATTAATGTTGTATCTGTTTCGATATTATTTGTAGTATTGGGCATGATATCATCGTCAATCTATAAATCATTCATAAACAGGCCCAAATGATATTCACCACAGGCGGAATCAAAGGCGGCAGCGGTAAAACTACACTCGCCACCAATTTGGCTATTCATCTTTCATCCAAAGGCCGCGATGTTCTTTTTGTAGATGCCGACGATCAAGGCTCGGCGCAGGCATTCACGCTACAGCGAGAAAGCGCGACAAATGGCAAAACCGGCTACACAGCCATTCGCCAGTCCGACAAAGAAGTCCGTTCCGAGGTCATGAAGCTGGCCAGTAAATTCGATGATGTTGTCATTGATACAGGCGGACGGGATACCACGAGCCAGCGCGCAGCACTATCTATCACCGACGTCTATTTGGTTCCGTTTTATCCGCGTTCGCTCGATGTATGGACATTGGAAAAGGTGGAAGGGCTTGTGTCTGACATGCAGATTATCAACCCAAAGCTCCGTGCATTTTCTTTCATTAGTCGAGCAGATCCCAAAGGGGGAGATAATCGCGATGTGGCCGAATTGCTGAAAGAATCGGAAGTCGTCACATATTTGGATACATTGCTGGGAATGAGGAAAACTTACGCAAACGCCATCAGCCTAGGGCTTAGTATATTTGAAATAAGGCCGAAAGACCCAAAAGCGATTGAGGAATTTGCCGCATTGTACAATGCTATTTTCACGGCTTTGAAAATCAAGGCTTACTGACCATATTTGTATATCGAAACTCATATCAAATATGATATCTAAAATGATATCACCAACGATATAAGACTTAGTATCATGGCAATAGCACGTTTACCCAAGGCCAAAGCTGAAACCACAACCCCGCCAGTAGTGGATGAAAGCACTGTTGAAGCCCTCATTAACAAGGGCGGTTCCTCTACGCTGGCAAAACCGGCTGAAACAAACCAGGATGAAGACAGAATAAAAACTATCCCGCTACGGACATACGAAAGCCACATTCGGGAAATTGACGAACTGTTGTCGGGGATTCCCAAACGGCAGCGGCCATCCAGAAATGCCTATATCGTGCAAGCGATCGAGGCACGGCTGCAGCGGGATAAGAGCAAGCGGAAATAGATCGAAACGAACTGCCATGTCCAGCGACAAGCCCCCTCAGAATATATTGACACCGAACAGCCGCGTAAGTGATCGGCTGGTCCAAACCGCCTATGAAATTGCCAGTGATAAAGCGACTGTCAAGGAAGCCATATATCAACATTCTGTACTGTGTCAGACGTTTTTGCCCTATCGAAATCCCGGCGACGATCAACGGGTTTGGCAGCAAAGACAGGGCAATGTTAGCTTAGCCGTTCAAGCGGGCAATGCGTTCGATCAGGATGGAGTAATGGGCCCGATTGGCCTTCCATATGGGACTAAGGCCCGGTTGATCCTCGCACATATCAATTCAGAGGCTGTCAAAACACAAAGCCGTGAAATTGATGTAGAAGGCTCTATGTCAGCTTTCATCAAAAGCATAGGTCTAAGCCTCGACGGTCGCACCATCAAAGAGGTGAAAGAACAATTACGCAGATTGTCCACAGCGACGCTCAGCCTTGGATTCAGCAATGGAGTGCGGGGGATTCAATACGATCTGCACATCATCAATACGTTTGATTTGTGGTTCCCAAAGAACGAGAAACAGCGCATTCTTTGGCCATCTCGGGTACAGCTCAGCAGTGATTATTTTGAGAGTCTCAGAGAGCACGCAATTCCGCTAGACAATCGCGCACTAGCTGCACTTTCTCACAACGCTATGGCCTTGGATATTTATTCATGGCTAGCGCAACGGCTTCACCGCATCGAGCCAAACAACGTGCAGTTTATCGCCTGGGAAAATCTCAAATCGCAGTTTGGGCAAGGCTATGATCGCATGAACGACTTCAAAAAGGTGTTTCGAAAAACTTTATTGCAAGTGCGGTCACAGTATTACGGCGCGAAAATCGAAGAAGTACCAAACCGAGGCTTCGATTTGAGGCTATCCCCGCCACCCATAGAACCAAAGGCAATGATCCCTGGCATGGGCACAAGAGCATTGCCTAATTCAGCCCCTACGATAGAGCCCGATGTCCCCAAAGGGCAAAAAACGCCAAAATAATGAGAGTCAGATATTTAAAAAAATAATGTGGCTCAGAAGCACGTGTACTTTGTCTCAGTTCCGAGCCAAAAATACGGGATGACTAGAGGATAACGGCCGCTAACCATCTAAGAATCCGCACATAAAGAAATACGTGTACTTTGTCTCAGTTTGCCGATTTTCGCCGATTATCCACAATGTGGACAGAAAAATGGCAACATTCAGCATTTATCTACGCAAACAGTTGATTATCAGATAATTATTTATCCACGTGTACTTTGTCTCAGCAGATTATAATAATGGCTTATCCACGTGTACTTTGTCTTTGAAATACCGACTTATCCACGAGCAGTTTGTCTTAAAAAGTTCGAGCGGTTTGTCTCACAAACCTATATCTAACCCTATAAAAAAATAATCCTATATCAGTGGCCTGTGTTTTGTGGATAAAAAGGGATTAACTGAGTCTTCGACAAAAATTTTTCGTAGTAGCTGGTGAAAAAAGAAAAGAGGGCGAAGAGGGGCGATCCTAACAAATGACCATATGAACATTGAACAAGCGAAAAAGCTTTCATTGCCGGATTTGATGACGAAACTTGGCCATGAGCCAATGCGGACAAAAAAGGGCGGATACGAACTTTGGTATCGGTCGCCTTTCCGAGAAGAAACCGACGAATCGTTTCATACCTCATTTATCAATGGCAAATGGATATGGAAAGATTTCGGCGACATTGGCGGCACCGTCATTGATTTTGTTATGCGCCATGAGGGCTACACCAGCGTCCGCGATGCCCTGGGCTATCTCCAACACCATTTCAGCACGCCTAGCAGCCGTAAACCAAGCCTACCGAAACCAGCACCGGCCCCCGATCTTTTTTCTTTTCATCAGCAACCCCACCGCGAAGCGGTCGAAAATTATTTGGAATCGGAGTTGGAGTTTTTGAGCGCCATTCCGATCAAAAACCCGGTCATTATGTCATATCTGAACGGGGAACGCCGCATTCCGGCCAACATCGCCAAGCGATATTTGCAGGAAGTACGCTACAAACACACCGCCAGCGGCAAGGAATATTTCGGTTTTGGTATGCAGAACCAGGCCGGAGGCTGGGAAGTGCGCCCGGCATCGAGCAAATACAAATTTAAGGCACCGCTGATCGCCCGCGATATTTCCGTGATTCCCGGCACATCGGCCGAGCGTACCACCGCACACATTTTCGAGGGCATGACCGACTTCCTGTCGTACCTGGTACTAACCGGCGCCGAGCAGCTCCCCGACGATGCCATCATCATGCATTCGCTTTCTTCCTACAATCGAGCAGCGGCACACATTCGCGCCCAGAATTACGAGCATTTGCGGACATATCTCGATAACGACAAGGCGGGCCAGCAGGGGACAGAAAGATTCAAGGCGGATTTCGGGGCAAAGGTTTTGCCCCAAGGCGAAAGGTTCGCCAATTCAAAGGATGTGAACGACGAATTGCGGGCGAGAATGGCCAGCCGCGGCAACAACCGCGGCTAGGAAAGTGCGTGCAGTTTGTCTCATTTGTTACAAAATCTTCGCATGCATTGCCGCCGGTTTGTGGTAAAATCGAACTATGTCAAATCAGGCTGCGCAGATCATACCTTTTCCTTTCCCGCAGTGCGAAGCGCACGATTGCGATACCTACGGAGATGCCGTTTTTCAGCTTAAAATGAAGGCGGCTCATTTGCTGAATGATGTAAACGAAGGTAATTACGTTTTGACGCTGGCCAACATAGATGCCATCCGCGACGTGAACCGCCGTTGCCATGAAGTGGGATTAAGTCCGCTCGATTTCGATTAAAGATCATCATCGCGATTAGAAATTTCGGTATCTTTCGGAAGGTAAACACCTTCTGCTATGGCATCGAAAACGATTGAAGAGATACTGAAGAATATGCCGCCCGAGTCGCGCGCGGCTATCGAAAAAATGTCGCCTGAGACGCGCAAAGGTGTTGAACAGACCGGGCAGGGTTTGGAAAAACAAGGCGTAGCGGAAAAGACTGAATATCAGAGCAACGCACCACAAGCGAAACAGACACGCAGCTCAGAACCGCAAATCAACGAACCGGTTGCCCGGCACTTGGAAAACAACGAGCGCGGAGCGGAGAAGATACGGCAAATCCAAGCTCAGGCGCAGCAGCCCAAAGCCGCAGAGCAGAGCAAGGCGCAGGAGAAAAATACTTCTGATAAATCTCCCGAAAATTACCGGTAACAATTATAAAAAAACTAATTGTGAGATTTCAGGACTTAGATTTTAACGGATTCTTCTTGGATGATATATCTATTTTCAGTGCATCGTCAGGCTGGTTTAAAAACGATTACGCGCTGAGAGTTGAATACACTACGGTGAATGATGTTCACGATGGCCAATATTTGATCAAGGGTGAAATTCGACATCCTGTAAGCCGTCGCGTTATTTTAGGGTTTCCCAGATTAAAGGATTTACCCCCTTACTTTGAAAAAAAGGGAATAAAGTGTAGCGCGGAAGAAGTAACAAAAGCGTTGCTAGAAATCGAGGCATTCCCCACAAGAGAGAGAGATTTAGAATTCTTTGCACGCTATAAGCTATATGATGGTGTTCACTCCTTTTACGTCGCTGCAGACAACAAATTTTACCCACACAAAAAAGATTGGGGAAAAAGAGGCCAGCTAAGGGCTATTTGTGTTTTGGAAGGCCGATATTATGGAGAATTTGGCTATAATCGAAAAACGCAAAATTGCGAATGGCCAATATACAATGTGGCTTTAAATGGTCGTGATCGACACCAGTTAACAAAATATTTCAATGCTCGTTTGATTGTTCGCAACGAAAAAAGTCCACCGCGAAGGATGAGCAAATACGATCCCCCACCAGAACCAATCTTTTACATGTCCTAAGCCTTGTCGCTCCAAGGAGTGTTAACAGTTAGGTTTGTGATGATTGGCTGTCCTGCATCTGGTTCCTGATCCTGGCCAGGGTGAAATTCCCGCAGTTCCTTGACCTTTTCGCGCAGCAAGGACTGTTCGATTTTTTCCAGCCCTTTGCCCGTCAGGGTAAAAACATGCGTCGTGGTTTGAATAGAAAGCGTCTCAGGGGGTGTGTAGAACCATCCAAGTAGGTAGGCGTACCCGCACCCGTAGATATGCCCTCTACGGTCGATTATGCGAAACCTGGGGGCATTGCCCCGCTTCTCCATGTGTTGCACTAAGGCACGGTATTGCCCATCCTCGTTTTCTTCCGTCTCATTCGGTTCAGAGTTCGGGGCAGGTTTCACCAGAGCCGGGTAAGCCTGACGGGTGTATTTCTTGAGGATCTCGTCTTTATCGCTCGATGCCCCGGTCGCGTTCGTCGTTTCCATAGAAGTCTTTGTGATTATTGTCTCCATATGCGGCCTCGTAATATTTGTATGCAATATCATCGCGTACCGCTTCCACGGCGCGGCTCGTATGGTAGGAGACCTTATGTGTCAGGCTATGGCCAGCATAGGCCGCTCGTGCGTTATTCTGGTGCATGACCTGGCGCACCTCTTTTCCCCATTCGGTTTCGTAGCCTCGTTTTTCCAGGTTTGTGACCTTCGGCCCGATCTTGGGTTGCGGTTGCCGCTCGATGCCTTTTGTTTGAAGATTTCGCAAATCGAAATGGATTCCTGAATCGGCTTTCTCGGAAGCATGGTTGAGGATGCTTTCATAGGAATGCCGCATGTCGGCCAGAACTTTTTTATCGTCCAATCCGCCAATCCGTCCAGTGAGTTTTTTGCCAAATTGGCCATCTTCGACCGGGCGCAGGGTGAACATGATATGGGCATGCGGGTTGCGTTCACCATCGGAGGCTTCGGGGCTGTGAATGGCAAAATCGGCGACCAGACCCCGGCTTGTCAGGTTCTCTTTTACGAAGTCGCGCACCACCTCTTTGTGTTGCTCCATGTTAAGATTCCGGGGCAAGGTTAGCACGATTTCTTTGGCGAGCTGGGCATCCTTTCTTTTTTCACCCGCTTCTACCCCGTTCCACAATTGTTGCCGATCCTTCATCCATTCGGGCGCACCGTCTGGGGTGATGATCTCCGAATGCAGTACATTTTCTTTCCGGGTGAAGTCGTAGGTTTTTTCGTATCGGTCGTCTTTTAGAACTTCTCCAGAGCGATACGAAGCACAGGCGACGACAGAGCGAGCAGTTACAGCAGAACCGGAACGGTAAGCCGAAGCCCCGACTGCCGAGCGGCCCCCGGATCGCGAAATGGCGTTGATGTGCAGATTAGCATGCATGCTTTTGTAGGGTAATTTGTAAGTGCGCGTATAGGAGTTGCTAGCGCAACTCTTGAACAAGATACTAATATTTTTTAGTCACACGCTCAAAATGCTTTAAAATTACTTCAGGTAATAAGACAGTGAGAGCAATCTACAGCTTGTGCATAGCGTCTTTAGCTGCGTCAATAACTCGCTGAACAGTTTTGGCGTGCCACGCTGATTTACCGCTTGGCGAAGCTATTTTTCTTTCGGAAAGTATACTAGCTAGGCGATGTAGAGAAGGTTGTTCACCTTTATGGGTTTCACTATATTCTGCTTTTATATGTTCTATTTTATCAGCCAAATTCTGATTATTTTGTGAAGACTTTTGAACCCTGTTTGAGTTCATTAGATTGTACCTTATCCTTGACTCCCGAATTAGTAGGCTTGTTGATAAAGATGTTTGCTCGGGACTTTCCGCGCTAATGAAATACTGTTTCTCTTGTACAGTTTTTAATAGAGTTTCATCAGAGTAATACTCTTTATCCGTTGCCAAAATATTGGGCCGAATTCCAAATTGGCTAAATATAAGTTCACACTGCTGCTGGGCAGCTTTCGAATTCAACAAATGATCCTCCTTAGCAACAGTGGGTAGTATAGACTCATTTGCTAAATTGATATCTTGATCGAAATCCAATTCTTCTTCTTCTTTTGCAATCGAAAATTGTATGTTTTTAGGTAAACCATTGTATATATGGCTTGCTTGTTTTTTTTGATTTTTTAGAATATGGTTTTTTATTAAACAGGTAGCAGCCTCTTGCATCCCTCGACGGACCATATAAGTATCCGATACAAAAATAAGCACCTCGGCATGCTGAGTTAGTGATGTAATGTCGTTATAAAGCTCCTCGGCTCGCTGGAATTGGTCAACCCTACAATATTTTATTACTAGCTCAAAAATTGCTGCCGCCACACCACTGGCAATAGAAGTATCATCTATAAATCGCTGACAGAGCGGTTTGATGTTCTGATATGCTTTTTCTGCTTGCTCTAATTGAAAGGCGGTATAGCACTTAATGAGAGAGAAAGTAGCTATGCACAACTCCTTAGTGATTTTATCATTTTGTGGGAAACCTTGATGTGCTGATTCTATGTCGCTATAGATCTTTTCAGCCTGGTGTAAGTGATTTCTACCTTTGAGCGCTTCGATAATGTGTGCTTCGACCAGCCGCCGAGCGGACACGCTAATACCTTCAGCAAAATCATAAATGTCAGGGAAAGTGTAATATACAGTTTCTATTTCTTGGTATAGTTCATCGGCTTCGTGCCACTGTTTTTCATGACAGTATTTCACAATCAAGTTTTTAGCCTCAATGAATCTGTTATAATGAGCATACCAATTGCTAGTAATAGAGCCTCTATTACTAGCAGGTTGATTATTATTCTCATTTTTCCTTTCCAAGGAAGCCTGATTATCAAGCTCATTTTGACTTATTGTACTCTCTTCCTCCATAATACAAATTAACAAAAAAATGGGAAATCATTTGGAAAATAAAACTAGGGTAATACCTTTGTTGTGGCTGTGGCGTTTGTACAAATGCCACAGCCACAACAAAGGTATATATTGCTGATTATTCACTGTTTAAGTATTTTTTGTTTATGCTTGAGTTTAATCTCGATTCTGTCCTGTACCACTTCAACGGTACGCACCCTTTCACGACCCGCCAGGCGTGCGAAGGGGTGCAGATCTTCGGAGGCATCGGCTCCGGTAAAACGTCTGGCAGTGGCGCAGCCTTAGCGAAAGCCTATTTGCAGGCAGGATTCGGTGGCCTGGTGCTTTGCGCCAAGAAAGAGGAACTTTCTACCTGGCAAGGCTACGCCAAGGAGACCGGGCGCACCGATAGCATTTTGGTTTTTGACGCTAGCGGAGACTACTGCTTTCCTTTCTACAATATGAGGTTGACCGTGTAGGCGAAGGGGCCGGATATACGGAAAATCTCGTTCGGCTCTTTATGACGGTTTACGAAGCCGTCAGCCGGAGCAAAGGAAACAGTGGGGCAGACCCCTATTGGTCGGGAGCCATGCAACAGTTGATGCGCAATGCTATTGACCTGTCACTAATTGCCAGAGGCACCGTATCTGTGCCGCTCATGCACGAAATCGTGCGATCCGCTCCCCAGAGTGCCGACGAGCGCAACAGTGCCGAATGGTGGGGAAAAAGCATATGCGCTCAACTGCTGACCGAGTGCCAAAGTAAGGCACTCGACCGGTGGGCCGATTACGATTTAGAAGCCACTGCCGGATATTGGCTCGATGAGTATCCCAATATCAGCAGTCGCACCCGATCGGGTATTGTATCTATGTTCACGACGACGACTGACATTTTCTTACGTCGTCCGTTTCGCCGGTTGTTTTCGGAGGCTCCAGAGAATCGGGAACAGATTGCCTATCCCGAATTGACACATCACGGAGCGGTGATCGTCATGCACCTTCCTGTGAAGGAATTTGGCGATGCAGGGCGGGCGGCTCAGGTGGTGTACAAATACATCTGGCAGCAGGCGACGGAGCGCAGAAATGTACAGGAGAATCCCAGACCGGTTTTTCTATGGGTTGATGAAGCCCAGAATTTCGCCACGGAATACGATATGCAGTTTCAGGCCACAGCCCGCAGTTCACGCGCCTGTACGGTTTATCTGACCCAGAATTTACCAAACTACTATGCCGAGATGGGAAACCGCGACCGCGTAAACTCCCTGATCGGAAATCTTCAAACGAAGATCTGGCACGCCAATTCCGACCCCGAAACGAACACCCATGCCGCCGAGGTCATTGGCCGGAGCTGGCAGACGCGCAGCGGTGAATCGCAATCCATTGGGGGACAATCGATCAGCTTAGGCGAATCAAAGCAGGAAAGCTTTGACTTCGATGTGATCCCACAAACCTTTACTCGCCTGCTAAAAGGCGGGCCAGAAAACGGTAATACCGTTTTTGGCATCGTCTTTCAGAACGGGCGGAAGTGGGAGAAAAACCACATGTATCTACTTACAGCTTTCAAACAGTAAACAACTAAAAACAATGCCTAATCAACAACCAAGAGACGTCACCGGCGGCGAAGCCGTTTGGGGCTCGATGTTTCCAGGCTTGGGCCTGATCAATTACGTCTGGGGCGTAGCGACCGTCCCAATGGAAGTATTCTTACGACGCGGGTTTGGGGAGCGGTATTTCACCCAAGCCAATTTTTTCGGCGGGTTGGTTCTGCTGCTGCTGATCCAAATTATTAGTTATCTGGTTGGCCTGCTTAATCCGCTCAATTATGTGTGGATGTTTTTCGGGCGCGGTGGTGCCTCAGTGGATAGTATGCTTGGGCCCATCACCAAATGGTATGTTATCATAGGGATGCTGCACTTTCTGGGCATCTGGTGGCGGAATATTATCGGCACCCCGGTTCACACATTTTCGGCGGGCAAGTCGTGGCTCCGACCCATTGGTATCATTGTCATGTTCGTGCTGAACCTGTTTCTGGACAACATCGTGCGGCTGATTTTTGCCCTGAGTCCGAGACTCGATAAACGGCGGCTGGATTTCGCGTTGCCGGTTCTCTCGGATGTAGACACGTTCACCGAAAAGTGGATTGAGCCCGCCTTTATCGCGTTCATAAGTCTATTTGCTGCCGCAGTGGGTCAAACGACTGTTTTCCTATGGCTGCTTATGTCTGCCGCAGCTATGAACATGTACACTGGCCTGCGTCATCAGCAGGAGCGGGGCTACTGGTTGAATATTCAGGATTCCATGATCGAGGCCGAGTATTACAATCAGTCCAAAAACGCCGAACGTGCCGCTATGAAGCGGGCCAATGACCGGATGATGCGGAAGACCGCCTACGAGGTGAAGCAGAACCCGGAACTGGTCAAAGTTATCGAGCGAAACAACCCGACCTTGGCTGATGCGATGCGAGCCGTGCAGGGTGAACCGAAGGCGGACGCATCAACGAGTGTATAATTAAATTCCCTGTTGAACTAGTAAACAACACAAACATGAAAAATGAACATGCCGACGAAGGTTTATTCGTCAAAATCCAAGCCATCGCGAAAGACGCGAAAAAGAGTGTGCTCTATCCCGTTTTTGTGGGAAGCGTCGTGCTGAAAAAGCCGACCACGCCGATCATCGACAAAGTGCTGATCGTGAGTGCCATTGCTTATCTATTCCTACGCACGGATATAATTCCCGACGCAATTCCGGTGCTCGGTTATGCCGATGACATAGCCGCGCTACTATGTGCCATCAGCCGGGTTTCGCGCAACATATCCCCGGCGGTCGAAGTCGAAGCGCAGGCCGACTATGACGATTATTTTGGCGAACGCCCGAATACCCTGAGCTAGGTTAGTTTATTGCTCAAAGCCCCTTATCTCCAAAATAAGGGGCTTTTTTTGTTCTCACTTGTAATGTGTAATATTACGGGCTACAATGGTGTTATGATTATAAATTTCCGGCACAAAGCTTTGCAGCAGTACTACGAAGAGGGCAACGGCGCGAAGCTGCCCGCGCAGTATCTACGCAAGATCAACCGAGTTCTTGACCAATTAGACGCTGTTTCATCGGTCAGCGATATTCAGCAAATGGGGTCAGGGATTCACAAACTAACGGGCAATATGGCGGATTTTTGGTCGATCACCGTCACGCCAAACTATCGGATCATTTTCCGCTTTGAAGGCGGAGACATTCACGACGTGGATTACGTCGATTATCATTGAAGAAAGGAACCAGCCATGAAGCGTAATTTAGCCCCCGTGCATCCCGGCGAAATTTTGCGGGAAGAATATATTCAAGAGCGCGGCTTGACGATTACCGAGGTAGCGAAAGGCTTAGGTATTGCCCGTGCCAATCTTTCGGCCATTGTGAACGAGCGAGGAGGCATAAGCCCAGAATTAGCCGTGAAATTGTCTGAGGCTTTCGGCAACACAGCGCAGTTTTGGGTAAATCTTCAAAAGAACTATGAATTATGGCACGCTGAAAAAAAGGTAAACCGATCCAAGATTCAGCATTTTGGCAGCGTAGGCGGCAGTTTGCAGCCCGCGTAGTACAAAAACAAAATTTCAATTTATTAAAACTGATGGATCTGTATTTGCCAAAATAGCATTTTTGGAAACGCCGATTTTTGCATCAAGAGAGAATTTAATGTCGATAAAAACACTCGAAACTGTGGTTCAACAATTTGAAGTAGAATTAAATGACGAAGGCAAAATCGTTGATTTTTTATCAGGCGCAGTACTTGAGCCGAAGCCGGAAGAATTTGTAAGACAAAAGTTTCTTCGGGTACTGCATTTTGAGTACCAATATCCCAAAAACGTCCTTGCACGAGAAATATCAATATACCACGGGAGCAAAGAGCTTACGGACCGAGAAGGTCGAGCTGTTAGGGCTGACATAGTGGTGTATAGCAGCCAAAGGGCGTGCAGGGATAAGGACCAAGGAAATATTGAGCTTATTGTTGAGTGTAAAGCCCCAAAAGAAGAGGGTGGGTATGGCCAACTTGTGTCTTATATTTTCAATACAAGTGCGAACGGGGGAGCCTGGTATAACGGAGAAACGATAAAATACTACCGACGCCTAAGTGCTCCATCAAATCAGTTATTAGAATGGACAGGTATTCCAAGAGTTGGCGAAGCGTGGGATGCCCTAGGGAGACGTAAGAAGGTAGATCTAAGAAGGCCTAAAGATATTAAAGGCATACTACGAAGATGCCATAATAAGCTCCATGGTAGGGGTGTTGATGGGGACGAAGACGATTTAACATTGGATATGGTGAGGCTGATTCTTGCAAAAGCAATGGATGAAGAACTCGCAGAAGAGTATCCAAACTTTTACTGCACACCGGAAGAATATTCTACACCAGAGGGAAGAACTAGGGTTGCAGCTAGAATAGCCAAACTCTTCGATGAGGTGATCGAGAGCAATCCTGATGTGTTTGTTCCTCAGGAAAGAATTACCGTTGGTGACAGAGCTATTTGTGACGTTGTAATTGAACTTCAACCTTACAAAATGTTGAGCAATCTTCATGAATCGGAAGATTGGGACATCATGGGCTACGCCTATGAGCAATACACCGCCACTTACCTTAAAAAGCAAAGAGGGCAGTTTTTTACAAACCGGCTCATTGTTGATTTTGCAGTAAAAGTATTAGATCCAGGATACCAAGATGTTATTCTAGACCCCGCAGGTGGATCTGGCGGCTTTTTGACAGGTGCAATGAGATACGTCAGGAAGAAAATTCTTGATAGTTCGGCAACTGAAACATCAAAACAGCGGCAGTTAGATAGGCATAGAACAAACCTGTTCATGATCGAGATTAGCAAAAGGCTAGTTAAGATCGCCAAGACTGCAATGATTTTAAATGGCGATGGTCACACTGGAATGACACAGGGTGATAGTTTGGGCGCATTCGATAACTTCAATGAGCATGTAAGAGCTAGAGCTGGCCTTGGTAAACCCAAAATTATTATTACCAATCCTCCTTTTGCTGGAGTCGGGGAGGGGAGAATTACAGAGCCTGCAATCTTAGATAATTTTATTTCTGGAATTAGATGGGCAAGCAAAAATGGAGATTATCAGCCAACTGGGGAAAGAAATTCGGAGGGAGTCCCTCCTGAAATGCTTTTCTTTGAAAGGTGCCTAGATTGGTTATCACCGGGCGGTAGAATGGGTATCGTAATGCCCAAGAGCTTTTTAGACACACAAACATACTTTCCAGTCAGAAAATTACTGCTCGATAAGTTTAAACTACTAGCCGTCGTTAACTGCCACAAAGACACGTTTCAGCCTCATACTGGTGTAAGAACGTGTGTCGTTTTTGTGCAAAAACCTCTGGAGAATGAAGTTATAGAGGCAGACTACAGCATATTCATGGCTATTTCTAAAAAGGTAGGCCAGGACAGCGAAGGACGGCCTGTTTTCAAAAGAGATAATGACAATAAATTAACCGAAGAAATTGACCACGATTTGGATCAGATCCTGGATGATTATAGGGCATTCAAAGAAGGTGGACTTGTAAGTTCAGAGTATAGATTTCAGATTTCAAAATCTGAAATAGATCAGCTTCTTAAAATCAACCCGCAGGCGTATTTGCCAAATCTCAATGAGACAATAAGGAAAATAGAAGCCATTGATGGCAGGTCGGGATGGAGCGTAACAACTTTAGGCCAAATCAACTCAAATATTAGGATCTTTAAAGGGCCTCGTTTAAAAAGTGAGACCATTATCACAGACCAAATAGGCGAAAATGTTGAGCCTTATTACACTCCGTCCGCTGTGCTTCAGGAAAAAGGCGAAAGTGCAAAGCTGTTCAATATAGCACTCGCAAGTCCTTCTCAACTTAAGGCTATAAATGCGATAAGAGTTAAACGAGGCGATATTGTAATTAGCCGTTCAGGAACTATTGGCCGAGTCGCATACATTACTAAGCGGCTTGATAATGCTATAGTTTCGGACGATCTAATTCGTGTTAGACTTCCAGAGGAAGAGGACATGAGGCTTTATATGTACTCCTTCCTACAATCTAATGCTGCATACGATCAGATGATACGGAATGAGTACGGAGCAGTGCAACAGCACTTAGAGGCCCAACATATAGCTGATATGCTTATTCCTATCCCTGATGATTGGGAACACGTTAAGCACATAATTGATAGTGCTAGGACAATCATTGAAAACAAGGAAGCTCTTGAAGATGCAAATCAGAAAGGTGATGCAGCTATCCATGAATTTTTAATGGAATTATTCACCCCACCGCCAGTTGCATTATAATCCCAAGAATTAAACTTATGTCCTCCCAAGCCGCCAACATAATTTCAAACCGTAATTTCAAATCTCTTTTTCAGAGCCAAGCCCGATATGAAATCCCCTTTTTCCAGCGTGGATACGCTTGGGAAAAAGCCCAATGGGATAAACTATTAGAAGACGTTGATACCGAGATTCTAACGCAAGTAGAAAATGGTGATTACGATAACGAGGAGCATTTTTTCGGCCCGGTTGTCGTGCTCGAAAAAATGGGTGGCCATCACTCGCTAAAGCGGTTTTTGATTATTGATGGTCAGCAGCGCATTACTACCGTTTACCTCATGTTGGGCGTAATCGTGAAATTGATGCAAGAGAAACAAACCCTTTCCCCGGAAGCATCAGGGCATATTTCGACGCTTCAAAACCTGCTTTTCAACAATGTTGATGATGCAGATGAATATTTCCGTTTAAAGGTTTTCAGCACAAAAGGGGACCGCTATCCTACCTTTTTGGCCTTATTTGGGCGTAATCCGCAAAGCCCAAAATTGCAGGAGGACATGCAATTATATGTCCCAGCACAAAATCACGTCGATCAGCTCGTAAAATATCTGCGGAAGAATCTTAAGCATAAAAGCGTGCCGGAATTGTGGCAGCTCTCCCAGGCTCTACTACGCAGCTTGAAAATTGTCTGGATTCCCCTGGATGGTGCAAAAGACGACGCACAGGCCATCTTTGAGAGTTTGAACGCTGCGGGGTTGCCTCTCTCTGCATCGGAACTGCTGTGCAATTACCTGTTCCGACCGTTGACCAACGACCAGACGAACGAGCATGAAAAATTGCATAACGAAAAGTGGCTCACGGCTCAACATGCTGTAACGGAGGAAGGCGGCAATTTTGAAGATTACCTTCGCAACCTGTTTTCCATCGGCTCAACCAAAATGGTTGGCCACGGTCGAAGGCTTTATGTTTTCTTCAAAACGAAAAACCGCTCACTGACTCATGAAATAGCGTTGGCCCGGTTGGATGAGATTCACGGGAATACCAAGTATTATAACCAGGTATTGAAGCCTGGTAAATTCATGGCCCACAATCCAGAATTAAGTGTATTGTTGGCGCGTATCAACGAAACTAACATGGATACAGCCCGGCCCTTTCTTATGGCCCTGCTGCGCGGTCTTGATACCGGCACCATGATTGAGAGCGATGTTCGCGCCCTTGTCCGGGAAACTTATGTTCTACTGGTGCGGCGGAAATTAACCGGTCTTTCAACCACGAAATACGATGTTCTTTTTCCTTCACTCATCAGCCGAATTGCATCAGAGCCAAACAAGGTAAGAGCGTTTCAAAAGGCTGTGCAGGACGAAAACGTATGGGTTTCCGATCAAGAATTGGAAGATGCACTGATCCAGCGGGAACTATACAAGCCCCGAGAATTGGCATTCTCGCGCCTGGTTCTACAGGAGATCGACCGACACATGCAGCCGCATGGCGAGTATCCCGATTATTCAACTATTCCCACCATCGAGCACGTTTTACCACAAACGCCAGATGTGCCGTGGAAAGAATATTTGGGAAATGATGCTTATAGCCCTGACCTCGTTCGGATAACGAATACATTAGGCAATCTGTGCTTAAACAGCCAATCGGCCAATAGTAGCTTTGGTCGAGAACTCTACAAAAAGAAGCAGGAATTATACGCGCATCATCAGTCTGCTTTAAACCGCGACATTACCCAGCGCCAAGATCAATGGACGTTAGAAGCCATCAAAAAGCGTTCTCAAGATTTAGCCCAACACGCCCTTAAAGTTTGGAAGTGGGCACCGATGCATAATTAGGATTGATAGCCCGGTTTGGGCTTTCTTTCTGATGCCTTTGTTCACAAGCAAACGTTCATATGCATGTGAACGGGCTAGGGACGATACTACAGAGACCGACGTGGCATTGCACCGTCAGAATAGGTCAATGTATGCCAATTAGGGTAAATGGCAGCAACTTTGCATTGTCAAAGGCCATGAGCCAAGTTGTCATTAAATCTGATTACGAAATTGGCTACCCTTCAGGGGCTTTGTAACTTTGTATTGTTGGATTTGGCGACATCAGCATTGTGCGCCCGATCCTACGATACTTGCCCTTTTCGATTAAGCGTTCGCAGTCATTTATTTTTGATCTCACACAGTAAAAATCTTTGTTCTGATTTGATAATCAGGGCGTTGCAAAATACTTTTGAAAACAACAAAACTCGCCCCTTCTGAGAGCGAGTTTTGGAAATTAAAAAAGCTTAAATTGCGAGGCTAACCAACTGCTGGACACAGTTAGGAGGCCCGTAGGCACTCGCGGAGGAGGTGCCAATTTCCCACACTCAAAACATACTACAGATATGCAGAGAGCGATCACCCGAGTTAGCAAAGGACATGCGATCCTACGCTTTCTCAAAAAGTACCAGCCCGTTATCACTTGGATAGGGATTCTGGTGCAAATTGGTGTAACTATCTGGATGTTGACGCATCCACGTTAGTCACACTAACCGTTGTAAACGGAAACCCATTGCCTTTCGGCGGTGGGTTTTTTGTTTACTTATGTAACAAATGTATTCTTTAAAAAATTAAATAAAAAATAATTAAATGTTTTTTTTT
>NZ_BAAGSJ010000001.1:0-457655 GCF_054782495.1 Spirosoma aerophilum | reverse complement strand
ACTTTCTTCCCCCATCAACCTCTGTGCTCTTTGTGCCTCTGTGGTTAAAAAAAAGAGCCACTAGCTATACATATAAGCTAAATTTTGATCGAGCCAACCCATTACTCACGTTGATTACTACTGCACAAGTACTTCAATGGTCTATACACGTTATCCGGCAAATGTTCGGATACTAACCTCCCGCTATTTTCCGGCCAGGTACCGATGCCGGTATTTGAGGGGCGTACACCCTTTGATCTGCTTGAACTGACGGGCAATATTCCGGGTGTCGTTCAGCCTCAGAACCATAGCAATCTCGGACACCGCCTGATCTGTTTTGAGTAGCTTTTTGGCGAATTTCTCGATGCGTAAATTCTGGATGTACTTGTAGATCGGGTAGCCGATCATCTGCTGGAAACGCATTTCGAGCGACCGTCTCGACAAAGGAACCTGCTTCACTCCCCCCACCTGCGCGGTTTTCCGAACACGTTCAGCGTTCTCCGGTGGAAACGTGGCATCCGGCCAACTAGTCAGAGGCTGTGCTCCCCCGCATATTTGGGAATGCCTTTCTGCCGACATTTGCTGTATCCTGTGCCTTTATAGACTTGTATGGCTAACGACTACCGCCCGGCTCGACCGCCCGGCGCTGTCAAAACTCTTCAGTGTCACCGTACCCGTTACTGGCACTGGATTCTTGTACAAGGTCGACTGGCTGGTTGGTTCGGAGCCATCGGTGGTGTAGCGGATCAGCAGACCCGGCAACCCGACATTGGCGAATAGCCTTCCGTTGTCGATGCGGGCCCCCGGCGGTGGAAGGCGGTAGGCATATCCTCCGTTGATGCGGGCCAGCCGGGGCAGGTCTTTCTGCGCGAGGGTATTGGCAAACACGTTCCAGCCCGCGCTGATGGCTTTTTCGCGGGCCGCTCGGTTCTCGATGGTTTCCCAGGGTCGCTCTGGCGCCCAGGCACTCTCGGCAAACCCCATCAGTTTGGGCAGTATGTAGTACTCCGCTATATCGCGGCCTTTAACGGTCTCGCTCCAGAGCTGAGCTTCAAGGCCACGGACGTTTTTGCGGGCTTCGGGCTTCATCCGTTCCAGACCGGTAAAGTCGAGGGGTTTACCCATGGCCGTTTTGTGGGTGGTCTTAAACATATCGAAGGGGGCAAACGCCCAGCTATTGCGCGTATCGACGTAGCCCGCCCAATAAAGGCCCGGTTCGCGCGGGTCGTTGGTATAGGCCAGGTCGAAGTAAAAGTTCGACACGTTACACAGCACGACCGGATAACCGGCGTTGGCCAGCCGGTTGCCCAAATCGGGGTCGAAAAGATTATTCCAGATGTACGGAACAACTTTTTGACCCACAAAGGCCGGGTTGGGAACATACGCGCCCGCTGCCGATTTGGTAAGGGCAACTTCTTCCCAGCCGTGGACTTCCAGATTGCGTTTTTTGAGCCGTTTTAGCAGGTTCTGGAAGAAATAAGCCTGTAAGTTTTTAGGGTCACCGATGGACGGGTTAGCCTTCAGCAGTTTGGCGGCAATGGGTGATTTCGTCCAGGCCCCCTCCGGTACTTCGTCGCCACCGGCGTGTATAACATCCATGGGCACCCCGGCTTCTTTGTACAGTTTGGCGATTTCGTCCACTACTTTTTCGTAGAAACGATAGGTGGATTCCTGCCCAACGCTCACCACATTATCCGTATACCCCTGTGCGGACATGTAGACAGATTTGTCGTTGGGATCGATGAGCCGGTATTCGTTTGCTTCACGTTCGTTGCCTTCCTTCATCAGCCGTTCATAGCGGGCTTCCATGGCTTTGATGGCGGCCCGGGCGTGCCCCGGAAAGTTCAGTTCGGGAATCACGTTGATGTGCCGTTCCTTCGCGTATTTCAGGATTTCGACAAAATCGGCTTTGGTATAATAGCCGCTGCCGTACTTCCCATCGGCGTAGGCCTTGGGGCCGGAGCCGTAAGCCGGGTGCAGCACCGGCGTTTCTTTGCCGGATGTATGCTGCCGTTGCGCACCCACGTTGGTCAGTTCGGGGAGCCCGTCGATTTCGAGTCGCCAGCCTTCGTCTTCGGTGGTATAGAACAGGAACTGGTTGACTTTGTAAAAGGCCAGCAGGTCGAGAATCCGCAGAATAGTCTCTTTGGTCTGGAAATTCCGGCTGACATCCAGGTGCAACCCCCGAAACGCGAAACGGGGCGCATCCTCGATTTGGGTATAGCGAAGCGTTATATCGACGGTGGGCGTCAGGTAGGCTTCGTTGGGCAGGAGGGCCAGTAAACTCTGTATGCCGTAAAACACCCCGGCGGCATCACTTCCGGTAATAGCAACCCCGTTTCCATCGATGCCCAGCCGGTACGCTTCCTTGGTCGTACCGTTAACGCTCACGCTGCCTGTTTTCAGAAGAATAGCGGTGGCCGGTGGCGTTCCTGTTGTTATCGAAATGTCTTTACCCGTCAAGGCTTTCAGTTTCTGTTTGAGGAAATTCGCTTCGCTTTCGAGCCCTTTTTCGGCATAGATTGGCATGGACGCGGCCAGGGCCAGTGTTTCCGTGCCGGAAGTCAGTTTAACGGGTGAGGGAATGATTTTCTGGAGTTGGTCGGCCGGGAGCAGCGAAACCGACAGGTTGTTTCGGTAGGTGTTCTCGGGGGTGTATCGAGATTCCAGATCATTGACGCCCCGCAGCGCCTGCTCCTTTCGGGTAAACGGCCGGATGGTGTAGTTGGCAATCTCGGCAACGCTTTCTTCCTTGCCCGCCTTGTCGTACCGCACAACATACAGGCCCAGTGGCCCATCGGTAAGTTTGGTGACGGCCTCGATACCTTCGTAGCTTATTTCGGTCGATGCGCCCGGTTTAAGTGTAAATCCTTTGGTCGGGACGAGCGTATACCAGTCGCCGTTAATGTGCCGGACCGTAGCTGGTTGGGGTGTTTTTGGTGTGATGATCTGGCGGGGCGCCATGTTGAAGAACAACGCCCAGTTGGCATCCGTGAGTGGTTGGTCGCTGTTGTTAGTGAGCGTAAAGCGGGCTTCGAAGCCGTCCTTTACATTCGTAAAATTACTGACCAGCTCCCAGGAAATCACCAGTTGCCGTCCCGCTTCGCTGTCTGTTGCGGGTGCCTGCCGACAGCCGGAAATGCCAGCAACAACGAGGAAAATGAGGGCGGTATAAAAACCAATACGCATAAATAGTCAGGTTAAGTAGCCTGTATATTACTTAAATCAGTACAAAAGATACTACTGCCGGGCCTGTGCTTTTTTACTTTTTAGAAGCATTTTTATAAAACTTTGAACTTCTGTAGGGTAGGGGCCCACCCCAATTTTCCTTACGCATAACAACACCCTGATCCTTAACCATCTCCGATACCTTGTAGGACCTCCATGAAAAACCTGCCCATTTTTGATTTGGCCGTAATTGCCGCCTACCTCGTCGCGATGGTGCTGGTGGGCGTTTACTTTTCCCGGAAAAACAAAAACGCCGATCAGTTTACCAAAGCATCGGGGCTTATTCCGGGTTGGGCGACCGGCTTATCCATCTATGCCACATTTCTGAGCAGCAACACCTTCCTGGGTGTGCCGGGGAAAGCCTTCGGCGGTAACTGGAATTCATTCGTATTCAGCCTGTCCATGCCCTTGGCGGCTTACATGGCCTCCCGCTTTTTCGTGCCTTTCTATCGGCAAACGGGCGAAATATCGGCCTATACACACCTTGAACACCGCTTTGGACTTTGGGCCAGAACCTATGCCGTGGTGTGTTTTCTGCTCACGCAGCTGGCCCGGATGGGCTCGATCTTCCTCGGAATTGCCCTGAGCTTACAGGCGCTGACGGGCTTTTCCATGCAGATGATCATGGTCGTCATGGGCGTTTGCATCATCATTTATACCGTTCTGGGGGGCATGGAAGCCGTTATCTGGACCGAGGTGGTGCAGGCTGTCGTCAAAACGTTTGGGGCGTTGCTGATCCTGTACCTCATCGTGCAGGCCATGCCGGGGGGCGTTTCCCACATTGTCGACATTGGGGCCACGCACGATAAGTTCAGTTTGGGGACGTTCTCGCCCGATTTTACCCAGTCCTCGTTCTGGGTGGTGCTGCTGTATGGGTTCTTTATCAACCTGAATAATTTTGGGATGGACCAGAATTACATCCAGCGTTACCACACCACAGCCTCGGCCCAAGAAGCGTCCAAATCGCTCTGGCTTTGCGTGTGGCTGTATGTACCGGCTTCGCTGCTCTTTTTCGTGATCGGCTCCTGCCTGTTCGCCTATTACCAGATTCACCCCGAGTTCATCGACGCCATCAAGCAGAAAGTGGCGCTGGACCGGTTACCCGCTTCGGCGTCGGCGGCCGAGGTGTCGCGGCTGGTGGCCACCCTGCAGCCCGCCGACTATGGCGATAAAGTGATGCCGCATTTTATGGTGACCAACGTGCCGCCCGGCCTGATGGGGCTGATTATCTCCGCCATTCTGTCGGCGGCCATGAGCACCATCAGCTCGGGTATGAACGCGTCGGCGACGGTCTTTACCGAAGACATTTACAAACGCTACATCAACCCCAATCCCAGTCCGAAGAAACAGTTGACATTACTGCATCTGGCTACGGTGGCGGTTGGAGCAATGGGCCTGGCTGCGGGGCTGGCCATGATTGGGGTAAAAAGTATTCTGGATGCCTGGTGGACACTTTCGGGTATATTTGCCGCCGGTATGCTGGGGTTGTTCCTGCTGGGGCTAATCAGTCGGCGAACCAGCAGTCATGAAGCCCTGACGGCTACGGTCATCGGCGTGCTGGTCATTCTCTGGATGACCTTCTCCGGCAGCCTCCCCGCCGAGTATGGCTACCTGCGTAATCCACTGCACAGTAACATGATTATCGTGGTGGGCACGCTCACTATTTTTCTGATCGGGATACTCCTGACGAGACTAAAAAATGGCCGTCCAACGCCCAGCGAACAGACGGCTGCTATCGCTAAATAAGTACGATGAAAACAGCGACTAAGGGCTTCATTCCGGTGATGCTCACGCCCTTTACCGATACGGGTGCCATTGATTTCGACGCTCTGACGCGGCTCACCGAATTTTACCTGGAGGCTGGTGCCGCCGGTATGTTTGCCAATTGCCTGTCGAGCGAGATGTTCGAACTGAGCGAGTCGGAGCGGCTTCAGCTTATCCGCCACGTCATTAAGGTGGTGAACGGGGCGGTGCCGGTGGTGGCCACGGGTACGTTTGGCGGGCCGATTGACCAACAGGCCGATTTTGTTAAACAGGTGCATGACACCGGTACCGATGCCGTCATTCTGATAACGGGTTTGCTGGCCGACGAAACCGATTCGGAGGCTGTTTTTAACGAGCACGTTTTTCAGTTGCTGGACCGTACGGAAGCCATTCCGGTTGGGTTTTATGAATGCCCGGTTCCTTATAAACGCTTGATCTCCCCCGAGAATCTCAAACTGTTTGTGGACACGGGCCGGGTTATTTACCACAAAGATACCTGTCTCGATATTCACCAGATCGAAGAGAAACTTCGGCTGGCGTCGCGCCCTGGCTTTGGCCTGTACGATGCCTACATGGCCCATGCGGTCGCGTCGCTGAAGGCCGGTTCGGCGGGGCTTTCGTGCATTCAGGGCAACTATTTTCCCGAGTTGATCGTCTGGCTTTGTCAGCATTACGACAACGCCGACCAGTCTGAAAAAGTAGCCCGTGTGCAGCAGTTTCTGATCGACAAGATGGATGTCATGCACCACGTGTACCCCATTACGTCGAAGTACTTTCTGCAGCAGCGCGGACTCGACCTTACCACGTTTACCCGCCGGGAGGTAGGCACGTTCACACCGGAAATTGCCCGGCAGATCGACGGTCTATTAACTGACTACACCCGATTGCAGGAAGAACTGGCGTAAATGTTTACGAATCGACGACTACTAAATCTTTATTGACCTTTTTGCGGGCTTTGTACGCCTTAAAACGCTTATTGCAATCCTCCAGCTGGTCGGGTTTGTAGCGTTTCTGGTATTCCGCCGGCCATGAGACATTCCTGCATTCGTTTCATCTGTGCGTTGCGTTTTTAAGAATTGATCTCGTCCGCCAGTCGGCCCGCTCCGCCAGCAGGGCCCCGACGATGGCCGCAAGGCATCCGGCAAAGGCCTCCCCATAGAAGTTGCCCCGGATGCCACAGGCAATGGACAGGGCAAGGCCACCGGGCAGAATGCTGCTGAACCGCCGAATGGGCGATTGCGTAGTCATAAGGCGCATGAACGGTCGTTAAGGGGTCGGCGGGTGGGACGTATAGCCCAAAACAGTTCATTGTGAGCTTACCGGCCCACGGGCGCGTTGATCACGCCCAGGTAGCGCCCCATCCAATAGGGGAGCAGCCAGATGTCGCCCGCACTGTGCTCCGATGCGCCGTTGCCCTGTGTGTGGTCCAGGGCAAAGGTGTTGCCATTGTGCCGTTGAATAGGCCGTTCGGCGGGGGAGAGCACTTCTTTGGTGGTTTGCCCCCGGAAGTTGTCGGCCAGCCTCTCAAGATCTTCCCGGTGGCTGTTGCGAATCTCCCAGTCGATCAGGTCGAGCGGGTGTTCTCTCAGGTACCAGGCAGCTTCGTTGAGGTCAAAGGATTTGGTACCGGTAAGGGCCGTGAAAATATTCCAGGCACCATCTTTTTCGGGTCGCTCAATTTCCCAGTGGTCGAGGATCGCCTTTTTGTAGTTTGCCCGCAGCGTATCGTTGAATGCATAGCGGTAGAGGCCCCAGTAGCCCACAAAATACATCTCATCGTCGGAGTGATTCCAGCCGTCCGACATATGCTTACTGTGTTCATCGGCATCGTCGGCCGCTTTCCCGATCAGCCGCATGGGTCGCATCATATTCGCCAGATAGCCGTGCTGCAGCATCAGCTCAAAGGCCTTCTTTTTGTACTTTTCCTTTTTGGTAAACTGGTACGCCGTTTGAAGCATGGCGATTATGTTGGATGAGTTCAGCTTTCGGTCGCCCACATTAATGGGGAATGCGTTGACGTAGTCCGGGTTCCATTTGCCCCAGTGCGTTGGCTTGCCGTCGAAGTCGATCAGGTACAGGTTATGGCTCAGGATATGGCTCATGACGGTGTCGATAAGGGTAATGGCCCGGCGTTGCATCGGCTTATCGTCGATCAGTTCGGCCATGGCCCCGAAGGCAAAAATATGCCCGATCACTTCATCACTGCTGGTCGTTGATTTCCAGTCCCAGCCGGGCTGGGGCGAATGCTGCCATCGTTCGGGGTCGCTGAGCCGGGCGATGTAGCCCGCCCGCTCAAACGACCGCGCCGGAAAGCCGGGTACAGGATTGATGGTGTACAGCCGCTCCATGGCATCGAGCGATTCGCGGCAGTTTTGCAGGGCGTCTTTTTCCTTTGTTACGGCGTAGCGGAAGATTTCTCCCGCCAGATACATGGATGTCCACAAGCCGTCATTGTCTGAGTCGGCCAGATAGCCCGTTGCCAGGTTCCCTTTTTCCAGCCCGTCCAGCGAAGCATTGAAGCCATTCCGGATATGTCGGCTCCGCACCTGTTGTCCGTAGAAAACGGCTTTGTCATGAAGGGTCATGAATTTGGTGGCCAGCTCGGCTATGCCTGCCGTGGTGAGTACCAGAACGCTGTTTTTGGGTCCGGCGGCAACTTGGGTGACCGCATTACCCGGCAGCCAGCGTTCGCCGTTGTAGTAGTTGAACTTCCCATCCGGGCGTAGGGAAAAGGCCCCTTTGGTTGAGCCGAACCAAAGTTGCCCGTTTATATCGGCCACGGCCGTGAGTTCGGTCCAGGGCAGTTTCCGATGGATGGCCCCGAGCTGGGTTTTGGTGAGCGGGTCGAATTCAAGGTAGCCGTCGGTGGTACCAATGACCACTTTTTTGCCCTGGCTGGTCAGGTCGAAAGCGGTGAAATTCTCCCCATGAAATACGTCAGCGAGTTTATGGGCCTTTTCTGAAAGGGTATACAGTCCCTTTTTGCCCAATATCCAGAACAGGCCGGTGGTGGGTTGATAGCGCATCCCAACCACCCGATCGTCGGGCAGGTTGCCTTTCCATAGTACCGATGTTTCGCTCACCAGATGCAGGGTTTTCCCGTCCGAAACGAGGAAGGTGAAGTTAGCCCCCCCGGTAAAAATCTGCGCCTGCGGCAACTGGTGCTGGGCGTAGCGTTTTCCGGCCCAGGCATTGCTCAGCACAGCCTGATCGTCGAGATAAACGAGTTGCTGGTCATAAATGCCTACTGCTGCCAGTTTCCGATCCTGCAACGGGCGATACGTGCGGTCGGGCAGGAGGGTGCCGGGAATGAGGAACTGCCCGCCGTGTGGATGCAGTAACCCATCGGCACCCATGAGCTGAATAACGCCGTTTCGGTCGCAGGCCAGACTCGTAAGTTTGCCGGTTGTTTTCTCCGAATAGTATTTGACGCTGTAGGGTTGTGCATACGGTTTGTCCTGGTAAATCGACGACTGGGCGAACAAATGTTGGCCGGGAGAGAGGATGGTAAGGAAAGCGGCAAAAATGAGCGTGAAAAAGTGGTTTTGCATAAGAATAGGGCAGTCGGTTATACTAGACAGTTGATATACGCCTTAGCGATCTCATCGGGCTATCCGCAAGCAGGTAATTTTCACTAGCCCGATGAAGGACGACTTAATCTACACCTGAATCAACGAAGAACAACCTGTTCTGTAAGTACTGGCAGCATCAACATCCAGGTTAAATAATAGACTGATACTAAGCGACTAAGGTAAACGGTGGTTGATTTACATGATGTATTTGTGAAATTGTAGCCGTTTGCGTAAACAGAAGGTATCAATACGCGAAGTGCGAAGATTAATTGAAATATCGTGCTCTATATTTGTTCCGAAGATAAGCAATGAGCCAAATGATATTTGGTTGAGGGGAGGTGGCGTGCCGGTGGATCCTTGCTATTTGATTGTATTCGAATTGTTTGACATATGTCCGGGCTGTCGGATGTCTGTCGGGATTATACCGGAAAAGTTTAGCCTTCACGTCCTCCTTTATGACTAGTAATTATTCCATTGAGTCCATCCTCGGCCGTGTCATTCAGGGTGACCAGGCTGCTTTCGCAAAGCTCTATCGGCACTATCGTGCGCCGGCGCTCAAATTCTGCATTTATCTGGTAAAAGATCGGGAGGAGGCCGAGAATATGATCCATGATGTGTTTATAAAAATCTGGGAGCGACGTATTCACATCAAACCAACCCTGAATTTCAGTTCCTATTTGTTTACCTGCCTTCGGAACATGGCTTTCGACTACCTGAAGCAGGTTGAAAAAAGCCAGCTGCTCCGGCAACGGTACATGGAACAGATGCAGAACGTTCAGGAGGAGCCCGACGATCAGGAAGCCCGGCTTCGGTTGCTTGACGCTGCGATCAACTCACTTTCCGAAAAGCGAAAAATAATTTTGCTGCTGAATGTAGAAGGGGGGAAATCCTATCAGGAGATTGCCGTAATGATGCGTATTTCAAAAAATACTGTCAAAAATCAACTCGTAAAGGCCAGGCAGCTCCTGCGCGAAAAGCTCGACTTCCCTGTTACTTAATTGCCGGCAGGTCAGGTGGCGACCCTGGCTGGTCCAGGGAACCGGTAAACCCGGGTAGTTTTTCTTTATTGTACGAGACAGCAGGCCGGGATTCAGGGGGAAAGCAAGATGGAAAAGAGGACCCTGAACAGCTTCAATATCGAATGCTTTAGCCTATATGAAAAAAATCGTTTTTGCGCTTATAGGTTTCGGCCTGACGGTCGTTTCCGTTTCCGGCCAGGTCTTCAGGGCGGGGGCCGCCGTTCGGCTGATTACGCCCAATCCGTTACTGCCCGTTTCCGGCGGAATCGGTACACCCAAAAAAGCGGTCGAAACAAAAGGGGAGTTATATGTCCGGGCCTGCGTTTTTGAACGGGCAGGTACACGCGTTGCCATCGTCAGCGTCGATAACCTGGGCTGGCCGTCGGTATTGGGGAATAAATCGAGAGTACTTATCAAGGGAATTCCTCCCGAAAATATTCTCATTGGCGCTACCCATACGCATAGCGGGCCCGACGCGTATGGTTTTCCGAACGAGAAAGGTGAGTCGTTTGCCGACCTGCCGTATCTGGACAAATGCGTGCACGCCATTGCCGATGCCGTCAACGAAGCCTTAGCAACGGCAAGCCCGGCAACATTGAAAATTGCCGTTGGCGATGCCAACGGACAAATCGCCTACAACTATTACGCTCCGGCGTTGTATGACCCTCGCTGCGGGGTTATACAGGCCATTGCCACCTCCGGAAAAAATGCCGGAAACCCCATTGTAACGCTGGTCAATTACGCCATTCACCCGGAGGTGATCGGCTCGGACCGGGGCATTCTCAGTCCGGATCTGTGTGGCCCGCTTTGCCAGCGAATTGAGTCGAAGGCCGGGGGCGTGGCTCTCTTCATGAACGGCGCTCAGGGTGGCATGGTCACCGCCGACAACCGGCGGGAGAACGGTAAAGAAGCCAACACCTGGGAGGAATGTACCCGAATTGGCGAACTGCTGGCCGACGAAGCCCTGCGCATTATCACTCCCGCTGAACCACAAGCGAGCCCCACCTTATTCTGTGCCACGCGCAATGTTTCGTTTCCCATCGAGTCGGAGATGATGAAATACATTGTCAGGAACTCACCGTTGAAGTACCCCATTGCCGCCGGGGATAAAGTGGTGGCTCAGGTGAACCTCCTCAACATCGGCACTGCGCAGATACTGACCATCCCCGGCGAAGCCCTGCCAAACATCGGGTATTACCTAAAACGACACATGCACGCTGGCGTGCCTTTATTATTTGGTCTGACGAACGACGCCTTTGGGTATATGCTCACGAAAGTAGACTTCAATAGCTTTAAACGGTACGAGTACATCAGCCGGACCAGCCTGGGCGAAAACACGGCTGAGATTTACATGGACGAAGCCCTGAAATTAATTGCCGGATCGCCAAAGGCAGATGGCCATAAATAGCGTAAAAGGCTTACACTGATTAACTTGTGTCATGCTGTACAACGAGCGGCCCCGTCCGTTGTACAGCATGACCAATTTGTATTCCTGACTAATTTCCTAAACCCTGACTCTTGCTCCTGAAAAGGGGGAGAACCTTTTATGCCATGAAACTAAATCGATTCAAAACCCTTGTCCTCGTCGGCCTGCTGTGTGTCAGCGCACTTTTCTCCTTCGACCTGCCCAAACCTGCCGCTGGCATTACACCCGCCACCGCGCTGGAAAGCTATCTCAACAACGGCGACAAGTCATTTAAGTGGGAGGTGAAAGATACCTATACCTACGGCGACATTACGGCCTATGAGGTGATGCTTACCTCCCAGACATGGCGTGAGCACATCTGGAAGCACCAGTTAACCGTGATGGTGCCAAAGGAAGTCAATCAGGACGGGGCGCTGTTGTTCATTACGGGCGGTTCGCTCAAAGAAGGTGAACCCAGATGGAACGGCCGCGAAGACGGGTTCAACCGGGCTATGAGTACGCTGGCTACGAAAAACAGGGCCATCGTTGCCGTACTTCGGCAAACGCCAAATCAGCCCCTGTATGATAACCTGACCGAAGATGCCCTGATTACGTATACCTTGTTTCAGTTTAAAAAAGACGGGGATTACTCCTGGCCGCTGCTGTTCCCGATGACCAAGAGTGCTGTTCGGGCTATGGACGCCGTGCAGGAACTGGCCAAACAGACCTTGCATAAAGATGTGAACCGCTTCGTTGTGTCGGGGGCGTCAAAGCGGGGCTGGACCACCTGGCTCACGGGGGCCAGCGACAAACGGGTTGTGGCTATCGCCCCCATGGTTATCGATATCCTGAACATGCCGGTCAATCTGGATTACCAGATGAAGGTCTGGAACAAGTATAGCGAACAGATTGAAGACTATGTGAAAATTGGTATTCCTCAAACGGTGCATAGCAAAGAAGGGATGGCCATCAACCAGATGATCGACCCTTACTCGTACCGTAAAAAGCTAACCATGCCCAAAATGCTTATTATGGGTACTAATGATGAGTACTGGACGGTCGATGCCGTGAAACATTACATTGGTCAGATACCGGGCCAGAATTTTATTCATTACGTTCCCAACGTGGGGCACGATCTGGGCGATAAACGGCAGGCGCTGGAAGCCCTGAACGCGTTTTTCGGGACCACGCTGACCCGGCAGCCCTACCCGGCCTGTCAGTGGACTGTTACGACCACTAAAACAGGGGTGAACCTGACCGTAAAAGCCACGGCCGATCTGCTCGAAGACGCTGTCATCTGGTCGGCCAATTCAACGGATATGGTTTTTCAGGACGAGAAATGGGTAGGCAAAAGTCTGGGCGTCAGGAGCCAGGGCACCGTGACGCTCTCCGATTCCTATCCGGCGTCCGGTTTCCGGGCGTTTTACGTCGACCTGAAGTATAAATCCCCAACGGGTGGTACCTACACGGAAAGCACCCGGATGTTCGTGACGGACAATGACGAGATCTTTTTGAAGTGACAACTTTGCCAACTTCCCTGGAATATGGTCAGCCCAATTCGGACTTTACTGAACGGGCTGACCATGTTTAACGTTTACTTCAGTTTTGCCGTCGTCAGCAAAAAAGTAGGTGCCTTTACCATTGGGCATGTTATTCTGGAGCCAGCCTGCCTATCATTTGTCGCCGTTCCTTCGGCGATACGACAAACACAGGTGTGTTCGACGAATGGGGTAGCCGTTGGGAACCTATCATTCATAGACCGCTGGTGGCTCATGGCTTTTACATTGACCAGGAACACCATTGGCGTGTTGGGGCACCGATAAAATAGCATTGATTTATCCCTTTGTGGATAATAAGCAGACGAGCGTGTAGACGGGACTTGAAGCCGATGAATAAAACTGAGTTGGCAGACAATAGGCGTAAACGTTACCGGTAGGGATAGCCCTCTTTAGCTTCCGGTTCTTGACCGAAGGCTTTTTAGCGTCAACAAGGCAAAACGGCTCCATCACTGCCTCACGACCTCAGCAGTATCCCTGAAAATTCTACGGGGAAGTGTGAGTTAACAAGTTGAGATCGTGCAGCGCCAAGATTGATACGAAGGTCAGCACATAAAAACGGCGTTTTCTGAACCAGTAGTTAGCCCGAAGTTTTTTGTTTTGATTACTCCATAAAAGATTATTCAACGCAAAAACGTACGCTTCGCTTTATTTACCAAACGTGATAGCGCTTACTCTTGATATGAAAATCACCTTACCCTTCGTAGTCGTAGTCATCTTTTCAGGTGTGTCGGCATTCGGTCGTTCAACTACCTTTAGTAGTAAGCTAGATTCGATTCCCGCTCAACAGCGATATCACTTCAAGCTGGCGGCTGATAGCAGCCCAAAGCAGACGCAGTGGTCGACTGTATTTTTCTATCCATCCAAGAGTCGATCAGGCAATGAAATCCGTCTACCTCTCGGGGTTAATCAAACGACCGTTCGGCTCAGTTCGGGGGATCGAGTGCTTCAAGTCGATGAGGATTATGTGTTCATTCCGAACGCCAATCGAATCCGGGTGTTGGATGAAGATGCCCTGACGGCACAGTATCCGATCAGGATCACTTACGAAGGAATAGCGAACACTGTTAACAACCGGTTGATATTACGATATAAGCCATAGGGTAACAACTGCCCCTTAACCGGTAGGCAACTCTTGAACGCACTCGTTGTGTACTCTTAATTGGGGCATTCAATGGGACGACCTCATTTACTAACTGTCAACAGAAAACCCGCCACATAAAGCCCGCTCTGGCCGTTGGCAATCATCTCCAGCACGTCGGCCTTGAAGGGAGCGTCGTCTTTACGCCGGTTGAGGGATTTATTTTTAGGCTGCATGATCTTGCGAAAGTAGACAAGTTCATGTAGCCGATTTAGTAGACCATCTCAATCTGTCAGTTGCTTCAAAAGAGTTAGCACTTGTATGCCGGATTATAGCGGAAGGACCTTTCTGAGGTGAATGCGGACGTACTTTCTCCGTGCTTAGGCAGTCAGTTGATGTCAAATAAGGATTTGGTAACCATCAAATACGCCCAGAAGGATAGGGCTTGACGGTAGCTCCCAACTGAGCGTGGCTAAACAATTCGCTTGCCGGAGAGTTGAAATCGGGAGTTAAGTGAAGAACAGACTTACAACTCGTTACCGGTACTAATCATGAAAATAGGAATCATCGGCGCCGGCTTCATCGGCAGCGCCCTTGCCGTTCGGCTCACGAGCCTCGGCCATTCAGTGGTAATTGCCAACTCGCGTGGCCCTGAAACGTTGGGGGAGGTGGCCCAGAAAACCGGTGCTACTCCCGTTACAGCCCGGGAAGCGGCTCACTACGGCGAAATCATCGTGGTGACCATTCCCCTGAAAAATATTCCCGATCTACCCAAAGACTTGTTCGAGGGGGTACCCGCTGAGGTGCCCGTCATTGATACCAGCAACTACTACCCCCTGCTGCGGGATGGACACATCACCGAACTGGAGCAGGGTGAACTGACCGAAAGCGAATGGGTACAGCAGCACCTTGGCCGACCTGTCATAAAGGTGTTTAACAATATCCTGGCCGACCATCTTGAAAAATTGGGACAGCCTATCGGCACACCCGGCCGTATCAGTCTGCCGGTGGCCGGCGATGACCCCGCTGCCAAGCAAAAAGTAATGGCGCTGGTGGAGGAACTGGGCTTTGATGCGGTGGACAATGGTCGTCTACATGAATCGTGGCGCCAACAGCCCGGCACACCCTGCTACGCAGCCGATCTATCCGCCAGTGAGCTCCGGCAACAATTAGAAAGTATGGGTACAGAGCGCACGGAGCAGCAACACGAGCAGTTTTTGGCCAACCACGCTGCGTTGGAAAAGCAGATGAAAGCGCAGGGTATCCAGCTGAAATAGCCAACGATCAACCCGCTTCCCTTCAACCCACAGACTTTCATAGAAAGCCGCACTCCGTTCTTACGGGTGCGGCTTTTTAATGACAGGATTTTTGGCTACAGTCCTGGTAAAGGTGATGAATACCCGGTTTCGCACTCTGCCTATACTATTAATGGCATTGGACAGGTATTGAAAAAACTGTCTCACAATCCGCTTCCAAACACAAAACTATTCTCTTCGGGAAATATATAAACCAGCTGCTTGATAATGCTATAACGCACTCGTTTAGCTTACGCCCCAATAGACTAAATTATCTATGATATTCTTCTGAACAGACTGGTGTTGAGCTAGTTGTAACTAGTAAAGCAAGCCCAGTTATGGCCCCTTGAGCACCCGTAAGCGGAACGTTAACGAAAGGGGGGCAACCCTGACAAAGGATATTACCTATCAAACCTAGCGACTTAGTGAAAAAAAACGCTGGTCCTGTTTGCGTCATCTGCGGATTTATCGACTCAACAATGGGTTCCGGCAACTTCCCCGCTCTGATTTTCAGAAAGCACTCAAGTGCCTTATTCCATTTTGATCAATAAACCAACCCGTTTCAGCTAATGGCTTTTCCTTTTGTCGCTTACCACGACCGATCACACATCGATCATCAACAACAATGGAACACCTTGGTGCCGAAAGGTTTCCGGCCGATCTCACTCAGTGTATACGGCGACCGGGCCAATCCGCTTTATGCGGCCATCTGGGTGCAACGGCCCGGCCCCGCCTTTGCGGGTATCCATGGGGCCACAGCCGCCAATTTCCAAAAATTCTTTGATAGCTGGGCAGCCAAAGGATTTAGTCCCACCATTTTATCCGCTACCGGGCCCGCCAATAATCCCGTCTTTGCGGCTATCATGGAGCAGTCAAAGCAGGGTGTTTCGCTGACACGATATGGCCTGACCACCGGCTCAGTGGACGACCCTAACACCCTGGAGCACTGGCTTAAACAGGCTCACGATGACCACCGGATTCCGCGTTGGATAGCCACCTATGGGACTCCAGCCGACCGCCGGTTCACGCTTGTACTGGACCCTAACCCCGGTCGGGTGCTGTGGAGTGTGGCTGGTCAGTGGGGCGAAGATGCCACCGGATATCAGGCCCGCTTCAACGCACACGTTCAACAGTGGGCACGGCCGGGCTTTGTAACGGTTGCTCCTGATGCTACGTATCTGTCTCTATTCCGCGAAGATAGCATCGGCGGCTGGGTGGCGCGTCACAATATGACAAGCCAGCAGTATCAGCAGGCGTTTAACGAAAATACTGCTAAGGGATTATTCCCTGTCTGCGTACAAGCGGGGGGAAGTGGGTCCAGTACTCGTTTTGCCGCGCTTTTTGCTACCCGCGACACACCTCTCGCCCGCTCGTTTACGGCTACCGGAACCGCCGTGCCGTCCATGAGTTTTATCGATACCAACATTCGGAACTTTATGGTTGAAAATGGTACCCGCGCCATTGGGGTGGCGGTGGTCAAGGACGGACGGCTGGTTTTTGCCCGTGGCTACACCTGGGCCGAAGCCGATTACCCCCTGACGCAACCTACCTCCGTTTTTCGGATTGCCAGTTGCACCAAACCCCTCACCTCGCTGGCCATTTTTCAGCTTATTCAGCAAAAAAAACTGGCCCTGACCGATACCGTTCAGTCTATCCTGAACTTGACTCCGCCACCAGGCATGAGCATTCATGCTGACTTTAAAACCATTACGGTGCAGCATCTCTTAAACCATCTGGGTGGCTGGGATCGAAGTAAGGTAAGCGACCTGCCACCCCTTGAAGACATTAGTAAGGCGTACAACCTGACCAGTCTGCCCCTCACCAAGCAACAGCTCGCCAGTTACAAAGCCTCGCTGCCCCTCCAGTTTTCGCCTGCTACGCAACAGGAATATAGTAATCTGGGCTACCTGCTGCTGGGAATGATCATTGAGAAAAAAGTGGGGATAGCTTACGATGACGCCGTAAAGCAGCGCGTGTTTTCGCCCCTGGGTCTAAAACGACCACACCGAACGCCCGTCGCTCAGTCGGCCCAGCACACGGGCTCCGTTCGCCACCATGACTCAGCAGCCCCCTGGGATGATTTACGGATTTATCCCAGTGCCGTAGCAGGGAATCCTCAGGGTGCCCGGCCACTGGTACCGCTACCTTATGGGGGCGAAGATTACGCTCTTTTTGATGCCTTCGGGGGGTGGTGCATGGCCCCCGTCGATTACGCCAAAGTACTGGCCAGTTTGATGACACCCAATAATCCGCTGCTTGACCAACCAACGCTCGAGGCTATGCTGACTATACCGACGGCACTTTACAAAAAAGCCAGTAGTGTCGATATGCCTAATTACGCCAATGGCTGGGATTCGTGGATCGAAGCCAATGGGGTTAGGGGATATCAGCATGGGGGAGGTATGCCCGGGGTGTCAACACGAATTTTGTACCGTACCGATGGATGGGGGTTTGTCATCTTCAGCAATGAGATCGGAGCCCCGGACTTATATCCGGATTTAGCCAATATGGCATCGGCAGCCTGGCCCATGCATAACCTGTTTACTCAGGTAGACATTCCCGTTTAACGGAGGGCTCAATAACGAGGTCCGTAAATTATCGCTATTCGTTACGGGGGAACTAGGTATAAGAAGCACCAGACCAGTTAAGCGTTCTTATAGGTAGTTCTCCAGTAAAGCGCCTTGATAGGGTACAAGCAATGATTGTCATAAATAATACGTTCGGTTGGGGCCATTTAGCTCCGCTCGCACAGGTGCCCCACGTTGGCTATTGCCCCTCAATAGTATAAATTGCTCGTACTCCTCACCGGGTGGTATCTTTCCATAACAAAGCCTGAAAATCTGATCTAAGTCTATCAACTATGAAAACACATTTGCTTTTTCTGCTAATGATACTACCGACCGAATTGTTTGCTCAGTCCTCGTTTGCTGATCCCAAGCAAGAATGTACTGGTCCAATATTCACCGTAGTGGAGCAGTTGCCTGCCTTGATAATAGCCAAAGAAGCTTTTGAAGACAGTCTGGCCGCCGAATTAAGAACAAAGAAATTTCCGCTGAAGGATGGCCAGATAACCTATCGGTTTATTGTGACCCCACAATCGAATATTCTAGATGTGCGAGTTGATGCGGGTCGCGTTTCAAAACAAAGTATTCTGAAAGAAACCATTTTACAGTTTGCTAACCTGTGGATGCCAGCCAAACAAAGCGGTCACACAGTGTGCTCGCATGTTCGACTCAAACTAACCTTCATTAACGATAAAGTAAACATTGCTATTTTTCAATAAGCGTACGGACTGCCTACGTAAATGACTGATAGCGTTTGACCGGTATTATAAATTAATTGTCTCTCGAAAGGCTCCTGCCTGAGACAAAGAGAATGACTGTTGCCTTGACTACTTCGACAAAAGGCGGTGATCAATTATCAGAGGCTTCCCGTCAATTACCCGTACAGAGTCATAGCCACTATGGGCCGGATGCAGTAAGTAATTGATCCCGGAGGGCATCATTGAGGAGGGCACACCCAAGGCTAACACATCCGGCTTGGCTAGCCAGGCGGCCGGAAGATGCTGACCCCGGTGGTAGGTATTCTCCGGCCAGTAAGGCGGTAGGTCGTATGCCTTTAGGTTTGTGCCCTGATATTATTCCAAGGTTGGCTTTCCTGTTGTAGCTAACGTCAATCACTCACAAATGTGAGCGACCCTACTGCTTCGGCAGGCCCCACAGAGTTGCCTTAAAGCGTATGCCAGGGAAGACTGCTCCGGTGGCCCGGTTATAGCCTAACGAATCATTAAGATGCGTATTCATACTGGATTCTGACTAGATTTTCCAGCAGCATACGGCCTAACTCTTACTTTGTTTGACGATGAGGAACTCGACTTGACTGCCATCCTCCTGAAGCGCTTTGTGAGTGATTGTAGCCTTTTCCTGATAATGAGCAAGCGTCCCTTCAATTAAGCCGTAGGCCAGCTCGCTTAGCTGCCGGCTGGAGCAGTAAATCATCCGTAAACTTCTTTCGTCGAGACGGGTAATGAAAAATTGGGGTAGCTCAGCCTCGGGATAAAGCTTTTTCACCTCATTATGAATGTACGCATCTACCGAACTAAGAAAAGAGAAGGCATCGGGGGCGGCTATGAGGAAGTGCTGATAGTGGGTAACAAACGTCCTGAAGAGAAATCGTCCGTATTCCCGTAATAAAGCCGCTACGGGTGTGTGTGTAAGCTGGCTTAGGTTCGCGATCAGATTGACCATTTCACTGCAAGGGTAAGTGCCACCGGAGGTGTAAATGCCACCCGAGGGTAAATGGGTCTTCAATAGTAAGGTGTCAACCAGTTTATAATCATATTTCTGCTCCACTAAATCTAGAAGCTGAGTAAAAATAAGGCCTTTCATAATTCGTTGAGAGTCAAACGTGATCGGTGTTTAGATAAAAGCGGTTTCCTAAAAAGCTACGTCTTCTTCCGCTAACGATCTGATTCAAAATCAGAGCTCTTCTTCAAGTAAAAGAGCTCATTTCGATTGGATAGGAAGCGTTGAGTCGATGGCGAATATGACTGCGGGATAGAGTCGTATCCCTATCTTACAAAACCAGTTAAGCCTGTAAAATGGGCAGGATTTCATGGAGCATCTCGCGGGTGAGCGGTTTGGTATAGTAAGCAATGACATTGGGAAACTCCGCGCAACGTGACCGATCCAGTATACTTGTCGAGGACGTAAGAATGATTACCTGATGGGTTTGACCTGTTTCCTTCATTCGGCTTAGAAAGCCCCAACCATCCAGCATAGGCATATTTAAGTCCAAAAAAACAACCTTCGGCTTTAGTTGAGTTAACTGGCTGAAGGCCAGGCAAGGATCAGTAAAATCATGGATCATCACCGGGATGGACAACCGACTCAGTTGTTTGCGCATAATGAGGTTACAGATGCTACTGTCATCTACCAGCATGATAGAACGTGTCATGAATGTCTAGGGTAAGGGGAGATTTTCCGGGGAAGATATTAGTTCGGCGTCGATTCGGTCAACGACCCCGCGCAACGCTACATCTAATTCCATTGACGTAGTAAGCAGGGCCGGAATGAGTTCATTGATGAGCTCATCCAAGGGCAAATCCTCCATTAAGTAAGTTAAGCCCAGAATACGGCTAACCGGTTCACGAATGGTGTGGGCGTGTTCTCGATAGAGGTTTACCAGCTGGGCATTTTTGGTGGTCAGTTCCTGGGTGCGACGCTGGATGATGGCTTCCTGTTGGGTAACCAGCCGGGCAATCTCCGCATTTTTTTGCTGAACCCCGGATAAGGCATCTTCCACCGCTTTTTTGCTGACACTCAATTCGTCAAAAAGGCGTAAAGCGAGTAACTTGGCATACAGATTTTCCAGGGCAATCTTTAGAATAGGCACGTCCATGGGCTGAAACTGGCGGGCAGGACCTGATGCGACCGATACCAGCAGGCCGGAGTGGGGAGCAAACTCAACATTCCATCCCCAGACCTGGGATGGTGGAGTGGCGAGTCGCAACGGGAAGGCCGCTAAACTGATGCCGATCAGGGTTGGTTCCTCTATGATCTGGGGGACCTGCTGAACTTTCAGTACCCGTTCGTATTCACTCAGCAAACACGTATCCCCCACTTCTAGAACGCATTGACCGGGTGTCAGTGTGTAGACTGTATAGGACTCCGTATGGTAGAAGCAGAAACGAACCAACTGGTAGTCAAAAAGGTACTTTAACTGTGACTGTAAACAATGTTTTATTTCCTCTAAAGTCATAGACCGACTTAAAGCACTTGAAAACCGGGAGAGGGCTTCGTAAATAATACGGTATTTGAAATCTAAAGTGGTTGTCACGTAGTTTACCCGGCTATTTCAAGGAGTTCGTTATCGATTTTGATACCCGAAATATCGGCAATGGTGTTGAGCATGTTCACCAGATCCGCCTGGGCCATGAGCTCCTGGATCTCGGTTTCATTGAAGCCTGCCTCGAACAGCCGTTGAAAATCGGCCTCTGTCACTAAGGCCGAATGCAGGGCAGCCCGGGTTACCACCTGCACGGCCGTCCGATAGCTAAGAGGGATTAGCTCCGAGTCCAAGTGCTGGGTAATGATAAAATTCTCTCCAAAAGACTTGCCCATAGTATTGGCAAAGACAGCGTGCGCCTGGGCACAGTATTCACATCCCCGCTGGGCGGATACATTATAAATAATAAGTTGCTTAATGATGTTTGGGACGGAGCCTTCGATCAGGGTAGCTTTTAGTTTTGCCCAGTTTCCTCGAAGTAACAATGGATTGCTGCCTTGGCATTTAAACCAGTTCAGTACAAAGGGTAAGCCGAGATCCCGTTTGGTCTGGTCGTAAATTTCCTGCACCTCCAGACTTGCTTCTTCGTAGGATACAGTTCGATAAGGTTGTTGTTGAGTCATATAAAGATAAAATCCTAATTTAATTATAAAGATATATAGTAATATTAATTAGTCATAAATTATGTATGTATAATAACAGATATATTTAAGTCTACTAGTATATACATAGTTTATGGCTAAGTCAGATCAAAACTGTTTTTTTGTGTGTCTGTAAACTATAGTTGGAAATTTCTAATAATCGGATTTTTCCCGGCGAGGAGCTGAGCGGTGGTCAGCGGTTGGCGTAATCAGTCAACTCTGGAGTCTGGGGCAAGCGGAACAACCTTAAGGGGCATTTAATTTTCTGTAGAGAAAATACCGTGTCGTTGCCCGCCGGAAAGCGGTAAAACGGTTAGCGTGTCGCCAGCCTCGAATTTGACCAATGTTTTCGTTCGTCCTCACTGATAGTTGACCTCCACAACAAACAAAATTTGACCTTTACAACAAACCTCCCCAGCGGTTTATCTCCCAATTTTGCCCTGTATTTAAAACAGGAAACAATGACTAATCAAACCGTATTGGTGACCGGGGGAACTGGTTTCGTGGGGGTTCACACGATTTTGAGGCTGCTCCAAGAAGGCTATACCGTCAAAACGACACTACGTTCGTTGGCTAAACAAGAAGCTATCGTTCATGCCCTGAACGAATCCGGCATCGTCGAACTGGATAAATTGTCCTATGTGGAAGCTGACCTCAATGCCGATGGGGGCTGGAACGAAGCGGCCCACGGATGCACCTACGTTTTGCACGTAGCCTCCCCTTTTCCATTAGTTCAGCCTGAAGACGAGAACGAACTCATCATACCGGCGCGTGAGGGTTCATTGAGGGTCTTGAGAGCGGCCCGGAAAGCGGGGGTCAAACGGGTAGTGATGACCTCTTCGTTTGCAGCGATTGGCTACAGCATTGATCCCCAGGGGCATACGTTTACGGAGGGCGACTGGACCGATGAAAATGCCCCGGTGCAAGCCTACATCAAATCCAAAACGATAGCAGAAAAAGCGGCCTGGGATTTTATTCGGAATCAGGGGGAGGGGTTGGAACTAACGGTTATCAATCCGGTAGGTATTTTTGGTCCCGTTATTGGCGGGATTTACCCGGCTTCGTATGAGGGAGTGATCAAAGCGCTCGTTGACGGTACGGTTACCGAAAGCCCCCAATTTACTTTTGGGGTGGTTGATGTGCGTGACGTGGCCGATATTCATATCAAAGCGATGTTGCTACCCGAAGCCAAAGACCAACGCTTTCTGGCGACCTCTGATGGTGTGGTTAGCTTTTATGACGTAGCCCGGCTTATTAGAAAAGAACGCCCCCAAAATGCTGGTATGATGGCTGAACTGAAACCTGTTGATCCGACCTTTTACATAAATATGTCGAATCAAAAAGCGAAAGACATGTTAAATTGGTACCCACGAAGCAAAGAAGAGGCTATTTTGGCCAGCCTGGACAGCGAGATTACGAAGTAAAGTTACGCGTTACCGTCAGCGTTCAAGAAATTGACTACCCATCAAATCCATTCCTGTCATTTAGGGCCTGAAATTTCTCCGGAGCAGTTTATTTCAGACCATTACTTCATGTTCCTGCTCAAGGGATCCATGAAGGCGTATGACGGCAAAAAACAGTATAGTCTGCAATCAGGCGACTGCTTTATTGCCCGAAAAAATCATTTGATTCGCTATACCAAGTTCAAGGAAGATGACCAGTTTATCAAGATCATCATTACGTTGGATGAACCATTCTTAAAACGCTTTACCGAACGGCATGCTTACGCGGTAGGCCCCTCAACCTACGGGGATTCGTTTCTGCTTGTCAACGAGAATTCATTCCTCAAACAGTATATCCAATCGCTGGAGCCGTATTACGCCAGCGATTCAGCGCTGGACGAAACCTTTGCCGATATAAAACGGGAAGAACTTTTGCTGATTCTGTTAAGGTCGCAACCCGAATTGGCCTCCATCTTTTTCAATTTTAGTATCCCAAACAAAATTGATTTAGAAGCGTATATGCAGCAAAATTTTCGGTTCAACATCCGTCTGGAGCGATTTGCATTTCTGACCGGACGAAGCGTTTCAACGTTCAAACGGGATTTCAAAAAAACCTTTGGCATGACGCCCGGAAGCTGGCTACTGAAGAAACGACTGGACGAAGCGTATTTTCAACTCAGCCATCAGCACCAGAAACCAAGTATGGTCTATCTGGAAGTTGGTTTTGAAGACTTGTCTCATTTCTCCTTTGCTTTTAAAAAGACCTTCGGAAAAACGCCTTCCGAAGTGGCAACAAGCGGGGTGCAGCCGTAGGGTTATGAATCAGCAAGGGCGCATCGTTGGCCTTTCCCGTGATCACTAAATCGACTCGGCGTTTGTTACCTCACTCACACTAACCAGCAGATGAGCTGTTGCCCGACAGGGTCGCAGCACGGGTATGGCGTAACAATACGGAGGGATTTACGCCATACTCCTTTTTGAACGCGATGGAAAAGTGAGAAAGATTTTCAAAGCCGGTTTCTAAATAAACCTCTGATGGTTTTTTCTTCTTTTGTGCAATGAGAAAATAAGCCATTTCCAGCTTCTTTTTTTGCAGCCATCGTTCAGGTGTTGATCGAAAGATGAGCGCAAAGTCGCGTTTGAAGGCCGAAAGGCTCCGGCCTGTCAGTTTCGCAAATTGGGCGAGGGGCACGTTATATGAAAAATGTCGATTCATGTACGCTTCCAGATCCAGCTTATGCGGTTCGCTGAAATCGAATAAAAAGTTTTTTAGCGACGCGTTGCGCAATAATAACTCAATGACCTCCATAGTTTTTATCTGCGCCAGGGCTGGGGTCAGTTTTTCGGGCTGCGCGAAATAGGGCATCAATGAATCAAAGAAGCTTTTCATAAATGGATTTAAATCCATGATCACATTCGATTCACCCACGTACGTACTGTCTGCTGCTACACCAAAGTCTGTGCTGAATTTCTGTAGCGTTTTTTGATCCAGACAAATGCTGATGGAGGAAAACGTGTGGGTATCGCCAACCCTCTTCACCGCTTTTACCAGCTGATTTTTTCTGATCAAGCCCAGCGTTCCGGCCGGATGTGAAACAATGCCCTGCTGCGAAAACAGGTCTGAGCTACCCGAAACAACCAGTACCAGCCAATGCTCGGACACAAAAGGGTCGTGTCCGAATTCATCTTTGGTACTGGAATACAAAACGATATGTTGCTGAGGTTGCTTTTGTGTACCCATCGGTAATTATCCTTTTGTTTGACTTAAAATTACCTTCTGGAACAGGGAATCAGACAAAATTTTCCGTAGAAAAAGGATTGATTTTGCCCCATAGCCGCCGACATATCGCGTTTTAGGACGTTTCGCTTCAATGCCTTTTTTGATCAGTTCTGCAATAAGAATTGGTTCCGGGAGTGCCAGGTTCGTGGTGGCTTTCTGCGTGGAGGCCACCATGTCTTTGTAGGCTGTATGGCCCGAGACAGCTGTCATTTTTTCATTGGAAATATCGGCCCACTCTGATTTTATGCCACCCGGTTCGATGACAATGACATCAATTCCGAAATGGTTTACTTCCATTCGTAAACTGTCGCTCAATGCTTCCAGCGCAAACTTGCTGGCATGATACCAACCGGCCAGAGGAAAGGCAACTTTGCCGCCTATGGACGAAATATTCACAATTTTACCCCATTGGTTTGCCCGCATTTTTGGCAGTACCAATTGAGTCAATCGCATGGCACCAAACAAATTTACGTCTAACTGGTACCGTGCATCAGCCATGGATAGATCTTCCACCGCACCACTCGAACCGAAGCCCGCATTATTGACCAGAATATCAATCGTTCCGGTTTCTTTGGTAATTTGCTGCACACAATTAACGAGGCTTTCCTCAGCCGTTACGTCCAGCGCAATTGGCTTGATGCCGTAACTTACGAGATCGTTCATTTTCTCGGTCCTGCGTGCAGCCCCGTAAACGTTGTACCCGTTCTGGGCTAATAAAATAGCCGTTGCTTTTCCAATTCCTGCCGAAGCGCCCGTAACCAAAACTGTCTTTGCCATAGTTGTTCATTTTTTATGTGGTAAAATTAGATCACGTGGCTTCGCACGGCTTTTCTGAAAAGTCCAAATCCGTTTGCTGAGACGTCCAGTGTACGTTTTTTATGCTGGTGTAGGAGGGATTCCTTTTCCAGGTAGGGGAGTGCCCACTTGCCTGCGAACTTTTCAACGAGACTTCCGTGCTGGACATTTCGCTGTTCGGAAAGGTGGTTTTGCCTTCTCTGGATATTTTGTGGTTGCACTTTGGAAAGTAAAGTACGAAAACAGCCAGTCAGTCACTCCGCATACGGGTTCATGCCAATCTCTTTGATCGCTCCAGGGTGAGCTGAAAGAGTCATTATTACGCTACCCGTTAATTCAGGAGTATAAAAACAAGAGCTAAACAGGTTCTTAGCCAGCTATGGGTCGGTAGTCGATTTTGCCAAAAGTCTGATAATGTAGAGCCGACCAAAACGCCACCGAAAGGAGATTAAGCGGGGTAAACAGGGCCATTTTTCCAGGCGGGCTGACATACTAAATTTTACCCCAGTCAATGCAACACTTTCTGCGTATGGGGTGTCTATCCCCCCGACCGGCTCCAGAATCTGCCGCTAAATGGCAGACAAGCCGTTGTCCTTTTTTATCTCAGCCCCCTTAACCGGGTTTATTTTTCACTCAACTAAATACCGAAAATCATGGTACACGCTACGCGTATCCGGACCGGCCTGCAACTAGGCCTGCTGCTGGGCCTTAGTGCCTGCACTCAGAATCACCCTCCGGCTGATCCCCAACCAACCCAACAGCCGCTACTGCTGCGGCTGGGGCAGGCTCGTGCCAACGATCCCTACCAGCCTCGCTTGCGGCTCAAACGCACCCTGAGCACCTCCCCGGGCCTGCCCGGTACGACTGAGTTTCTCTATGATCAGCAAGGGCGGCAGTCGGGGTATGTGTACCTGGGCGATACGGCCCGGTTCACCTACGATGCCAACGACCGAATCACCCGCATCCGGAGTAGCTACACCACCCAATCCAACAGTACGGGTGAGCAGACCGAATTCAGCTACGATGATGCCGGGCGGCAGGTGCGCGCCACGCTGTCACTGCTGACAACGGTCAATGGCCAGTACACCCCGCTGCGGGTGATCAAAACATCGACCTATGCGATGGACGATCAGAACCAGCCCATCCGCTTCACTGATAGTTCACCCCAATCGGGGGGAGACACCCGCTACGAGCAAACGTTCGCTAGTGGCAACATGATCCGCTCCGTCAGTCAGGCGACTAACTCGGATAAAGTAGCCTTGGATTATACCTATGATAGTAGCCTTAATCCGTTCTACGGGTTAATCGGGCCCGGGGTGGGTGATATGCGTCGGTTTAGCCGCAACAATGTGCTCAAGTTGGTGATGATTGACCAGTTTGGCAGCTCTTCCCCAGCTCAGCCCAGGGATGTATACTCGATCCAGTATGAGTTCAATGAGGAGGGGTTGCCTACCCGGGCGGTTTCACCGGGTGTCATACTGCAGTATGAATACGAGCGTTTCTAGGCAAACCCATTTCCCTGGTACCCAGCTCTCTTGCTGTTTGGGTACCAGGGAAACAAATGGAGTAAATACCGGCAGCGGTTAATCGAACCCAACGGACTCGACAGAGGAAACCCCAACTTTTTGCCTAAACAAACGCGTTGAAGGCGACGGATCGTGAAGGCCTGTTTCAGTCGAAATTGTTTTTGTTCGACAGGGTAAATGCACACCCGGCTCAATCGTCGTCCGGCAACTTGCTTTCAATCGGCTGGTCAGGTGAGCGTACTCTCTAAAATGACTCGTACGAGTATTCCATCACCGCCCCCTTGCTATCCTCTTTTTTAGTTATAGGGTAGCCCTGTTCATTATACGTATACGCGTTTTTTCGGATAGGAGCCTGACTGACCTGTGATTGCACGATGTTATTGCGGCTACAGCGCAGCACGGGATCGATGGCGTACATCCAGCCGTAGAATGGATTTACCTTGTCGTCGTATTGGTAGCTGATATGAAATTCTTCTTTATCATTCCCGTTCAAATACGAGGCCTTGACGATGTTACCATTCTCGTATGTATAGACGTAGCGGGCTCGCGTAGGGTTGCCATAGCGGATGATGCCCTCCTGAATCCACTCCGTAACCTGGCCATCCTGGTTGGTCAGATACACATCAACCTGGTTGTTTAACTGACTGGGCAGGGGCTGGCCGTCGGCTTTGATGCGGACGAACTTGTATTCGAAGCGGTTCTCCTTGTAATCAAACGTATGGCGCTCCCCCGTATTCCCATCCTCCCCGGTTTGCTCATACTGCACCAGAAAAGCGCTAACCCGATCCTGCTGATCATAGCTGTAGTTGAGGGTTAACTGAGAGTTGTTGGGCGAATCGGGTGAATAAACGGCCTGCTGCAGCAACCGATCCTTTTTATAGGTAAAACGGGTGGTCACCCAAAACGGACCCAGACCGCCGTTATCGCCCGAGACCACCATCTGCGTCATCCGTAGATTTACCGCCGGGCTCGTCACGGGTTGAGATGGAGAGCCGACAGTTGATTGCTTCTGGGATAAGGGGGTAATCGAGTCAGTTTGGCAGCCAAACACTACCATTAAAAGCAGCGGGCTAATTGATCGCAAAGAAACCATACCTAAAAGTGTTTAAACGTTGAACAATACTGGATGAGTCACTCTGCCACTACTTAACCAGCCGTCTAACGGTGGTGGCCTGAAGTGGTCGTGGCTCATGCCCGTAGACACCAACACGGCGTAATCTGTTGCATCGGTATTACTTATTTTTACTGGTCAGCCTGCTGCCTGTCCGTTAGCTCAGCCGCAGCGAACTTGACTGAGTTAGCTTTTTACCCGAGTGAATACGGATAATCACCGAACGAATGGCGGCTGAATCTGGACACCCAGGCCCACCACGAGCGGACGAATAATAAGTTGTTGTCGTTCATCGAGGAGTCGATTTAGACCGTACTCGACGTTTAGACCGATCTGGGCGGCCAGATGCGGACGCAGCGGTATTTGCCGGCCTAATCCTGCCCGCAATCCGGCCAGGGGTTGGTGGCTAGTCGGTAAATAAGAAACCTGGCCTCCTAGCGTCACCACGTAGCGGTTCTGACTAAACAGCCGGTATTGGCTGACGCCGATACCAACCATGGGGAGCGACACATTTTCGGCCACCGAATGCGTTACCCGGACCAGCCCATTGGGGCTACTCACGTTAGGATCAATCCGGTACCGGTTTTCACTAACCGTGTAGGAAGCCCAGCGTCGAAGTTGGCCCGTGGCCAAATAAACCTGCCAGCGCCCGAAACGAATACCCCCGTTAAGCTGATACCCCCAGGTAGCCGGAGAAAAGGGTGCCAGGGTGCTGACCTGAGAAAGATAAGCGGTAGACGTACCTGGGGCACTCATCCATTGAAAACTGCTCAGCGGCAGCGCTTCAACATACCACCGGGGACGTGACGGCGAGTGATCAACCGGTGCTTGAAGCGTACTACGCAGAACTGACTCAGGCAATAAAACCAGTCGTTGATGCCACGCCAAACCGAACGAGGTGGGTATGTAGCTCAACGCCAGTGGGGTAAGTCTATTCCAATGGACGGGTTGGGTGTAAGTGGGCCAGAATGACGTTGTCGGTTTAGACGGGTGAGGGGTCGCCTTACCGTCCGTGCCCATCGACTGCCCCGGCGAGCTCGAGACCACTCCATCGGTTGCTGGTTCGAAAGGACTGAGGGAGGGGCTGGAAACGCGGGGGTCAACGAATAGATCCGGTTGACGACGAGATAAGCGGACGGTGTGTAGAGCGGCTTTTGCTGGCGGATGGGCGGGAGGCCGGTACGACACTCGTGGTACATCTTGGCCGGACGGATGAATGTAGGTTGAGGGCCGTTCCGCCGTGAACGTCGAGCGCTGGATAGTCGCCGGACGGGCTTGTTGCCTGGGCAGAGTACTTATTGCCGGAGCGGTACCTGAAGCGTTCCGAGATACGGCGGGCTGCCCGGGAACCATTCGCGGTCGGATTTGACGAGTTGGGGGGGACTGGGATAAACCCGCCGATCGAGTGGTCGTGTCTGGACGGTACGTTGGGTGGGCAGGCTCGTCCAGACCTACCTGGTAAACCACGCCCGTGATCAGCATCAATAACAGGGTCATCGTCGCCAGCCGACGGACCCGTCGGCGTCGGCGGGCGCGTTTCAGCGAGTCGAACACCAGCTTGCTCGACGACGCACCGGGGCGCACCGAAAAGTCCGCGAATGTTTGCTGCCAACGTCGACGCAGCAACTCGTCGGGGTCCTCATCCCAGGAATTCATGTCGTTGGATGCCATGTTGGTCAACAAAAGTAAGCAGTAGTTTACGCGCTCGGCTGAAGCGGGAGCGGGCCGTGGCTTCGGGAATCGTTAGTAAGGCGGCAATTTCGGCGTGCGTGTACCCTTCGATGAGGTATAAATTCACAATAAGTCGGTACTCGTCGGGCAGCCGAGCCAACAGGCCCAGAATCGCTTCCTGGTCATAACCGGCCAGAAGCATCAGATGATCCTCGCTGGCGGGTTGATCGCTCAGTGTATCGTAGCTGGACAGGTGTTGTTGAGGCTGGGTAACCCGGTGGTAGTAGTTGATGGCGGTGCGAATAACTACGGCCTTCACCCAACCATCGGCCGACTCAGGTTTTTCCAATTCATCGATGTGTGCAAAAACTTTCATAAACGCTTCCTGAAAAATGTCTTCAGCCTCGGCTACCGTGCGGGCATAGCGTACGCAGACCCCTAACATGCGGGTCTGGTACCGTTCATAAAAGGCCCGTTGCGCCCGCGGATGCTGTTGCTGACAGCCCCGAACCAGTTCGGTCAGCGTCCGGTATGAGGAGCGGCCAAATAATGCCATGCACGAAGAGTGGTCAGAAATGAAAAGGGTAGCTTAGTCTCAAAAATTGCCAACGCACACAAAGGATCGACTGATGAGTTGCCCATCTTCCGAAAAGATGAGCTGCCAAGCCTGCTTTTCCTTAACCAAACTTATCCGGTAGGTCGTCAGCGTCCCGTACGTGTAGCGACACGTGTACCCGTAAAATGCTCCTCCCCGGCTCAGTTCAAAGCCGGTCAATTCAGGCCGACGCAGATAATTCTGGATGGCTGGCGGTAGCTGGTTTAGCTGCTGGTAAAACTGGGTGCTGGCGGACTGTTGGTTAGTAGCCGTCAGCAATTGTCCTTCGTCGTTATAGGTGAGTTGCCAATACTGTTCGTCGGCGGAGGACGCGGGCTGCCGGACCGACAGTTGGTACTGACGATTGTAGGAAGCATCCAGTTGAATGACTGCGCTTAAGAACACGAGACCCTGCTCATCCAGCCTCTGTTGAATCACCGCTGGCAGATCAGTCCGCCGGGTCGATTGATAGTTGGCAAGCTCATAGGGCCGCAACTCCAGATTGTAGTAGGGCTTACCGGTCGCAGGACGAGCAAGATACCAGGAAGCGCTATAGGGTTGCTGCTGCCAGGTATACTCGGCGTACACATTTTCGGGTGGGTCATGTTGAACCGGATTGGTATACCAGCCCGTATATCGTCGAATACGGGGATGACTAAAGGTTCCCCCGGCCATTACGGTCGGTGTCAATAAACGGGTCAGCGAATCGGCCAGCATACCCTCTACCAACTGGTCGACAGTTAACAGCCGATCGGGATTGACCAACGCCTGGTAGTGCTGGCGTTGCTGGATAAATGTTGCCATCCACAGCTGGTTATCAACGAGGGTAGTAAACAGCACGTCTTGCGCCTGGGGGTATTGCCCGAGCAGTGCTTGAACGCTATTCGCCGAAGGACCATGATCCGGGGTTGGTTGATTGTCGGTAAAGTGGCTACAACTGCTGATCCACCCCAGCAACAGAATAAGCCCAAGGCATTTTGTAACGCTGTTCATACGTGCGTGTTCAACTTGATGCGTTCAGCCCAAAGCGGCTGGCTGATACCACAGACACCAAACCCTGGTAGAACTGTTGCAACAACAATTCTTTTTTTTTGTTTACTGGTCGAAAATTTGCTGGCATACATCGACCACCTATTCGTCGGGCATACCCAATAGTCTCAAAAAATGCTTCTGCCCGAGACAAACGGCTTATGAGTTGGCCGCGTCAGCAATGGGCCGTTTTATAAACGGGTGAGTCCAGCCATCTACGATCGGGAATAGCTGTACCAGACGGAATTAGTTGTCGATTTTTTACTTGTTGTAGTTGCTTCAATACAGATAGGTTTGTGGCGGATCTTAAACCGCGACAATCATGAAAATCAGCCTTTTATTAGTAGTACTTACCGCCCTGGTTCAAACCGTTTCAGTAGCCCAGTCGAAAACCTATGTACTCGTTCACGGGGGGTGGCAGGGGGCCTGGTGCTGGAGAAAGGTAGTGCCCCTGCTGGAAGCGAAGGGCAATCGGGTGGTGGCCATGGATTTGCCTGGGCATGGCGATGACAAAACATCCCCCGCTAAGGTTACCCTGGAAGAATATACAAATAAGGTCGTTCAGCTCGCCAAGGCTCAGACAGGTCCGGTAATACTGGTTGGTCATTCCATGGCGGGCGTTATTATTGCGCAGGCTGCGGAGGTTTTAGGTAAAGAAAAGGTGGCAAAACTGGTCTTTCTGGATGCCTTTATGCCTAAGAATGGCGAGTCTGTTTTTGCGCTGGCGGCCAAAGCCGAGGAGCTTAATAAAGCTGCGGGTAGACCAGCACCTGGACCGACGCTTAGCCAGTGCCTCCTGCTGGTGGATGACAAGCAGACTTCCAGGGTCGATCCGGATCGAGTCGCCCAGTTATTTTACCATGATTGTTCGGCTGACGACGTAGCCTTTGCCAAAGCCCATATAGGGCCTCAACCCATGGGTTGTCTAGGAACACCGGTACAGGTGACGGATGCTCGTTATGGAGCTATCTCCAAAGTGTATATTCTTTGCAGCCAGGCGAAAGACCTGGACAAACGCAGTATAGCGAACAACGTGCCTATTGAGAAAATGTATACCTTGGCTAGTAGTCACTCCCCGTTTTTCTCTATGCCCGAAAAACTGGTGGCCATCCTTGAGACGCTATGATCTTTCGTGAAGTACGTCCTTGCCTGGCTCTGCAGCCTTATGTCAGGAATTATCTGCTGGTCAATCTGGTTTATCCGCCAGCTGATTTTCCTAAAACGCCTTACCCCACCCGGCTCGAGCAAGCCCTGATATTTTTCGTTCGGGGCTCGATCACCTCCCAAGATCCCTTAACAGGAAGAACCGTACCGATCGCCAAAAACGCCCTATTTGGCCAACAGGTTTCCCGGCTTGACTTCCAATGCGTTGTGCAAACCGACTTTCTGATGGTACAGGTTATTTTTCAACCGGGGGCTATGTATCGTTTGGTAGGGATGCCCAGCACGGAGCTGACCGGCCAGTTTTGTGACGCAGAATCGGTCCTGAATGCAGAACTACAGACGGTCAATGATCAACTGGCGAACGCGAAAGACGAAACCCGGATGATTGAACGGGTTGAGCAATACTTGTTAAGTAAACTGAAAAAAGTCAAGCGAAATGCTCATCCCATTGATCGAATTGGGAATCTATTACTGTATCACCCCGTACCTTTTTCTTTAGATTGGCTGGCTGATCAAGCCAATCTAAGTCCCCGTCAATTTGAGCGCAAGTTTAGTGAACGGATTGGCATTGGTCCCAAACTCTATAGTCGGATTAGTCGGTTTTTTCAGACGATCAATTATAAAGAAGGGCATCCTGACCAGGATTGGTTGACCGTAGCGGTTGCATTCGGCTATACCGATTATGACCATCTGGCGAAAGATTTCAAGCAATTTGCCCATGTTACGCCGAACTTGCTGATGAGAGAATATGCCCAGCGTCCCGAGATTATTGTGAATCTTTGACCAAGTCGAATCATACGGCTGAAATTTCCGACCGAACCTGGGTGAACCCGTTCATCCGGCCCTTCTGGTTGCGGAGACTAACCCTTTCTTTCGCCTGATAATCTTCCCTTACACGTACTGAACGCCCCTGCGATGGAGTTAGACCATCTATTTATCTTTACTCATGGTGCTCAACAGGCCGCTGGGGCCTTACAATCGTTTGGTTTAACGGAAGGCACACCCAACGTCCATCCCGGGCAGGGGACCGCTTGCCGACGCTTCTTTTTTCAGAATGCGTATCTAGAATTGGCCTGGGTGATTCGTAAGGATGAAATTAAAAATCCCGTGATCAAAAGAACAAACTTATGGGAAAGATCACAATCCGAACAGACCCACTATTGTCCCGTTGGCTTTTGTTTCAGAACCCAACAGCAAGCAGGCCAGCCCATTCGCTTAATTTTTGAGGATGGCTGGCGATATCACTCCGTTTATCTACCCCCGGGTCAGTATGCCCATATTGCCTCGAATGAGGATTTTCCGGCTGAACCGATGCTCTTTGAAATGCCTTTTTTTGGTCTGGCACCGAAAGACTACCCGGTAGAAAAGCAACAGCCTTTGACTCATGCAAAGGGATTCCGGAAACTGACGAAAGTAACCTTGACACTACCCCCGTCCACAAACGCCTTATCGTCGGCTATGAAAAAGGTGCTTGCTGAAAGCCTGATTCATTGTTCACCCGGAAAGGACTATCTGGTCACGTTACAATTTGACGATGGCAAATACGGTCAACAGCAACGTTTTATGCCTCTACTTCCCTTAGTCGTTACCTGGTAGTGAGTTCCTGCTTTTCTGCTAAAGGCTTTTCACTACCGGCTTAAACGCTCACGGGTTTGATCCAATTCCGGCAGATTGGTCGCTGCACAACTAATTTGGCGCCTAAAACGGATACTACCTATTCGGGAATGGGGGTTCCGGGTTTTATATCCACATTGTGGTAGGAAACAATTTTCCATGCGCCAACCTCTTTCGTGAACACCTGGAGCAAACGGGTGTTGAGTTGCTGCTTGGCATCCAACTGAATTCTGGGTGGCAGACCTTCTTTCGCAAAGCCGGTGACCTGACACAAAGTCTCTACAATGGCGACATCGGCCCGGACAAATTTCAGAGACACGAGTTTCTGCTTTAAGACCGTATGCTTAAAGAAGCTTTTGAAAATTACCTCGTGTTGGTCCAAAAACGCTTTGTGGCCTTTGAAGAACATACCCCCAATATTGGTGAAAGTACCATCGGGGGAAAATGATTGGGAGTAAGTCTGGGCATCTCCTTTGTTCCAGGACTGCTCTTCCTGTCGAATGATGGTATCAATTGATAAGGAGTCCTGCGCATTTTGCGCCAGTAGGCGGGAGGAAGTGAGCAGGAGGGTAAGCCCCAAAGCTCGGCTGAAAGCTGAATCTATTGTCATGAGTATGGGCTTTACCTAAAAACAAATTTTAAGTTACCCAAAGAATTACACCCGACCTCACCTGCTTTATTTATCGGTAAACGAGCGGAAGTCTTGATCCAGGCATTTTCGACTGGCCACTGAACAGCGCCTACAAATCACTGTATCATAAAAAGCTCTATTTGTGCGAAAACCGTGTAAACAACGGCTTTCGCAAACGCCGGATTACTTTCCCTATCTTCGGCTTGGCGCCACGCTGGAATACGACACCCATACATATCCCCGCTAAAACGGGTCTGCCGTTGGAAATCACTGAAGAGGCTGGCCGTTCTTAAACGTCGCGACAACTTTTTCGCCGTCCGCGAAATAGTAGGTGCCTTTGCCGTTGGGCATGTTATTCTGGAACCAGCCTGCGTATTTATCGCCGTTCCGATAGTAATAAACACCGTAGTCGGAGCGGAGGTTGTCGCGGAAATTGCCTTTGTATTTCAGTTTGCCGTCGGCATAATACTCGGTGCCTTCGCCGTGCTTGTCACCTTCTTCAAATTCCCCGGCATACCGCTCACGGGTCGGGTAAACGAATACGCCCGTACCGTCTTCACAATCGCCCGACACACAACCCACCGTTGCCCGGTTGCCCGCCCGCTGAGCGGGGAGACTGGTCGGTGTCACAACCGGCCGGGTTGCGGCTACCGTTGCCGGGCCTGTATTGATTGGCTTAGGGGCCATTGCCGTTGGCGTTTTTATAGCTGTCCGGCTCTTGGGGTACATGGCTTCCGCTTCAAGCCACCCTTTACGAATGGCGTCGATACGGGCTGGTTTGGCCGGGTGCGTGGAGGTGGCATGTTCATCGCCCAGCGCCCTGACCGCCACCGTGGCATCTTCCAGCGACGCGCCCAACTGGTGCAGCACGAACCCCGAAAACTTATCCGCTTCAATCTCCTTGATCGGCTGTCCGCCCCGACCATCAATGGTATGGCCCTGTAAATGGTGCCCGATCTCGTGCGCCATGATGCTAATCGCCGACCAGTCGGTCTCGGTTTCTTCTTCGATCTGCTGCATGAACGCGCCATCGTAAACAATGAATCGCTGGCCTTTCAGAACCGTAGCAAAGCAGTTATCGGTGTTGGAGCATTCGATGACTTTAAAATTGCGCAGGAGGCCAATGGGTTTCAGAATTCGGTCAACGACCTTTTCCGCATGCCCGTTCGACGGCGTCGTAGGGGAACAGACAACGTCGGAACTGACTTTGCCGCCTGTATAGCTGCAAATGAAGGCTCCTGATGCAAAGGGTAAGGGGGAGGTCTGGCTTTGGGCCAGTAGCGGTTCGGCAAGAACCGTCGATAGTAGAAGAGTGGGTACTAATAGGGCCGCTTTCACAGGCATAACCGGGTGGGGTTAATCGTTCAACACGGCAGAATAACGAACAAGAGCGGGGTGCTATTTTAAGGCAGCAAAGGGAAAGTTTACCGGAGCTCGCAGGCAGCTAATAAATTTACCGGAACGATAATTGCCAAACGGCGCTCATTTCGCCTATTTGCCAAACTTACCGACAAAACCCGGAAATCATGAAGTACAGAAAACTTGGCAACACCGCTATTCAGTTATCGGCCATTGGCCTTGGGTGCATGGGTATGAACCATGCCTATGGTGAGCCCAATGATGAAGAATCCATTGCCACGCTGGAAAAAGCCATCGACATCGGCATCAATTTCTGGGATACCGCTGACGCCTATGCGAACGGTAAAAATGAAGAACTGGTCTCGAAGGTACTGGTGCCAAACCGGGATAAACTATTCATTGCCACCAAATTCGGTTTTCGCGCCGATGCTGAAGGAAAATTGACCGAATTCGACGGCTCACCGGCTTACATAAAGACAGCCGTAGAGGCCAGTCTGAAACGCCTGAAAACGGATGTGATCGATCTGTATTACGCCCACCGTATCGATCCGAAGGTGCCGGTTGAAGACATGGTGGGAGCTATGGCTGATCTGGTGAAAGAAGGTAAAGTACGCTACCTTGGGTTATCGGAAGCGTCGGCTACGTCCATCCGGCGCGCGAACGCCGTGCATCCCATCAGCGCCCTCCAAAGCGAATACTCGTTGATGACACGGGATGTGGAAGCTGAAATTTTACCGCTTTGTCGGGAGTTAGGCATATCGTTCGTTCCGTTTAGCCCACTGGCGCGGGGATTGATCACGAATGCGCTGGATGTGAATGAGCTATCAGCGACTGATTTTCGGAGAACGCTGCCCCGCTACCAGAAAGAGTACGAAGAAAACAACAAAAATCTGGCGAAGGGCTTTGCCGAAATAGCTGAAAACAAAGAGTGTACACCGGCCCAGCTTGCTCTGGCCTGGGTGCTGGCACAGGGCGAACACATTATCCCCATTCCCGGTACTAAACGACGAACGTATTTGCTCGACAATGCCGGAGCCGTTGACATTGATTTGAACCGCGAAGATCTGGCAGCTATTGAAACCCTACTGGCCACCTTCCCCGATACCGGCGACCGCTACAACGAATCAAATTACAAGTTTGTCGACCGGAATTAATCGTCGGGTACAGTAATAATCAGGTAATTGGTTGACTGGTTGGCCCTGGGTTGGCTAATTGTTTGCGTTTTTTGTGATGTCAGGTCTGCGGACCCGACATCACAAAAAAATGATTAGTGTAATGATGGGTTCTCAACCCTACCACTACGCTAATCATTTAAACCGTTGAACCGCCACCTTCCCTTTGGCACCAACTGCATAACAGGTGCCCTTGGCGCAGGCCATCGAATGAAACCCTTCGGTATCCAGTCGTTGCCAGGTCTGGCCCTGATCGGCTGACAGGCTGGTGCCGGAGGGGCCGACCGCCAGCAGACGGTCGCCGGGGAGCAGGGCAACCGCTTCTTTCAAGCCGGGCGGGTCGGTTTGTGTGAGTATTTGCCAGGTTTTTCCCCCATCGCGGGTGATGGCTGCGTTGGGGCCGGGCTGTTGCTCCTGCTTATAATTACCGCCTACAACCACGCCTACTTTATTCGAAAAGAAACGCAGGCCAAAGAGGCCGGTGGCTTCACCCGCCGGGAGGGGGGTGTTGGTAACAGCCCAGGTACGACCCCGGTCGGTGGAGCGGAATACGCGCCCGAATGTGCCGCCACCCGAGACAATCCAGACATTCCGTTTGCCCTGCACGACCAGACTGGTGCCACTGGCCGCAAAGGCCGCTTCGTTGGGCTCCATCATCGGTAAAGCCGAAGAAGGCACCGGCTGCCAGGTTTTACCGCCATCGTCGGTGGTCAGCATGAACCACCTGCCGTCAATGGGGTCACTGAACACGATACCATGTTGATCGTCCCAGAAGTCGATGCCGTCGAAAAATACACCCGTTTGCTGGGTCTGGTAGAGGAGCGTCCAGTGCTGGCCACCGTCGGTTGTTTTGTAGATACGGGCCTGTCCTTTTTCAGCGGGTCCGGCACTCATGAGGTAGGCCGTCTGGGCGTCGATGGCCTGCACATCCCGAAAGTCGCAAGCCTGGGCGTCGGGAACGGTGCCCGTCTGCCAGGTTTTACCGCCATCAACTGTTCGGACAAAGGTGCCTTTGGTGCCGCCCATCCAGGCAATGTCGGGGCTGGCCACACTAACGGCGCGGAAGCTGGCATCCGTACCAACGGATTGCGGTTGCCATTGGGCGAAAAGGGAGAGGCTGAGCAGCAGGCTGAAAGCCAGCGTAAAGAGGGTGTGTTTCATTGAGCGTTAAATGGCTGCAAAATGGTAAATTTTACCGGTAAAGCCAGCCTGTTTCGCTGCTGTCGCCGTTAAGGGGTTACGGGTCGTGAAAGCGGAGCCGTTTGAGGGAACTGAGCTTTGAGACGCATAATCTCCTGTTCCTGACTGGCCGATTTAAAATAATAGTAAAGGCCAAGGATCAGAAATATTTTTGAGAGAATGAACACGGCAATGAAGGCCGGGCGCCAGTTCTTATGAACCCGAATGTGCGTGTTGTCCACTTCAACATCCACATACGACGACTCACGTGAGCGGGACTGGTTCGGTTCGGGATCAGGTTCCGAATACGCCGGTTCTTTCCATTTGGTTATCTCCGTTTCGCTAAGGCGCAGGGCAATCGCTTCCCGAACGCCGGGTGGGGGAGGGACCGCATTTTGCAGCAAATATTCTTCCAGACCAGCTTCCAGCTCGTTCAATTCCGCCAATACGTCTGCATCTGTCGCCAGGAGTTTCTCAACCTCTTCCTTCTCTTCTTCTGTGGTTGACCCTAACAGATACGCTTCCAGAATACCGCTTTTTAAATATTGATAGGTCTTCAAAGTGAATGCGATTAAGACGAGCGAAGATACTGAAAATAGGTGTAAATCGATTCTAAAACATTTGTTCCGGCGGCTTGCCCGTTGCGTATAATCGCCCCTGAAAGGGCTGCACTGGCTAAATGATAACTCAAAAAGGATGTTATCTATTGTTTTGCACCTACGGGAAACCGACGATGGCAGACCGAATGAAATGTCACCTTCTGCCAGACTGAAAAGTAGGCAATGGTTGAAAAGAAAGCGCATTTGTGCCAGATGAGTACGGCGGTTATTGGCTGTATTGACGCCGTATACTGGTTGTTAGCAACTGATAGATTTCGGCCAGCCTGGGCTGATCCTGTAAATAGGTTAAGTGCGTGTCGATGGTTGTCAGGTCGCCCCGCCGGGCCGGGCCGGTTTGAACAGCAGCCGGGTCCGGTACGGCCAGCCCTTTCCGAAACGTCTCGGCTATGATGGGTTTCAGTAAGTCGAAATCGAGGTCATCATGAGCTGTCAGGTCGTGCGCCAGTGTGAGCAGGTGATTCGTAAAATTGCAGGCAAAAACAGCGGCAACGTGTAGGGTTCGGCGTTCTTCGGAAGTGATGATGTACACGATGTCGCTGATTGCCTGGCCCAACTGAACAAGAATATCTTCCGTAGCACTGTCGAACGACTCAATGCAGAGGGGGATCTCATCGAAGACCATGAAAGGCTGTTCCTTACTGAATGTCTGAAGGGGGTAGAAAACGCCGGTCTGTACGGGAACGTCGCTGTAGATCTCCATCCATTGTTCCAGTTCTCCGAGTGTGCGGGCACCGGCGGTATGCACAACGATAGCGTTTTCGGGTAATACGAGCTGGGAGCAGACACGTTCCAGGGCATCGTCGGGGACGGCCAGGATAAATAATTTCGACGGACTATCGGCAAAGTTTAGCTCCGAGTGGGTATGGGCGTCGTACAAATTACTGACCAGTTGTCGGGCATGCTGAAGCTGTCGGCTATAGACCTCATTGATGTGATGACCAGCGTTTTCGAGTGCCGGGGCGAGGTGCCAGGCAAGATTACCGGCACCGATAAACGAAATTTCCATGCTCAAGTATAGGCTATTTTACTTGAATCTACGTTTGTTGCCCCCTTGCCCAGCCGGAAACTTAGTGAAAGCCCAACACAACACAGCCTAATAAGGCAGACCGCCACCTAACCATTTGGGTACTTATCCAGTTACTCATAAGCTTAGTCTATTAAGTTATTAGATTAACATTTATGATTAGTTTGGTCTCTTCTTCGTCAATATGGAAATTCTGGTCCTGATACTATACGCAATGGCATTACTCCTGCTATTCGTATATAACTGCGGGCAACTAAGTCTGATCATCATTTATCTACGCTCAGAAAAAAAACGCCAGGCGATGGCTCAGTCCGTGAGTGAACTTTCGCCGGATCAATTACCCCGGGTAACGGTTCAATTGCCTGTTTACAACGAACTGTATGTGGTGGAGCGTCTCATTGATGCGGTCATGCAGTTAAACTACCCGAAGGATAAGCTGGATATTCAGGTACTGGACGACTCGACCGACGAAACCGTTGCCATTATCGCGCAGAAAATAGCCTACTACAAAGGGCAGGGTTTCGACATTGAACACATTCAGCGGCCGGAACGAAAAGGATTTAAGGCGGGGGCGCTGGCCTACGGGTTGACAATTGCCAAAGGCAAATTACTCGCTATTTTCGATGCCGATTTCGTCCCCGATCCCGAGTTTCTGCTCAAAACCGTCCCCCACTTTTCCGACCCGAAAGTGGCGATCGTGCAAACACGCTGGGAGCATCTGAACGAAGACTTCTCTCTGATCACCCAGCTGCAGGCATTTGGGCTTAATGCTCATTTTACCGTTGAGCAGAGCGGACGCTATGCGGCCGGGCTGTTAGCCAACTTCAATGGAACCGGGGGCGTTTGGCGGAAGGCTGCCATTGTTGATGCGGGTGGCTGGCAAAGTGATACCCTGACGGAAGACCTGGACCTGAGCTACCGGGCTCAGCTGCGAGGCTGGAAGTTCGTATACCGGGAGGATGTGGGTTCACCAGCCGAATTGCCCGTGGCCATGAACGCACTCAAGTCGCAGCAGTACCGCTGGATGAAAGGAGCCGCCGAGTGCGCCCGTAAATTATTCGTCAATGTGCTTAAGTCGCCCAGGGTGTCATTGACGATGAAGCTTCACGCGTTTTTTCACCTGTTCAGCAGCGCCACCTTCATTCTGGTTCTGATTCTGGGCGTCATGAGTGTACCCCTGATCTACATCCGGAACCAGCACCCGGAGTGGGAGTGGGTGTTCGTCGTAATCAACCTGTTTCAGTTTAACCTCTTGATCCTGATCACCTTCTATGGCATTCCGGTCTGGTTCCTGAAAGGCTCCAGCAAAGCAAGACTGGCCTGGTACTTTCCAATGTATTCATCGCTCATGATGGGCTTGTCGCTGCATAATACGATTGCTGTTATTGAGGGATACATGGGCCGGAAAACGCCGTTTGTGCGAACGCCCAAGTTTAATGTCACAACGGCGGCCGATAGCTGGGCGGCTAATAAGTATATCAGTCGGCGCATAAGCTGGCTAACCGTTGCCGAAGGTTTTCTGGCCCTGTATTTTCTGGGTGGTCTTGCGCTGGCCATTTATGTGCAGGACTTCCGTATGTTCTTTCTTCATATCATGCTCATGGTGGGTTTTGGCATGGTTACGCTCTATTCGCTCGTTCAGGCAGTAAACCGCTCGGCACCGGTACCTGTCTGACTACTATTTATTCTATATATCTACTAGTAAAGTTCTGGACTTGATCAATTTGTCCAGATTTTGGCTTGGTAATTGTAGGGGTTAAGGAATGACAGCTTACGCGGCTGCATCGGTAAAAAACAAGGACCGATCTAGCATTTGTTCGTATGTCATTCGCTTAATCCCTACTTTTGTTATCCACATATGCCAAAACGAAACAAAACTACCTGATAGAAAAAATCTATAGTCCCTTAGACGATTGGCCTGATTTTGGCCGTTTGATAGAAGAACGTCCCATACGCTACAAATTCTGAACCCGAAAGTACCCTCAATGGTGAACCCTTACTTTGTTCACAGTCCCGCCGTCAGCCATTTACTTCCTCTTGTTAGCCGACTTCTGTTTGTGCCAAACGGGTGGTTAATGTTGGGTTGCTGGTTGCTGTTTGGGCTGAATGTAAGTGTAGGGCAGGACCAGCCCGCCAACGCTCCCGCCCGACGTGGTGCTGCGGGCCGTCGGCAGCAGGCCGCTGTTGACTCAGCACGAGCCGATGCCCGCCGACGGGCTATTGCGCGGGCCGACTCAGCCAAACAAGCCATTCAGGATCGAAACGATAGTATTCGTGCTGCCCGAAGTGCCAACCGACGGCCTACCGTTAACTGGCCCGACCGTCGGGCCACCCGCTTTTCAGAGCGATCATCCAAATCACCGTTTATCCTTCGTGATCCTAAAGGCGTTGCCACCGATTTTCGGTTAGCGCCCGATGGCGGCATTGCCATTACGGAGCGTGTACGAACGGGGGTATCGCTGTCGGGGGCACCCATGAGCAACACGGCCGTTGGTACATCGCCCACGGCTGCTACGGTGACGCCGGGAGCTGGGGTATCCATTTTACCACACTCACAATTTGGATTACCCTATCGACCGGCCGAAACGATTCCGTTCTCCACCTACAACCAGCTTCAGAATCAGCGGGTCGAGCAAAGTATCTGGCGGGAATATGGTGCCAAACGCGATGGACAGAGCGCCCTGAACGGACGTGGTCTGTCGCCCAAACTTGAATTGCCGCCCGTTATCGATCGGCTCTTTGGGGGCAGTCAGGTCGATTTCAAACCCAATGGCTTCGTAACGCTTGACTTTGGGTATCTCTACCAGTTTATCGACAACCCGGTTCTGCCGGTTCGTCAGCGTCGGAATGGTAACTTTCTGTTCAACGAACAGATCAATATAAACTTCAACGGCAAGATCGGGGAGAAGCTGGGCATACTGGCCAACTTCGATACGAAGGCGAGCTTTAATTTCGAGAACGCTCTCAAGCTGAACTATAAACCGGGTGGCGGTTTGCCCGCTCTGGGCACCGGACAGGGGTTGCCGGGTATGCCCAGTCTGCCAGGTGTTCCGAACCTGCCGGGCACGCCCAATTTGCCGGGCATGCCAAACGTACCGGGCGTTAACGGCTCCATGCCTCAGTTTACGCCCCAGAACGAAAATATTTTGCAGGGGCTCGAAGTCGGAAATATCAGCTGGGCGGTCAACAGTCAGTTGATTCCGGGCGTACAGAATCTCTTTGGTATCAAGACCCAGCTGCGATTTGGTAAACTGAACGCCACCGTGGTGGCCTCCCAGCAACGGTCGCGGAAAAACGAGATTGTACTGCGGGGCGGTACCTCCAGCCGGCCATTTGAAATTCGGGCCGATCAGTACGACGAAAACCGACACTTCTTTCTGTCACAATTCTTCCGGGCCAATTATGAAGCGTCGCTGAAAACACTGCCTCAGGTAACTTCCGGCGTTAACGTGACACGCGTTGAGGTCTATGTCACGAACCGCACCAATACCACCGAAGCCCTGCGAAATGTTGTTGGTTTTCAGGACTTGGGCGAAGGCAATCCATACAGCCAGACCAACCCGAACCTGCCGCCGTTTTCGCGTAACAACCGCACCCCGACAGATAACGCAGCCAACAGTCTGTATAATAAACTGACGGCCGATGCTGCCAATCCTTTCCGGCAGGTCGACCAGACGAACGATATCCTGACCAGAAACTATGCCTTAACGAAAGGGACGGATTATGACCTCCTGCGCGGGGCCAAACGCCTGACCGACCGCGAGTACAAACTTCAGCCGGAGTTAGGCTACATCTCGCTCGTAACCCCACTTCGTAACGACGAAATTCTGGCCGTTGCTTACGAATATACCTACCAGGGCCGACGCTTTAAAGTAGGGGAACTCACCGAAGATTATCAGATTCGTCGACCCGAGGAAGTACTGGTGTTGAAACTGTTGAAGTCAGCCACGCTGCGCAACAACCTCCAGTTGCCGATGTGGAACCTGATGATGAAAAACATTTATTCGCTGCCGACGGCCCAAATTACACGGCAGGGGTTCCAGTTGCGCGTTGTTTACAAAGACGACCTCACGGGTATCGACAATCCGAACCTGCAGGAGGGACCCATCCAGAACATACCGCTGGTGCAGGTTTTTGGAATGGACAGGCTGAACCAGCAGCTGGATGCCCAGCCGGATGGTAACTTCGATTTTGTCGAGAACATCACCATCGACAGCCGATACGGCAAGATCATCTTCCCAACGCTGGAGCCGTTTGGGGCCTATCTGGCCAACAAACTTGGAAACGATGCATCCCTACGTTCCAAATATGTATTCGACCAGCTTTACCGAACCACCCAGACCGACGCCCAGCAAATTGCCGAGAAAAACAAGTTCTTCCTTCGCGGGGCCTATCAGTCGGGCAACGGGGCTGAAGTGCCTTTGCCGTTTGGGGTCAACGAGCAGTCGATTACCGTAACGGCCGGTGGGGTGCCGCTGATGGCCGGTCAGGATTATGTTTTTGAAGCGCAAACGGGTCGGCTGCGGATCATCAATGAGAGTGTAACGAACTCCGGTCGGGAGATTCGGATAAGCTACGAGCAGCCCGATCTGTTCCAGAATCAGATACGTACCCTCATCGGTACGCGCCTGGATTACGCCATCAATCGGGATGTGAGCATTGGGCTGACGGCCATGCACATGAAAGAAACCCCGGCCGGTTTCCTGACGCGGGTGGCGCTGGGCAATGAGCCGGTGAACAACACGATTCTGGGTGTGAATGCCAATATCCGCAAAGACGCGCCGGGCCTGACTCGTCTGCTGGATGCGCTTCCCGGTGTGCAGACGAAAGAATTATCGACCATTCAGCTCACGGCTGAAGTGGCCCAACTGTTTCCGGGTACGAACCAAAAAGCCCGTAACGAAAGCTATCTGGACGATTTCGAGGCTGCCCGTACGATCTACGATCTTACCCGACAACCTACGCGCTGGCGATTGGGGGCTACTCCCCAGCAGTTTCCGCAGGGGTCGTTTGCCGATCCGCTGCCGTTTGCCTATAACCGCGCCCGTATGTCTGTCTACACGGTCGACCCCAGTATTTTCGGGGCTACCGGTGCGCTGGGTGTAGCGTCGAATATTGATCTGGAAGATGTGAACAAGCACGTGTACGAGCGTCCGTTCCTGCCGCAGGATCTGTTTCCGGGCCGCTCGGCACGGGTGGTACAATTGCCCGAAAGTATTCTGGATGTGGCCTACTTCCCGGCTGAACGGGGTATGTACAACTACAACCCCAACCTGGATGCCAATGGTAATCTACTTAACCCGAAGCAGAATTTTGGTGCCGTCACACGGGCTATCGCGTCGGATATTGACTTCGATAATGCCAACATCGAGAACGTAACGTTCTGGCTCATGGACCCCTTTATACCGGGCGAGGCTGGTAAAGTGCGGGGGAATCCGGACGACACCAAAAACGGAAACAACATAACGGGGGGTAAGCTGGTCTTTAACCTCGGCGATATATCGGAAGACGTTATTAAGGATGGCCGTTATGAATTCGAGAATGGCTTTCCGGCCAGTGCTGATAATACCAGTCCCCGGATTGGCGGTGTGCAAACGACTAATTGGGGAAAGGCCCCGACGCAGCAGTTTGTAACCAACGCCTTCCAGAGTGGGGTGCGCGACCGGCAGGATATTGGCCTGGATGGGCTAACCAGTCAGCCTGTGGTACCCGAAGGCGTAACATCGGAACAGGAGTTTTTTCAAAATTACCTGCGCGCTATTCAAACGCGGGTAACAGACCCTGCGGCTCTGTCGGCTATTCAGCAGGACCCTTCGGGTGATGATTTTAAGTTCTATCTGGGCGATGAGGCCGATCGGCAGAAATACATAGTAGCGCGGTACAAGTGGTTTATGGGCATGGAGAATAACTCACCCGAAAACACCAGCACCAACCAGTACTTAACCCCGGCCTCTTCGACGTTGCCCGATATTGAAGATCTCAACATCGACAACACCATCAACGACAACGAAGCCTACTACGAATACGAAGTTGACCTTCGGCCCGGAAAGCTGGAAGTGGGGCAACGGTACATTGTCGATAAAGTATCGGTGCCCACACCCGGCGCACCGGGGGGCGTGGTGAACTGGTACCAGTTCCGGATTCCAATTCGCGAACCCCTGCGGAAAGTGGGCAGCATCAACGGCTTCAAATCCATGCGCTTTATGCGCATGTACCTGACCGATTTCGCCGAGCCGGTCGTACTGCGCTTTGCCGAGTTGCAGATGGAAGCCAACCAGTACCGTAAATACACCGGCGACCTGACCCAACGGGGTTTGCAGGAAGTGCCCGAGCCGTACGACGCTAACTTTACCGTCTCGACAGTGAACGTTGAGGAAAACAGCAGTACCCAGACGAGTGCCGTAGGGGGCGATAAATATGTTTACTCTGTACCCCCGGGCTACGTTCGCGACCGCGATTATACGCAGCCGAACGTGGTGGAACTGAACGAGCAGTCGATGCGCCTGAGTGTAACGAACCTTCGCGATGGTGACTCGCGCGGGGCGTTCCGGAATACCAATTTTAACCTTCTGTTCCGGGAGCGTGTCAGAATGTTCGTGCACATGCACAACCCCGATAAGGAGCGAAATCCAGGTGTATCGACATTTGTACGGCTTGGTACGGACTATACGGATAACTATTACGAGATCGAAATTCCGAACCTGACGGCGACCATGCCCGAAGACCGGGACCCTGAACTTGTATGGCCTGCCGCTAATGAATTGGATCTGGCGCTGAACGAACTCATTAATCTGAAGGCCAACCGAAACCGGCAATTTACCCGACAAACGTCGCTGCCCTATAGCGAAATGTCGATGGACTCCAAGTATCGGTTAACGATCGTTGGTAACCCAGACTTGAGTTCCGTGCAGTCGATCATGATTGGGGTTCGAAATCCTAAAATTACGGGTGATGGCGAACGGCCGAGATCGTTTACGGTTTGGGTCGATGAGTTCCGGGCCTATGGCTACGACCAGCACGCGGGTATGGCGGCCATTGGCGCCCTGAACATGAAGCTGGCAGACATTGGAACCCTGACAGCTTCGGGCCGGATCACGACTTTTGGCTTTGGGGGTGTACAAACCCGCATTGGCGAACGGGCGCTGGAAACCACATCTGAATTTGGCTTCTCCTCCGCGCTGTCGATCGACAAGTTTCTGCCAGCCAGCTGGGGCCTTCGGATTCCGCTGTATGTCAACTACGACCACCGCAACGTGGACCCTCATTTTGACCCGCTGGACCCCGATATGCCGCTGGAAACGTCGCTTTCGACCAAGTCGGAGTCGCAACGGGACAGCTATCGCCAGCTGGTGCAGGACAACACCACCCGCCGGGGATACAACTTCTCGAATGTGAGAAAGGTGAAAACAAACCCCAATGCCCGGTCGCACTTCTGGGATTTCGAAAACTTTGCGTTTACCTACGCGTTTACCGACGCTAAACGAACGAATATCCTCACGCAGGAATACCTTCAGCAGCAGCACCGGGGCGGCATTTCGTACACGTACAGCGGGCAGCCAAAATCGTTCGAGCCGTTCCGCAACAAGGCGTCGTTCGAGGCTCCGTATTTGCGCTGGCTCAAGGATTTCAACCTGACCTTGCTGCCCACGCTGGTGTCGATTCGGACCGATATGGACCGGAGCTTTATTAAAACGCAGCTTCGCTCCTCCGACCTGACGACCAACGGCATTGTGCCCCAGTTCGAAAAGTATTTCCTGTTCAACCGGTATTACGACCTCACCTGGAACCTGACGCGCAGTCTGGTGCTGACTTACCACGCGCAGGCAAATGCCATCATTGATGAACCGGCGGGCGACATCAATACCCAGGCCAAACGGGATTCAATTATCAACAGCATCAAGAACCTAGGGCGGATCAAAAACTTTGTGCAGGACATCCGGGCCACCTATCGACTGCCGCTGGACAAGATTCCGCTGCTCGACTGGATTGCCGCCGATGCCATCTATGGTGTGGGTTACCAGTTCCAGGCTAACTCCTTCGGGGTTGTCGACTCACTGGGCGTTCCTTTTGGGAACATACTTCGCAACAACCGCGAGCGGGGTATTACGGGCCGCGTCGACCTGATCCGGTTGTACAACAAAATCCGGTATTTGCGCTTTGCCAACACACCGGCCCCCGTTCGGAAAAACTTCGCCCGTAACCCCGGCGACATAGAAGACATTGTTCGGGGTGAAAGCAAGGTGCTCAAGAACTTTACACGGGCGCTGCTGACCGTTCGCGGTATCAACTTCTCGTATACGCAGCAGGAATCGACGATTTTGCCGGGGTTCCTGCCAACGCCTAAATTCTTCGGGCTGAGTGAAGACAGTGCGCCGGGACTTGGCTTTGTGCTTGGCAGTCAGGACCACAATATTGCCTATAAAGCGGCCGAAAAAGGCTGGCTTTCGCCCAGTACAGTACTCAATACGGCCTTCCAGCAGAACATTACGAAGAAGTTTACGGCCAGTACTACCCTGGAGCCGTTCAAAGACTTCAGGATGCAGATTAACTGGCGCCTGGATCGGACGGATGCTTATCAGGAGTACTTTCGGCCGGGTTCGCAGGGTGGGCCGTTCGAAACGTTTTCGGCCGTTCGTAACGGGCAGTTCAGTATGTCGTTCTGGTCATTCCGGACCGCATTTGAAGGCTTGCGGGGAGACAACACATCACCCATTTTCGACCGATTTGAGAGCTACCGGAAACTCTTCATTGATAGGCTGACAGCCGCCAATCCGGAGAAAACAGGAACCTATACGGCTACGTCGCAGGACGTGTTGATCCCTGCCTTCTTTGCCGCCTATAGCGGGCAGCCTGTGGAGAAGGCCCAACTGTCGCCGTTCTACAACTTCCCGTTGCCGAACTGGCAAGTTGCCTACAATGGCCTGTCGGGTCTGGAGTTCATTCGCAAGCGCTTTAGTGCCTTCACCATTAACCACAGCTATTCATCGACGTATAGCGTCGGGAATTTCATCTCGAACCTGGAGTACGGAGCGGCCTATGTGAACCTGGCCGTGCAGAACGCACCTATGTCTACCGCCATCAATCAACTGGGGCAGTTCATTCCGGTTTTTGCCATGAGCACCATCACCATGTCGGAGAAGTTTGCGCCGATGATCGGGGTGCAGTTCCAGACCAAGAGTCGCGTAAGTGGTCGGCTGGAGTACAACCAGAGTCGGGATATTGCCCTGAGTTTGTCAAACTCCCAGGTGGCCGAGCTGAGCAATAAAGATCTAACCGCTTCCTTAGGTTTCACCCGTCAGAACATGCGCATTCCGTTCAAGATCAACGGAGCCTATAAGAAGCTGAAAAACGATCTGACTTTCTCCTGTAACCTCACCCTGCGCGACACGAGGGCCATTCAGCGGAAACTGGATGCCGAGCAGATCATCACGGCGGGTAACGTGAATTTCCAGCTACGGCCCCAAATCAGCTACATCGTGAACCGTCGACTGAACTTCAACTTCTATTTCGACCGCACCTTCAACGACCCGCTGGTCTCGAACTCCTTCAGGCGGGCTACCACATCGGGTGGTATTCAGGTGAAATTTAATCTGGCGGAGTAAGGAGGGTGACAGCCGCCCGGAAAAAGTAATTGGCCTGAGAACTGGCTTGATAAAAACAGCCTTCGCTGGAACACATCCCGCCCGTATTGGTTTCATTATAAAACGATAGGCGCTCAACAACGTGGCAGGTAAACATTTCGTAGGTTGTCTGATTGGCCTCCTGGTAGTGGCATACCCGCTGTTGGCTCAGCCGCCAACGCCGAAGTATGCCCGGCGGGGCCTCGGCCGATTTATTTACCAAACCCTGAACGATACTTCGTCGACAGCTTCGTCGCGGGTGCTGGTGGTACCGGCAACGGGTTTCTCTCCGGAAACCAGTCTGGAAGTAGGCGTTCGTGCTTTCTCGCTTTATTATGCCAAAGATGACACGCTGGTAAACCGGTTGAGTGAACTCGTCGCATATGGCTTTGTCACCCTGCGTGGGCAGTTCGGGGCTCAGTTCGAGAATGCCGTATATACCGACCGGAATACCTACTATCTGCTGGGACGGGCCCGCTACCAGCAATTTCCACTGTTATATTACGGCATCGGTCCTGATTCCAGACGAGCCAATCCGTCGCTGGTCAGCTCCAGCTATGTGCAGTTCCGGCAGCGGGTCCTGCGAAAAATACTGGGCAACCTGTATGCGGGGCCGGAAGTGGATTTTCAGAGTTTGGAAAACGTATCCTTCGCGCATGCGGATCCGGACGCCATCGAACTGCCACTGGGCGGGCGTGGGTCTACAACACTGGAGCTGGGGGGCACACTGGTCTACGACAATCGAAAAAATGTCCTGAATGTTCGGAAAGGGGCTTTCCTCGAAGCGGCAGTGCTGCGCAACGTGTTGCGTACCACTGATTTTGGGTATCGGCGCATGCTGTTCGACGGCCGGTTGTATCGGCCACTGGGTAGTCGAAACCGGGTGCTGGCGTTGCAGGCAATGGGTATGTTTACCACGGGTAATGTGCCGTTCAATAGCCTGGCTTTGCTGGGGGGCGAAAATATCATGCGGGGCTATTACCTCGGGCGGTATCGCGACAAAAATTTGCTGGCGGCACAGGCTGAGGTACGCTGGCTACCTTTCGCCTTCAGCCGACGCTGGGGCGGAACGTTGTTTGGGGGTGTAGGTACAGTGGCCCCTGCGGTCAGCGAGCTACAACTCGATCAGTTTCGCTGGGCGGTTGGTGGAGGTGTACGGTTTCTGTTCTTTCAAAAGAAAGACGTGTACCTTCGTGGCGATATCGGCTTTACGCGCGAAGGCGCCGGCGTTTATTTCTCGCTGGGTGAAGCCTTCTGACCCATTGTCAGTACGGTTTTCCTTCGAGGGCGGGGCATTTGAGTGATGGACCGGGCCGGGTGGCTAACATTCGGACAACTTACTGGTTGATTCAAGCAAACAAGTCAGATAATATGAACTATAAATCCCTCGGAAATACGGGTGTACTGGTCTCCGAACTTTGCCTCGGTACCATGACGTTTGGCGGTAACGGTTATTGGAAAGCCATGGGCGAACTCCAGCAGGATGCCGTCAACGATATTGTGAAAACGGCCGTCGACAACGGCATTAACTTTATCGATACCGCCAATGTCTATTCATTTGGTGAGTCGGAGCGGTTATTGGGCCAGTCAATAAAATCGCTGGGCTTGTCGCGGAGTGAACTGGTGATTGCCACCAAGGTTCGGGGTCGTATGGGCGAAGGTAAAAATCAGGTTGGGCTGGGCCGATTGCAAATTATGCAGCAGATAGAGGACAGTCTACAGCGCCTGCAAATGGATCATGTCGATCTGTATCAGATTCACGGTTTCGACCCCATTACGCCCCTGGAAGAAACCATGCGCGGGCTCGAAGATGTGGTTCGGTCGGGTAAGGTGCGGTACATTGGCTGCTCGAATCTGGCAGCCTGGCAGGTCATGAAAGCGAATGGTATCGCCGAGAAAAACGGCTGGACGAAGTTTATCTCCACGCAGAACTATTATTCCATTGCCGGGCGTGATCTGGAGAATGAGATTGTGCCGATGGTGCAGGACCAGCAAATGGCCATTCTGCCCTGGAGCCCACTGGCCGGGGGCTTCCTGTCGGGGAAGTATACCCGCGAGAACAAGCCAGAAGGGGACTCCCGCCGTCTGGCGTTCGACTTCCCGCCCGTGAATCAGGAACATGCCTATACCATCATCGATGTCATGCAGAGTATTGCTGAAGCGCACAGTGGCGATGGGCCGAGCGTCTCTGTCGCCCAAATCGCTTTAGCCTGGGTGCTGGCTAAACCTGGCGTGACGAGTGTGATTATTGGTGCGAAAAACACCGATCAGCTATTAGATAACATCAAGGCTGTTGATGTAAACCTGACAACGGAGCAGCTGACACAACTCGACGAGGTCAGCGCAACACCCAAACCCTATCCGCAATGGATGATTCAGCGGCAGGGGAACGACCGGCTGGGTGCCGCGAATTTCTCCCCCAATCAGTCTAGTGTGGCGGCAAAGTAGCCAAATAGCAGGTAATGTGGTCTCGATCGACAGGTCCGGGCTACATTACTTGCAAATACGACCCGAGCTACCGTATTTTGCAGCTACAAATCAATTCCCCTACAATGAATTTTCCTGCAGAACTAAGCTATACGGAGGATCACGAATGGATTCGGATCGAAGCTGACGGCACCGCCGTGGTTGGTATTACTGAATTCGCACAAAATGAATTAGGCGATATTATCTTCATCGACGTAGCGACCGTTGGCCAATCGCTGGCCAAAGGTGAGGTATTTGGCGCGGTTGAAGCCGTTAAGACCGTATCAGACTTGTTTTTGCCAATTGAAGGTGAAATCCTGGAGCTGAATCCGGCCATCGAAAAGTCGCCTGAATTGCTCAACAGCGATCCCTATGGCGAAGGCTGGATCATCCGTCTGAAACCCGCTGATTCATCACAACAAACGGGCTTGTTAACTGCCGATGCGTACGGAGAGTTAGTAGGTGCCTGATAAACGGTATTTTGCATCATGAGGCTCCGCAAGGGGCCTTTTTTTTAAATAATCATTTTACTCTGCCCCCTCACCTGAAATAAGAGGAGGGGCGTTTCTCATGCAACTCCTCATTCGTTCTGCCCATATTATTGATGCTGCTTCGTCGTTCGATGGGCAGGTATGTGATATTCTGGTCGAAAATGGCCTGATAAGCCAGATTGGCGACAATCTGTCCGCCGACTCTGACGCACGGATAGTGGAGGCCGATCACCTGCACGTGTCCACCGGCTGGGTCGACATGCGGGTATCGACCCAGGACCCGGGCTTTGAACACAAAGAAGACCTGACAAGCGTGTGCCGCGCAGCGGCTGCGGGGGGCTTCACCGACATTGCCGTATTACCCAACACGCAGCCGGTAGTCGATGCCAAGGGAACGTTAGGGTATGTCCGCCGAATGGCCGAAGGTCAGCCCGTCAGTATCCATGTCATTGCTGCTGTTACGAAAAAAGCCGCTGGCGAAGACTTTACCGACATGCTTGACCTGCACCACGGGGGAGCCGTTGCCTTCTCCGATGGGAATCATCCGTTGCAGAATCCCGACCTGCTGCTGAAAACACTGCAATATCTGCAACCCATCAATGGGCTACTGATGAACCGTCCGGAAGAAATGCAGCTAACCCGATACGGGCAGATGCACGAGGGAATTCAAAGTACATTGCTGGGCCTGAAAGGTATTCCGGCAATGGCTGAGGAGTTAATGATCGAGCGTGATCTGCGGCTGCTGGATTATGTGGCTACGCGGGAAGAAACCCGCGAGTCAGCTCCTGGGTTTCCTCCTGTCCTTCATTTCTCCACCATCTCCACGGCCCGGTCGGTTGAGTTGATCCGGCAGGCTAAAGCGGAGGGTATGCCCGTCAGTTGCGACGTAGCGGCTCACCAGCTGGTTTTCGACGATTCGGCTTTGGCCGGTTTCGATACCAACCTGAAAGTAAATCCACCTTTCCGGTCGCCGGCGGATGTGGCTGCTTTATGGGCCGGGCTGGCCGATGGTACAATTGACGCCATCGTGTCGGACCATACACCCCAGGATGCCGAGAGCAAAAATCTGGAGTTCGATCAGGCGGAATTTGGCATTACAGGACTCGAAACGCTCTTTGCCAGTATCATGACCTACAACCGTAATCTATCACTGGCGCAGCTTGTCGATAAACTGACAACCCGCCCCCGGCATATTTTGCGGTTACCCGCCAGAACCATCGCCGAAGGGCAGCCCACCAGCCTCACGCTGTTCGATCCATCGGCTACCTGGACGTATAGCCGGACGCTCTCGAAATCAAAAAATTCGCCTTTTCTGGGCGAAACGCTCACTGGCCGCGTTATTGGCACGGTCCACCATGGCCAATTCAATTCTACTTTATGAAAAGCATACTCGGTTACTTCGGGCATCCGTTGTTGAAAATTCCGCTCCTTGCCGGACTCGCTACGGGCATCCTCTGCTTCCTTTACTTTCTGGGTCTGTATGCGCTGGGCGTACCGGCGCTGGGGAATGTGCGGGTACTAGATTTCGGCATTCACATCATCATGATGGTGGCTACCGTCTGGTATTACCGCAAATACGTAGGCCACGGGCAACTACATTTGTGGGAAGGGCTAACCATCGGGTATGTATTAAATACGGTGGCTGCGTTGATAACGGGCTGGCTTGTTTATTTCTTTGTTACGCAGGTAGACCCCGGCGTCTTTACAGAATATGTGGTGAATTCGAAAAAACTCCTGCTGGAAGGAAAAAAACAGATTACCGATCAGTTTGGTCCTGAGACCTTTGCCCAGCAATGGGCTAAAGTTGTCAATATGGAACCGGGGGTTTTGTTGCCCGATGAGCTAACAAAAAAGACCGCTTTGGCCGTGCTGCCGGTGTTGGTTATTTCACTTATTTTCCGAAAGCAGGATTATAGTATCATGCAATAAATGACTAGATGATGAATGAACAACCTTCTACTGCTCGCATTGCCCTGAAATGGGGCGCTATTCTTGGTCTTGTCCTGATGGCGGTTACACTGGTCATGTATCTGACCGATCAGACGACCAACCCGATCTTTACGGGCCTGACTCTGGGGGCTATGGTGGCCTTCCTTGTTTTAGCGATGCGGGATTACCGCTCGCAAAATGGCGGGTATATGGCCTATGGCGAAGGTCTGGGTGTGGGTGCGCTGCTCTCAGGCGTGGCAGGTTTGCTGTCGTCGGCTTTTATTACCTTTTACAATGTGATCATTGACCCCACTGTTCAGCAGCGGGCTCTGGAGAAAGCGCGCGAAAAAATGGAAGAGCAGGGGGTGATGTCCGATGAGCAGATCGACCAGGCCATGGAGATGTCGGCAAAGTTTCAGTCACCGGGGTTTACGTTTATTGCGGGAATTTTCGGAACGCTGATCATGGGCTTTCTGCTGTCATTAATTGTAGCGGCTTTCATACGCCGGAACAAAGCGAATCCGTTTGAATAAATAGTGTTTCGGCAAATGGTAAAAAAGAAGTGGTAGTCAGTCTGGCGTATGCGCTTGCCTCTGCCAGCTATTGACAGCGAACAGACCTTACCTGATCAGCCACCGAAATCTATACATCGTAAACCGTCTTCCCCTGTGTTCGCCATTTTTCGCAAAGAGATTAACCAGTTTTTTTCGTCCCCTATCGCCTACATCATCATGGTGGTATTTCTGACGGCAGTGGGGTTATTGCTTTGGGTTTTTCCGGATACAAGTCTGCTGGAAAATGGCTATGCTGACCTGGGCACGTTTTTCAACCTCACGCCCTATGTCATGCTGTTTCTGGTACCGGCCATTACCATGCGCTCGATTGCCGACGAGGTTCGCTCCGGTACGCTCGAATGGTTATTGACCAAACCCGTTAGCCGCTGGGGCATTGTGGGGGGGAAATTTCTGGCAAGCTGGTTATTGGTTATCCTGACCTTATTGCCAACACTACTCTATTACATTACCCTTTATCAACTGGGTTCTCCAATTGGAAATATAGATTCGGCGGGTGTGTTTGGCTCCTATATCGGCCTTGTCCTGCTGGGTGGTGTATTCGTAGCCATTGGCTTATGGGCCTCTTCGCTCAATGATAATCAGGTTGTTGCCTTTGTGCTGGGCGTCTTTTTCTGCTTTCTGCTCTATATTTGCCTCAGCGCTCTGGCAGGGCTGTCCATATTGGGGAGCTTGTCTTATTATGTATCGCTGCTTGCGCTGGATGAGCAGTACCGGGCCTTGGGCCGGGGTATTATCGACTCCCGCAACGTAATTTATTTAGTCAGCCTGATTGGTCTGTTCCTTATCCTTACTGCCAACGGGCTTAAATTAACCAGATGAAAATTTCTCACACGTTGATTCGCTGGGGGGCCATCGGCTGGACAGTTATCATGCTGATTGGCTGCCTGACGCCCCATTCGGAACTGCCTGATGAACTGGTGGCCTGGAATGACAAAGGACAGCACATAGGCATATTCGCGCTCTTTGCGGTGCTCTGGAGGTTGGATGGCATCAGGCCGCTACAGGTAGGATTGATCGGCGTTCTTTTCGGCGGGCTAATTGAACTTCTACAATACGTTCTGCCCATCAATCGCAGCGGTGACTGGGTCGACCTGGCTGCCGACAGCCTGGGCGTAGGTATCGGTATCCTGCTCGCCATCGGGGTTCAACGAATAGTTGTCAGGTCGGTGGGTTAGTCGAGTTTGCCAGCCCGGCTCAGGTCAAAACAGGCTGTTGCTTTGTTGTCTGCATCATAGCGAACAACACCACGCCGATCAATACGCTTCCGCATGGCGTGGATTCAATTCGACCGTACTCTTATCATCGACCAGCGTACTTTACCGCTGTCTTAGTTTGCCGGGGTCGGGGATAAAGAAGCCGCTCTTCGCCCAAGCCCGGTTGTCATAGACCGGGCCCGTTTTCAGGGATAAAAATAGAACCGGTTTTGCCGGAAAAGATAAACGACAAACCATTCCTTTCAGACAGTTACGAGCGTCAAGCCATTGATATCGTGACTGTCTGAAATTTTTAGCGCTTATTTTAACTATTGCCGCCATCAATCCGCTTTTCAATGATACGCTGAATATCAATTGATACGTTTGATAGAAAGTCGTAGCCGGTAAGGTTTTCGAGCTCGTCGACACTCGTGATGTAAGCACGCCAGGGCTTATCGGCCGCCGATTGGTTGTTGGGGATATTTACCGCAATGATTCGTGTATTTTCTGTAACTTGAAAGGTGTTGTCGCTGCCAGTAGGTACAACAACCAGTATTTTCCAGAGGGTAGCCGGAACGGTTAGTTTTCCGTTGGCCAGTGACGTGGCATATCCGTTCTGTCCAGTGCCTCCTGTTCCGCTCACACCGGCTAAAATGTAGACATCATTGCCATTGTTCATGAGCTGTCGCTCGTAATCCTCCAAACTTTTCCACACCTCCCGGTTATGTCTCGGCGATTGTGGCACGATGTTGGTAAGGAGAAATGTTGCCGCGTTATCTTCGGGTGTTGCGTCCCGATCGTCGGATGGGCAGAGGTGCCCCCGGTCGAAACCGGTATTGGTGTAATCGGATGGACGGGCCGCATACCAGCCCGTTGGCAGGGAGGGATCGGGACGGAAATCGTTGGTTCGTTTGCTATCGCCTTTCCAGATGGGGCTCAGGCGCCAGCTTACCCAGTTGGCAATACCCCGGCTGCGGCTGTAGGACAGTGTGTACTGGGGTCGGGTGATGAGGTAATTGTCTGGTTCACTAACCGATGCTTTGCTCGGGTTGCCCAGGGCAAGGTTATCTGTTCGGCTAAGGGGGCTTGACGTGTTTGAGGTTGGCAACGACGGACGAACCGTGAGGCAACCATTGAGCAAAATGCCCAGACTCAACGTCAATGTTAATGTTTTAAGAGGATTGAAACCTTTCATTGATTTTACTGACATTCTTACGGAACTTTACAAATAATCCATAAATGTAGTGATTCTCTACTTAGTCCATTAGGGATAACAAGGTAAAGAATTCAACTACCCAATTAGACGAATACCTGCTGTTATGGCTAAAAAGAAGCAATCACAGGGCTACGAGAATCCTCGAACGGCTCAGGAGAAAACGGGCGTTCCCAAACCAGTCGCTGCAACTACGAACGGCTACAGCCGACCCCGCACGGCTGAGCCGGTCCAGCGCCCGGCGGTACGCGCTACCGCCCCCAAACCGACCGAGTCCAAAGCTGCTGATTTACCCATCGATAAGCGCCCCGTAGCATGGTGGCCCCCGCTTGTGCTGGCGCTGCTTGGCGTAGCGCTGTACATCAACACCTTCGGTCATCAGTATGCGCTGGACGATATTGCCGCTGTTGGACAAAATCTTTTCGTTAAAAAAGGCATTGCGGGTATTCCCGATCTCCTCCGAACCGAATTCTGGCACTTCAGCAATATCTCGCTGGGTTACTACCGGCCATTGTCGCTGATCACGTTTGCACTGGAGCAGGAGTATTTTAAAGATAATCCGAACATCAGCCACATGATCAACGCGGGTTTGTATGGCCTGACGGGTCTGGTAATTGGCGTACTGCTTCAGAAATGGCTGACGAATCAAACCATTATGGCTTTCCTGATTGGACTGGTCTTTATCGCACACCCATTACATACCGAAATCGTAGCCAACATTAAAGGGCGTGACGAGATATTAAGCTTTCTCTTTATCTCGCTGATGCTGTTGTCGTACTGGCGCTATCTGGAAACGATGCAGTGGGGTTGGATTGTTGGGGCCTGCGTATCGCTCTATCTGGCGTTTCTGTCGAAAGAGTCCTCCATTGTAAGCCTGGGTCTGATTCCCGCCATGCAGTACTGGTTCGCCCGCCGAAACGTGTGGCAGTCGATGATTAGCTTGTGGCCTTTCCTGATCGTAGCCGCTCTGTTCTTCTACCAGAAGCAGAAAATGATCGGTACGCTCAGCGGAACCCCGCCTGTCGACTGGGCCAACTATCCGTACGCCATCGAGAAAACGCAGAAATCGACCATGTTCAAGTTTCTGGAATACTACATCAGGCTCATGATTTTACCACATCCGTTGGTCTATGATTATTCGTACAACGTGATTCCATCGGGTGGTAAAGGAGATTTGCTGACCTGGGCGGGCTTCTTCACGCTGCTTGGCATGATCTGGCTGGGTTGGAAAGGCTTTATGAAACGGACACTGTGGGGCTTCGGCATATTCTGGTTCTTTGTGACGATGGCACCCGGTCTGGGCTTCATCTGGATTCGGGGTGGTATTTTTGCCGAACGTTTCTCATATGCCGCCGTCATGGGCTTTGGCTTCATCCTGATCTGGGGGCTGCAAAAGCTTCTGGTTCGCGACAAGGCTGAGGCTGGCGATGCGGCCGTTGAACAGTCGGCCAGGCCTGCCTTGGTGCGTTATGCACCTTTACTTGGGCTGATGGCGGTCGTGGCCGGGCTCTACTCCTTTAAAACTGTAGAGCGGAACCGCGACTGGGAAAATAACTTTGTGTTGTTCAACTCGGCGTTGCCTTATGCCCCCAACAGCTGCCAGGTACAACGGCATGTAGCGAACGAATGGATTGAGAAAGGATTGAAAGATCGCCTTAAAGCTGATTCCATTGCCACGGCCACCAATGCGATCAAGCCGAAGCCAACGCCCGAACAGATCAAAAAAGCCCAGGTGCTGATCGATACCAATATCGCTCATGCCAACAAGCATGGCCGCTGGGCGCTGGATCACCTGCAGGAGTCGACCCGGATTTATCCGAACTTCGGTGAAGCGTATTTCTCGATGGCCTATGTGTTTCAGAAAATCACGCCAAACGTCGATTCGGCCAAGTACTACTACAAGCAGACTATCCGGGCGGCCAACGCATACGCTCCCGCTTATAACAACCTTGGCGTTATTTATCAGGGGGAAGGGTTCACGCAGAACAACCGTCAGAAACTGGAGTTGGCTTCCTATTATTACAACCGTTCGATGGTAGTGAATCCGGCCTATGTTGATGGTCAGAACAACCGCGCCAGCCTGATGAAAGCAACCGGTCTGGATGTGAAGTTTCTTCCTGACTCGATTATCAATAAGTATTGATCCAGACCAAACCTATACGATCTTCCAGATCGTGTAAGTTTAGTAAGAAAGCCCATTTCTGAAGCAGAAATGGGCTTTCTAGTTATTACGTGATGGGTGAGGCCTATTCGTTGAGAGTTAGATGAGTTACTTAATAGTAACTATTCAGGGAAGCCGCTCCAGACTAATCGTTGGTGCCTGATGTTTGGCAGGTCTTATAAAATCGCTTTTAAGGGGCGTGTAGGGATCAAAGAACCCGCAGTTTCGGAGAAAAAAACGCTGGTTCGTGTGGAGGCCACCGGCAAAGTCCATTCGATACGATTTCTTGGCTGTATTGTCGCCCGTAAACTGCGCCTGCGTAAGCTCCTGCCAGTTTCCTTCTTTGCTCCTGATCCACTGATTCGAGAATTCCACTTCACGCGATATGTTTCCCGTTTCGGGGGTAAAGTTTTCCAGGAAGGAATAAAGGGACTTGAGGTACGTAGCTGTTTTGGGCCGTTTAAAGCTGGCGATCAGTTTCCATCCGGAACCATCGGGCGGCATAAAGTAGGCCGTGTACGTAGTATATCCTCCCGTATCAGGATGGCCGTGTACCAGAAATTTGTAGGTCTGACCCGCCACCCAGTTGTATGTCAGGTAGCTTTGCCCACCGGATCCTTCATTACCGAACTCGTTGGTGATCACGTTAGCGCCTTTGCGGTTCAACAGAATTTTCTGATCGGCCGGAATCTGGCTGGGGTTATCCGTCTGGAATGGGCTCCAGACCGAAAAAAGAATTCGACGTTCGGTGGGCGAGTTGACCTGCATGCCGAAATACCCCTCGCTAAAACCATTTGCCATGTAATAAGACCCGATAACGTCATTGCCTTTCGGAACCGTCACTTCGTTGTAAAACCATTCGGCATCAATACCATCGGGAATCGGGTAGCGCAAGTGAACCGAGGGGCCACGCCGGCCCCAATAGAAAAAGTTGCCTTCGTTGTTGCGGACAAAAGCCATTTGGGCATCTACCGCCTGACCACTGATACCAAAATCGACGACATCGGCAAAAGTCGCACCGGTTTTGCTAATCCCCTGTAACGTCAGTTTCACATAGCCCGCTTTGGGAACGACCCACTGGCCCAGCGGATAATCGGTGAAGTTAGTGCCCTTGACCTCAATTTCTCTGGATTTGCCCAGCACTGTCAGACGCAGGCGGCTTTTTCCGTTCGGGACACGTAGGCTGATGGACAGGGTTACGGTGCCTGCTCGGGCAAACCGCACATAGGTGTCGACTGCGCTGGCTGGGTTTGACCAGTTTATCAAGCCGTCTTCAGAAATATCTGCTTTGTTCACTCCATTTGTCACCCAGCTGTTTCCCCCAACCGGCACCCTGACTACGTTGGGTTCCTGAACGGTTCGGGCTTTCGGGGGCGTACCCCAAAGCTGGTAAACCAGTAGAGGTAAACAGATGATTGATTGCCAGGAAAGTATGGGCATAGAGGTATTTGTGAAGCGTGAAAACGATTCGTCTCTTATTCGTATGGTTACGTCTACCGCCTGAACTGACGAATACTCCAGTGAATGAGCGCACCCAGAACAAACAGCGTTAAGGCGGTAACAATTAACTGCCAAACTAAAAGGCCAATGTCTGGCGTTAGCTTATCCATGCAGTAGGTAGTTTAACGTTTATTCAGCCATCAACTCCGCTAAAATCTTCTGAGCCGCTACGGCGATCACCGTGCCGGGGCCAAAGATGCCTTTAACACCTGCGTCGTACAGGTACTGGTAATCTCCCGCCGGAATGACCCCTCCGGCAATGACCATAATATCGGCGCGGCCAATCTTTTTTAGCTCGTCGATGAGTTGAGGGACCAGTGTTTTATGGCCCGCTGCCAGGCTCGACACGCCAACAATATGGACGTCGTTTTCGGCCGCCTGCCGGGCTACTTCCTCCGGTGTCTGGAACAATGGTCCCATGTCGACATCGAAGCCCAAATCAGCAAAACTGGTCGCAATCACTTTTGCTCCCCGGTCGTGGCCGTCCTGTCCCATTTTAGCCACCAGAATACGGGGGCGACGTCCGTCGAGTTCGGCGAACTGATCACTCATCTCGCGGGCCAGTCGGAAGTTTTCATCATCCGATACTTCCGCCGAGTAAATACCGGATATGGCCCGTATGGTGGCCTTATGGCGGCCAAATGCTTTTTCCATAGCATCAGAAATTTCACCAAGTGTAGCCCGGTGCCGGGCCGCTTCCACCGCCAGTGCAAGAAGGTTTTGGGCGTTGGGCAAAGGGGTTGGAGCAGGAGGTTCCGGGGGCAGGGCATGGGAGTGCATGGCCGCTTCGGTAATGGCGGCCAGAGCCTGTTCAACTTTTTCGTTGTCCCGTTTGTCCCGAACGTCTTTCAGGCGGTTTAGCTGGCTTTCGCGTACCGCTTTGTTGTCAATGTCGAGCAGTTCGATTTCCGTTTCCGAAGAAGGTTTGTAGCGGTTAACGCCCACAATGACATCTTTCCCTGAATCAATACGCGCCTGTTTTCGGGCAGCGGCCTCCTCAATGCGGAGTTTGGGCAAGCCGGTTTCGATAGCCTTGGTCATGCCCCCCAGTTGTTCGACCTCATCGATCAAGGCCCACGCTTTATCAACCAGTTCGTTCGTCAGATACTCGACATAATACGAGCCGCCCCAGGGATCGACGGCGCGGGTAATGTCGGTTTCGTGCTGTAGATAGAGCTGTGTATTTCGGGCAATTCGGGCCGAAAAGTCTGTTGGCAAGGCAATGGCTTCGTCCAGCGAGTTGGTATGCAAACTCTGGGTGCCGCCCAGCACCGCAGCCAGAGCTTCGATCGTTGTCCGGGCTACGTTGTTGAACGGGTCCTGTTCGGTGAGGCTGTAGCCGGAGGTTTGGCAGTGGGTTCGCAGCGCCAGTGACTTTGCGTTTTTCGGATCAAACTGCTTGACGATTTTTGCCCAGAGCAGCCGCCCCGCCCGGAGTTTGGCAATTTCCATGAAGTGGTTCATGCCAATGCCCCAGAAAAACGAAAGACGGGGTGCAAAGGCGTCGATGCCCATACCTGCCCGCAATCCTGTTCGAATGTATTCGAGGCCATCGGCCAGCGTGTAGGCCAGTTCCAGGTGGGCGGGAGCCCCCGCTTCGTGCATGTGGTAGCCACTGATGCTGATGGAGTTGAACTTCGGCATGTGCTGCGCGGTGTAGGCAAAAATATCGCCCACAATGCGCATGGAGGGTTCCGGCGGATAGATGTAGGTATTCCGCACCATGAACTCTTTCAGAATATCATTCTGGATCGTACCCGATAATTTTTCCGGCGGTACGCCCTGTTCTTCGGCTGCTACAATAAAAAACGCCATAATGGGCAAAACAGCCCCGTTCATGGTCATCGAGACCGACATCTGGTCGAGGGGAATCTGATCGAACAGTATTTTCATGTCTTCGACCGAATCGATCGCTACACCAGCTTTCCCCACATCGCCCACTACGCGCGGGTGATCAGAATCGTAGCCCCGATGGGTGGCTAAATCGAAGGCTACGGATAACCCTTTCTGACCGGCAGCCAGATTGCGTCGGTAGAACGCGTTCGACTCCTCGGCCGTCGAAAAACCAGCGTACTGCCGAATGGTCCACGGCTGGCGCACGTACATGCTGGCATATGGTCCACGCAAAAAAGGAGGTATACCGGCGGCATAGTCCAAATGCTCAATACCGTTGAGGTCGGCAACCGTAAAGCGCGGTTTCAATTTAATGCCTTCGGCCGTTTGATAAGGAGAGGGCCGGAGGGGCCCAGGGCCAGAACTAGAAGGCTGGCTATCAGCTGCTGACTTTTCGGCTGGTATATGTGAAAAACTAGGGCGCATAATAAAAACATTGTCCGGCACCACTAAAGTACCATACTCTGGCTGAATTGGGTATGAAGCCGTTCATGATTTTGTTTGAGACCTGGTTGGTCCGCCGGTACTGTATGGAATTCTGAACGGCTTCTGAAGCGAATAGGATAAGGGTAACGGGAAATACTGTTTATAGCCCAAAGACGAAATATATTTTTACTCTATTTAAAATATAGGCATAGTAATATGATCTTATTTATTAATTTGCATTTAATCTGAGACGACAAACGTCTTGGGATCTGACTACCTAACACTTCTCTCAAATGCACAGAATTACGCTTAAAACCTTAGTGACATTTAGTACATTATCGGCTTTGTTTGCCGCCTGCGTAAACGAAAGCGGCCTGGATACCTCTCCGGCTACTACGGCAAATGCCCGGTTGCAGGCCGATGTTCCCAACCTGACGCTCCGTCGAGGCAAATTCATTATCATCTCAAACACAGAATCCTTACCTGTTAATCTGGAATCGGAAGTAGCGAAATCGAATGGTCAGCTTACGCAAACGATGGGCGTTGCAGGAGCCGCCACCGCTACGTCTACCGACCCTGATTTTGCCCAGAAAGCCGCTCGTATTGCGGGCGTTCGCTCGGTTATTCCGGATTACGAAGCGCAGTTTATCAAACCTGTCAAAGAGGTCACGGATGAGTCGGCCCTGGCAGAAGCGGCTGGCAGCAACCCCAGCGACGATCCGTTGTTTGCGTTGCAGTGGGGGCACAAGGCCATCAGTTCGCCCCAGGCCTGGGCCGCTGGCTATCAGGGCGCTGGTGCCCGCGTAGCGGTTCTCGACGGTGGTTTTGACCTCGATCATCCAGATCTGGCGGCCAACATCGTGTATAGCAAAAGCTTTGTTCCAGGCGAAAGTGCTCAATACGCTCTGAGTGGTGTTGGCAGTCACGGCACCCATACGGCCGGAACGGTAGCGGCTCTGGACAACAAAATTGGTGTTGTCGGTGTGGCCCCCAAAGCTAACCTGCTGTTGATAAAAGTACTGCGTGACAGTGGTTCAGGTTCGTTTTCCTGGCTGCTGCAGGGTATTCTGGACGCTGTTAATCAAAAAGCGGATATCGTGAGCATGAGTCTTGGGGCCTATGTGCTTCGCAATGGCAAATACCTCGACGATAACGGAACGCCTAATAACCCTTCAGACGATTTTATTGGACAGGATGCCAAAGGAACTCAGGAACTGATTACGCTCATGACCCGAGTCATGAACTATGCCAACCGTCAGGGCGTAACGCTGATTGCTGCGGCCGGTAATGATGGTATTGATGGCAATAAAGATGGGTCGGGCTTGAGCTTACCGGCCAATCTGCCCAATGTTCTTTCCATTTCGGCAACGGCACCACTGGGCTGGGCGGCCAATCCGGCGACAAACCTCGACCGTTTTGCATCGTATTCAAACTATGGCACACCAGATGTTAGCTTTGCCGCTCCGGGTGGCGATTTTATGTTCCCCGGTAGTGATTTGTGTTCCGTGGCGGGTCGTGTGAACTACTGCTACGCATTTGATCTGGTCCTGAGCACGGGTAATGGTACAAGCCCAACGGGTAACTATTATTTCTCGGCCGGAACGAGCATGGCTTGCCCGCATGCCGCTGGTGTGGCTGCTCTGATTGTTGGTAAAAACGGTGGTCCAATGGACCCGGCCCGAGTGGAAGCGGCTCTGCGGGCCTCGGCCGACGATCTGGGCAAAACGGGTCGTGATCCGTATTATGGCTATGGCCGTGTCAACGCCTTTAAAGCTGTTACGTCTTTTTAAGAATAGACCAGTCCTTATTCCTTGATTTGATTTAGTTTGTATAAAAAAAGCAGCCTCTGTTAGAGGCTGCTTTTTTTATGAGAGATCATACTATTCAGTTTCAAAGGATTCTGCCAGCCGCCTATCGGGTAAAGCCGTTTTAGCAGAGTTGCCCTCTTTGGGGCTTGTGGTGGTGGAGGGTGCTCCATTTTTCTCATCGAACCGAAACTTCGTGACACCCACCAGCACCTTGCCATTTCGAATGGCGTCGACTTTTTTCTGATAAGCACCGTCAATTTCAGATGGTATAAAGCCACTGTCCATCGCACTGGCAAAACCACCCTGCTTTTCGACGTCCAGAAACAAGGTCCATGCCGCGTCGACCAGCGAATTCGTCAGGTTTTCAATGTAGTAGGCGCCTGCGGCTGGATCAGCAACTTTGTCCAGGTAACTTTCTTCTTTTAATAGGACGGATACATTTCGGGCGATTCTGGCTGCGAAATCTTTATGCGTAGGCTCCGTCTGACCCAAAATCGTATCATACGGATGAACGGTCAGTGCATCGCAGCCCCCAATAACCGCTGCCATGGCTTCGGTCGTTGCGCGGAGCAGATTCGTGTTGGGCGTGGCTTTGGCGTCGTAAAAGGTGGACGTTTGGGCATGAATGAAGAGCGGAGCAGATTGAAGGATCGGGGAGGGGTCATAGGCTGCTATCAATCGGCTCATCAGTACACGAAAGGCCCGGAGCTTGGCAATTTCCAGAAAATAACTCGTTCCCACCGATATTGACACCATCGTTTTAGGAACGATCTGTTCCAGCGTGAGGCCGTCGTTGGTCAGTTGGTCGTAGGTGTCAACCAGAGAGGCCAGCGTAAAGGCCAGTTCCTGCGTGGCCGTTGCACCGGCATTGTGAAAGGCATGGCTGCTAACGCATATCGTGCGAAACAGGGGCGAATCGGCCGTCAGGCGGGTAACGTCAGCAGTCGAGCGGTTCGAAGGCAGCAACAGGCCTCCTTTGAGCTGGTAAGGGGCCACTGTTTTCAATGCCTGAACGAAATCTGGCAGCGTATCGGACGAGAGACGGAAGAAAATAGGGGTCTCGCTGAGTTTTATGCCGTTGAGCAGCCAGGACAGCCGTTCGCTAAAGCGATCGGTTTTGTTGCTGATATCAAGAACAAGGGCGTCGGCACCAAGGGTGAGCAACTGACGTAGGGCACTGTTTTCTGACTTTTCCTCATCGACAATCCATTCGGGTGCATTAAGCCAGCCCGGACTGGATCGCTGAACAGACTGAATCGCATCGAGTACGCGCGTGGTAAGTGGTCCCTCGCTCAGGTCGCTGCTCGTATAGTAAGGCTCCTGCGTAAAGCCCTCGTGGGTATGCCAGCGAAGACTTTCGTACCCTTCCTCGCCGTTTTGTGCAGCTTTTAACTCTTTCTGAACCTGTGCCAGCCAGGCAGACTTATCGGCAGTTGGAAATAGCGGCAAAAAAAAAGATACCATTTAATACGATTGAAAAATAGTTGGGGTAAAAGTAAGCTTTTTCTGTTTTTATGGGAAAAGTAAGGGTATAACTAACTAATCAGCATGAGGATTGCATTATTCAAAGGGATTATGCGTTGGCCTTGACGTTCCCGGTGAATCGCTTAATTTTAGCTGGTTATTCGTAAAAGGCGGGAAGTGCCGAAAAAAAACGTGACTCGTTCCGTACGGGTCGGTCAGATATTTGCCTACATTTGTCTCCCTTTTTTGATTGCCCAACGTAACGATATACTAATCTAACTCGTGAATATAACTCCTCAGACAGGCATGCAGCGTGAAGTAACGACGGTGTGGAATCGCTGTCTGAATGTTATCCGGGAGATTGTACCTGAACAAAGCTTCAATACCTGGTTCGAGCCAATCGTTCCGTTACGGCTCAACGGAAACGTACTGACGATTCAGGTACCCAGTGAATTCTTTTACGAATGGCTGGAAGAAAACTTCGTTCATGCGCTGCGAAAGGCACTCGATACGGCTATTGGGCGTAATGGACAACTGGAATACTCGATTATTGTTGACAAAGGAAACGAGCAGAATCGACCCTTGACGGTTAACGTTCCTACCACCAAATCGACACACACGTCCAAGCCGGACAATGTCAACCCCGACATTCTGAAGAGCCCGTTTCAACTAAAAGACCTGGATTCACTAACGCTCGATTCGTACCTGAACCCAAGTTACACGTTCGACAACTATGTGGAAGGGGACTGCAATCGACTGGCGCGGTCGGCGGGCTATGCCGTTGCCGAGCGGCCCGGTGTGACCTCGTTTAACCCGCTTATGATTTACGGGGGCGTAGGACTGGGTAAAACACACCTGGTGCAGGCCATCGGCAACTTCATCAAGAATAATAACCAGGGAAAGTTCGTCCTGTATGTGACCTCAGAGAAGTTTACGAACCAGTTTCTGAATGCGGTTCGCTCCGATGGTATTCGCGACTTTACCGCATTCTACATGCAGGTGGATGTGCTCGTGATCGACGATGTGCAGTTCCTGCAAAAGAAAGAGAAGACACAGGAAATTTTCTTCCATATCTTCAACCACCTTCACCAGTCCGGCAAGCAGATTATTATGACGTCTGACCGGGCACCGAGGGCGCTGGATGGCCTGGAAGACCGATTGTTATCGCGCTTTAAATGGGGGCTCTCCGCCGATCTGCAAACGCCCGATCTGGAAACACGTATTGCCATTATCCAGAAAAAGCTGCAAGCCGAAGGAATTTACATTGACGATACCGTCATCGAATATCTGGCCCACAGCGTGAATACGAACGTTCGGGAGCTGGAGGGTGTCATTGTGTCGCTCATGGCGCAGGCATCGCTGAATCGTCGGGAAATCGACCTTGAACTGGCCAAACAGACGTTACGCAACATTGTCGTTGACTCTGAGCGCGAAGTGACCATTGATACGGTGCAGGAAGCGGTTGCCAGTTTCTATAATGTGACCATTGCCGACCTGAAAGCCAAAAGCCGGAAACGCGAACTGGTCCATCCCCGGCAGGTAGCTATGTATCTGGCAAAGGAGAAAACGGACCTGTCGCTCAAATCCATTGGCTACCATTTTGGCGGACGCGACCACAGCACCGTCATCCACGCTGTACAAACGGTGAGCGATCTGGTTGCCAAACACGCCGAAACGCGGGATATCATTGAGAAATTGAAGGCCATGTTCAAGTGATTTTGTCGGCATGACAAAACCCTTGACAACCCTTCTCCGTCATCAAATCGACGCCGACGCCTGGGACGCCTGTGTTGCCAATTCCCGGCAGCGAATTCTATATGGGTACAGCTGGTATTTAGATGCCGTTCTACCCAGCCCGGACTGGAAATGGATAGGGTTGGTAATGGTCAACGACGATGGCACGTACAGGGCAGTGATGCCTATTCCCCTCCGCCGGAAACGTATAGCGGGCATCCCCTATAGCTGGGTGGTACACCAGCCGTTTTTTTGCCAGAGACTGGATCTATTTCGTGTCGACGACAGCGTTGATCCGGCTCCTTTTTTTCGGGCTATGCAGCAGCGTTTTCGCTATGGCTCGACGTTCAGCACCGGCCAGTGTCCAAATGAAATTCTGACGTTTGACGATCTGAAAACGATCTCGACCCAAACGCTGGATTTGTCGGTTGGTTACCCCGCCCTCTATCAACACTACTCCAACGACCGTAAGCAGAACCTGAAACGGGCTTTATCAGCAAACTGGACGATTGAGGAGGCCGTCGACCCGGAGCCGCTGATCACCCTTTTTTTGGAAAATCACGCCCATACGATTGACGGGGGCGTCGCCGATTGGGCGCTTACGATCTTCAGGGATCTAGTATCGGCTCTGCATGAGCATCAATTGATAACCTTATGTTACGCCTGTCTTGATGGTAAAATTGAAGCGGGTACGTTGTTCGTTCGAGAAGGCAACCGGCTTATCTATCTGTTCAATGCGGCATCCAAAGCCGGACGACGGGGAAATGCACGAACGGTATTGATTGACCAGATGATTCGGGAGCATGCCGGTCAGAGACTGATTTTTGACTTCGAGAGTCCTGAAAAACCATCCATTCGTCAGTTTTACCAAAGCTTTGGTGCCGTTGAGGAGTCCTTCTGGACCATGCGCTGGAACCGGCTAAGTCGGACCGAAAACCTGTTGCGCGTCGGTCGGCGGTTATTGAGATCGTAGTCGTCCCTATTTACAATAGGTTAGCGGAGAGACCAGACTGAATTCCGGATTTGCTTTGAAGAGTTCCTGCAGTACGCCAATATGAGTCTGTCCAAACATCAACAGCAGTTTCTTGCCCTGATATTGACGCTGATTGGTTAGTGCATTGCTATAAATCTTCAGATTTCGATTATAGAATAGGCTGATAAATTCGGCGCCAATGTATCGTTTATCAACTTTGCTGACATCCATGGTGTTCGTTGCGGTCCTGGAGAAATCACCATTAACAACAAGGGCAGGTAAGTTGTAAAACAGGCGATGCGTGCGTGCGATCATGTCTGGCTGGTTGAGCCTGCGTATGTACTGATACACCGATAGGCTATCCTGCTGAACCTGTTTCTTTAATGGTCTGGCAATTCCCTGAAGCTGTTGCAGGGCCTGCTGATACAGATCAATATTGGTCCCTTCGGTCAAGAGCGATTGTGATGTGGCTTCGTAATGATCAACGCAATAAACGCGCGGATGCTTCAAGCGTTTAGCCAGCGCAAACCCGATCTGATACGTTTCGCTACGGCCGGAAGGAAGGGAGTTTAAGGTCAGCTTCCCTGCTGAATAGAGGGCAAACAAACTGTCGATTTGTGGCTGCTCACCAGGGTCGACCTCAACCATGATCATATCGGGAGCATAGGCTTGCAAACACGTATTGAGTTGATTGATCTCTGCCTGTTTTTTAGGGCTGTATACATCTGACTGGGGCTGTTTATTGTACAATTGGCTAAGGTGATCGAAGCCCACAAGCATAACCTGCGAAGAAGGTTGATTCTGGGCGTTGATATGGGGAGCCAGCAGGCCAAACAGGCAAAGAAGAACAGATCGGCAGTATAGATGAATCATAGAATTTGTGATGAAGCAGAAGGAAGATCGACAAATCCGGGTATTTATTATTTGATGGCTTTGTCTTAAAAAAGAAACCCGAGTTTAATACTCACGTTGTCGGAGTGTTCAGAGCTGTTGTACCGATTCCCGTAGTTGTTAGCCTGATTGAGAATATACTGCGATAAATAACCAACGCTGATGACAATTGCGGATTTTTCGGCCACATATGTGCGAATCCCAATGGCCGGATTGAGGTATAAGTCTCCCTTACTACTCGTATTGATCGTTTGGTTTTTGTCGAGCAACAGGCTGTACCCAACATCGCCGACCAGCATCAGGGCTGTTCGCCCGCCGATATAGGCTCTTAAATCGGCAAAAATGGGCAGGAGATTAACAATGTTTGTCGGGCCATTGCTGAATCTTGTATAGGAAACGCCAACACCGGCCGAAAAATGGTCGTTGGGTTTATAGCCATTTACGGTGGAGATGGCTATCGCTCCGGCACGTCCGTCGATGCTGGGTGCATAGCCAAATTCAGTGATGTTGATGTAGCCGGATGTACGCTTTCCCGAATTAAAAAAGTCTTGCCCGAAAACATTGCCTGTTATGGCCAGAAAAAGGAATAAAACAGATACTTTTTTCATAACGTTTTAAATCAAACGGCGAATGTAGCCAGTTAGGCTGAGTCAGTTGGTATAGTGCTGTGCTTTGGGGTGATAAATGATTTTATGGTACTTCGTTTGTTGGTAGAAAGGCGCGCCGTCTGAGCGTAAACGAGCCTTTATGTACTGAAAACAGGGTGTGCTACCCTTTCCTTCGGCCACAGGCGTGTTCGTCAGGCATGTAAACCCGACCTGCCCGACTTCCCTGTACGTAAAAAGGCGTGCCACGATCTTAAACCGTGGCACGCCTTATAGCTGGAAAACCGGATTGACCTAATAGTATTTCAACGGTTGTTTCAAGCCGCCATCCCGTTTGAGGTCCATCTCCATGGAGCCTACGAAGAAGTCGACTTCTACCTTTACGGGGACTTTATTCGCATCGTCGGAAACGAAAATCCGGATCGACTCTTCTTCCTTGATGAGCTTATTCTGCGGTAGAACCGGGTTGAGTTTAATAACGTTGATCTTACCCTTTTTGGTTTTCACAACGTCTTTGCCCCGGTAGCGAACCTTCATGTTATAGATGGTATCGTCGTAAAAAGCGGGGACTTCAATGACCTGGCCACTGCTTAACTTGCTGAAATCAATGGTGCGCAGGAAATAATAACCGCTGATGAGGTCGTGCACGTTGTCAGGCACTTTAAACACATCTTTTTCGGTGCGTTCCTCGGCTTTTACCGTGTTGGCTTCGTGGTTAAACGTAATATTTTCCTCCTTCCGGTAGCTGTTTTCCTGAAGGTTGGTGTAAAATTTCTGCGGTAGAATAGCCGACGTATCGATGTACGACCGCCAGGTATCGCGAATCCGGGTCACGAGGTCAAAAGCGCCCAGCGTACGGGCATCTACGTTGACCCGATAGCAGGGGCGTTCGTTGACTTTGTAGAGCGAAGGGCTCACATCCACAACGGCTTCGGCAGCATTAATAAAACCATAGTGCACCCGATATTCCAGGTGCTCGCCGGGTCCGAAACTAGTGTTGACGACACGCCTATAGGCATTCATCCCGACAAAGCCTGCGCTTAGAACAGATAAAATACCGATGCTTATTACTAACTTCTTCATACGAACAACCGCCCGACCGCCGGGCTTCGTTTAAAACGATGGATATGTTTGTTTGAGGTAGGCCAAATACCGTTTGAAATCTCCCCCAAACCGATTATCAAATTCCTGTCGAAACCGATTCTGCTGTTTTCGATAGGTAAGATACCCAATGAAATACGCATTATTCGGTAGGTTTAGTTTTCCGGGTGGTCGCTTATTTATTGAGCGTGCCCCTTTTTTACTCCGTTGGTCGCTGATCGTATCGGACGATACTACAATTTGTCGGATCGTTTGCCACTTCAGCGAATCTTTGACTACCCTTGGCGTGATAGGTTTAAATGTTCGGTATAAACTATCGAGCATTCGGGTACCACGCAGTATATGCTCATCGTAGTGTTCATAAAACAATTTTGTCGCTAAATAGTCCCGATACGGTACCGAATTTCTGCCGTACTTCTGAGCCAGAAAGCGTAAAGCGCCATATTCACCTACAAAATCAGCTAAGTTCTCATTGTACTCAAGGCTATTCTTCACAAATAATGTGCCGTGCGTCAGTTCGTGAATGATCAATTCGGCCAGGCTTCCTTCAGGTCTGTCTAAAAAACTGGACAGAATAGGATCATTTAAAAATCCTAAAGTCGACCAGGCCGATACTTCACCAATACGGGTGTCAAGCCCTTCCCGTTGCAGTTCCGCTTTGGTGGAATCGGCACGATCTTTCTCAAAGAAACCCTTGTACGAAAACGTACCGATGATGGGGAAATGCCACTGCCGGGCAACAAGTTGGTACGGTTCTGCCGCCGTAACGACCCACAAAATGGGTTTCCCTTCCTGATCGTAAAATGACTCGTAACTCCCTGATTTATCCAATCCGAGCGAGTCCATAGCAAAACGCTTGATTTCCTGGACTAGTTCTATTTTCTTCTTTACAGAATCAGGATAGGCCGGGCTGGTCAGGACTTCGGACACGGGTTTTGTATTCCATAAAATACGCAGCTGACCTTTGGCCTGCATCCATCCATAACTGACTAATTCCCATTGCCAGACAACTAAAACCGTTAAGACCCCTATAAAGACAAGAGCAATTTTTTTACCCATAGGTTGGAATTATTCACTGCAAAAATAGAACAAAAGGGGCCATTGTGAGCGGATGCTATGCCAGGGGCTTATATATAAAAAAACCTATAAGGTCTTCTGAGACCTTATAGGTTTTGATGGTAACCTATACATTTATGCTGAATAACCTCGTGTTTCAACTTCCTGAACGGCCTCGCCCGTTAGCTCCTCCAGAAACTGATGGTGCGACATGGGTTTGGAGAACATCGGAAAGTTTTTGGCACAGGCAAACGCTTGCTCCTCTTCGCTGAGGGTGGCCGTGCAATCGGTCAGGGTGATGACTTCAAAACCTTTTTCGTAGCCGGAACGCATGGTCGACTCCACGCAGCAGTTGGTCAAAAAACCGCCCAGCGCAATCGTTTCGATGCCTTTGCTTCGCAGGATAAAATCGAGGTTCGTGCTGGCGAATGCGTCTAAACCACGCTTTCCTTCCAGCACAATATCGCCGGACTGCGGGGCCAGCGAATCGATGATGTCAACACCCCAGGAGCCTTTACGAAACGATTGACTGTCGACTACGCCTTTCAGAATACCATACGGGTGCTTCGTAATCTCGAAATAACCTTCCTGAAAACTGATGGGCGAATGAATGATGACGGCTCCGGCTTCGCGGGCTTTGGCAACCAGATCGAGGGTATTGTCGAGCATGTTCGAGGATTCCATCACCCCTTTTACGGCTTCGTGCAAACTACCTCCCGGCGACGTGAAATCGTTCTGATACTCGATCAGGACAACGGCTGTTTTTTGCGGATTCATAGCGTTTTCGGTTTACGTTGGTTGCCGGTAAAAGCCTGTTAACGCTGCCGTTTACTCGAATACGGGCTGTACCCACGGGTTTTAACCCGTGTATGTTTATTAAAAAGAAACACGGGTTGAAACCCGTGGGTACAATTGGTTTTACTTTTTCCAGTTCCAGAGCACGACAGCCCAGGTTTCGCCTATGATTGAGTCGTGAAAGTCATGAATGCGCTCAAAACCAACCCGGGCGTGGGCTTTGAGTGAGCGGGTGTTGTTGGCCGAAATATCGGTTATCAAAAGCTGAAATCTGTCACTGTACACGTCGCGGTGGTGCTGGTACATTCGGTCGAATACGCGCTGGCCCCGGTAACCGTCGGCCACGCAAACCTGCCCCATTACATAGTAGGGGTATTCGCTTAACGGCTTGCCCTGGTAGATCAATGAATTGATGAGTTCAAAAAGGGGGAGTAGTTCCGGAATGTCGTTACCAAACTCGGGTAGCATGGTTAGGGCATAGCCGACAACTTTATCGCCGTCTTTAGCAATGATGCTGGGAGCTGCCTGATTCATACGCGTCAGTACGGCGGGGTCGTGTTCAACTGTCACAAATCCCTGATCGAGCTGCACATCAAGCGGCACGTTTTTACGAAGATTGGCCTGTTGCAGGTCGAGAATTCCCTGCACGTCGGCGGCTGACTGAACGGTGGTGATGGCGAGCATGTAAGCGTTAGGAAATGATTTTACGCGGTAATTTGGCCAGAAAGGCAGCGTCTATTTCGGCACCGATTCCCGGCGAGTCCGGTAACTCAATCTGGTAGCCATTGTAGGTGATTCCACCGTATACGGGGTCGTCGGCATGTTCGAAACAGGCGTCCAGGTCGTAAAAACGAATATTTTGTCGGGCCGTTGCAAAGTGGGCATTGGCCGTTAGTGCCAGTCTCGACTCCGACATGCAGCCGATCATACAGGGGATACCGGCTGCTTCGCCAATGGCGTTGATCTTAAGGGCGTCAAAAATGCCCCCGCTTTTGGAGAGTTTGATGTTGAAGTAATCGACCGCTTCTTCCCGCACCAGCCGGATGGCATCGATGGAATCGAACAGGCTTTCATCGGCCATGATGGGCACGTTCGTTTTCTGTCGAATCTGGCGTAGCCCGGCAATATCGTGCCGTTTAATGGGCTGCTCGCAGTACTGAACATTCCAGTCGCCAGTGGCCCGCAGCACACCCAAGGCCGTTACCACATCCCAACCCTGGTTGGCATCGGTACGGATGGGCGTTGTATCGCCAATCGCCTTACGGATGGCTTTGACGCGCGCAATATCGTCGTGGAGGTTCGTGCCGAGTTTAACCTTGATGGCTTCAGCGCCTTTTTCCTGAATGCGCAGCGCGTCTTCGACCATGCGCTCCGGCGTGTTGATATAGATCGTTTCGTCGGTAACGAGGGTCTTTTTCGTACCGCCCAGAAACTGGTACAGCGGCATCCGGGCGGTTTTGGCAGCCAGGTCATACAGCGCCATGTCGAACGCCGAGCGAGTAGTTGGGTGGCCGGGCAAGTACCGGATCAGCGTGGTTAGGCAGCCTTCAATATCGAGCGGGTCGCGCCCGATCAGGAGCTTTGCCATATCGTCGGCTGCCGCCAGTGCCGAAGCCTGCGTTTCGCCAACGATCATCCAGAAAGGCGACCCTTCGCCCCAGCCGGTTATGCTCTCGTCGGTTTCTATTTCGACCAGAATATTCCGGGCGTTTTCAATGGTGCCGAGCGAGATAGCGATGGGCGCCTTAAGCGGAATATCGTACTGGTAGAGGGAAATTCGGGTGATTTTCATTGGTATTTAAACGCAAGGGGCGCAAAGGACAGCGCAAAGAACGCAAAGGGTAAAGGGGTTCGTTGCGACCCTTGCGTTAACCTTTGCGCCTTTGCGTTTAAAAAATCAATTAGGGAACTGGCTCTTGTCGAGACCCGGAACAAGCCGGAGCGCGTTCTTGTAATAGACCTTTTTCAGGATTTCGTCGGGTAAGCCCATGCCGTACATGCGCCAGAAGGCGTGGTACTTTTTATGGTAGGGAAAGTACTCGTCGTCCGTTTCAAGGACGCGGAAATAGGTAGCGTATTCCGACGGCACCCAGCTGTCTTTGCCAAATAGAATCCGGTCCTGGTATTTCTCGAAAAACTTCCGGCTGGCGCGTGGCTGGCGGCCCAGTTCGGCGATAACGGCCCCGATTTCGACGTTCATGTTCGGGAAAACCGTCATCAGACTGTCGAGCTTTTTCAGGTCATTAGGGAACCAGCCCATGTGAGCGGCAATAAAGATCGTTTTTGGGTGCTTGCGAAACACGTTATGCTGTTCGGCAATGAGTTTATCCCAGGGAACGGGGTCATTGGCCGCCCGTTTGCGACCGCCGTGTAATTTGAGCTCGAGCCAGCGTTCGTTGTAGCGGTCCATTGGGTCCCAGAACGGCTTGGGGTCGGCGGTGTGGATCAGAACGGGAATACCCAGTTCGCCACACTTGGCCCAGATCGGGTCAAGGCGTGGGTCATCGACCCGCACGCGCTGGCCTGATTCGTCTTTGTTATTAAGCCCCAGATTCTTGAAAATCTTGAGTCCGTGGGCTCCCTTTTTTACATCGGCTTCCAGCAGGGCAACCGACTCTTCCGTCCAACCTTTCCGGCCAATCTCGTCGAAGTTGAGGTTCGTAAACAGGGCCAGCCGTTTGGGAGCCGCTTTGGCGGCATTGGCCAGTGCATTGTCAAAAAACTGAGTTCCCTGCGCCACACTTCCCCAACCCCGACCGCTCAGGTTGATCATAATACCCATGTTCAGGCTGTCCATCTGCGCCAGCAGCGGCTTCAGGTTCGCCTTGTCCATATCCCACTGGTGATTATGAACATCGATAAATGGGAACTTCGAGCGGGTTAGTTTATGCTCGGGTACTTTCAGGGTCGACACGGGGTCGTACTCTTCAAATCCCAGGGGCATGTCGGGCTGGGCTGGTTTCGACTGGCCGCAGGCTATCAGGCCAGCCAGCAGGAGGGCAGGAAGGTAAATCAGTGACTTCATAGACAGAAGTTATGGTTGACAGGTTGTCGGTTAAAAACTAATCCTTAAAGATAAGCGCCACACAATGAGCAGCAATACCTTCGCCCCGCCCAACGAACCCGATATGTTCGGAAGTGGTCGCTTTGATCGAAATATCGTCTTCGGGAATGGCCATGACCCCGGCCAGGCAGGTTTTCATGGCGGGAATATGTGGGTTGAGCTTCGGCTCCTGCAACACCACCGTCACATCGACATTGGAGATTTCGTAGCCCGCTTCGCGTACCATACGCAACACTTCGGCCAGCAATAATTTGCTGTCGACGCCCTTCCAGCGCGGGTCTTTGTCGGAAAAGTGATAGCCAATGTTGCGCATATTGGCGGCACCCAGCAGCGCATCGCACAGCACATGACACACCACGTCGGCATCGGAATGCCCAACGGGACCAAACGTACTGGGAATCTGGATACCACCAAGCCAGAAGGCGCGGCCTTCTTCCAGCCGGTGAACGTCGTATCCCTGTCCTACTCGTATTTTCATGAGGTAAATCCGTTTTCACGGAGGTAAGCTTCGACCTGAAGGAGAAATTCGGATGCATGAGTCACGGCAGCCTGTGCATCCTCAATAGATATGTCGAAATCAATCTCGTAATCGCCCCCCTGCTGTAAATTAAATAGCTCTGAAATAATCATGCTGGATGACTCGGCGAAAATGCCTGTCTTTATAAATTGTTTCCGAAACTCTGTATGGGCACCGGTGTGCGTTTTAGGAATGCTGTCATTCGTCGCATACAAAAGGGCAATGATGCTATGGAATAACGAATAGTAAGCCCGATTACAGGTTCCGTCAGGGTAGTTGGCTTCTAACAGAATTTGCGCTTCTGATAGATCTTCTTCAGCTTTTTGCAAAAAAGCTTTAGTCCGATTTAGATCTTTCATGTACGAATACCTTCCTGTTGTACAGCTTGGTAGAAAGGCGTATGCCCTGACGAGTAATGAGTGGCGGAGGTAGGGAATACCGACACCTCAACGTCATATTTTAATGACAAAGGGCCAATTGACGGAGCCATCATCCTAACCTCTTTACCCGCTCTTACATACTCATCCTGAAGTACAACCAGATAGTCTACGTCTGACTCTTTATGGTAATCACCCCTGGCATACGACCCGTACAGAACCACCTGGGCAAGGCGGTCACCGTATAACTCGGTAAGGGCCTGTTTCACTTCCTGCGATAAAGCCTGGAGCTGATCGGGCGAGAGTGCTTTGGGTTGATAGGTCGTCTCCATAGGTGGTCTTTTGGGCTAGGCTTCGGCCTGCCGGTAATACAGCGTCGAACAATTGTCTTTGCGCAGTAACTCCCTGGCCATCGTCTGAAGACCGTCGGGGTTAACCGATTGAATTTGTGCGGCTTCCTGGTTCACCAGATCAGGGTTGCCTGCGTTGGCGGCATAGGCCAGGTTCATGGCGCGGTTTAGCAACTCCACTTCCGAGAACGCCAGCGTGGCTTCGGCCTGGTTTTTTACTTTGGCCAGCTCTTCGTCCGGAACAGTTTGGTCGATGAACTCCTGCACTACCGATTCCACGGCGGCATCGGCCTCTTCCAGCGAAACGCCTTTGTTTAAATTGCCCTGGATGACCAGCAGACCGGGGTCCATCGACGCCGTAATGTACGCGTTGACACTGCTAAACAGTGGGTTCGTACGCAGTAGTTGCTGATACAGTCGGGACGATTTACTGCGGCCAAGGATGTCGCCCAGCAAGTCGGCGGTATAGAAATTAGCCGCGAACCGACCCGGCATATGATAGGCTTTGTACAGCCCGTTCAGCGGTACTTTCGCCGAGGTTTCCAGTTTCCGGGCTTCGGTCTGTTTCGGTTCGGTGGGCAGCTGACGTACGTATGGCGCACCCGCTTGAATGGGGGCGAACCACTTGGCGCATAACTGCTTCACTTGCTCAACGGTCACGTTGCCTGCTACCACCAGAATGGCGTTGTTCGGCAGGTAGTATTTAAAGAAAAACGATTTTACATCGTCCAGCGTCGCGTTTTCGATATGACTGATGTCTTTGCCAATGGTTGCCCAGCGGTAGGGGTGCTGCTGGTAGGCCAGCGGACGAAGTTTCAGCCAGACATCGCCATACGGTTGGTTCAGATACCGCTGCTTGAATTCCTCAATGACGACTTTCTGCTGCACATCCAGCACCTGCGGGTCGAAGGAAAGGCTCAGCATCCGGTCTGATTCCAGCCAGAAAGCCGTTTCCAAGTTAGCTGCTGGAAGGGTGATGTAATAGTTGGTAATGTCGGGGCTGGTAAACGCATTATTTTCGCCCCCGACTTTTTGCAGCGGCTCGTCGTAGCTCGCAATGTTCTGCGACCCACCAAACATTAAATGCTCGAACAGGTGCGCGAAACCCGTTTTTGATGGATCTTCGTCGCGCGACCCGACATTGTACAGAATATTAACGGCAGCCATCGGGGTCGATTCGTCCTCGTGGACGAATACCTGCAGGCCGTTATCTAAGACAAACTGTTCGTAATGAATCATGAATAATTTTTTGCGTAGCGCTATCGTTCGATAATACGCCCTGAACAAAAGTAAGGTTCTGACTGTATAGAATCAAACGACAACTTTTTAGTACCAAACACATTGTTAGTAAAAAAATGGCTTCTTTTTGTCAGTTTATTTGGCTTTTGCCTCACCGGGCGGGCTCAGGTACTGACGGACCCAACGACTCAGCAGACCGTTCTGAAAACACTGGACTACATTTACAATCTGGATTTCACTGAGTCGGATGGTCTGATACGACAACTGCAATCTCAATATCCACAGCACCCCATTGGTCCAGTTTTACGGGCTACCCAACTGGAGTTACAATATATTCCGCTTCACGAAAACAAGGCGGCTACGGCGCAGTTTGTACAGGCCGTTGAACAGGGGTTAGCCTTAGCGAAGAATATGCTTGACAAGGATAAAGATGATCCCGAAGCGGTGTTTTTTGCCCTAACGGCACACAGCTATCTGGCATCTTTGTACAATAACAGAAATGAGTCGCTAAAAGCCGTTGGTGAGTCAAAGAAGGCGTACAACTACCTTCGGGAGGGCTTTGTCCTGATGAATAAAAATCCCGATTTTTATTTCACGACGGGCCTCTATAACTATTACATTGAGCGGTACCCGTTAGACCACTCCATCGTGAAACCCTTCATGTTCTTTTTTGAAGATGGCGATATGGCTTTGGGTTTGAAGCAAATGGATATCGCGACGAAAAAGAGCCTGTTTATGCGTCCGGTGGCCAATTATTACCTGGCTCACATTCTTTTGAAACACGAAATGAATCCTGGCCGGGCAACGGTCTACGCAAAATACCTGGCCGATAAATACCCGAAAAATCCGCTCTTTGCCATGACCAATGCCGAAGCCTTGCTGCTGACAGGCCGTTATGCCGAAGCAAGACCCTATATTCAGCGCTTAAAACAGATGCCGAATAAACTGGTGCCAATGGCGCTCTACACGTTTACGGGTATGCTGGCCGAACTGGCCGATAAGGATGATAGTGACGCCACGGAAGCTTACGAGCAGGCTCTCCGCTTACCTTATAACGATCCGTATACAAAAGAGTACCACGCCTTTGCTTACGCAGGCTTAGCGCGCATTGCCGCCCGCGCCAACGACCGGAACCGCGCCCGGATCAACTACAAAAAAGCCCTCACGCTGGCCCAGTACAAATCAGTGATCCGCGAAGCAAAGGGGTTTAAATGATGTATGATGTATGATATAGGTTTCAACAGCTATACATCATACATCAATAATCCACCTCCAGATTCAGCACCTTTCGTAGCTCATGCAGGGCCGGGTTTTTGTCGGCCATATAATTGAATTTATCCTGCGAGCTGTAAATCATTTTTTTTACTTCCTGCACCGCCACCTGGTGTTCAAGCTGGATCTGGCTGTTCTGAAGTTCGGTGCGCAGGTAGCCTAAGAGATCAGGTTTTACGTCGGTTAGGTAACCGACTTGCAACGTATTGTCGAGCGTAATTTTAATGACCGTGCCATCGAGTATTAAGTCTCGGTTTAGCACTAATTGCTCGGTGGCTGAGTCGATTTGCTGCAGCCTGACTTTGGAGAACGCCCGCCAGACATCCATTAATTCGTCAAACGTAAACGCCTTGTCGGGGCGGGTTGGGCCGGTGGAGACTACTTCTGCGTCGGCTTCTGTCGACGGGGTAACCGGACCGGCCGTCAACGAAACCGTTGGGCGTAAGCGGCTCGTGGCCGGACGGGCCGGTGGGGCTATTCTGGGCTTTGTCAACACCTCCACCTCCGGCTTTGTGGTTACTGCTGGCTGAGGGGCTGGCATAACTGCCGCAGGGGCCTCCGCCTGGGGCTGGCTGGCGTTTGCCGTGACCACATCGACCGGCCTGGTTGCGGGACTGTGTTGATTAGCCGCCCCATTCGTTGCCGTTCCGTTGGTGGATTGGTACCCGTTTACAGGTTCGCTCGTGATGGAGTGGCTTTCGCTTAGCTGGTTGCCGTTAGTTGAGGGCTGCGACGGAGCGGGGATTGGCTGGCCGTTTTTTTTTTCGTCTCCCGACGGTTCGGCAGTAAAGCGTTCAGCAGTAAAAGTGCCGTTTTGCGGGGCCGCCAACTCGGGCATAGCCTCCCAGTTCAGCAGGTTGCGCAGATTGGCCAGTTTCATCAGCCAGAGCTCGGTATGCAGGCGCTGGTCTTTGGCCTGCTTGTAATTCATGTCGCACTGCCCGCCCAGGCTAAGGGCCGACAGGAGGAACGACATAGGCGCCCGAACCGACTGATCGAGATACTGCCGCCGGACGTTTTCCGTCACTTGCAGCAACTGCACCGTGGCGGCATCCTTACAAACCATCAAATCACGGAAGTGGCGGCACAGGCCAACCACAAACTGGTGTCCATCGAATCCTTTTCTCAGGATTTCATCAACCGTCAGTAAACTCTGCGGCAGGTTTCCGGCCAGTAGCAGATCCGTCAGTTTGAAATAATAATCATAGTCGAGAATGTGCAGGTTGTCCAGCACTTCCTTATACCGAATGATCCGGTCGGCGGCAAAAGTCACGTTTAGGTCGAACATCGACAACGCGTCGCGCAGGCCACCGTCGGCTTTCTGTGCGATCAGGTCCAGGGCTTCCGTTTCGGCGGTAATGCCTTCTTTTTGGGCAATACCGGCGAGGTGATTGGCAATGTGCTGCGGCTGAATCCGGTTGAAATCGAAAATCTGGCAGCGCGATAAGATCGTTGGCAGAATTTTGTGTTTCTCCGTCGTTGCCAGAATAAAAATGGCATATGCCGGGGGCTCTTCCAGCGTTTTCAGAAACGCATTGAAAGCCGCCGACGAGAGCATGTGCACCTCGTCAATAATATAAATCTTGTATTTACCCGATTGGGGTGGGTAGCGAACCTGATCGATCAGGTTACGAATATCTTCAACAGAGTTATTGGAAGCGGCATCCAGCTCATGGATATTGAAGGATGCATTTTGATTGAAGCTCACGCATGACTCGCAGGCATCGCAGGCTTCCCCCTCAGGGGTTAGGTTTTGGCAATTGATCGTTTTCGCCAGAATTCGGGCGCAGGTCGTTTTGCCAACCCCACGCGGCCCGCAAAACAGAAAGGCCGACGCTAAATGGTTGGTTTTAATCGCATTCTTAAGCGTGGTAGTGATATGCTCTTGCCCTACAACCGTGTCGAATGTTGCAGGACGGTACTTGCGGGCCGAGACCACGAAATTTTCCATACTCAAAGTTAGCTACGGCGGGGGTGAAAGGCAAATGGGATATTTGTGGAGTTGGTGGAGTGAGTGAAGTAAGCGGAGTTGGTTTGATACGTAAAGCTACTCTTTATGTATTGATTATTCTTTTTGCAGGCACATGTGGCTTTATTTGTTCCATGCGTCCTACTAACATGGAACGAGAAAACAAAAGTGGTTTTGAAGAACTGGTTGTTTGGCAGGAAGCCAGAAAATTTAGGCAGACGATTCGGTTACTTGTACAATCGTTTCCGGGGGATGAACGCTATCGTTTGGTCGATCAGCTCATTAGAGCTAGCCGAAGTATTTCGGCTAATATTGCTGAAGGCTATGGCCGGTATCACTTTCAGGAAAACATTCAGTTTTGCCGTCAGGCCAGAGGGTCGTTAACTGAATGTCTGGATCACCTTATCTGTGCCTGCGATGAGGGATATATCACCGCAGACCAGTTGCAGGAGCAACGAGCTAACTACCATCAGGTCATTAAGCTTCTTAATGGCTACATTTCCTACCTAAAAGAGCGCAAAAAGACAACCTGAAACCCTCACTTCACCACTTTCACCCACTTCACCACTTTTACTTACTCCACCAATCAACTACTCCACTCACTTCACCAAACTCAAATCTCCTTCCCGCAATGCGGACAGACTTTGCGCTGGGGGGCTTTGCGGTTGCGGATGTGCTCGTTAAAACCCGAAACCAGAATACCGGTTGGTAACGCAAACAGGCCAATACCCACAATAGCCGTAATACCTCCCAGTAGTTTGCCCAACGGCGTGATAGGGTGAATATCGCCATACCCTACCGTCGTCATGGCCGTTACCCCCCACCACATGGTAGCCGGTATGCTCGAAAACTGATTGGGCTGGGCCGGATGTTCGACATAATACATGACGCTGGATACGATGATGAGCATGAAAACGACCAGCATAGTGCTCAAAATTAACTCCTCTTTCTTTTCGGTCACGACATTCTGAATCAGGCGAAAGGCGTGGGAGTAGCGCGAAATTCGAAAGAGCCGGAAAATTCGGAACAGGCGCAGAATACGAACAATGGCCAGATCGGTGGCGAAAAGTGTGAAATAGAAGGGGAAAATGGCCAGGAAGTCAATGATGGCGCTGGCTGAGAAAATATACCGTAAACGGCCCCGGAACCAATGGCTATATTTCTCATTCTCAACGCAGACCCAGATACGCATGACGTATTCGATGGTGAAGAAGATGACAGAGAATACTTCAAATTCGGTGAAGAAACGGGCAAACTTCCGATTGTATTCGGGTACGGTGTGCAGAACAATGGCAATCGCATTCAGCGTAATAATGGTGATTAAAAGCAAGTTGAACGCCAGGCTCATGCCCCGGCGCTTTCCCGCAGATGTTTCCAGAACGCGGTATATGGATTTACGGAGATGTGACATACGAAGAACGGTCGGTCGATCTGCAAGCTACTAATCAAACGACGAACTTGTATGGCCATTAACACGAAGTCTGTTTTAGGACATCGGCTGTTCCTGAACGGTATCCTCAACGCGGTACTGTCTGACGGTGAGGAAAATAGTAATCAGGGCAACCGTTGCCAGCACGCCTGCTAAAAGGCCAATCGTTGGGGCTGAGATATAATCCAGCGCATGGCCCGACAGGTAGGAACCCGCAATATCCGACAGATTGACAAAGGCCATATAAGTCGTAAACTGAGACCCTTCAACGCCTTTCCGGCAGATGGCCATCAGCATGGGCATGGCCGCTACACTAATGCTGGGATCCATAAAATACAACGCTACCAGACCCGTCTGAGCCAGATCACGCCGAGTCCAGTAACCCGACAGGAGATTGAAACTGATGAGGTAGACGGCCACGACAGCCAGTACAATCACGAGTAGTCGTCGGGGGCTGATTCGATCGGCGATGTAGCCGCCCAGCAAAGCAGCTCCCGTGGCCACCAGCATACCGTAGGTGCCGGTCAGCACAGATACGGACGTATCGGTCCAGCCAAGTACCCGAATTAATTGATAATTATAGGCTCTGGAAAACAAACTGATGCTCACATAACCCGCCACAACCGAGCCGAATAAAAGGAGACTTCGTTTGGCAAACAGCCCTCTGAATAACTCGGTAAATAACCATCGGAACGTGTAGTCCGGCAGTGCCTGAGATCTATCCGTTTTTAGAAGAACCGTTGTTGAACGCTTGAAGGTGGGAAGCAGTTTGTCGCCGGGTTTTTCGCGGATAAAAAAGGTTAGAATCGTTAAGGTTAACAGGCAGAGTGACTGAGTGAGGGCCGCATTAAAAAAGCCGTAGGTACGGAGCAGGTGAGCGAAAACGGCCGCGCCAACGCCGATACCAATGAGAAAGCCCGCTCGCATAAACGCGTTGACGCGCCCCCGTTCATCGTCGGCAATAACCGTAATCGCCATCGCATCGACGCTGGCATCCTGAATAGCCGCAAAAATACTATGTCCGAAAAAAAACCACGCCAGCGTTGATATCTGGGCTACAGGATCCTTTACCAGTAAAATTCCTAAAGACGCCAGAAAGGCCATAAACTGAGCCCCGACAACCCAGGGTTTGCGCCGACCCATCGCGGAACCCTGATACCGGTCGATGAGGGGTCCCCAAATGAATTGAAAGGCCCAGGGCAGCCCGACAATAGCCGCGAAAGACCCGATGCTGGATGGCTTCACTCCTTCGGCAGTGAGGTAATTGGCCAGGGCGGTTAAGGAAAAACCAGCCGGAATACCCTGCATCACATACAGGTAGAAGAACACGCTGTAACGTAGCCATCGGCTCTGACTAAGGGTAGGCGAATAAGCAGGAGATAGGCTACTACTGATCACAGTTCGGGTTAATCTATCGTCTTATAGATTAAATTAGGATTATACAGACATGTAGTACATAACGATTAATAAATATGTTTTTCTAATTCCCGAACTATCCTGTAAAAAAACCGTTATTTTATTGCAAGACCCGGATAATCTCTCTAACATTGTCCGCGTTTTCAGCGCAAGACCAATGGCAAAGCTAGTTTATCTACCTACTTTCTTCCATACTACGCCATTTCGGTTTAGGTCCGAAAGGACTATATCATTTTGTTTGCCTATGTGGTAAACTATTTCCGCCGTTTTTCCCGTTTTATTCACTTAACAAACCAGCACGGATTACGCTGTCTCCGTTTTGCGGCTTCACCACCGCCCAATAAACGACAATGATCACACCCGAAATAGTCAACGATCTTTATATCGTTCAAGTCGCGAATGAAAATCATTTGCGGTTAGCCGAAACCATCTGCCATGAAATGGAAGAGAGTGCTAAAGCCCGGGGAACCGGTATTGCCAAGCGCTCGCCCATTTATGTGATGGAAAAAATGCTGGAAGGCAAAGCCATTGTCGCTATGACATTAACTGGCGAGTGGGTTGGCTTCTGCTACATCGAAACCTGGGAACACGGTAAGTTCGTGGCTAACTCCGGTTTGATCGTGCATCCGGACTTCCGCAAAAGCGGTATTGCCACGCGCATCAAAGCCAAAGCTTTTGAACTGTCGCGGAAGATGTTCCCAACGGCTAAGATCATTGGCATTACCACGAGTCTGGCGGTGATGAAAATTAATTCCGATCTCGGCTACCAGCCCGTGACTCTGAGCGAATTACCCGCCGATGATGCCTTTTGGAAAGGGTGCCAGACCTGCACGAACTTCGACATTCTGACGCGTACCAATCGCAAACACTGCCTGTGTACGGGTATGCAGTACGACCCCGAAGAGCATAAGAAAGAACAGAAAGACGAAAAGTGGAATTTCCTGAAAGAGTCGAAACTATATGAACGATGGATGCGCATTAAAAATCGTATTCTGATGCGTATCAGTCCAACAGAGCGCCTGCGTCGGACAAACCGTGAGTTAGAAACGGCCTGAAAATAATACGCTTAAAAACACAAATAGCCCGGATGTACCATCCGGGCTATTTGTGTTTTTAAGCGTTTATAGCCTGTAACTCTATCGTAAACGATGGTCTTCGCGGTAAATAACAGTAGATTTAATACTATAAATTGTAAAACTTAACATTGAGTTAATAAAAGGTACTTATATATAATTTTGTTATTTGTGCAAAATTGCCGTGTCAAGTAAAATTTTATTTGTATTAATGTTTCGTAATCAATACAAACAGCTGATATGGCCAAATAATATGAAGCTCGCCTAAAAAGATAATATTGCTTTTAGTATCAATTTGTTAATATTTGCATAACATTGACGTAACATTAAGATAACATAAGGGGCTGCTGCCTGTCAGGTTATTGCGAGGTACGCTATCATTCAATCATTTAATCACTTAGAAGTCATGAAAAAGAATTTTGCTCTTCTCATGCTGGTAGGCTTCCTGGCAACGCAAGCCTACGCTGCGCCTATAACCACAAGTAAACCCAAGGCCGCCAAGGCAACGCTGGAAAACCAACTGGCGAAATATGTTACATATCCCGATGCACTCAAGCCAACCCAACAGGCGGGTGTTGTCGTGATTCAATTCAAGGTGAATGCCGCCAATGAACTTTGCCAATTGGAAGTGTTCAGCAAGAACGAACAACTCAATAATACATTGATTCGTCAGCTGACGGGTAAGAAAATAAATGGGTATGGTACCGAAACGGGCGAACTGCATACCGTTCGGCTTCGCTTCCAGCCAGAATAAAAAAGACAGCATACCTTGGCCGGACGACATAGCGTGTATCAAAACACGTTATATCGTCCGGTTTTTTTTGTGCTTTAACTTTTTTGGTTCACGAAGGGTTAGCCGATAAACAAACCCACCAAACGATATGTCTGAACCGCTCTCGCTGGTCTGGCTTCGGCGCGATCTGCGTCTGCACGATAACGCTGCTTTGTATCATGCCCTCAAAAGTGGCCGTCCTGTTCTTCCTGTTTTCATTTTCGACCGAGTCATCCTCGACGCTCTCGAAGATCGGCTCGACCGTCGGGTCGAGTTTTTGGTTCAGGAAATAAACCGTCTGCGCGATGAACTGGCCAAACTAGGGTTAACGATCATTGTGCGCTACGGGAAACCGGTTGACGTCTGGAAGACGCTGATTGAAGAGTATACCATTGGCGATGTATTTGCCAATCACGATTACGAAGTGTACGCCAAAGAACGCGACAAGGCCATTGGCGAGTTGCTGGCAGAAAACAGCATCGGCTTTCACACCAGTAAAGACCAGGCCATTTTTGAGCGCGATGAGGTGCTCAGTGGCAAGAAGACGCCGTATACGGTTTTTACGCCCTACAGTCGAAAGTGGAAGGATACACTAACCGATTTTTACCTGAAGTCGTATCCCATAGAGACGTATACTAAGCAGTTCTGGCAAACGAACCCTTTACCCGTCCCAACACTGAACGACATGAACTTTCAGCCCGTTGGTGAGCCCTTTCCGGCCCAGACAGTATCCGATAAACTTCTCGATACGTATAACAAAACCCGTGACTTCCCGGCTTTGCCGCATAGTACCAGCCAACTGAGTATTCACTTACGCTTTGGTACGATCAGTATCCGTGAACTGGTCCGGCAGGCAAAGGAAGCAGATGACCAAACGTTTCTGAGTGAACTCTGCTGGCGGGATTTTTATTTTCAGGTGCTCGATCATTTCCCGCATGTCGAGAAATACTCTTTTCGGCGGGAGTATGATCAGATCGAGTGGCGCAACAACGAAGACGAGTTTGACAAATGGTGCCGGGGCGAAACGGGCTATCCGATTGTCGATGCGGGGATGCGTCAGCTGAATACCATTGGCTGGATGCACAACCGTGTTCGAATGATCACCGCCAGTTTTCTGTGCAAGCACCTGCTCATCGACTGGCGGTGGGGTGAAGCTTATTTCGGTAAGAAACTCCGCGATTACGACCTGTCGGCCAACAACGGCGGCTGGCAGTGGGCCGCCGGTTCCGGGACCGATGCGGCTCCTTATTTCCGGGTCTTTAACCCCACCGCTCAGGCCCAGCGGTTCGATCCGAAAAGCGTTTACATTCGGCAGTGGGTGCCCGAGGTCGATAAACCATCGTATCCAAAACCCATAGTCGATCATGTTATGGCCCGGCAACGTGCCATTGATACCTATCGAAAAGCACTGGCAAAAGTGAAGTAGAGGGCTTTGCTGGCGCGGGCAGGCGCGTTTGCTGGCTCGGGTATTTACCCGTGCCTTCTTATATAGCAAGCATTCGCTTGCATCAGTGAATACTGACTTTATGAAAAGGCACGGGTAAATACCCGCGCCAGCAAGCGCGCCTGCCGGATTAATACCCACGCCAGCTAATGTCCGTATGCCCATGTTTTTGTAGATTACGGCTCTTTTTATAGACTATTCCACGACTCAACCTTATGAGGGTACGGCTACTCCTGTTATGTGTCTTATGTCTTATTGGGTTTTGCTCGTCTGCCGTGGCTCAGCAGCGGCTTCGGCTGAGTATTGTTGTTCGGGACGGCGTCACAAAAAAACCGATTCCCGGGGCAAGCTTATTCATTGCCGAAACCAAAGCCGGGGCAAAGGCCGATAGTGTGGGTGTTATCTCGATCAGTCATCCACCGGGCGTTATTACCGCTTATGTCTCGGCTGTAGGCTACTTCCGGGGGCGCGAGACCATTGTGCTGGACTTCAACAAACGCGTCGAGTACTATCTCCAGCCCCGTTCTACCGACCTGGAGGAAGTGGATGTTCGGGCGGTTCGTAAGGATAAAAACATCAAGGATGTGCAGATGGGCCAGATTCAACTCAGTATCCCTGAATTGAAACGAATGCCGGTCGTACTGGGAGAACCCGACATTCTCAAAGCGCTGTCTCTTCAGGCGGGGGTGACAACGGCGGGTGAAGGAGCAGGCGGGTTTAATGTGCGGGGCGGGCGCGCTGATCAGAATCTGGTGCTGGTGGATGGGGCACCGCTGTTCAATACCTCGCACCTTCTGGGTTTTTATACGAACATCAATCCCGACATGGTGCAGGATGTGAGCCTGAACAAAGGGGCTTTTTCGGCACAATATGGCGGACGCGTATCGTCGTTGCTGCTGATGAGTACCCGAAACGGGAACAAGGATGGCTGGCGCGTGTCGGGCGGGCTAAGTCCGGTAAGTGTACGGGCGGTGGTCGATGGACCGATCTCGAAAAAGCTAACCTTACTGGCGGGGGGGCGCATTGCCTTTCCGAATTACCTGCTGCAATTATTTCCGACGGCCAGTGTTAAAAACAGCCGGGCTTTCTTCTACGACAGTAACCTCAAACTAACGTATACACCCGACGAACGAAATACGATTTCGCTGTCGGCCTACCGGAGTCAGGATAATTTTCAGTTTCCGGGCGATACGCTCTACGGCTGGCACTCGACCGTATTGACCGGCCGCTGGAGCTATCTTGTCCGGCCCAATGTGCAGGTCAACCTGGCGGCTTTGTACAGCGGCTACCACCTGAATGTCGACGGGGTAACGCCCAATCTGGGTTTTCGCTTCACCTCATACATTGAGCAGCGGGAGGGAAAAGCGGATGTCTTTTATACGATACAGAAGAAACACAAAATACAGGCCGGTCTGAACGCCATTCTGTACGGTATTCAGACCGGTGCCATTCGACCAACCGGCGACCAGTCAAGCATCAATCCAAAACAAACAAACCCCGAACGGGGGCGTGAACTGGGCGCGTATATCAACACCGAATGGGAGCTGATGCCAAGCGTTACCCTGATGGCTGGGTTGCGGTATTCGGCCTTTGCCTTGCTGGGTCCGCAAACCGTTTATGGTTACGCGGAGAATGTGCCAAGCTCTCCCGAAACGGTCACCGACTCGGTACGGTACCGGTCTGGTCAGGCCGCGCAGACATATGGTGGTTTTGAGCCCCGGTTGGCCTTACGTGTGCAGCTGGCTAAAAATACAGCTATCAAAGCCAGTGCCGGCCGAACCCGCCAATACCTTAATCTGATCTCGAACACAACGGCCATTACGCCCCTCGATTTCTGGAAACTGAGCGATCGGTACCTGCCTCCCCAGATAGCCGATCAGGTATCGCTGGGACTGTTTCAGAATTTTCTCGACAATGGTATCGAGGTCAGCGTAGAAGGGTATTACAAACGGCTTCAGAACCAGATCGAATACCGGTACGGGGCTAACCTGATTCTAAACCCGAAGCTCGAAACGGCCTTAGTACCGGCCGCCGGGAAAGCCTACGGGGTTGAGGTTGGCCTGAGCAAAAATAGTGGACGGCTGACGGGCCAGCTGAATTATACGTACGCCCGCTCGCTGATTGCCGTACAGACCCGATTCGATGCACTCCGCATCAATGGGGGGGATTACTACCCTTCCTACATTGATCGCCCACACACGTTCAATGTGCAGGCCCGCTTGTCGATGTCGCACAACTGGTCTTTTTCGAGCAATTTCGTTTATTATACCGGAGTGCCCGCTACGTATCCCGATGGGCTGTACACCTACAACAATGAACCGGTACTGGACTACTCGCGCCGGAACGCCGACCGTATTCCCGACTATCATCGGCTGGATGTGGCTTTCTCTAAAGATACCCGTTTCAACAAAGCGCAGAAACGCTATGGCATCTGGACGCTGGGTATCTATAACGTGTATGCCCACAAAAACCCGTACTCCATTTATTTTACGCGCTTTAACCAGCGGACAGAATCGTACCGACTGTCGGTCTTTGGTACAATGATTCCCTCCATTGCCTACAACTTCTTCTTTTAGCCATGCGTCAGTTTATCCTCTTTATTCTTACACTGACGGTATTGGCGGCCTGCATCGATCAGGTTCAACTGCCTATTCGGACCGAAGCACCCCGTTTGGTGGTGGAAGGCCAGATTACCAACGAAGCACCGCCCTATACTGTCCGACTAACCTACACGGGTAAATATGGTGGCGAAAATGGGCAGAATGTGAATGATCAATATGTAAAAGACGCTCAGCTCACACTTGCCGATGATCAGGGTCGTTCCATCCAATTTGCCTCCTTAGGATTGGGCATGTATCAAACGACGGATGCCACCTTTCGGGGGCAGGTGGGCCGCGCCTATAGTCTGACGGTGACACTGACCGACGGCAGACGCTACGTGACCCAGCCAGAACGAATGCCTGCCGTGCCTTCTATTGACAGCATTTCAGCGACATTGGTTAAAACGGGCAACCTGGCCGTTCCTTATGCCTTTTCGTATGGTGTTAATACGAATGATCCGGGTACTGAGCAGAATTATTACCGCTGGACGGCCTATGGCTACACAAATCGGCTGTCGGTAGGGGTGCCCTGTAGTTTGGGTAGTCCCAACTTATGCAACAACCGGTGCTGGACAACGGTATCGAATAATGTCCTGAATATATTTAGTGATGAAGCCATTAACGGTAATCCGTTGAGGGGAAAATTTGTACTCCAGGTACCTATTTATACCGTTGCACCCCAATTGGTGGAAGTGCAGCAGTACGCACTTACGCAGGCCAATTACCAGTTCTGGAAACTCTACCAACAGCAAAACGCCCGCACCGGCAGCATTTTCGATCCGTTGCCAGCGCCTGTAACGGGCAATCTGGTGAATGCCACTGAACCGACCGATTTAGCGAGGGGCTATTTTGCCGTTACGTCTGTTGCCCGACGGCGGCTTCGGCAGCAGGAATACCCACAAGTTGTTTTTTACCCGGCTTTGGTCAGTTTTATCAGCAGCCAGATCATTCCCCCCGGCGACTGTCGAAATACATACGGGCCAGTGCCGCTAATCGAGCCGGATGGCTGGTGATAGAAGCTCCTCATAGTTTCCACTGCACGACCCAGCCAGGCGGTATAACCCTGGGGCGCGGAAGACCAGCCAGGCCGGTAGCCGGATTTATGGCTATCAGGGTAAGGGGAATGGCTGTGTTTGTCGTGGCCGAGATAGCCTTGGTGGCGCGAAAGAACAGATTTCCGCGCGTATCAATATCATCGATGACCGCATAGAGCATGTCGCCGGTTTTGAGGTCGTTTTCCTCAATTTGTACATCGTCAGTCAGGGCGAAAGCCCAGCTCTGGCCTATTTTGGGTTGACCGGCCTTTACCAACCGAGCCGTTACATCGCCAATAAAAACAGCGGGTGTGGTTGATCGGGTCTTAAGGAGTTGGGTCAATAAACTATCCATGACAACGGCTTCTTTCCGCCCCGTGGCAGACTTACTTTGCTGATCGAATGGATCGAACTGTGTCTCAACAGGCACGCCCGTCAGCTCCGGTTCCTGATCCTGAAGCCAGCCCATCCGGCGGGCCTGTGCCCGTTCCTGTTCGTAGGCATCACCACCCGCCGATGCCAGCATAAGGCCCACCGAACCAATGCCGTAAGATGGATTGGTAAATAGTTCTTTCATGGCCAGAATCCGGTACAGGTAATAGCCCGTTTCGGGATTCATGGTCATGGAGTAGTAATTGCGGTGGCCCACTTTGGTGATTTTTCGCTGTACCATGCCAACGCCCCCGTTGTAGGCAGCCGCTACCAATGTCCAGGAACCTAGTTTGCCATACAAAAACTTCAGGTACTTACAGGCCGCTACTGTTGACTTGACGAGATCGGTACGCTCATCGTTTCCGGGCGTAATGGAAAGCCCCATATCCTGCGCCGTATCGTCCATGAACTGCCAGTAGCCAACCGCTCCGGCCGATGAAACGGCATTCGACTGCCAGGCACTCTCAATCAGAGGCAGGTACTTAAAGTCGTTTGGAATGTTATATTTTCCCAGAATGGGTTCGATCGTAGCGAAAAAAGGGGCAGAGCGTGCCTTGAGTGCATTTAAATGATTCACATAGCCAGAACTACCCGCCAGCGCAAACGCCAGCTTGGCCGACACGTCGGCTTGCTCAGTGGGTACAATCTCACCGCTGAAGTGCAACCGGGCCGGGCTCAGCGCCGTTTGTTTCGTAAGAACATGAACGCGAGCCGGAGTAGGTTTCGGTAGACCCTTCTTTCTGGGCTGCGCCAAAATGGTTGAAGGGACGCATAAGCCGATAAAAATCAGGATGGTAAGCTGTCGGGCGAGTTGAGTCAAAGCAAACAGACGATGGTATCCCCTGATAAACGATCGCCGTTCGTTGTTTAGTTCAACAAGGAATGGGGGGATGTGTAGCGAACGGCCATTACTATCCGCCCCATTCGCTACACACAACCGTTAAAGTGCTTTCCAGGTTAATATCCAGCCCGATTGCAGCCGTGATAATTCTGACAGCTTGATACCGATTCGCCCGGTGGAGGCATCCACGGCTGATAGAGCAAGGCCATACGTTTCTTTTTCCGCAGGTGAATACAGCTTATCAGATCGCAGGTAAACTTTGTTGATCTTTACATCAATGTCTTCAACAACGGCATATAAAATATCGCCCTCTTCTACTTCACGACCACCTGCTATGCCGTCCCGAGTTAGGTGAAATACCCAGACCTGACCGCGTTGCAAGCCCGATGGCTCTACCAGTTTAGCCTTTATACCGCCCCGAAATACAGCTGCTGCGTTTGGTAGCGGAATGTCATTTGTTTGACCCTTGACCGTAGGCAATCCTTCAAGTATGGGTGTGTCCACCGCTTCTTTTGTCGCATCATTCATGACAATTTCTGGAATGAGTACCTCGTCGTTGGACAAGTCGGCTTCACCCATGTTGCCAAGGGGTTCCACCAGGTTGGCCATCATTCGCTCCGGAATGAGATTTTTGTAGAGCCGGTAATTGGCGAATAACTCTTTGAAGGCCAAAATTCGATATAGGTATTTACCCGTTTCGGCATTCAGCCGTAAATAATAGTAGTCGCGCTGTTGCTGCCGTCTAATGTTGCTCAGTATAGCACCAATACCGTTGTTGTAGGCCGCTGCCGCCAGTGTCCAGGACCCCAGCCGGTTGTATAAATAGCGTAGATAGCGGCAGGCCGCATTTGTCGATTTGGTCAAATGGCGTCGTTCATCCACGCCGTTGCCAATCGTCAGCCCTAATTCGCGAGCCGTAGCCGGCATAAACTGCCAGTAGCCGGCAGCTCCTCTCGGCGAAACGGCAAACCCCTGAAGGGCACTTTCTACCAAAGGCAGATATTTGAAATCCAAAGGGATACCATGGTGAGCCAGAATGGGTTCAATAATGGGGAAAAAGACGGCTGCCCGTTGCCGAATGCGCAGTACAGCCTCATTTTGGTTGGTGTTACGTACCAGTGCCGATACCAGGCGACGTGCAACAACCTCTTCGTGTACAGGTACCGACTCACCACAGAAGTAAACGGGTGGTAAAGCCGTTGTTAGTCGCGGATCAAAGCCTAGTGATGCTGACTTTGTAAAAGCCGTGGGTACGGTAAATTTGTGTGAGGTTTCATTAAGGGAAAAAGCACTTCCTATAATAAACACGGCTATCCACACAAAAGAAATCAACAAGTTTGTCAAACAGGTAAGTACAGGTTTTAGCATATAGGCTATCTCGTAATGTAGACTACTATAAAAAAAATGGTAACTATATTGAGATGGTGGGTACTGTCAGATAATACCTTTTATGCCGCAAAAGCTATGCCATGTAACCGTATCAATGGCTAATTTTATATGTTTAAATGAGAATTAATATATTATTAATTAGTTATATGAAAATATAGTAAACAAAAAGAGCCACTTAGTATAAGTGGCTCTTTTTTAGTATATTAAAAATGTTAATTATAACCAATCCCAAAAATGTAGTGGTCTTATACCTTCTCCTTTTTTCCACTGAAGGAAACGGGGTCTGCGAAACCGAAGTACCATTAGCCCCATCATCAATTTTTTGATAGGCAGATGTTGACCTTGTTTTTCCAGATCAGAGAGAGGGGGGCCGGATGCCGCGCTGGCAATTAATTGTTCGGCTTCCGATAAGGTCCGGGTCAGTGTCGTATTCGGGCGGGGTCCCCAGGCCAGAAGCGAGTTATCTTCGTCAACCAGTTCGATAGTAGGGGAGTCCTTGATCTTCTTGGGAAGGGCCAGTGGTTTATGCCAGCTGGGTAGTGGTTTCATGAGCTCGGCCATGGTTGAGCTGCGGAGTATAACCGCATATTGGCGCGGATTACTGAGTAACTCCTTAAAGGCCAGAATGCGGAACAGGTAGTGGCTTGTTTCGCGGTGAAGCCGAAGCCGGTAATAGTTCGATTGGCCTTGCTGCTCCATTTTGTTCCGCACGTGCGTGATGCCGCCATTATAGGCAGCCGCTACCAATGTCCAGGAGCCTAACTGCCCGTACAACTGGTGAAGATGCCGGCATACGGCAACGGTTGCTTTCTGCAGATTGTAGCGTTCATCCACTTCACCATCGACTCTTAGTCCGAGTTCACGCGCCGTAGCAGGCATTAGTTGCCAGTAACCTGATGCGCCTTTATACGATACACTGCTGTTATCGAGGGCACTTTCGGCAAGCGGCATAAAGCGAAAATCGCGGGGGATCTTGTATTTCCGAAGAATAGGATCAATGATCGGAAAAAAGGTAGAAGCACGCGAGCGTAAATCGAGCAGAAACTCCTGTTGAGCACCGTATATCCGGAGCGTTTGTAGCCATCGACGAGAGACGTGGGGTTGGTCTACTGGGACCTCTTCACCACAAAAATAAATTGGAAAGGGACGGTTCGTTGAGTCGATGACTAAAAGTTGTGGGTTGTTCAGCCCGTTCGCTGGCAAAAACGATCGGCTCGTATCAGCCCCGAAATGGGGCAGTGCGAGGGCCGGTATAGATGAACCAATACCTGGTTTCATCGCGGCCATGAGCAGTGAAAAACTTACTTCTTTTATCAAAATTGCATTAGTTGTTGTGATACATATAGACAGTAAAACCCGTACCGAAGTAACGGGCCTGTCTAACTATAGAATACGAACTTAACAGATATTCAGCTACATACCAAATTATCTTCTAAGAATTATCCAACGGTTCGCCTGAAAACAGGATTTTATTTTCATAAAAGCCCGGCCACGAGTGTGAGTTTGCCATAATCATAGCGACCGTCCAGGTGATCGAAAACCGCCTTTAAACGGCCTTCTTCCATACCTACGGTAGCAATGGCTTTTTCAATTTCTCGACGTTCGATAGGGTCGATCAGCGATACCAGATCAATGTCGTAACCCGATTTGGCCAACTGGACCAGATGGCTCGCGACGGAGCCCGTTGTGAGTTGACGCTCGGCGGCAATTTCCTGAATGGAGAGACCATTGTTGTAGAGGTCCAGGGTAACCAACTGGGTCGACCCCTTTGGCTTTTCGCCCGCCTGCACCCGTCCCCGAACGTAACCGACAATTTCGTCCAGGAAACGCTTGCCAAACAGCTGCAGCTTGCGCTCGCCAACACCACTCACGTTGCGCAGGGCATCGGGTGTTACAGGCCGCTGACGAGCCATATCTTCGAGGGTGGTGTCTGTGAAAATAACATAGGCCGGCACGTTCTGCTCGTCGGCGAGTTGCTTGCGAAGTACGCGTAACCGCTCGAACAGGTCGTCGCGATTGGTCTCGGATTTGGTTTTGGTTTTTTCGACCACCGGTTTCGGTGCATCATCGGGCCGGACAAGGTCGATTTTTCGGCCATTATACAATACCTGATCGGCCAGGATGCCCCGCCGTAAGGCGTAGTGCTGGTCGTAGGCGATTTCAATAACCCCGATGTTAATGAGCTGATGGATATAATTCCGCCAGTCTTCAAAGCGAATGTCGCGGCCTGCCCCGTAGGTTTTCACCTGATCGTAGCCGCCCTGCAGCACCTGCTGGCTGCGGGAGCCTCGTAATATGTCGATGAGCAGGTTCATGGGCACCCGCTCGCCGGTACGAATGATGGCCGACAGTGCTTTCTGGGCCAGAATGGTGCCGTCGAAAGTAACACGCGGGTCGCGGCAAACGTCGCAGTTGCCGCAGGGCTCGGGAAGCTCTTCCGAGAAGTAAGAGAGGAGAATTTGCCGGCGGCAGGTGTGCGCATCGGCATACTGCTGCATCCGCTCCAGCTTGGCTAACTGTAAACCCAGGTTGGCCGGATTATTCTCGGCCAGCATTTCTTTATACGTAGCCACATCGGCGAAGCTGTAGAACAGGACGGTTTGAGCGGATGCGCCATCGCGGCCTGCCCGCCCAATTTCCTGGTAAAAGCTCTCGATATTTTTGGGCATGTTGTAGTGAATCACCCAGCGAACGTTCGACTTATCAATTCCCATGCCAAAGGCAATCGTGGCACACATGATCCGGACATCGTCGCGCAGAAAAGCCTCCTGCGTTTTCGAGCGGTCGGCGGGGTCCATCTTGGCGTGGTAAAATGCGGCATTGAAGCCTTTCTCCTGCAACTTGGCCGCCAACGATTCGGTCGACTTACGGCTCAGGCAGTAAATAATGCCCGACGTATCGGGTTTCTGCTGCAGCAGCCGGATAATTTGCTGAATGCGATTCTGACCCGGCAATACCTGCAAGCTCAGGTTTTTGCGGTTAAACGAATCGACAAAGATGGCCGGGTCGTTCATACCGAGCCGGGTAGCAATATCGTGCCGGGTCAGCTTGTCGGCGGTAGCCGTCAGGGCAATGGTTGGCACCTTCGGAAACTGCTCTTTCAGCACATGCAGCTGGGTATATTCCGGGCGGAAATCGTGTCCCCATGACGAGATGCAGTGCGCTTCGTCGATGGCAAACAGGGAGAGGTTGGTTAAACTCAAAAATTGAAAAAACGATTCGGTCAGCAATTTCTCCGGCGAAACGTACAGAAGCTTGAGTTTGCCGCTGATGCAGTCATCTTCAATCTCGCGCTGCTCCCGGCCGGTTTGTGTGCTGTTGTAGTAAGCGGCCTGGATACCATTCATGTGCAGGGCGTTTACCTGATCTTTCATCAGGGCAATCAGGGGCGAAACCACGACGGTCAGACCAGGCAGCATGAGCGCCGGAATCTGAAAGCAAACGGACTTGCCACCACCCGTTGGCATCAGCACAACCGTATCCCGCCCGCTCAGAATAGACTGGATAATAGCCTCCTGCATGGGCCGGAATCGGTCGTACCCATAATAGCGTTTGAGGTAATCGGCGGGTTGCTGGGTGTTGGGCGTTGAAACGGTCATCGATAAGTTAATGAGCAGAAAGTAAGCCAGCCATAGACCGCATGATTTATACAAAACGTCTGTTAAGATGGACGGCCAGCCTCGAGTCTTTATTTCAAATTTAAGAAAAATTTAAGTCGTTTCCGATGACAGATTAGTGAATTTATCCTCATCTTTCCGTCTCAAGAATACTAAACGGCTTAATTGTCCAAAACCCCAATCTAATCACTATGAAAAAGAACTTACTGGCGCTCTGCCTCTCGCTGTGTATGCTTGTCGCCTTCAACGGCACTGCTCAAGATGCCAAAGGATCGAAAGGCAAGGCTAAAAAAGAGATGAACGAAGCCGATGCGTCGGCTAAGGCAGCCGCCAAGGCTGAGAAAAAAGCCGCTAAGGATGCCGCCAAAGAAGGGGCAAAAGAGGCTAAGGCTGATGATGCTGACAAAAAAGCGGCTATGAACGACCGGATGGCCGCTGCCAGAGCCGCCAAAGCCGCTAAAAAATCGGCTGCTGAGGGTACTGCCGACGCTGCAAAAGCAACGGAAAAGGCCGACCGGAAAGCCGATAAACTGGCTAACAACTCGGGCCTGAAAGACGATAAAATGAGTAAAGGGAGCAAAGGGACAATGGCGAAAGAAGAAAAAGCGACCCCCGCCGATTATAAAGCCCCGGTTGATCCATCTCAGAAAGGCCCCAATGGTGAGAAAGTAATGACCGGCCCTCGTGGTGGCAAGTATTATATCAACAAGAACGGCAATAAGACGTACCTGAGCAGTTTGAAGTAACAGGTGTTGACTTTTTGTCAATGAGGGAAGGGTCGGGCGCTGAAGCCTGACCCTTTTTCGTGTAGGCCTGTTGAGGCCTCAATTGACGGCCTGCGGTAGTTTCCCTTCGATGATGTGATCACTCAGCAGGCGTTTAATGACACTGCGGGCTGGTACCTGCTCCCCATAATTTTGATCCGATGCGATAATAGCTTTCCAGAAAGGCTGGCCAGTAGCTACCGATGTCATTTCCGCATTGAACTCGTATGGACGGCTCGCCCCTCTGTACACGTAATGCCCGGATTTAACTAACTCAAGGGTTAATATAACGTCGCTATGACAGGCTTCTGTCTGCTTCCGAATGGCGTCATCGGGGTTGTCAAAGGATAATGGACTAATCGCCAGGGTACAAACCTCATAGCCAGCAGGAAATGAACTCGCATAGGTCCGCACGTAGCTGTCGGGCGCATTCCGCATCTTGGTTACGATCAGAACCCGCTGAAAGGTCGGTACAGCATCCGATTTGATGTTTGATTGGATCGTTACGCAACCCGTAAGGCTGGCCAGTAGGACAATGGTCAGAAATTTATAGGTTGAAAGGCTCATTTTTTCTCGTTGCTTTTGGTGTGAAACAAAGTAACAACATACTTTATATCAGGTAGTTAAACGCTAGTTAAAGTTTTAATAGCTTTATGGCTTACCAATGAATAAATCAATAAGAGATATGTTAATTAAATGATGCGTTCTTTGGGCAGGGCTTATGACAGTAAGCCTGTTTACTGGATTAATGAAATGCGAAGGTCTCTATTCATCAGTCTGTGCGTGCTTATTGTCGCCTTCCTGTCAGGCTGCAAGCATACGCCAGACCCCACCATGCCGACTCCGGACGTCGTAACGTTCGGTCAAACGCCTGGGATATCCATACAAAGTAGTACCTCCGCTATGTTGTCTGCAACACTCATCGCAGCACCAACGGGTCGGGCAACTACCGCCGGATTTGTGTGGTCGAAAACAAATGCGTTACCTACTCTTTCTGACAGCAAAACGGCCCGATTACTGACATTGGCGACCCTACCTTATACGTTCAGCGATTCGCTGACGGGGCTGGAGAGTAAAGCGACCTATTTTGCCAGGGCCTACCTGACGACAGCTGCCGGAACCGTATACAGCGAAGTGGTCACGTTTCAGGTTCAGTTCAGGTTGACCGATGCCTTCGCCCGGACTTTGACCGGACTGCTGCAAAATCGTGATATTGGCTACGGCTTTGTCATTTACGAAAACAACCAACTGAAAGCTTCGGGGGCAGGTGGTTTGAAGTCGAGGGCAATTGACCCGGAAGGGGAGAAGCCCTACACCATCGACACGAAAATGCACATTGCCAGCATGAGCAAAACGATTGCAGCGATGGCCTTCACACAATTGGCCGCTCAAAAAGGTATTCGAACAACGGACAAGATCAGCCCTTACCTGCCACCTTCCTGGGCAAAAGGGCCGAACATTGATCAGCTTACCTTTTATGACCTGTTCAACCACCGCAGCGGTATTATTGGACTGGGCAACAACTGCCAGAACGGATCATACAATGAGAATATTTATACTGGTCTGAAACAACTGATTGCCAACGGCGTGAAAGCTGCCAATCGGGGTCAGTACTGCTATCAAAATGCCAATATTGGTTTGATGCGGGTGTTGATTCCTGCCATGACCGGCTATGTGTTTACCGGAAATGAAGCTACTGATGACCAGCAGACGCAGCAACTGTATAAGGCCTACGTCCAGACGAATGTTCTGGACAAAGCCGGCATCCCGAATGCTGTTCCTACCTACCCGGCCGGTGAGCCAACCTACTCCTACAGCTACACCTACACCGCAGGCCAGAAGGGCTGGAATCCGGGCGATTTTACGAACACACTGGGCGCCTATGGCTGGTATCTTACGCCCCGCGAAGCCGGTAAATTGTACGCTACGGTTCTGTCATCGACCGATCAGTCGGTCCTTCCAACGGCTTATAAAGATACCCTGCTGTTGAATAATCTTGGGTGTTTCCGGGCCGCTACGAACCTGGGCGATATAGCCTATCACGACGGCTGGTGGTATTATAGCAGCCAGGTTCCCTATGTCGGGCTGCGAACGATCTGGATGAAGCTGCCTAACAACATCACTGTAGCCCTGTTCGTGAATGCACTGAACCGGCAGACGGGTTTGTTCCCCAGCGATAACGGGGTCGATATTGTTCCGTTTGTGTTTCGGGCTTACACAACGGCCCGTCAGCTGAGCGGTGGGCGTCTGGCAGCGGTTCCGTTACTGCTGGAGCACCCCGAACCGCACTAGGAGGATTGTACGTTATACCATAATCGGGCTTAACGTTAGATTGACCGGAAAAAGTTAGTATGTTCAGGTTCAAATCCGAACACATGCGCTTACTACTTCTTCTGCTTACTAGCTTTCTTACTACGTTTTGTCATTCGCAGTCCAGCCAGACCATACGCATGGCTGGCTTGCAGCAGCCCGTCGAAATCATCCGCGATCGTTGGGGTGTCAATCATATTTATGCCAAAAACGAGCATGATCTTTTCTTCGCGCAAGGGTATTCCGCTGCGCAGGACCGTTTGTTTCAGCTGGAAATCTGGCGACGGCAGGCCACCGGAACCGTTGCCGAACTATTGGGGCCGCAGGAAGTAAAACGGGATATTGGCACCCGTCTATTTCGGTTTAAGCCGAATGCGACACCGGCCGAGTTGGACAAGGAGTTGCTGCATTATCATCCGCACGGACCGCAGATTGTTCGCGCGTTTGTGGCGGGAATCAATGCTTACATCACCGACATCCTGAAGACCCCCGAAAAGTTACCGTTCGAATTTCGAACGCTCGATACCAAACCCGGTTTGTGGACGCCCGCTGTAGTCATCAGCCGTCATCAGGGACTGATGTACAACGTTCGGGAGGAACTCAATTACGGTCGGTTGGTGAAACTGATTGGAGCCGACAAACTCCGGGAACTGCAATGGTTTCATCCTCTCCCGGAGTCCTCGCCAACCAAAACCGCCCAACCCGATCTGACACTTCACGTAAACGGCGACGAACTTTTTCAGCCGATTCTGGAGCTGTATGAGGCTTTTCGCCTGCCGTTAAAATTTAATAACCGGGCTGCTAGAGCCGATGAGGATGCGGATGAAGCGCATGTTATGCCCGGTTTCGACGGTGACAAGAAATATGTCGGCTCCAATAACTGGGTTATTTCGGGTGCTAAATCGGCAAGCGGGTATCCCATGCTGGCCAACGACCCGCACCGGGCACAGTCGACACCGTCGCTACGGTATTGGGTTCACCTGAATGCCCCGAATTGGAATGTGGTTGGCGCTGGCGAACCCACATTGCCGGGGGTATCCATCGGACACAACGACTATGGTGCCTGGGGGTTGACCATTTTTGAGACGGACAATGAAGACCTGTACGTTTACGAAACCAACCCAGCCAATCCAAACCAGTACCGATACAGAGGCAAGGGATCCGCCTACCGCTGGGAAACCATGAAAACCGCTACCGAAACCATTTCGGTGAAGGGCGGTCAGCCCGTTACGGCTACGCTCAAATATACCCGTCATGGGCCGGTGGTTTTTGAAGATGCGCAGCATCACAAAGCCTATGCGGTTCGGTCGGGCGGGTTGGAGATCGGTTCGGCACCCTATCTGGCCAGCCTGCGAATGAATCAGGCGCGAAACTGGGCCGAATTTCGGAAGGCTTGCCTGTATAGCCGGGTGCCAGGCGAGAACATGATCTGGGCCGATAAGACCGGCACAATTGGGTGGCAGTCGGTAGGGCTGGCACCCCTTCGGCAAGCCAGTTCGGGGAAAAACTTTACGGGCCTGGTACCCGTACCGGGCGATGGCCGGTTTGAGTGGAATGGCTTTCTGCCCATCGACCAGTTGCCGAACAAACTTAACCCGCCCGAAGGCTATGTAGCCACCGCCAATAATAACCTGACGGCAACGGATTACCCGCATCGAAATGCCGTTGGCTGGACGTGGTCGAGTCCGTCGCGGGCGCACCGTATTGAAGAGGTGCTGAACGATGGCACCCGAAAAACGCTGGTCGATTTCATGGCCCTTCAATCCGATTATCTGTCCATTCCGGCCCGGACGCTGGTGCCGCTACTGCAAAATCTGGCCTCCCCGAAAGACCGTACCGAACAGGCACTGAGTTACCTCCGCAAGTGGGACTATAAATTGACGCCCAATGCCGTAGCCGCGTCTATTTATGTCGCCTGGGAAGGGCAGCTGAAGCAGGCGGTTTATCTGGAAAAAGTGCCAAAAGTCGCCCGGCCCTATTTTAAAAGTTTGCCGACCAAACGTGTTTTTGACGCCTTGCTCATCCCAACGCCCGGCCGCGACAGTCTGCTCTTAACCTGCCTGGATAAAGCCGTGGCTGAACTCACCACCCGGCTCGGCTCCGACATGGACGACTGGGTGTATGGGCAACGAAAAAACAAACACATCACCCTGACGCACCCGCTCAGCAATATGGTCGATAAAGCGATGCGTCAGAAAATAAACCTTGGGCCGGTGGCGCGGGGTGGTTATGCCGAGACTGTCAACGCTACGTCGAACGAGCTGAATCAAACGCACGGGGCATCGTTCCGAATTCTGGTCGATACCGAAGACTGGGATAAAACGCTGGGCATCAATACGCCCGGCCAGTCGGGTGATCCCGAAAGTCCGCACTATGGCGATCTGTTCCCGATCTGGGCCGAAAACAGCTATTTTCCTGTCTTCTTCACGAAAGAAAAAATTAAGACTGTTGCGGAAGGGACGACCGTACTGACGCCTTGATGGAGCCCGGACGGTAAGCTGCGTAGCCGAAGCCAACAGGCATGGTCTGGTTTTGCCTTCGGCTACGCGGGTTTCCATCGAAACGGCGCACTGCCCGCGCTACTTGCGCTACATTTCGTACTTTTGTGGGTAATGGATATTCAGTCTACCTTACAAGCCGACATTACACGGGCAATTGCCGAACTCTATCCGGGCAATTCCGGCGATGTGCAACTTTCGCCGACAAAAAAAGAATTCGAAGGACAATACACCTTCGTTACGTTTTCACTGACCAAAGCGCTCCGGCAGGCACCGGCCCAGATTGGCCAGGCAATTGGCGGCTGGCTGCTGGACAACAGTTCGATTGTCAGCAACTTCAACGTCGTACAGGGGTTCCTGAACATCAGTATTGCCGATTCGGCCTGGGTGGAGGTGTTAAATGACATTGCGGCCGATTCATCCTTTGGTAGCCTGCCGTCGAAAGGGCAGTCGGTGATGGTTGAGTTTTCCTCGCCGAACACCAACAAACCCCTGCACCTTGGGCATTTGCGAAATAACTTTCTGGGCGATTCGGTAAGCCGGATTTTAGCCGCCAGTGGGTACGACGTTGTCAAAACCTGTATTGTCAACGATCGGGGTGTACACATCTGTAAGTCCATGCTGGCTTACCGCATGTTCGGTACCGATGCATCGGGTCAGTGGGAAACGCCGGAGTCATCGGGCATGAAAGGCGATCACCTGATCGGAAAATATTACGTCCTCTTCGACAAAGCCTACAAAGCGCAGGTGGAGGAGATGGTGGCGAAGGGAACGCCGAAGGAAGAAGCTGAAAAAACAGCCCCCCTCATGCAGGAGGTGCAGCAGATGCTGCGTCTGTGGGAGCAGGGCGATACCGAAACGGTTGCGCTCTGGCAGAAACTGAATAACTGGGTATATGCCGGTTTCGATGTTACCTACAAAACCATCGGCGTTAGCTTCGACAAGATCTACTACGAATCGAATACCTATCTGCTCGGGAAAGAAATCGTCGAAGAAGGAATCCAGAAGGGCGTCTTTTACCGTAAAGAGGATGGCTCCGTCTGGATTGATTTAACGGAAGAAGGGCTGGATCAGAAACTCGTGTTGCGGGCCGATGGTACCTCGGTGTACATCACCCAGGACCTGGGCACGACCGAACTGAAAGAGCAGGACTTCAACAGCGACCGCCAGATCTGGGTTGTCGGCAATGAGCAGGACTATCATTTTAATGTACTGTTCGCCATTCTGCGCCGGTTAGGTCGACGTTATGCCAACGAGTTGTACCACTTGTCGTACGGCATGGTCGATTTGCCAACGGGTAAGATGAAATCGCGGGAAGGTACCGTTGTCGACGCTGATGACCTGATTCAGGAAACGACCGATGCAGCCTCGACAGCCGCCGACGAAGCCGCCAAGGGAAAGCTTGACGAGTTTAGCGACGAGGAGAAAAAAACGTTGTTCCGGATGCTGGGTCTGGGGGCGTTAAAATATTATCTGTTGAAAGTTGACCCGCAAAAGCGCATGCAGTTCAACCCGGAGGAGTCGGTCGATCTACATGGAAACACCGGTCCCTATATCCAGTATGTTCACGCCCGAATCCAGTCGATTCTGCGAAAAGCGTCTGAGATGAACGCCGTGACCGAGGGTGCTGTTGCTACCAATCAGTTAGATGAGCTTGAGCAGCAGTTAGTGTTGTTGCTAAGCCAGTACCCGCAGCGAATTGGTGAGGCCGGGGCGGCCTTTGCGCCTTCGTATATTGCCCAGTATGCCTATGAGCTGGCGAAGACATTTAACCAGTTTTACGACAAGCTGTCGATCCTGAAAGAGGCCGATGCGGTGAAGATGCATACCCGACTTATTTTGGCAAAAGCCGTTGGTGAAACTATTCGTAAGGCAATGGGTTTATTGGGCATAGAAGTACCAGAGAAAATGTAGTTAGTCCGTTCAAATTCAGTACGTTTAAATTGCTATTTCCAAATTCTACCAAAACGTTAAACTAACCATGAAAAAGAATGTAGTTTTTACCTTAATCGGCGTAGCCCTGGTGGCGAGCCTGTCCAGTTTTATGTCCTTCTCTACCCTCGTTAAAGGCATCTTCAGCAACAAGAAAGAAGCCATTGCCGCTCCGGCCAATGCAACGGCTCCCACAAAGAGTTTGTACGATTTCACCGTTAAGTCGCTGGATGGTAAGCCAGTAGCCCTGAGCGGTTTTAAAGGCAAGAAAGTTGTTATCCTGAACGTAGCCTCCAAGTGTGGCTTTACGCCCCAGTATGCTGACTGGGAGAAATTTTACAAAGAGCACGGCAGCAAAATCGTTGTACTTGGCTTTCCCGCCAATAACTTTGGTAGCCAGGAGCCCGGCAGCAGCGATGAAATTGCTACGTTCTGCCAAAAGAACTACGGTGTAACCTTCCCCATGTTCGAGAAAGTATCGGTTTTGGGCGACGATCAGGCTCCCCTGTACAAATGGCTGACCGACAAGTCGATGAACGGCTGGAACGACAAAGCGCCAACCTGGAACTTCTGCAAATACGTCATCAACGAAAAAGGCGAACTGACGAATTTCTTTGCCTCGAAAGTGAAGCCAACGGATGAAGAGTTTAAGAAAGCAGTAGGAATTTAATAGTGAAAGAGTGAAAGAGTGAAAGAGCGAAAGAGTGAAGCCTAAATCTGGCCGTTCGCTCTTTCATTCTTTCACTCTTTCACTCTTTTGCTTTTCAAAATGATGAAAAGTTGGATTGCGGCTGCCCGGCCGCGTACGTTGCCGCTGGCCCTGGCCAGTATTATCCTGGGTAGCTTTCTGGCGCTGGCCAATCAGCATTTTAACTGGCAAATTGCCGTGCTGGCCGCGCTTACGACCATTTTCCTGCAAATCCTTTCCAACTTTGCCAACGACTACGGCGATGCCGTGTCGGGGAAAGATACGGAGCTTCGGGTCGGCCCCCGTCGGGCAGTAGCGACCGGCGACATTACCAAAGAGGCCATGCTGAAGGGGATTATCCTGATGGCGGTGCTTTCGCTGGTTTGCGGGATCGGGCTGCTGATGGTGGCTTTTTATACCGTAGAACCCAAAATCTTCTGGTTTTTCTTTGTGTTGGGGTTACTCAGCATTGCCGCTGCCATTGGCTACACAAACGGCAAACGACCCTATGGCTATGCTGGTTTCGGCGACATCGCCGTGCTTATTTTCTTTGGCTGGGTCGGTGTATTGGGTACTTATTTTCTGTACACACTGTCTTTTTCGCCATTGTTATTCCTCCCCGCTACGAGTGTTGGTCTGTTTGCAACGGGCGTTCTAAACATCAACAACATCCGGGACATTGAAACCGATACCATGACGGGTAAACGCTCGATTCCGGCCCGGCTTGGCCTGCCGCTGGCTATTCGGTATCACTGGGGGTTACTAATCGCCGGTATGGCCTGTGCGGTGGCGTACTCGTTTCTGATCGAAGCCCCTGCTCAGGGGTATCTCTACGTATTGTCCTTCCCGTTATTTTTTCTGAATGGCCGCGCTGTAGCGACGCACAAGCGCCCAGTAGAGCTAAACGCCCGGCTTGGGCAACTGGCCCTCACCACCCTTCTGTTCGTAATCCTGTTCGGGATAGGGCAGATATTGTAAAAAGTAGACTGTAGGCACGCTGGCGCGGACCGACCTGCGCCAGCGTTCTTTCTATTGCTTCACTACTTTCCGAGTTACTTTAGTCTGCCCGGCTTGAACCGTTAGTAAGTACGTTCCCGTAGCGGCTGGCATCCGAATGGATTCTGAAATAGATGTAACCGGGCCGAATTGCTTTTGGAATACAGAACGCCCCTGTGCGTCGTGGAGCAGTATACTAACGTCTTTCTTTTGCGTCGTCGTTAACTCGACAAACAAGAGTTCGTGAGCCGGGTTTGGGTAAACGTTTAACTGTCCACCAACAAACTCTTCTTCGGCAGTTGGCAGCAGTACAGTTATCGAAGCCTGCCCCGATGTGCTGCCAACACCACAACTGTTTTCGACACTCGATACCGTGTAAAGCGTGGATTTCGCTGGCTGAAGCGTGAGAACCGTTGGGTTGACAGTGCCTGCAAAAGGGGTTCCATCCGACAAACTACCTCGCCAGGGACCTTCTCCTGTAAAAGACAGCGTGAGTGAAACGGGCTGACCTTGTAACACCGTTGTGGAGCCAGACAGGGTGGCCGTGGGAAGCGGTTTTACGGCAAAAGCCTCACTCGAAACAAGCTGTGCGTAAGGAACACCTCTGGGGCGTACCTGGAGTTTATACCCTGCTCCGGAAGCCAATGTCTTTGGCAGGCTGGCTGTCAGAGCGTTCAGTGAACCAGAACCCACGATCTGTTCCGTTACAAAATTACCAGCGGCATCAGATAACAGGAGATCGTATTGCCAGCCAGCGGCTTTTGTCGTGTTTTCAGCTGTAGCCGTAACCGCTATGGTGCCGCCAATGCAGACCGCGGTTGAAGTGCCTATTCGGGTTATCAGTTTGGGGGGCTGCTGAACCGATACGGTAAACAGGTCAGTCAGACATTGGCGTCCATCCGTTACGGTTACCGGAATGGTACCGGACTGGTCAGCGAGGTAGCGGATACTCCGGCTGGTTTGCCCGCCTGCCCAGCGATAGTCACCGGTCCAGGAGGCTTTCAACTGAAGTGTATCGCCATATTCGGCGGCCAGGGAAACGGTCTTGTTCACGTCTTTCATAATGGTGAACTTGTCCTGAACGGAGCCATCAGCCATGACAAACTGCGCATCCAGCCGGTTATCATTGAGATCCAGCAGCATTGACCCACCCACCGTGGTATTGTTGTACACCGTTGCCGGGTGCGGAAAGTCAATGGATCGACCACCCAACTGGCCCCCCGACCCATTGACAATGTAAATGGTCCCTTCTCCTTTCGGCAGGATGGGACAGGAGTTCGGCGACCCATCGTACCGCCCCGTTGTCGTCTCGGTAATATGCGTTTTTTTATCAAACGTGTTCGCCAGGCCCCGCAGCCCTTTGAGTCGGTAGGTGCGCTCGTAGCCGTGGCTGTGTCCGTTGAGGACTAAATCTACGCTATACCGTTCCAGAATGGGAGTGAGGTTCTCCCGAAGGAGCTTCATGGATAGCTCAGTATCGGAGTTGTGACCGCCTTTGCTATAGGGTGGGTGGTGGAAAATGACAATTGTCCAGGGGAGTTTGTTCGCTGCCAGATCCCGTTTTAGCCACTGAACCTGAACCGACGTGGTGTCATAAAGGCGGTATTGCCCGTCCGAACGGCCTTGTGAGTCGAGGGAAATGAGATGGACATTGCCGTAGTTGGAGGAGTAGTAGGATTTTGAGTTGGATGGTACCCCACCCGCTTCACCTTTTTCGGGGAAAGCGAACAGTTTGTAATAAGCGACATTAAAATTGGTTTCGCTGTCGGCATAATCGTGGTTGCCGGGCGTTATGAAGAGTGGGGTGTTGCGCAGGGTTGGCGCGTAGATCGGGAAGACAAGCTGCTGGTATTCGTCTTCAAAGCCAAATGAGTAGGCGTTATCGCCCAACCAGAGCCAGAGGTCGGCCGGGCGGTTGGCTGTGGCATTCCGGTACGCTTGATATACGTTCCGCTGGTTGTCGCTTCCACTGCCAAAATCACCCAATACCCAGAAGCGAGCCGAGCGCGCTTCGCCGGCAGCCGGGGCTGTCCTGACGTAATAATCAGGCCCGCTGGCCAGCTGCGTATCGTCATAGCCAATAGAATAGGCATACTGGGTAGCCGCCTGAAGGCCCGTCAGCGTAAGGCTGTGCTCCAGAGCGGGCTGGGTTTCCCGGACATTTTCGGTGAGTTGATTAGTTGACCGGCCAAACCATACCCGACCCGTGGTTGGCTGGTCTGTCCGCCAGCGAACAATAACCGAGGTAGGCGTTACAACTTGCAGATAAGGCCCCCGAATAAGTTTAGGCGCCTGAGCAAACGAAATCCTTGTAACCAGTAAAAGGAAAGTTATGGGTAAATAGTAAACCAATCTCATACGGTGGGTATAAATACACCGCAAAAGTAAGGACAACCGAAAGAATATCCTATCAGGCTGCTATGGTTTGGTAATCAGTGGGTTAACTAGTTATTATTTAGCAGCGACTGATGCATGCGGAGTAAATAACGGACGGGCCAATCGCTCTGGTTGTAGGACTCCAGTTGATTTATTTTAAATAGTAACTTTCGTTCAGCACTTCTCCGTTCTTCAGGAGAAAGACTTTTAAGGCCAACAGGTAATTCATGAAGTACCTGATTAAGTTGAACACAGGCGGTAACCGGTAAGGTAAAATAGTTAGCCAGCCGTTCAACATCCGATAATTTCCATAAATCGGGTTTGGAACGCCGGTTGCGAATCGCATTGCCACTCAACCCGACGGCAATGCCCAACTGCTCATCATTTAAAGGACACTCTCGCAACCGCCACATAACGGCCTGGTAATTGTTAACGAAGGTGTGTAATGTCGTGCGTAAATAGTCTATCAAAGTAGTAAGCGTTTTGGTGAGTGTTGCCTTCAGAACCGGATTGTCTGTGATTGATTTAGGACCAGTAACCAAATCGTATATACAACATTCGTGCCGTTGTAAATTCCAAGTTATTAACCCTTTACACCGATATACATAATTCACTTTTGTTTGGCTGAAAACAAAAAAGTCACCCCGGTGATGGAGTGACTTTTTATCCTATGGTACTACTTTTATTTGTTACGCCTTATCGACAAGAACGCGCAATTGAAACTCGTCCATTTCTATCTCGGCAACGGCAGGTGATCCGTTCAGATCGTTCACCAGATCGAGCGAAACAGCCTGAACTTCCTGCCGGATATAGTCGCTGTTGCTTTCAACAGCTTTCGCGAGTACATCGTGGTTGTTTTCCAGCGTGATCCTGATTTTATCGGTCACGGAGAAATCCCGGTCTTTACGCAGATTCTGAATCCGGTTCACAAAGTCGCGGGCAATGCCTTCGCCCCGCAGTTCGTCGCTCAGGGTGACGTCCAGCGCAACCGTAATGCCGTTTTCGCTGGCAACCAGCCAACCCGGAATGTCTTCGGTGATGATCTCGACATCGGCCGGGGTGATGGACTGGTTGAGCGCCGGGATGATGAACTCACCGGTTTGTTCCAACCCCTTCAATTCCTCCGCACTCATGGCCGTAATAGCTGCCGCCACGTCTTTCATCTGCTTGCCAAATTTAGGGCCGAGGGCCTTAAAATTCGGCTTCACTTTTTTCTTGAGGATACCGCTGGCATCGTCGACAAACTCAACGGCCTTTACATTTACCTCCGACATGATGATCGGGCTGACGTGCTCGATCTGACGGCGGGTGTCCGTATTCAAAACCGGAACCAGTACGCGGCTCAGCGGTTGCCGAACTTTCAGCTTATGGCCTTTGCGCAGCGAGTGCACCAGCGACGAAACCTGTTGCGCCAGTTCCATCGAACGCTCCAGTTCCAGGTCGATCAGTGCGTGGTCGCCTGTCGGGAAATCGGTCAGGTGAACCGATATAACGCCTTCATTCAGATTGCGATAGAGCCAGTCTGCGTAGAACGGCGCAATCGGCGACATCAGTTGCGATACGGTCGTCAAGCATTCGTGCAGCGTTTCGTAAGCCGCCCGTTTGTCGGTGGTTAACTCACCGTCGGGCGCGGCCCCGGTCCAGAAGCGCCGGCGTGATAACCGAACATACCAGTTAGAGAGTTGGTCGTTCACAAAATCCTGAACGGCCCGGCCCGCTTTGGTTGGGTTGTAACTGTCGAATTGCTCCTCGACTTCCAAAATCAACGATTGTAATTTGGATAGAATCCAGCGGTCGAGTTCCGGGCGCTCGGCTACGGGCACGGTGCGGCCGCTAAACGTGAACTGGTCCAGATTAGCGTAAAGCGCGAAGAAGTTATAGGTGTTCGAGAGTGTGCCGAACAGCTTCCGCTGCACCTCGCCAATGCCATCGGTATTGAATTTCAGGTTGTCCCAGGGCTCAGCGTTGGTGATCATGTACCAGCGCGTCGCATCGGCACCGTACTTGTCGAGCGTCTCGAACGGGTTGACCGCGTTACCAAGCCGTTTCGACATTTTGTTGCCGTTCTTATCCAGCACCAGCCCCGTCGACACCACGTTTTTGAACGCGACCGAGTCGAACAGCATCCCGGCAATGGCGTGGAGTGTAAAGAACCAGCCCCGCGTCTGATCGACCCCTTCGGAGATAAAATCAGCCGGAAACGCTTTGTTGAATACGGCTTCGTTCTCAAACGGATAATGCCATTGGGCATACGGCATCGCTCCTGAATCGAACCAAACGTCGATCAGGTCGGATTCGCGCTGCATGAGCTGCCCGCTTTCTGAAACGAAATAAATCTCGTCGGAATAGGGACGGTGTAAGTCATACGAGCCATCAGCATGAGCCGCCAGGAAGGCCTGGTTCTTATCGATGTACGCCTGGAATTCGGTTTTGCCCTGCGCAACCCATTCGCTCATTTGCTCATTTGCTCGTTGACTCTTTTCAACGAGTTCTGCTACGGCCCCCACGCACACCTCTTCACCGGATTCGCTGCGCCAGATCGGTAGGGGCGTGCCCCAGAAACGGCTGCGGCTGAGGTTCCAGTCGACAAGGTTTTCGAGCCAGTTGCCGAAGCGGCCGGTGCCGGTGCTTTCGGGCTGCCAGTTGATGGTTTTATTCAGTTCAACGAGCCGCTCTTTTTTTGCCGTCGTCCGGATAAACCAGCTATCCAGTGGATAGTACAGGATTGGCTTGTCCGTCCGCCAGCAGTGCGGGTAGGGGTGTTCGTATTTCTCGACTCTGAAGGCTTTATTCTCTTCTTTCAGCTTGATGGCGATGAGCACGTCGGTCGGTTTGAATTCCGGGTCTTCGCGCTCTTCGTCCGAGTAATATTCTTCCTTGACGTACCGCCCGGCAAACTCACCGATCTCTTTCACAAAAAGACCGTGTTTATCCACAATGGGGACATCTTTGCCGGTTTCGTCCTTCACCATGATCGCCGGGATACCCGCTGCCTGCGCAACGCGGAAGTCATCGGCCCCGAAGGTTGGTGAAGTATGAACGATACCGGTACCATCTTCAGTCGTCACAAAATCACCCAGAATAACTCTGAACGCCGGTTTGTCGGGTTGAACGTAGGGCATCAACTGCTCGTATTCGATACCTTCCAGGTGCTGCCCTTTAAACTCCGACACAATCGTCCAGGGAATTACCTTGTCATTGGGCAGATAGGCATCGAAGGCCGGACTGTTCACCGCATCGACCTGTCCTTTCTCGTTCAGCCAGCGGCCAACCAGATTTTTGGCCAGAACTACATGTACGGGAATGTGCGTGTAGGGGTTGAACGTTTTCACCATCACATAGTCGATGTTGGCTCCAACGGTCAGGGCCGAGTTAGCGGGTAATGTCCAGGGCGTAGTGGTCCAGGCCAGGATATAGATGTCGGCATCGGCTGAATCGAAGAACAGGAAGCCCGACTTACCGCTGGGTTTCACCTTGAACTGCGCCACAATGGTCGTGTCCCGAACATCCTTGTAGGTGCCGGGCATGTTCAGCTCGTGCGAGCTGAGCCCCGTTCCCGCTTTCGGTGAATAGGGCTGGATGGTATAGCCTTTATACAGCAGGTTCTGGTCGTACAGCTTTTTCAGCAGCGACCAGACCGACTCGATGTATTCGTTTTTATAGGTAACATACGGGTTTTCGAGGTCGACCCAATAGCCCATTTTCTCGGTTAGGCTGTTCCACTGGTCGGTGAAGCGCATAACCGTTTCGCGGCATTTGCGGTTATAGTCCTCCACGCTGATACCGCCTTCTGATTCGGGTTTACCGATATCATCTTTGGTAATACCCAGCTCTTTCTCGACTTGCAGCTCAATGGGCAGGCCGTGGGTATCCCAGCCGCCTTTCCGCTCGACCTGAAAGCCTTTGAGGGTTTTGTAGCGGCAGAAAATATCCTTGATCGACCGGGCCATTACGTGGTGAATACCCGGCGTTCCATTGGCCGAAGGCGGACCTTCGTAAAATGTAAAGCTGGGTTTTCCCTCGCGGATGGAAACCGACTTGTCGAAAACCTGATTCTGGTTCCAGTATGTTAAAACCTCGGCTGCGATCTGCGCATAATCGAGGGACTCATATTGCTGATATTTCACGTCAGAGAGGATCATACGCGCTAATTGGTTCGTTTGTGACGACTAAAGCCAATTGGGCGGTTAAAAAATAAGTGCAAAGATAGGGAAATAGATGGCATAGGTTGTCTAAGCCGATAACCCAAAGCCCTATTGTGAGAAAACAAAAAAGCGAACCGCCGTGGTTCGCTTTAGGGATATGGATAAACCAGTGCAAACCTTATGGGGTATGGGTGCGGTTAATTTCGTCTATAATAATATTGACTTCGGCCAGAGGTAACTCAGCCGCCGATGCAATGGTAGCAGCATCAAGATTCAAATTCAACATAGCCTTAATGAATTTGATCGTACTCTGGCGACGCTCTAACTCGCGTCCTTCCCGTATCAATTCTTCGGTTGCAGCCATTACCTGGCGACGCTCTAACTCGCGTCCTTCCCGTATCAATTCTTCGGTTGCAGCCATTACCTGGCGACGCTCCAACTCACGTCCTTCCCGTATCAATTCTTCGGCAACTGTCATGGCTTGCTGACGACCCTGTTCGCGTCCTTCCTGTATTAATTCTTCGGCGACTGTCATGGTAGAAGATTCGGTTTTTGACGAAATACGGTTAAAGATACCAAATAGTTCAACTTTGGTCAAGTCGGCGGTATACGACAGATAGAGAAAGCCCGTTCCAACGAACCGTTCTCCGGCGGGGGTCTCTATCAATCGGCGAACAACGTCGGCAAAGGTGTCGAGTAGTCGAGTCAGTTGACGTTTCCGGCGACTGTTTTGCAAGAGAATAGCTGTCAGCCGGGCGTAATCGGAGCGCAATGTGGGCAGGCGTTCGTCGGACAGCGTCGACAGGTCGATCAGCAGATACTCGAAAGTGGGCAGGTAAGCCAGCAGCGTTTGATCGATAGGCGAAAAATAATCGGGTACAGTCCGCCGTTTCCATCGTCGATTGCCATGATACACAATGACGGGAAGAATAGGCGTTAGCGGTTGTTTTTGTTTAAGCTGACTCTCCCAGAGGTTGAGCAGGTAGCGGTTGATCTGAAAATGCGGATGCTCTTCGGTATAACTTTTGTGTTCCAGCAAGAGCACTAGGCGTATGACCTGACCGCCATACTGTACCGAGAAAACGAGATCCGCAAAGTGTTCGGCCAGTTGTTCATCGGTAAAGGTATCGACTTCGCGGGTAAGCGTGGCGTAGTCGAGCCGTTGGCGGACATCCTCTGGCGCAAAAACGTTCAAAAAATCAATCAGAATTTCGGGCTGCGAAAACGTTTCCTTGAAGAATCGGTCGTGCGGGTTATCGGGTTGTGCCGCCATCAAATTGCCAGAATGACAAACTCGACCCGGCGGTTGACTTTACGCTCTTCGTCGGTGCCTTTTGTCAGAATCGGGCGTGTGTCTCCGTAGCCGATGGTCTGAATTCGGTCAATGTCGATGCCCTGCTGAACCAGATACCGCTGGCAGGCAATGACCCGGTCGCGGGAGAGCTGCAGGTTCTTGTCGTGATCGCCGATGATGTCGGTATGTCCTTCGAGCCGGATGCTCATTTTGGGGTTGTCCTGCATCATAGACACCAGTTTATCCAGTTCGGAAAAGGACGCCGACAGTAGATCTGACTTCGACATTTCGAAATAAATATTTTTGAGCGTCACTTTATCACCCACTGCCAGTGGGGTCAAGGCAATGTCGCGCGTCAGTTTTTGCCCACCTGCCACTTTGCTTAAATCCAGTACGCCACTGGCCGACTGATAGCCGCGCGCCGATGCGACATAGGTATAAACCTGCCCTTTATTGAGGCTCATCCGGTAGGCACCCGTCGAGGCAAAGCTTTGCACCGAGTCAATGGCCTGTTTACTGGCCGAAAGTTTATAGTCGATCGTGGCGGTAACGGGCCGTTTACTTTTGGCATCACTTACTGTTCCCGACACCGCTACCATCATAGGTACGGGTGCCGGCGCAGGAGTGGGCTTTGGCTTAGGAACATCCGTTCGGGGAACATCCGTTCGGGGAACTTCCATCTCGCCCCCCGACTCGCCGGATGGCTGTGGAAGCGAGGTCTGCTTTTTCGGTAATTTAGGAACAGGTGTGGGTGCCGGGGCTGGCGTGTAGACGACCTGGTCGGCGGGGTTATTAACAAATAGATTGTAAATGTTCCAGCAGATATACTGGTCGCTGGTACACTCAAAAATGTCGAAGTTCTCGAGGCCTTTGTCCAGGCGCTGAAAATACAAACTGAAGTTGATCTTATCGCCGGGGAATGTATTCATGCCCACCAGAACTCGTTTTCCGGTATTGGGGTCAATTTGTTCTCTCCTGACAGGAATTCCTTCCACTTTTATAAAGGCAAATGTTCTGGCTCCGTTGGCCGCTACCAAATAGCCGGTAGGATCGAAACCGATGGTGCCCGTTGACATCAAATGCCTGTTCTGGTCGTATCTCGGCGGGTTGTTGTCCGTATAGGTCAGGTTCAGAATGGTATAATCCTGCGTGAGCCGGATGCTGTTTACCGTAACCCCGGGATCGGCGGGGCGGCCGGTTCTGGTTTGGCTGCCTGAATTAGGATAGGTATCGTCGGGCGATTGCTGTCCGCCGGATGGGTATTGCTGCCCTCCACCAGATGGGTAACCGGACGGGTACGAGCCAAACATGCAGGAGGAGCTTAGCCCGGCCAGAACGAGAAAAATGATGAAGCGGTGTAGCATACCGATAGGTGAATTAAAGAGAAGTCTGCCGTAAAGAACGGAGTATTCAGCGGATATACGCGTTCCCCGGGCCTTTCAAGACAGACATAAGACGGGGAGGGTGGAGAGTGGTTACGTCAGCGAAAATGAACAGATAAGTAAACGGCCATAGATGTAGTAAAAATCATTGGGCTTATTCTTACTGTATCATATAACGACTCTGAACCCCTGCTGCTTATGGCATCCGATAAAAAATCGCTCGTCTCCCGGAGAAAGTTTCTCGATCTGACAGCTAAAGGAACCCTGGCCTCTACGGCCATTATCAGTGGATTTCCGACCATTGTTCCCGCTTCGGTATTCGGTAAACATGCGCCCAGCAACCGCATCAACATAGGAGCCATTGGTACCGGCCGCATTTCGCGCGGGCACGACATGCCGGGCGTATGGCAGTACGACAACGCCCGCATCATGGCCGTTTGCGACCTGGACAGCAACCGCGCCGAATCCGCCAAACAGCTCGTCAATGGTGTTTACGCCAAGAAAACAGGTAAAGATTACGACGGCGTTCGGGTCTATACCGACTACCGGGAACTGCTCCTGAACAAAGATATCGACGCCGTACTGGTCAGTACGCCCGACCACTGGCACGCGCCCATCGTGATTGATGCCGTCCGCGCCAAAAAGGACGTGTACATGCAGAAACCCGCGTCGCTCACCATTGCCGAAGGGCGCATGATGGCCGATGCCGTCAAGAAATCGGGCCAGATTGTGCAGGTAGGTAGCCAGCAACGTTCGTCAGAACAGTTTCGCTATGCCGCCGAACTGGTCCGCAACGGACGCATTGGCAAGCTGAAAACGGTATATGTCGGTCTCCCCGGTGACCCATCGGGCGACGAGGAACCGCAGATGCCCGTCCCGAAAAACCTGAACTACGACATGTGGCTGGGCACTACGCCCGAGGTATATTACACCGAAAAACGGGTGCATCCGCAGGCCGACTTCGACCGTCCGGGCTGGCTCCGCTGCGAGCAGTTCGGCGCGGGGATGATTACCGGTTGGGGCGCTCACCACATCGACTCCGCCCACTGGGCTATGAACACCGAGTACACCGGCCCGGTCGAAATCTGGGGCAAAGCTGATTTTCCGAAACATGGTTTGTGGGATGTGCACGGTATCTTCCGCACCGAAGCTATGTATGAGAACGGCGTCCACATGATCGTCACGAACGAAATCGCCAACGGCATTCGGTTTGAAGGAACAGAAGGCTGGATTTTCGTGTCGCGTGGTGATGCGGCTGTAACCGCCAGCGACCCGCTTTCCAAACAAAACGCGGCTAAAAAACTCGACGCCAGCGATCCTAAACTCCTGACGTCGGTGATTGGTCCGAACGAAATTCATTTGCCGGTCAGCAAAGAGCACCACGGCAACTGGCTGGAGAGCATCGTGAGCCGCAAAGAGCCGATTGCACCTACTGAGGTAGGCCACCGGTCTTGTTCGGCCTGTTTGCTGCACCATGCCGCCATGAAACTGAACCGCAAACTGTACTGGGACCCCAAAAAGGAGCAGTTCAAAAACGACCCCGAAGCCAACAAACTCCTGTCGCGCCCCCAGCGAGCACCGTACGCCATCAAGATGGTGGCGTCGGCGAAGTAAGCGTTCAAAACCTATAAGGTCTCAAAGACCTTATAGGTTTAATTGAGGTTGCTGGCCCTGTACAACGGATTGGTTATCCGTTGAGCCGTTAGGCTAATAAGGTCGCCAATTGGCCTAACGGCCCAACGGATAACCAATCCGTTGTACAGGGCCAGCAACTTCAATTAAAGATTTATTCAAATTTCAAGCTTAAAATAATCTTGATGAAGTTAACCCCCACCGTTAGTGGCCTCTTTCTGGCTGCTTTATTGGCTGCCTGTCAGTCATCCGAGAAAAGCGAGAAATCTATGGCTGATTTTCGATTGATCACGCTGGACCCCGGCCACTTTCACGCGGCCCTGGTGCAGAAAACCATGTACGAAGGTGTCGATTCGACCGTGCATGTATATGCGCCCGACGGGCCCGATCTCCAGTTGCATCTCGACAAAATTGAAGGCTACAACACCCGCGCCGAGAACCCGACGCACTGGAAAGAAGATGTCTATAAAGGCGCTGACTTCCTGGATAAAATGCTGGCAGACAAGCGGTCCGTCGCTACGGCAGGGAACGTGGTCGTGATGGCCGGGAATAACCGCCTGAAAACGGACTACATCCAGAAAACCATTGGAGCGGGCTTCAACGTGCTGGCCGATAAACCGATGGTAATCAGCGCGTCGAATTTCGATCAGTTGAAAGAGTCGTTTGCCACCGCCGAGAAAAACAAGGTGCTGCTCTACGACATCATGACGGAGCGGTACGAAATCTCGACCATGCTGCAACGGGCCTTCTCGCGCCAGCCGGAGGTGTTCGGGACGCTCGAAAAAGGCACGCCCGACAAACCCGCCGTCACGAAAGAGAGCGTTCACCATTTTTACAAGAACGTGTCGGGCAGCATTCTGACGCGTCCGGCCTGGTTCATGGATGTAGAACAGCAGGGCGAAGGCATCGTCGACGTGACGACGCACCTGGTCGATCTGGTGCAGTGGGAGTGCTTCCCCGAGCAGACAATCGACTACCAGAAAGACATCAGCCTGACCTCCGCCCGTCGCTGGACCACCGACATGAGCCTAAGCCAGTTCAAAGCCATTACGAAGCAGAACGCCTTTCCGGACTACCTCAAAAAAGACGTGGTGAAAGACAGTGTTCTCCGGGTGTACAGCAATGGCGAAATTAACTATACACTGCGGGGGGTTCATGCGAAAGTGTCCGTTACCTGGGCCTACAAAGCCCCCGAAGGCGCGGGCGACACGCACTACTCCATCATGCGCGGCACCAAAGCCAACCTGATCATCCGGCAGGGAGCCGAGCAGAACTACAAACCCACGCTTTACATCGAACCCGTGGCCGGTACGAAGGATACCGACGCAGCCCTCAAAGCGGCCTTACCGAAAATTCAGCAGGAGTTTCCCGGCGTGGAGGTGAAGAAAATAGCGTCGGGCTGGGAGGTTATCATTCCCGATAAATACAAGGAAGGCCACGAAGCCCACTTCGGTCGGGTGGCGCAGAAGTACATCGACTACCTGAAAGCCGGTAAAATGCCCGCCTGGGAAGTCCCCAACATGATTGCCAAATATTACACAACCACGCAGGCGTTAGAGTTGGCGAAGAAAAAATAAAGAGCGAAAGAATGAAAGAGTGAAAGAGCGCCAAAACAAGGCGAGAAACGGATTGCCGGACCATCGCTCTTTCACTCTTTCACTCTTTCGCTCTTTTACGGTCTCGCTCTTTCACTCTTTCACTCTTTCACTCTTTCATTTATGAACTCACCACAAGGCGCGAATCGGCGCAACTTTATTAAGGAAACCCTGGCAACGGCCGCTGGTCTGGTCGTATTGCCGTCACTACCGGTCGAAACGATTGGTGCCCCGGCCATTCTGCGGACGGGCGCGCTGGGTAGCGACCGAATGCCGGTCGGGGCGGCACGGATTCGCTTTGCCGTGATCGGCATCAACCACGGGCACATCAACAGCCAGGTGGAAGCGGTGCTGCGGGGTGGGGGCGAATTCGTTTCGTTCTACGCTAAAGAGCCTGAACTGGCGGCACCCTTTGCCAAACGATTCTCACAGGCAAAGCAGGTGAAATCGGAAAACGAGATTCTGGATGATAAATCCATTCAGTTGGTGCTGACTTCCGGCATTCCTGAAGAGCGGGCACCGCTGGGCGTTCGGGTCATGAAGTCCGGGAAGGATTTTATGACCGACAAACCTGGTATCACCACGCTTGAACAACTCGCCGAGGTGCGTAAAGTACAGAAGGAGACCAAGCGGATTTATTCGATCATGTACAGCGAACGGCTCGAAAACCGGGCGACAGTGAAAGCCGGTGAACTGGTGAAAGCGGGGGCCATCGGCAACGTGATTCAGACCATCGGGCTGGGGCCGCACCGCATGAGTCCCAAAAGCCGCCCCGACTGGTTCTGGGACAAAAAGAAGTTTGGCGGCATCATCTGCGACATTGCCTCGCACCAGTTCGACCAGTTTCTGTTCTTCACGGGCTCGAAGAAAGCTGATATTGTAGCCGCGCAGGTGGGCAATGTTCACTTTCCGCAATACCCGAAGTTTGAAGATTTCGGCGATGTGATGCTCCGGGGCGACGGTGGCATGGGCTACATCCGCGTCGACTGGTTCACCCCCGACGGACTCAAAAGCTGGGGCGATGGCCGACTGACCATTCTGGGCACCGAGGGCTTCATGGAACTACGCAAGAACGTCGACCCCGCCGGGCGCGACGGCGGTAATCACTTGATCATTACGGATAACAAGGAATCGCGTTATATCGACTGTAGCAACGTACCACTGCCCTATGGCGAGCAACTCGTCAACGACGTAATCAACCGCACCGAAACGGCCATGCCGCAGGAGCATTGCTTCTTGGCGATGGAACTGGCCATCCGGGCGCAGAAACAAGCGCAGGTGGTGAATTTTAAGAAGTAGGTTTTTTTATCCCAAGGCAAAGCGTCAGATCGCCCTTCCGGGAACGGTCTGACGCTTTACTTTACCTAGCTGTGTCTGCACAGACTTGAGATAGAGACCTTGAACGTAAATAGCAACGAGAGTTAAACGATCGGGTATTCGCGAATGCAAGTAATTCATTGATTGTCCAGCCTAGTACAAATGTCTATTTGAAAATATGTGTTTGAAGTTAGAAATTAAAGCTGAACATTGAATGTCGAGCCCGAGCCGATGCTAATGCTTGCACATAGTTGATGTTATAATATTCAGTCCTGCTTTAGCAAAAACTTCTGCTGTGTATTCGCCCTTATGCCGTAATCCTACTTTTCAAACTTTATTAATTCATTATTGTAGTCAACAGTTACTTTGAAGTATTTTAAAAAAGAACCTCCAATAGCACCTTTCACAACTTTATCCATACTACCAATCATTCCTTTTGACCATGCTTCATCGGGTCTTTTTGCAAACCAAACAGGTCCAGCAGTTAAGTTTCCCACTTTCACCTCTGGAACTTCAATTAGGTCTGCACCTGTAAATTCTCCTTTCTCTATAATTCTCCATTCAGGATGTTGAAGGTGCCACTCATTAAAAAGACTTTTTGCAATGAAAGAGCCCGCAGTGGCCTTTGTGTCTATACCCAGTTTAGTTCTACCATTATCACTCAATAAAAAGGTAGCTCCTGTATCAAAAAGAAAATCAATTACTTTTCCATCAATTACTAATTTCATACTGGGATGCCCAAATATTTTATTGCCCATCTTGTCTTTTTTGAAGCCGAGTACTTGAATATTTTCATTGGCTAAATTTTGAGTAACTGGAGTATTGACAGACATTTTACCTGTCTTATAATTAAAAGTCCAAGCATTTCTTATGAAAAAGAATTGTCCTAAAAATAGTTGATAGTCTACAAATTTTGCAAAAAATATAGTTTCTTTTGTATCCTCTGGTGCTTCAATAAAAGGTATATTAATGTGTGATTTGAAATAATTTGAAATTTCTGGATATGGTATTGTTCTATTGTCGAATATTTCATTTGCATATATGTATTTGGTGGTGTCGCCGTCAATATTTAATAGTTTTACCTTTGACTCCAGATTTAGTCTCTTTACTGTCGACTTATAAATTGCCGTATAACCACCACCAGTGTCGCAAAATCCTACAATTGTATCCCCACTGATTGTAGGTACCTTTAGAAAGAACCGCCCTTCTATTAATTTAGCAGTTAAATATGTTTCTTCGCTTGATTTCTCAGAAATATTTTGTGAAAAACCCTTTGTGGAAATAATAATTAGCAGAATAAAAATATTTTTCATGACACTAATTTAATTAGAAACTGAATTGGCGATCGCATGAGACAAAATTCAATAATGTACGAACCTTTCGGTCTGTTTTTCAGTATAGCACTTTACTCTGTAATGCCTGTAATAGGATCATAAAAATATTGAGAACTACCTTAATGTCAGGCAAGTGACTTAAGTCTGCCTTCTTTGGTTATACAAAGTATAAACCTCTTATACAGTTCTCCTCCCCCTTGTTAATCTTCGCCTTGTGGCGTGCAGCTTTACATAACTATTTTCACACATCTACATATGTGCGTTTCAATGTTGATGTATGGATACATAAAGTAGCTGTAAATAACACAAAATCCCACGATAGTAAATGTCTCCGTTTTTAAAAATTAAGTTGATTTTTTGGATGCATGCCATTTTTTAGTTTTTGTGCCAAAACCTACCGCCTTACAATCTGTACAGCACACCCACCCCCTTTCACCAAATGTAGAGATAATTTGGTTTTGGTGGTGATGGTCTTCTTCTCGATGACATACGCTTCGGGGTTGGTAGCCCAGTTGGCGGTGGGGGCGTCGCGGTAGAGGGTGACTTCGTAGGTTTTGCCGGGTTCCAGAAACGGCAGGTCCAGCGGCAGGTCGCGGCTGTTTTCGTCGGTGATGGCCCCTACGTACCACTTGACGGTTCCCTTTTCTTTGCGGGCAATCATGACATGGTCGGCGGGTTTGGCGGCCAACCCTCATTCATTTAGTTGTCAAGCTATCTATTTTCTTTATTTATTGTAGCCCCATTAAGTTCGATAAAACTAAGTCCGCCAATAAGTACTACTTCAGTTAAAAAGTATATTTTTCCGACAACTGTCAATAAATCGTAGTATTTAATGAGTAGCCCGATCGTCAATGTACAGTATATCAGGTTTGCCATACCAATAAACTTGACAAAAGGAGCCAAATTTTCTTTTAATAATAAAAAACAAGCAGCGGAATAAATGCAAAAAAAAATGCTACTATAGAAAGAAAGTTTAATTTTTTGGCTGGCATTCCAAAATACTCATTAAATTGTCGTACAATAATAAATAGTGAAAACGCACTTATACATGCTCCAATACTGTCAATAAGAAAAAGTGTCTTGTGTTTTTTTGTAAATGGTTTTATTAGTTTTTTCATTAGTCTACTCGTTTGAAAGTTATTGGTAATTATCTGTACTGGTAGGCGCTTGTGTACGAGGCCACTTCCATGCATAATGAATAATAAGACAAAGAAGTACGACTTCTACAACAGCACCAAACAGCATGTGTATCCAAACCTCTCCTGCTAAATTAAACAATGTAAAGGGAATGAACACCGCGGCAATAATGATATTTGTCCATCGATTCATTGTAACCGGCAGGATAACAGAAAGGGAAATCATTAGTGACGGAACCGTTACTGAAGCGAGTACTGTCAATAGGAATCCCTGTGTAATAGTAAAGACAAATACCTTGCCGGCTAACAGATCTCTTAATGAACCCGGCATAAATAAGTGGAAATAGTCAATATAGATATATAGAAACATAAAACTCGCCCACAGTGCTGCAAGCTTCAGTTTTAAACTGACTTTGATTTCTTCCAACGCATTTTGCGGTATTTTTTGTGCACTCATAAATCATCAATTAAAAATTAAACCCAAAGTGAAAGCCTGGTTCCCCGAAGACAAATTTCGACCATTTATCGTCTAACTGTTTGAAGCCATCAGGCATTCTTGTGTGATAAAGACGGTGAGTAATTGCCATTGATGGTTGAATGAAAAACCTATCCTTAAAGAGTTTGATGTGATAACCCACGCGGTAAGTATTGAAAATCTGAAAACCGTTGTCAATTTTTCTGCCTTCAGGGTTTATAAAATTTTGCCAGGTAGGCATTACATTAAGTTCAGCATAAACCCCTTTCCATAAAAATCGTTGGTAAGCTACTGACAATCCATATTCCCGTACAAAACCTGGGAATTCTTCTTCCGGCTTTCCGTATGATTTGTTTAAAAAGGGATGAATACCATTCGGCCAGGCATATTTCCAGGTTTTTGGTTCTATTGTAATTACATCTTTTCCTGTAAGACGATAGCCTAAATTGAGTTGGACGAATTCGGGACTATTTGTCAAAGCCAAATTGCCCAGTAAAAACACCGTGCTACCTACGAACCACCGTTTGTAAGGGCTGTCTGTTTCAGCATATTGTGCCTTGAGTTGGAGCGTACTTGTCATTAGTAAGACAATACCAATGAACAAAATTTTCTTTTGCATATCTTCTTAAATTGATGTTAAACGATATACAAAGATGGATGGGTAGCTAGCTCAAATACGTTCACTTAAGTTAAGAAATGTATCTCAACGGTTATTTTTTCAAGAACTATCACCCTAAGCCTACTTAATGATTATGAATTCATGCCCAAATAACTTGCTAATTGGTGTTGTGGAACTATTTGGATTGGTTGGTAGACATATTAGAAATTATACCCAAAATGAAGTCCGGGTTCAAAAGCGAAGTATTTAGGCCATTTGCTTTCTACTAATTCAAAGGATTTTGGTACATTAGTTTGTACAGGCCAATGAGTCAAACCGATAGATGGTTCTATAAAGAAACGGTTTTTAAACAGTTTGATCTGGTAACCCAAACGGTAGGTCATAAATAACGTGTATCCATTTGCTATCTTTTTATTATCCTCATCCATATATTTCTGAAAAGCATTCATGGCATGAACGCCTGTATATAATCCTTTCCACCAAAAACGATTGTATGCTAATCCAATTACTTTTTGGCGTACATAGCCGGGATAATTTTCTCCTGGTGCATCAAATGATTTTCCCCAGGGGATACCTAATGGCCAGGTAAACTTAGATGTTTTGAATTCTAAAAAAACAACATCTTTAAGCGTTATTCTATATCCAATATTTAATTGCGCAAATTCCGGCGCATTTGGGTCATCAGGAATTAAATTGCCCAACATCAAGAATGTACTTCCGATAAAATACTTTTTATACGTATTGTCTTGTTTCGCGTATTGCGCACGCACCTGTAAACTGCTTGCCAACACTAAGGCAAGTCCAACGAATAAAATTTTCTTTTGCATATCTTCTTAAATTGATAGTAAACGATATGCAAAGATGAATGGGCGGCTAACTCAAATACGTTCACTTAAGTTAAGAAATGAACCTTACTCTTTATCTTTCTGTAAAAGCCTTGCTCTCAATCTACTTAATGATTGAGGTTTGATGCCTAAATAGCTTGCTAATTGGTGCTGTGGAACACGTTGGATAAGATCCGGCCTTTTTTGTATTAAGTTCAGATATCGCTGTTCAGGAGAAGAATTTTTAAACTCATCAAAGTCTATTTGTTTTTTAGCTAGAAGTTCTTCAGCTAATAGTCTGCACATGATTTCAAACTTTGGAAATTTACTATTTACTTCAACTTCCATATCCGAGTTTGAAACGGTAAGTATAGTGTCTTCTACACAGCTTATATAATATTCGGACGGGGTTTTACTTGTTACGCAAGGCGGTGTCAATGCTTCCATTTCTGTATAGAAAGCAGTTGTTTTTTCTTCACTATCTAAAATATAATATGATCGAATACAGCCTTTTAGGACAAAGTAGCTATCTTTTGATTTTTGCCCTTCTTTGAGTAAAGTAGTCCCTTTTTTTACCGAGCGGAATATGTCCAAAGAAACAATGGCGTTCTTCTCTTCTTCTGTGAGAGAAACGTACTTCGATATAAAATCAAATAATATGTTTTTCATAATTTTGTTGGTACTACCATCTGTTACACTTATTACCAGCACTGTTGGTGACGTTTTGAAGCTTCGCGAAGGCAAGGTTTTTTTAACGTAAAGCATTCTTGAAAGCACAGAGCCCTGGCTTTTTTATAACCCTTGCTGTGCCCGGTTTTTCGTTCTTCTGTCAAAGTTTCTGTCTCAAAACCCGGGTTATTTCGTCTGATTTATTTAGTGTCATTATATCATTTGGGCCCATCAACGTTGGTACGCTCGTATATCTCCAAAAGTGCACACAAAGTATGAATTAAATGGCTCCGTTTCTGATAGTTAAGTTAATGGTTCAGTGCCCTTTTCTTGATCAGGGGTTGTGTCAAAACTCACCGCCTTACAATCTGCATAGCACACCCGCCCCCCTTCGCCAGATGAAGCGTCAGTTTCGTCTTAGCCGTTACGGGTTTCTTCTCAATCACATACGCTTCCGGGTTGGTGGCCCAGTCGGCGGTGGGGGCGTCGCGGTAGAAGACGGCTTCGTAGGTTTTGCCGGGCTCCAGAAACGATAGGTCCAGCGGCAGGTCGCGGCTGTTTTCGTCGGTGATGGCCCCTACGTACCAGTTGGGTGCTCCCTTTTCTTTGCGGGCAATCATGACGTAATCGGCGGGTTCGGCGGCCAGTATTTTGGTGTCGTCCCAGTCGACCGGTACATCGCGTATAAACTGAAAGGCATCCAGGTGCTTCTCGTAGTTCTCGGGTAAGTCGGCGGCCATTTGCAGGGGGCTATAGAGCGTGATGTAGAGCGCCAGTTGCTTGGCCAGCGTGGTGCGAACGACCGTCGTGCGGGTGCTGTCGAACTGGTTGAGCTTAAAGCGGAACAGGCCGGGGGTGAAATCCATCGGTCCACCCAGCATCCGCGTAAACGGCAGCACGGTGGTGTGTTCGGGCGTGATGCCCAGCGTGGGCGCATTGTTGAATTCGCTACCCCGGGCGGCTTCACTCGCCATCCAGTTGGGGTACGTCCGGTGGAGGCCCGTCGGGTGCGCCGACTCGTGCGAATCGACCATGATTTTGTACTGAGCCGCTTTCTGAGCCACCCGCTGGTAATGGTTAATCATCCACTGACTGTCGTGGTGCTCGCCACGGGGAATGATTCGGCCCACGTAGCCCGTCTTCACGGTGTTGATGCCCTCTTTCACCATGTATTGAAAAGCGGCATCCATCCGGCGTTCGTAATTCGTAACCGAGCCGGAGGTTTCGTGGTGCATGATCAGCCGGACGCCTTTCTGCTGGGCGTAGGTCGTCAGGGAGTCGATGTTGTAGTCGGGGTAGGGCGTCACAAAGTCGAAAACGTCCTCTTTCCAGTTGCCGAACCAGTCTTCCCAACCCTCGTTCCAGCCTTCCACCAGCACCCCGTTGAAGCCGTATTTGGCGGCAAAATCAATGTACTTCTTCACGTTTTGGGTGTTGGCTCCGTGTTTTCCTTCGGCTTTGGCCCAGTTCGCTTTGCCGATGTGCATCTCCCACCACATGCCCACGAATTTCTGCGGCTTTATCCACGACGGGTCGGCAATGGTAGACGGTTCGTTCAGGTTCAGAATGAGTTTGGAGGCCAGTATGTCGGTGGCTTTGTCGCTGATGATGAGCGTGCGCCAGGGCGTCTGGGCCGGTGTTTGCAGATACGCTTTGTTGCCCACGGCATCGGGTGTGAGTTGCGACGTCAGCGTCAGGCTTTTCTTGTCCAGTTGCAGGTGCATGACCGGGTAGTTGAGCAAAGCCGCTTCGTACAGGCTTACATACAGGCCCTCATTGGTCTTGAACAACAACGGCGTTTGCACGGCGTTCGGCCCGATCACCGACTTCAGGGCAATGTCTTTCTCTTTATCCGCAGCCGTAATGGCGTCGACTTCGGTGAGTTTCGTCTTGTTGTAGAAATATTCGTTCGAGTCATAATCGCCCGGCATCCAGAAAGTCTGATGGTCGGCGGCCAGTTTGAACTGGGTTTTCTCATCATCGACCACAAAATGGGTCAGCTTAGGTTGTTTCGGAAACTCGTACCGGAACCCAACGCCATCGTCGAACACGCGGAAACGAATGCGCAGGCCAATGCCCGACCCGGATTTATCCTGAAGGGCCAGGAGGAGTTCGTTGTAGTGATTGCGAATCTGACTGACTTCGCCCCAAACGGGTTTCCAGGTTTCATCGTTTTTTGAGGAGTCGACACGGGTAATGGTAAAGCGGGTGAGCGATACGGCAGGCTTGCTCAGAACAAAGCCCAGTCCCGACGGTTCAATAACCGGCTTACCTTTGTAGCGAACCTGATACATCACCTCGCCCGTTGGCGTGTTCTGTGCCGTCACGACAATGGAGCGGTTTGGCGAGCTGACCGAGATGGATTGTTGCGCCAGACTATTGACCCAGACAAGGATGAGTACCAGAGCGGCCGAGATCTTTTTAGTAGAAAAGGGCATCGTAAAGTAGATTAGGTGCGTAGTCGGATAACGGGTGTTTTTAGCGCCGTTAACGCATGTACTGATTCAAATTTAAGTCAATTTTTAGGACGTACCTACGACGTACCTACGGACTTTAGTCCGTATTTAAATGCGCATAATACGGACTAAAGTCCGTGGGTACGTCATCATCACTGAAACCTTGATACCTATTGGCTACCATTTTACTTATTGACGACGAATCCCGGCTGCGGCAACTCCTCGCCCGGATTCTGCAACTCGAAGGCTATACGATTCTGGAGGCCGAAAACGCCCGCGCTGGCCTGAAAATCCTCGAACGGGAGGAGGTGCAACTGGTGATCAGCGATGTCAAACTGCCCGATAAAAACGGTATCGAACTGTCGGCTCAGATCAAGGAGCTCTACCCCGCCACCGAAATCATTGTCCTGACCGCCTACGGTACGATTTCCGATGGGGTGACGGCCATTAAAAACGGGGCGTTCGATTACATCACCAAGGGCGATGATAACGACCGGATTATTCCACTGGTGAGTCGGGCGGTGGAGAAAGCGAATCTGCAATTTCGGATCAAACAGCTGGAACAGCAGGTTAGCCAGCGGTACGGTTTCGACCGGATCATCGGGCGTTCGCGGCCCCTTCAGCAGGCCGTTGACCTCGCTCGTAAAGTCGCCGTGACGGACACGACCGTTCTACTCACGGGCGAAACGGGTACGGGCAAAGAAGTCTTTGCCCAGGCCATTCACCAGGCCAGTCCGCGCCGGACGGGGCCGTTTGTGGCGATCAACTGCGGGGCGCTGGGAAAGGATATTCTGGAAAGTGAACTGTTCGGACACCGGAGCGGGGCCTTCACGGGGGCCAACCGCGACCAGAAAGGGCTCTTCGCCGAAGCCAACAAAGGCACAATTTTTCTGGATGAAATCGGCGAAATGCCCCTCGACCTACAGGCGAAGCTCCTGCGGGTACTCGAAACCCACGAGTTTCTGCGCGTGGGCGACACCAAACCAACCAAAACCGATGTGCGGGTGATTGCCGCCACCAACCGGGGGCTGGAGCAGGAAGCCAGCGCGGGCCGATTCCGGCTGGATCTGTACTACCGGCTGTCGGTGTTCCAGATCGAACTCCCCGCCCTCCGCGACCGGCGCGATGATATTCCCGATTTGGCCAGCCAGTTTGCCCGGCAGGAAGCGGCCAAAATCGGTAAGCGCGATGTGCGGCTGAGTCCGGCTTTTGTACAGAAACTACAGGGCCATGCCTGGAAGGGCAATATTCGGGAGCTGAAGAACGTCATCGAACGGGCGGTCATCCTCGCCGACGCCAGCAACGGCACCCTCGACCTCACCCCTGATCTGTTGCCCTACGAGATGCAAACCGGCTCCCTCCCGAACGATGCCACCGCCCTCGATCTGGCGACCGTTGAGCAGCAGCACATCCGCCGGGTCCTTCAGCAGACCAACGGCAACAAAACCGAAACCGCCCGGCTGCTGGGCATTGGGCTGACGACGCTGTACCGGAAGCTGGGGGAAGGGGAGTGAGTGGAGTGGTGGGGTAGTGTAGTAGGTGAAGTGGTGTCAGTTTCTGGTGCGCCAGCCCGGTTAAAACTGACAATAGAGGTTTCTCAAAACCTCGTTGATCAGCTAGCCTCACGAGGTTTTGAGAAACCTCGCCGTGTCGGGTCTGAGGACCCGACACCACGCAACCACAGCTATAAAACCCAGCCACACTCCACTTACTTCACGACTCCACTCACTGCACTATCCCACCACTTTCACCATTTCCCCAAAAACCACGTCCAAATCCTCCGCCGTCGTTCGCCAGTTGACGAAAGCGGCACGTATACCTGCACGTCCCTGGTAGACAGTCGGTGTCATGAAGACCAGACCAGTTGAATTCAACGACGTCAGAAAAGAGTTCACCCGCTCCTGCGTGGCATCGCTCAGTGAAAAACAGACCGTGTTGAGCCTGACCGGGGCCAGTAACTCAAACTGGGCACTGCTAACCAGTTTCTCGCCGAAGGTCTGGGCCAGCCGGATGTTGGTTTCCACGATGGTCTGATAGCCCTCTTTCCCGTACGCCATCAGGCTGAACCAGGCGGGTAAGGCGCGCAGTCGCCGGGAGCTTTCGGGTACCAGCGTCTGGTAGTTGACGTTCGTCAGCAGGTCGCCGAGGTAGGGGCTGTTGAGCGGTTGCAGGGTTTCGATGTGGAGTTTACGGTGCTTCGTCTGCATCAGAAAAATGGCGCTGTCGTAGGGCACGTTCAGCCATTTGTGGCAGTCGATGGTAATACTGTCGGCCTGCTCCCAACCGGCCAGCAGGTGCTGATAGGCGGGTGAACAGGCGGCAAATCCACCAAAGGCCCCGTCGACATGCCACCAGAACGAGTACTTCTTTTTCAGTTCGGCGATGACCGTCATGTCGTCAAAGTCGACGGTGTTGACGGTGCCCGCACTGGAGATCAGAATAGCGGGTTGACCGTTGAGGGCCTGTAGTTTCGCTTCCAGATCGCGCACATCCATCGCTTCCCGATTGCCGTCGAGGTAGTTGATACGGGTAACGTTGTTCCGGCCAATACCGAGCATCGCCAGCGACTTCACCGCCGACGCGTGTGGCTCGGCCGACAGGACTGTGATGCCCGGCACCATGCCGTCGTTGGCAATGTCGACGCCCAGTTGCTGACCCGCCCACTGCCGGGCCACACTCAGGCAGGTGAAGTTCGACATGGTCGCACCTGAGACAAACCCACCCAGGAAGGTATCGGGGAGGTTGAACAGTTGCCGTGCCAATTGAATCGTTTCCAGTTCAATATTGGCCGATATGTCGCCCTGCCCGGCGGAGGCAAACGTACACTGATCGAACGCCGTGGCCAGCCAGTCGCCTACGATGGACGCCGGGGTGGTGCCGCCAATGACATAACCCCAATAACGCGGTCCCGATGAGGCTACGATGACGTTTCGCAGTCGGGCATTGAACTCGTCAAAAGCACTGAGTGCGCCCATGCCCTGTTCCGGCAACTGATTTGCTGAAGCATTGGCTATATAGTTGCCTTTTGTTGGCAGCGTATCGAGGGCATTGAGGTGGGCCAGACTTTCGGCTTTGGCCCGTTCGAGAAGAGCGGCCAGGTTGTCGGAGTCCTGCTGTAGCGGAGAGGGCATGGTAGCTAATGAAAATGTGCTGTAAAGAAAGGCAACTTGTCCTGAAGAACCATAACGCCATAATCGCTCACTTAACCCTACCAAATTGAAAAACCAACCCTGCCAAAATGGAAAGGTTGGTTTTCTGTATTCTTCCCGAATAGATCGGTTATTTGTTATAATATTCTGTTAGTCAGGAGATTCTTTATTTGTGTTGTGGGTGATGAATAGTCTGGACTATTTCTTGGCATAGGGATATCAACTGTTTAACACATTATCCCAATACCCATGAGTACGCTATTGCTTCTCGTTATATCAGCCATCGGCTGCTTCGTTTTCTTCTACAAAACCATCGACTGGTTCGAACGAATTTAAAGAGCGAAAGACTGAAAGAGCGAATGAGTGAATAAGCTGATGCATCCACGTTTCACTTCACTTATTGACTTTCGCTCTCTCACTCATTCGCTCTTTCACTCTCTCATTCTTTCGCTCTTTCGCCAATGCTCACTGCCTTATTCATCATCGCTTTGCTGGTATTCGTGTACATGCTGTATGTGCTTATCAAACCAGAGAAATTTTAACCTGAAACACCAGCCAAAGCGGTACAATACACACAAATATGTCAACTGAATTAATGGGCGTTATCGTCATGTATGGACTGACCGTCCTGCTGGCTATCCCGTTGGGCAAGTACATTGCCAACGTCTTTAAACCGAAATCGGCCAATGGGCCGCTGGAACGGTTCATTTATCGCGTCGGAGGCATCGATCCTACCCGCGAGATGAGCTGGAAAGAGAATCTCGTTGCCCTGCTCACCCTCAATGCCGTGTGGCTGGCGTTCTCGTTCACTTTGCTGGTGCTGCAGGGCAGTCTGCCCCTCAATCCCGATGGCAACCCATCCATGACACCCGATCTGGCGTTCAACACCGCCATCAGCTTTATGGTCAACTGCGACCTACAGCACTACTCCGGCGAGTCGGGGCTGACCTACCTGACGCAGTTGGGGGTCATTACCTTCCTGATGTTCGTTTCGGCGGCAACGGGCATCGCGTCGCTGCTGCTGATCGTCCGGTCGTTTTTACCAAGGGTGGTCGATACCGTCGGTAACTTCTACGTGTTCTTCGTGAAGGCGATTACGCGGATTTTGCTGCCGCTTTCGTTCGTTGTCTCCCTAATCCTGGTCTTCAACGGTACCCCCGCCAGTTTCGACGGGAAAGATTCGGTCGTAACCATGCAGGGCGATACGGTCGGTGTTTCGCGCGGCCCGGCGGCTGGCATGATCGCCATTAAACACATCGGAACCAATGGGGGCGGGTGGTTTGGTGTCAACTCGGCCCACCCGCTGGAGAATCCCAGCTATTTGACCAACATGGTTGAGATAGTGGCGCAGGTGCTGCTGCCCATTGCCATGCTGTTTGCGCTGGGCTACCTCATCAACCGTCGGCGGTTTACGTGGGTGGTCTACGGCGTCATGACACTGGGGATGCTCTGCCTGCTCATCCCGACGCTGGTGACCGAAGTGCACGGCAATCCGGCCCTTATGCATCTGGGCGTGAGCCAGCCAACGGGTGCTATGGAGGGCAAAGAGGTTCGGTTTGGTCCGCTGGCTTCGGCCTACTGGAGCATTGTCACGACCATCATCTCAACGGGTTCGGTCAACTCCATGCACGATTCGTCGATGGCGCTGTCGGGTACAATGGAACTGCTGGGCATGATGACCAACGCCTTCTATGGCGGCTGTGGCGTCGGCTTTCTGAACTACTATTACTACCTGATTATCGCGGTCTTTATTTCGGGCCTGATGGTCGGTCGGACGCCGGAGTTGTTCGGCCGGAAGGTCGAAGCGCGGGAGATCAAGATCGCTTCGATTGTGGCGCTGTTGAGTACGTTGCTGGTCAAAGGTGGTACGGCGCTGGCGGTTTGGTTCTTGGTAAAATACCCCGATGCAGCCTGGGCGGTGAAACCCTCGGCCTGGCTCAACAACCCCGGTAATCACGGTTTTTCGGAGATACTGTACGAGTTCACCTCGGCCAATGCCAACAACGGGTCGGGTTTCGAAGGGCTGGGCGACAACAACTTTTTCTGGAACTACGCTACGGGTATCGTTCTGATTCTGGGCCGGTTCATCCCCATCATCGGCCCTGTTGCGATTGCCGGTTTGCTGGCGCAGAAGAAGTACGTGCCTGAGTCGGCGGGCACATTACCCATCGATACGGGTACGTTTGGGCTGATGACCTTCGCGGTGATTCTGATCATTACGGCCCTGTCGTTCTTCCCGGCACTGGCTCTCGGCCCGCTGGCCGAATACTTTTGACCGGGATTAGATCAAGATGGTAAGGATTAAACAAGATTATTTATTACTGAAAAAGCCAGACACTTATTCAGTATTAAGTAATACCCTGAACAGCTTCAGTTTCCAAAGGCTCATCAGTAAAGTAAGGTTAAATGAGTTGAACAAGCCGATTTTCAGGACCGAACATGGCGGTCTGCGCTAATCCTGGAAATCTATTAAATCATATTAAAATCCCGGTTCTGACAATATAATTATGGTAAAGCAAAATTCATCCCCGGCCCTGTTCCAGCGTGAGCTTGTGGGCACGGCTATTTGGGAGTCGTTTGTCAAACTTAATCCGGCGGTTCTGGTCAAGAACCCGGTTATGTTCACCGTCGAAATCGGTACCGTTGTCATGGTGCTGGTTACGGCCTACATCGCTGTTTCGGGCGATACTTCCCAGGGGTCACTTGGGTACAATATCTCGATAACATTCATTCTGCTGCTTACCCTTCTGTTCGCCAACTTTGCCGAGGCCATTGCCGAAGCGCGGGGGAAAGCACAGGCTGAATCGCTCCGCAAAACCCGGCAGGAAACACCCGCTAAAGTGATTCGGCCTGTGGGTAACATGTACACAAACGAAGTGGAGATTATTTCGTCGGCGCAACTTGTAAAAGGCGATGTGTTTCTCTGCGAACCGGGCGATATTATTCCGTCGGATGGCGAAATCATTGAAGGGCTGGCCACCATCGACGAGTCGGCCATTACGGGCGAATCGGCCCCGGTGATTCGGGAAGCGGGTGGCGATAAATCGTCGGTGACGGGGGGGACGAAAGTGCTGTCTGACCGCATCAAGGTGCAGGTGACCACCCAGCCGGGGGAGTCGTTTCTTGACAAAATGATTGCGCTGGTGGAAGGGGCCACCCGGCAGAAAACCCCCAACGAAATTGCCCTGACGATTCTGCTGGCGGGTTTCACGCTGATCTTCATCATTGTCTGCGTGGCCCTGAAACCCTTTGCCGATTACGCCAACACGCCGATCACCATTGCGGCTCTGATCGCCCTGTTCGTCTGCCTGATTCCCACCACCATCGGTGGCCTGCTGTCGGCCATCGGGATTGCCGGTATGGACCGCGCCCTACGCGCCAACGTCATTGCCAAATCAGGCCGGGCGGTTGAAACGGCGGGCGACATTGACACATTGCTGCTCGACAAAACGGGAACGATCACCATTGGCAACCGGAAAGCTACCAACTTTTATCCCGCGCCGGGTGTCTCGGAGGCCGACATGATTCGGGCATCGGCGCTGAGTTCGCTGGCCGACGAAACCCCCGAAGGGAAGTCGATCGTTGAACTAGCCGGGCCCAATGTCACCTCGAAGCTGTCGACCGAAGGGGCAACGCTTATCAAGTTTACGGCAGAAACCCGTTCGTCGGGTATCGACTTACCCACCGGTAAAAATGCTTCACCCATACGCATTCGGAAAGGGGCGACGGACTCCATTCGGAACATCGTTACAAAGGCTGGCAACCTGTTCCCCGTCGAAACGGAAAATCAGGCAAAGGAAATTGCCGGTAATGGCGGTACACCGCTGGTGGTGATCGAAAATGAACAGGTGCGGGGCGTTGTCGAATTGCAGGATATTATCAAACCCGGCATTTCGGAACGCTTCGACCGGCTGCGTAAAATGGGGGTCAAAACCGTGATGGTAACGGGCGACAACCCCTTGACAGCCCGGTTTATCGCCGAAAAGGCAGGGGTCGATGATTACATTGCCGAAGCGAAACCGGAAGACAAGATGAACTACATCCGGCATGAGCAAACGGGCGGCAAACTCGTCGCCATGATGGGTGATGGTACCAACGATGCCCCCGCGCTGGCCCAGGCCGATGTAGGCGTCGCCATGAACTCCGGCACCCAGGCCGCTAAAGAAGCGGGTAACATGGTCGACCTCGATAACGACCCGACCAAGCTGATCGAAGTCGTTGAAATCGGGAAGCAGCTGCTCATTACGCGGGGTACGCTAACCACGTTCTCCATTGCCAACGACGTTGCCAAGTACTTTGCCATCGTGCCCGCGCTGTTCGTCGTCTCCATTCCGGCCCTGCAAGCCATCAACATCATGAAACTGCACAGTGCTGAGTCGGCGATTCTGTCGGCAGTGATCTTCAACGCGATCATCATTCCGATGTTGATTCCGCTGGCCCTGCGCGGGGTCGAATACAAACCCATTGGGGCATCGGCCCTGCTTCGCCGAAACCTGTTTATCTACGGTCTGGGCGGCATTGTGGCTCCGTTTATCGGGATAAAGTTAATTGACCTGGTAGTAGGGCTGTTCGTGTAATGTACAACGGAACGGCATTCCGTTGGGGCCATAAGGCCAATCTTTATATAATTAAATTAGCCTTACGGCTCAACGGAATGCCGTTCCGTTGTACAAAAGAAAACAATGAAAAATCACATCTCACCAGCCATTCGGCTAACGCTCGTTCTGCTGGTCATTCTTTCTATCGTTTATCCATTGGTTATTGCCGGTGTAGCCAGACTGGCACCCGGTCAGGGAAAAGGGGAAACGGTTACCGTCAACGGCCGGGTCGTTGGGTATGCGCTGGTTGGGCAGACCTTTACGGCAGATCGGTATTTTAACAGCCGTCCGTCGGCGGTTGGCTACAAGGCTGATGGCTCGGGTGGTTCGAACAAAGGGCCTTCGAATCCTGATTATCTGGAAACGGTTCAGGCACGGATCGATACCTTTTTGGTGCACAATCCAGGCATCAACAAAGCTGAAATTCCCGCCGAACTTGTCACGGCTTCCGGCTCGGGACTGGACCCGGATTTATCGCCCGAAGCGGCTAAGATTCAAATAGCCCGAATTGCCAAAATCAGAAATGTCAGTGCTGATCGGCTGAATCAACTTGTTGACGAACAGACGAAAGGGCCGTTGATGGGCTTGTTTGGTCCATCGACGGTAAATGTGCTGAAGCTGAATGTGGCACTGGATGAATTATAGTATCGAACGGCTAGAAGTGGTTCGATACATAGTAAGTACAACGAAACAACCATGAAAAATAGAGTTATCTTTTCTCTTACCGCTGCCTGTCTGGCTGTTGCCTTGCCTATACTGGCGCAAACAGATTCTGTCGGTACACGGTCATCATCACCAGCAGGCGTAACACTCACGGGCTATATCGAAGCGTATTATACCCACGATTTTACGGCTCCGAAAACCAGTCAGGAGCGGCCGGGCTTTCTGTATAACCACAAGCGAAACCGGGAGGTAAACGTGAATCTGGCCTATCTGAAAGGGGCTTATGTCAGCGAGCGCGTCCGGGCGAATCTGGCTATCCAGGTGGGCACCTACGCGCAATACAACTATGCGGCCGAGCAGCCCCTGCTGCGCAATGTGTTCGAAGCCAATGCGGGCGTGAAGCTGAGTAAAACGAAAGATTTGTGGCTCGATGCGGGTATTTTTACGTCACACATCGGCTTCGAGAGTGCGATCTCAAAGGACTGCTGGACCCTGACGCGAAGCATCCTGGCCGAAAATTCGCCCTACTATCTGTCTGGGGCCAGGCTAACCTACAACACCGCCAACGGCAAGTGGACGTTGCTGGGTTCGGTGGTGAATGGCTGGCAGCACATCGCCAGACTGCCGGGGTATTCGGGCCCATCGCTTGGCACACAGGTACAGTACAGGCCCAATGCCAGCCTGACGCTGAACTGGAGTACGTTCATCGGCAGCGACCGGCCCGATTCGCTGAAACAGACGCGGTTTTTCAATAATTTCTACGCCATCATTAACCCGACCCGTACTGTCAGCGCCATGCTTGGCTTCGACATTGGGGCCGATCGGAAACCGGTCGGCGCTGATGGACGTCGGACTGGAACGGGCAGTTATGTCTGGTATTCTCCGGTGGCTATTGTCCGGTACTCGGCTAGTGACGCCATCAAACTGGCTGGCCGGGTTGACTATTACGACGATAAGAACGGCGTCATCATCGCCACCGGAACGCCCAACGGCTTCCGGACTCTGGGGTATTCGCTCAACGTCGATTACGTCGTTTTACCGACTGCGCTGTTTCGGATAGAAGGAAAAGTGTATGATAGCAAAGACGCCATCTTCGAATCGAAGGGAGGTTTGAGTAAGACAAATACGTCGCTGACAACGAGTCTGGCGGTGAGTTTTTAAAAGTTATGCCACGGAGATGCACGGAGAAACATGAACCAGAACGCCGAACATTTCCTGAACCTCCTCCGCCAGTCTCGTCGGGGAAAGTTTAAGGTGTACATTGGTATGAGTGCCGGTGTGGGTAAATCGTACCGCATGTTGCAGGAAGCTCATGCGCTTTTGCAGGCCGGTATTGACGTCAAGATTGGATTCATCGAGACGCACAAACGGGCCGAAACCCAGTCGTTGGTAGATGGCTTACCCATCATTCCCCGACGCCGGTTATTTTACAAAGGCCGCGAGCTGGACGAACTGGATTTACAGGCAGTCATCAACCTGCATCCTGAACTGGTCATCGTCGATGAGCTTGCGCATACCAATATTCCCGGTTCGAAAAATGAGAAACGATGGCAGGACGTAGTCGACATTCTGGACGCCGGGATCAACGTCATCAGTGCCGTTAATATTCAGCATATTGAAAGTCTGTATCAGGCGGTTCGGGCCATTACAGGCATCGACGTGACCGAGCGCGTACCCGACCGGATCCTGCAAATGGCCGACGAAGTGGTGAACATCGACCTTACCGCCGATGAACTCATTACCCGACTTAAAGACGGCAAGATCTACGATAGGGCCAAGGTCAATACAGCACTGAACAACTTTTTCCAGCCGGAGCGGATTCTGCAACTGCGCGAACTGGCGTTGCGGGAAGTGGCCACGGCCGTAGAACGAAAAATTGAGACGTCGCTGCCAACCAGTATCAAAGCCCGGCCGGATCGATTTCTGGCGGCCATCAGTTCCAATCATGAGATTGCCCGGCGGGTCATTCGCAAAACGGCGCGGCTGGCGGCCTATTACAATTCGCGCTGGTTCGTGCTGTATGTGCAAACCCCCGCCGAAAGCTCCGACCGTATTAAACTGGACGTACAACGGCATCTGATCAACAACCTCAAACTGGCCACCGAACTGGGTGCGGAGGTTATTCAGGTGAAGGACAGTAATATTGTGAACAGCATTATGGCCGAAGTCGAGAAGCGACATGTTACCACCGTTTGCATTGGAAAACCGCATCTTACGCTTATTCAGATCCTTTTAAGAACCAGTGCGTTCAACCAGCTACTCACCAAACTGTCGGGGTCGGATACCGACCTGATTATACTCTCGTAGTCATGACCATCAAAAGTAAAATAGCCGCTGCTCTGGCCTTCATGTTCGTCGTTATTGTGGCGCTGGGTGGCCTGGGGATCTATTACCTCAACGAACTTTCCCGCGATTTGCAGGCAATTCTAAAGGATAATTACGTCTCGCTCGAATACGGCAGTAACATGCAGAAAGCGATGGCGATGATTACTGACCCGGTCAGGAGTGACCCGGTCAGGAGTGACCCGGTCGAACGTGACCCGGTCAGGAAAGACCCCGACGGGATGGCCGATTTTGAACAGAACCTGAAGAAGCAGGAAGCCAACGTAACCGAGATTGGTGAACAGGATGTGACCAGCAACCTGCGTCGGGAGTTTAACCGGCTAAAATCGAGCGATGCGCTCGACCTGATAGCGATTGCCCGCATCCGGGAGCAGCTTTTTTCCCTCGACGATCTCAACCGGCAGGCCATCGTTCGCAAAAATGAGTTCGCCCAAAAAACGGCCAAAGATGCCCTGTTGTGGTTAGCCACGTTTGGGACGATGTTCTTCCTGATTTTGTTCTCGTTCATCATCAATTTTCCCGGTTATGTGGCTAATCCCATTCGGGAACTGACACGGGGTATAAAACAGATTGCCAAACGAAACTTCGAGGAGCGATTGCATATTGATACGAATGATGAATTTGGCGAGTTGGCGCAGTCGTTTAACTCCATGGCGCAAAAACTGGACGAGTATGAGCACTCCAACCTGGCGCGGGTACTCTTCGAAAAGCGACGTATCGACACCCTCATTCGCATCATGAGCGAAGGCATTGTGGGTATGGACGAGAACAAGCGTATTCTGTTTGCCAACCCGGTCGCCTGCCGGTTGCTGGGCGTCCCTGAATCGCAGCTGCTGGGCCAATACGCGCCCGACATAGCCGCGTCGAACGACCTGATGCGGACCCTGATTCAGGATATTATGACCGGAAATACATCGGAATCAGAACGGAACGGCTTTCTGAAAATCTACGATCCCGGTCTGGATGGACCTGGTCTGGATAAATCCGGCCCGTCCAGACAAGGTGATGGCACAGAAGGTCAGGGGAAAGAAAGCTATTTTAACCGACGAACGCATACCGTAGAGGTAACCCGCACGGGTGAGAGTCAGCCTGAACTGGCGGGTTACGTGATGGTTCTCGAAAATATCACTTCGTATAAAGAGCTGGATCTGGCAAAAACGAACTTCATCGCCACCATTTCGCACGAACTGAAAACGCCCCTGTCGAGCAGTAAAATGAGTCTTAAGCTGCTGGACGATAGTCGGATCGGTTCGTTGAACGATGAGCAGAAATCGCTGGTGTCCAGTATTGGCGACGACATTAACCGGCTCCTTAACCTGACCGGTGAACTCCTTAACATGGCTCAGGTCGAATCGGGGCAAATTCAGTTGAATATCCAGCCCGTTGTCTCTGCCGATATCGTTACCTACGCGACCAATGCCCTGCGCGTGGCGGCTGAGAGTAAACACATCACGCTGGCGTTGACGATTCCCCAAAAACTGCCCGCCATACTGGCCGACCCCGATAAGGCATCCTGGGTGTTGGTCAACTTCCTCTCGAACGCTATCCGGCATAGCCCCAATGACAGCGTCGTTGAGATAGTGGCCCGGCAAGTGGACGCATTTGTCGAGTTTCGGGTGCGCGACCACGGGGCCGGTATTCGGCCGGAGCACCAGAGTCGTGTTTTTGACCGCTATTTCAAAGCGCCCGGCCTTCATGGACAGCCTACCGGGAGTAAGACAACGGGAGGGACCGGACTTGGGCTGGCCATTTCGAGTGAATTTATTCAGAGTATGAACGGGCAGATCGGCCTCGATACGACGGTCACGGACGGCGCTGCGTTCTTTTTTCGGCTTCCGGTTAGTCAGGATATGGTGAGTACGCGTAGATAAAGCGGGGAAAATGCTTATAGATAGCGACCACCCCCAACCCCCTCCTAAAACAGGAGGGGGCATAAAAAAGACAACCCTTGGGTATAGCCCCCTCCTGTTTTAGGAGGGGGTTGGGGGTGGTGCTATAGCACAACATGATTCGATTAAAATTTACTCTATTCGTCTTTTTGCTCCTGTCCAGCCTTACCACAAGCCCCACCCTGGGTCAGGATGTAAAGTGGAAAAAAGTGAAGGTGCTGGTCTATACCAAAAATGGCAAAGGCTACGTCCACGACAATATCCCAAACGCTGTTCTGTGCATCCAGAAACTGGGGCAGCAGAATGGCTTCTCAGTCGACGTATCCGAAGATCCCGTCGTTTTCACCGAAGATAATTTAAAGAAATACACCCTGCTTGTGTTCCCCAGCACCAACAACGACGTATTCGACACCGATGCTCAGCGGCTGGCGTTCCGGCGGTATATCGAAGCGGGGGGCGGTTTTGTGGGTATTCATTCCGTCATGGGTACCGAGCGCAACTGGACCTGGTTCAAGCGGATGCTTGGCGGGAGCTTTGCCTGGCACCCTAAGTTTCAGAAATTCACCGTTGAGGTGATTGATACCAAAAACGCATCCATGCAGGGCCTGCCGAAAAAGTGGCAGCGGGAAGATGAGTTCTATTTTGCCAAAGAAATGTCGCCCGGCCCCACGGTGATCATGACGAACGATCTGACCACGCTCAACAACGATGAGCCCGAGAAGGTAAAAATGTTTGGGGGCACTTACACGCAGTTGTACCCCTCTGCCTGGTACTATAACTTCGACGGGGGCTATACGTGGTGTACGACCTTGGGGCACGCCAAAACCGATTATCTAAGCGACGAAACATTCATTAAGCACATCTTTCAGGGCATTCGCTATGTGGCGGGGCAGGTAACGAAACTCGACTACAGCAAAGCCTACGCTGATTCCAGAGATACGCCAATTCGCTAAAAACATACCGGTTTCGGAATGTCATACTCCGGACATTTTCGCCATACCAGCCGCTGAAAATAAGCGGGTAAGCTCCCTTATATATGATTGATTCGGCTAACTTATCGTCACCCACAACGGGTATTCTGGGCAGTGGACAGATCGGGACCGCATCCGCTGTGTTAGCAGCCCGGGCGGGGCATAACGTACTGCTCTGGACGCGTTCGGCCCATAAACAAGCTGCTATTTCGACCGAACTAAGCAAACTGTCGGCCTTCTGCGCGGAACACATGAGCAAGCCGACACAAGCTGTTGGCACAATTCAGATCGTTACCGACCTGAGTCTGGTGGAAGCCCAAAGCCATGTTCTGCTGGAGTGTATCATTGAGGATATGGACGAAAAGGTGGCTTTGCTGAGCCGCCTGACGGCCTGTGCCGATCAGGATAAGCTGGTACTGTCGGCCACAAGCGGGCTGTCCATCACAGAAATGGCCCGCCGGAGTGGCCTGGAGAAGGTGCTCGTGGGAGCCCACTTCTGGAACCCGCCTTACCTGATTCCCATTGTGGAAGTGATTGCCGGAGAAAAAACTCCCCTACAACGGGTAGAACAAGCCTGTACTTGGCTCGACGCGCTGGGCAAACGACCCGTTCGCTGCCCCGATATTCCCGGCTTTATCGGCAATCGGCTCATGCACGCGCTTTGGCGGGAGGCCCTTGCTCTGGTCGATGCGGGCGCCTGTTCCCCCGCCGACATCGACACCATTATCAAATACACCTTCGCCCTTCGGCTGCCCGCGCTCGGGCCTATGGAAAATATAGACCTGGTCGGACTTGATCTGGTCAACCGGGTGCAGAGTTACCTGCTGCCCGATCTGGCGGTGAATGCCATACCCGCCCACTCACTGCGGGATCGGCTGGCTGCGGGACAGACGGGTATGGCGGCCGGGCAGGGTTTTTACGACTGGCAGGTTCGGGATGCCGCCGAGGTCATCAAACAACGCGATCTGACCATTCTGCATTTGCTGCGCATGCTGGGCGAGTTGCCCGAAAAGGGGAACTGATCAGGCCGCTGGGGATATTCGCTCACGCTGGTTCGGTCGATCAACGCCTTTCGTTTTTCTGGGGAGCCTGCTGGGCGCGCTGACCTATAAAGGGCGTAGAGTTTCGGAACTGGCTCATAATCCCGTCGCGCTCACCATCATTATCGGTTCGACCATTCTGATCACGTTGTTTAGTGGCAGGCTGCGGACATGTATGGCCAAGCGGCAATGTGTCGCCCTCATCAGCAAGCTGGAAACAACGCTGCAGGCACTGGAGCAAGCCTGATTGGCGGTCGGGCTATTGCGAAAACGCGGATGCGTAGTTAGCGACCCATTCCCGAACGGTGGTTAGCTGAACAGGTAACCTGGCCAAAACCGGCTCCATGTCGGCATACATAACCGGCCGCGTTGGGTTATCCCACAATTTCTGGTATTCACCCGCCACTGCGGCTCCGCCCTCCGGCCCGAAAATGTTACTCAGAATTGACCCAAACTCCTGCGGAGGCATAGCGTAGTAGTGTACGGGGCGGCCCAGACCGAGTGAAAACTGATCGGCCAGGGCAGGACCGGTCAGATTCTCCGGCCCGCTGAGTACAAACGACGAACCGGCTAAGTCGGGCCGCTCGATGGCTTCTGCGACAAAGGCGCCCACATCCTCACTGGCAATCCAGCCAACCCGCATATCGGGCGGATTTGGATAGGCCACTTGATTGTGCCCGGCAACGTAAGGGGCCGTATAAGGGCCAAACCAGTTTTCCATGTACACCGTTGGTTGAAGAATAATTGCCGGTAGGCCACTCGCCTGGATATGATTCGTGAGGTCTATGCGAATGTCGATGGTTGGGTTTCCCGTTTTCGCGGGCGGAGTTATGCCGCTGGTATTGTAGACCAGCAACGGTACGCCCGCGTCTTTGGCGGCATCGATGGCATTACGTCCCATTGTGCCCGGATCGTTGGAAAAGAACGGCACCAGCAGGGCCACGGCATCCATACCGTCACTAACTTCCCGTAATCTGGCGGCATCGGTCATGTCGCCTTCAACCACGACGGCACCAGCCGCCTGCAGGGCCGACGCTTTTTCGGGATGCCGGGTGAACACATAGGGACGATGCCCTTTTTTGAGAAGCTTCCAAACGACCGGGCTGGCCTGCGAGCCGGTGGCCCCGTAAACCAGAACATCAAGTGATTTTTTCGTTGTCATTGTGTGTTGTGCTGAATGAAAGCCCAAAACTGGCCCAAACAGACACACACTTTTCAACACTATTCTGTAGGATAGTAGTATCCTGAAGAATAGAAAGCATTTCGACGGATATGACACGCAACGTTTGTTTACGGAATCCCCGACCCATTTATGACACGCTCGAACTGGTTGGCGGGAAATGGAAAATGGTCATTCTGGCCACCCTGATCGAGCGGGGCGATCTGCGCTTTGGCGAATTACAGCGGGCGGTGGGCGACATTACTCCGCGTATCCTCTCGCATGAACTGAAGCAACTGGAAGAAAACAGGATGATTACCCGTCGGGCATACGACACCTCGCCCATAACGGTCGAGTACGGCATCACCGCCTACGGCCGAACCCTTGAAACGGTTATCGTCGCCTTGTTTGAGTGGGGCGTTACGCACCGCCAAACGATTATGCACGAGAATATGGCCGAAGCGCAGAAGACAGGTGTGGACGCTTCAGCACCGTTTGATTGATTGGGCAGGATATGGGTTACCGGCACATCGCTTTGGATGGCCCGACATGGCTACGGCGCCGTCTGTGTAACATACTGATGAAGGAAGCGTCGGATGGGTGTTCTGCCTGTCGACTTCGGCGGCTGCGCCCGTAATGAATGGGTCTTACCCTGAATTCACGTTAAATAAATAGAGTTCAGGATTAGTTTTTGGCCTGTATCCACTTAGTGGGTATAGAAACAGGAATTTACCTAGCAGTTACGCTCTCACATGAACAATTACATCCGGTCCGGATTTATGATGGCAATTTCCCTTACGATGTCAGGGAGTCTGTTTAGCCAATCTACTACCATGACACAGACTGATTCTGAAACACCCGTTGCGCCCAACGCCACCCTTCAAAAAGTATCCAGTCAGTTTAAATTTACGGAAGGCCCGGCGGTCGATAAAAAAGGCGCGGTTTATTTTACCGATCAGCCCAATGACAAGATATGGAAGTACGATGTCGATGGGCAACTATCGCTCTTTATGGAGAAGACGGGGCGATCCAACGGTATGTACTTCGATAGCAAAGGCAACCTGATCACCTGCGCCGACGAAAAAGATGAGCTATGGTCCATCAGTCCCGATAAGAAAGTTACCGTTCTGCTTACCAATTTTCAGGGGCACCGCCTGAACGGCCCCAACGATTTGTGGATACACCCCAAAGGCGGCATCTACTTCACCGACCCCTACTACCAGCGCGATTACTGGGATCGAAAAAAGCCCGATATCGACGGGGAGAAAGTGTATTATCTGCCCAAAGGTGCCAAAGAAGCGATACTCATGGACGGAGATCTGAAACAGCCCAACGGCATCATCGGTACGCCGGATGGCAAGCACCTGTTTGTGGCCGATATTCGCGATAATAAGACCTATCGGTATGATATTCAGAACGACGGAACGCTGACAAACCGCCAGCTTTACGTCAGTCAGGGATCAGACGGTATGACCCTCGACAACAAAGGGAACCTGTACCTGACGGGTAGAGGAGTAACGATCTACGGCCCCGACCGGGTAAAAAACATGAACATTCCAGTTCCTGCCGGTTGGGTTGGTAATGTTTGCTTTGCCGGCAAAAACCACGATATGCTGTTCATTACCGCTTCGGAGTCGATCTATACCCTTCAAATGAAGGTCAAAGGAGCAAAGTAAACGCGTGGCTGGCGCGGGTTGTCCCGCGCCAGATCATCACATAAAAAACACCCGGATAACTCTATCCCTACACCAACCGTTACACCAGTGTACCTAAACCGTTACGCTGTTGAAAAAAGTGGTGCCTGTTTTGCGGTTATTAAAGCAAGCTTTTGTCAACTTGCAGGCCAACGACCCCATCCGTATGGCTGCGGCAACGGCTTTCTTCTCTTTCTTTGGCTTGCCGCCCATCGTTATTATTCTAAGCAACGTACTAAGCCGACTCTTCAACGACCGGTACCAGCGGATCAGCGGTCAGTTGTTCGATGAACTCGCCGAGCTGTTCGGGCCGAAGAGCGCCGACCAACTGGAAGATATTTCGCACCGTCTGCAGCTTCCCAAGCCGGATATTACCCTAACCACCCTCAGTTTTGTATTGCTGCTGGTCTCGTCGACGACACTCTTTACCATCCTTAAAAATTCCCTGAATCAACTCTGGAACATCAGGCGGAAGTCGGGGGGCGGCCTTCGTAATTTTGTGGTTGACAAATTGACGGCGTTGGCCATTATTATGGGTTCCGGTTTGCTGTTTAGTGCTGCCCTGGCCCTGGAACAGCTTATGAGTCAGTTAAGTAAAGTAATGTCCCTTTCCTCGATGACGTATTATCCCGGTCTGGCGCAGGTCAGCCATCTGGTGATGTCGATAGTGATGCGGATGATTTGGTTCGCTCTTCTGTTCAAGGTTTTGCCCGATGTTAAGATCAGCTGGCGGGCCGTCTGGCTGGGCGCTTTTTTTACAAGTGTGCTTTTTAAAGTAGGGGAGGGCGTGTTGAACAGCCTGTTGATTAACAGTAAAGTAGGCGCGTTATATGGCACGGCAGGAGCCATTATCTTACTTCTTCTGTTCGTTTTTTATGCATCGCTGATGTTCTACTACGGAGCCGCCTTTACCCGCCAGTACAGCGAATGGGCCCATTCAGGGGCTGAACCTAACAGCCACGCCATTGCCTACACTATTGAAGAAGTGACCCCCACTGATGAGAAAGAGTGAAAGAGTGAAAGAGTGAAAGAGTCAACGCTAGTCCCTCGCCCGCTCTTTCACTCTCTCACTCTTTCACACTCTCTCTCTTTCTCACCTTTTGCCCAGTCAGCAGTTATACTCTAAAATTTTCCTAGGGAAGCGTATGGGCATTTACATTGGCACATCGGGCTGGAGTTACGATCATTGGCAGGGCGTCTTATACCCGCCCCATACGCCGGTTGCCAGGCGGCTGGACTATTACATACAGAAATTCCAGACGGTTGAACTGAACAGCAGTTTCTATCGCTGGCCCAGGCAAACAACCTTCGCCGGTTGGGAACAGCGGTTGCCCGATGGATTTTTGCTAACCGTTAAAGCGCCCAGAGGCTTGACCCACGCTAAAAAATTACATGAGCCCGAGGTTTGGATGGAGCGGATCAGGGCCTGCTGGCACGAACTGAAGCAGAAACGGGCCGTTTTGCTCGTACAACTGGCTCCGCAGCAAGCCTGCGATTATAACCGACTGGCTTATTTTCTGGAGCAGGTTCCTGCCTGGATGCGCGTGGCCGTTGAGTTCCGGCATCCGAGCTGGCATAACGATGCTATTTTTTCATTGCTGGAGCAGCACCGGGCGGCTTACTGTATCATGAGTGGGGCGCAGCTGCCGTGCATCCTCCGCGTAACAGCCCCGTTTGTCTACATTCGATTGCACGGACCCGACCACCACCATCTGTACGGCGGTTCGTATTCCGATACCGATCTGCACTGGTGGGCCGATCGAATCCTAGAATGGGCTGCTACGGGCAAAGATGTCTTTGCCTATTTTAACAACGACGGGGGCGGGCATGCGGTGCGCAATGCCCGGACCTTACTGAGCCTGGTGGGTTAGCCGCTCATTTCTTTCCGGTATAGTTGACCGTAGGCTTATTTGTCCTTTTAATCTATAGAAGAATACATATTTACGTAGTTTTTCTAGTATTTTGGGTCGCTAAAACTGATTCTACCTGAATGACGGGTAACGATAAAAGCGCCGACGAGGAGTTAGCCACGCTACGAGAAGAACTTCAGCGGATTAAACACCAGACGAGTTCCGTTCTGGAGGCTGTTGGCATCGGTTTATGGACAATGTTTCCCAATAAGAAGTACATTCAGTGGGACGAGCAGTGCCAGCGAATTTATAACTGGCCACAGGCTACGGTTCCCCTTAATGAGCTTTTTTCCTGTATTCATCCTCAGGATTTGCGACATCTACAGGGGCTGGTCGCCAATCCGCCCAGCCGGGTTACCGGAAAGCCCACCACTATTGATTACCGAATTACGAGTCCATTCGACCAGTTGACGCGTTGGATACGCATTACGGGCCGTGTCACGACACACCCGTCGGGTGAGGATAGCTTCTCGGGAACGGCGCAGGATATTACGGACGAAAAACGGAGAGAGGCCGCGCTGAAAACGGTTGAGCAGCGGTTTCAGATGGCTTTCATGAACGCATCGGTTGGTGTCGTTATTCTGGACAAACAGAGTAACATCCAGCTCATCAATAAAGCCTTTGCCGACATGGTGGGCTACACACAGGCCGAATTACTCGATCAGCATTTCAGAACCATCAGCCACCCCGACGATATTGAGGAAAATGTCGCGCTGGTGAGGCAATTAGTGCAGGGTGTGTCGAGTTCATACGTCTTCAACAAACGCTATCTGCATAAAAATGGTAGCATTGTCTGGGCGCAGGTTAGTTCAGCGCTCATTCTGGACGACGAAGGCGAGCCCGACAGTTTTATTAGTATCGTTCAGGATATTACGGCCGAACTTCAGGCGCAGTCTGAACAGAAAAAGTTGCTGTCGCTGCTGAAAACCAGCGAAGAGGGCTTGCGGGAGGCCATTGAACTGGCCGAACTGGGCACGTTCGAGATAAATCTCCGCGAGGGAACCATCCTGCTGTCTGACCGGCTCAAAGGCTGGCTTGGGTTTACGAAAGATGCCTTACCATCGCTGGATCAGGTTCTCGAAACCGTACGTGACCGCGACACCATTGCGTTGGCCATGGGCCAAACGGTAGCCAGTGGACTGAATACAAGCATGGACATTGAGTACTGGGCCCGAAATCAACAGACCGGGCAGGAGCGGTTGTATCATGCACAGGGAAAAGTCGTTAAAGATCCTGCCGACGAAAACTCGCTTTTGCTACGGGGTATTACCAAAGATATTACCGCCCACCGGCAGTATGCGCAGGAACTGGAGCAGCAGGTTCAGGGGCGTACCCAGGCACTCCAGCGGGCAAATGCGCTGGTTAGCAAACAGGCCGATCAGCTCCGGTTTGTGACCAACAGCGCCTTGACAGCCATTGCTCTTTATTCCATTGTCCGGCACCCAACCACCGGCGACGTAGTCGATCTGCGCTATGAACTGATCAATCAGATGGCACTGCATATGACGGGGAAGCAGAGTGCTGAGTTGATCGGACGAACGATGCTGACCGTTTTTCCGAATATGTCGACCAACCCTGTTTGGGCTCGCTACCTGGAGCTTGCCGAAACCGGTATTCCCCTTCGTTACTACAATCGCTACACAGACAATGGCTACGATATCTGGTATCAGGTGCAGGGCGTTCGTCAGGGAGATTTTGTGGTCTTGTCGTTTCTGGATATTACTGAACTCAAGCAAACCCAGCTTCAGCTCGAAGCGCTCAATAAAGATCTACAGGAGGCTAATGATAATTTGCAGCAATTCGCGTTTGTGGCCTCGCATGACTTACAGGAACCCTTGCGGAAAATTCAATCGTTCGGCACTATCCTGCAGGATCAGTATGGGGATCAGCTGGGCAGCGGGGCCGACCTGATTCAGCGGATGCAGCTCGCTGCCGAACGGATGTCGGTTTTGATTAAAGATCTGCTCACGTTCTCGCGAATGACAGCCAGCCAGCAGAAAGCCAGGGAGATTCCTTTAACACAGGTGATCAACCGGGTGGTCGATGACCTGGATTTTGTGATCAAAGAGGCCAGCGCCCAGCTCGACATCGGGCCGCTGCCCATCGTCAGGGGCGATGAGTCGCAGTTGCGTCAACTCTTCCAGAATTTATTGTCGAACGCTCTGAAATTCCGCCAACCTGGCCGACCCCTAACGGTTCGCATTAGCGCCACGGAAGTAAACGGCAACGATTTGCCCGATATGATCAAACCGACACGGCAGGTGGCCAGTTACCATCAGATCAATATTGAAGACAACGGCATTGGCTTTGATGAAATGTATCTGGATCGAATTTTTCAGGTCTTTCAACGCCTTCACAACAAGAGCCAGTATGCCGGTACGGGTATCGGGTTGGCCATCGTGCAGAAAGTAGTAGCCAATCATGGGGGAGCCATCACCGCCCATAGCCGCCTGGGCGAAGGCTCCACATTTATGGTGTATTTACCCGTGAGCTGATGGGCGTTTGAACCCGAACAGACTTTGACTGTTTGAGTCGCGAAGCGGCTAAGCGCAGGCAGTTCAATCAGTTGCGTCACGGCTCAAACAGCGGGATGCTGTCCGGTACAATAAACGTACCTGCAAAAAAGTACCTCTCCGTTTTTTTATTGGTGTCCCGCTCTGTAGTTTTGACACCCATCCCTTATAACCGTTTACTTATACCCGTTTATGTTAGCCAAAACGTTCGGCGCAGCAGTGTATGGCGTCAATGCCAGTTTGATTACGATTGAAGTCGTCGTTGCTCAAGGCTTGCATTTTCATCTGGTTGGCTTGCCCGACAGCGCCGTCAAGGAAAGCGAGCAGCGCGTAGAAGCGTCGCTCAAATTTTTCGGCTATCGAATGCCCCGCCAGAAAGTTGTCGTGAATCTGGCCCCGGCCGATATCCGCAAAGAGGGATCGGCCTATGACCTGCCCATCGGGTTGTGCGTGTTGCAGGCTTCCGAGCAAATGACCGCCACCCGTAATCTGGACGAGTATGTGATTATGGGCGAATTAGCCCTCGACGGTACTTTACGGCCCATCAAGGGTGTATTGCCCATTGCCATCGAGGCCCGCAAACGGGGGTATAAAGGGTTTGTGCTTCCCGTCGAGAATGCCCAGGAAGCGTCTATTGTCAACCAACTGGATGTGATTGGCGTCACGACGATTCAGGAAGCGATTGAGTTTTTTGAAGGCAAACGGGAAATTGCTCCGCTGGAGACCGACACCCGCGATTTGTTCATGACCCAGATCAACGCCTACGATGCCGATTTTTCGCACGTGCAGGGGCAGGAAAACATCAAACGGGCTATGGAGATTGCGGCCGCCGGTGGGCATAACGTGATCATGATTGGTCCGCCGGGGGCCGGAAAAACCATGCTGGCGAAACGATTGCCCAGCATATTGCCACCCCTGACGTTGCAGGAAGCCCTGGAAACAACGAAAATCCATTCTGTGGCGGGTAAGCTGGGGGCCAGAGCCACGCTCATCGCTACCCGGCCCTACCGGTCGCCCCACCATACTATCTCCGACGCAGCTCTGGTAGGCGGAGGGAGCTTTCCGCAGCCCGGCGAAATCTCCCTGGCGCACAACGGCGTGCTGTTTCTGGATGAGTTGCCCGAGTTTAAACGGTCGGCGCTGGAAGTGATGCGTCAGCCGCTCGAAGACCGGAAAGTCAGCATCTCGCGGGCTAAATGGGCCGTTGAGTTTCCGGCCAGCTTCATGCTCATTGCCAGCATGAACCCCTGTCCCTGCGGCTATTATAACCACCCCGAAAAAGAATGCGTTTGCGGGCCGGGCGTTGTGCAGCGGTACCTGGCCAAAATCAGCGGCCCCCTGCTCGACCGAATCGACCTGCACGTGGAGGTGACACCCGTTTCCTTCGATCAGATGACGGCAAATCGGCCTTCCGAACCCAGCGAGGTGATTCGGGAGCGGGTTATCCGGGCGCGTGAAATTCAAACGGCCCGATTTACCAGCCAGCCGGGCGTGTACTCCAACGCCATGATGCCCTCGCAGCTGGTGAAAGAAGTATGCGTCATCAGCGATGCGGGCCGGGCTCTGCTCAAAACAGCAATGGAACGGCTGGGCTTGTCGGCCCGTGCCTACGACCGTATTCTGAAAGTGTCGCGCACCATTGCCGACTTAGCCGCCACCGACGACATTCGTATCGAACACCTGGCCGAAGCGATTCAGTACCGAAGTCTGGACCGGGAAAACTGGGCGGGATAATGGCTGCCCTTTAAAAAAACCATTTGCCCCGCCGACGGTTATTTGTGGAAACAACCTCAAACGTCATGGATAAGAAAGTAACGACAGCGGCTGGCATTGCCCTGGGGGCTTCATTAGTGGCTGCCGCTGGTTATGCGATTTATAAATACTTCCGTAAAAAGTCCGGTAACGTCGTGGGTAACGGATTTACGGGCGGCAGTCGCCCCGGTAATCTGTGGGGCGGTTACGTTGGGAATAGTCTTGTTAAAAGCTCCGGCCTTTATGAAAGTAGTGCCCTGACACGTAATGGTGGCCTCCTGAATAGTCAGGTTGCGTAGGCATCGATAGATTCAGTTTATTCGTTTCAGTACGTGCGGCCCTCCGCCGAAGCCAGTCTGGTTTCGGCGGAGGGCCGCACGTATTTTTTCAGTGTCCGGAAATTACGTTGGTGTTACATGATAAAACCGGGTATTTTTGCCCATATCCCGCTGAAAACTAGCCTGTTTATCTTGTCAATGTAAATTAACTTATCCAAAATTGTCTGTTTCCTGTACGCCTGTATTGATCCGATACTTGACAATCGTAAGGTTTCGGCTATTGGCTGGCTTGCGGGTGAGTCGCTATACAAAAGTGGCAGACACCATTCACCAAATCATGCGTCGATTAACACTCCTTGTCGCTTTCGTCAGTTTTTCGCTCCTCTCATTGGCCCAAACGCCTGCCCCGTATGGAGCTGTCCCCTCGGCCCGCCAACTGGCGTGGCACAAGCTGAAGTACTACGCCTTCGTTCACTTCAACATGAATACCTTCACCAATGAAGAGTGGGGGCATGGCACCGAAACCCCGGATCAGTTCAATCCAACGCAGCTCGATTGCCGACAGTGGGCCAGGGTGGCGAAAGAGGCCGGTATGGAAGGGATTGTCATCACGGCCAAGCACCACGACGGTTTTTGCCTGTGGCCGTCGAAATACGCCGAGCACTCGGTCAAAAACAGCAAGTGGCGGAACGGTAAGGGCGATGTGCTGAAGGATCTGTCGGAAGCCTGTAAGGAGTACGGCCTGAAGTTCGGTGTGTACCTCTCGCCCTGGGACCGTAACCACCCCGCCTACGGCACGCCCGAATACAACGAGGTGTTCAAGAAAACCCTTCAGGAAGTGCTGACCCAGTACGGCGACGTATTCGAGGTCTGGTTCGACGGGGCCAACGGCGAAGGGCCGAACGGCAAAAAGCAAGTCTACGACTGGCCTGGATTTATCGAAACCGTGCGCAAATACCAGCCCAACGCGGTTATTTTCAGCGATGCCGGTCCCGATATCCGGTGGGTAGGCAACGAAGACGGGTATGCCGGTGAAACCAACTGGAGCACCCTGAACCGCGACAAAGTGTACCCGGCTTACCCAAACTATTGGGAGCTGACACTGGGTCACGAAGACGGTACGCACTGGGTACCCACCGAAGTGAACTGCTCCATCCGGCCGGGCTGGTACTACCACGCCGGCGAAGATACCAAGGTGAAATCGCTGGAACACCTCGTCGATATTTATTACAGCTCCATCGGGCGAAACGGTAACTGGCTGCTCAACCTGCCCGTCGACCGGCGGGGGCTGGTGCACGAAAATGATGTAAAACAGCTCATGGCGCTGAAAGCTTATACCGACAAGGCCACGCACAACCTCGCCGGGGGCAAAAAGATCACCAGCAACAGCGTCTTCACTAAAGCTGCGACTTTTGCCGCCAGCAATGTGCTCGATAACAGCCGGGATACCTACTGGGCTGCCGCCGAAGGGGCAAAACAGGCAACCCTCGATATTGATCTGGGCAAACCCACAACCCTGAACCGACTATTGATCGAAGAATACATTGCGTTAGGCCAGCGGGTGAAGAAGTTTTCCGTAGCGGCCTGGCAGAAAGACGGGTACCAGACCATTGCCAACGGAACAACCATCGGTAATCGGCGTATTCTGCGATTCCCGACCGTAACGACCAATAAAATCCGGGTGAGTATCGACGAGTCGAAGGCCAGTCCGCTGATTCGCCATATTGAAATGTACAATGCACCCGAGTTGATCGTAACGCCCGTTATCAGCCGTAACAAAGAGGGGATGGTGACGATAGCCTGCCCTAAAACAACCGATCCGGTCATTACCTATACCCTCGACGGCTCGGAGCCCACGGCCCAGAGTCAGCGCTTTACCCAGGCCGTTGCTCTGCCGCAGGGTGGCGTGGTGAAAGCCCGTGCGTTTGTCGACAACATGAAAAAGGCAAGTAGCCCCGTAACGACCGAATTTGACATTAGTCCGGCGAAATGGACGGTTGTCTCCACCGGTAACCCATCGTCCGGCAAAGACGTTGTCCGGCTGATCGACGGCAATGCCAACACGTTCTGGCAGCAACGCAAGCAGCCCGAAAATCCAACCTCGGTGGTACTGGATCTGGGCGAGTCACTGCCGCTGACAGGCTTCACGTATCTACCCCGTCAGGACGGGAAAAAGACGGGTATTGTGTATCGGTATGCCGTTTCAGTGAGCCAGGATGGAAAAATATGGTCGGCGCCGGTGAGCCAGGGAGCATTCAACAACATTAACAACAACCCCGTTGTGCAGACCATCCGTTTCGAGAAAGCTCAAACGGCTCACTTCCTTAAGTTCGACGCCCTCGAAACCGCCGAGGCCGGCGACGCGACTGTATCCATTGCCGAACTGGGTGTACTGACCCGTTAAGACTATTTCCAAAATCAAATGAAGGCTATTCATCGCCGTTTTTTGCCCATAGCGGCTTGCCTGACGCTGCTCGTTACGGTTGCCGGTAAGCCAAAAGAGCCAATCCCGCTGTATAAAAATCCCCAGGCGCCGATCGAGAAGCGAGTGCAGGATTTACTCCGGCGCATGACGACCGAAGAGAAAGTGGGGCAACTGGCTACGTTGCTTGGCTGGGAGATGTACGACAAAAAAGGGGACGTCATCGAGGTTAGTGAGAAATTCAAACAGGCCATCCGCGACCAGAAGATCGGGATGCTGTGGGCCACTCTGCGCGCTGATCCATGGACGCAGAAAACCCTGACTACCGGTCTCAACCCGACCCAGGCTGCCCAGGCGACAAATGCCATCCAGAAATACGCTATCGAAAATACGCGGCTGGGTATTCCGCTGTTGCTGGCCGAGGAGTGCCCGCACGGGCATATGGCCATTGGGACGACGGTATTTCCAACGGCTTTAGGGCAGGGTAGTACGTGGGACCCGGCCCTGATTCAACAAATGGCCACGGCCATTGCCCAGGAGGCTCGTTTGCAGGGCGCCCACGTTGGCTACGGCCCGGTACTCGACCTGGCCCGCGAGCCACGCTGGTCGCGCGTGGAAGAAACCTATGGCGAAGACCCCGTATTGACCAGCCAGATGGGCATGGCGGTGGTACGCGGGTTTCAGGGGAAGAGCATCAGCAGCGGAGTCAATATTATGTCGACGCTGAAGCACTTTGCTGCCTATGGTGTGCCGGAAGGGGGACACAATGGCGGGAGCGTCAGTCCGGGCTTTCGCGACCTGCACCAGGCTTACCTGCCCGCCTTCAGGGCGGCCGTGGGGGCCGGAGCGTTGTCGGTCATGACGGCCTATAACTCCATCGATGGTGTTCCCTGCACCGCCAATGCTGAGTTACTAAAGACGGTACTGCGCGACCAGTGGGGATTTAAGGGCTTCACCGTCTCGGACCTGACCAGCATTACGGGTCTGTATAACCGGCAACATGTGGCCGCTACGGCCGCTGATGCGGCTGCGCTGGCCATCAACTCCGGTTTGGATACCGACCTGAGTGGGTATGGCTTCGGAAAATCCCTGCTGGAGGCCATCCGTCAGAAGAAGGTGCCTGCTGCGGTACTCGATACGGCGGTGAGCCGGGTGCTGCGGCAGAAATTTGCGATGGGTCTCTTCGACAATCCTTACGTAGTGCCGGAGAAGACGTCGGCGGGGGTGAAGAACGCAGATCACGTGCAGCTGGCCCGCCGGGTGGCGCAGGAGTCAGTTGTTTTGCTCAAAAATGAGAACAACCTGCTGCCGCTGGCCAAAACCCTGAAACACATTGCCGTCATTGGTCCCAATGCCGATAACGTTTACAACCAGCTGGGCGATTACACCGCTCCACAGCCCGACGGGGCCGTTACCACAGTACTACAGGGCATACGCGCCAAATTCGGTCCGGGCGTGACCGTCACTTACGCCAAAGGGTGCAGCATTCGGGATACATCGTCGAGCGGAATAGCCGAAGCGGTTGCCACAGCCCGACAGGCTGACGTAGTCGTCCTGGTGCTGGGTGGGTCCAGCGCACGTGATTTTAAAACGGAGTACCAGACAACCGGGGCCGCTACCGTAAACGCTGCCGTGGTGAGTGACATGGAGAGTGGGGAGGGATTTGACCGGTCGACGCTGGATTTGATGGGCCGACAGCAGGAATTGCTGGAAGCCGTAGTAAAAACCGGGAAACCGGTCGTTCTGATTCACATTCAGGGTCGTCCCCTGAACATGAACTGGGCAGCCGCGCATGTACCGGCCATCCTGACGGCCTGGTATCCGGGTCAGGAAGGGGGCAACGCGCTGGCGGACGTGCTTGCCGGCGACTACAACCCTGCGGGCCGACTGCCGTTATCGATACCTAAATCGGTGGGTCAGCTGCCCGTTTATTACAATGCACTGAAACCTGAAAATCACGGCTACGTAGAGGTCGATGCCAAACCCTTATTTGCCTTTGGTTACGGCCTCAGCTACACCACATTCGACTACCGCGATCTGTCGATAAACGTCTCATCTGCCGGGCAGGATATTACGGCCCGGGTTTCCTTCACCGTCAAAAATACGGGGCAGCGGGATGGCGACGAGGTCGTTCAGCTGTATGTCAATGATAAAGTGAGCTCCGTTGTCGGGCCGATCCGGCAATTGAAGAAATTTCAGCGGGTGCCGTTGACCGCCGGTGAACAGAAAACGATTGTCTTCGACCTGAAAGCAGACGACCTTAAATTCCTCAATGTCGATAAGCAGTGGGTGGCGGAACAGGGAACGTTCGCGGTGCAGATTGGCTCATCCTCCGATGCCATAAAACTCACAAAAGACTTTTTGCTGCCGCGTACGATTTACATAAAGAACTAAGCGGGGCGCCGTAAAGAAATGATCAGGGCTATTTTATTTAATCGAATGCATCTCAAATACCTCATTTTCCTGGTTGGGTTTAGTCTGTTGCTTGCCGGTGCCGGTCAGGCGCAGGCCCCCGATCAATACCCGATTATCCCGTATCCAACCTCCTTGGTGCCGGGTCAGGGGCAGTTTGTCATTACGCCAAAAACGGCACTGGTTGTACAGGACAGCCGCTTCCGGAACGAAGCCGGACAGCTGCAGCAGTTGCTGAAGTCGGGAGCAGGCAAGCCCTTGCCCACACCTGGAGGCTCTTCGCAGATCGTGCTCAAATACGATCCGTCCATCACGGCATCAGAAGGGTATCAACTCACGATCACGCCCAGGATGGTAACCCTGGCGGCCAAAGAGCCGGTGGGCATGTTTCGGGCTATTCAGACCGTGCGGCAGTTGTTGCCGGTGGGCATCGAGCAGAAGACGTTGACCGGTACGCTTACCCTCCCGGCAGTACAGATCAGCGACCAGCCCGCCTATGCGTGGCGGGGGATGCACCTCGACGTGTCCCGGCATTTCTTCTCAATGGATTACCTGCACAAGTTTGTCGATCTGCTGGCCCTCTACAAATTCAATAAATTTCACCTGCACCTGACCGACGACCAGGGCTGGCGGCTGGAAATAAAGGCGTATCCCAAACTAACCAGCGAAGGAGCCTGGCGGACCTTCAACAACCAGGATTCGGTGGTGCTGAAACGGGCCGCTACAAACCCCGACTTCGCCCTGCCGAAGCAATACCTGCGGCAGAAAGACGGGAAAACGGAGTATGGCGGGTTCTACACCCAGAATCAGATGCGCGAACTCATTGCCTACGCAGCCGCCCGCCATATCGAGATCATTCCGGAAATCGACATGCCCGGCCACCTGACAGCGGCCATCAAGGCGTATCCGTTTCTGAGCTGTACGGGACAGGAGGGCTGGGGTAAAACGTTTTCGGTGCCTATCTGCCCCTGCAACGAACCCACCTACACGTTTACCGAAACCGTACTGAGCGAGGTGGCCGCGCTGTTTCCAAGTCAATACATACACATTGGGGCCGATGAAGTGGAAAAGTCGACCTGGGCGCAATCGACGGCCTGTCAGGCGTTGATGAAGCGGGAGGGCATCAAGAGCGTAGAAGAACTACAAAGCTATTTCGTACACCGAACCGAGAAATTTCTGCTGTCGAAAGGGAAGAAGCTGATGGTTTGGGACGACGCGCTGGAAGGTGGGCTGTCCCCATCGGCTACGGTTATGTACTGGCGCAGCTGGGTGACCGACGCACCCGTGAAAGCGGTTCGGAATGGTAATCCGGTGGTGATGACGCCTGTGAATACCCTCTATTTCGATGTGCTGCCCGATAAGAACTCGCTCGCGAACGTCTACCGGTTCAACCCCGTGCCGGCCGGGTTGACCCCCGCCGAAGCAACGTCCATGCTGGGGGCGCAGGCCAACACCTGGACGGAGTATATCCCGTCCGAAAACCGGGTCGACTATATGGTGATGCCGCGTATGACGGCGCTGGCCGAACGACTCTGGACCAATCAGAATCAATACGACGCCTACCGGCAACGGCTGCCCCGGCATTACCCGCGTCTGGATGCGCTGGGGGTTCACTACCGCGTGCCCGACTTAAGTGGCTTTGCCGAAGAGAATGTATTTACGGACCAAACGACGCTGCACATTCGCAAGCCGACGGATAATCTGGTTGTCCGCTACACCACCGATGGTAGTTTGCCGGGTGCTTCGTCGGTCGTGTTGCCCGAGTCGTTACCAATCAGCCAGCCAACGACCGTGAAGCTGGCGGCTTTCACGAACAGCGGCTTGCAGGGCGACGTCTACACGCTTCGGTATCGTCAACAATCCCTGGCCGAGCCGGTGCCGACATCGTCTGTCAAATCCGGCTTGATGAGTACGTATGTGAAAGGGCAATTCAAAAACGTAGCGGCCATGAACCGGGCAACGGCGTCCGATTCGGTTGTGGTAAATCAGGTGAACGTGCCGGAAACGGCTACAGCGGGTAGTTTCGGGGTTCGATTTCGGGGTTATCTGACCGTTCCAACGACGGGTGTTTACAGCTTTTTTCTGGTTGCCGACGATGGAGGGGTATTGACCATTGCCAACCGGACGGTGATCGACAACGACGGCAACCACGGCCCGATCGAAAAAAGCGGGCAGGTGGCGCTGAAGCAGGGCACCCACCCCTTCGCCCTTGATTTTATCGAAGCGGGTGGCGGCTACACCCTGAAGCTGTTCTACAGCCGCGAGGGTGGTGAACCCCAACCCATACCCGCCGACTGGCTGGGGCATTGACACCACTGTATGTCTGGGCCAAGCTGGAGCTTGGTTATAGTGCCGTGATGCGTGATGTCAGGTTCTTAAACCTGACAAGCGAGGTTTCTCAAAACCTCATGGTGGCGGGTTTAAGAACCCGCCACCACGGCACGAGTCCGACATTACGGCACAAACCCGACACCATCGAGAAACTAGTACCATCATAAGTATCATTTACGTTACGATATCGACCGGCGACAACGCCAATTTTTGCTACTTTATGCGTTTATCTTCTTTGCAGTCAACCGTCAACTACCTTTCTGCGTTAAGCCTCGCCGTTGGGTTATTGCTGCCACCAGACGGTAAAAGTCAGTCGACTGCCGTTCCTAAAGCGCCAACCGGCCTGACCCGTTATGTCGACCCATTTATTGGGACCGGCTTTCACGGCCACGTGTTCATGGGCGCCAATGTGCCGTTTGGGGCCGTTCAGCTGGGGCCTACCCAAATGTCGCAGGGGTGGGACTGGTGTTCGGGCTACCATTATTCCGATTCGCTGATTGTCGGGTTTGCCCACACGCACCTCAACGGCACGGGCATCGGCGATCTGGGCGATGTGCAGATCATGCCGACAACCGGAGCGGTAAAGCTCATCCGGGGCACCAGTAAAGACAGCCGGAGCGGTTACGCATCGCGTTTTTCGCATGCGCAGGAAACGGCTCGTCCGGGCTACTACGCCGTGAAGCTACAGCGCTACAACATCGACGTGGCCTTGACAGCGACCGAGCGGGTGGGGCTGCATCAGTACACGTTCCCTAAATCCAGCGACGCCCATGTTGTGATCGATCTGGGCGAAGGTGTAGGCGATAGACCTACCGAAACGTATCTGGAAAAACTGAACGACTCGACCCTCGTCGGCTACCGTTTTTCGAAAGGGTGGGCTTCCGATCAGCGGCTCTATTTCGCCATTATCTTCGCCAAACCGATTCAGCAGCTGGCACTTTATACCGACCAGACACCGGCAACGGGTACATCCGTAAAGAGCAATCGGGTGAAGGGCGTAGTGAGTTTTGCGACCCAGGCCAACGAAAAGGTGCTGGTGAAAGTCGGTATTTCGCCGGTTAGCTCCGTGAATGCGCTGGCTAACATTCGGGCCGAACTGCCCCATTGGAATTTTGCCAAAGTGGCGCAGGCTGCCGATGCTGCCTGGGATAGGGAGCTGAGCAAAATTTCGGTTAAAACGAAGGACCAGAACCGGCTGAAGATTTTTTATACCGCCCTGTTTCATACGCAGGTGGCTCCTTCACTGTTCAACGACCACAATGGCGATTATCGGGGTGCCGACAAGCAGGTGTATCCGAAAGCTGCGTTTAACAACATGACCACGTTTTCGCTCTGGGATACCTACCGGAGTGCGCATCCGCTGTTTACGCTGACGCAGCCCCGGCGGGTGGCAGACATGATCAACTCCATGCTCGCCATCTTCGATCAGCAGGGGAAGCTGCCCGTCTGGCATCTGGTGGGCAACGAAACGAACACCATGCCCGGCAACAGCGCCATGCCCGTTGTGGCCGATGCCTGCCTGAAAGGCATTGCCGGTATTGATGTCAACCGCGCTTTTAACGCCATGAAGGCAAGCGCCATGCTGGACGAGCGGGGGCTGAAATTTTTGAAGTCGAAAGGCTATATCCCCGCCGATACGCTGGTGGAGAGCGTGGCCCGCGGGCTCGAATACGCCATCGACGACTGGGCCATTGCGCAGGTAGCCAAGAAACTGGGGAAAGAGGCCGATTATGCCTATTTCAGCCAGCGGGCCAAAGCCTACCAGCAGTATTTCGATCCGCAAATCCGGTTCATGCGCGGCCGTGTGTCGGACAACGAACGCCGGACGCCCTTCAGCCCGCTGGTCTCGCGACATATGAAAGACGATTTTGCCGAAGGCAACAGCTGGCAATACACCTGGCTGGTGCCGCACGATGTAGAAGGGCTGATCTCGCTGTTCGCGGGCGAGAAAGCGTTCACGCAGAAGCTGGATTCCCTGTTCGTGGTTCACGGCGATATGGGCAGCGAAGCCTCCAACGACATCACCGGTCTGATCGGGCAGTACGCACACGGCAACGAGCCAAGCCACCACATCACCTACCTTTATGGCTACGTGGGCCAGCCCTGGAAAACGGCGGATAAGGTGCGGTATATTCTCGATAGCCTGTACACCACCCGACCCGACGGCCTGATTGGCAATGAAGATGTGGGGCAGATGTCGGCCTGGTATGTGCTGTCAGCTATGGGCTTCTACCCGGTCAACCCGGCCAATGGAGCTTACGTGTTTGGCAGTCCGGTATTCGACGAGCTGACGCTTAATCTGGAAAACGGCAAATCGTTTCAAATCAAAACGGTCAATAACAGCGCGACGAACCGATATATCAAGCGCATTCTTCTGAACGGCAATCCATATACGAAAGCTTATCTGCTGCACCAGACCATCCTGAACGGTGGCACGTTGACTATCGAAATGGACAGTAAACCCAGCACCACCTGGGGCATCCGACCCGAAGACCGGGCTCGGTCGGTCAATTGAGGTAAGGGCTGTTGTATTGGTGATCAGGTACGTTGTTTATTGTAACCCCCCGATGGAGCCATCGGGGGGTTACGGCTTATTACGGGGTCATGTTCTCAAACTATAATTACCCAATTCACTAAATAAAGTCCTACAAAACAGCTCAGGTAAAGTGCTTGATACAACAATTATCAAAATATTATCTTCCCTTACTATTAATAGCCTTATAATATTTTAGATAAATTTAATAAATATATATTTTATTTTGAATATTTCATCAAAGTCAAATTATTAAATTTTATATTTATAACCTAGTGAAATAATATATTGACTTTCTGTCGATACAGCGTCTGGTATCTATTGCGCCTGTTCATTCTCTCTTCTAATCCTGATAAAATCTGTATGCTGATGAATCGAAAGCTACCCTTGTTACTGGTATGTCTATGGTTAACTAAACTCGGTGCTGGTGCTCAGACCCTGCAACCGGCTGTATTTAAACAGATGAGCGTTCGCAGTCTGGGCCCCGCCGTTATGGGCGGACGCATTACGGCCATCGACGCCGTCGTGAGCAATCCAGAGATGATCTATGTTGGATCGGCATCGGGCGGGGTCTGGAAAAGTGAAAATGCCGGGGGCACCTGGAAGCCGGTATTCGACGACCAGCCGACCATCAATATCGGCTCCATTGCCATTCAGCAAAGTAACCCCAATGTTGTTTGGGTTGGTACCGGCGAAGGCAATCCCCGAAACTCCGTCAACATGGGTGGCGGTATCTTCAAGACCATCGACGGGGGGCTGACCTGGAAGTCGATGGGGCTGGAGAAAACGTTTAACATCCACCGGATCATCATCGACCCGCTGAATCCGGACGTGGTCTATGCCGGGGTAATTGGCTTTCCCTTTGGCGAACACCCGGAGCGGGGCGTGTTCAAAACCACCAACGGCGGCCAAACCTGGGAGCGGATTCTGTACACCAACGAAAAATCGGGGGTAGCCGAAATGGTGATGGACCCCACCAACCCGGCTAAGCTTGTGGTGGCCATGTGGCAGCACCGCCGTACGCCCTGGGATTTCACCTCCGGCGGGCCGGGTTCGGGGCTGTTCATCACGTATGATGGTGGCAAGACCTGGAAGAAAAAAGGCGAAGCCGACGGGCTGCCCAAAGGAGATTTTGGCCGGTTGGGACTCGCCATCAGCCGCAGTTCACCGAACAAAATTTACGCACTGGTCGAAGCCACGAAAAACGCCTTCTACCGCTCCGACGATGGGGGCGAGAAGTGGACCCTGATTACCGACGACCCGGCGGTGGTGGTCGATCGTCCGTTCTACTACAACGAGATTTACGTAGACCCCAAAGTTGAAACCCGTATCTACAAACTGAGTGCCCCGCTGTCGGTCAGTGAAGATGGCGGGAAAACCTTCAAAGCACTAGCCACCCCGGATCAGGTGCACTCCGACCACCATGCCTTCTGGATTCATCCCACCAACCCGAACTTTATCATTGAAGGCAACGACGGCGGACTGGCCATCAGCCGCGACCACGGCAAGTCGTGGACAAACCCCGAAGCCATTCCCGTCGGACAGTTTTACCACGTTAATGTCGACAATGAAGTGCCGTATAATGTATATGGTGGCTTACAGGACAACGGCTCCTGGATGGGGCCTGCCTATACCTTTCATACGGGCGGCATTCGGAATAGTCACTGGCTGGCGTTGAACCTGGCCGATGGGTTCGATGTGATCCCCGACCCCGAAGATTCACGCTACGGCTACTGCATGTCGCAGGGGGGGAATGTGATTCATTACGACAAGCTTACGGGTGGTTCATCTTTCGTTAAGCCCATTGTCGGCGACCTCAACACCCGGCTTCGGTTCAACTGGAACGCCGGTTTTGCGCAGGATCCGTTCGACAAAAAGACCTTTTACGGCGGTAGCCAGTTTCTGCACAAGTCGCCCGACAAAGGCCTGAGCTGGGAAACCATTTCGCCTGACCTCACGCTCAACGATCCGGCGCACCAGAAACAGGACGACAGCGGTGGCCTCACCATCGACGCTACCCAGGCCGAAAACCACAACTCCATTCTGACCATTGCCCCCAGTTCGCTCCAGAAGGGGGTTATCTGGGTAGGCACAGACGACGGAAACGTGCAGCTCACCAAAGATGGTGGGAAAACCTGGACGAACCTGAGCCCCAAAATTCCCGGCCTGCCCAAAGAAGCCTGGATTGCCCAGATTACGGCCTCTCGCTACAAAGCCGGAGAAGCCTTCGTCGTTTCGAACTCGTATAGGATGGGGACCGATATGGCCCCGTACATCTACCGAACCACCGATTTTGGCCAGACCTGGACGCGCATCATGAGCGAAAAAGAGGCTAAAGGCTACGCCCTTTGTTTTATCCAGGACCCCGTGGAGCCGCGCCTGATGTTTGCCGGTACCGAGCATGGACTTTGGGCGAGTATCGACGAAGGGAAAACCTGGGCGCAGTGGGATAACGGCATGCCTGCCGCTACCCCAACGATGGACTTAGCCATTCAGGAGCGCGAAGCCGACCTGGTCATCGCAACGTTCGGGCGGTCGATTTATGTGCTCGATAACATTCGGCCACTGCGTAAACTGGCTGCTACGAATGGTAAAATCCTGGATCAGCCGCTGGCAGCTTTTGAACCGTCTACAGCTTATCTGGCCGTATATCGGGGCCCGCAAGGCTACGGAAAAGATGCGGAAGACCTGTTTCAGACCCCCAACCGCCCGGCCGGGGCTACGTTGCCTATCTACCTGAAACCGAAAGGAAAAATGGTAACACCAAAACCAGCGGAGTCGGTTGCGGCTGATAAAAAGGCGAAGAAGCCCACATCGGTTACCAAACCGGATGAGTCAAGTCTGGTTGCCTCGGCCCCTGTGGCCGCAACGACCAGCGCCACTGCTGGCCGACCAAAAGCCGATTCGGTGTTTGTGCGCATCTATGACGAAGCCAACAAGCTGGTGCGGACGTTGAAGCAGGCTCCCGATACGGCTTTGGGCGTTCAACGAATCAACTGGAATTTGACCGATACGCCCATTCCGATGCCCAGCGCGGGCGGAGGGCGGCGGGGTACGGGCGAGCCAACGGGCAACCCCGTCATGCCGGGCCGCTATAAAGTTGTTGTGGCCTATGCCGGTGCCAGCGATTCGACCTTCCTGACGGTCGACCCCGATCCACGCGTACCTTTCGACAAAGAGGCTGCCCTGGCCCGCAAAGCGTTGCAGGAGCGACTGAACAAAAACATTCGCCAGCTGACCGAGGTGACCAAACGAATTCAGGAAGCGAATGATGCGGCCGAAGGGGTAAAATCGCGGCTGAAAGAGAAGAAAGGCACTGAGTATGATGAACTGCGTAAACTAACCCTCTCGATACAGGATTCGCTGAAGAAAGCCCGTGAAGAGGTGGTGGGCAAGCGAACGGAGCGGCAGGGATTGGGCAGCGTATACATGCTGACGCCCATGTTCAAGATTCAGGAAGCCGGTTCGTACATCAACCGCCGAACCGAAATGCCCACCAAAACCGAATCGCAGCTGGTCGATCAGGCCGAAATGCTGAGTAAGCAGACCATCACGAAGGTGAACCAGTTCTTTAGCAGGCAGTGGTCCGAGTACTACAAAAAAGTACAGGCAACCCCGCTGGAAACCATGAAAGAATACGCCCCAATGGGCGTTACGCCCTAACAGGGTATAGACGTTTCCAACGTATCGAGGCTTTTGCGGGAAGGGGTTTTCAGGCGTCATGTGGTTACCATATGGCATATGAAAACCCCTGACTGTATAAACGCTATTTTGGCTTGCCATTTACCCAGGAAACGGGGACCGAGTTACCCTTCCGGTAATTCACTTTCTGCAAAAGCCACTGGTTGTTTTCTTTCGATGTTGATTGTAACGCTCCCGCTGCCAGACCCCCTACGGCACCAAACATGATACCCGCTAAAATTGGTGTAGACCCTGTGCCCGCATAATTGGGACGTGGCCGCCAATAATAGAAGTCCGAGCCTTCTTTGCTCATCTTAAAGAACCCCAGCCCCGTAGCCCTCAATAACGTCGTCCCATCTGAAACGGCGAATAGACCGTCTGGTAATAATCTGGTTTTCTTTTTACGTTTTTCGTCGAAGGCATACACTCGTATTTCGTTTTTCCGCTCTTCGAACTCCAGTTCGCTACCTGTCTCAGGTTCATTCATTTTAAACTGTGTATAATTCCGATAGATACCTGCCCGCGCCTGGCTGGCGCTATACATCGGTAGTTTCAGTTTCTCCAGGCTGTCGAGAACCAGCAGATCCTGAAAGCTATAACGTATGAGGTCGGATGGCTCCTGCTTCCTGGCTAATTGGGCGACCTGTTGCGAAAGAAGACAGAATTGGCTGCTAACGGAGCGCAGTAATTTTTTTGTTACATCTACTCCGGTAGTCGTATAGGTGGTGTCTATTGTTATCAACTCCGTGAATTGATCGGGGGCTTTCATTGTAAAGAATCGCAAAGCCAACCGGAATCGGCCTGTTTCAGTGCTTGTGCCGTGTATCTCATTGAGAAACAGTTCGTTGAGCATCAGTATCAAGGTGGTCTTCTGTGCCCCATTCGTTGAATCCGTAAAATAGGTTGCTAGGCTGTCGGCAAGGTTTCCGCAGACAATTTCCCTTGACTTGTTAAAGGACCCACTCTGAACAAGACCAATAAGCTGGTTCTGGCTGCGGTTATCAATGACTTTGACCGATTGGAAGCCTGCCGTTGTTTCTTTACAGGAAAAATCGAGTTTCAGGTCTATTGTCTGTCCAAATGTATTGCCTAGGGTTAGGAAAAAAAGATAGAGAAAGGACAATCTCATCACTGTGCGGTGCTTGGTAAAAGGTGGCGTTGACAACAACAAAAAGGGTTTTTACAACCAGGGGTGAAATTGATAAAATTCTTTATAATATCAAAAAGACATATATATATACTTACTGATAAATTATATCAGGTATAGCTTATATAAAAAAAGCTCTTCCAGACACGGAAGAGCTTTTTTTATCAGGCCGATCATCAAGGCGTCGAACCGTCCCCATAGGGTATAATGGTAAAACGTTACCCGCCCGGACGGTACGACACCAAACTACTTGTAGATAGCCAGGGCGTCAAACGTGGCCGGTACGGGTTTGGGGGCATTGGGATTTGAATTGAGTTCATTTTGTGGGTAAATGAAGCGCCAGGGGAGTTGGTTGCCGCTGTTGGGCGTTAGCTTGATGCCGACTGCTTCGCTCCGGGTCCGGCGCTCGTCGTCCCAGCCAATGTGCTGCCCGTAGAACGAAACATAGCGCTCCTGCAGGATTTCCCGCAGCAGGGCGTTGTCGGCACTAATACCATCTGCGTTTTCGATGCCGCCAGCCGCAAAATCAGCCGCTGCATACGGCTCATATTTATACGAACCTGCCGTCAGGTAGGTCGAACTGATGTTGCCGCCTGTATTCAGCCAGGCCCGGTACGCATTCAGGTGGCCCAGCGCCGTTGTGAAGCCCTTCCCCGAACGGATGGCCGATTCAGCCAGTGTCAGGATGTTTTCCTGGTAAGTAACGAGCGGGAAGCTGGCACTTTGCGCGAAGAAACCAGCCGAAGCCGTCGTATTGGGCTCGATCTTGCCGGGCGTATTCACCCCATTCTCGAGGTAATAGAACCTGAAACGGGCCGTCTCGATGGTTTTGGCGTTGTTCCGGTTTCGGGTACTGGCCGGGTTCAGCAGGCCGACGTTATACGCGCCAACGGCATTGATGTCGCCGGTACGGGTTGCGGCCAGAAAGGAGAAATACGAATTCTGGTTGACACTGGCCGTGTTGCCGTGGGGAGCATAAAGTGAGTTGGCAAACACACTGACACCCGTCTGGGCCGCTGTATACGCGGCATCGTATTGCTTCAGATCGGTTAACAAACGGGCTTTCAGCGTATAGGCTACCTGCGTCCATTTCGTGGCATCGCCACCAAAGTGAATATCCTCCGTCGTAACGGTGCCTACCCCGGATTTCAGATCCGTAATGGCGTCGTCCAGTGAGGCCAGCAGTTTGGTATATACCGTAGCCTGGGCTTCGAAGGCCGGGTTGGGGTATTTAACGATATCACCGGCCTGATCGAAGGGAATGTCGCCCCACAGCTGCGTACCCGTAGCCAGTGAATTGGCCCGTAGAATTTTGGCGATGGCAACCATTTTACGGTTCCCGAGGGCAGACGCCTTCTCAATGGTGAGCAGCGCGTTGGCGTTGGTGGCCTGAAACACCAGGTTCCAGTCGGCATCGTAAACGCCGGACGTGACGTTATAATTGTAGTAATCCAGCCATTGCCGGTCAGAGCCGGACGCGTACCCATCCCAGATCGTGGTCAGGCGGCTGGCCATACCTTCCTGTGTAGCCATGTTGGCCAGTTCGGTACCCGTCAGTAACAGGCTGGCGGTTGAGTTAGTCGGGTTATTCGGGTCAACGTTCAGGTTCTCGACAATGGACGAACAGGCGATGAACTGGAGACCGGCGACAAGGGCAAAAACTGATCTATGTAGGCGTTTCATACGATTTAAATGAATAATGGATCGTGGCTAATGAAGACTCCGATACATGGCGGTTATTCACGATCCATGTAATTAGTAATTGATTTTTACACTGAACAGCAGAGATTTGGTGTTGGGGCTGTTGAAGTAGTCCTGCCCCCGTGAGTTGCTGGCGCCGTTCAGGGCCGTTTCGGGATCGACACCCACCATCTTGGTCCACAGAACCGGGTTGCGCCCCGTTACCGTTATATCAATCGACTGTAATTTGGATTTCTGCCGGAACTTGGGCGAGCTGATCGAATAGCCGAGTGAGATCTCGCGTATGCGGGTCCAGCTGGCATCCGTAATGAACTGCTCCACCAGCGTGCTGAAACCGCCACCAATGGAGGTGTAATACGACTGATCGAGCAGCACCGGACCGGCTCCAAAATCCTGGATATTGCCCCGAACGGTGCTTCCGGCAGCAATGGTTTTACCCGCGTAGTTTTTCAGGTCTTTCGTCAGAGTTACTTCGTTGCCCACGTCGGCATGAGTACCGAAGTTGTAGAGCACCCCTCGGGTACCGTTGTAGAAATCACCCCCCTGGAAGGTCTCGAATAGTACGTTCAGCGAGATTTTCTTATAAGACAGGTTCGTACCGAAACCACCGCGATAGTCCGGGTTGGGATCACCCACAACGCCAAACTGCGGAGCCACCTGCGGGAAGCCGTTGGCATTCAGCTGCAGCGCGCCTGATTCTGTCCGCAAAAAAGTACCTCCATAGAGTGACGACATGGCGTAGCCTACTTTAGCTACGGTACTGGCGGTACTGCTGAATCCCCCCAGCGTAATGATGTCGGTACCCGCCAGGTTAGTCACGCGGTTGATATTTCGGCTCAGATTGCCAAAAATATTCCAGGTAAAGCCTTTCTTGTTCAGGAGGTTGTAATTCAGTTCGACTTCCCAGCCTTTGTTGGTCATCGTACCGGCGTTGGTGTATTTGGAGGTGAAGCCCGTTGACCCGGCGGCTGCTACGTTCAGGAGCAGATTGGTGATCTCGTTGGCGTAATACGTGAAGCCGGTAGTTAAGCGGTTGTTCAGAAAGCGCAGGTCAGCCCCGACTTCATATTCCGTTTTCCGTTCGGGTTGTAGAAACGGGTCGCCCTGGGTGCTGCTGCGAACATACGCCCCGTTGCCGTAGCCCGACCCACTCAGCGGATTGGCCCAGCTACTGAAGGACGCGTTTACGTAGGTCGTGGCATTTCGGTAGGCATCCGGCTGAACCCCCACGGTACCATACGACGCCCGTAGTTTACCAAACGACAGCACTGGATTGTCGTTAAACATAGGCAGCTGCGTAAACTGCCAGGCCACATCGGCCGATGGGTAATAGAACGTCGATTTCGTCTGGCTGCCGAAGGTAGAGCCGGATTCGGCGGCAACGGACGCGTTGACGTACAACTGGTTAAAGAGGCCCACATTCAGGGTCGAATAGAGACGGGCCATCCGGCGGTGCGTGGTTGTCCGGTAGGGCGCATCGTTGGCTACCAGCGAGTTGCCGAAGTTGGCGGGTGCATCGGGGATGATAAAGGTGTTCATCGTACCGCCCAGGTTGAGGTACTTACGGTCGTTCAGGTTGAAGCCGGCAATCAGGGTGGTGGTAATGTTCTTGCCAAAGTCCTTGAATACACGGCCAATAATGTCGCCGTTCATTTCCGACTCCTTATAGATCGCTTCCTCGAAACTTCCCAGCCCGCTGTTGATTGCCGAGTTGACCGGGAAATTGGTAATGCGGTGATCGGTGTTGGCGTCGATACCGGCACGAGCCGTAATATCGAACCAGCTGGCGGGTGTGATGAGCAACTCCGAACTCATAATGAAGCGATCGACCTCAGAGAAGTTCGTCAACTCGTTGATGGCCCACAGCGGGTCGTTATAGATCGGGTTGGCCAGAGCACCCAGGTAGTTGCGATAGGCCCGCTGCCGGTTTGGGATCGCGCTGGCCGTGGGTGAAGCGAAGTAATTTCCTTTGTAGTCGCGGCTGTCGAAATCGGGGGCCGAGCGGAGATAGCCGATGTAAAGACCATTCACGCTGTTGCTGCGCTGAATCCGGTTTGAGGTGGTGCGGGCGTACGTCGCGTTGGTCGACGATTTGATGATGTCGTTGAAGCGACGCTCGGAGTTGAACCGCAGCGTTGTCCGGTTATAGTCGCTCTGGCCATTGATGATTCCTTTCTGGCGCAGATCGCCAACGCTCAGGTAGAAGTTCCCTTTATCGTTGCCGCCACTGATCGACAGGTTGTTGTCGATGTAGGTACCGGTTCTGAAAACCGCATTTTTCCGTTCATCGTTGAAGGTCTGCTGCGAGTTTTTAGTCAGGATCGGGTAGTAGGTCTTTCCGGTGTAGGACTCAAAGCGCGCGCCGTTCATGTTTACGATATCGTCGCCCCCGACCCGATTGGCAATTTTGTCGCCCCACGAATTGGCCACGGTTGGGTTGTAAACCCCTTCCGATCCCTGGCCGTAATTGCTTTGCAGGGGGTGCAGCAGGTTGGGCGTATCGAACGAAACCGTACTGCTGAAGGAGATATTGACCTTGTCGCTGTTGGCCCCTTTCTTGGTGGTGATCACGATAACGCCGTTGGCGGCCCTCGACCCCCACAAAGCCGCTGCCGAGGCCCCTTTCAGAATCTGCATGGAGGCAATGTCTTCGGGGTTGATATCGTTCAGACGAGACTGCTGGGTCACACCAGCCGACCCATCGCCCAGCGTGGAGTTACTAATAGGAATACCATCCACAATGACCAGCGGCTGGGTGGAGCCGGTGATGGTGTTTTGCCCCCGAATCTGGATGTAGGAGCCCGCACCGGGGTCACCGGCCGATTTGGTGATCTGGACACCGGCTGCTTTTCCCGACATCCCGTTGATCACCCCCGTTTCGCCCGACCGGACAATATCTTTGGCTTCGATCTTCGAGGCCGTAGCGCCCCGTTTGTCGGCGTTTTCCTTGAAACCCAGGGCGCTCACGATGATCTCATCCAGCGAGGTGGCATCCTGTTTGAGGTTAACCGAAATGGTACTCTGGTTGCCAATCAGCACCTCCTGCGTAACGGTGCCGATGAAGGAAAAGACCAGCGCGGCATTTTTAGGAGCCGTTGCCGGTAATGTAAACGTGTAGGCACCTTCGGCATTGGTGGAGGTACCCACCGACGTCCCTTTCAGGACCACGTTTACGCCGGGAAGCGGTGCCCGGTCGTCGCCCGACGTGATGATGCCTTTTATGACGCGTGTCTGGCCAAACATCGGTGCCGACACACAAAAAAGGAAGAGAAAGAGTAAACGTATACGTACTTTTTTCATAGGTAGACGGGAGCTTATTGAGGATCGTTTGTTAGAAGAAATTTGAACTGGATATACAGAGGGCTTTTTAAGGGCAATACAAGGTCACGCGGGTCGCTTTGGCAGCCCGTGAGGATAATTGACGTTACTTGTGCGGAATGATATAGGTGAACCGTGTCGGTATTCTATTCTAAGAATGACCTACACAGGTTCAAACGCCTTGCTGAGCCTGGATTTAGGTAGTTATCAGAGACAATCACCTAAATGAAAAATTTACTGAACGCTCAAAAGTGGAGTCGATCAACAGGATTGATTAAAAGTGTGTGTTCTTTTATTATTTTTGGCTTATGTATGTAAACGTAAAAATTAATTTCTTATTAAATATAAAAGTCAATATATAATTTTGAGTTTTATGTAAAATTCTATATTATATTCAATAATATACCTCATTAATCAAATTTGTACGGCAGCCTCAGGTATCGCCCGAGAAGCGTTTCGTAGTTACGGGTGCTAGTGGTCTAGTTATTAGTTAGTTAAGGTTTTTTGCAAGAGTAATCGACACGATCGCATCAGCCGACACAGCGCACACCGGATCTGATTATGTCTGAGCGGTTATCCTCCCGAAGCAGGGACTTACCCAGGGTTATATCTGCCCGGAATCGTTGCGAAAGCCGGGTCAATGGATGGCTTTCTACTTCGGCTGAACGTCTCCCGGAACGGCTTTCACCAGGTGGATGCGGGCCTCAAAGGCTTCCATTGATGCCGTAAGTCTTTCGGCTAACAAATGAGGGTCGACGTCCAGAGGAGGTCTGTTCGAGAGCTTGAACAGATTCGTATCACTCATCTTAGGCCAGAAGACGGTATCGTAATAGTAATCCCAGACTTTTCGTAAGGTTTCATCCTGGTGGTAGACGTCCAGATAGCTGTTTCGCTCATCCTGGTAGACGAAATCACCGAATACATTGATCCACAGGGTCAGGCCATTCAGCGTCGGTACACTATAGTTTTGATTGGCTATAGCGGTGAGGAGGTACGAAAGGTCATAATGAACATCAACGACCGGTTCCATATCCCGGACACTCGCCAGCCAGTGAGGTAACCGATCGGCCGGGGTCAGGGAAGGATATTCCTGCTCCAGGATACGAATCATGTCGGGCAATGAATCGATGGCTATCATGTCGCCCGACGGGTAGGTTAGCAGCCGATCCGTATGATCCTCATCGGTATCCGTATACCAGATCAAATACACCGACTCTGGATACCGGGGCGACTGATAGCCGGTGATCCACATCAGGTATTGCTGGCAACAGTCATCAAAAGGGGTTGATTTATCGGGCTGACTCATGGCTGTTCGGGCTAATGTGGTTCATGCATGGAGCCTGTACCGAGCAAAAGCCGCTCAATACCCGCTCTCTTTAAGGATGCTTTGCGGATTACTCAACGTGATGATATTCCTCAGCGCTTCAGGTTTGTCTATGGCCTTTTTGAGGTAGCGCTCACAAATACGAAAGCCGATCACATACCCCAACATACCCGGACGTTTCAGTTTGTCGTCGCCCAGGGCTAAAAACCATTTCGTGTCAATGGGTTTGTTCGCCTGAAGGGCAAACTCCGCCTGAATCGCCTTTTCCAGCGTTGGCGTCATCTGGTCGAATACGGATTGCATGGTCGATTCACCACTTAAATAATGCGTGATAAACTCAGCGCCCCCTTCGATCAATGCCAGGTCCATATTGGTTTTAGGAGCCAGCTTCTGTTGGAAATGAGTAATCTCGTGCAAACATACCGCGTCCAGTTTATCAACGGTACCGGCGGCTGCTTTGATGTATGGATTCGCTATTTCGTCGCGCGGGGAGTCGTTGGCCAAACTGGTAAGTTCAGCACCGATGTATAAAATATCATTCGTTCGACTGCCTGCCACCTCAAACTTGCCGATGCAGAAATACAACTCGGGAAAAACACTGGACGGGTAGATCGCCTTCAGTTTTCGCGCGCCTTTTACGACCGTCTCCTTCTGCCTGGGAATGGTGAGTGTATTGGCCCGTATTGATCGTAACAGATTGGGGTGTTTGCGGATGACGTCAAGAAAACTTTTCGCGTTCGAGCCGGACAGTTCCCGATACAGGGCAAGTCCATTACTGGCTTTGCCCAGATACTGATTGTCGATCACCCGTAAACTGTCCGCGTGACTCGTCGCGTTTGACAATTGATCGTAAGCCGACCAGAAATGAGTGATATCCTGCGTGTTAAATCGAATACTGTCGGGGTTAGCCGTTTTAACGGATTGAGCTGATGCAATGATAGGAAAATAGACAAAGAGAAAAGCGACTAACAGTCTCATGACGTGTGTTGCTTGGCAGGGTTGAGTTTACCTGCGCTAAAAAGGTTATCTATTAGGAATTCTCCTTGCTTAGGTAGGAGTTTGAGGGGGGACTGGGGGGACTTGACTCTGTTAGGAAAGGAATGGAAATGGATGCCCCAACATGCTCACATAAGACGGACAACTTGTTTTGTGGAGTTTGAAAGTGGAAGCACTTGTTGGACTCGTACTCAACGTCAGAATGGGTGATTGTTGACTGTCGAGGTTGCTTTTAAAACCCGCTGTCCGTCGCAGAGAAACTGACGTTTAATTGGCCCTCCGTTTCCTAATTGGAAGCTTTACCGTTTTCAGCATTTCATTGGCCTTGGCCAGTTTCTCTGGGAAGAGCACTTTGTCATTATACTGCTCCAGGGCGGGGTCAATCCGCACGATAGGTGCTTTGCTATTATTAAGTTCCATAAGAAGGTGGTGCTTGGACTACAAATGTTGACTTTGAAATGCGCTGCTATAGCTGGAAGCCTAACTATGTCAAGGTCAAGAAGTAGCTATTTATCAGCCGAATGTCTTTGTTGAACTTCAAGCACTAAGTCAACCGAAACCTCTGCTATATCGGCAATTTGTTGCATCGTGCGGTCCGTGTCCTTTAAAAGGAATTTTACAAATTTTTCTTGCTCCCGCTTCCGCGCATCTTCAATCTTCTGCCTCTCAGCCTTGACTGCTTCAGCATTCGCTGCTGTCACACGGGCAAAATACGCACGCTCTTCTGGGATCATCTTCCGCGTGTCCAACTCATCAATAGCTCGCTTAAGCCATTCCTCATCCCAGAAAGCTGGGTACTAAGTGGGTTCGGTTGTATGAAGCGTCTTCATGGTGTAAACCAGTTTTTCTAAGTCCGTCGCAATTTCAGTTAGCTGCTTATCAAATTTAGATAACTCTATGTTTATAAACCGTTCCGCCGGTGCGGTCATTTGAGTATCAATGATTTCACTTTCCTCACTTCGTAGATTGGCGATAGTGTGGAAAGAAGCCGTAGGCAAAATGCTAAGACGCGCATTAACGTTGAACCTTTGCACTGACCTTTCTGCATGCATTTTGTCACTCGAAAAATGCCTACTTCATAATATCGGCTATTACCATTTTAGATACTTCTTCAATCTTGTTTCCATTTACATGGGCGAAACTTAGATCCAAGTTATTAAAGTCTAATGCATTGGATGAAAATGGATGCTTAATTAGCCAATGATCAGCTACATGCATGTTAGATGGAAATACTCGCGTTATAAACACTCCTGAAACTGAAGAATAGGAATGCTTAAAAGATTCATCGAAGATCCCATCACTGCTGGATTTAAATTCTTGATTGAGGTTATTTAAATCCACAAACGATTTAACTCTTTCGCGACCAAACAAAGCATCGTAAACATCTTCTGTATATGTATGTTTATAACTTAAAGAATTTATACAAACTATGTAAGGTTTGTTAAGAGTACCATATCGGTAGCCTTTCGCTTTTATGGCATTTCTTATTGATTCTTCACAACCACCCATAAAACTGTCACCAAGGTATGATCCAATAGGTCGACTCTTCTCTACGGAACATGGCCACAATGATATGGCTATTTCTATATTTTCATCTTTGTAAGTTATGCATTTTTCTTGTCGGTCGAAGTAAGTATCTTCTTTTTTAGAAACAAAAAGATCACCATATTTATCAATGTTATGTTGTAGTGATTGTTTTATTCTGCTAAGCTTAGCCTGCTTGTTAGATAGGAAATTTATTTCTTTCACGCTGATCCAATAGTCAGGACATTTTATTTGGTTTATAGTATCATATATTACGTTCTGTTTGGCCTTTATAGCCCGTTCTGCATTTGACTCATCAGTAGCTACTTTTGCTTCTAGATATATTTCCACTTCACCTTTCTTTGCTAAAAAGTCAGGGTTCTTTGTCGAATTTGGCACTGCCGGATGTGGAATTAAACTAAAACCTTGCTGAAGAAAAAGCTCGTGTACAAAAAGTTCAAAGAAAGCAGAATCGAAGTTAGACTGAAAGTCACGCTTAAGCTGCTTTTTAGCACTGTCTGGATATCTTGAAAACCAATCATTTAATTTGTTCCTAACCTTTTCAAACTTCTCGATAGCTGAATTATCATAAAATTCATAAGTGTCATGTTGATGCTGCGCATATTCAAAATTTACCCTTACTTTATCACAAAAAAGTTTTTCCATAAATCACAAATAAATTTTCTAAAACTTTATAAATCACTCGTTGTAGAAAGAGTAAGTGCTCAACTACAATATGTCAATCAAATTGGTCAAATCGCTTTTTAATCAACCAAAATACAACGGTTATATTAATACAGTAACTAGAAGATGACCTAAAAGTGGCCTGTCAAAAACATTCCCAGACCCGGGAATAAAAACTTAAATTTAACCTTTGGGGCGAGAGACTTGTCGATCGAGCGATGTGGTTTTACTTTTCTTAACTTTTCCTATACAACCACCAAATCAAAAGATGCGAAACCAATTAATTGCTTTTCACTGATTATGAGTGACAAATAGTTGAGTAGATTTATTTGTTGCTAAGATATTTCATAATGATAGGTAATCCAACTATAGTTCACCGCGTAAACTCACTAAGTAGTAGAAGCATATAGGTTCTCATACTACACATTAGCAACACCCCATCAAACCCAAAAAAAGGCCACTTACCCAACGGCAAGTGGCCTTTACTCCGTAATCCTTTATACGTTACAACACAACAGCCGCCCCCGCAAAGGTGCAGAGCGAAGCTACGTGGTCTTTGCTGCCGTCGGTGACCCACGAGTCCAGTTGGGCGGGGTCTTTCATTTGCTGGCCCCGGTAGCGGGGAACCTCAATGTAGCCGCACTTCACATCGGCCAATGCCGACATGTCGCTCCACAGCTTCTCGATTTGGGCAACCGGGTAAATGTCCTCCTGCCCGTGGCCCCAGCGGTATTTCACGTCCTTGATGGTCACGTAGGTCGGAATCCGGTGCGCCACACTTCGCACGGCTTTGGCCAGCAGTGCTTCGTCGCCGGTTTGCAGATCGTCGCGGGTGAGGCCGAAGAGCTGGAGTAGCGGGTCGACCTGAATCCAGGTGGTGTTCGTGTTGTAATAGCTCAGGTTCAGCTCGTCCTCTTCGCGGGGCTGCGCCAAGCCTTCCAGCAGACGAATCTGGCCGTTTACCCGCGCCAGTCCACCCCCACGGTCTTCAATCCGACGGGGCACGACCTCAAAGGTGAGTGCGTTGCCCGATTCGAGATGATATCCCAGCGCGGCCGGGTCGACGTCGGCACCGAGCGTGTCGATGTTGTGCAGCATGATCGTTTCCACCTGCGGATAGGTGGCCAGCAACTGGGCCAGCGTGCCGTTCCGCAGCAGGTTCGATACCTCATACCAGTGGCCGAGGGGCGAAAACCGCTGGGCGGCAATGTTGTCGACATAGTCGGTGCCTTCGCCTTTCGACTTGGCCCAGGCAATCATCGACTGGCGCACGGCGTCCCGCACTTTCTGCTTGTTCTCGTCGAGGGTTTCCTGCGGCATATCTTCCCACAAGAACCGTAAGTCCCGTTCCATCGGCACAAACCGCTGCCCGATGGAGCGGCCCGGCGACAGATACGTGGGTCCCGGATACCCGAAATTGCCCGTCTGTTCCAGCTTTTTGCGGATGGGTTCGTGCGTCAGGTAGCTGGTGGCCACCAGGTGCGGAAGGACCGCGCCGTATTGCTCGGCGACTTTCCGGGTTTTGGCCAGGTGTATTTCCAGGAAGCTCCGGTGTACGCCGTCGATCTCGACAAACGGGTTGATGGCTTTGATCACACCGGCCCCTTTAGTCCAGCGGCTGCCCACGCCCGCGGCCAGGCTCATAATACCTACCTTGCCTGCCCGAATGGCCGCTTCGCCGGTTTGTGTTGACGACGTCAGCGAGGCCAGCGGAACCAGATCGCCTGGCAGCACATCGTCGATGGTCGTCTCCGCCGACAGGCGGTTGCGCGACAGGCCAATGCGGCCTTTTTGCAGCTCTTCGCGGATTTCGTTATGCTGGATGTAGTCGAAACCGTTCTCTTTCTTGATGCGGTCCGCTTTCTCGTTCTCGGCACTCCGGTTGCCGCCAGATGTGGGGTCCGACACCTTGAACAGGTTGCTGACAATGGTGCGTAGCAATGGGTAGGCCAGGTTATTCTGGTCGCAGTAGGTGGTGAAGTAGTCGATTTCGGCCCGGCGCACGTACGGAATCGAACTTGGGTCTTTCCGCACCAGCTCCGACACGTGAATGCCGTAGTACTGCTCCGGCATCATGGCCTGGTTGCCCTGTTGCAGGTCGGCCCAGGTGCCCTTGTTGTTGATGCTCCAGTTGTACACCACTGGCTCCATCGCAAAAGGCAGGGAGTCGGACAGCTCGTTTTTGGTTTTGCGAAGCATCTCCAGCACCTGCATTTTGTAATCCTCGTAATGCGCCGGATTCACAAACATGCCCATGCCCCCGCCCGACATGCCGCCGAGCATCAGGAAGCCGTAATAGTCGTCGCCGATCTGCTTCTTCGCTTTGGCGATGATCTGTTCGGTAAAATAGGTTGAGGCCCAGGGGATGATCGTTTTGATGGGTCCTTCCCAGTTGCGGGCTGTGTTTTGCCCCAGTTTTTGGATGTCGCCTTCCCGAATAGCCTCCAGAATGTTATTGAAGATCTGATTCGTTTGCTGGCGGGCGGCCCATTCGTTATCGCCCCGAAGCAGGTACTTTTCGCTGACCATTTCCAGAATCGGACCCACGTTGGAGGCCATGCCGCCGTGCATGAGCACCAGCGAGTTCATGATCTTTTCCTGAATGTCGGGGTGTACTTCGTCTCCTTCCAGCACGCGGTGGCGGGGGAGGAGCGTGCCCCGACTGATACCGGATTCCGGGTCGCCCTCCTGGGCAAACGTGCCCTGAATGGCTTTGATGCCGGGCCAAACCCCACCGGAGTCCTGCCAGCCACCGCCCGAGCCGCCAATCCATTCGCCCAGAATAGCGCGGGAGGCTACCAGCCGTCGTTCGCTTTCCTGCAGGCCGCCTTCCAGGTTTTGGGTTTGACCCGTGGCCCGCATCAGCAGACTGATGATGGAGCCCAGCAGGTTGGTCGACACGGCAAAGCGGGATCCTTTCGGAATGTCGTTTACTTTCGTGACCAGTTCGATACCCATGCCGGGGGCTACAATACGAGCCAGAATATCGGCCAGCGACTGGTTGGTGCCTTCAAACGAAGGTGGAATCAGGCCGGACGCGATCACACCCGCTTTGACCAGACTCAGGTAGTCGTTACCGAAATTGAACAGGTCGGCGAGGTCGTGAACGTCTTTGGTGGTGTTCAGGTCGACGCTGGTCAGGCGCAGCACCGGCTCCGAAATAACCCGCACGTAACAGTGCAGGGGTGGTCGAATGTCCTTGTCACGGCCAAACACGCCGAGGTCAATGGAGATGTTGATGACGCGGGCCCCTTCGGGGTAGTCCATGCCCAGAAAGAAAATATCCGACCAGCCGCTATGGGTCAGGTCCATCCGGACGGACGTCTGCTCGTGCAGAATGGGGTAAAAGAGCGAGCCTTCGGGGCGTTGCAGCAGACTCGGGTGAATGCGAATCGGATGTTCGCTCTGGTGCCCCACGCGGAACATCCACTGGTTGCCCTTGCTGGACCGGACACTTTTGCGCACCTGATCGGCCAGCGTCTGGAACGACAGCTGGTGGTAGCTGTCGGCCAGCGCACTGAACAGTGTAGCGTTTGGCCCTTGGCGATCCAGATCCTGCAAAAAGGTGGCAATGGCCTGTTCGAACCGGCGCGACAGCAGATCGTCGAAACCGGCGTAGGGGATTTTACCGATAGCCGGGGTTTCGTTGGTTTCCATCAGGAAAAAACGAAACCCAGCATACAGGAACAGGATGGCTCTGACTTTATCGTACAGGTTCGGCGTCGACTTCCGGAAGTCATCCAGCTCGCGCAACGCCTTCAGCAGATTGTTGGCAGATAAATGTCGGCTTAATTCAAAAAAAGAACGGTTACGGACAGCGGGATCAGCAGACGTAATCGTTTCTATAAAAATATTCATATGGCTTTTTCTATGAAGCTATCTGGACGTGTCGGAATCACAAAAAGGGGCTTACTAAACCAGTTGCGCCTTTCGGGTATTGGCTTCGGCCAGCAGTTCGACCATTGAGGTCAGAATTTCGTCGTGGGCCACACCGGCCAGACCCAGCGCCATTTGCGCTCGTAGCAGGCCCTGCCGTCCGCTCAGATCATAGCGATTTCCTTTCACTTCCAGCGCCAGGTATTTCTCGGTATCGGCCAGCTCCTGTAAGGCGGGTGTCAGCAGAACGTTTCGGCTATTCTGTGCTATCTGCTTTTCCAACAAGCTGAAGACCGTTGGCGTAAATACGTGCATGCCGAAGAAACAGAGGTAATACCCCACGCGCAGGCCGGGTGTTTGCAGCTCCAGTTCGGCCACGCTCAGCGACGGTTTTTCGATCAGTTTTTCGATTTGATATACCCCGTTTCGATTCGGTACGTGCTTGCCGGTGAGTGTACCATACCGGCCAATCTGGTGCTCGATGGTGGGGTTCACCGCCGATACGGAGCAGTTTTCCTGCGTGGCCAGTTCAATGAGCTGGGCTGCACACCGTTTGCTCATCAGGTTCGACACATAAAGGTAATCGCCCAGCAAAAGCAGGAAGGGTTCGTCATTGACGAAGTCTTTGGCGCAGTGAACGGCGTGGCCGTAGCCCAGCGGTTCCTGTTGTTCCGTAAACTGAACCCGGCTGATGAGGGTGTCAATTTTTTCGGCTTCCTCGCGGGCCCAGTCAACACTTTTGTAGGATTTTACCAGATTATCCCGCAGCGAGGTGAAAGCGTTCGTATAGCGCTCGCCATCACCGGGAGCACAAACGACGCAGATTTCGTCGATGCCACTCAGAAAAGCCTCTTCAGCAATGGCCTGAATGACGGGTTTGTGTAAACCATCAATATCAATGACCGGGAGCATGGCTTTCTGGATCGTATCGGCTACCGGGTATAATCGTTCTCCGCGCGCGGCTGCGGTAATAACTGCTTTTCTTACTTTCATTTATCAACGAGTATTAACCAACGAATATAGGACAAGCGATATAATTTAACCAAAGGCCATGCCTTCGCCTGACCGGCGATCAGAAGCGGGTAGCTTTGCCAGACCAGGTCAACTGTCTGTGGCGTTTGAAACGTCTGTTGTCAATAAAGGGCAACGAATAAACGTAAAATAGCCTTAAGGAGTCAAATTGTGGGACTTTCTGTGTGTTAAGTTTGACGAAGGACAGAAAAAAGTGAGCTGTACAAAAAAGTCCCGGAAAGCTAAAACAGCCTGTCCGGGACTTTTTTTGCGTTTACTGGCTTCCGAGCCAGCATGAATAATTTTACTTTGAGGTACTACGATTTAGCGTAGAATAGGCTTATCGTGGAGTCAGGTTCTCAAACCCGACTCCACGACACGGTTTGATGTGCCTGGCTCTGAGTGGTAAACAACGCCTGGCTGGTTCTTCTGGAATTCGGCCCTGGCTGCTCACGTTAAACCAACTCCTAAAACAGGTTAGGGTAATCAGAAATGATGCCGTCGACACCCATCTGCTTCAGGCTGGCTATTTCGTCTTTGGTGTTGACCGTCCAGGGGATTACCGCTATGCCCTGCTCATGGCAGGCCTTCACCGTTTCGGGGGTTACTGTTTTGTAATAGGGGCTATACGTATGGGGTTTGAAACCCAGCAAGGCCATGTTCTCGTCCAGCGACCTGGCATTGGCTGTCAGGTACGAAAGCGAGATGTCTGGGTACTGCTTATGAATCAACTGCAAGGGCCGCACATCGAACGATTGAATGATCAGCCGGTTGCCCAGCCTGTACTTGTTCAGCACTGCCATTACCAGATCGACGAACTCGTTCGTTTCGGGATGCGACACCCCGTCGCCAGCTGGTGCCGACTTGATCTCGATGTTGAACATGGGCATGGGTAACCCCTTTACTTTGGCGTAGGTATTCACCGAGTCGATCAGTTCGGAAAGCAGCGGTTTATACGCCCTGAACTTCTGCTGCTGGGCAAACTGAGGATGCGGCTTACTACCGACGTCAAACTTTTTGATTTCGGCATAGGTCAACTGATAGAGGTTAATTTTTTTCTGTTCTTCAGCTGTAACGGGTGTACCATCCGGCTTAAGCGCATAATCTGACGACATGTAGGTATCGTGCGAAACCACTACCTGTTTGTCTTTCGAGATGACGACATCGAGTTCGAGGGTATTCACCCCCAGATCCATCGCTTTCTTCATGGCGGCAACGGTGTTCTCGGGCATCAGCCCGCGTGCGCCCCGGTGGCCTTCGCGGTTGAATTTGGGTTGTGCTAACAAGCTGCCTGTGCACAGGAGCAAAGGGAGTAAAATTATGTTTTTCATCGTATTGTATTTTAAACGCAAAGACGCAAAAGGTAGGCGTAACGAACGCAAAGCATGGACAAGCACACCTTATGCTCCTGGCGTTGGACGACCGGTTGATAATAAGTCGAAGTAAGCGCATCCAACGCCTGATTCCCTGATTAAGTCCGCAAAGGAAGCTTTCGGGCGTTACCCTAATTTTATCGGTTTGTGTCCAAACTGTTATGATTTAAAGCGCACTCTCCTCGGGTCTTACCCGCATCCGGTTTCATAATGATTCCTTAACAGTGGCCAGTTTCCAGCGCTTTACTTTTGCCTGTCGCTCAAAAACTGACTCTCATTATGCGCTTCATTGCCGTTTTTAATCAGTTACAGACCTCCTATAGTATGGGGTTTGATAACCTCCTGGACGCTGTCGATTTTTTGTTCTGGGGGTACGAAGACCAGGAGTTGGTGCCTCAGGGCGTTTATGATAGCCTGACCGATCAGGCAACGCCCTATGAGCATGCCGGTCGGCCTGTGAATGTCGTCAGTTCAACCTCTATTCGGGCTATTGCCAAAGAGTATCTGAAGACCATATATCCACTGGCCTGCATGGTGCGTACGAGTGCCGGATAGCGTGGAGCGCACATCCGGTGTATTTATTCATCTATAACCTGCGGTGAATAAGGCCGTTGCCGAGAAAAGGTATTCCCGGACAAAACAACTATGTTCAATTGTTGGTCTATTACGCAGGATTTCGGCTGAAGAGCTTGCCAAAGTTTTGTTATGCTTAAACGTATATGAATGCCATTAATGTGAAGGAGGTTGTGCTGAAGAAAATTCAGAAACGGTTGCGACAAGTCATCAGGACCTACGAAAAGGTCATTGAAAAATTAGAGGTTCAGCTAGCTAAAATGAACCGGTTGGAGGAGGAGGAAGCTGACACGACGGTTAGGCAAACTATTCTCCTGGGCCTCGATCAATCCCGGAAGCATCTGATGAAAGCACGGCTTGATTACCAGAAAGTCCTCGAGAAACAGGCGGATCTGGTATCCCAAGCCGCCCGGGATCACCAACTGTTTTTATGAGGTTTTTACTTGTTCCAGGCCAACACCCGTTTTAGCCAGTTTTATTGGCTAGGACTTGTATCGCAGTCCCGGTCTCAGCCATGTACTGACGCGCCGGACGTCGTTTTCGGATACCCATACTGTGTGTCCGTACAGAGAGAATGACCGTCTGCTCGCTTTTGCGAACCGACTCTTCGGTGTTTTCGTATCTTTGTCCCGCGCATCACAAACGCGCCCGTGAACCGATTGACAAGCCATGTAATGCCCATTGACACCGCTCAACGTTGAAGAGCCTTCTCCCCGAAGGCCTTGTGTCTAGTGTATTACTCAAATTTTAGTAAAAATGGCTTTATCAACTAAGTACGGGCGAACGTACCACTATCCCTTTTCGCCCGGTACCACCAGCGACGATCGGATCAACACCGATTATGCCTTGGATCTGGAACAAATTACAGTGCTTATTCATACCGAAAAACTGGACGGTGAAAACAACTGCCTGAATCAGTATGGCGTTTTTGCCCGTTCGCACGCGGCCCCAACCGAGTCGCCCTGGACAACCGCGATTCGGCAGCGGTGGGCGCAGATTCGCTATGATCTCGGCGAGCTGGAGGTGTTCGGCGAAAATCTGTTTGCTATTCACTCCATCACCTATAAACGGATCGACGAACATTTCTTTGTCTTCGCCGTTCGGGAAAATGGGGTATGGCTGTCGTGGGAAGAAACGAAGTTTTATGCCCGACTACTCGACTTCCCGACAGTGCCGGAACTGGGTCGGACCAACGCACCGGTACGGCCGGACGTCGTTCAGAACGAAGTGATGGCATTTGCCCGGCAGCCCAGCCGGTTCGAGTCATTCGACGTCCGAACGGGACTGGCCTGCACGATGGAAGGGGTTGTTTCGCGGGATGCGGGGGCGTATACGACCAGCGAATTTCCGCACCGCGTTTTCAAATATGTCCGGAAAGGACATGTGCAAACGGATGAACATTGGACCGACACTGGCAGCGGGCACCGTTATCATCGGAAAGGAGGGACGTATGAACTGGACACTAAACGACCATACTGATTGGCCTTCCCTGATGCGCCGGTTCGACTGGGTGCGCGATATGGCGGGCGTTCCGCAAGACCCGATTTGCCATGCCGAAGGCGACGTAGCCATGCATACGCAGATGGTGCTGGACGCACTGGTAGACCTGCCCGCCTACCAGGCGCTACCGGTTGATGAGCAGGCCATCCTTTGGGCGGCTGCGTTGCTGCACGACGTAGAAAAGCGGTCGACAACGGTGCTGGAAGACGACGGCCGTATCACCTCCCGGAACCATGCCCGTAAGGGCGAACGCACAGCCAGGCTCTTGCTGTACGATGCCATTCCGACGCCCTTCGGCACACGAGAGGCCATCGCCAAACTCGTCCGTTATCATGGCTTACCGTTGTGGATACTGGAGAAAGAAAACCCGCGACAGGCGCTGTTGCAGGCCAGTCTGGAAGTGAATACGGCTTGGCTGGCGATGCTGGCCCGTGCGGATGTGTTGGGACGGATGTGCGCGGATAAGGCGGATCTGCTGTATCGGGTCGATCTGTTTGAGGAATTCTGCCGCGAACAGGACTGTTTCGGGAAACCGTATGCCTTTGCCTCTAACCTTACCCGGTTTCAATTTTTCCGACGGGACGATCTGGCACCGGACTACGCTTTCTTTGACGAGACGGAAACCGAGGTGATACTGATGAGCGGGCTGCCGGGGGTAGGCAAAGATCATTTTATCCTGAGCCACTACCCCGAGTACCCGGATTGGCCGGTGGTCAGTCTGGACGGCATCCGTCGCCAGTTGGGCATTGACCCGACAGACCGGAGTGGTACGGGCCGGGTGGTACAGGCTGCGAAGGAACAGGCCCGCGTTTACCTGCGCAAACGCCAGCCGTTCATCTGGAATGCCACCAACATCACCCGAAGCATGCGGGCTCAACTGATCGACTTATTCGTAACCTACCGGGCGCGGGTAACGCTGGTGTATGTCGAAGTGCCGAACAGCCGCCGGGCCGAGCAGAACCTGAACCGGAAACATGCCGTGCCGGAACCCGCCGTCAGCCGCATGCTGGAGAAGTGGGAAGTTCCGGCGGTGTGGGAGGCCCATGAGGTTATTTTTGAGGTGTAGAACGTGGTGTTAGCCGGGCTGTGGTGGTGGTGTTGGGTTCTCAAAACCTAACTAGGTTATCTGCCTTAAAGAAGGTTTTGAGAAACCTTCCCCGTCAGGTTTGAGAACCTGACTTCACGCTATCCACCCGCTCCACCCCTCAAACCGTTTGCGAAAACAGTTTCGTCTGCGGTTGGGCGTAATTGAGCCGCTCGTCGAAGGCCATGCAGATGTTGCGCAGGAAGGGTCGCCCTTCCGGATGTACGTGCAGCCCTTCGGCGTCGTAGTCCAGCAGACCGTCGAGCCAGAAGGACTCCAGCCTGGCGCTCAGGGCCTCCCATTCCCGTTTCGAGAAGCTGCCCAGGTGCCATCCCGTATGTCCCTGACACATAATGTTCAGAATTTGCCGACGCAGAAACTGGTCCTGGTCGTCGAGAATATGCCCGCGTAATAACGGCAGTTCGCCCGCATTTACCCGAATCATGTAGGTGTCCAGATCTTTTTCGTTTTGGGCAAATCCTGTCCATACATCCCCGATGGCCGATGCGCCCAGGCCAAGCAATACCCGCGTTTGGGTGGTGGTGTACCCCATGAAGTTCCGGTGCAGCGTCTCGTTCTGCATAGCTTTGTAGAGGGAGTCGTGCGGCAGGGCGAAATGATCCATACCAATCTCGACGTATCCCGCCTGTTCCAGCAAATTTCGCCCTGTTTCGTAGAGGATCCGCTTTTGATCGCCGGAGGGTAGGTCTTCGTCGCGAAAACCCCGCTGGCCGTTGCCCTTGATCCAGGGTACATGGGCATACGAATAAAAGGCGATCCGGTCGGGTTTGAGCGTCAGCGTCTTATAGATGGTGTCGGTAATGGCGTCGGGGGTCTGGAAGGGGAGGCCGAACACCAGATCGTGACTGATGGACGTATAGCCGATTCCCCTCGCCCAGTGGGTTGCCTGCTGCACGTTCTCGAACGGCTGAAGGCGATGAATGGCCCGTTGAACCACCGGGTCATAATCCTGTACGCCAAAGCTCACGCGCCGAAACCCAAAATTGTAGAGCGTCCGAAGGTGATCACGGGTGGTATTGTTGGGGTGGCCTTCCCAGCCAAAGTCAACGTCATCGGCTGGGTCAGCCCATCGGAAAAGGCCCGTGAGCAACTGACAGAGGTGATGGGGGGAGAAAAAGCTGGGTGTCCCTCCGCCCAGATGAAGCTCCGCAATGCGGGGACGTTCGGGCAACAGATTACAGTATAGGGCCCATTCTTCCAGCAGAGCTCTGATATACGGTTCTTCGACGCTGTGATTTTTGGTGATGCGTTTGTTGCAGCCGCAAAACGTACACAGGCTTTCGCAATAGGGCAGGTGGATGTAGAGGCTGATCCCGGTAGTGCCGTTGGTAGCGGTGAACGCCTGGCGAAGGTTATGAACCCAGGCGGCTTCACTAAAAGTCGATTCGTCCCAGAAAGGAACGGTGGGATAGCTGGTGTAGCGTGGACCGGGAACGTTGTATTTCTGAATGAGCGAGTTCATGTACAAAAATGGCCTGTTGGTGAACACTAAACCTTGAGGCCAATCAGGCTTTATCCTGACGATCATCAGGGCTTGTGAAACGGACCCGCGCCAACTTGCCCCAAAATTACAGGGCATGAATACGGCAATAATTTCAGCAGCGCCCGTTGGGGTAACCACCACTACTTGCTACCACTGCGGCAATGAGTGCGCTGATCACGTTATAGAACTGGAAGACAAACATTTCTGCTGCGAAGGCTGCAAAACCGTTTACTCCATTCTGAACCAGCACCAGCTGTGTCACTATTACACCATTGAGCAAGACGGCGCGGGCAGTCGGCCGGGGGTACGGCAGAAAACGACGGCCACCCAATCGCGACTCGATTTTCTGGATCACCCGGATATTATCGCTCAACTGCTGGAGTTTTTCAGCGAGTCGGCGGCTAAAGTGACGTTCTACGTGCCTACCATTCACTGTAGCTCGTGTTTGTGGCTGCTCGAACATCTCTACAAGATTCATCCCGGTCTGCTACAGTCGCGGGTGGATTTTCTGAAAAAGCAGGTCCATATCACCTATCGGCCCGATAAATTGACATTGCGGGAAGTGGTTGAACTACTGGCCTCCATTGGATACGAGCCGCTCATCAGTCTCAACGATGTGGTGAAGGAACAGCAGAAACCAACTTACCGGCCCCTGTTGTACCGATTGGCCGTAGCGGGTTTCTGTTCGGGCAACATTATGCTGTTCAGCTTTCCGGAATACCTCGGTCTCGATGATGCCTCGTTCAAACATTTGTTCGGTATTATCAACATCATACTGGCCCTTCCGGTGGTGTTTTATTCCGCATCCGGCTATTTTGATTCGGTCTGGAAAAGCCTGAGAAATGGAGTCATCAACATTGATCTGCCCATTTTGCTGGGTATTCTGGTGGCCTTTTTTCGCGGGACATACGAGGTGCTGGCGCTCCATGGTGCGGGCTATTTCGATTCGCTGAGCGGTCTGGTTTTCTTTCTGTTATGCGGCAAATGGTTTCAGCAGCGTACGCATGAATTTCTGTCGTTCGAACGCGATTACAAGTCTTATTTTCCCATGGCTGTTACGGTTGTGGGGCGGAGGGGAGAAGGGCCTGGTGCAGAGGGTAATGGGCAAAAGGTAGAGGTAACGGAGGACCCCTCTGCCCCAATCTCCAGTTCCTCAGCTACCGAAAAGGTAATACCCGTGTCGCAGTTGCGGAAAGGGGATCGTATTCGACTGCGCCATCAGGAGCTGATTCCGGCAGATGGCATGCTCTACAAAGGGCAGGGGTTGATTGACTATAGCTTCGTAACGGGCGAGTCGGAGCCGGAGGTCAAAGGTCCCGGTGCGCTGCTTTATGCCGGCGGGAAGCAACTGGGTGAAGCCATTGAACTGGAGGTGGTGCGCGATGTATCCCAGAGTTACCTGACCCAGCTCTGGAACAACGAGGCTTTCCGAAAAGGCGATACCTCACGTATGCACACCTTTGCCGATGTCGTCGGTAAGTATTTTACGATAACCGTTATTACGCTGGCGACGCTGATTGGCGCGTACTGGTACACGCAGGACCCCGGACGGGCTGTCAATGCTTTCACGGCCGTGCTCATTATCGCCTGCCCCTGTGCGCTGTCGCTGTCGTACCCATTTGCGTTGGGGAATGGGTTGCGGAGGCTGAGTCGTCAGAAGCTATACCTCAAAAATGCCGAGGTAATCGAGCAAATGGCTAATTGTGATACCGTTGTTTTCGACAAAACGGGTACCCTGACCACCACCACACAGGCCAGCGTAAAAGAGGTATTCGACCGGCCATTGACTGACTACGAGCGTTCGCTGGTGGTGTCGCTGGTGCGGCAGTCAACGCACCCGCTTAGCCGGAAACTAACGGCTCACCTGGCCACTGCCAAACCACTGCCAGTCGATGGGTTTACTGAAGTGCCGGGTCATGGTGTACAGGGCGTGGTGGATGGGTGGGTCGTTAAAGTGGGGTCGTACTCATTTGTAAATCCCTGGTCGGAAGCTCCTGAAGCTCGGTATTCCGCCAACGTTGATACAACGGCTGCGGCTGTGTACATCACTATTGAGCAACAATACCGGGGGTGTTTCCGCTTCCCGAACCAGTACCGTGCCGGCCTCGAAACCATGCTTGATCAGCTCAAGTTGACCCATACGCTCTTCCTGCTGTCGGGCGATAACGATACGTCGCGTTCGGAAATGGGCCGCTGGTTTTCGCCCGATAGAATGACCTTTAATTGCCAGCCCCAGCAGAAGCTCGACGTGGTGCGTCGGTTACAGGAGCAGGGCCACCGGGTGCTGATGGTGGGCGACGGGCTGAATGATGCCGGTGCGCTGAAGCAGGCCGATGTGGGCATTGCGATTACCGACGATACCATCCAGTTTACTCCCGCCAGCGACGCCATTCTGGAAGCGGCCTCGCTAGCCAAACTACCGGGTTTTTTACGGTATAGCCGCTTCGGCATGCGGCTGATTCACGCCAGCTTTGTCGTGTCACTGCTGTATAATTTCATTGGGTTGTCCTACGCCCTGACGGGTAATCTATCGCCCATTGTGGCCGCTATTCTTATGCCTATTAGCTCAGCCAGTATGCTGTTGATCGCTACCGTGGGCATGCGCTGGAAGAAGGTGTAAGGGCTGGCGCGAGCGTTTGCTCGTGCCTTTACATACAGCCAGCATTCGCTGGCATTTCAGTCAACTAAATGCCAGCGAATGCTGGCTGTATGTAAAGGCACGAGCAAACGCTCGCGCCAGCGGCTGAGCCTTCCGTAAATACTCGCGCCAGCGGCAGAAAGGTCCGTACTGCCTATCTTTGGGCATGCTTCCTTCCACCCGTAACAATGCGCAATTGGTCGTTGTTGTCTTCGCTCAGTTTGCCGGTACATCGCTCTGGTTTGCCGGTAACGCCATTCTGCCCGATCTTCAACCACTGGTAAAAGCCACCGGCCTTATTAGCTTGATTACCTCGGCCGTACAGATTGGCTTCATCACCGGCACACTCCTTTATGCCCTGTTCGCCATACCCGATCGTTTTCGTTCGACGTATGTATTTCTGGTTTCCGTTGTGCTGGCGGCTATCGTGAATCTGGTCTGGCTGTTTTTGCCACTACATGCCGGAACAATTCTGATCAGCCGATTCCTGACGGGGTTCTTTCTGGCGGGCGTTTACCCCGTTGGGATGAAGATTGCCGCCGACCGGTTCAAGCCCGTTTTAGGTCGGGCCATGGGTTTTCTGGTGGGGGCGCTGGTGTTGGGTACCGCTTTCCCGTATCTCATCCGGGGGCTGGGTGGGCAGCTGCCCTACCGAACACTGATGCTGGCCGTAAGTGCGCTGGCCGTGAGTGGTGGAGTGTTGATGCTGCTGGCTGTACCCGCAACTGACGTGCCGCGCCGTACGACTATCTTTCGGTTGCAAACGCTGCTCACCTTAGGAAAACCCTCGGCTTTCCGACCGGCTATGCTGGGTTATTTCGGGCATATGTGGGAGCTATATGCGTTTTGGGCGTTTCTGCCAACCCTTATCCGTTACTACCAGCAGCAACACCCCGGTCTGTACATAAACAATCCGCTCTGGGCGTTTGGAGCGATTGCGGCCGGAGCCGTGGGCTGTGTGGGTGGCGGTTTTCGGGCCTTATGCGTCGGGAGTGCGCCCGTAGCCCGTTATTTATTGCTGACGTCGGGCCTTTGTATCCTGCTGTTGCCCCTGATGGTAACCGCACCCCCTATCCTGTTTGGCCTCTTTCTGGCCGTCTGGGGCGCTGCCGCAGCGGGCGATTCTCCCCAATTTTCCAGCCTCGTTGCCAGCCACGCTCATCTCGACAACCGGGGCAGTATCCTGACACTGGTTACCTGTTTTGGCTTTCTTATATCGGTCATTTCCATCCAGTTCATGGCCTGGTTAGTGGCCACGATTGGTATGTCGGGCTGGCTGTTTTATGCGTTATTTCCCGGCCCGCTGGTGGGACTTTGGGCCATGAGCCGGAGGGGTTGGGGTGGGGTAGATTGAACCCCGGAGAATAACTCGGTAACAAGCTGTAAACCATCCTGCCGGCAATTAAATATTGAGATTGGCTGAACAAAAGGATAATTCGAGTCTTTCTATAGAAGTGAAAGACTAATTGAATGTATCATGACCACTGACGACAACAAAGCCAACACCAACGATAAACTCGACGAACTGGAAAAGAACCGCGAGTATAGTACGGATACGTTTTTAACCACCAATCAGGGGCTGCGGGTCAACGACGATCAGAACTCGCTGAAAGCAGGTCCGAGAGGAGCTACCTTGCTGGAGGATTTTATTCTCCGCGAAAAAATCACGCATTTCGACCATGAGCGTATTCCCGAACGGATTGTACACGCCCGGGGGGCTGCGGCTCATGGCTATTTTCAGGCTTATGAACCACAAAGCGATCTGACGAAAGCAAAATTCCTGCTCGACCCGTCCCGGAAAACCCCCGTTTTCGTTCGTTTTTCAACTGTAGCGGGCTCGCGGGGATCGACCGATCTGGCACGCGATGTTCGGGGCTTTGCGGTTAAATTTTATACCGAAGAGGGAAACTTCGATCTCGTCGGCAACAACATTCCGGTCTTCTTTATTCAGGATGCCATCAAGTTTCCTGACCTGATCCACGCGGTAAAACCTGAACCGAATAACGAAATTCCGCAGGCGGCTTCCGCACACGATACCTTCTGGGATTTCATCTCGATCACACCTGAGGCCATGCACATGGTGATGTGGACCATGTCGGATCGCGCCATTCCGCGGAGCTACCGCATGATGGAAGGTTTTGGTGTGCATACCTTCCGGTTCATTAACGAAGCCGGTAAATCCCGCTTCGTAAAATTCCATTGGAAGCCGCTATTGGGCGTTCATTCCGTTGTGTGGGACGAAGCGCAACTCATCTCGGGTCGCGACCCCGATTTTCACCGTCGTGACCTCTGGGATGCCATCGAAGGGGGAGCTTATCCTGAGTGGGAACTGGGTGTGCAGATTGTGGAGGAGGAAGATGAACACAAGTTCGATTTCGACCTGCTGGACTCGACCAAACTGATTCCTGAGGAGCTGGTACCGGTGCAGCGCCTGGGCAAGATGGTACTCGACCGAAACCCCGATAACTACTTTGCCGAAACCGAACAGGTTGCCTTCCACCTGGGGCATGTGGTACCCGGCATCGACTTTTCCAATGATCCACTGTTGCAGGGTCGTTTGTTTTCCTATACCGATACCCAACTGAAACGTTTGGGTGGGCCGAATTTCCACGAGATACCCATCAACCGCCCTATTGCGCCGGTTCATAACGGCCAGCGCGACGGGCACATGCGTCAGACCATCAATACCGGTCGGGTTAGCTATAGCCCCAACCAGATCAATAGTAATTCACCGGCGCAGGCAAGCCAGCAGGAGGGCGGGTTCGCCAGTTATCCCGAACGAATCGACGCTAATAAAGTGCGGGCCCGGAGCAAAAGCTTCATGGATCACTACAGTCAGGCGAAACTGTTCTGGAACAGCCAGTCGGATACCGAAAAGACACATATTGTAAAAGCATTGCGCTTTGAACTGGGCAAAGTGGCCGTTGAAGAAATTCGGGAACGGATGCTGATTCTTCTGTCGAAGGTCGATACCACGCTGGCTACGCTGGTGGGCGAAGGCCTGGGTCTGACAGTACCGGCGAAAGACGATATTCAACTTAACCTGGGGGTACCGGCAGATGCCAATCCCGCCGATTACCAGTCTCAACCGGCTTCGGCCAATGCGGGAAGTTCAGCGGCTTTGAGCATGGCGAATCCACCGAAAGTGGGAATCAAAACACGTCAGGTAGCGATTCTGGCAGCCGATGGCGTGGATGCGTCCGAGTTGAAGATGATGAAAAATGCCTTGTCGGCCGAAAAAGCGATCATTGCTATTGTGGCTCCGCGTGTGGGCATGCTGAAGACATCGGCTGGTGAGATGATCAAGATCGACGGAAGTTTGCAAACGACGGCCTCGGTGTTGTTCGATGCCGTTTATGTGCCCGGTGGTCAGGCCAGTGTACAGTCGCTGATGCAGGAAGATGAATCCAGCCGGTTCATTCATGAAGCGTTCATGCACTGCAAACCCATTGCCGCCACCGGCGAAGGCGTTGATCTGCTGAAAGCTGCGGCCACGGGCGGAGCTGCCAACTTGCTGAGTAGTGATGGTGTCGTGACCAGTGAGACGGGCACCGACGAATCCATCCCACAAAAATTCATTGATGCCATTGGTCAGCATCGCTTCTGGAGCCGGGAGAAAACGCTGGTGTAATCGTACACGGTGCCATAAATAGTATTTGGGTTGGTACGTATTGGAGTGGTTGGCTTGATCGTCAGCCGCTTCAATACGTACCAACCCATTTTTATAGTCTATCCCACTGGCTGGAACGATGGCCCTAAGCCAACAAAAGTTGAGAAAACAGGCAGACTACATAAACAGTAAAAAACAATCAGTAACTGCCTGGTTCGTGTTTGGCGAGGCTTTGACAGCGGTACCTGTTAACTTAATTGTGGAATTATCGGGAATCGGTCAGAAATTGTCGATATTACATGGCTTTTCTATTTAATTACCTGTTTTGACCTGTATCCTAATTTCGATTTACATGAGTTGACAGGCTAGCTACCCCTTTATTCGCACAAGGTTCATTCGTACTGAAACCGATACTGGCGGATTATATTTTTACCTGACGTCAACGTTGTCGCAAGCTTTCTCTCCACCTACCCACTTCGAGCCATCGCAGGGAAGCTTACCAACGCCCATTCTATAGATTACCTCTGACCATGAGCCCAAATCACCTTGAACTCCTGCTTGCCGATGACGACGAAGACGATTGCCTGTTTTTTAAGGAAGCGTTGCGGGAATTGCCTGTAAGCATGAACCTGACGACTGTCAATAACGGTGAGGAGCTTATGGCGCTTTTGAAAAAAGACAGTCCAAAACTGCCTTATGTTCTTTTCCTGGACCTTAATATGCCCCGTAAGAGCGGTTTCGAGTGTTTAACTGAAATAAAACATGATGAGAATCTAAAGCGTTTGCCGGTTGTGATCCTCTCCACATCGTTTGAGCAGATCATGGCCGATCAGCTGTATGAAAAAGGGGCCAGTAGCTGTTTTCGTAAACCGGCAGACTTTTCGCAACTCAGCCGTATTATTCAGCAAGCACTTTCCCTGCTGGCACCGGCTACGACGTTACCTGATGCAGGCAAAACGTATGTACGCTAGGGTGAGCGTATACCGTTGCCCGGTATATATACCAATGGCCTACAATCCGGTAACGGAGTCAACTCATTAAGACACTATCCATCCACACGGCAAGCACGAGATTATGTACCGCGACTACAAGAAAACGGCTGACGAAATCATTCTTGACCAATACACCCCAGCCGGTGTGATTGTTAATGAAGCGTTGGATATTGTTCATTTTCGTGGGCTCACAACACCTTATCTGGAAGAGGTACCCGGTCAGCTCAACCAGAATATGCTACGCATGGCTAAACATGGGCTGGTGGTTGAATTAAGCAGTTTGCTTCATGACGCCAAAAAAAAGGAAGCGGCCGTTCGTAAGGAAAATATTCCCTTTCAGGTGAACGACTTCCTTTGGACTATCGCTATTGACGTTATTCCTCTACCGAGTTCGATTGTTCCTTATTACCTGATTCTCTTTCACAACCAAAAGGCCAATGAGTTGCCCCCGGATGCTGCCCACCTGGAGGAGGCTAACCTCCCGCTTACTTATCAGCTGAAACAGGAGCTGGCACAGGCCCGTGAAGACATACGTCGTCTTATGCTGGGGCAGAAAACGGTAAACGAGGAAGGGCAGCGGGAAAACCGGGAACTCCTGATCAGCAACGGAGAATTGCAGCGCCTGAATCACGAACTGGAAATCAGTAAGGACGAGCAAAAAAATGCTAATGACGCCCTGACAATCGTTAACCGGGAAATGATTACCCTGAATGAGCAGGTGACCGCCACCCGCGATTATGCCGAAGCCATCATTGGCAATATGCGCGAGCCACTCCTCGTACTGGATGCTACCCTGCGGATACAAACGGCGAACAATGCGTTTTACAAAACCTTTCAGGTAAATGAGCGCGAAACGGAAAATGTGCTGGTGTACGACATCGGCAACAAGCAATGGGATATACCGGAGCTGCGAACCTTGCTGGAACGGATTCTGCCCGAAAAATCAACGTTTCGTGATTTCGAAATAACCCATACGTTCTCCACCATCGGAAAGCGGGTGATGCTGTTGAACGCCCGGGAAATCGTCAATAAAAACAGTCTGGAGAAACTCATTCTGCTTTCGATTGAAGATACAACCGTCGAAACGAAAGCGCGGGACCTGGAACGGCTGATTCAGAAACAGCTCCAGTTTATTGCCGATGCCATGCCGGAGAAGGTCTGGACGGCCGACGCAATGGGGAATGCGAACTATTTTAACCAGAGTTGGCTCACTTACACCGGCTTCGCCTTCGAGGCTTTGAAAGGCTCGGGCTGGAAAAAAGTCATTCATCCCGATGACTGGGAGGAAAATCAAAAACGCTGGCAATATTCAATTCGTACCGGTGCCGATTTTGAGATGCAGCATCGGTTTCTGACGACTGAGGGTACCTATAAATGGCATTTCAGCCGGAGTATTGCCCAAAAAGATGAGCAGGGGGCCATCACCATGTGGATTGGTACCGATACTGAAATTCATGAACAGAAAACACAGCACGAAGTGCTGGAAAAGGCCGTCGTGAACCGTACGCGTGAGTTAAAAGAAGCCAACGAAACGCTGGAAGGCAAAAACAAGGAGCTGGCGTATATGAACAAAGAGCTTGAGTCCTTTACCTACATCTCAAGCCACGATTTACAGGAGCCACTGCGGAAGATCCAGACGTTTGCCGGTCGCATTCTGGATCAGGAAAACCAACAGTTAACGGATAAGAGCCAGAATTATCTACTGCGGCTGCAACAGGCCGCGGCCCGTATGCAGCAGCTTATTCAGGACCTGCTGGCTTTCTCCAGGGTGAATACCGGCGAACGGAAATTTGAACCGACCGATCTGAATGTCCTGATCGACGAAGTAGTTGATGAACTACAGGAGACCATTCAGGAGAAACATGCCACCCTTATTATCAACAAGCTCGACACGCTGAATATCATTGTGTTTCAGTTTCGCCAGCTTATTCAAAACCTGCTTGTTAACGCACTCAAATTTTCAACGCCAGCACGGCCGCCTGTTATTACGATCAGCAGTTACATCATAAAGGGGGACAAAGCCATCAACGCAAGGCTACTCACGGGCAAAAATTATTGTCATATTACGGTTGCCGATAACGGAATTGGCTTCGATCCACAATACAGCGAACGAATATTTGACGTGTTCCAGCGCCTGCACAGCAAAGAGCAATACAATGGCACGGGCATTGGCCTGGCTATTGCCAAAAAGATTGTTGAGAATCATAATGGCCTCATTACGGCGACCGGCAAACTAACCGAGGGCGCGTGCTTTGATATGTATATTCCCGTCAGTTGACGATGGTTTCCAACGCATGATGCGTTGTTAATTGACCGTTCCCTCAATTCAACACGTTCATTGTTTTCGATGACAGGTTGTCCTTCGACCAACGGTTTAGACAATTAATTTATCTAAATCATGAGAACATCATTAACGTTTGGATTGCTGCTTGGCGTTGCCAGCATGATCGGTTGCTCGACTAAAGAAACCGTAAAACCAACCGAAAACTCAATCACCAACTTTATCAGTTCCGAAAGTTCCATTACGTCGGGTACGCGTACCTCGGGCCCCTGGGAGTTGGGTGTGGTCTTTAGCTCGTCGGTGGCGGGAAAGCTGACACAGGTAGGTAGTAAAATGCCGGAGCCGGGTTCATACCGGATTATTGTGTGGGACTTCGATACAAAGGCCGTCCTTCGTCAAAAGACGATCGAACAAACCGCACCTGATAAACTAACCCTGAACGATGTTGAGTCTCTGTCGCTGACGGCCAACAAAAAGTACGTCATCAGTGTCAACAACCAGTCGAGCGGGGTGAATAAAAAATACGGTTTTGCCTATAAAACCGGCAGCGCCGACTTTATGCCCTTTACCAAAGGCAGCATTTTGGTGTACAACGCCTGTTATCGAAACACGGCTACGGCAGTTTTTCCTGACGTTGTCACCAACGTGAAATATGAACTGTACGGCTACCCCGAGTTCACGTTCATCCCTGACTGATTTGGTCGGTTCAATAGGTTGGCTTACTACGTATTGAGTGCGGTGGTGCGGATGACGTTTGTTGTTCTTGCCACCGCATTTTTCTGCCATACAGAAATGGATTGAACACCGAGACGGTTAGGTTTAGGTGCTTTGCTACCGTTTACTAAAGTGTTGAGCAGAGATAACGGTTAAGTTGTCATATTGTCTTGATAACCAATCAACTACCGAATCGCCCTCTTTACCCCACGACACGAAATGGAAGCTTCACGCTCTCGCCCGCCGGATGAGTCTGCCCTGGCTGTTCAACCCGTTGTTCCGGCTGAACGCATCCACACACTGGATATACTGCGGGGTGTTGCCCTGCTCGGTATCCTGCTCATGAATATACAGGCATTCGGCCTTACCGATGCCAGCCTGAATCAGCTCATTCGAAATCCTCACGGGGGTAATTACTGGCTGCTGACACTGGTGCATGTACTGTTCGAACACAAGATGTGCGCCCTGTTCTCCATGTTATTTGGGGCCGGGATCATCCTGTTTCTGGCCAAAACACGCAGCGGTTCAGGAATGGCTGCCCCCGAATTATTCATCCGGCGGCAGCTGTGGCTCATCGTTTTCGGACTCGTCAATGCCTGGGGTTTACTGTGGCACTACGATATTCTTTTTCATTATGGCATCATGGGCATTTTTCTCTTTCCATTCATCCGGCTATCCCCAAGAGCCTTGCTGGTGTGCGCCGTTGTGGCGGGGTTGATCTTAAGTGGAAAACTCTACTGGCAGTTTGCCGAGCAGAAGCAGAAGTACGAAAAATTTTTGCCGATAGCGGCCCTCGAAAAAAAGAACAGGAAAGTAAAGCTCACCGATGAACAGAAAGATGATAAGTCAGCCTGGGAGGGTCTGGTAAAAGAACACCGGTACGACAGCAAAGCCGATAAAGCCGACGTGCGGGCGATGCGCTCCGACTACGCCACCGTCTGGACCCATCAGTTGCCTAAAATCAAACACATGGAGGCCCCCTTTTTCTACCAGATAGGCATCTGGGACGTTCTCTCCATGATGCTGCTGGGAATGGCTCTCTTCAAATGGGGCTTTTTCTCCAATCAGCTCACCGCCCGGCAGTACACAGTTCTGGCACTTGGCGGGCTCCTGATCGGGCAGGCAATGGCCTGGCTTTCGTTGCCTTCTCACGAACTCGAAGTGGTTGATTTTACGAACTATATCAGCGGTGCCAGCCTGCCGGTTGCCAATGTGCTCATGCCCTTTGAGCGGGCGTTTTCGGCCATTGGCTGGGCCAGTCTTGTCCTGCTGGCGTACCGGGTCGGAGTTGGCATGTGGTTGTGGAGGGCGTTGAGGGCCGTCGGGCAGATGGCTTTTACCAACTATCTGATGCAGAGTGTGCTCTGTACCCTGTTTTTCTACGGCTACGGTTTGGGTTATTTTGGCGACCTGAAGTTGTATCAGCTGTATATCGTGGTGGCGGAGGTGTGGTTGCTCCAGATCGTCTTTAGTCTCGTTTGGCTGAGAAGCTTCCGGTTTGGCCCGCTCGAATGGCTCTGGCGCTCACTGACCTACGACCGCCGGCCGCTCATGCGATTGACCGAAAAGTCTGCACAAATCAACCCCGTTCTTTCCTGACCGACCGCTAACGACCTCATCCGATGGAAACCAACCCTACTTTACAAATAACCGCCGACACCGCCATACCGGGCCTGAAGGCGAACGTACCTACCGACGATCAGGATGTTCTTGCGGCACCGGCGGCTCCCCAACCGGTGGCCAAAGCCGAGCGTATCGAAACGATTGATTTGATCCGGGGCCTGGCCCTGCTGGGTATTCTGATGATGAATATTCCCGGATTCGGCTTCCTGGGATCGGGCTTTAACCGATTGATGAATAATCCGACCGGGCCTGACTTTTATGCCTTCGAGGTGGTAGGGGTAGGGTTTGAAGGGACGATGCGCGGCTTATTTTCCATGCTGTTTGGGGCTGGTATGATACTCTTCACCCAGAATAAGCGCGAACAGGTCAATGGACCGACCGTAGCCGAGTATTACTACCGGCGGCTGTTGTGGCTGGTTTTGTTCGGGGTCATCAATGCCTATGTGTTTCTCTGGCGTGGCGATATTCTGTTCTTTTATGGCTTGTGCGGCATGATCCTATACCCTTTTCGCCGACTAAAAGCGGGCTGGCTGATCGCCCTGGCCGTTGTGTGCATGGGGCTGAACTCCATCCGTACAGAATTGTGGTACAGTGAGCTACGGACAAACCGGGCGGGTTATCTGGAAGCGGTGAAGCAGGAGAAAGCACATAAAAAACTGACCGATGCGCAGAAAGAAGCCAAAAGCGCCTGGGAGAAATTCGAGAAGGGGTTCAAGCCGGACCCTAAAAAAGACGCGAAAGAGCTAACCAAAATGCGCTCCGGCTACGGCACCGTTTTTATGCATTTACTGCCGGAAAACAGCTCATCCGAAACGTTCTACACCTATTACGGCAGTTGGGATATGCTCCTGATGATGTTCATTGGCATGGCCCTGCTGGGGTGGGGGTTTTTCGCCAATAAACTATCGACCTCCACCTACGTCGTCACACTGCTCATTGGCTACGGGCTGGGCCTGCCGATCAGTTGGTTTTACACACAGGCACAGGTAGCGTGGACACAACATGCGGGGCAGGTCGTCGACAATTACCGAACCATCCCCTTTCAGGTGTACGACATACGGCGGGTCTTGCTGGCCCTGGGCCACGCGAGTTTGTTGCTATTAGTCTATCGCTCCCAACTGCTGCCCTGGCTCATGCGGGCGCTGACGGCGGTAGGTCAAATGGCCTTTACCAATTACCTGATGCAGTCGATTATCTGTACGCTGATTTTCCACGGCTACGGGCTGGGTTATTACGGCAAGATGGCCTTTCATGAGTTATATTACGTAGTCGCCGGGGTGTGGGTATTCCAGCTCATCGTGTCGCCCATCTGGTTGCAGTATTTTCTGTTTGGCCCGTTCGAGTGGCTTTGGCGTTCACTCACCTACTGGAAACTCCAGCCCATGCGCAGGCATGTCGCCGTGGAATGAAGGGGCGGTATCGATGGCATGTAAACGACTGTGGCGCGGGTATCAGTACCCGCGCCACAGTCGTTTACATATACGCTTCGTCGCGCCCTGTGCGCAACTTCACAATCCTGAGGGCATTGAGAATACGTAAAAGCGGGTAGGCTGGATCGAATTCGTGCCAGCGAAACCCACCAAAATTAGCCCGGCCGCCGTATTTGTGGTGATTGTTGTGGTACGATTCGCCCATCATCAGAAAATCGAAGGGCAGCAGGTTTTTGGCCGTATCGTTCACTTCGAAGTTAACATAACCATAGCGGTGCGCGTACCAGTTGATGATGGCTCCGTGAACCGGCCCCATAAAAAAGTGAATGGGCAACAGCAGAAAGAACCAGGGGGAGGGCGCAAACTGGATATAAAACAGCGTATAGGCCGTGCCCCAGGCAAGCCGCACCGGCCATCGATCACCAAGCCATTCCATAAACGGCCAGTTGGGTACCCCTTTTTTGAACTTCGCCGGAATGGAGTCGCGGTTGTTCAGGATGTCGTTATAATAGATGCGGGTTTTCCACATCATATCCATCAAATTCTTCGAGTAGTCGGGTGAGTGCGGGTCATTTTCGGTGTCGGCATGGGCGTGGTGCAGCCGGTGCATGATACCGTAGGCGCGTGGGCTCAAAAAGGACGACCCCTGCCCGATAAAGGTTAGTATGTAAAATACTTTCTCCCAGCCGGGGCTCATGGTAAACATCTGATGAGCCGCATAACGGTGGAGGAATAGTGTCTGCATCAGTACTGACAGGTACCAGTGCGCCAGAAAAAAAGCGAGAATGATCATTGGTAAAGATGAGCCCGTGTAAGAATGGGGGCGGTAAGTGAATGGATTAAATGAAGTTTCAGGACATTCCGCAGGCGAATCAGTGCCTGCCCGATCGTGGCTGGCAATGCATGATTAGGTAGACTGGGCAGGGCACAAAAGCGGAAAGAGTAGCACATTCCGGCGGTAAAAGTAGCCCCTTCCGGCGGGCCGATTGCTGACGGCTGTCAGCTTGAAAACTGAGATTTATTAGTCATGTTTCGGCCTGAATATTATCAAGTATCGAGCTGACGAATCTCATACGTTGCCCATCAGATTACCCGCACTTTTGAGCCACCAAACGCTTACGGGTATGCACATTATCTTCTTTATGATCGGTATTAGTCTGCTGATGGCCATGGGGTTCCTTGGCGCTTTTCTGTGGTCGATGCGCAGCGGACAGCAGGACGATTTGTACACGCCGTCCATGCGCATGCTGCTCGAAGACAACGAACCAACCAATGCCTCTACTGATACCCCCGTTTAACAGTCTGTTACCGCTATGAATGTTTCGCAGAAACCGCCTACAATTATTTCCGCTGATCGAACCCAGCTTGGCAAATCATCAACTCCACCGGTGGAGTACTTTGCCTACGACAACACCATCGTTCGAAATTTTGCCGTCGCCACCATCATCTGGGGTGTTGTTGGTATGCTGGTTGGTGTTCTGATTGCCAGTCAGTTGTTTGCACCCGCTGCCAACCTCGGCAACCAGTACACCACCTTCGGCCGGATTCGGCCCCTGCACACGAACGCGGTCATTTTCGCCTTTGTGGGCAACGCCATTTTTATGGGCGTTTATTATTCGCTGCAACGGCTCTGCAAAGCCCGAATGTTCAGCGATCTGTTAAGTAAAATTCACTTCTGGGGCTGGCAGGCCATCATTGTGTCGGCCGCCATCACGCTGCCCCTGGGTTTGACGACCTCCCACGAATATGCCGAGTTGGAATGGCCCATCGACATTGCCATTACGCTGATCTGGGTGGTATTTGGTATCAATATGTTCGGTACCATCATCAAGCGCCGGGAGCGTCACCTCTACGTAGCCATCTGGTTTTACATCGCTACGTTCGTGACCATTGCCGTGCTGCACATTGTCAACTCGTTCGAGATGCCGGTTAGCTTATTTAAAAGTTATTACCTGTATGCAGGGGTTCAGGATGCGCTGGTGCAGTGGTGGTATGGCCACAATGCGGTAGCGTTCTTCCTGACCACGCCGTTCCTGGGGCTGATGTATTACTTCCTGCCCAAAATGGCGAACCGCCCCGTTTACTCTTATAAACTATCGATTCTTCACTTCTGGGCGCTCATATTTCTGTATATCTGGGCCGGTCCGCACCACCTTCTCTATACGTCGCTGCCCGATTGGGCGCAATCGCTGGGAACGGTCTTCTCCATCATGCTCATTGCACCTTCCTGGGGCGGCATGATCAACGGGCTGCTCACGCTGCGGGGTGCCTGGGATAAAGTGCGGGAAGATACCATCCTGAAATTTATGGTCGTGGGCGTCACCGCCTACGGTATGGCCACCTTCGAAGGGCCGCTGCTGTCGCTCAAGAACGTGAATGCCATTGCGCACTTCACCGACTGGATTGTGGCGCACGTTCACGTAGGTGCGCTGGGCTGGAATGGCTTCCTGGTGTTTGCTGTCCTGTACTGGCTCATTCCCCGCATGTACCGCACGGAACTGTACTCGAAAAAATTGATGGGCGTTCACTTCTGGGTCGGTACGCTGGGGATTCTGTTCTATGCTGTTCCGATGTACATATCCGGCTTCACGCAGGGTATGATGTGGAAAGAGTTTACGCCCGAAGGGGTTCTGAAATACCCGAACTTCCTCGAAACGACGCTGCAGCTCCTGCCGATGCACCGGATGCGGGCCGTGGGGGGTACCTTCTATCTGCTCGGCGCTATCCTGATGGGATACAACCTTTTCAAAACGATGGCCGCCGGTAAGCTGGTTGCCAACGAAGCCGCCGAAGCCCCCGCTCTGGAAGTTGCGTATACACCCACCGGCAGCGACACCTACTGGCACCGCTGGTTCGAACGGAAGCCCATTCCGCTGCTGATCGGCTCACTGGTGGTTATCCTGATCGGCTCGCTGATTGAGCTGATCCCGACCTTCATGGTGCGCTCCAATGTGCCTACCATTTCGGCGGTGCAGCCCTATACCGCGCTGGAAGTGCAGGGTCGCGACCTCTACATCCGGGAGGGCTGCGTAAACTGCCACAGCCAGATGGTGCGCCCGTTCCGCTCAGAAACAGAACGCTATGGCGAGTATTCGAAAGCGGGCGAATTTGTGTATGACCACCCGTTTTTGTGGGGCAGTAAGCGTACCGGACCCGACCTGCACCGCCTGGGCGGTAAGTACCCCAACTCCTGGCATTACCACCACATGCGCGACCCAACATCCATGTCGCCGGGCTCGATTATGCCTGCCTATCCCTGGTTGCTGGAGCAGAAACTCGACATCTCGAACACCTCCGATAAGCTGAATGCGCTGCGTAAAGTAGGTGTTCCATACTCTGACTTCACGGTCTACAATGCCAACGTAGAACTGGAAAAGCAGGCCAAAGAAGTGAGCGACCAACTGGGTAAAGACGGCATCAAGGTCGGTTCCGACAAAGAGATCGTGGCCCTGATCGCCTATCTCCAACGGCTCGGAACAGATATTAAGAAAATGGAAAAATAGTAATGAGTCAGTAAGTCGGTAAGCGGCTTTGCCTAAGTCAGTAAGTGGCTGATGCATTGATACGACAGGCACGAGCCACTTACCAACTTACTGACTTACCAACTTACTGACTAAACTCTCATGTTCAAACAATTTATCTCCAAAATACCCGGTGCTGATGTGTATATGGTCGGCTCGTTTCTGACCTTCTTCGTCTTTTTTGTCCTGGTCGGTCTGTATCTGTTTCTGGTTGATAAGTCCTACGTCAAGCAGATGAGTCAAATGCCGCTCGACGATTCGCCAACCGAATAACACCATTCTTCTCCATGAACTTAGTTATAGTACTTACAAGCGGGCTTCTGGCTCTGGACCCAACGCCATCGATCTGGTCGCTCACGTCGGGTCAGGATTTATTGATGATCTCGCTGGCCATGATCCTTCTGGTCGGCATGGTGCTGGTTGGCTTTGTCGCGCTCTATATGCTGCTGGTGCTCAGAAAAGCATTGGGTAGCGAAGCCGACAAGGTAGCTGATACGCGCACGTTCTGGCAAAAAGTAACGGGCATGAAACCCATTAGTCAGGAAAAAGAGCTGATTATGGAACACGCTTACGACGGCATTGCCGAACTCGACAACCCAACGCCACCTTGGTTCATGTGGCTGTTCTACAGCACTATTGTCTTTGCCGCGATCTACCTGTTCGCCTACCACATCATCGGTTCGGGCGACACTATGGTCAAAGAATACACTCAGGAAATGGCCATTGCCGATAAAGAGCGCGAGGCTTACATCAGCAAAGTAGCGGGTTCCATCAACGAAAATACCGTTACCCTCGTGAAAGATGCCAAAGGTATCGAATCCGGAAAAACGCTCTTTGCACAGTACTGCGTGGCCTGCCACGGTGCCAATGGCGAAGGGAAGGTTGGGCCGAACCTGACGGACGTTTACTGGCTGCATGGCGGTAACGTAAAATCCGTTTTCCATACCATTACCGAAGGCGTTCCCGAGAAGGGCATGATTTCCTGGAAAAAGCAGCTCAACCCGCTGCAGGTTCAGCAGGTAGCCAGCTATATACTGTCGCTGCAGGGTACAAACCCCGCCGGGGCAAAAGAGCCGCAGGGTGAAAAAGAAGCCGGAGCCGCACCGGTAGCCATGCGGTAACAAAAGCAACCCTATCAACGTAGAACGTCCCGGATGTGTCAACGCATCTGGGGCGTTTATCTTAAAAATATGAGTGTCAACGTAGTGCCCCCTCCAGCCAATTTTCGCAATGTCCTGCCCACGTCCGATGCATCGGGCGGTCGGCGGTGGCTATACCCGCGTCGTGTCACGGGCCGTTTTACCCGCTGGCGTACGGTGGTGGCGGTGGTGTTACTGGTGTGCCTGTTTGCCGGGCCGTTCGTGTGGGTTGATGGGCATCCGTTGTTCATGTTCAACGTCCTCGAACGCCGGTTCATCTTCTTTGGCGTCACCTTCTGGCCGCAGGACTTTTATCTGGTTGCCTTTGGGCTGATTACCTTCATCGTCTTCGTTATCCTGTTTACGGTGCTGTACGGGCGCGTGTGGTGCGGCTGGGCCTGTCCGCAAACGATCTTCATGGAAATGATCTTCCGGAAGATCGAAGTATTGATCGAAGGCGATTATACCGCCCGTCAACGGCTGGATGCCGGACCCTGGACAACCGAAAAAGTTGTCAAGAAGACCTTCAAACACGCGGCTTTTCTCCTCATTGCGTTTGCCATCAGTAATACGTTTCTGGCCTATATCATTGGCCGTGACCAGTGGGCTACATTGATTACCGACAATCCGGGCGACCATTTGGGCGGACTGGCGTCCATGCTTGTCTTTACGGGTGTGTTCTACCTCGTTTTTGCCCGGCTGCGCGAAATCGTTTGTACGACGATTTGCCCTTATGGACGATTACAAGGGGTATTGCTCGATAAAAATTCCCTCATTGTCGCCTATGATTTTATCCGGGGCGAGCCACGCGGGAAGAAAGTGAAAGAATCAGGCGTGAAGAATAGCCTGATTCCGCTGCCTATCACTACAGGCTCATCCCCTAAAGGCGACTGCATTGACTGTAAGCTCTGCGTGCAGGTTTGTCCGACGGGTATCGATATACGCAATGGCACGCAGCTGGAATGTATCAACTGTACGCTGTGCGTAGATGCCTGCGACGACATCATGCACAAGATCAACCGGCCCGCGGGCCTGATCCGTATGGACTCACAGTTGGGTATCGAGCAGGGAAAACCTTTCCGGTTTACGGGTCGAATTATGGCCTATACCGGGGTACTCGTGGTTTTGTTAAGCGTTATTGGGTTTATGCTCATCAGCCGTCCGGTGCTGGATGCTACCATCCTCCGGGCACCGGGGCAGTTGTTTCAGCGGGAAGCGGGGGGGAAGGTATCGAACCTCTATCTGGTCGAGATTGTCAACAAAACCTACAAGCCAATACCCCTGAAGTTTCGCCTGAACCGACCCGATGCCAGGCTGGTCTTCGTTCAACCGCTTTCCGTCATTCCGGCGGGAGAACTGGCCGAAGGAACATTTTTTATTAACCTGCCCGAAAAAGCCATCCAGCAAAACAGCACACCGCTCCAGATTGACATACTCGTCGATAATAAGGTGGTGGAGCAGATCAAGACAACTTTTTTAGGACCGGTACACTAAATGAGCGAAAGAATGAAAGAGTGAAAGAGCGGAAGGGCTGACGCCCCAGATCGTTGACGCGTTAGCCTTTTCGCCCTTTCACTCTCTCGCTCTTTCACTCTTTCGCCATTCACTCTTTCACTCTTTCACCATCATGAACTGGGGAAAATCAATTGTTCTGACCTTTGTCCTATTTGCGGGTTTCATCGGCACCATGGTGTATAAGATGACCCGCCAGAGTGTCGATCTGGTACGCGACGATTATTACCAGACCGAAATGGCCTACCAGCAGCAAATTGAACGGGTAGCCAATGCCCGTCGGCAGGAGCCTGTAGCGATGGACTTCGTCGCCAGCAAACAGCAGTTTACCATTGCCCTGCCGAAGATGCTCCGCACCGGCGATATTCGCTTTTATCGGCCCTCTGATCGTAAGCTGGACTTTATCGTGCCGGTCGATGTCCCGTCAAGGGGTCAACAGTTGGTGTCTACGGCCGATCTGGCGCGGGGTTACTGGCGGGTTCAGCTAACCTGGACCGACGGCCAGCGGGATTACTATACCGAACAGGATCTGTTTTTGTAAACACTCGTATTGATGAACACATTGTGGTGGGTCGCTGCGCTGACGACAGGTCTGGTGGGAAGTTTGCACTGCGTGGGCATGTGTGGCCCGCTGGCGATGGCTATGCCGGTAGGGCGTTTACCCCATTCGCAGCGCGGACTGGCCATCGGGTTGTATCAGGGCAGCCGCGTACTAGCCTACGCCAGTCTGGGGTTGCTGATGGGTACGCTCGGTCAGGGACTTCTGCTGGCCGGTTTACAACGACCCGTTTCGATTGCCGCCGGTCTGTTTCTGCTCGTCTGGACTTTGGTGAACCGGGGCGTATTTCCGGGGTTGACGATGAGCCGGGCCACTAGATGGGTCGTTCAGCCCATGACCCGTTTTCTGCAAAATCCTACGTTGCCCGCCTTTGCCGGATTGGGTTTCCTGAATGGCCTGTTACCCTGCGGCTTTGTGTACGTAGCCCTGGCAGGAGCCGTTACAACGGGTAGTACGGCAATGGGGGCAGTTTATATGGGATTGTTTGGTCTCGGAACGGTTCCGGCACTGCTATCCGTCCGGTTGGTCCCCAACTTATTTTCCGCATCGCTCCGTCGTCGATTTACGCTCTTCATGCCCATCACCACGGTGCTGCTGGGTCTCCTGCTGGTTGGACGGGGCATTTACAGGCCAACCCAAACGGATAAGGCTGGCCACACCATCCCGGTTTGTCATAGCAACCCTTCTGCGCTGGTGTCCGTAAAAGGCGCTCATTAGATTTTGTTGATTGGCTAACGGGGTGGCTGTGTCGTAACGTGACGAATATCAGCTTGTTCACCCTCAGAAGTCAGTTAGTTACCTGTCAGGCTGGCTGAACTTAGAGCACTCAATCGTTCAAGCCAATCATGCCTGACAACAAGACTCTTTCATCGACTCACCCACTGACGGGGCTATCGGCCGCTCAGGTCGAAGCGGCCAGAAAACAGTATGGCCCCAATCAAGCAGAAACAGAGGACAAGCCAATTGGCTGGCGATTATTGATTGAGGTCGTCTCCGAACCCATGTTTATACTGCTGGCGGTTGCCAGTTTGCTGTATGGCCTTTTGGGTCAGTGGCAGGAGGGCATTGTGTTGGGTGTGGCCATGGTCATCGTATCGGGTATTTCTGTATTTCAGGCCGTGCGGAGTGACCGGGCGCTGGGGGCACTTCGTCAGCTGACCCAACCAACCGTGTCCGTCCTTCGCGATGGACAGATTGCACTGGTGGCCATCGCGGATATTGTTGTTGGTGATACCGTCTGGCTTACCGAAGGGCAAACCGTGCCTGCCGATGGCGTCTTAGTACAGGCCAATGACTGCTCGGTGGATGAGGCTATTCTGACCGGAGAGTCTGTGCCGGTCGCTAAAACAACGCCCGAAACAGACCGATTTTTTGCCGGTACACTCCTGGCATCCGGCAGCGCCTATGTGTGTATAACGGCCATTGGCAAAGCCACCGAACTGGGTAAGCTGGGCCAGTCCCTTCGGAGCATCAACGTCGAGAAAACACCCCTTCAACAGCAGATCAGCCAGTTTGTCACGCGCATGGCCTTTGCCGGTTTCGGAGCGTTTGCGCTGGTCTGGGGAATTAATTTTGCCCGTTCCGGCGACTGGGCCACGTCCTTATTGCTGGGGCTGACCATCGCCATGTCGGTACTGCCCGAAGAAATACCGGTGGCTTTCAGCAGTTTTATGGCGCTGGGTGCGGCTCGAATGATCCGTTTTGGCGTGCTCACCAAACAGCCCCAGACGGTCGAGAGTGTAGGCTCGGCTTCGGTGATCTGTACGGATAAAACGGGGACCATCACGCAGGAAGGAATGACCCTGGCGATGCTCTACGATGTCCATGCCCAGGCCGTTGTGCCGCTCAACAGGTCTTTATCCCCGTCGGCGCGGGATGTTCTGGCTTATGCTCGCTGGGCCAGTGAACCCGAGCCCTTCGACGCTATGGAGCGGGCAATTGTGGTGGCGTACCAGCAGATCGTTGATGAACAGGCAACGAAACCGGTAGCCATTACCTATGAGTACCCGCTCGGTGGAACGCCCCCTATGATGACCCACGTGTACGCCCTCGATGATGGCCATAGGCGGGTAGCGGGTAAAGGGGCCGTGGAGCGAATCCTCCGCGTGTGCCGGTTGTCTGAAGCCGAAGCAAACCCGCTACGCAGCCAGGCGAATGAACTGGCAGAGCAAGGGTACCGGGTGCTGGGGGTAGCTGCGAGCGAATGGGAAGGGGATACCTACCCGGCCGAACAGGACGATTTTAACTGGGTTTTCAAAGGGCTGGTTGCGCTGGAAAACCCACCCAAGCCCAATGCGAAACACGTTATTGAACAGTTTGGTATGGCAGGGATTGCGGTTAAGATGATTACCGGCGATTCGCCCGAAACGGCCCGGGCCATAGCCCGTCAGGTCGCTATGCCCGACGCCCATCAAGTACTGACTGGCGATACGGTGATGGCGTTGTCGGATGAGCAACTACAGCAGGAAGTGAGAAGGGTTAATGTATTTGCCCGGATGTTTCCCGAAGCCAAACTGCGCGTGATCAGGGCGCTCAAAGCAGTGGGTGAAGTTGTGGCCATGACGGGTGATGGCGTGAACGACGGACCGGCGCTCAAAGCGGCCCATATTGGTGTGGCCATGGGTAAGCGCGGTACGGAGCTGGCCAAACAGGCGGCTTCGCTGGTGCTGGTCAACGATGACCTGAGCGGTATGGTGGATGCCATTGCCCAGGGGCGGCTTATTTATCAGAACCTGAAACGGGCAGTGGGGTATATCGTGTCCATTCATATCCCCATCATCCTGACAGTAGCTGTTCCGTTGCTCTTCAGCTGGCAATACGTGAATATTTTTAGTCCGGTACACGTTATTTTTCTGGAACTGGTCATGGGGCCGACCTGCTCGATCGCCTTCGAGAACGAACCTGCCGAACGGAATCTGATGCAGCAGCCGCCCCGGCCACTATCCGCCACGTTCTTTACCTGGAGGGAGTTAAGCTTTAAGATTTTGCAGGGACTGGCCATTGCGCTGGCTACGCTGGGCGTGTATTACTGGACGATGCAGGCAGGGCATTCACAGGATCAGGTACGGACAATGACCTTTACAACGCTGGTGCTGAGCAATGTGTGGCTTACGCTGGTGAGCCGCTCGGAGCGGGCGTCGGTTTTGACAACCTTTCGGCGGCCCAATTCCCTGCTGTGGCTTATGATGGGGCTAACGTTATTGATGCTGACTATCTTTCTCTTTGTGCCTTCAGCCCGGCAACTGGCGCAATTCGATCAATTGGCGGGACTTGATCTGGCCCGTTGCATCGGCCTGTCGCTGGCGGGGGTTCTCTGGGTGGAAGGGGGGAAGCGGCTTCGCCAAAGTTGGTAAGTGTGGCTTCGCCTAAGTTGGTAAGTCGGTAAGTTAGTAAGTCGGTAAGTTGGTAAGTGTGGCTTCGCCTAAGTTGGTAAGTTGGTAAGTTGGTAAGTCAGTAAGTCAGTAAGTCGGTAAGTCAGTAAGTCGGTAAGTCGGTAAGTATGGCTTCGCCTAAGTTGGTAAGTTAGTGGCTGCGTCTACGTATTGCTTTCCTGCGTCAGCGACCGCACGGGCAACCCCCTTACTGACTTACTGAATTACTGACTTACCGACTTATCGACTTACCAACTTACTGACTTACCGACTTATCGACTTACCAACTTATTGACTTGCCGACTCCTCTGAATGGCCTTCCTGCCGCCATACCTCAATGCCCTGTTGCACAAGGACAAAGGTGGGTAACTGCTTTACCGAAAAGCTCTGCATGACGTCGGGGTGGATGGTTTCGTCGATTTTTAAAATTCGAATCGATTCTTTGAATTTCTGTTGCAGGATGTCGATGAGTGTTGATAATACACTATTCTCACGGCTGGCAGGTGGCAGAAAGGCCAGCAGGACAGCCGTTTTGGCGGGAATCAGAATAGGGTGATGTGTTTTCAGTTCCATGATCAATACGTCCGATGGCCGTTCTGCCGGATGGTGTTATACCGCTAATTGGTTGTAAAGTTGACAAAACGAATAGGGAAACTATATGATGGGTATCAAAAGGCAACCTGATTTTTAACATATATACTGAAAGCCGTGTCCTGTAAAGGATAATGGCATCCAGGCTCAGTATATTAAGGGTTCTTTAAACTTATGTTTTGGAGAGTAAAAGCAGTTGTTCAGTAGATCGAAACAAAAGAAAAGTAATCACTTTTGTAACGTAGTGCTTTATGAATTAATCCTTCAAAAAGTTAATCTATGTGTGTTATGGACATATTTGATTAAAAGCTTTACCTTCCCAATCAAATCAGAGTATATTCCTCTGGCCATTCTGACCGCTTCTTATGCTTCCGGATCTTTCCTCTAATCGGTTAACAAAGCTGCTTTTCGAACAGAGTGAAGACTTCATTGGTCTCTATGATGTTGACACAGAACAGTTCGCGCGGGTCAATAAAGCAGGTGCCCGCATGCTGGGGTTTGCAACAGAGGCTGAATTTATAGCCAATGTAACCTGGTCTAAATCGATATTTCTCAATCCCTATTCCGACGATCCCCAATCGACCCTGATTAGTCAGGTTCGCGAAAAGGGCCGGTATGAGCAGGAGGTTCAGCGGCAGCAGCAGGATGGAACACCGTTCTGGAGCCGGCTGGTCATCACGGCGCTTGCCGATGAAGGATCGGCAGATACGTCGGATTACTTTCTGGTGCACCTGACCAACCAGGGGCGGCTTCACCAGGCCGAACAGGAGCTGAAGCAGAGTGTGCAGCGCTACGAAGCCGTATTTAACCATGCTACCATCGGAATCATTGTTGCCGATCAGCGGGGGCGCATCGTGTCGATCAATCAAATGACCCGGCAACTGTTTGGCTACCCCGGCAATGAACTCATCGGGCAACCCATTGACATACTGGTGCCTACCAACGTCAGTAAGTACCACGAACGGCTTCGGCAGTCGTTTGCCGCTAACCCGCAGGTTCGCGAAATGGGTCATAACCGCGACTTGAAAGCTCGCCGGAAAGATGGCTCGGTATTTCCCACGGAAATAAGCCTGAGCTATTTCCAGCTGGACGAGGAGTTCTATGCCGTTTCCTACATCATCGATATTACGTTTAAAAAGGAAGCGGAACGCGAGCTAATCGCCCACCGCGACCGTATTGAGGGGCTAAATACGGCTCTGGAGCAAAAAGTAGCCGACCGCACCCACGCCCTGATGAACACCCTCGATCAACTGGAACAATCGAAAGACGAACTGGCCAAAGCACTGGAGGCCGAACGGGAGCTGGGTGAGTTAAAGTCCCGATTTGTGGAAATGGCCTCGCATGAGTTCCGCACACCGCTGACGACCGTACTGACGTCGGCTACGCTGATTGAAAAATATACGGACAACGATCAGCAGGAAAAACGGGCAAAACACCTTCAGCGTATACGGTCATCGGTTAAGCATCTGAACGATATTCTGGAAGAATTTTTATCGGTCGGCAAGCTCGAAGAAGGGAAGATAGCCGCCCGCCCGGTACTGGTCGATCTGCCTCAGCTCATTCGGGATGTCGTCGCCGAAATCAACAGTGTTCTGAAGGCGGGCCAGGTGATCGAGTTACAGATCAACTGTGTGGAACGGGTTTGGCTCGATCCGTCATTATTGCGAAAAGTTCTCGTTAACTTACTAACGAACGCTAGTAAATACTCCGACGAAAATTCGGAGATCAGCGTGCAATGCGACTGTGCCGATCGGGGTATACACGTATCCGTCGCCGATCACGGCATTGGTATTTCGGCCGAAGATCAGGAACATCTGTTTGAGCGGTTTTTTCGGGCACAAAATGCCATTAATAAACCCGGTACCGGGCTGGGGCTGCACATCGTGGCTCGTTACATTGAGTTGATGGGGGGGACTGTCGATCTCCGGAGTGAATTAAACAAGGGTACGACCGTTACATTACTGCTACCTTATGAAAAGCATACTGCTGATTGAAGACAACGAAGCCATTCGTGAGAATACCGCCGAAATCCTGGAACTGACGGGTTATAAGGTCATTACCGCCGAAAATGGCAAAGTTGGCGTGGAAAGAGCCCTCGAAAGTCGGCCTGATCTGGTTATCTGCGACATCATGATGCCGGTTCTGGATGGCTACGGGGTGCTGCATATTTTTAATAAAAATCCCCAGTTATCGGGTGTCCCGTTTATTTTCCTGACGGCCAAAAGTGAACGCACCGACTTTCGCAAAGGCATGGAACTGGGCGCCGACGACTACCTGACCAAACCGTTCGACGAGTCTGAACTGTTGAGCGCCATCGAAGGGCGATTGAACCGCTTTCAAAACGTGGGGCCGCAATTCACCAAAACGGATTATAACCTCCAGCAGGATGGACTCAACGAGTTCCTGGACGATGCCCGTCAGGTTGGCAATCTGGAAAGTTTATCGACCGATCGCAAGACCCATTCGATCCGAAAAAAGCAGTTTGTTTATACGGAAGGGGACGAACCAACCCGACTGTATTTTCTGAAAGCAGGGAAAGTGAAAACCGTTCGCACCAACGTCGACGGCAAGGAGCTAATTACGGGACTCTATAACGCGGGTGATTTCTTCGGCTATCTGCCGCTGCTCGAAAACTCCGAATACACCGACTCGGCGGTAAGCATGGAAGACACCGAACTGGTGTATATCCCGAAAGAAGATTTCCGGCAACTGCTGCTGGCCAATCCCGAAGTGGGGCAGCAGTTTATCAAGTTGCTGGCCGGGCACGTGAGCGAGCGCGAAAAACAGCTGCTGAACATGGCTTACAGTTCGCTGCGCCGACGCGTGGCGGATACGCTGCTTCGGTTGCACGACCAGCAGCCGGATGCCATCATCCAGCTTTCGCGCGACGATCTGGCGGCCATCATTGGCACAGCGACCGAGTCGTTGATTCGTACGCTGAGTGAGTTTAAACACGATGGACTGGTAGAGCTGACTAGTGCCGGTATTCGGGTACTGCAGCCTGCCAAACTACGCCGGGCCAACTGGTAATGGCCCCTGCATGACGAGAATCAGGCTTCGGGTTAAGCTTGCTCATCAGATGCCGTTCCGGAGACGCCTATTTTTGGTGTGTCAAGTAACTCCAGACGGTGTCTATGAAAACGGCTATTTATTTAACAGATTGCTCCGCAGATTCGGCTCAACGCCTTCGCCATTGGCTGGCCGATCAGGCAGATACATCCATACGACTAACGGTTGTCTATCCCTACGACATCGAGGAAGGGCAGCCGCTTACGCAAAATACGCTGCGTCCGGCAAAAGAAGAAGCCCGAACCACGCTGAAGGACTGGTCGTCGGCCTTGCAGTGGGATGGTAACCTACAGCCCGAAACCGTACTGGCCAGCCCGGAACTGGCCCTGAGTATTTATTTACTATTACGTTCCTACAGCTATTGGCTGGTAGATGATTCGGAACATATTACGCAATTCTCGGATATCTTATCCAAAACCAACACCCATCCCTGCTGGCTACCCGACGTGTCTTTTGCGGAGAATTCGGCCTGGCAGGTGGCTGCCTGATTGGGTGTTCAGGGCCGGTCAATCGGACACGGCTGGCAGACCGACGATCGATGCGCTGCGTTTGGGGCTTACCGATTGTTCCCCTTTTTTGGCGTCACATCGATACCCGCCTTCACGGCTTTCAACGCCTGGATGAATCCCGTTTTATCTCTGGGCGAGACAAGGACACTATCGAATTTGTTGTAGGCGATCTCAAGCCGATCGATGGATATGGCCGGTGAACTCATCGGGTTACGGGTTTCCGTAATCGTCCTGATGGTAGTAATGTCAATGGATTGATTGACCAGAAAGCCGCACCTGATGCGTAAGTTTTGTCCGTCAATCTGATAATACGTCGTCAGGAACATGTGGCCTATGAACAGGCTCACGAGCACGATAACCAGCAGTCCCGACCAGATTTTTTCATAGCTCATCAGCAGTCCTGTTGAGCCGAGCAGGACAAATACAGGAATCGCTAATTCAGGGCCAATTTTTGATGTATAGGTTGTCATGGGCGGTATCATTGCGGGCAAACTGCGATCTCCTTTATACCGCAGATTGCCGATGAAGGCAGGCCGTTTTTAGCGGATTCGGTGTACCGTTCGCCCTTATAATTTTGTTCCCTTGATCAATACTGAGGCCTCGATGGATTGTTCTTTAAGGTGCAGAAACTTCTTCCGCTCTTCATCGTGCATGAAGTTAGTAAAATCCTGTTCTGAGTCGAATTCTACGAGGTGTATTTCGTAGGGCTTGTCGATCTGATGTTCCACAAAGGCGGAATCCGATGGCCGCACGCGCAGCAAAAGCTGACCATTGTAATTGGCGATGGCGGGAATCGCAATATCCTCAAACTGCTGAAATACGGACTCCTGACCTTCTTTGAGGTAAATTAACTGAGTGATGTAGATCATTTGGCTGCTACAGTGTTAAAAACGTGAATTCGTTACCTAAAGCAAATACATACAAGAATAAGCAGGGTGGGTGGTTGACTGACAACGGCCAGCTCACCACCCACCCAGCTTACTAATTTAACGACTGCTCTTTGTATTGCATAGGGGTTACGCCCACCATTTTTTTAAACAGCCGGGTAAAATAAGGCGGGTTCTCGAAGCCCAGCTGATAGGCTATTTCGGCAATGTTGCTGTCCGACCCAAGCAGCTTGTTCTTCGCTTCGTCGACCAGGTAGATATGGATGTGCTCCAGCGCAGTTTTCCCCGTTTCTACCTTAAGCACATCACTCAGATAACGCGGAGAGAGGGATAGCTCATCGGCCAGCTGATGGACCGAGGGCAAGCCCTGGCTTTGCAGCAGACCGCTCTCAAAATAGTGATTTAGCCGTTCGTGGAATTTCCGGATGGTCGTTCCCGAAAGGTTGGTGCTTCGGTTAATGAACTGCCGCTTGTAAAACCGATCGGAGTAGGTCAGGATGGAGTCTATGTGCGAGAGGATGATCTCCCGGCTGAACTCATCCTGATTGTTGTCGTATTCCGTTCTGATTTTCTCATACAAATCCCACATGATTTTCTCCTCGGAAGGGGCCAGATGAAGGGCCTCGTTGATCTCATAATCAAAATAGCCGTACTTCTTGATCTGACTGTGCAGGTGATGGCCGGTCAGGTAGTCCTCATGAAAAAAGATCAGGAACCCTTTTTCGGCAAACTGCACATTGCTTACCTCGATGATCTGTCGTGGCTTCACAAAAACCATCGACCCATTGTTGTGGTCGTATTTGGTATTGCCATACAGCACATGCCCCGACTTTATTTTTTTCAGGGCAATCATGTAAAAGTCGCTCGTGAATCTCGATTCGCCCAGGGTATACGTCATCAATTCATGGCACGTCATCAGGCTCAGCAACGGATGCTCCGGTGGCGGAAAATGACTTCGCTGGTGCAGCTCCGAAATGGTTTTATAATGGCTGAGCTTGTCCATGTCTAGACCGTTATGACCAGTTTGCCAATCGTCGTTCCCGACTCCAGCTGCGTGTGGGCCTGTTTCAGGTTGTCGGCCGTCAGGCCATGCAGGGTTTGTGTGTGCGTCGGTTGGAGCACCCCGTCATCCAGCAGATCGGCCACCTTGTTCAGGATGTGGTGTTGCTCGATCATGTCGTCGGTCTGGTAGGTGGAGCGGGTGAACATGAACTCCCACGAGAAACTGACGCTTTTGCTCTTGAGCTTGTTCAGCACGACGGGCGATGCACTCCCCGTGATGGAGGCAATGTGTCCCTGTGGCTTGATAAGTTCGGCCATGCTATCCCAGTAGCCGTTGGTATCAACGAAGTCCACGATGTAGTCGACCTGATGAAAACCGGCGTTACGAACCTCTTCGATCAGATTTTGGTGGTTGACGACCACATCGGCCCCCATTTTTTTACACCAGTCAATACTTTCAGGGCGCGAAGCCGTCGCAATGACCCGCAGATCCAGTAGTTTTTTGGCCAGTTGGATGGCAATGGAGCCTACGCCCCCGGCCCCCGCAATGATCAGCAGCGTTTTGTTCCGGTCCCGCTCGGGCGACAGGCGCATGCGGTCGAAGAAGATTTCCCAGGCAGTGAGGGCGGTCAGTGGTATGGCGGCAGCGCCTTCGTTGGACAAGGTAGCCGGTTTGCGCCCCACAATCCGCTCGTCGATAAGCTGGTATTCGGCATTGCTGCCGGGTTTGGTAATATCGCCCGCGTAGTACACGGCGTCGCCTTCGTTGAACAGCGTGACCGCATCCCCAACGGCTTCCACGATGCCTGCGGCATCCCAGCCAATGATTTTGGGCTGTTCCAGTACCGTGTCCTTCGCCGAATTCTGCCGAATCTTGAAGTCTACCGGGTTCACCGACACGGCGTTTATCTTCACTAGTAGTTGGTGGCCTGATGGAACGGGTTTTACAATGTCGACGTCGATGAAACTCGCTGCGTCAGAAATGGGGAGCGATGTTTTAAATCCTACTGCTTTCATATGTATGCGGCTTTCGTGCCTTATTTGCCATGGGCCTCCATACTCACCTTTTCCCAGGTTTTCCAGGTTGCCAGGCGTTGTTCATAAACGGCGTTTGCCGTCGGATAGCCAATTTTCCCTAAAAGTAAGCGAAGTGGAGGCTCCGGCGTATCAACCAGTTGTAAAATTGCGCCAACTGTTGCCGCTGGAACGCCATAATGATCGGGATTGTAGCTGCTGCGGAAGGTGGCTTTCAGATTGTCATAAGCCGCCAGATCCTGCGCATGACTGGCGGAGGTGCTGCCCCATTCGGTTTCGTATCCATTGGGTTCGACCAGGGACACGTGAATGCCAAATTCCTTTACTTCGCTGGCCAGTGTTTCGGTGAGGCCTTCTACGGCAAATTTAGATGCGTTATATAAGCCCAGGGTGGGCACGGTGAACAGGCCCAGCACGCTGGAAACCTGAATGATGTGGCCGCTTTTTTGTGCCCGCATGTAGGGCAGCACTGCCTGGGTTACCCAGAGCAAGCCGAAGAAGTTAACTTCCATTTGTTTGCGGGCTTCGTCTTCCGACACTTCCTCTACGGCTCCGAACACGCCATACCCTGCATTGTTGATGAGCACATCGATCGTACCAAAATGGTCATGCGCTTTTTTGACGGCCTCCAGGGTTTGCGCCTTATTGGTCACGTCGAGCTGTAGGGGTAATACCCGGTCGCCAAACTCCCCAGCCAGATCGGTCAGGTCGGTCAGGCTGCGGGCCGTTGCCACCACATTGTCACCGCGTTGTAAGAAGGCCTTTGCCCATATTTTCCCAAATCCACGGGAAGCACCGGTAATGAAGATTGTCTTTGCCATTGTTTTGTTATCGTTTATTGACAGGGCAAAGGTGGGGCGCCAACAGGCCAGACGGCTTATACAAAAAGCGGGAGTTATGACACGTTTTTACGAAGGGGAGAGATGAACCCATGAGGTTTCTAAAACCTCATGTTTTTTTGCTTAGGCATTTGAGTGGTCAGCTTCAACTTGCTTTACCAAAGCTATCCACAGAAGAAAGCATTCAACGACTACGGGTGCCGATAATAGCAGCTCAGGAGCTTTAACACGCCTGCCCGGCGGGGCTGTTTTCGTTGACCTAACGTCCTGTTGCCCGCGACACGGCAAACGCTATTTCTCGTAATACTCCACTACTTTAATGAGGCCAGCTAAATGGCTATTGAACTCGTCAAGTTCCTCCGCAGGAACCCATAATTCATTATGGATGGGGCCACCAACGTTTTCAATCTGGTACTTTTTCAAATACGCACTGTCCACCTCAAATTGAGTCACGTATCCGTTGCCGTAAGCCGGTACGTTCCATTCAACCGTTATTTGCCGGGCATATTCGATGTTTGTGACCGGGTAAAAAATGGGCTGTTCAAGTAATCGAGGTGGAAATTTGGTCCAGCCGGATTGCTCAATCAGGTCTAATTCTTTTTTACTAACAGGTCTGAATAAGGTGGTTGTCATTGCACTAAAATAATTCTTTTAATGTCAGAAGTGTGGCTTGTTAAAAGAATGCTGGCTCACAAACTAAAATCTGCCAAATCTGAGCGTTTCGGGTGTCGTTCGTAACCTACCCGACGAGTAATAAATTTAACCTCTGCAACCTGTCGCCCGAGATCTGAAAATGCAGACACTTTACTGCGGAGGGTGTCCAAAAGTGTGGCATATTCCCATTCATTCTATACTACTTGCTCTACAATAGACAAAGGCTATAACTAACAAACCACTCCCTTTCTCCCTCACCCGGCGGCAAATGAACTACCGCCATCCATGAGTGAACTATATAATCTTATCATCAAGGAAGACTGGGAACGGAGTACGATGATTTATGGTAAAGTGTTGGGAAAAACGTTTGGTAATGAAGGCGTTGAGAGAGGAAATGTCTAATGGATGAGCCTTTTCTTAATTTATTATGTTATAATTGTAGCGAATCTGAAAGGGACTAGTGCCCGAAGTAGGATTCCCCCGGAGCTGGCAGCATTGTGCTGCCTTTTCCTTTTTATGCCAAATCATACCAGGACAATCCCCATATTGTCTTTCCTTGTAGTTACGGCAGTTATGCTGACTTTATCTAGTCTCTTGTAAAAGTTAGTGCCACCCTTCTTTTTCATGTACGCATTAGGCTCAAATAGTTGTCTAGCACAATACGCTACGACATCATTCATTTGATGCACGAAAGAGAACTTTGAGTCTCGCAAAATAGGATCTTCGATTACACGTAGAATTTTAACGTTACGACTACCGCTACTATAAAGGTCAGCCTTATTGGGGATACTATTATAGTGTCTCATCTTTCTGATTAATTTTCTAAGCTTATCGCCGTCCGTATTGTCAGTTACGGACTTCATTAGGAATACTTGGGTATAGGTATGCTAATATTATGTCAATAACTTCATCAAGATTCATATTCTCATTCGGCGTGGTTGCTACACCCACTAAGCCCTAAAGTATACATTAATACTCAGTCCTTCTACTCGCTCGGGCCAATCCTGATAGGTGATGCTGTACATCAAGAAACCAAAGGCATACGGATACGTAGCAAGGTGAGCAATACAAGACAACCCCAACTACGCGTATAAAAGAATACCCTGCCAGATGTAGCAGGGCAATAGACTTGGAACGCGAGCAGGTAGGGGCATTTCACCCAACATACTATTGGATGACAAGCCGCAGAGCTACAACGAGCCGATTGTCAGTCAAAAATAGTTCTGAGATCTCTTTAGTCAGGTGTTTCCTGGATAGGTCAATAAAGGTAAAAATTTCAGGAGTGTACCAATGACTAGCAGGATTCATTAAGGATAAAATCAATCAGTAGCCAGGTCTCAGACTATCAGTACACATACAGGTGTTTCGGAATCTCCGGGGCGGTGAGGTGCTCGCGGAGCCAGCGCAGGCAGGCTTCGCGGTTGGGGTCGTTGAGCGTTCGTAACCGGATGGCTCCGTAAAGCTGGCTAACGCCCGCATCGGCCTTTGCATAAATGTCGCTGTCCGCTACCAGTGGGCAGGAATCTATTATTTTTTTGATGTAAGCCGGATATACATTGACACCCGCAATCGAGACGGCTTCATCGACGCGACCCAGTACCCTGAATTCTCGTGGAGAAACCTGTTCGAGCCGGTCAGGAACGAGATACGAATTGCCCGTGTCCAGGCGCGTAACTGACATGCGGGTGGCTGACGTGCGGGTTTCCGACGTGCGGGTGTCCGACGTGCGGGTGTCCGACATGCGGGTGTCCGACGTGCGGGTGTCCGACATGCGGGTTTCCGACATGCGGGTTTCCGACGTGCGGGTGTCCGATTGTGCATCGCCGGCGTGCAGGGTCAGGTACGAAAAAAGGGTAAAGGGCGCGTTGGGGCTATGGCGATAAGCCAGTCCGCCGGTATCGGAGGAGCCGTAAATTTCGGTCAGGGAGATACCTGATGAGACAAGCTGCGCAAACAAAGCCGGCGGCATGGGGGCGGCAGAAGATACCCCGCGACAGGGTGTATACGTTCCGGTGGGGAGCGATTGGGCCAATAGCTCCCAGGTGAACGGCGTGCCGATTAATAATGTGTCAGCATCGAGGTCGGCTACCGATAGGTCGGCCATAAGCCGTAGGGGGCGTTCCCAGATTGTGGGCAGTAGGATCGTAAACAGGAACCCGTAGATATGGTTGGCGGGTACCATGCTGACCACCTGCCGGGATTTGGGAAGCAACTGAGCCAGAAAATGGGCTTCTGCAAGCAGCGACGCCAGACTATGCGTTATAGGCCGGGCCTGGCCGTTCGTCCCGGAGGTACGGAAGGTGATCGAGTGATCGTTTTCGAGCCTTGCCCGCAAAATGCAGTTTGTCCAGTGGTGCAGGTGCGTGTCGGCCAGTAAATAATTGGTCGGGGAGGTGTGCAGAATACCGAAAAACTCATTGAGATGGGCCGCCAGCTCCATGCGTTGCAGCGAGTCGATGCCCAGATCATGATCCAGGTCCAATTCCGGAGAAACGGTTGTTGGCAGGCCCATGTGGGGCTTTTGCACCAGCCGCCCCGCTGTGTCCAGAATAATCCGCTGGATAATACCGGATGTCCAGATCATAGGTGTTGGCGAATCGTATCGGCTTTGGTCAGGAAATCGGTCACATCATCGAAGAATACCAGAAAATGGCTCGTGTCCATTTTCTCCACCGTCAGGCTGAAATACCGTTCGATCAATACCGCTTCATGCACGAACTGCAAACGATACGGTTCCTGATCAATGACAAGGCCTGAACTGGGCGAAAAGCTGGTAATGAGTTCACTGGCCGTGGGCAGATAGCCGATGAGTATGTCGAGCAGATTGTGGCCACTCAGGTTAAGGCGCATAGCGAGGGGTATCAGCAGTTGAATGGCTTTGGGGTTGGCCTGGAGAATAAGCCCCTGTGCGTCAATTTCGGCTATCGCCACCGGGGCGTGATTAAACAGTGGGAGGAGCTGTTTCAGATAGTCATGGGCTTTTTTTGCCATTAGCTGAACGACTTGCGGTTGACCAGGAAATACTGGTAACGACTTGTAGGCGATTTAAGCAACCGCAGCCGAACCTTGACGGGTTCGCAGACATACGTTAGCATATAGTCCAGTTCTTCATCCAGATTGGGCAGGGCATATTTGGCGGCTACCATCATGTTGTTGGCACAGGGGGCAATTTGCGTAAAATAATATTTCCCGACGGCATAGTCGCGCTTGATGCCTGTGATGTGCGACTCTGATTTGCAGTAGGCGATAACGACACCCTCACGCGTCATGCGAACGACGCCGAAAGGGGCTTCATCCAGTTGTTCATTCGTTTGTTCTTCCAGCCAGTCGAGCAGGGCCGGGTCCGAGAAAGTTACGGATTTATTCACAAGTGGTATGTTGGTAGATTTAAGGTTGGGAAAGAGTCTAGGTATCAAAAATGGGCAGGTACACCTGAAAGGTAGAGCCTGAACCAATCTGGCTGGTGGCCGTAAGGGCACCGCTGTGGTTTTCGACGACCTTCCGGCAAATGGCGAGCCCAATGCCCGTACCGGTATATGTAGTACGGCCATGTAGTCGTTGAAAAATCTGAAAGATCTGATCCAGGTATTTCAGGTCGAACCCAATGCCATTGTCAGCTACATTGATTTCGTGGAACTGCAGGTTGGGTCGAATATCGGTTGGCGCCATCAGTTTGATAGTATCGGCAACAGCTGGGGGCAGATCACGGGCATTTAATTTGCGGGAGGTGACCGTCACCCTGGGAGAAACCGTGGGCCGGTGAAACTTGATGGCGTTTGAGAACAGATTCTGGAATAGCTGCCACAATTGTTCCTTATCGCCAGACACAACGGGTAAATCACTCCATTCGACGACGGCTCCTGACTCCAGTACGGCTAAAGCGAGGTCATCCAGAACTTCCTGCATCAGATCGCCCATCGACACGGGTGTGAACGGAGCCCGCTGGGTCGAAACGTAGGAGTAATCGAGCAAGTCCCGAACCAGAAGCGACATGCGTTCAGCCGCTTTGGTCATTCGGGTAATCATATCCTGAGCTTCCTCATTTAGTATATCGGCATGATTCAGTACCAGCAAACTGCCAAAAGCCTGGATTTTACGGAGGGGTTCCTGCAAATCGTGGCTGGCAATGGACGCAAACTGGCTTAGGTTGTCGTTGCTCCGCTTGAGTTCAATGTTGGCTATTTCCAGCGCCTGCTGCTGCCGCTTGAGGCCTGACACGTCCAGAAACGTAAAGAGTACCTGGTCGCCGTGTCGAATCAGCGACGACTGAAACCAGCCATTAATGCCGTCACTAAAGTAGGGGAGTAGCCACTCTTTGGTTTGGCCCGTTTCGGCTACCTCCACCATCCAGTTGAAAAATTCCTGTCCCTGTTCACTCGGGAATAGCTTTCTGTGCTGACGTCCGATTAATTCATGAGCCGGTAAACCCGTAACTTTTACCTGTGTTTCATTAACCAAAACGTAGGTAAAATCAATAATTTGGCCTGACTGGCCGTCGGGTTTTTGCGCCCGAACGGGTTGAAAGAGCACAATGCCCGATGGTTGAGCATCGAGAACGGTTTCCATTAGGTCGGCCTGTGCCTTTTGAACGAGTTGGCCTTTGTGAAGCTCTGTGACATCCATAAAGGTCATCAGGACCAGATCATTGCTCTCCTGTCCATCGCCTACCCGGTTAAACTGCGCATCGAACCAGCCGCCGGGCGGCTCGGTATAATAGGTAAACACCATTCTGTGCGTGCGGCCCGTGTCGAGGGTTTCGCGCAGGAGGGTTTCCAGTTCGGTGCCCCTGAATCGGGGAAACAGGGTCAGCAGATCCTTCCCGATGAGTGTTTCGGGTGCCTGGCCCGTCACATAGGTATTCATCAGGTTGCTCATCCGGTAGCGGAAATCAATAATGGTACGCTCGGGGCTGTTGTCCCGAACGGCCTCCCAAAGCACCAGACCTACCGGGGTGTTATTACTGATCGACTCCAGAAGTTCGGTTTGTTTTTTAATCAGTTCTTCCGCTTTTCGCTGGGCCGTGTTATCAATATACGTGATCATGATACCCTGCGCCACCCGAACAATGGTTACCTTCCGCCACTGGTCGTATTCGGGATAGTAGTGTTCGCCGGTGAAAGGCTGTCCCGTCTGGTACACGGCTACATATTGGTCAAAGAGGCCGTTTATTCGCGTAGACGGATAAATGGCCCACAACGTTCGGCCTATGAGTTCCTCATTTGTATAGCCACTCATACGCAGGCCCGCTTCATTGATCATGACAAATTTAAAGTCTGTGATCTGACCCTGCTCATCCGGTATGGCTTCCAGAACGGTAATACCACTTAGCGATGCATTAAACGCCTGTTGAAGTACATCCGCCAGTTGAGCGGCTTCGGCATCGGCTTTGGTTTTGGTAATGTCTTTGTACGAAACCACCACGTTTTCATCGAGTTTAACAACGGAAACGTCGCACCAGAAAGGTTTTGGGTAATTAGGGCGGGTATATTGAAACTCAAACTGAGCGGACTGCCCCGTTTCGACGACCTGCTTATAGCGGTCAAACAGGCCTGTGCCAACAAGGTGCGGAAATAACTGATCGATTGATTGACCAAAAACCTCAATGGATGGCCTCCCCAGGTGTTGTTCAGCTACGGCATTGAGCATCATCAACCGCAGATCGGCCACGCGGCCATCGGTGCTTCTCACTGCCTGATAAACGAGTACGGCGTTCTGTGTTGCGGTCAGTACACTCTGTAACAGAGCCGGCGCTGAATCATGTACAAATTTCAGTGGCATAGACAGGAAGTGCTTAAAATGATGTGGCTGATCTGATTGTGTTAATTCGTCAGATTGAAGATGGATGAGTAATCAACGAAAGTAATGTCATTGGCTAATTGACATTTAAGTATATGTAATTAACTGCATAATACGAATTTATTAGTAATGAATCAGTTAAATGAAGCAAATTAAGCTTTTTACTTAAATATGTAAATTATTTTTGGGTATTTATACTCAGTGGTTACAATCATTGGCTAAGAAAGTAAAACGCTTAACGTACTAAATGACGTGTCGAAATTCTGATCAAGATGGCCGTTCGTTGGCTTGGACGCAGGTAGTGGCGGGCTTATTAGTCTTACTGTTGCCGAGGGATTACTTATTTCCGGCCACCTATAAAAACAGGAACGGTAATCTATATAGGGACAAAGCTGGCGCTGGCAGCTGCCCATACCCATATTTACGATCGACCGGCAAACGACCCGGAAGGTGACGTACCTTCTGAGTCATTTGCCGGTCGATCGTAAATACGAATAATGAAGGAGGACTTGACTGGAATGTCGGCAGTGGTAGCGGAGTCGCCTGGCTGGTCCGGAGAGAACAATGGATAGGCTTGGCGAGGGGCCCCGGCGCAATAGTCAGTGCCTAGTCAATGACCCGCATGATCAGGACAGGTCGTGTTGTATGGTTCAGGACATCCTCGGCCACACTACCCGATAGCAGGTGCCGAAGACCTTTATAGCCGTGTGTATAGAGCACAATCAGGTCGGCGTTCACGTCGTTGGCATAATCGATAATACCATCCGGGACGGTTCCGGCGTGGCGGATGACAAACTCAAAGTCTGTTATCCCCCTGGCTGCGGCAAAGTCATTGACCCACTCCCGAACGCCATCAGCATCGCGGTTGTCGGATGGGGTCATGACATATACAAACTGATGCAGACCTGCCTCGCCCATGGAGAAGGGGTAGGGCTGGCTGGTCTTTAGCCGGTCGTCGATATCTACGCCACCAATGATTATCTGGGGGTTAAAAGGAGCGATTGGCTCTTTCACGATCAATACCGGGCAGTTGGCATACCGGACAATAGTTTCGGCATTGGACCCCAGGAGCCATTCCTCCAGACCCGAGGCACCGGCAGAAGTCATAACAATCAAATCGGCCGACTGCTGCGTTACGTTCGAAACCAGTCCCTGCCCGTTGGTGATCAGTGTAGGAATGATGGGTACGTCGCTATAGGCTTCGTTGGCAGCCAGTTTCTTCAGGGCGGTCTCCGCTTCTTTTTCAACGTTCCTGTATTCATCCACCATAAAGTCGGTAGTGACCAGCATTGACTCTGAATAAACGGGCACCGGGAGGGGATAAACAACCGTATGCAGCAGAACGATGGATGCCTGGTGGCGTCGGGCAATATCAACCGCTACGGATAGAGCTATTTTAGTGTCAGGGCTTAAATCGGTAGGGACGAGGATCGTTTTCATGTCAGGTATTGGTTTAATTGGTGATACAAATCAACCCGTACCCCCTGCCAGTAACCCTGATGCCTGCTACGAAAGTCGCTGATTTTCATCAGTTAATGTAGGTGATTGTGTTTAGCTATAAGCATTTCGCGAGCCGATGCCCAACCGTTGTTCTTTTTGTTTAGCAGTGACCCTGTATGACTAAAATCAGGTGCTTTTCTGATCTGGCTTTGGTTGTTACCGCAGGCTTAGTAGTAGCTTTGACAACACAAATTCGACTCGACCATGCTACGTGACCTGTCGCCCGAAGTAACAGAGTACATCCTGAGGAATCAGTTCTTTGGTCGCATTGGCTGCGCAGCCAACGGGCAGGTGCTGGTGTTGCCGGTTACCTATCTCTACGACGGGCAGGCTATTTATGGGCAAACCCGGGAGGGAACAAAAACCAGTTTGCTACGGCAAAATCCGTCCGTTTGTTTTGAAGTGGATGAGATGTGCAGCCCCACCTGCTGGCGTAGTGTAGTGGTGCAGGGCATTTATGAGGAGCTGGAAGGCGATGACCGGCTCTATGCCGAAACCCGTCTGGGACCCGGGCGGATGGCTCCGATTCGGGAGAGCCTGCCGCCGGAGCTGGAGGAGACCCCACAAAAATCAAGTGTGGTCTACCGGATTCGGATTCTGAGCAAAACGGGCCGTTCTGAAATGAAAGGCGATGGTGACTGTTTGCCAATAAACCCAAATCAATCCGATAATTTTTCACGATCCGATTACAATGCCACGTATGAATAAACCAATCCTACCATTGACTGTAAATGGCTGAGCGATCAGCCGCTTGAGAATTAACTAAAGAGGGGTGCCGAAACCCGTAGTGCTATTTGCACTGCGGGTTTTTTGATGATGGTGGTAGACTGGTATTCGCGTGCGCCCGAAGAGGGCCAGGATCATTGCTCCAAGGCAGGGAACCTGAATTCAATCACAATCACAGATGACTATCGTCATTCGTAAAAGCTTGCCAGCCAGTGATATTTGTCCTTGAACAATGCCTCGTCGACAACGTTCGAAAAGTAACGTTTGCCGGCTGGTTTTCGGAGGCATCGCGACAGACTCTCTGATTTGTTTATGGGGTCTTTGCCGAAAAACGGCTCAATATGTACTCGTCCATACACCTTGACAGGTAAATGGTACGCTTTCTACACACACATCTTAAACTTATCAGATCATGTATAAAATTCTGGTATTAACCGATTTCTCTGCGGCTTCACGGCATGCTTTATCGTTTGCACAAGCACTTTTTGCGGATACGGCTGCTGACTTTTGCCTTACCAATGCTTTTCCTTTCGAGCCCGAAATGAGTTACGGAGGAGCTTTCTGGCTAGAAGAGGAGCAGCACGAAACGAAAAAAAATCTGCGTCACCTTCAGGAATCAATGACGCAGCTGCCCCAACCCGTTTACCATACCTATCGCACAATGATCATTCTGGGCGAGCCGGTGCAGGCCGTTGACCGCCTGTTAACGCAGGAGCATTTTGATCTGATCGTGCTGGGAACGACAGGTATGGGCAAAAACGCCTTGTTTGGCAGTGTGGCAACGGGCATGATCCGCCAGGCGAAGGCCAATGTGCTGGTGGTGCCCACATCGGCCCCCATCCGGCCCCTGGAACAACTGGTGCTGGCAACCGATTATCAGTCGGTCAATGACGCCGGGTCGCTTGCCTTACTAACCGGGATCGCCAGCCGAAAAGCGGCTACTCTCACACTGCTGACGATCGAAAATCCCAATGAGCCAACGTCCCAGCCTTCGGAGGGGAGCCGTCAGTATGTTTTGCAGGCGCTGGAGGGTGTACGCACCATTCCGTATGCCATTCACGACGATGATGTGTTGCATGGCATCAATGCGTATCTCGATCTGCATACGGTCGATGTACTAGTCATGCTCCCACACCATAAGGGGTTCTTCGATGTAATCAGAAACAAGAGTGTCAGCCGCTCGGTCGCCTATCAGCCACGGGTGCCTTTATTGACACTGTATGATGAGAAGACCGATGCCTCTGGGCCGGGTAGTAAAGCCGGGTTGACCAGACCATTTATTTCTGCGTTATAAAATTGAGGTTTGTTCTATAGCGATACGTATATAGCTTGTCGTTAGTCATTTTGAGCTGTTCGGGTGTAGCGTCAATAAGCTGACTGGCCAGGGCAATTGACACTGATAAGGGTCTGCTTCGAACCTGATGACTGTCATGTCGATTATTGGGTTGCGTCGCTACGTTTGTGGTGTCAACTGCCTGCTAACAAGGGCATGATGTTCGTGTATTGTTCTACTCACTGCTCGTTTCGTATGAAAACTATCGTTCTTGCCACTGATTTTTCTGCCAATGCCAAACAGGCTGCTCATTTTGCGGCTGAGCTGGCCCGAGACCAAAAAGCCCGCCTGATCTTGTTTCATGCGTTTCATGTATGGCCCGATAATCCGGCTAAAACGGGTGATTTTCCGTTGTCGGTGAAAGCTGCCCGTGAAAGCAATGAAAAGGCCTTGAAACACCTGGGCAATGATCTTACTCAAGCTGTTGGCGGTGCCGTGCTTATTGACTGCGTCGTGCAGGAGGGCCACACCATCAACGCGATCCGGGCAATCACCAAAGCCAGAAAGGCCGATCTGCTGATCATGTCTACGGTGGGTACGGCTCCCCGGAGTGCACAAATTATGGGGAGTATAGCCACCGAGATGATCGAAGAAACGGAGGTGCCGCTGCTGCTGGTGCCGCCCGGCCCTGTCTATGCCGGTATAAAGAACATTGTACTGGGGGTCGATCTGTCGGTACCACCCAATGCCATTGCCCTCGAAAATGCTCTGCTGTTTGCGCGGTCGTTCGGGAGCGTGATCAATGTTGTGTGCATCAGTCCGGCGCCGGAAGACCCTGACTTGAAAGAACGGAGTGAACACATCCGCCGACTGTTGATTCCACAGCCGCATACGCTCAGTATTGTTGCTGGCAGCGAAGTATACAGCACCTTACTCGACTTCTCCGCTGAGAATAAAGCCGATCTGATCATGATGCTGCCGCAATCGCGAAGCTGGCTCTGGAAATTGTTTTCTGAAGGACAAACCCAGCATGTTGCCCGCCTGACCGATGTTCCGCTGCTGGCTATTGTCTGATCGTCCAGCGGATACGTGATGAAAACGGTACTGGCAACTCTGGCGCTGCCAAAGCAGCTCATCCAGTTTTTTGGCCTGGCCTGCGGCATTTCGTGGCTGCTCTGGTCGCCCTATTATCTGCCGCTGGGCGTTTCGGTCAAGGTACTGCTTTATGTGCATTTTCTGGGCAGTTTAGGTCCCATGCTGGCGGCCATGACCCTGCTTTACCGGGAAAAAGGTATGGATGGCATCCGTCAGCTACTGGGTCGGGCTATTCCTAAACGAACGTTTGTGTACTGGCTGTTCATCGCCTTTCTGGCACCCATTGCCCTGCTGGTTCTGCTTGTTATTTTTACCTGCATCCGGCAGTTTGCTCCGCTCCACTGGGATACATTAGTGCTATCGGACGAGTTCAGTTTCTTATCACCCGTTGCTTATGTGGCAGGTACCTTGTTTTTCTTTGGGCTGGGGGAGGAAGCGGGCTGGCGGGGGTTTGTTTTGCCCCGGTTGCAGGCCAATCGTTCGGCGTTTACGGCCAATCTCTTGCTCACTTTTTTTTGGGCTGTCTGGCACTGGCCTCTTTTTCTGAATCCACTGGGCGGATACATGCATATGAATGCCGGAGCGGTCATCGGGTGGTTCTTTAGTCTGCTGACGGGTGGTATTCTGTTCACCTGGCTCTTTAATTCATCGGGCGGCAATGTGCTGGCCTGCGCGGTCTTTCATAGGATGATGGATGTCGTATTCAAGATCGATCTAAACGTCCCGCAGCTAAATACCTATACCGGCGTGTTGGTCACCTTATGGGGATTGTATGTCTGGCTTGTTTACAAACCGGCTAATTTATCACTTGCGCACAAAACAACTGTTCAGCCATTGGAAGCCCATCGTTAAGGCATTTCGTTGGAATGTGTTGCTCATTCACCCTTTTGCCGTTTAATCCTGATGAAAATCGCCTTTTTTAGCTGTCACCCATACGAACAATCATTTCTTGAGTCGGCTAACCGGAACGAGCGGCATCAGCTGACTTTTCTGTCCGACATGCTCACGCCCGAAACGGCTCATCTGGCCGCGGGGCATCAGGCTATATGCGTTTTTGTGAACGATCAACTCACAAAGCTTACGCTGGAAACACTGGCCGGACTGGGTATTCATCTGGTGGCGCTGCGCTGCACGGGCTACAATCAGGTTGATGTTCCGACAGCCCGGCGGCTGGGTATCCGCGTGCTGCATGTACCCAGCTATTCGCCCCATTCCGTTGCCGAACAGGCGCTGGCGTTATTGATGACCCTGAACCGGAAAACGCATCTGGCCTATCAGCGCACAAACCAGCATAACTTTACGCTCGACGGGCTGATGGGCTTTGATCTTTACGGCAAGCGTGTCGGGGTAATTGGCACGGGTAAGATTGGCCGGGCTTTTGCGCGTATTATGCTTGGGTTGGGGTGTCAGGTGCTGGCCTGTGATAAAGTGCCGTCGCCTATGTTGACGCAACTTGGCGTGACGTACCTGCCGCTCCCTGATTTGCTGGCTGAATCGGATGTTGTTTCGCTCCACTGCCCGCTGACGCCCGAAACGCACCACCTGATCGATGCTGCCGCGCTGGCCTGTATGAAACCGGGCGCCTACCTGATCAATACCAGCCGGGGTGGTTTGCTGGACACGCCTGCTGTGCTGACGGCTCTGAGAAACAATCGGCTAGGCGCACTGGGCATGGACGTGTATGAACTAGAGGACACATTTTTTCATGCCGACTGGTCGACAAAAGCACTTCCAGATGCTGACCTGGATGCGCTGACACAACTGCCTAATGTACTGCTTACCGCGCATCAGGGGTTTTTCACCCGTGAAGCAATGGCCCAGATTGCCCACACAACCCTCAATAACCTGACCTATCTGGAACAACAGCGATTGCCCGAAGATTGCGTCGTGGTAGGCTAACGTCTCCTGTATATCATACGTTTAGGTATCGACATGACGCCGTGATGAACCTCACCCGTGTGGTTATGCCGATACGTTCCCATGCCCATAAAGTTCAGGGTTCGTCGGGCTGGTTTACCTATACGTTTAAATCGCTTAAGCTAACGTGTTCGGCATAGGGCACTAATTTGTCTGTACAGCCGAGGTTATCCAGAAACGAACTGACTTTGTAGGCTTCCCAATGAGCGCCCATCCCCCGTTTGGCAGGCCATTTGTAGTAGATTTCGAGGAAGTGGTCATGCCAATAGTACAGCTTTACCTGCTGGACGCTGTCTTGTCGCTGGGCAATAAATCGTCCTTTTAAGGGAATCAATATCACTTGTTCGGCAAGCGTTAGTTCTTTAAACCGTTGGACATTCATCGTTATAAAGGTTGTATAGTTCTTTCATGGACTATTTGCTTGCTCATAGAAATTGGCACTGTTGAACCTAACATACGCAGTGGCAATCTGGTAACTAGCCGGGAAAAGCTGGACGGAACGTGCTAAACATGTTACCTTTTGCCAGGCAAAGGACTCAGAATCAAATCCATCCGATATATGATCTAACAGGAATCTTCATCCAGGCTAAGTATTTACGGCGGATAAGTTAAAACACTATGTCAAATTTATAAACTATTTATATATATTAATTAATTATTGGTGTTAAAGAATTTACTTATTTAATTTTTGGTATATAAAAGTTACATGATAAAATTAGTAAATTTTAATAAATATAAAAACTAACATCAGTTACAAATAGTATGTAAATTTTAGCGTAAGGTAAGTAAAATGTGCATATTGGTGTATTGGTGTATGTATTTAATTCTATTTGATAAAATATTTACCTGCTCATTTAGTGTTAATTATCATAATGTAAACAATTCATTTATTATTTTTATGGTCGTAACTGTACTATTAACCGTATCCTCATCAATCAATGTATAATTATAGTGTCTTAACTGACGAAGAGATGATTCGTCAGCTTCTGCCTGAAAAACCTAACCAATGCTTCGAAACGATCTATAATCGCTACCTGGGTAAAGTATACCGACAGTGCCTGTCGGTTATTCAGGATTCTCAAAAAGCGGAGGATTTAACTCACGACATTTTTCTGAAGGTATTTGCTAAACTAGATGCTTTCCAGCAACGGTCAAGTTTCTCGACCTGGCTCTATACGATCTCTTATAACTACTGCGTCGATCAAATTAGACTGGACAGGCGCCTTAAGGTTGTTTCTCTGGAAAAGGTGTTGCTGTACGATATTTCAGGATCGCAGGAGGCTCAATTACTCGAAGAGACGCTTCTCCGGGTCCGGCGGGCCATGAAAACTCTGTCTGATGATGAGCGAATGATGCTTACCCTAAAATATGAGTACGGTATAACCATTGATCAAATTGCCGACCTGTATCAACTCAAGACAAGCGCGGTTAAAATGCGCCTTAAGCGGGGTCGGGAAAAAGTACAGCGGCTGTGTGCCTAAGTACTGCAAAGCAGGTATCGATTCCATATAGCTGATTGTTCGTGTCATGACCAATTGCCCTTTTTAAGGCCTTAACAAGGGTTCTGAGGAAATTACTATTGGGTATTCGTATCCGAAAATCAGGAGCTTAGCCACCTTAATTCGGCATTCAATTCATTTTTGTTTCACTAACAAATAGGTACGTGCAAATTTGCTTCGGTCAGACAGCGGTGCTGGTGTGAATGGTACGGAATACCTTGTTGTGTAGTTTTATCAGACATCAGCTACCGCCTTCGATGATCACAAACGCCGGGCTGTACCGTGTCAAAAACTATAAACCTGAATGAATATGAACGCACTGAATTATTGGCTGGCTGGTTGTGCCGTTGCGGCTCCCGGTCTTGTGGCTCCGTCGCCCACCCAGGCCGAAGGGCTTTACATTGCCCAGGCCGACCACATACTGGGTACCTCGTTCGATCTGAAAATCCTGGCTAATTCATACCCGGCCGCCCAGCGTGCTGAAGCTGTGGTCCGTGCCGAAATGGAGCGACTTACGCAGGTGCTGAGCAGCTATCGGTCCGGCAGTGAGTTCAGCACCTGGCTCGGAACCAAGGATGAAGCCGTTCATGTTTCCCACGATTTATTCACCGTGCTGGAAGGGTTCGACACATGGCGTGAACAAACCGGTGGCGCCCTTAATGCTGCCGCTGAGCGAATCAATCAGCTCTGGCAGCAGGCCGAATCAGGCAAGACGCCCTCCGATGCGGACCGCCGGCAGGCCGTAACCGATGCACAGCAACAACACTGGCAGCTCGACACCGAAAACCAGACTGCCACGCGCCTGACGAATACACCCCTCCGGTTGCACACATTTGCCAAGAGTTATATACTCGACCGGGCGGCCGATGCGGCCTTGGCGTTGCCCGACGTGAATGCGCTGGTGCTCAATAGCGGGGGCGACCTGGTGGTACGGGGAAACTGGACCGAATCGGTAGCCGTTGCCAACCCGCGTGCCGACGCTGAGAACGCGCAGCCCGTTGCGCGTTTGTCTGTCCAAAATGCGGCCGTAGCGACCAGTGGCGACTACCGCCGGGGTTTGCAGATCGGCGATGAATGGTATTCACATATCGTCAATCCCTTAACGGGTTCACCAGCCCGGGAGGTGATCAGCGCCACCGTTATTCATCCCGATGCGGTTACGGCCGGGGCACTGGCAACGGCTTTCAATGTGCTGACGCCATCGGAGAGTGAGCAACTGGCGGCTACGATACCCGGTACCGACTACCTGATCATGACGAAGGGTGGTGAGTCGATCACCAGCCCGGCCTGGGCTAACCGGCTTGCTCCTGCTTCGGCGACCAGCAACACGACGGAACCGGTTGCCACCGCCCGCTTACTTTCGGTAGCTCCGCTAAAAGATAAGCTCTGGAAAGCCGATCAGGAACTGCTCATTAATTTCGAACTGAGCCAAATGGAAGGTCGTTACCACCGGCCCTTTGTGGCGGTATGGGTAGAAGATGAAAACCACCAGCCGGTACGAAATCTGGCCCTCTGGTACAATAAACCCCGCTGGTTACCGGAGCTGAGGGCTTTTTATTCCCAGCCACGGAACAGCGACTTTAATATGGGTTCCATCACCAGCGCCACTCGTTCGCCGGGAGCCTACACGATTCAGTGGGATGGCAAAGACAACGCGGGGCAGTATGTGAAGCATGGTAAATACACCGTTTGTATCGAAGCCGCCCGCGAACATGGAACCTATCAGCTCATCCGGCAGGAGATGGACTTTAATGGAAAAACGAAACAGCAAACCCTGAACGGTAATGTCGAAATCGCATCAGCCGCCCTGGACTATCGCCAGAAATGAGCCGCCCGCTGAACCGGCACAGCCTATACCAACCCGGAAAAAATCAGCGGCCAAACCCCGGATGGCCACGGCGGCCCGCTGGCTGCATATCTACCTGTCGATGGTCAGTTTTGCCATCGTGCTGTTTTTTGCCGTAACGGGTCTGACGCTCAATCACGTCGACTGGTTTGGCGACCAGAGCCGCACCGCCGAACGCAAGGGCAAACTGAACCAGGCCTGGGTCAACCAAGCCGACACGTCGAAAATTGCGAAACTGGCCGTCGTTGAATTTCTACGGAACACGCACGGTATCAAAGGGGCCGTCGACGACTTTCGGATCGATGATCGCCAGTGCTCCGTTTCATTTCGGGGACCGGGCTACGCAGCCGACGCCTTCATCGAACGGTCGGATGGGGCTTACCAACTCACCGAAACGCGTATGGGGGTCGTGGCCGTCATGAACGACCTGCACAAAGGCCGCGACACGGGCAGTAGCTGGTCGTGGGTGATTGACATTGCCGCTATTTTCATGACCCTTGTATCGGCAACGGGTTTGATCCTGCTTTTATTCCTGAAGAAAAGGCGGGTCAACGGACTGGTGCTGGCCGGTATCGGTGCGCTGCTCTGTTATCTGGTCTATCATTTCCTGGTAGGCTGACGTTGTCAATCTATTTACCAACAGGCTAACAGTAACAACGGAACGCGGATCGTACGGATTTGGCGGATCAATACGGATTTTATCCGCCAAATCCGTACGGTCCGCATTCCGTTGTTTTTTCGTTAGACCGATACTGAATCCGTCTGTTCAGCAACTTTCTGCGGCAATGAATACAGGTTCTCATAATATTCAGCCGCCATTCGGTCCGAATCAAAATAGGGAACGATACTGCGCATGCTGCGTTTGATCATGGCTAACCACTGGGCAGGCTGCTCGTAATACATGGGTAAAATGACAGTTTCCAGCATCGTAAACAGGTTATCGGCATCGAACGCATCCTGTTCGTGAGTGGGCCAGCTCAGGTCGGCTTCGGGCAGTACGAAACTGTTCAGGCCCGGCTGGGCAAACTCCGGTATCCAGCCATCGTTGGTGGAGCAGTTGAGCGCCCCATTCATGGCCGCTGTCATGCCGCTGGTGCCCGAGGCCTCGCGCGTGAGCCGGGGCGTATTCAGCCACAGGTCGGCACCCTGTTTCAGTAGTTTGGAGAGGTGCATTTCATAACCCACCATCACCGAGCAATTTACATAGCGTTTGGCAACATGCACCAGCCGGTCGAAGATGCCGATGCTGGCGTAATCGAAGGGATAGGGTTTGCCCGCCCAGATCAATTGCACCGGGTATTTGGTGTTGGTCATGAGCCGGTCGAAGCGGGCCGGGTCCGATAAGAGAAGTTCTGCCCGTTTGTAACCCGCAAACCGACGCGCCCAAACCATAGTAAACACGTTGGGGTCGTAGAGGTCGCCGGACTGGTCGGCCACTTCATAAAAAAGGCTCTGCTTTTTGGCTTTCTTGTGAGCCGCCAGACTGGCATCATCGTCACGGGCGAGGGCCGCATCCAGCACCGCGTCGCCCCAGAAAGCCCGCTTCTGCGCATTGGTGATGGAAATAATGGGGCAAATAGCCGGGTAGTCTTTCCACATCTGTTTACTCACCTCGCGATGCCGTTTCGAAACGGCATTGGCCCGCCCCGACAGCCGTAATGCCCCCAACGCCCAGTTGAACGAATCATCGGTTATGCCGGTAATCCGGCTGATTTCGGGCAGAGGCAGGTAGTCAAAGAAACCCATCCGGTCCAGCATATGAGTGTCGGTTCGGGGGTTACCAGCTTCTTCCGGCGTATGGGTCGTAAACACCAGCCGCTCCCGAACGGCTTCCACGCTGCCCAACTGCCGATAGAGGTGAAAGGCAAGCGGCAAGGGGTGGCTCTCGTTCATGTGATAGACATCCGGCTCGATCCGAAGCTGCTCCAGTAACATGGCGCCCCCGATGCCCAACAGAATACTCGACGCAACGCGGGTTTCGGGATTGGCGTCATAGAGTTTATGGCAGATGGTTTGAGCCAGGTAGTCGTTCTCCGGTAAATCGGTCGACAGTAAATACGTGGGAGCCGTGTTGAATACCGTTGGGGGCAGGTAATAGGCCGTCACCCATACCGGCGCATGGTTGACCTGAATCTGAAATTTCAGGTTGGTGGGTTCCAGAAAGCTATACTGCTTTTCCATGAACAGAATATCCATCGTCTGGTCGCCTTTGCGAACCTGGTCGTAGTAGCCGTATTTCCACAAAATACCAATGGCAACGACGGGTTGCTGCAGCGAAAAGGCACTCCTCATGTGCGACCCTGCCAGAAAGCCCAGACCGCCCGAATAGATCTTCAACGATTGGCTAAAGGCATATTCCATTGAAAAATAAGCGACCCGTCGAGGGGGCTGAAGCTGGGTACCGATTGAGTCAGCAGTCATAAAGATGAGTTGTATTCGTATTGACGAGTTTTTTGCTCCGAAGATCTGCGATGGATTTTCGCATCCGTCTGAGCCAAATCAGTTGGTCAGTTGATTGTTATTGACCGAGCTGACAATGAGCAACTTCATGGATGAGGAGGGTCATGTTTTTCGGCCCGCTAATCAGGCAGTTTTACAGGCTGCTTTACCCGGGCATTCCGGTCATTTGATGTGGCTCCCCTGTGCGAAATAAGCCCTCCGGCAAAACGTTAGGCGAACCCCACTTTACTGATAACTAACTCAATTTCGCTAAAGTTATGAATACGACATCCCTTTCAACCGCTATCCCTCAACGCGAGCGTCTAACGCAGCTGCACCGATACTGGCAGGCGACCAACTACCTCGGAGCCGCCCAGCTATACCTGCGCGATAACGTCCTGCTCGACCGTCCGTTACAGGTGTCGGATATAAAACCCCGTTTGCTCGGACACTGGGGCACGCAGCCGGGCTTGAACCTGATCTACGCCCACCTCAACCGACTCATTCAGGATACCGATGCCAATGTGCTGTTGGTTACCGGGCCGGGACATGGGGCCCCCGCTATTCTGGCAAACCTTTTTCTGGAGGGAACCCTGGGGGAGTTTGATGCCCTGTATAAACCGGGTATGCTGGGGCTAAGTAACCTGATTCGCCAGTTTTCGTGGCCGTATGGTCTGCCCAGCCACCTGGTGCCCGGCACGCCCGGCCAGATTCAGGAAGGGGGCGAGTTGGGCTATTGCCTGTCGCATGCTTATGGGGCTGCGCTCGATAACCCCGATCTGATCGTGGCCTGCGTGGTAGGCGATGGTGAGGCTGAAACCGGTCCACTGGCCGCGGCCTGGCACTCCAACAAATACCTGAACCCGGCTACGTCGGGAGCCGTACTGCCGATTCTGCACGTGAATGGGTACAAACTCTCCGGGCCTACCATTTTTGGGCGGATGAGCAACGCTGAGCTGACGAATCTGTTCACGGGCTATGGCTATCAGGTGCGTATTATTGGCGGCAGCGACCCCATGCAGGTGCATACGGCCATGTGGCAGGCTATGAGCTGGGCCCACGAAGAAATTCAATCCATCCAGCAAAATGCCCGTATGGGCCTGTTAAACGGAGTACCCGCCTGGCCGATGCTCATTCTGCAAACGCCCAAAGGCTGGACCTGTCCGCTGACCGTCGATGGGCAGCCTATCGAAAATACGTCTCATTCGCACCAGTTGCCCGTTGCTGATCCGGCCGGGAAACCGTCGCAATTGCAAACGCTGGAAACCTGGCTTCGAAGCTACCGCCCGCAGGACCTGTTCGATAAAACGGGCCACCCCTTTGTCGACGTGGTCAGCGTTTGTCCGGGCAATGACAAGCGGATCGGCATGAATCCGCACGCCAATGGAGGGGCGCTGTTAAAACCCCTCGAACTGCCTGACCACACGAATTACGCAGTGGCTATCCCATCGCCCGGTACGGTATCCGTCGCCGGTACACACACCCTGGCCCTTTACCTGCGCGACGTGTTTCGGCTCAACGAGCAGGCCCGCAACTTTCGGGTGGTTTGCCCCGACGAAACGACATCGAACCGTATGACGCCCCTGTTCGAAGCAACGGGGCGGGCCTGGATGGGGCCTATGGTCGAAACCGATGAGTATCTGTCACCCGATGGACGGGTCATGGAAATTCTGAGTGAACATACCTGCGAAGGCTGGCTGGAAGGGTACCTGTTAACGGGGCGGCATGGGCTGTTCGGTTGTTACGAAGCTTTTATTCCACTGGTCGATTCAATGCTGAATCAATACGCCAAGTGGTTGAAGGTAAGCAGGGAAACACCCTGGCGGAAGCCGCTGGCGTCGCTCAACTACCTGCTTACCTCGCACGTTTGGCGGCAGGATCACAATGGGTACACCCACCAGGTGCCCAGTTTTATCAATTCGGTCGTGGCTAAGAAAAGTTCTGTGGCAAGGGTCTACCTGCCCCCCGATGCGAACTGTCTGCTGTCGGTGATGGATCACTGCCTGCGTACCCGCGATTACATCAATCTGGTTGTGGCGTCGAAAGCGAGTCAGGCGCAATGGCTTTCCATGGAAGAGGCCAACACCCATTGCAGCCGGGGTATGTCGGTCTGGAATTGGGCTGGAAATGAAATTGACCATCAGCCCGATGTTGTGCTGGCCTGCGCCGGTGATGTGCCGACCAACGAGGTAATTGCCGCAGCGAAAATCCTGAAAGAGCGTCTGCACGATGTGCGTGTGCGGGTAGTGAACATCGTAGATCTACTGACCATTATGTCGCCCGACGATCACCCGCACGGTTTCCCCGAAGCCGCTTTTGTGCAGCTCTTCACGGCGGATAAACCGGTTATTTTCGCTTTCCACGGCTATCCAACCCTGATTCATGAATTACTGCATCACCGTACCAACCCAACGCGCTTCCACGTACGGGGCTATATGGAGGAAGGCCGTACCACCACACCTTTCGATATGCTGGTGCTTAATAATATGAGTCGGTATCAACTGGTGCTGGCGGCACTGGATCGTGTTGGTAAACGAACGGGGACTGATGATTTGCGGAGATGGTGCCAGGAGAAGCTTACCGCCCATGCGGCCTATATCCGGCGGAACGGTCAGGATATGCCCGAACTGAGGAGTTAGCGAAGGTTTTCAGGATGGATAACCGAGGAGCCGTGCCACGATTAATTACAATCGTGGCACGGCTCCTTATTTGTAAACCACTATTGCTGGTCTTTTTGCGCCCATTTATACACATCCTTATACACGGCAATGGCGCCGGTCTCGTCGATGTCCAGCACGTTATAAGCGATGATAACCGGAATGGGCCGGGGGAGGGATACTGTTTTGGGGCTGGCCTGTTTCTGACAACTGACCAGAAACGACGCATTGAAACGAGGGGCACCCAATACCAGATTCGCTAGTTCGACGGGTTTCTCTACCCGAATGCACCCGTGACTGAGCACCCGGTTTGCATTGGCAAACAACTGGCGTTGATTGGTGTCGTGCAGGTAAATGTCATACGGGCTGTTGATGGTGAACTTCAGCACGCCCAGGGCATTGTCGCAGCCTGTCGACTGCCGTAGCCGATAGGGGAAGGCGCTGGCAGTCGCCGACCAGTTTACCGAATCGGGGTTAATGATCCGCCCCTTCCCGTCGATGATCTGGAGGTTCATGTCGGCGAGCGTGGCCGCTGGGTTCTTCCGGATTTTTGGGAGTAATTCATTCACCGCAATGGACCGGGGAACATTCCAGTAAGGATAGGTAACGAGGTTGGTGATCTGAGCCGTAAACAGGGGCGTTGGGGTGCTGGGTTTGCCAACGATCACCCGGCTGTTCAGCAACGTAGCTCCCTCCCGGTCGACGACCCGCAACGTTGCCGAGGGGATGTTGACAACGACCAGCTTATCGGTCGAAAACCGATGGAGCCAGCGGTAAAAGTTCAGGGTTGTCTTTACCTGTTCGATCGTCAGCGAATCGGTCATGTAATCATCCACGAGGCAGCGCATACAATAGGCTTTGAGCTGCCGGTAGGTGCGGTCATGCGATTCAAGCGAATCGAGCAGAGGGCACCAGTCGGCACCAGTCATGAACAGGCGGGTAAGCCGGTTAATTCGAACCGTGTCCAGGTGCTCCGTTAACCCCTGATAACTAAGTCGCCGGTTTGGACTGCCGTAAATAATCCGGGTAAAATAAGCGGTCAGGCAGGTCGCGTTGGGGCTTGTACACGGAATAGCCACGCCAATATCACTACCGTACTGACGCAGTCGGTTCCAGTCGTCGGTCGTTTGGGCCACGGTTGAAGAGGAGAGGAGGGTCAGGCTGATGAGCAGGTAGCGAAACATGGTTGATAAGTGCTTGATAATCATTCGTCAAAACTGCATGTATCAACCGCATCTTTTGCTAAGAGAAATCAATGCCCGAACTGAAACCTGTCAATTGGTCTCCTGATGCCCATCATGGGCTGATGGGGTAAGGCTGGCTAGCTTTGTCTGAAAATCAGCCAATATCGATCTGATTGGCAGAATACTCTTCAAAAGCTATGACGTTTGAACCCGCTTCCCAACTGCTGGCCTTTGTGCTGCCAATGTCCTTCCTGAAGGGCGATCTGACATTTTTTCGGTCAAACAATAGTCCTGAAATGATTCGAATCCCGGTGAAGCCTGACGCCAAGCCACGTCAGGTGATTTCAACGGCCCAGCTTCCTAAGGGAATATGGCGGGTAAGTCTGAACTGGTCCGATGGCCGACAGCAATACCACGACGAGCAACAGATCAGTGTTAGTTAACCCGGTAGGTAAACCCGCATCATTAAGGCTATGAACACGTTCTTTTCTTCGCATTTGTCCTTGCTTCTGTATGCCGTGTCGAACGTGGGGGCTCTTCTGTTGATGATTGCCTGCTATAAACGGCCGATCGTTGCCCGCTTTAGTTTTGCCCTTCTGTTTGGCTGGGCGAGCTGGTTCAATGCCACCACAGTCCTGTCGACACCCTGGGTGTATACGGACTTTGCTGATTATGCCGTGCTGGACGTTTACCGGTGGTTCATTCTGGGACCGTTTGAAAAAGTAGCTACGCCACTCATTCTGACGATTGCCGCCGGACAGTTGTTCATCGCCTTTACCATGCCGCTAACGGGCTGGCTTTTTAAGGCTGGCTGTGTAACCGGAATACTCTTTTCAATGGGTATTCTGCCGCTGGGGTTAGGTGCCGCGTTTCCAGCCATGTTATGTCTGGCCATTGGTTTCTACCAGCTATGGCAGCATCCCGCCGACCGTCAGTTGCTAAAGCGGCCCGTCCTGAAGTTACCCCGCCGGCAGCTCCAGCCGCATTGAGTACTTCCTGACAAACAGCATAGCCCGGATAATTGTCCGGGCTATGCTGCTGGTACCATCACTTACGCGCTGACTACTTTCTCCGAAATCGGACACCGACCCGGCAATCGCCGACTTCGCCACGGGCTTCGTCGCACACGTTCTCCTGGAAGCCGGCAATCCGGCGACCATCGGCCAGATTCAGGATAAATTTGAAGATGAAATAGTCGTTCTGAGCAACGGTGGCGAGGTTAGTGCCCGTAAAGGCCGCCATCTGGGCGGCAGTTACCGTAAACGTCTTGGGAAACTGGGTGACCGTTTCGTAGAGTTTATCGCTCGTGCCTACCCGGCTTGGCAGCGGAAACTGCGTGACGCTTGGGTACAAACCACCCGGTTGCGAAACCACAATCGGGTAAGCCGGATTACCGCTGGCGGCTGCTTTAGTGAAACCCAGGTATACGTCGATCGACTTGACTTCCGCTTTGCCAAAACCCTCCCAGGTGAGCTTGTATTCAAATACCTGACTGCCCAGATCGGCAGCGCTCAGATCGAAAAAAGACGTGTTGGCCGTAGCGATGGTCGGTAATGCCGACTTGCTGGTGTTGACAGCTACCAGCGGAACGGCGGTATACGCCCAGTTTTCCCAAACGTATTCTTCCGTTTTGCAGGCATCGAGCCCGACGAACAGGAGGAGCGAAACGTATAAGATGATTTTTTTCATTGGTTCGTCAGTTTATTTGTCCCAGAAAACAGGCGTCGTTTGTTGAGCGGCCTGAAGTTGATCGGCTTTATCGGAAACGGTCACGTTTGTTGATAATTCTGTGACCGAATAGGCTAGCCGAAGTGGAAATGAGTTTAGTGGGGCAATGGGTGCCGGTAATACCGGTAGGCCCGTCCGGCGGTAGTCGTTATACGCTTCGATGCCGTTGCCGTATGTAGCAATGTATTTCTGCGTCATCACCGCACCGAGTTTACCCGCTGCATCGGCGGCATCATACTGCGTGGCACGGCTGGCCACAAATGCGGTGACCGTGGCCGTTGCCAGGGCCGGGGCCGAGTTGCCCGATGATGTGGCGATGGTATTGATACTGTTCAGGTTGGCCGTAATGCCGTCCAGAAACAGTTGTTTGGCATCGCCCGGCGTACCCAGTGTCAGTGCCGCTTCGGCCAGCATAAACTTCACCATGGCGTTGGTTATGAAGGGAAATACCCCCGCACCGGATCCATCGGTGTTGGTAACCACTTTGGGGGCTGCTGTCGCCCCGGAATTGGTCACGAAAACATTGGTCGCCGGCACGTTATTGATGGGGCTGTTGTCATACAGGCCGCCTGCCGGGTAAACGCCCACCGTTGCTTTCAGCGCGTTATCGTTGGGCGAGGCCGTCGCATCGCCGGTATAGCGACCAAAATACCCGTTTCCGGTTGGCGTAAAACCAACCGTGTAGTTTGACGTTTGTCGGTAGAAGTAGTACCGGATGCGCGGATCGTCGGCATTGAACAACCGCTCAATGAAGCCCTGACTCATGTAGTAGCTTTTGCCCGCCTGGTATTCGGTGCGGTGCCAGGGGTGACGGTTGGCCGGGGTTTCGGTGGTTCCGAAGCGAAATGCAAAATCCTGGGCGTTGGTCGAAATCAGGGGCGCATTGGCGCTGAGCAACGCACTGATACCGGCCTTCGCCTTATCGGGCTGGACAAGCCGAATCTGATTGAACAGTTTCAGCTTCAGTGTGTTGCCCATGCGAATCCAGGCCGTTTTATCGCCTTTGTAGATGATATCGGCCGTGTTGGGCAGGATGGCAAAGTTTCCTTTTGCGGCATCCGCCAGGGCTTCGTCGATCAGCAGGAATAGATTGTCGTAGATGGCCGAACCACTTTCAAAAGCGGGGTCCGACGCGTTATTTCCTTTGGCGGCATCGGTGTAGGGAATGTCGCCCCACAGGTCGACCATCAGGCTATAGATGTAGGCCTTTTCCAATTTGGCAATGGCTACATAGTCCCAGCGCTGCAGGCGGGTTCCTTCCCGAATAACGATTTCGATGTCATTCAGTACCTGCGTATACAGGGAGTTCCAGGATTGCTGATAGTCGGTGCCATCCTGAAAATTGCGGCTGGTGTTGCTGGTGTACAGCTGCTGCATCAGGATCGATGCGCCCTGGTTAACATCGCGCAGGCTGCCGGTCATGGATACCTGTGTGGCGGGCAGCAGTAACTCCAACACCGGTGTTGTGGGGTTGTTGGGGTCGTTGTTGATATCAACAAAATCGTTGCATGACCAGCTGATCAACAGCAGGCCTACCAAAGAAAATCGTCGTATAGAAGCTATAAATCGCATGAGCTGTTTTCGAATGGGATTGATGAGTGACTGATCAGAAGCTGAAGCGAAGGTTTACCCCCAATCGGCGGGTTGTTGGGATGCCGATGAAATCGAAGCCCTGTGAGTTGCCGGCGCCCAGCGAACTAACCTCCGGATCGAAGTTCAGATACTTTGGAAAGTTGGGCGCAAAGTACCAGAGGTTACGGGCGCTGAACGACAGGAACGCCGAGCCGAACGGCGTTTTCGACAGCCACTTCTTCGGGAACTGGTAGCCCAGCGATACCTCACGAAGGCGGAAAACCGTAGCGTCGAACACGTTGGTTTCGCCCGCACCACCCGGTCCGAAACCACCCGTGAAATAGTAATCGGCAACGGCAATGCCAATGTTGTTGGGTATGGTCTTGCCTTCACCGTCCAGCAGTGGCTTCAGGGTGTTTACATCGCCCAGCACACCGGGGCCAACCAGAATGGCTTCCCGCTCTTCGGTATCCCGGGTGGCTCCCCGGCTAAGCAGTTCATAGGCCGTGAAGGAGTACATGTCGCCCCCTTTTTTCCAGTCGAACAACGCACTCAACGTAATACCCCTGAAGTTAAAGGTGTTGGTTACGCCCAGAATGAAGTCGGGGTTTGGATTACCAATGGCTGATGTTTTACCACTCAGGATAGGCTTGCCTGTGTTGGGATTGACCAGAATATTACCGGCGTCATCACGGGCGTAGGTCGAGCCGCGAATCTGTCCGTAGGGCTGCCCTGCAATGTGAACACTACCCAGATCAGAGAAGCCACCGTAAGGCAGCTCTTTCAGGGCACCTATGTCCAGCACGATGTTCCGGTTCAGGGTAAAGGCGGAGGAGATGTCCCAGGAAAAACCATTCTTCAGTTTTACCGGTGTTGCATTCAGCCCTATTTCGATGCCTTCGTTAGACGACCGACCAAGATTGATCACCTTCTGGGTATAGCCCGAAGACGGAACGGCATTGACGGTAAAAATCTGCGACGTACTTAGTTTGTTGTAGTACGTGATGTCGAGGCCAACGCGGTTATTGAAGAACTGAAGTTCAGTGCCCAGTTCGAGTTCGGTGATGAACTCCGGCTTTAGCCCGGCATTGGCCAGCAAATCGGATTCGGTCAGGGTACTCTGACCGCCAAAAGGCGACGCAATAGCGCCGGTTGTCGATCCGGCACCCAGTACGGGGTTGGCGATGTAAACCGTTTGCGTCTGGTAAGGCGTCGCTTCGTTTCCTACGCGGGTGTAACCGGCCCGGATTTTACCGAACGACAGCACACCTTTAGGCAGCTTGAGGGCTTCGGTAAAAATCAGCGAGGCACTGGCGCCACCGTATAGATAGCTCCGGTTGCTGGCGGGAAGGGTAGACGATACGTCGTTACGGGCCACCAGGTTCAGGAAAGCGAAGTTTTTGTAATCTAGCGAGATGTCGGTGAAGAACGCAAAGTATCGCTGTTTGAAGTTATTGCGGTTGTTGGGCAGCACGCGGGGAATGGTCACGCTGGTGTTATTGAGCGAGTTGATGCCCCGGAAAATGATGCCGTCGCCAAAAACAACCTGCCGTTCGGTTACCCGCTGGTTGACGTTATTTCCCAGAATAACTTTCAGGCCGATGTTCTCGGTAATGGGTTTGGTCGCTGTCAGGAGCAGGGTGTTGTCCAGTTCCTGCCGATAGATGTTGTCGTTGGTAATGTTTCCGTTCGGGAAATAGTCGCCCCCTTTGCCATTGACAACGGTGCGCCGGTCGGTGTAGGCGTTAAACCCAACGGTATTCTGGATATTTAACCAGGGGCGTACATCGGCACCCAGAACGACGTTGCCATAATACCGGTCTACTTTGCTCGTAGTAGGGCTGTTCACCACCGACCAATACGGGTTATCCGTACCGACCCGGTCGTAGACGTTGTTGCCATTGATCGGGTTTGTGTTTGGGAAGCCGGTCAAATCGAAACTGGTCGGCACAAACATCAGGATGTCCATGATGGAGCTGCCACTGCCATTAGCGGCTGTTACCTGTGGCGACACCTGCTCTGTATTGACGTAGTTTAAGGCCCCGCTTACGTAGATCTTATTGTCCAGTTGCGCGTTTCCGCCGATGTTCACACCGGTACGGGTGATCTGGTTCTCGCGCACCACCCCCTGATTGCCGGTTCGTGACAGACCCACGGTAAAGTTTCCCTTCGAACCCGCATTCGATACCGAAAGAGCATTTTCGAAGACGCTGCCCGTCCGGAAGAAGTTTTTGGCGTTCGTTTGCGAGTACGACTGATAAGGCACCTGAATGGGCGTGGTCCCGTCGGCTTGGTAAAACTGAGGGAATACGCTGGACGGGTAGCGGTTATTGGTTGTCAGCGGGTGAGGAATGGTAGCCCGGGTAGGAATGAGGCTGGTATAGCCGGCATAAGGTGGCCCCCACGAGCCGAATACCCCACTCCGGTAGTCGAAGTTGGTACCCTGACCGTATTTGGTCTGGTACTCGGGCAAGCCCGCAACGGTCTCGGTCGAATAGCCGGTGCTGTAGGTTATCTCCAGCCCTTTCTTGCTTTGGCTTTTGCCCGCTTTTGTCGTGACGATAATCGCGCCGTTGGCAGCCCGTGAGCCGTAGAGGGCTGCTGCTGCGGCCCCTTTCAGGACGGTCATTGTCAGGATGTTGTTCGGATCGAGGTCAAAGGCCCGGTTGGTGATGGTTGATCCGCCAACGGCTCCGTCGGTACTGCCGAAGCTCGAATTATCAAAGGGAACCCCATCGACGACAAATAGTGGCTGGTTGTTGTTGCCCAGCGATGAGTTTCCGCGAATCGTAATGTTTGTAGCGCCACCAGCCGCTCCGCCTGAGCCCTGTACATTTACCCCCGCAACTTTACCCGTGAGTGCCCGAAGGGGATCGGGTTCCGAACGTTGCGCGAGTTTGTTGGCATCGAGCGTGCTGACGGAGTAGCCAAGCGCATTTTTATCGCGTTTGATGCCGGCAGCCGTCACCACTACTTCGCTTAACTGTTTGGTGTCCGGGTCCAGGTTGATGTCGATGACCTGCTGATTACCAACAATGACCTCTTTGAGCTGAAAACCAACGGACGAGAAAACCAGGACCGCCGATTTATCCGGTACGTTGATCTGGTAAGCGCCCAGTGCGTCGGTGACCGTTCCGGATGTGCTCCCTTTCACCGTTACGGTGGTGCCGGGTAGCGATTCTTTCCCGGCGGCATCGCTCACCTTTCCCCGAACAACTCGTTGCTGAGCAAAGGAAAGCAAGGGCAATAAGAAGAGAAGTGCAAATAAACGTTCTTTCATGTAAGTAAGGGGAGAGTAAATAAATTGCGTTGACGAAATTAAAAGTCAATTATAATTTATTTTATTTTAGTTATCGGGTATAATTCAGGATATAGTTTTACACTAGTAGTTTTATTACATATAATATTTTTTATACCATATAAAATGCACAATAGGCTGAGGTTGTGCTGTAGTCAATAGAACCTATATACGTAGAGCCTGATAGATAGTCTTTGCAAAACGTTGATGCACCACCACAAAAGAAAGAGTCCGCTGGGTGCATTTCCAGCGGACTCTTTACTGACTAACGGACTATTTATTTCGGTCCCATTCGAATGGCTCCATCCAGTCGTATGACTTCGCCGTTCAGCATCGGGTTTTCGACGATACTTTTTACCAGCAGCCCATATTCGGACGGTCGGCCCAGGCGCGACGGGAAGGGTACCTGCTGGCCCAGTGACAGGCGGGCCTCTTCGGGCAAGCTTGCCAGTAACGGGGTTTCGAACAGACCGGGGGCTATGGTCATGACGCGGATGCCGGAGCGGGCCAGATCCCGGGCAATGGGTAATGTCATACCAACAATACCTCCTTTGGATGCCGAATAGGCGGCCTGTCCCATCTGGCCATCATAGGCCGCTACGGATGCCGTGTTGATGATAACGCCCCGCTCCCCCTCTTCATTGGGCGTATTTTGTTCCATCGCCAAAGCCGCCAGGCGAATGACGTTGAAGGTGCCGATGAGGTTAATGGAAATGACTTTCTGGAAAGCGGACAGCGCGTGGGCGCCATACACACCATCGACCTTGCCGAGTGTTTTTCGGGCTTCGGCCACGCCCGCACAGTTGACGTTGATGTGTAAGCCGCCGAAGGTGTTAATGGCCAGGTTTATGGCCATCTGAACGTCTGTTTCATCGGTGACGTTGGTTTTCTGAAATCGGACGGAGGGGCCTAACTCTTCCGCCAGTGCCTGGCCGCGGGCGTCGTTAAGATCCAGAATAACCACATTGGCACCATTAGCTGCGAGCGTCCGGGTGGTTGCTTCGCCCAGTCCCGAAGCTCCTCCGGTAACAAGGGCAGTTGCGTTGGTTAGTTGCATAGGTTTCTGATCAAAAAAGCGTGCTACGAATGTTATACCGTGGCACGCCTTTACATTTATTGCTTACTTACAAAATAGCCATCAGTTCCCGCCAGTGGCGAATGTCGTAGGTAGGCGGGTCGCTTACTACCTGCCCCTGCTGGTTATAAAATACGGTGTCTAAACCAACACCTTTTGCCCCTAGTATGTCCGCTTCATAATTATCACCGATCATCAGGCTTTCGACAGCCGTGGTGCCGCTTATTTCCATCGCATACTGAAAAACCAGCGGGTCGGGCTTCTTGGCGTTCGCATTCTCGCTGGTGATGACATGCGTGAAATAATGAGCGATTTCGGAGGTGTTCATCTTTACGGCCTGGATCTCCGCGAATCCGTTGGTAATGATGTGCATGGTATATCGGCCATACAGGTGATCCAGCAGCTCTTTCGCCGATTCCAGCAGATGAGGCTTTTTAGGCAGCATGCGCAGGTATTCGGCATTGAGGTCGGCGTGGACCGCCGATTCATCGACACCCAATGCCCGGAACACCATGGGAAACCGATGCTTGCGGATGTAGGTGTGCTCAATCAGATTCTTGTCATAATCGGCCCATAACTGCTTGTTTATGGCAATGAAGTGACGACTGAACTCTTCCGATGAAGCAATACCCAGGTCGGCCAGCCGGAACGTGTCGAACAACTCGGCAATGCATTCGGCCGAGTTGCGGTCAAAGTCCCAGAGGGTATGATCGAGGTCAAAAAAAAGGTGTTTGTACATGGGGAAAAAAGGAACGCCCGACAGACCGGGCGCGATCAACGCCCGTTAAAAATCCAGTTTGAGCCGCTCAACGGGCTGGTTATTCACCAGATGGCTGTCGACAATTTCATTGACATCAGAAAGCTGGACGTTACCATAGTAGGTGCCTTCCGGATACACGACCAGCGTTGGTCCAAAGGCACAGGCATCGAGACAGCCGGTTTTTTGGGCCCGCATTTCTTTTAGGAGACCGCGCTCGGCAAGGGCTGCTTTAAACGCATCGACCAGTTCATTACCATGAGCTTCGCCACAGGATTTCTTGGGGGCGGCTTTCTGGTTGTTACAAATAAAAACGTGCTTTTGGTATTTCATATGGTTAGCTAAATCAATACAATACCCAAAGGTAACAAGAACCCCGGCACCCCAGGTTGTTTTAGTGCCGGTATTATAATGAAGACAAACCTACCGCATAAAAGATTTAATAAACTTAATGCCGATACACCCGGTTAGCGTGTAGGTACATGTAGTGCTAATGAATGCTAAGGTATAGACCGAACGTACTGGTAGTCTTCGACGTACCTGATCAGCCACTGCACGGTGAACCGTAGTTATACTTAGGTTAATTTATGAGTTATCAACAACCTAATCGACAGGGTACTAATGTCTCTGCCGAACGTACTTCACAAAGTAAGCTTGATCTGTTGTCCCTGTACGACCGGTATGCGCCTACCTTATTAGGCGTTATCATGAAGATTGTTGCGGATCAGGAAGAGGCCGTCCGTCTTCTGGAGCAGACCTTTACAAAGGTCCATTCTGATATGCCTCATTTTCAGGCTGGCAAGCAGCCTCTTTTTACCTGGCTGCTCTCCATTGCCCGATGTAAAGCGCTGGAGGCACTCAAGGAGCGGAAGCAGGTGCCCTTGCGAACATTGACAATGACAACCATGGGAACGGTTGTCTCACTGCCTGTCAATACGACAGCCGTTCCCGCTCATTCGACCGACTCCCGATTGAAAGAACTGCTGGATTCCGTTCTATACAAAAACTGCACCCCCGAAGAAGCCGCGGCCTCCGTCGGCCTGCCTGTCGAATCGGCACGTCAGCAATTGCGGCTGGCCATGCAGCTCATGCGGTCGCAGGTGAAAATATAGGCTTGCCAGGCTGCAAACGCATAGCCTGACAAGCCTGTACCGGACAATAGAGCGGCTATTTGGATACAAACACTTTCACGTAATCCACCAGCATGGTGCCTGTAACGATGCTGCTGGCGGGGGGATTGCCAAAAAAGTCGCCACCTACCGCCAGATTCAGCGTGATGCGTTCCGTTTTGCCAAACAGATTCGACACATAACCTCCCGTCTTCGTATCGACCACCTGTCCATCCAGCAGGAACGTCAGGGCGTTCTTTTCCCAGATAGCTTCATAAACGTGCCAGCAATCGGTCAGGCTGACCGACGAGGTGATCTGACTCACGAAGTTACCCGCCAACGGCTGTCCGGCCCTTCGGCCATAGAAGTAGTTCGTTGAGTAAACAAAAGGTTCGTTGCCGCGGGCTTCCAGAAAATCAATCTCTCCGTTGGTAGGCCAGCTGTCGCCATACGACCAGAACGCGGGCCACATGCCATAGCCAGCCGGTAGCTTGATGCGGGCAATCATCCGAACTTTAGGCGTTTTAGTACTGGCAGAAACGTTGGTTTTGCACTCGATTCGGCCGGACGTGAACGAAAAGGTCTTTGGAGTTGAACTGGCCGGTAGGGTAGGTCCCGTAACAGTTTCGCGTTTGGCGGCAATGGACAGGGTACTGCTGCCAACGGCCAGATTTGCCGCCTGATAAAGCTGTAATTCGTTATTGTAAGCTCCTCCGTTCCAGATGTTCCATTTGCTCAGGTCGCCGTCAAAGTTATCTTCGAAGGTCTTGGTCCAGCCTGCTGCGGCCAGCGCTGCTTCGTTTAGCTGCGCATCACAAACACCAATAGACGCCACTGCTGCGCCAACGCGGGCCGATGGGGTAGTGGCTGCCTCCCGTACTTGTGGTTCAGGTAGGGCGTTACAACCAGCAAGGGCCGCTCCCATAAGTAAAACGGCTTTTAAGCGAATCAATCTTTTGAGATTCATGATCGGAAAGGGTTTGGTTAAGGTGGTCTTCGTGCCGCCGGGGAGCATTATAAACAAAAAAATAACCATTAGCCCCATCGGAACAACCTGCCTAAAAAAGGCTATGCCAATGGGGCTTTTGACAACATTGGTCAATCGGAAAGATTTACGATTTCCTGGCTGTCGTCAGTGCTTTTTTCTTCGAACCGGCTGGCACTGGTTTGGCTAATGGGTTTTGCTGGGTCATGGTAACGGGGTCCCAATGCACGACTTTTTGCTCGAAGAAGCTCTCGTTGCAGGCCAGTACCGGCGCAGCGGCCCGGAAACCAAAGACGGGGTCCTCCACCGTGCCCTGGCTGCCTTTCCGCACATTGTCGAAAAAGTCAGCGAAGTGCTTCATGTGGGCATCATCGTTTTTAGGGGCCTCAAATTTCACTTCTTTCACCGGCTCCGACTTGCGGGTTTCGGGCGGATAGGTCGCATCGTAACGCTTAACAAACTCCTGCTGAACGGGCTCGGTGAAGGTGAAGAAACTGTCGTACCCACCGTATCCGGGAGCCGTTGGCAGTTTCTTCTTCGTCATGATCAGGTTGTTTTCCGAAAACTCGATCTGCCCTTCGTTGCCAATGATGCGCGTCACGTCGTTGATTTTACCGGCATTGGCAAAGTTGACCCGCAGTACCATCTGGAATGCTTCGTGCCGGTCGGTTTTGGGGTAGTCCATGATGCACGCCATAATGTCGGGAACATCGCGACCATCTTTCCAGTAGGCCAGGTTACCGGATGAATAGATGCGCGTTGGCCCCATGGTGTTGGTGACGAAATGGACGCCCGTGATCAGGTGAATGAACAGATCGTCCGCCACGCCCGTGCCGTAATCTTTGTAGTTTCTCCAGCGGAAAAACCGCTTTTCGTCGAAGGGCCGCCTGGGCGCATCGCCCAGAAAACGGTCCCAGTCCAGCGTTTGCGGGGAGGCATCGGGTGGAATGGAATACTGCCAGGCACCAATGGCGTTGAACCGGTCGTTGTTGGATTCGATGTAGTTGATCTGGCCAATTTCACCCGCGTCGACCAGTCGTCGGGCTTCTATGAAAGCCGCGCTGCTGATGCGCTGGCTACCTACCTGCATGGTTTTGCCCGATTTTTTCCAGGCGTCAATAACCGCTTTTCCTTCGTTTAGGTGCTGCACCATCGGCTTCTCGCAGTAAACGTGCTTTCCGGCTTTCAGGGCGGCAATGGTAATGTGGTCGTGCCAGTGGTCGGGGGTCACCACCAGAACCGCATCGACATCGGGGCGAGCCAGTATCTCCCGGTAATCGCGGGTGGCAAACAGGTCTTTACCATAAGCCGTTTTCGCGTGCTGGAGCCGTCCGTCATATAAATCGGCAACGCCAACCAGTTCAACATCCGGATTACGAAGGGCCGCCTGTGTGTCGAAGTTCCCCTGAATACCCATGCCAATGGTTGCGAAGCGAATCTTGTCATTCGGACTGATTTTCATCAGGTTCGGTATATAGGCCGGGGCACCCAAAGGCCTGGCGATACCCTCCGTGGCAACGAGTGCCGACGCGGCTGACAAGCTCTTTATAAAGGTTCGTCTGTTGGATTGCATAGGAAATACATGTTTGGTGAACAAAGCTTTTTTACCGCTCAATTTACCGAAAGCAGCACAGCTCATAAATGGGTATTTTTCTTTCAGCTCTCTTGTCGACATGAAAAAGGCCTGCGTAAAAAACACAGGCCTGGAAGGATGAAATAGGGCAGGATGTAGAAGAACGTTGGCGTTACTTTTTGTCGAACTGGACCGATACCCATTGCCGGTCGGCGGGTAGCTGATGGGTGGCGTTCCAGACAAACATGGCTTGTTCCAGGGCTGAATTCAATTGGCGTTTGGTTTGCTGACGGTTGATGTTAATAGGCTGATTTACCGTTTCCTGATAAATAAGTCGTTGATCGTTCGTATAAAAGCGAACAGTACACTGTCGGCTTTTTGGCGTTGTTTCAACCACCCAGAAGCCATCGCGGGGAATGTCGATGTCGTTTCTCTTTTGGGCCTGTGTAGTGAATAAAATGGATAAGAATAAGAGAGCGGTCAGGCTCAGCCGACGTTGGTGTGAAATTTTCATGGCTTTTCTTTTAGTGTGTAGGCCTTAGTCGAAAGGTGTACTAAAAAAGGAAACACGGCAGGCCATAAACCAACCAGAGCTTTGCTATTGTGCTGCCTTTCCGGTCGACATAATTCGCGGTCATACCCCGGTATAACCCTTCCATTCCTGCCTGCGAAGACCGGTATTGGACAATGGTTGCCGATTGCTTTTTATACTACGATAATAATTGCTTCAATTGTGCGGAACGGTACAGTCGGCTACTTATCTTCGGCTCATCACATACTACCCTTGGTTAGTAAACCATTCGCCACACTACAGCCATCAGTCAACTACGGAATGAGACACACCTTTCTTACGCTTATTTTTTCGCTGGCTATGGCCCTGCCAGTATTCGCGCAATCGGCTCATACGTCTGGCCCTGGGAGTACCTACACAAACCCGGTCATTGCGGGCGATTTTGCCGACCCTTCGGTCATTCGGATTGGCAATACCTATGTGGCCGTGGGTACGTCGTCGGAGTGGGGACCGGCTTACCCTATTTATACGTCAAAAGATCTGGTGAACTGGGCCTATGTTGGCCCCGTGTTCAACGAATTGCCTGCGTGGACGATGGGGAGCTTCTGGGCTCCGGAGCTTTTTTACCGGGATGGTACGTATTACGTGTATTATACCGCCCGGCGGAAAACCGACCAGCGTTCGTTTATTGGTGTGGCTACCACGCGCGACCTGACGAAGGGATTCACCGATCATGGTTTATTGCTGGAATGGACAAGCGAAGCCATTGACCCCTTTATTGTTGATGATGCCGGTAAACTCTTTATTACCTGGAAAGCCTACGGGCTGGATAAAGGCAGGCCCATCGAAATCCTGGGGGCCGAACTGTCGGCGGACGGGCTCAAGGTTACGGGGCAGGCGTTTTCGCTCATCAAGGCGGAGGCTGCCAACTGGGAGCAGGGGGGAGCCGAAGGGCAGGCGATTTTCAAACGGGGCCGCTATTATTACATGCTCTATTCGGGCAACGCCTGCTGCGGACCGCAATGCAACTACCAGGTGGGGTTGGCCCGGGCCGAAAAACTACAGGGCCCCTGGGAGAAATATGCCGGCAATCCTTTAATGGTCAGTGATGAGACCTGGAAATGCCCGGGGCACGGAACGGTTGTCGAAACACCCGACCAGCGCTATTTTTATCTGCACCATGCCTATAATGGCGTCGATTTTACCTTCACCGGCCGTCAGGGCGTGTTGAGTGAGTTAGTGTGGAATGACAAAAATCTATGGCCTGCTTTTCGATATGGTCGGTCAACACCCAGGCAGGCGGAGGCACCGCCTGGGGTTGTGCAGAAAAAGCTGTCAGACCTGATGGTTAGGTTTAGCCAGGCCAGGAACGACGTTCCCTGGGTTTGGGATGTGAGTTTTCCCAAACCCGAGTCCAGTATCAGACAGGGACAGTGGCGGCTGGTCAATAATGGCGCAAACCCGGCGGGTACTTTTCAGGGTTTGGTAGTCAAAAACGGCACCTACACCCTGGTGGCCGATCTTGTTCCCCAGACCGATCTGCTCCAGAGTCTGTGTCTGTACGGCGATGCCCAGAACCAGTTGGGTATTGGTATCCGGCAGGGGACGCTCGAACTCTGGCAGATAAAGGCTGGAACGCGTACAATTTTGAAGACGCAGCCCATGCCGGCAAATAGCTCGCTGGCTACGTTACAGCTACGGAGCAAACGGGGCCAGTTTTATGAATTCGGCTGGTATACGACAGATGGCAAGTATCACCCAATGACGAACACACCCCTGGATGGCTCATTTCTGCCCCGCTGGGATCGGGCGCCCCGTGTGGGTGTCAGTGTGCGTGGAAAGGATCAACTGAGCAGCCGGATCAGTGCACTGGCCATTCGGTATGACGAATCCTGACGTCGATTTAGTTTACGTTTGCCTGGCGAGAACACAAGGCGAAAGTCCCTGCCTGTAGCCGTCAAGGTGTCTCTATCGTCAGTTCGGTGAGCATTTCAGTACATACTTAACCCTTTATTTCCTTACTCTTTATGACTATCAAAGCAATACTCGCAGCCATGGCACTCGTTACGCTCTTGTTTCAGGGAGCCCATGCACAAAGCACAAATGCATCCAGCGATTCTCTGACGACGCTGGTTGGTAAATGGTCAGGCACTTTCGACGGCGCATCGTCCGGCAAGTTCGAACTGGTGATTAATCAGGACAGTAACCGCAAATTGACGGGGCAGGTTATTATGCTGGCCGATGATGGAAACCGCTATCCAATTGATTTGAAAACAGTCGTCTGGCAAAATGGACAGTTAAACGCAAGCTATACCGACGGGGATGGTGGCGAGGTCAGTTTTACCGGAAAATATACGAAACCGGCCTTGAAAGGAACCTGGAAATCGGACGGTGGGCAGTCGTCAGGAATTTGGCAGGCGGTTCGGTGATTGGTGAAGTCAGTGAGTAGTGAAGTAGGTGAAGTGAGTAAGTAGCCTCATTATACGACTCCACTCACTTCACTCCACCAAGCTACAAATCAGGGAGTTCGAGAATTCTAACTTTCATGGCGGGCCGCTCGCCGTCGGGGACGATGACGATAAACGAGTTGCTGACGGTTTCGCCGTTGCGTAATATATGTCCGGCCTGAATATTGGTTGTCGTCACGATTTCTTTGCCTTCGGCGTTCTTCATGCGCTGCCGATAAGGGACCATGAATGGCCGCGCCAGCACTTTACCACCTTTAGAGGTCAGACGTTTTCCGGTAGCGTTCAGGCAATCGAAAGAGGCCAGTTCGTTCTGATCATTCTGATCAAGCAGGGCCTGTTTAGGAAACATGATCTTTGCGCAGTTGCTCTTATTGGTGACATAAACCGACACTTCATAGCGCATAAACGGTTCTCCACTTATATCGATCCGGCGTTCATTTCTGACTTCGAAACCATAGTCAATGCCGTTCATCTGCGCCGGGTGACCGGGTTCTATGTCATAGGCCTGCTGGCCAAAAAGCGGGAGATAAAGAACGGTCAGGAATGACAGGAGCAGGGCAAGTCGTTTCATAGTAAATTCGGCAGGTTTAAAAACCAAAAATACTAGTTATCTACATTGGTTGAAACAGTATGTCTTTCATAATATCTGTGACATGATGACAACCGTATTGCGGATATTACGAAAGACTGATAGCCCTAAGTACTGAAGTAAAATCACTTTAGGCTAAATCTGGTAACCTCTAAATTCCGCAACGGCGGTCCTAGCTTCAGGGAAGGGCTATTACGTTTGAATCCCGAAGGGATGGCAGGATTATAAAGAATGGCAAAATGATCCGCTTAGAACCCTGAAGGGGTGACATTATGTCACCCCTTCAGGGTTCCAAACAAATTTGAATATACGTTTTGCTATAATCCTGCCATCCCTTCGGGATTAGAAGGTAAAACTTACCCCTGAATGCCAAGACAGCCATTGAGGGGGTTAAATAGACTGAAAATAACCTAACCCATTTAGCAGAACTATTTATATCTGTTTACTTAACAAATGAGGGCGCTCATTGGCCACTTTCAGCACCAGCTCACCAAACAGCGTATTGGCCCAGGCAAACCACTTGCGGGTGAACTTCGTGGGGTCGTCCTGATTGAACGACTCGTGCATGAAGCCCGTGCCGGCATGGGTTGTCTTGAGCAAACGAAGCTGTGCCAGAATTTCCTGATCGTCGGTAGAGGTCAGTGCGCGCATAGTCAGGCTCATCGTCCAGATGTTGTTGACCAGCGTATGCGGACTACCGACGCCTTCGGCCGCTTTCCCCTTGAAGAAATAAGGGTTGTCGGGACTGAGGACAAACCGCCGGGTGTTTTTGTAGATGGGGTCGCTGGCCGGCATGGCACCCAGATACGGTAACGCCAGCAGGTTCGGCACGTTGGCATCGTCCTGCAACAGGTGGTTGCCGTAGCCATCTACTTCCATCGCGTACATTTTCCCGTATTTGGGATGCGTATACACCGCATACTGTTTCAACGCCCGTTCCACTTCGTCGGCCAGGGCGCGGCAATCAGTTGAGAATGTTGCCCGGTCGGCCGTTGGCTTGATCTGTTCGACCATCGTAGCCAGTTGCCGAAGCGATACCACCGCAAACCAGTTGGAGGGTACGTAGAAAGGGAAAACGGTAGCGTCGTCCGATGGTCGGAAAATGCTGTTGATCAGGCCAATGGGTCGCGTTGGGTTGCCGTAGCCATCACCCGGTACGGTATCCGTCGACCAGGCCGTTTCGCGGCTGAATTTATAGGGCCCCCGGCTGGATTGCCCCGGGCTGGATTGCCCCCGGCTGGACTTACGTTGCTGCTCCCGGCAGGTTTGCAGAACCAGTTGCATAGCCTGAAGCCAGTCGGCGTCGAAGGGGCTTGTGTCGCCGGATGTTTTCCAGTAGGTATACGCCAGGCGAATGGCGTAGCAAAGCGAATCGAGTTCCCATTTGCGTTCGTGGAGGCCGGGTTTCATGGCCGTCACGTCTTTCTTCCACTCGCCTTCTTTGCTGGCATCCGCATAAAAGGCGTTGGCGTAAGGGTCGCGCCGAATGCAGATCGTTTGGCGCCGGATAACACCCGCAATCAGTTGTTGTAGGGGCTTGTCCTGCTTGATGAGGGGCAGATAGGGCCACACCTGCGCTGTACTGTCGCGCAGCCACATCGCGTCGATATCGCCGGTAATGACAAACGTATCGGGTTTACCACTCGTGTCGAGTAACTGAACGGTGGTATCGAGGGTATTCGGAAAACAGTTTTCAAAGAGCCAGGCCAGCTCCGGGTCGCGAATGGTTTTGTGCATTCGTTCGATGGTCTGCTCAACGGCTGCGCTGGTGAAATTACGCTTACCGGCTGCGGTTCTTACAATGGGAAAGGAGGGGGCGGGGGTGGCCCAACCGGATTGGCCAGCCAATAGCCCGGCGCTGGCCACGGCTGATTGCTGGATAAACTGACGACGCTTCATGAAGTAAGGCTATTAAACATATCGGACCGGCGATCCGCAGATACAAAGAAACAGCAAAATCGCTGTGTTCTCCGTATGGCGGTATTCAATCGAATGATGAATGAGTAAATCACCATCTATAACCGGGTAGTTTATACCGTTTTATCTCTTATTAGCCAACGCCAGTTAACCGGCTCAACACGTCCTTACTTCAAGCAATCCTTTTCCACTTAACCGACCGCTCAAATTTAATTTCTTATGATTTGGTCCTCTACACACCTTACTTATTCACTCCGTTTTCTGGGCGTACTTGGAGCGAGTGTTGGGCTATATGCCTGCTTAAGTAACCAGAAAACAACCACCCAATCTACCACATCGCCCGTGGCAGCGGCTCCTGCGGCCACAGCGTCGGCTACTCCTGTTAATCAGTCCGTGGCTGTTCAGGCCGGGCCAAAACGAGTGCTGGTTTTTTCGAAGACAAAAGGCTGGAAACACACTTCGATTCCGTTCGGGATTGCGGCCCTTCAGAAACTGGGGCGTGAACAGTCGTTTCGGGTCGATACCACCAAAAACGCTGATTATTTTACCGATGACAGTCTAAAACACTATACCGCCGTTGTTTTCCTGAGTACAACCGGTAATGTGCTGAATCAGAAACAACAGGCTGCTTTTGAGCGCTACATTCAGGCCGGGGGCGGGTATATGGGTATTCATGCCGCAGCCGATACCGAATATGACTGGCCCTGGTACAACAAACTGGCCGGTGGTTATTTTGCCAGTCACCCCAACAATTCCAATGTGCGCAAGGCAACCGTTGACGTTACCGACAAAAATCACCCTTCTACGGCCCATCTGCCCGACCATTGGGAGCGCACCGATGAATGGTACAACTACCGATCGCTCTATTCCGACCTGACGGTGGTGGCCAATCTGGACGAAAGTACGTACGAAGGCGGTATCAACGGCAGCAACCACCCCATTGCCTGGTACCATGAGTTCGATGGCGGCCGGGCGTATTATACCGGTGGCGGCCATGAAGATTCAAGCTTCAGCGAACCCCTTTTTGTGCAGCACCTGCTGGGGGCATTGAACTGGGTGATGGGCAGCGGCAAACCGCTCGACTACAGCAAAGCCTATGCCGCGGTAACGCCGGAAGAGAATCGGTTTGTGAAGACCGTACTCGTCAACGACCTGAACGAGCCGATGGAACTGGCCGTGGCGCCGGATGGACGAGTGTTCTTCACCGAACGAAGCGGTAATCTGTCGGTCTTTAACAGCCAGACCAACAAAAGTCAGTTGGTGCATCGCTTCGATGTGCCCACCAAAGCGGGGCATGGCGTGCAGGGCATAACGCTGGACCCGAACTTCGCGAGCAACCATTTTCTGTACGTTTATTATTCCCCTCAGTTTACGCAGGACCCGTTCTACAACCTGTCGCGCTTTGTCGTGAAGGAGGATAACACCCTCGATCTGGCTTCCGAAAAAATTCTGCTGACCGTGCCCAGCATCGACCAGCCGGGTTCGCACCACGGCGGTTCGCTGGCGTTCGACAAAGAAGGCAATCTTTATCTGTCGACCGGCGACCACACCAATCCATTCCCCTCTAACGGCTACGCGCCTATCGACGCCCGCCCCGATCATCTGGCGGCCGACGCGCGGGGAACGGCGGCTAACACCAACGATTTGCGGGGTAAAATTTTACGGATACGCCCCCAGGCCGATGGTACGTACACCATTCCGGAGGGCAATCTGTTTTCCAAGGGGTTGGCCCAGACGCGCCCCGAGATTTATACTATGGGCTTGCGAAATCCCTACCGCATTGCCCTGAACCCTAAATCATCGGTCTTATACTGGGGAGAAATTGGCCCCGATGCCGGGAAAGACAGCAGTACGTTGGGGCCACGTGGCTACGACGAGTTTAACCAGGCCAAAAAGGCGGGAAACTTCGGCTGGCCGCTGTTCATTGGCAATAGCCAGCCATATGGCGATCTGGACTTTGCGACAAACGCCGTTGGTCCCCGTTTCGACCCAAAAGCGCCGGTCAATAACTCGCCCAAGAACAATGGCCTGAAGAACCTGCCGCCAGCCAATCCGGCCATGATCTGGTATCCATACGCAGCTTCGAAAGAGTTTCCGGAATTAGGGCTGGGTGGACGCAGTGCCATGGCCGGTGAATTTTACACCTATGACCGGAGTTCGCCCTCGAAAAATAAATTTCCGGAATACTACGACGGTGCCCTGTTCATCTTCGACTGGATGCGCAACTGGGTGATGGCCGTTCGGGTCGACAAAAACGACAACTACATCCGTACCGAGCCGTTCATGGCGGCCCAGGGCGATTTTCGACGTCCCATTGACCTGGCATTCAGTAAAGACGGAGTCATGTATATGCTGGAATACGGCTCCGTGTATGGAGCCGACAACGACGATGCCCGTCTGGTGAAAATTGAGTACAATACCGGCAACCGGGCTCCCATTGCCCGCGCCAGCGTGGTCGATTCGGTAGCTGCTGCCCAACGCAATGCCCGCTCGTACCTGACCTCCGACGCCCGCAATGCGCCTATTCTCCGCGAAGCGGTTGGACTGGCTCCCCTGCGCGTGAAGTTCACCGGGCGCGGTACCGATCTGGACGACGATGACGAGGTAACGTACCAGTGGCTGTTCGATGGAAAAACAGTAGGATCAACGAAACCCATGGCCGCCTACACCTACACGCAGCCTGGTGTCTATAATGCCATTCTGAAAGTGACCGACAAAATGGGGCAGGTGGGTATGGATACCATCTCGGTGAAAGTGGGCAACGCCAAACCCGATCTGGCCATTGTGACTCCGGATAACAAATCATTCTTCTGGGAGAATAAGCCGTTTACCTATGCGGTGAAAGTGACCGATAAAGAAGATAAGAAAATAGACCCGAAGCGTATCAAAGTGATTTATGAATACAGTGCCCAACCGGGTGGCGCACCGCTGGCAGCACCTCAGCAGGGGCATCAGGAGGTAGCACTGGCAAGTAATAGTTCACTGGGAAAAACGCTCGTTGCCGGCAGTGACTGCAAGGCTTGTCATACCATCGATAAACCGTCGGTAGGACCAACGTTTCTGGCCGTGGCTGATCGATACAAAGGGCAGGCGGGCAGCGTGGAACGGCTCGCCCGGAAAATTATTGAAGGTGGGGGCGGCAACTGGAGTAAAGACCACCTGATGAGCGCCCACCCGCAAATTCCAGCTCAGGATGCTCAGGAGATGGTTAAATACATCTTCTCGCTGACTGACGCCCGTAAACAAAAGGCTGTGCCGCTCCAGGGGACACTTGCCCTGAACGAACACAAACCCGAAGACGCGCGTGGGCAGTATACGCTGCTGGCGACGTATACGGATATGGGTACGAAAAGCGTGGGGCCACTAACCAGTTCTGAGGTGATCACTTTGCGTAACGCTACGGTCAAAACACTGAACGCCGATGCATATGTCGGATTCCCCCGCTTTGGCAGCCGCCTGTCGCCAGGAAGTAACAAGGCGTATGTGTTGCTGAAAGATGTAGATATGACAACTATCAAATCGCTGACGTATGATTATTCGTCGCTCAATAAAGATGGCGAGATCGAGGTTCGGCTCGATTCCTATGCGGGCCCTGTTGTGAGCCGGGCCGCTTATACCGCTACCGGCGACTGGAAGAAAACGAATCAGGTAACGGGTACCTTCGACAAGCCTTTTACCGGTCGGCACGATGTATATGTCATTGCGGTAAAATGGACAAAACCCAATACCGATATTATTCAGCTGAACAGCATCCGATTCAACCAGTAAACCGGAGCCCCAAAAACTGACCTGCCCATTTGATGATTTATCAAATGGGCAGGTCAGTTTTTGGGGCTTTATAGCAGGTGTTGGCTGGGTAAACCCCTGGGGTATTTAACGGTTTATCCTAAATAATCCTGTTCGGCCAGTGCTTTGTCATAGAGCGTACGGGCATAATCACGCGCTCGTTTAATGCGCATCTTTACCGCACTCGATGTGATTCGCTGGCTTAGGGCAATGTCTTTGATCGACATACTATCGCCATACTTTGTCACAAGCAGATTGCGTTGGGTGGGTGTAAGCTGTTTCAATACCTTTTCGGAAGCCTCAATGTAGGGTTCGTCGGAGGTGCATGTCGACCACTCATAGGTAGGTGTTGCCTCGAACAGGTACTTACACCACATAGACTGCTGTTGCTGCTTCTTGCGCATCTGGTCGAGGCAGTAGTTAACCGTAACGACATGCAGCCATGTCGTGAATTTTGCATCTCCTTTGTAGCTGGTAAGTTTCTGAGTCAACCGAACAAAAATTTCCTGAACGAAGTCTTCAGAGTCATCGCTATTGCCTGTGTAAGAGAAGCATTTCTGATAAACCCGGTGGCGGTGCCGATTATAAAGTTGGGCAAAATGCTGGTTATTGCCTGTGTTAAGATACAATGTAACCAGCTCCTGATCGGACATGTGAATCATTGGTAATCGGAGAGGTAGGAATAAGACGTTGTTGGTTAAAAAATAGAGTCGATTGCATCACCCTGACTTGTTACGGATCGGAATGGTAGTAAGAGATGTCTGCCTGTAACTTCAGTATCGATTTACTTGATCGGAGTAAGCACGTCAAGCTGATTTCCGTGTAAAACAGGTAGTCGTATTGATAGAAAAGCCTGTCGTTAAATCAGGATATAAATAGGAAGCGGCAGACCGGGTGTCTGCACAGGAAGAGATGAATTGATTTCATGGAATTAATTAAGGACAAGTCGGTGGTAATGAACTATAAATTGACTCAATGAAGAGTCCAGCTTTTATCGGTATATAACTGGTTAAAGCAAAGATGAAAATGGCGGTTCACGTATCGGGCTTAACCAGGTCAGATTCCTTAGATTCGTGCAATTTATTACTGACAAAGAACGGTACATTTGAGCTCCCCAGATTGGCCAAAGTTGTCCCCGAATTGGACAAAATATCTGTTTTTCACGCTTTTTAGCTACTTTCACTTGTGAAAAGTAGCATTGAGTTGATCTGTCGACATCTACATGTTCGTATCTGCCTGCTGATAGGCTTAATGGTAGGCCATCTGACCATCAGTAGGGCTGAGGGGCCTGTGTATGGGGCGTCGATTCCGCCCGCCACGCCACCATACATCGTACAGCTACGACATTTCTCTATTGAGCAGGGGTTACCCAATCGATCAGTAACGGAGATCGCTCAGGATGCCCAGGGTTTCATCTGGGTTGGAACGCTCAATAATGCCTACCGTTTTGACGGGAGCCGCTTTCTACCGCTCCCGAATCATCCGCGACCTTCCCGTAGTCAGTTGCCCGTTTATATATCGAATATTCGTACTGACCACACGGGTACGCTCTGGTTTTTGAAGGCTCGATCAGCCCTGGAGCAGTGGGTTGAACGCTGGGTGCCGAGTCAGCAGAAAACGATTCCATACACCGTTAAGCTGGCTTCGGGGGCTGGGCCTGCTCAATTTTCAATAGGTCAGGTTATTGGAAAGCAGGGTGTCAGAACATTGCCCGCTATCCCATTGGTGCTCTTTCAGGAAGACGGCCATGTGTATCGATATGTCGGCAAAAAAAAACTGGCTCCTATCTATACCTCTCCAACGCCCGTTCACTTAAACACAGTGACGACCACTACGGCTGGCTCGCTATTATTGGTCGTCAGCGATACAACCGAATCACAATATCAACTGGTTGAGCTTAGCGCATCAGGTCGTCTGCAGCGTCGTCTGTCCCTGCCTAAACTCTTACGGCCTGTTTGTACTGATGCCCAGGGGCGTATATACCTGGCTCAACGAATCGATCATCAGTTAAGACAGGATTTACTGCCCCTCCTGGCAGCGCACCAGCTCGACAAATTTCTTTACAGGCTTGAGCCGGATGGCCAGTTAATAAATGTGCCTATTCAGTTTGACAGAAGCCCCTTTCCCGCCAGCCGCAGCAGAACGAATCTGGCGCTGATGAACGATCAGATTATCTATGACCCGAATCATGATTTGTTCTGGTTTCTGGGTAAAGAAACGCTCTTCGCCTGGCATCCCGCAAAAGGGGTCGTTTTTGATCTGGCCACCTCTAATTTTCCCTTATCGAAAAGTCCGATTTTAGGTAGTCTGATGGTCGACCGGTCGGGAGGAGTTTGGGTGGCGTTAAATGATGGCTTCCTCCTGCTGACGTTAACACCCAACCGTTTCCTTCGTTACCTGTACCATCCTCTTTATACCAATACCGGTTTTGGTGATGCTACGCGCGGACTAATGCTTTTTGATAACTCCCTGTGGGTAAACGCCAAAGAGAGCTGGCTGGTCGATTTGAAGACGGGGAGCCGACAAGTGCCCCTGCCTTTTCAAAAGATTCAGCAAACCGATTTTCTTGAGCAGGAGTCTGTAGTACCCGCGTCAGATGGCGGCCTTTGGACAGCCCGCGTGAAGCTGGCCCTGGTGAAGCCTGCTGCCCAGACGATTACCCAGTATCCGCTGCGGGGGGGTAATAATATATGCCTGTCTATCTGGCCCGACGGGCGGCATAATCTCTGGCTGGGTTATAATCAGGGTATCAGCTACTTTAACGTGGCGCAAAAGCGTAACCAACTCTTTACCCGTTACAACAATTTTCCTGAACTGGCCGAAAATCGGGTCAATGGCTTCTTCCCTGACCGGCAGGCTGGCGGGTTATGGGTAGCTGCGTCGTCGGGGCTTTATTTACTGGATACCCTGAAAGGTATTGTTGAACGCTACAGTACGGAGCAACCTTCGCCACGGCATCTGCCGTTTAACCATATCACATTCGTTCACGTTGATCCCGATACCCCCGGCATCTACTGGCTGGCTACGCGGGGGGGCGGTCTTATCCGCTGGGAGCGCGCTACCGGTCGGTACCGTCAGTTTGGTCAAGCCAATGGGTTGTTGAATCCGACACTCTATTGTCTGTATACGGATCATCCTGACCCGGCAAAACGCCGGGATAAAAACAGGCTCTGGTTTACAACGGATTACGGCCTGGTAAGTTTCGATAAACGAACGAAACAGTTTCAAACCTATTTGCCTAAGGATGGCACAACACACGAAGAGTTTAACCTGCTGTCGCATTTTCAGGCACCCGATGGACGGCTCTTTCTGGGTGGATTAAACGGAGTAACCGCCTTTCAGCCAAACCAGATTCAGCCCAGTGGCCCCACCAATGGGCCATTGGTTGTCACTCAGTTGCAGCAAGTGGATGGGCAAACCGGCAGTATGGTGGGAACTATTACCAACTATCAGCCCGGTCAGCCCATTCAGGTGGCCTCGTCCAGCCGGGCCTTTCTGATATCGTTTGCCCTGCTGGATTATCGATTCCTGGGGCAAACCCGGCTATGGTATCGTATACGGGGCTGGCAGGATGCCTGGACCTCTCAGCTTCAATCCGATCTGCGTATCAACGGGTTGCCTCCCGGAGCATATCAGCTGGACGTACGGATGCAGAATAGCAACGGGCAATGGGTATCCAATATCGTTACGATGCCGGTAGTTGTGCAACCGCCAATCTACCAGCGTATCTGGTTTCTGACATTGGCATTACTAGCCATTACCGGCGCTGTGATCGCTCTTTTCCGGTGGCGTAACCAACGATTAAGGCAGGAAACGGCCCGGCTTGAAGTAGAGGTTGCCCATCGTACGGCACAGATAGAAGCGGATAAAGCCATTATTGAACAGCAGGCAGCAGAATTACGGGAAAATGACACGCTCAAATCCCGCTTTTTTGCGAACGTCACGCATGAGTTTCGCACACCCCTAACGTTGCTCATTGGCCCTATCATGTATTTGGCCAAACGAAATACCGATACAGCGACAGGCCGTTTGTTGGTTACGATGGAGCGTAATGCCCGGCAGCTTCAGGAATTGGTCAATGATCTGCTGGGTTTGGGAAAACTGGAAGCGGGTCAGCTCCTGCTCGATGCTCAACCGGCTGATCTGCGATCGGTGGTGGCCCGAACAGTGGCTGCGTTCTCGACTCAGGCGGGTTTTGCCGGTCTGACATTAATTTCAATTGGCCTTGAGCGACCGCTGGGAATGCTTTTTGATGTAGCGAAACTGGAAACAGTGCTCCGTAACCTTATCGCAAATGCCCTCCACTTTACCGCCAGCGGAGGCAGTGTTACTGTTCGTGTGGTTGAGGAGCCGGAAACTATACGGGTATCCGTCGAGGATACCGGTAGTGGTATTCATCCCGACGATCTGCCCTACATCTTTGATCGATATTACCAGTCGCGCCAACCGGACGCACCCTTGCGGGGTGGGACTGGCATCGGCCTGGCGCTTTGCCGGGAGTATTGCCGGTTATGGCAGGGAGAGATTACGGCCAAAAGCATTGTGGGGCAGGGAAGTACGTTCACCTTCACCTATCCCAAAGTCGTGTCTCCACTACCGGCAACGCGTTTGCCGCCCCTACCGGCGGAGGTAGCCGCGCTGAAAGAGAGTATGCCAACTGCTGAAACCAATTCAGATCGGGAACTGGTGCTGGTTGTCGAAGATAATCCGGATATGGCTATTTACATCCAGACACTGCTGGAACCTCACTATGCGCTGCGTTGGTGCCGTAATGGCCGGGAAGCGTATGAATGGCTTGACCGGCAAGCTGTCGATGCATTGCCGCAACTTATTCTGACAGACATGATGATGCCCGAGATGGACGGTATGGCCCTGCTGGCAAGTCTGCGCAAGCAAACCAACCTGCGCCGTATTCCGGTCATTATGCTTACGGCGCGTGTTAGCCGGGAGGTACAGTTGCAGGCTTTGCAACTGGGTGTGGCGGACTATCTGACCAAGCCCTTTGACGAAGATGAGCTACTGGCGCGTGTGCACAACCTGCTCGACCGTGCCGTCGAACGGAATTTCTGGCTAACGCAGGATGCTGATGAAAACCCTGACGAAGAATCCGCTCCGGAGGGCTCAGTCTCCACAACGGAACATTGGCTACAGGGAATTCAGCAGCAGATTGTCGTTCAGCTAACCGACAGCCGATTTCAGGTCAATGATTTAGCCGAAGCGGCCAATATGAGTCAGCGGCAATTTTACCGGCGTATTAAAACGCTGACGGGACTTTCGCCCATCCAATTTGTGCAGGATGTACGACTCCAGACCGCTCGCGAGTTGCTGGAGTCAAACCGCTACAAAACTATTAAAGAGGTTGCCTTTAACGTTGGCTTTCAGAAGGTGTCCTACTTTTCCCGACTATACCAGCAACGATACGGCATTAGTCCCGGTGCCATGATCAATCAGCAACAACTTAAAGATAAGGGGGCCTGAGGAATTGATGAATTTGAAAACGATACAGTGAGTTTGCCCGGAGAGCGATCGGCATCGTTACTGCACAACCAACGTTTCGGGGACTGGTCGCTTATTGGGGGTCTTTACGGCGATCAGCGTAATAAGCGCGGATAGAAGGAGGGAGCCGGCCATGAAAATGTAAGAGGCTCCGAACCCACCCGTCGATCCATTCAAATAGCCAACTACGTACGAACCGGCAAAGGAACCCAACGCACCCAGACTATTGATAAGTGCCATCGCACCACCCGCCACGTTCTTGGGCAAGATCTCGGGGATGATGGCAAAAAATGGCCCATAAGGGGCATACATAGCCCCGCCTGCTAAAATCAAAAGGCCGAAGGACAGCCAGAAATTGCTGGTGCCAACCAGATAAGAGGCATAAAACGCAATGGCCCCCAATAATAAAAATGGCCAGACAAAGAGTTTTCTGTTCTGCGATTTATCCGAAAAGTAGGAGGCACTTAACATGCCGATAATAGCCAGTACATAAGGAACGGAAGACAACCACCCCGTTTTGACGATGTTCATGTTCGGGGCTGCGTTGATAATGGACGGAAGCCACATGACAAATCCATACACGCCAATGCTCCAGAGAGCATATTGCAGGCTCAGCAGAATCACAACTCTGGATTTAAACGCTTCTGCGTAATTCTTGACGGGCTTAATGCCCTGCTGCTCTTTTTGCAGCTCATCTTCGACATCCTGTTGTTCCGACGCTGTCAGCCAGGTGGCATCCTTAGGCTTGTCGGCTACCAGCCGCCACCAGAAAAACGCCCAGATAATGGCTGGCAGGCCTTCAATAATGAACATCCATCGCCAGCCGACGGATTTAATCAGGTAACCGGAAAGCACTGACATCCAGAGAATGGTGGCCGGATTGCCGAGAATCAAAAAGGTATTGGCCCTTGACCGTTCCGCTTTTGTGAACCATCGGCTCAGGAAGAGCAGCATGGACGGCATGACGGCGCTCTCGACAACGCCAAGCATGAAGCGGATAACAATCAACAGGTTAACGTTGCTGATGATGCCGGTGGCCATGGCGAGACCGCCCCACAGGATCAACGACCAGAAGATGAGTTTTTTTGCACTTCTGTTTTCGGCATAAATAGCGCCGGGGACCTGGAAAAAGAAGTAACCCAGAAAAAATAATGACCCCAGCAGGGAAGACATGGAAGGCGTGATGTGCAGATCGGCGGCCATGCCGCTGGCGGCACCAAACCCGAAATTGGCCCTGTCCAGGTAGGCAAGGCTATAGGTGATAAAGGCTATGGGTATCAGTCGATACCACCGGGACGGGGCTAATGTCTTTTCCATTACCTTATAAAGCACAGTTAACCGCAGATATACGCAGCTTGGCCGAGAAGATGTTCGTTTGTTGATTCGTTTTGCTTATCGGGCGCAATAATCCGCTATAATTGATCTGAATAAATAGACAATTGTTAACGGGCTTTAGACATGACGACTGGTAATCTATTTTCAACTATTCCGGCTTCTCTGCCTGAAGAAATAGTCGATACACTATTAACGGGCAGCCGGTTTTCCGTAGAGCGCATCGTCTCGAAAGGGCATGCTTCTCCCGACGGGTTCTGGTATGATCAGGACCAGCACGAGTGGGTTCTGTTGGTGAAAGGCGCGGCCCGGCTTCGGCTCGATGGGGTCGATGAATTGGTGGAGCTTTTACCAGGTATGTACATGAATTTCCCTGCCCACCTTAAACACCGGGTTGAATGGACAAAAGAAGACGAAGAAACGATCTGGCTGGCTATTTTCTACCAGAAAGAGTAGCGCGTTCTGCGAAGTGAAAGCAGATATAGGAAGCAGTACGTATGACTGAGGATGGGTAAAAAAAGAAAGGGAACTTCAGTAGAGGCTCCCTTCTTTAAATACGTAAAATACCTTTGTATTATCTTTAATAACTAAGCGGACATATATGAATAATACTATCTATAACAACTATGAATTTACTAGTTTAGTAAACGGTATTATTTGTTATTTTTTGATTTCGATGATTAAAGATAGAATAAAGTTTAACTTAATAGCAAATAGTCGCAATAATATTTTGATAAATAATTTATTCTTTAGTAAAGTTTATTAGAATTATGCAATTTTCTTCATAAGTATATAATTGTCTGATTATAAGGCTATAATTCGTTTTTAAGTTTCGTATATGTATACTTTATTAATAAATAGTACCGATAAATGCTTAATTTAAATTCTGGACACCGTCATAGTAAACAAATGTTCCCAACCTTATAATTATCAATCAATCGTGAAGTTGACGAGTTGGCTCCTACAAACCACCAGGGCCAGCCTGCTCGAAAGCAAGCTGGCCCTGGTGACTTAGCCCCTGTAAATTGATCCGTTTATTCTCCGGCAAAGACCCCTGCCTGAGCGTCTTTTATGACAACCCGTTCTATCTTCCCCACCAGAAAAATGTAGGAGCAGGCACCAATCAGGCCCAGGGCGCCAACGAAGATGAGGGCAGGCTTAAAATCGCCGTCCTTGGCCAGATAGCCGATAGCGATGGGTACTACGATAGACGCCAGATTGCCCATAAAGTTGAAAACACCCCCCGTCAGACCAATCAAGTGCTTGGGCGATAAAATAGACACGAAGACCCAGGAGATCAGCGCCATACCCGACCCAAAAAAGGCCAGCGCCATAAAGGCGATGATGAGTGCCGTATCATCTGTGTAGTTAGCACCAATAATGCTGATCGACAGCAGCAGACCGATAATAATAGGCGCTTTCCGCGCCATCGTCACCGATTTTCCCTGCTTTACCAGTCTATCGGAGACGAAGCCGGAGAGAAGTAGACCCGCACAGGCCGCTAAAAAGGGGACCGAAGCCAGATAGCCTGATTTAATAAAATCCAGCCCCCGGTATTTGACCAAATAAGTCGGGAACCAGGTCAGGAAGAACCAGAGCATGGAGTTAACGGCAAACTGCCCGATATAAACGCCCCATAACGTTCGGGTAGAGAACACTTGTTTGACGTTCACCCAACTCCAGACAGACGCTTTACTCGTTCCTGCCTGTCGACCTCTGAACAGCCCACCCCCTTCTTCAATATAATCTAGCTCGGCTTTGTTGACGGTCGGGTGGTCGAGCGGGTCGCGGTAAAACAGGTACCAGATAACACCCCAGATCAAACCGACAATTCCTGTACCGATGAATAAACCCTGCCACCCGGCATAATACTGAACCGTAACCAGAACTGGTGTCAAAAACGCCAGACCAATAAACTGCCCCGATACGTAGAGAGCAATGGACGAAGCCCGTTCATGTTCAGGAAACCAGCTTGTTACAATGCGGTTGTTGATTGGGTAAGACGGAGCTTCAAACGCGCCAGTAGCCAGCCGAAGCGCAAACAAACTGGCAAACCCGCGCACAAATCCCTGACAAAGCGTAGCCAGTGACCAGGTAATGAGGCAGAAAGCATACAGAATGCGGGGGCCAAACCGGTCGGCGATAAGACCGCCCGGAATTTGCAGCAGGGCATAGGTCCACCCAAAAGCCGAGAAAATGAACCCCAACTGTTCTGACGATAGGTCCATGTCTTTACTTAACGCAGCCCCCGCCACCGAAATATTGCTTCGGTCGAGGTAGTTGATTACCACGTTGATGAAGACCAGCGCCAGCATGCTGTAGCGCACCCGTGTCTTTTTGTCTTTGCCAATTACTTGTTCCATTGGGTAGGGTTTAGGCTCAAACAGGTTCCGGCTGTTTGATTTTACCATATAACCTGACAAACAGCCGGAACCTGTTTGAGCCTTTGTCTACCGGGCCGTCCAGCCACCATCGACCGTAAGCATGGAGCCGACAAGGTAGGAACCGGCATCGCTGGCCAGGAAAATAGCCGCTCCCTGAATTTCCTGTAGTTGACCCCAGCGGCCCAGCGCCGTGGCTCCCACCACAAACTTGAGCCCTTCTTCGGTGTCGGCGATGGGCAGGTTCATTTCGGTCAGGAAAGGGCCGGGGCAAATGGCGTTGACGTTAATATTGAAAGGGGCCAGCTCCAGTGCCAGGGCACGCGTCATTTGCACAACAGCTCCTTTGCTGGATGTATATGGCGTTCGGTTCGACAAACCCACCAGCCCCAGCGTACTTGCCAGATTGATGATTCGGCCCCGACCGGCGGTTTTCATGTAGGGCGTTACGGCCCGGCAGCACAGCCAGGTACCCGTTACATTGACTTCCATCACCTTGTTGAAGTCGGCGGGTGTCAGTTCATCAATGGCACCCCGGATATTGATACCGGCACTGTTGATCAAAATATCGATCTGACCAAAGGCTTCGAAAGCGGCTTTTGCCATTGCTTCGGCCTGTTCGGCATTCGACACATCGGCTGCAAAGGACAGGGCTTTTACCCCATAATCAGCCGCCAGTTCCTGCGCAGCTGCGGTACCTTCATCGGCGTTGCGGTTCACCAGCATGACATTGGCTCCGGCAGAGGCTAATCCGGCCGCCATCGCTAAACCCAATCCTTTGGAGCCACCCGTAATGATGGCCGATTTTCCGGTAAGGTCAAATTGACGGATGCCCGGAAGGAGTTCTTTACTCATTATTTATAGTTTATGGTTGTATTGCTTTTTGATCATTAACCAATGCGGTTTCTAAAACCTTATTGGTTTGACGGGCTTACACCAGCCCCAGCTTCGCTTTGCTGTAGTTGATGCAGGCAATAATATTCTGTTCTTCGAGGGCCAGTTTCTCGTCGGCGCTCAACGGCGTCACCCGCGGCAGGCCACCGGGGTATTTATGCTGCTTGACCGTTCGCAGCATTCTTGCCAGATCGGAGCCGGGAACGCTGCCCATCGTCTCCCAGTAGGCATTCGTCAGGCAGGGAATTTCCAGTGGGTCGCGGGTGATCATTTCCAGGCTGAAGGTGCCCGATGGATTATGCTTTTTGCACAGCTCGACCATTTTTGGTAGATCGAGAATGCCTTTGCCCATCGGCACCTCCGACAGTAGAAAACCGTCGGCATATTCCTCCACCGCCATGTCCTTCACGTGTGTGCTGAAGGTATACGGGGCCAGCGTTTGTACGACTTCCATAGGGTCTTCGAGCAGGGCCATGCTGTTGCCAAAGTCGAGCGTAACGCCAATCCATTCGCTGTTGACCTGTTTGAGCAGATTGACCAGGTCCGGAGCGCGCCAGTCTTTGTGGTTTTCGACACCCAGTTTCACTTTGTACTTGCGCAGCACGGGTTCGGCCAGTTGCAGCGATGCCAGGGCGGTTTTCTTTAACTCTTCAAAAGCTGCGGGCGAGTGGTAGGTTTCGTAGCGCCGACCCGTCGAGCAGACCGTGCGCAACACCTGGGCACCGGCTTCGCGGGCATTGACAACGTCCTGTTCAAATTTGGGGACATCCTCCGCTTTTTTGGGTAAGCCAATGGAGCCTTCCAGATACAAACCGTATTTCTCGCGCTCGTCGCGCACTTTTTTGGCGAAATCCGTCGACCAACCGTTGACGATCACCTGCACCCCACCGGCACCCAGCTGGTGGCAATGGTCGAGCAACTGAATGGCGTTGGTAAAGGCCGGGTACTTCTTGCTGTCGACTTTCGAATTCCAGCGGCTCCAGTACGAATGCACCACAATACCCATTGGCCGTTCTTTCAGAAAAGTCGGCAGCTTCGGTAATGACAGCGCCATCGCACCGAGTGAAGCGGTCTGTATGAAATTTCGTCTTTCCATTATGATAAGGAAGGTTAGGAGTTCAGGTAACTGGATTATTTGCCGCTGGTGGCCTTACCTTCGGAGATGTAGTTATTCAGTTCTTTGGCTGTCCAGGGGACTACACGCCCCTGCGAGGTGACGCGCGTCATGCTCACGGTTCGTTTGCCGATAGGCCCGGCATTGTTGCCCCATTCGTTGCGGATATACATCAGAATGGCCGTGATCGAGCCGTCGTCCATCGTGGAGTGTGAGGGCATAACGGGTAGAATATCGGGCACATCATACACGCGCTTCGCTACTTCTACCGGCCCTTCCATGCCGTGCAGAACAATGAGCGACAGCCGCTTTTCGTCGCCCAGAACCCAGTCAGAGCCGATGAGCGGGGGACCGAATCGCTTGAGTCCGGCACCGTCGGTTCCATGACAGCCCGAGCAGGTGCTGAGATAGATCTGCCGCCCCGACGCAAACAGCTTTTGCTCGTCGTCGTTCAGCAGACTCTTTTTGGGTAAAACCGTTCGGCTGGCAACGTGCCCCGGCCACTCGAACATGGCACTTAGAGTCGCCAATCGATCGGGTGAGATTTTATCCGTTGGCTGGGTCAGAATTTTCGGGGCCGACGCCAGCTTGACGGGTTTCAGCTTGCTGGAGGTACCCTGAATCGATAGACTGGTAAGAATGGCTTTTTCCTGCCAGTTCATCGCTGTTTTGTTCACGTTCAGCCGGTTCAGCAGGGCGGCCAGTTCCGTCGGGTTTCGTTTGCGGATGACCGCTGTGGTGAGCATTTCCAGGAAAATCTCTTTCGCCGGTTCCTGTGTTTGCCATTGAGGAGCGGTCAGCAGGGTTTGCAAAAAGGCGAACTCCTGGTTGTACAGGCTGCTAAGGGCCGCATCCCGGATCAATGCCGATTCGCCGTATTTGTTGACGATACCTGCCAGTAGTGGGTGAGCAGCCGATGGGTCCAGCACGCCTGCGGTGAGCGTCATCTGGAGAATCTGCTCAATGGGGGCTTTCGCCCACTGATTCAGGAGCTGCGCCCCCAGCTTTGTCCGAACGGCTTTATCGGTTTTTGCCATTGGTTCCAGCAAACGCAGAGCCGTAGAACTGACCAGCGGGTCGGCATCGGTCAGCTTGTCAAAAAGCAGCTCCGGACGGCTCGCATGCAGCCCCTCCAGTGTCCATAACGAGTGGAAACGTCCCAGGTTCGTTGTTCCCTTTCGGGCTAAGTCCGTCAGGGCAGGAATGACCTCTTGATCGTTGCGCTCGATGAGCAGCCGCTGGGCCATGTCGCGGTGCCAGCCGTCGGGGTTGGCCAGTTCCGCCACGAGTTCGGTCGATGATGCGGCTGATAGTTTCTTGCCCTTTGCCGGTTGCCAGTTCTCCGGCACAATGCGCCAGATGCGGCCCCGATGAACGGGCAGCACCAGGTCGCGCTCAATTGTTTTGTCTTTCAGATAGGGCGTTACGTAAGCACTGTGCTGAATAAGACCCCTGTACATATCGGCTACGTACAGCCCGCCATCGGGGCCCGTTGCCGTATGAACCGGCCTGAACCGCTCGTCGGTCGAGGCCAGGAACTCTTTGCCGGGGTGCGGGTCGCGGGCAGCAATCAGCAGGTCTTTATTCTCCGAGACATTGCGTTTTATGAGGTTGCCTGCCGGTTCACAAACGAACACGTTATTATAAAAAGGTGCAGGCAGCGTTTGCCCCCGATAAACCAAAGGCGAACAGGCTGCCGTAAACTCCAGCAGACGGCCGTCTTTATCCAGGGTGCCCGGTATATATCCCCGGTTAACCGCCGGATTGGGCCGGATGGGGTACACCCGCCGGTCGATGGTCAGGCCGTAGTCGATGCCGGTGGTAGGTGTATGATGCTTGTTACGGGAGAGGTAATTGGGTGGTACCAGGTCGGCGTGGAGCTGCGACCAGTTATAGTTGTAATGCAGGCGACCGCGATCGTCGTGACTGATTCCCCACTGCCCCCGGGCTTCGGTACTGTCGCGCAGCCACTTCCCATCGACTTCGTGGTAGCGGAAGCGCGATTTGGCATTGTAGATCCAGTTGTCCATGCTGCGCCAGAGTCCATTGCCCGAATGTTCGGGGAGGCCGCTGCCCGCATAATCTTTGTCGATCAGGGTTTTAGTATCGGCTTTGAGGTCGCCGTTGGTGTCTTTGGTGAGCCACAATGCCCCATTTTCGGCCACGAGTGCCCCGCCTTTGACTAATGCCAGCGCTCTGGGCATGACCAGGCTATCGAGGTAAACGTGGCTAGCGTCCATCTGGCCGTCGCCATTGGTATCTTCCAGCACGGATATACGGCCAACCGGTTTGTCTTCGCCTTCGCCGTTGATGTTGGGCATGAACCCGCGCATCTCCACGACCCACAGGCGACCGTCTTCATCGAAGGTAATCACGACGGGGTCCTGCACCATCGGTTCGGCCGCTACGAGCTGGATTTTCAGGCCCGGCTCAAGCTGAAACGTGGCCAGTTCTTCATGGGGGGTATGGGCGGGGGAGGGACCTTCGTCGAGCAAACTGCCAATTTTCCCTTTAAAGCTCAATAGCCCCAGGAGACTGGCACCCAACACGTATAGGAAATGAACGGGCTTAACCATGAACGAGATACAGATTTGTTGCTTCCAGACTAACCCAGGATTGTCTGATCAATCACTTTTGACAAAAGCTTTTTTGGTAGCGTAAATACTACAACTCGTTCTGTAAATTTTACAATTTGAGTTGTATGGCCTGTGATACCCACCGTCCCGGTCGGCTGAATCGCCAGTTGATCTATTCAGTTGACGGGAACAGTCGGTACTACCGGTAAAACAGTATATACCGGTTATTTTTTGGTTTAAAAAGACATGGTTTCACGCAAAGAATATAGTCAACGCATGTCGAATCGATTTACGCAACGGGTCGCTATTATTACAGGAGGTGCCGATGGCATTGGAAAAGGAATTGCCAGACGAATTGCGTCGGAAGGAGCAACGGTTATCCTGTTCGACATCAATACCGCATCACTTGAGCGCACCGTAGCAGAATTTACGGAATCGGGGCTGGGGGCAAGTGGGCAGACCGTCGATATTTCAGATGAAGCGTCGGTGATCGCGGCCATTGATCAGGTCGTTCAAACCTATGGCCGGCTGGATATCATGGTCAATTCGGCGGGGATCGTTGGACTGACCAGTACTAAAATTACGGACTATTCAACAGAGGACTACGACCGGATTTACCGCATCAATCTGCGCGGGGCGTTCCTGATGACGAAGCATGCCGTGAAAGCCATGGAGCCGCGTAATTACGGCCGCATTCTGCACATGGCGTCCATTGCCGGGAAAGAAGGCAACCCGTTCATGGCCGGGTATTCGTCCATGAAAGCGGGCGTTATTGGCCTGGTCAAAGGAGCCGGGAAAGAGTATGCCGAAACGGGCATCACCATCAATGGAATAGCTCCGGCAGTTATTAAAACGGCCCTGAACGAAGATACCGCTCCCGACCAACTGGCCTACATGCTGGCCAAAATACCGATGAAGCGGCTGGGCACTGTGGAGGAAGTGGCCTCGCTGGCGGCCTGGATTCTGTCGGAAGAAGCGAGTTTCAATACGGGCTTTATTTTTGATTTGTCGGGCGGGCGCGCTACTTATTGACGCCCCCTTACAACGCCTTTCCGGTATTTCGGGTCTGGTGTGGTAAAGTTTACGGATATGAAATGGCTTGTCTTCCTGCTGCTGCTTGGCTCCTGTCATCAGGAGCAGACGATACCCAACCGTTGTGGGGTGAATAACCCACTCACTGACCTTCCCTGGCTACAAAAACTGGTTAGTAACCGCGACAAAAATCTTGGTGTAAGTATTAAGCAAGGCACCTACCAGAACCAAACCGTTTATGCCGTTTATACATGCGGCCGTTGTTTCGCGGGGCCGTTTGTTACCGTATATCGATGTGATGGATCTCCTCTGTGTAGCAGTCTTGTCGTCGATACAACGTCGGGTGGATGCAGTCAAATTGCGAAGAACCTAAGTGATCCGCAAGCGTTGTTCAGCGAATAGTTCTGAAAAAGAAACGGTTAGTTACCCTCAATAGGCCATTTCCAAAGCCTCCGGGCGTGTGGCAACGCGGGGGGTAGGGCGGTTTTTAGGCCGCTTTTCCAGCAACTCCCGAATGTGCTTCTCACAAATGGCATCTGAGTCATATTGGTTAAATTCAGTACCCAGCCGCTGCACATTTCGCTTGTAGATGCGATCGGTCAGGATCTGCTCCACACTTTTCCTGATCTGGGTAGCTGAAGGCGTTTCGGTTTTCAGGTTGATACCCACCTTAAAGTAGCCGATGCGGGCAGCAATATCACTTTTGCCCTCATATACGCCCGCAGCCACCATGGGTAAGCCGTGCTGAATGGCCATGGTGACGCCCCCATAACCCGCGTTCGTGACGTAAACATGGGCATACGGCATGACGGTATTGAAGTCGATAAAGTCTTCGATAATAAAATTTGTCTGTGGGTAGCTGGCTCGCAATTCTTCGGTTTTTGAACCGCCTGTTGTGGCAATCACCAGCGTTTGAGGGTCATCTTTAAACGCTTCCAGCGTGGGTATGATAATCTTGGCGGGGTCGCGTTCCAGTGTGCCCTGGGTTACCAGCACAACCCGCTTGTATTGCTTTGCCAATTCAACCTGCTGAAACCGATACTCTATATACCGTCTGTAGGGCAGCATGGGGCCCACAAACCGAACGTTGGGACTCATGTCCGGTCGGTGGTACTCAAAGCTGGGTGTACCACTTTGCAACAGCAGGTCGGGCTGGCGAATAAAGGTGTCGAACAGGAAATCGGGACTAGGTTGTAAACCATGTTCAACCAGCAGGCGATTGAACAGATCGGTACTGGGCTTGAGCTGATAATTGATGGTGATATACCGCATGATCCGCTGTTTTATACGTCCGAAAAAGCTCTTTGACGGCTCCATACCCAGGCCTCCCGGCGGCAAGGCCAGCGATGTTTCGGCCAGGGGCACAACCCCTACGGCGGCTACGGGCACATTCAGCAATTGTTTGATGAGTGGAGCACCCGTAAACAGCAGATCACAAACCAGTAAGTCGAATGGAAATTCCTGATGGATCGAGGTCAAATCGGCCACAAACTCGGGAGCCCTGAGCAAATACATATTGTTTAGGTCGAACCGAAGATGAGCTATTTTGCCTTTGATCTGCTGACGTTCCGGAAGCTTTGTGTCGAGGTTAAACTGGTTGATCTCCTGTGCCTGCTGGTACGGATAATAGGGAATACCGAGCGAACGGATTTTATCGGCGTAGCTGGGTCCTGTGTACCAGCGTACATCATGCCCGAGGTTTTGCAGGTAAACCGCCAGACTCGTTAGCGGATTGACGTGCCCATGCATGGGCATGGTGGCGAAGAGGATACGTTTCGGTGTCATGAGGTATTGGTTCCGGATAACAGGAGAAAGAAGATACACAAGTAAGTATGCTAAAGTAGTGGGTGCATTTTTTGTGCGGTAGGGCCAGTCCTGTGAAGCGCGATTAGTGGCCGATGAGTCATCGTTTTAACCCTACAAACCGTAACAATCATCTTTCTATATTCCCGGATTACGTACGAAAAGGAAAGAGCCAGATAGCACACCTGGCTGATTTGACTAAATTAATTTGACTGAATTGTCTTCTTTTTGGCCACTTATCTAATACGTTCTGCCTGAGTTTCAGACTTCGTCATATTGAAGGGAAATTTTATTGAGGTTCATCTTAAGTAGTCAAAAAAGTATCTTTCAGTGTATATTATTTTTTCTGTAATTTGTAGGTGAAAAGTATTTATTGGGTATAAAAAAATATACAAAATTGGTATTAATAAGTATTTAAAATTTACCTCTTTAAAATTAAGAAATGAGATTCTTTGCAGAAACGTCTTTGGCACACAATTGGTAGGTAAAAGTATAACGTGAATTTAACTACATTAATCTGTATTAAATGTATAGTTAATGTCTGGATGATAATAAAAATATATCAGCATTAGTTTAAATATATGCGTATTGTTGTATTGAAATAGTTTTATTAAAAAAAGAAATAATTATAAAAGGTGGCATTTTCAGTCTATTTTATCTAGTTATAAAGATAATATGTCAATTCTTTGATAATCAATTACTTGATTTATTTTTAAGTAAATTCGAGTTGAAATTAATAATTAATAATGATCATAGTGATTACTTATTTTGATGAAAATACTTAATACAACGAATGCTTATTTACGCGAAAAGTTAGTTTTGATTTTATTGATCATTTAGAAGAATGGCACTCCATTTGACAGCATCAATAGCATATTATCTCTGATAAGAAAAATTCGACTTTCGACATTAGCAGAGATAATTATTGGTCAGTAAAACTATTGACACTCGCTCAATACGTACTCATATGGAGAAAGACGTTTACGGAATAAATTGTAAACTAATTAGCTATTTTATCAGGGCAATGAAAGACTGGCTTGCGCCAATGGTCATTCCCCTGATCTTCTTCGTTACGTTGGCGAATACGTCGATGGCCCAAATCTCCGGTGCTGTATACCGTGATTTTAATGAAGATGGTGTTCGAAGCTACACAGCTACTGCCCTGGGTGAGATTGGGGTTGGGGGCGTTACTGTCAACGTGTATAACAGTGCTGGCCTGGCCGGAACAACCACGACCAGCTCGGCGACGGCCAATGTTGGTTCATACACCGTTTCGGTATCCGGCTCCGGACCCTTTCGTGTCGAGTTTGTTAATTTGCCATCAGGCTATTACAATGGTATACGGGGTTCTGCCAGCGGCACGTCTGTTCAGTTTGTAGCCAGTTCGCCAGCATCTAACATTAATTTAGGCATCAATTACCCTTCGGATTACTGCCAGGCCGACCCTAATTTTATTGTGCCCTGCTATGTAAATGGTAACCCAACCGGCGGGGGGACATCCGGTACGCAGGGAGTACTGGTTACGTTGCCGTACAGTGCTACGAGTTCACTGGTAGGCTCCAGTACAGGCGGTAATGCGCCCAATGAGACCGCTATAGGCATAAATAGTCAGATAGGTACCGTATTCGGCGTTGCCTACCAGCGGGCAACCAACTATGTGTTTACCGCTGCTTTTGTGAAACGGCACTCCGGACTTGGCCCCAATGGGGCGGGCGCTATTTACATTAGCAAGCCATCCGGCACTACCTACACCCATGGCTTGTTTGTATCACTGCCTACGGCCGCTACGGCTGTAACGTTATCGGGCACCTCCGTTGTAGGATCAAATAGCACTCGTGGATTGCCCACTTCGCTGACAGTTCTAAATACAGATGCCTCCGTATTCGACCAGGTTGGTAAAGCCGGGCTGGGCGATCTGGAAATTTCAGAAGATGGTACGCAACTCTTCGTTGTTAACCTGGGCGATCGGAAATTGTATCAGATTCCAATTGTCAACCCAACCAGCGCTACTCCATCAGCCGGAACACCCACTGGTTATTCGCTGCCTACCGTTACGCAGGCAACCGGAAGTGTTTTTCGGCCATTTGCCTTAAAATATTACCGGGGTTTGGTGTATGTGGGTGGAGTCACCACCAACGAAGCCGTTTCAACAACCGTTAACTCGGGTACCGGGTCGACGGGAGGCACTACGTCGTTGATTACGCGTGACAGAACCGGTATGAAGGCGGTCGTCTTTCAGTTCGACCCGGCTAATCCCACATCGGGTTTTACGGAGGTACTAACGTTTCCACTCACCTACACCAAAGGCGCTACCGACAACGATCAGACGGGCGTAAGCCGTGCTGACCGCTGGTATCCGTGGACGGAGGTTCAGGCCGCCACCGGTTTGATTCCCAATCGGTACCCTCGAAATGACGCCAGTTCCACCGTCGGTAACTTCAGCTATCCGCAACCCATGCTCACAGGGATTGAATTCGATGTCGATGGCTCGATGATCCTTAGCATCCGGGACCGGTTTGGGGATCAGTACGGAAATAATAACTATGGAATGGGTGGCTCCACCGATCTGCTCTACAGAGCGATTGCTCCGGGCGATATTCTGCGGGCGGGCAGGTGTACCCCCGGCGTCGATCTATGGACGATCGAGAGTAACGCGAGCGTTTGTAGTGGCGTTGCTACGGCCGGTGCCAACACAAGCCAGGGCCCCGGTGGGGGCGAGTATTATTACAGTGATGCCGTTCCGGTGGGCGATAACGGTGGAACAGGCGGTGCGTTCAGACCATATCACCTCGAAATGAGCGAAGGGGGACTGGCCTTACTGCCCGGTCGGGATGAAGTGGCGTCCATCGTTCTTGACCCGACCGCCAATATTGACGCGGGTGGTATTCGACGTTTCAAGAACTCCGATGGTTCGGGTAGCCCGTCGACCAGCGTGCAGATTTATCGGAGTACTGATGTGGCCTCGTACGGGAAAGCAAACGGCTTGGGTGATCTGGAGTTGGATTGCGATCTGCCGCCGGTTCAGATTGGTAACCGGGTTTGGCGGGATGTGAATAACAACGGTACACAGGACCCCGGCGAACCGGGTTTGGCCGGGGTGCAGGTTGTGTTACGAGGACCTGGCTCCACCACCGTAGCCACCGCTACCACCGATGCCAATGGAGAATATTACTTCTCCAACCGAGTCGCTGCCAGCACCGCCAGTTCAATTGCAAACCTGACCCTCACTTCCGGGAGCAGTTATACCGTTAGTTTCCCAACCAGTGTAAGTGCGTTTACTATTAGTGCATTTCCCAATTCGGCTACCGGAACCAACGGCGACGCTATCGACTCCGATGCGTCGGCAACGGGGATCATTGCCCTGACTCTTGGCAATGCCGGAGAGAATGCCTTTACATTTGACGTTGGTTATGCCTGTACACCACTGGCGTTATCGTTAACGTCGGCCACTATTTGCGCGGGTCAGACGGCGAGCCTGACCGCTACATCAGGTTTTAGCAGCTACACTTTCTCGTCTGGACTCACCCAGTCAAGCCCGGTCAACATAGCCACTGGAGTCAGTGCCGGTACGTACTCCGTAACGGCAACCAATTCGTCCGGTTGTTCAAGCTCGGCTACTGGTACGATTACGGTGAACCCGCTACCCGTCGTCACCTTGTCGTCAGCCACTATTTGTACGGGTCAAACGGCCAGTTTAACGGCTACGGCGGGGTATGCGACCTATATTTTTTCAGCGGGATTAACCCAGACCAGTACACCAAACGTAGCCACCGCTACCACGGCAGGTACATACTCGGTAACGGCCATAAGTGCCGCCGGATGTATTGGGGTTTCTTCGGGCGCAGGCACCATTACGGTTAACACGCTGCCATCCGTAAGTTTGACTTCTGCCACCATTTGCGCCGGGCAAACGGCTACCTTAACCGCTACCGCCGGACTGGCATCTTACCGGTTCTCGGCTGGGTTAACCCAAACAGGGACATCCAACGTAGCGACGGGCACAACGGCGGGTACCTATAGCGTAACCGCTACAAACACGGCGGGTTGTTCGGCCAGTGCAACAGGTAGCCTTACCGTCAATCCTGTACCAGCACTGTCGCTGACCTCGGCCACCATTTGTGCGGGACAGACCGCAAGCCTGTCGGCGGTGGGGACTGGTTTTGCTACATATACCTTTTCGGCTGGACTAACGCAATCTCCTTCGTTAAGTGTAGCCACCGGTACGAACGCTGGTACGTATTCCGTAACCGCCACTACATCCGCCGGTTGTTCAGCTACCGCGACGGGCAGTATCACGGTGAACCCCTTACCCACCGTTGCTTTATCATCTGCCACTATCTGCGCGGGTCAGACGGCGAGTCTGACGGCCACGGCGGGTTCTGCCAGTTACGTCTTCTCCTCAGGACTCACTCAGGTAGGTAGCACCAACGTAGCCACGGCCACCACGGCGGGCACTTATTCAGTGACGGCTATCAGCAGTGCAGGCTGTTCGGCCAGCGCGACGGCCACCGTGACGGTGAACCCCCTGCCAGTGGTCACGCTGACTTCGGCCACCATCTGTGCCGGTCAGTCCACGACCTTGACGGCCACGGCGGGCTATGCCAGTTATGTCTTTCCCTCGGGATTGACCCAGATTGGCAGCACCAATCAGGCGGTGGGCAGTGTGGCAGGCACCTATTCGGTGACGGCCGTGAGTTCGGCGGGTTGTACAGGGGTGGCTTCGGGCACGGGCCTGGGCAGCATCACGGCCAATCCTCTACCAGTGGTCACGCTGACTTCGGCCACCATCTGCGCGGGTCAGACAGCGAGTCTAACGGCCACGGCGGGTTCTGCCAGTTACATCTTCTCTTCAGGGCTCACCCAAGTGGGCAGCACTAACGTGGCTACGGCCACCACGGCGGGTACGTATTCAGTGACGGCCATCAGCAGCGCGGGCTGTTCGGCCAGTGCGACGGCCACCGTGACGGTGAACCCTCTGCCGGTAGTCACGCTGACTTCGGCCACCATTTGTGCGGGTCAGTCCACGACCTTGACCGCCACAGCGGGCTATGCCAGCTATGTCTTTCCTTCGGGATTGAGCCAGATCGGCAGCACCAATCAGGCGGTGGGCAGTGTGGCGGGTACGTACTCGGTGACGGCTGTGAGTTCGGCGGGTTGCACAGGGGTGGCTTCGGGTACGGGCCTGGGCAGCATCACGGTCAATCCTCTACCAGTGGTCACGCTGACTTCGGCGACGATCTGCGCGGGTCAGACGGCGAGTCTGACGGCTACGGCGGGTTCTGCCAGTTACGTCTTCTCCTCAGGGCTCACCCAAGTGGGCAGCACCAACGTGGCTACGGCCACCACGGCGGGCACTTATTCAGTGACGGCCATCAGCAGTGCGGGCTGTTCGGCCAGCGCGACGGCCACCGTAACGGTGAACCCCCTACCGATCGTCACGCTGACTTCGGCCACTATCTGCGCGGGTCAGTCCACGACCCTAACCGCCACAGCGGGCTATGCCAGCTATGTCTTTCCTTCGGGGTTGACCCAGATCGGCAGCACCAATCAGGCGGTGGGCAGTGTGGCGGGTACATACTCGGTGACAGCCGTGAGTTCGGCGGGTTGTACAGGGGTGGCTTCGGGCACGGGCCTGGGCAGCATCACGGTCAATCCCTTACCTACCGTTGCCTTAGCATCGGCGACGATTTGCGCGGGTCAGACAGCGAGTCTGACGGCCACAGCGGGCTATGCCAGTTACGTCTTCTCTTCGGGGCTCACCCAAGTGGGCAGCACCAACGTGGCTACGGCCACCACGGCGGGCACTTATTCAGTGACAGCCATCAGCAGCGCGGGCTGTTCGGCCAGTGCGACGGCTACGGTAGTGGTGAACCCTCTACCGACCGTTACGCTGACTTCGGCCACCATCTGCGCGGGTCAGTCCACGACCTTGACCGCCACAGCGGGCTATGCCAGTTATGTCTTTCCTTCGGGGCTGACCCAGATCGGCAGCACCAATCAGGCGGTGGGCAGTGTGGCGGGTACGTACTCGGTGACAGCCGTGAGTTCGGCGGGTTGTACTGGGGTGGCTTCGGGCACGGGCCTGGGCAGCATCACGGTCAATCCCTTGCCCACCGTTACAATCTCCGTTAGCAGTGCAACACTATGTCAGGGACAAAGCGCGACGTTAACTGCCAGTGGTGGGAACACCTACGTGTGGTCGTCCAACCAGCAAACGGCTTCGATAGTCGTTACAACGGGGGGCGTTTATTCGGTTACGGCTACGAACACAAACGGCTGTTCGGGTGTAGCCAGTACAACGATTACGGTAAATCCCGCCCCAAACCTGACGGTTAATTCGGCAACGATTTGCGCGGGCCAATCAGCTGTATTGACGGTGTCTGGCTGCGATGGCGGCACCATTAACTGGTCAACCGCGTCAACAACAGCCAGTATACAAGTGTTGCCCCTGTTAACTGCGACCTATTCGGCAACATGTACATTTGCCACCGGCTGTTCAGCAACGATTGCCACCACGGTTACGGTCAATCCAGCTCCATCCTATACCACACCGGTACAAGTCGTGGCGGCTACCTGTACGGGCGCCGTGTCGAACAATAACGCTCGAATTAACCTGACAACGCTGCAAAATACCCAACGGGCTGACATCGTTTTAGGCAGTACATATGGAAGCGGTCCCGCTTATGGCGCCGTTACTAATTTGACCGTAACGGCGGGTAATGTCAGTTTTACCAACTTGCCGAACCCCGGATCAAGTCAGCCTTACACCATTCGCCTGTTCAGTGCCGGAGGCAGTTGTTATACAGACGTTACGGTTGTACTCGAACCAACCTTATGTGATTGTCCGGAGGTAAAATGTGTACCGGTTGTTCTTCGGAAAACTGCCCGATAAGTAATGTCTTTGACAATTTATTGGCACAGAGTAATAAACGAAACCCCGGCGGCTTGCCAGCGCCGGGGTTTCGTTTGAATGGGCGAAGTTGAGCGAGGAGTAAAGTAAACTGATTGACACAAATCCTTTGAGACAGCAGAGTCCATGTCTCTCATTCGTCAATCGCCTTTGTCTCAATAAATGGTTATGGAAAATTCCGCCAACAGCCCACGCCGGAAAAATTACACGAGCTTCCTTTCTTTTTGTTCGCTACAATGCGTACTGCTCCTGGCAATACTTGGTTTCTCCACGGGAGCGCGTCCGGTAACGGTGCGCCGGATGGTCGCACCAAAGGCCCTGACGCGGCAGGCCGATGTCATTGTTTATGGGGGTACATCGGCGGCTGTCATGGCTGCGGTTCAGGTAAAAAAGATGGGTAAGTCGGTGATCATCGTCTCGCCGGATACCCATCTGGGTGGCCTGTCATCAGGTGGGCTTGGTTTTACCGATACGGGGAATAAAGAAGTCATTGGCGGCCTCTCCCGGGAATTTTATCAGCGACTGTACCAGCACTACCAGAAAAAAGAATCCTGGAAGTGGCAGAAGCCCGAAGAGTACGGCAACAAAGGCCAGGGAACACCCGCCATTGATGGCAGCAGCCGGACTATGTGGATTTTTGAGCCGCATGCCGCCGAGCAGGTTTTTGAGGATTTCGTAAAAGAATATAAACTTACCGTTTACCGAGACGAATGGCTCGACCGGTCGGCCAAAGGGCTGACCAAACAGGCGGGCAGTATTCGTTCGTTCCGGACGCTGAGCGGAGCCGTTTATCAGGGTAAAATGTTTATCGATGCCACCTATGAAGGCGATCTGATGGCGGCTGCTGGTGTGAAGTACCACGTAGGCCGCGAAGCCAATAGTGTATATGGTGAAACCTGGAACGGCGTACAGAAAGGTGTTTTCCAACACGGCCACCACTTCAAAACCAACGTCAGCCCGTACAAAATACCCGGCGATCCGACCAGCGGTCTACTTCCCGAAGTCGCTGCCGAAGCACCCGGCGAGAATGGAACGGGCGACAATAAAGTGCAGACGTATTGCTTTCGAATGTGCCTGAGCAATCACCCCGACAACCGGGTACCCTTCCCAAAACCCGAAGGCTATAACCCCGACCGTTACGAACTGCTGGCGCGGGTATTTGCCGCTGGCTGGCGCGAAACGTTCGACAAGTACGACCCCATCCCCAACCGAAAAACAGACACCAATAACCACGGCCCGTTCAGTACGGATTACATCGGTAAAAATTACGATTACCCCGAGGCATCCTATGCCCGCCGGAAGCAGATCATTAAGGACCATGAACTGTACCAGAAGGGCCTGATGTACTTTCTGGCAAACGACTCGCGCGTGCCCGCTGATGTACACACCGCCATGCAGCAGTGGGGCCTGGCGAAAGACGAATTCACCGATAACGGAAACTGGCCGCATCAGCTTTATATTCGCGAAGCCAGGCGTATGATCGGTGTATTTGTGATGAAAGAAGCCGACGCACTTGGGAAAACGACGGTGCCGCAACCCATTGGGATGGGCTCGTATTCGCTGGATGCGCACAATGCCCAGCGGTATGTTAAGCCGGATGGGTTTGTTCAGAACGAAGGTGATATCGGCGTTCATCCCGACAAACCTTATTCCATTGCTTACGGGTCAATTTTGCCGAAAGAAACAGCGTGCAACAACCTGCTGGTACCGGTTTGTGTCTCCAGCTCGCACATTGCCTACGGCTCCATTCGGATGGAGCCCGTATTCATGATCCTGGGGCAGTCGGCGGCAACGGCGGCTGTGCTGAGCATTAACAACAAAGTAAGCCCGCAACGATTACCGTACGAAACGTTAAGCAAGGTCTTATTGACAGACAAACAGCGGCTGACGCTGAATCCGGCAAATTGATTTTACGTACAATGAATTGGTAATCCGTTGTACAGCACATACACATGAACCGACGTCATTTTCTAGAACAAGTATCCGTAAGTAGTGGAGCCGCCTTAACCGCTCCACTACTCACATTTTCGGGAGAAACGCATGCGCAAACCGAACGCATACTGAATCGAGCGGGGCAGGCTGAACGAGCCGCCGATGTAGTCATTGCCGGGGGCGGGCTGGGTGGCTGTGCGGCTGCTCTGGCGGCTTTACGCAATCGACGAACGGTCATTATGACCGAAGAGACCGACTGGATTGGCGGGCAGATGACCCAGCAGGGCGTTCCGCCCGATGAGCACCAATGGATCGAAACGCACGGCGCGACCCAGCTTTACCGCGACCTTCGCACCGCCATTCGGGACTATTACAAACAGAACTACCCGCTGACCGATGCGGCTAAAGCCAGTAAGTTCCTGAACCCCGGCGATGGGGCCGTATCGCGTTTATGTCATGAACCGAAGGTAGCTCTGGCGGTCTTACAGCAAATGATGGCTCCGTATCAAAGTTCCGGCCAGCTGACGCTGCTGCTCGAACACAAGATCACCTCGGCCGATGTGCAGGGTAGTCGAGTGCGTGCCCTCAAAGCCGTTAGCCAGCGAACGGGGAAAGAGACGATGCTGACGGCACCCTATTTCGTCGATGCCACGGAACTCGGCGACCTGCTGCCCCTTACCGGAACCGAGTTCGTGACCGGCGCAGAAGCCCGTTCCGAAACCGGGGAACTCCACGCGCCCGAAAAGGCCGACCCCAACAACTGTCAGGCATTTACGGTATGCTTTGCGATGGATTACATAGCGGGGGCCAACCACGTTATCGACAAGCCCAAAGACTACGCTTTCTGGCGAAATTACTCACCTAAAGTGACGCCGTCCTGGTCAGGGAAGTTGCTCGATCTGTCGTACTCGAATCCGAAAACGCTGGAACCAAAACGGCTTGGTTTTCATCCGGAAGGCATCAGCACCGGCGATAAACTGAACCTCTGGAATTACCGCCGGGTCATCAGCAAGGCGAATTTTAAGCCCGGAACGTACCCCGGCGATGTGTCGGGCGTCAACTGGCCGCAAAACGATTACAGCGCCGGTAACCTGATCGGAGCCAGCGAGAAGGACTTTAAAAAATACGTCGATCAGGCCAAGCAGTTAAGTTTGTCGCTGCTTTACTGGCTCCAGACCGAAGCTCCGCGCCCCGATGGTGGGCAGGGCTGGCCGGGTATCCGATTTCGACCCGACATTATGGGCACCGAAGACGGGCTGGCCAAGTACCCCTACGTTCGGGAATCCCGCCGAATCAAAGCCGTTTTTACCGTTCTCGAAGAACATGTTGGAGCCGAAAATCGGGCGTTGGTGACGGGCAAAAAAGACGCGAATACAGCCGCTGATTTTCCCGATAGCGTGGGGGTGGGCTATTACCACATTGACTTACACCCCAGCACCGGCGGCAACAATTACATCGACTTTGGTTCCTTGCCGTTCCAGATTCCGCTGGGGGCTTTGCTGCCCAAACGCATGGAAAATTTGTTGCCCGCCAACAAAAACGTCGGTACCACGCACATCACCAACGGTTGTTATCGGCTGCACCCCGTAGAGTGGAGTATTGGCGAAGCCGTGGGGATGCTGGTCGCTTATTCGCTCGACAGAAAAGTTATACCCCGCGCCGTTCGGGAAAAGGAGCAGCTGCTCGGTGATTTTCAGAAATTCATTCGTGCCCAGGGTATTGAAACCCACTGGCCGAAGGTGTAGCTGGCGTGGGTGAAGTGGCTGGCGCGAGTATTTACTCGTGCCTTTTTATAAAGCAAGCATTCGCTTGCGTCAGTGAATACTGACTTCATCAAAAGGCACGGGCAAACACCCGCGCCAGCCACCCACGTCACCCTGTTCCAGCGGACTTTTCTAAACCTTACGCCCCTTTATTCGTCTAACCGACAGTAAACAATCTAAACTGAATGTATAAGCTAATTGCGTTGCTTCTGCTGGCTTTCACGGCTTCCGCTCAGATGCCGGTTCCGGCGCTTATTCCGGCTCCCCAAACGCTCGAACCCGGCAAAGGAACGTTTGCTATTACCGCCCAAACCCGACTGGCCATCCTGACACCCGTGGCCGACATACGCCGGATGGTGATGGATAACCTTCCCGGTATTCCGGCATCTGACGCGCCCAAACTAATCAAGGCGATTACGGTTCGGCTGGCTCCCGTAGCGGGTGTCGGGCCGGAAGGCTATGACCTGGTGGTTACCCCTGCGGGTATTTCGCTGACGGCCCCCGAAGCGGCCGGGCTTTTCTACGGACTCCAAACCATGCGCCAACTGATGCCCGTTGCCAAAACATTTCGGGGACAGTCGATACCAGCCCTGCACATTCGCGACCAGCCCCGCTTTGGGTGGCGGGGGTTGATGCTGGACGTAAGCCGCCATTTTTTCGATAAAGCATTCGTCAAGCGCTACATCGACCAGATGGCCCAGTATAAGTTCAATGTGTTTCACTGGCATCTGACCGACGATCAGGGCTGGCGAATTCAGATCAACAGTTTGCCCAAACTGACCGAAGTCGGCGCGTGGCGTGCACCGCGATTGGGTGGGCCATGGAATGATATTGAAAACGCTCAGCCGGGCGAAGTACCGTCTTACGGCGGGTTTTATACGCAGGACGATATTCGTGAAATCGTTCAGTATGCGCAGCAGCGCAACATTACCATCGTACCGGAAATTGACATGCCCGGCCACATGATGGCTGCCATTGCCGCTTACCCGGCCCTGACCTGTGGTAAAAAACAGGTGCTTGTACCGACAAACGGTAAATTCTATAAGTTGGAAGACAACACCCTGAACCCGTGCAACTACGGCACGTACCTATTCATCGATAAGGTCCTGACGGAAATTGCCCAACTGTTTCCGGGACCTTACATCCATATCGGGGGCGACGAAGCGTACAAAGGGTTCTGGGCTACCTGCGAGGAGTGCAAAACCACAATGGCTGTCAATAACCTCAAAACCGTGGAAGAACTGCAAAGCTATTTCATTCGACGGGTGGAGAAAATCGTGCAGTCGAAGGGTAAAAAACTCATTGGCTGGGACGAAATTCTGGAAGGTGGCCTGGCCCCCAATGCCACCGTCATGAGCTGGCGGGGTATGAAAGGAGGGATTGAAGCCGCCAAACAGGGCCATCCGGTCATTATGACGCCCGCCCAGTTCTGTTACCTCGACCTCTACCAGGGCGAACCCTCTGCCGAACCCAGCACCTACAGCATGGCCCGGTTAAGCACGTCCTACTCTTTTGAACCTGTTCCCGACAGCGTACGGGTCGACCTGATTCTGGGCGGGCAAGGGAACTTATGGACGGAATCGGTTCCGAATAACCGGCATGCGGAGTACATGACCTGGCCACGGGCGTTTGCCATTGCCGAAGTACTCTGGTCGCCAAAAAACCAGCGCAACTGGCCGGGCTTTATGAAGCGGGTGGAGGCTCATTTCAATCGTTTCGATGCACAGGATGTGAATTACGCCCGCAGCGTATATAACCCTATTGTTACGCTGAAAAAGCACCCGATGGGTATGATGGAGGTCACTCTAAGCCACGAACTTCCCGATACGTATCTCTATTATTCGGTGGACAATACCGTCCCCGACGATCATTTTCCTCTCTACACCCAGCCTTTCCTGATGCCCAAAGGAGCCGATCGGGTGAAGGTTATCGCGTATCAAAACGGGAAACCTATCGGTAAAATGGTGGAAGTAATGATGCCTGTGGTCGAGAAAAAGGTGCAGTAGGGTAAGGTTGGCGGCTGGCACGAGCATTCGCTCATGCCAGCCTATAAAGTCAGTATTCACTGACGCAAGCGAATGTTGCTTTATCAACAGGCACGAGCGAATGATCGCGATAGCCTATAAAGTACACCTCAGTTCTTTTTCAAAAACGGCTTCAGTGCTCCAACCAGCCGCCGATAACCTTCGGCGTTGGGGTGGAGGCCATCGGAGAACAACGACTCCTCGATTTTGCCGTCGGGTTTCAGAAAAACGGCACCCGGTTGTGCAAAGGAAACATTGATCTCACCCGTCATCCGGGCAATGGCGTCGTTGATGGTAGACACACGAACTTCACCGTCACGGCGGGGTAAAATACCCACCATCAACACCTCGGTACCCGGTTGACGGGACTTAATGGCCTGTATGAGAAACTGGAGCCCGGCAACGATATCGGTGTCAGTGTTCAGTTGGAGGTTGTTGGTGCCAATCATCAGTACTACCTGATCCGCCTTATAGCCATCCAGTTCGCCGTGGTAAACGCGCCACAATACATTCTCGATCCGGTCCCAGCCGTAGCCGAGATTTTGCACGCCCAGCGGTTCCAGCACACTATTCCAGGAGTCGGCTCCATTTACGCGGGACGCTTTGGGCTCACCACCCCAGAAATGCGTAATGGAGTTGCCCATAAACACAAGGCGGGGCGGTTTGGCTTTCAGTCGGGCCAGCACGTCGCGGTGGCGAATCTCCCAGTCGAAAGACCCGTCGCGGTATTGAGTGCGGGGTTTCATGGTTGACAGGTCGCCAACGGGTTCATTCAGGATGGTTCGAAGGCTTTTCTCATAGGCATCGGCGTATTGCTGCATGCCCAGGTCCGTCGGGTGCGTTCCATCGACCATCGAATCCATATCCAGATTAATCTGCGATTTGGGCAACAGGTAGATTCCGTTCACGCCTTCGGCTTTCAGCTGCGTAAACGCCTGTTGCATCAGTAGGTTGACTTCACTGTAATACTGCTGCCGGATAGGGCTGATGCTGCCATCCGTATAGCCCGCGTGTTCGACCAGTAGCACGGGCGTGGCAGGCCGTTTCTGCCGCAGTGTTCTCACCGATTCCAGAATCCGGTTTTTGATTTCCTCGGGCTTAATGCCCACGGTCGCGATCAGGTTGGGCAAACAATCCAGCACATATACACGGGCATCAATCTGGCCCACGAGGTCAACGACTTCCTTTTCGAGTCGGCCGTTGCCGGAGAAGCCCAGATTAATTACCGGACGGTCCAGCTTACGACCCAAAATCGACGTCCAGGCCATACCGGGCCGCGACGCACAGGCACCCTGGGCAATGGACGTGCCGTAGATAACGACGGGCTTTTCGGGCCGGACGGGCAGTGGCGTTAGCGTTACCCCTTTAGGGACACCTATTTCGAGCCATTGAACGGAGTTATATAAGGGCAGGAACAGCCGATACTCGCGCCCTCGTTTGTAGGTGTCGTTGGGTTCCAGATTCGCGAACCGGTATTGAATGGTATCGCCAAAGGTGTACTTGCCGGTTGCCCAGAGCCAGTCGCCGTCACTGTTGCCCACGTATAGATCGACCCCGCTCACACCCGTAGCGGGCATGTGGGGTAGGGCCTGCTGCTTGTTGCCTACCACATATCGAACGACCACCTGATCGGTGCTGGCCCGGAATCGGATCATCAACCCCGCCGAACTGTGCGACAGGTTCCAGACTTCTTTGCGAATGCTCTTTTCTGCCACGGCTGGCAGCCGGTCATAGGGGTTTTGCAGGTCTTTACCAGTCCAGCCTTGCCCCTCAATAACAGGGATCTCGTTTTGGGCAGGATTCCACCAGGCATATTCGACCGGTGTTTGGGCAAGGGCAAATCGGGTTTGGGTATAAATCAGAAGAAAACAGAGGAGTAGCGTTTTTTTCATACATCAGCGGAGACACGGCAGGCCCCTGTCAGAACAGTCATTTTAGCGTAAAGGGCATCTACGCGTATATCTAACGCTTCTAAAGGCAGCCTGCCCGTCAAAACAACTTCATCCAGCTACACGGTCAGGGACGATCGGCGCGTTTTTTAGTTACATAATTATATTTTGGTAATCTATGGGAAAACGTATGTTTGATTGTCAACCTGGCAATTGACCCGCTTCTTATTTATGTTTTTCTGAATTTTAAGCTTACTTTACCTTATAATAAAAATGAAGTATTTTGGATCAGCGACATCGTATTATCGAAGAGAACGAATACTTACTGGAACTCTGGCATAAAGCACAAGCCGGAGATAAAGCCGCTTTTTGTCAACTGGCCGAAAAACAATACCGGTCTCTGTTCGCCTATGCAACCAACTTCACGGATGATCGCGACTTTATAAAAGACTCCATTCAGGAAATTTTTATCCGGATCTGGGAGAAACGGACCACGACAACGATACAATACGTTTCGATCTATCTGTTCAAATCACTCCGGAATCAGCTCTTGCAGGAGTTTCGCCGGAGCAAGCCCGAACGCTCCTCACTGAACAGCCTGGAAGTAAGTGACCTCTCTGACTGGCAGACGATTGAAACGGAAATTGAGCAGAGCGAAGCCGATTCGGAGAGTCAGTACAAAGTCCGTCAGGCCATTAATACCCTGCCCAAACGCCAGCAGGAAGTCGTTTTTCTTAAGTTTTATAATGGCCTGGAAAACGACCAGATTGCCGCCCTCATGGACATCAACCGCCAGTCGGTTGCCAACCTGTTGTATAAAGCACTGGGAACGCTCAAAAGCCAGATGGCTTTTTACCAATTCTGGCTTTTGGTGAGTTTTCTGGTTGAGTAACGGGTTGACATGGGGCGGGTGTTTGACCCTGGCCGCGCTACTTCTGCCGCATTGCCCATTCCTGCCCCGGTATATCGACCCGGAAGGTTTCAATATTCCCCTGATCCTGCAAGGTGACATAAGCGGTACGTCCGTCTTTACCGCCAAAGGCAATGTTGGTCGGCTTTTGCCCCGTCAGTTTAATTTCCTGAAGGAGTTTCCCCGCTGGCGATAGTTTCGCAACGGTGCCTTTGCCATACCGGACAATGTAGAGATTCCCTTTTGTATCGCACCGCATGCCGTCCATGCCGAAGTCGGGAAATTCAATGAGCAGCCGTTTGTGGCTGACCTGACCCCCCTTCGACAGATCGTAGGCCCACACTTTCCGCTGCGCCGACTCATTTACATACAGCGTTTTGTTATCGGGACTAACTTCAATACCGTTCGTGGTGCCCATGTTTGCTTCGAGCAACGTTACCTTTCCGTCGGTGTCGATCCGCCAGATGTTGCCGGTATTGTCTTTCCAGTTCGGGTCGCTGGCGTAAAGCCGGTCCTGGCTGTCGATGGCAATATCATTGGGTTGATTCATGCGCGGTTCGTTGGCAAAAACAGTCAGTTGTTTGGTGCCCATCACCACTTTCAGGATGTTGTGCTTAGGGTAATCCGCAATGAACATGTCACCCTTTTTGTTGAAGCGAATCCCGTTGCCAATGCTGCCTTCGGGCAACTCGACAAATACACTGGCCTGACCCGCCGGGCTAATCAGCCCTATAGTACCCTGTTTGGCAAAATTAACGGCGTAGAGCATTCCGGACTTGTCGACAGCGGGGCCTTCAACGCCCGATGTGAAGCCGTTGACAGAGGTGAAAACGCTGGATTTGAACAGATCATCGGCCAGACGCAAATGATTGGACGACAAGAGAACGGTAACCGCGCTCAATAGCGGGAGAGTAATAAAACGGGGTATTTTGGTGAACATGGGTATTGGTAGTTTCTGGCGCGGGTTTGATTCGTGCTGACCGGCACCGTTACGAGCGGGGTTGTTGCGTAACAACGACCGGATTGGCGATACCATTCAGATCATACACGATTTTTCCTTTTCGGATGGTCATTTCGCAGCCCAGTTTCTGTTTGCCTTCGATCTTGTGACCGGTATAATCGAAGAAACCGAAATAGCCCGTATCCCGAACTTCAAACTTGCCCTCGTGCAGGTTCAGGATCGCCACATCGGCCACGGCACCTACCGATAGATGCCCCAGTTCGGGGCGTTTGATCGCCTGCGCCGGTGCCCAGGTACTGGCTTTGATCACACTCTGGAGATTCATGCCCATCGCCATAAATTTCGACATCACGTTGAGCATGTCTTTCATGGCGTTGTTCATGCTGCCGGTATGAATATCGGTACTGATGGTGTTGGGGTAGAAGCCGCTTTTGATAGCCGGAATGGCCTGCGAAAAGGCGAAGCTGATGCCGCCGTAGCCCACGTCGAAAAGAATGCCTTTCTTCTGTGCTTCCCACACGAACGGTTTTACCTTGTTGGTAGCTACATCCAGAATAGGCTCCCGTGTCTTCAGTTGCCCAAAGCAGTGGGTGAAAATATCGCCCGGACGAAGCCGCTTTAAAAACAAATCCTCAATGGATAGGGTAGGCGTGCTGCCGCCGAAGTCGATCATGACTGGAACATTGGCCAGTTTCCCCGCTTCTACGGCGCGGTCGGTAGGTGTCCAGTCGTAGCCGTTGAAGTGCGCGAGCTTAACGCCCACCACGTAGTCCGGGTACTTCTTCGCCATTTCGGCCGTTTGTTTGGCGTCCATGTCGTCGATGTTCTGCTCAAACTTGCCCCCGCGCATGCCACTCCCCACAATATTGAGCAGGGCCAGCACCCGCGTTTGCGACAGGTCGATGGTCTGTTTCTTGAACGTTTCAAAGTCGCGCCAGCCGGAACAGCCCGCATCGACAATGGTTGTCACGCCGTTGCGAAAGGTGAAGCCGTCGGGGGGCAGGGCGTTGGGGCCGTTGCTGTACGTCTGGTCGAGGTTAGTACCGAAAAAGACGTGCGTGTGCATGTCGATAATACCGGGCGTGACGTACATCCCCTTCGCATTGACCACCTGAAGGGCACCTTTGGTATCGATAGACTTAGCGACCTGCGCAATTTTCCCATCGGCAATGGCGACGTCCATAATACCGTCGATATTGTTTTTCGGGTCGATCACATGCCCGCCTTTGATGACGACGCTATACGGCTGCGCCATGCCCAGTTGACTCAAGACGCAGTAAAGGAAGAGTAGGAGTAAGGGTATCTTTTTCATGGTTGAGGGGACTTAGACCCCACCCCTAACCCCTCCCCTTGAAAAAAGGGGAGGGGCTAAAAACAACCGACTTATTCCTCTCTTTCTCCCAGTTATAGTTGTAATGACTGCGGTTTGGAGAAAGCTAAAAAACAACCGGCTTGTCCCCCTCCCCTTAGTTCAAGGGGAGGGGCTAGGGGTGGGGTAAATATTACACAGCCGCTTTGGTCAGTTCTTCTTTAATTCGTTTAGCTACGATTTTCTCCTGGCCGGGCTTCAGCATCCAGACCGTTACACCAATGTTGCTGGGGCCGCTGCCGCCCACTTCAATGGATGGGTCGCCTTTGCGCAGGGCTTCCTGCAGGTCTTTACCCGTAATGTGCAGTTTGGCGGGGTCCCACGAGATGCGCAGGGTAGGCGTGTGATTGCCCAGGGGCGGTACATGAACGTTGGTCGTCACCCCATTGATAGCCTTAACCGTGTTCTCAACGTAGGCGGTATTCTCTTCCCACATTTTCCACACCTTGTCGTGGTCTTCGTTGATGAACCGCTCGAGGGCGACGTACATGCCGAAAATCTCTTCTTTGTTGACCTTCATGCCCCGGCCAATATTAAATCCACGGGGGGGCATATGCAGCCGGGCCGCTTCGATAATGCTTTTCTTACCCATCAACAGGCCCGCACTCTGGGGGCCACGCATGGCTTTTCCACCCGAGATAACGACGAAACTAAAGCCCATATCGTTGAATTTCCAGAGGTTCTCGACCGGCGGCACATCGGCGGCAATATCGATCGAGGTTGGGATATTGTGCTTCTTGCCCAAGGCTACCCACTCTTCGTGCATGATCTTGCCTTTATCCGCTTCGATGTGCAGGAAGTGCATAAGAGCGGTTTTTTCGTTGATGGCTTTCTCCACGTCGGCCGCCGTTTCGACCACCACGATTTTACAGCCGGTGTTGGTGAGGGCATGGTTGTAGACGATGTCATGGGCTTTCTGGCAGATCACTTCCGTTTTCATACCTGTACCCGCCAGATGCGGCAGCATCTCCACTTTTTTCTGATCCATGCCGGTCAGAATACCTGCCAGCCCGAGCGTCATGCCGGAGAACGCTCCCGACGTTACGACGGCCGCTTCGGAGTGGACCAGTTGCGCAATCTTCGCCCCGACTTTATCCTGAATCTCATCGAGCAGACAAAATTCTTTCGCACCGTAATTGATGGCGTCCAGTACCTCGTCGTGCATGAGCGAACCGGTCATGTAGGTAAGCGTACCAGCCGCGTTGATGAACGTGCGAATGCCGAACTCCTTGAAGAGGTCGCGTTTGGGCGCGGGTTTGGCTTCGGCTTCTAAAGAAAGTGGCAGCCCGCCGACCAGTCCGCCTAAAACGGGAACGCTCGACAGGCGTTTGATGAGTTTTCGTCTGCTTAACATCGGAAGAATTGAGAAGAGAGTAGTTAGCTATACTAGCGTGGTGTCGGGTCCTCAGACCTGACACACTCGCGGCAGCAATCGGTGTCAGGTCTGAGGACCCGACACCAAGGAGTGATTAGATATACGCGATACAATCCATTTCGACCAGCGAATCGCCGGGTACACCGCCGTAGACGGCTACCGTGGTGCGCACGGGGGGCTTCTTGCCGAAACGGCCTTTGTAGACCTCGTTCATGCCTTTGTAATCATTGAGGTCGTGCAGGAATACGCTTACTTTTAATACTTTCTCCATCGACGAGCCCGCTTTGATCAGTTCCCGTTCCAGCTCTTTGAGTACTTCGTCGGTATGTACTTTGATATCGCCTTCCTTATGATAGCCTTTGCCCGCCACGAACACCAGATTGCCCATTTTGGTGGAGCCCGAAAACAGCGGCACATCGTCCTGCATGACCACGTTGAAAACTTCTTTTTCGGCGGCAGGCTCGATTGGTTCAGCGATGGCTTTGCTGGCAGCACCCAGCCCGACGACACCGGCGGCAGAGGCAAAAAGACGTTTGAGAATAGAACGGCGTTGTGTTTCCATGTTAAATTAAATTACTGGTTGTTATCGTTTGGTTTTGCTACTGGATTTGCGTTTTGGTGCCGGAGCGCTCTCCTTATTGATCGCCAGCCGGACTTCATTGACTTCAGCCGCGCTGATGCCATCGGCGGTATTGCCGAAGTTCTGACGAATGTGCGTCAATACTTCAGAAAGCTCTTCATCTTTCAGAAAGCTATGCTGCGGCATGGCATTATTGTACGATTGCCCTTTTACCTCAATGGGACCTTCCAGGCCTTTCAGCAGCACCGTAATGAGTTTCTTCTTATCGCCCGTTACCCACTCCGAACCGGCGAGGGGCGGAAACCGCTGCGAGTCACCCAGACCGTTGCGCTGGTGGCAGGATGAACAATAAATGCCATAGACTTTGCCACCTGCCACGGGCCGGTCGCGGTCCAGATTGTCGGTGATAAAGTCCGGGTCGCGGATGTTCGACAGGGTCTTACGCTTCTCCATCTGCGCCAGTTGAGCCGGGCCAAAATTCTGTTTACTGCCTTTGTAAGTGACCTTCCAGATTTTACCCTTCTCGGTTTCGGCGAAATACAGCGAACCATCCGGCCCCATCGCCACACCCATCGGCCGATAATGCGCATCGCTTACGTTGACAATCGGGTCGATACCGGCAAAACCATCGGCAAAGACTTCCCAATCGCTTCCCAGCGTCTTACTTTTGGCGGGGACAAAACCAATGAAATAACCAGCCTGCGGATAGGGTGCCCGGTTGGTAGAGCCGTGAAACGCGATAAATGCCCCATCTTTATACCGTTCCGGGAAGCCGTTCGATGCGTTGGTGCCCTGATAAAACAGGATGTCGTTGGGTGCCCAGTGCGCCGGGAAACTAATCAGCGGCTTTTCGTAATCACCACAGCGGCCTACGAGTTTACCGTCGCCACCGTACTCCGGATTGAGGAGTTTCTTGCCCTGAATCTGATCGTAATAACAATACGGCCAGCCGCCGTCCATGCCGTCTTTCACCTGAAAAAGCTCTTCGGCGGGGAAAACGGCACTTTGCCAGGGGTTGTATTTTTCGGCCCACAGCATCAGCAAATCATCGCGCCCGTGCTGGAGGGCGTACAAACTGTTGGCGGTCGGGTTCCAGTCCATGCCCACCACTGAGCGCAGGCCTGTTGCGTATCGACGGCCATCTTTCTGGGTCTGATTGTTTTTGTTCGCATCGAACTGCCAGATACCACCGTGGTCTACGAGCATAGGGCAGGGGTCGATACCGGCCATGTTGGGTGTCCGGTTCTTGGGTTGGCACCCATTGGAAGCTGCTCCGAAAGCCACGTACATGTGGCCGTCGTTATCGAACGTAATGGGCTTGGCGATGTGTTCGTGCATGCCGTGCTCGTGGTCGTCGGTCAGGATCGTCTCCATAGGACTGCTGGGTACCAGTTCGCCGGGGTTGAGTTTGTAACGAAACACGTTCATCTCCGAACTGAAATACAGGTAGCCCTTGTAGATGCGCATGGCCGTTCCGTAGGCCCGCTCATTGCCGATGCCGCCAAAGGTTTTAACCATGTCGGCCCGGCCGTCGCCGTTCGTATCGCGCAGCGCAATCACCGACTCCCCCTTGTTTCGGGCGAAGCGGGCTTTTACGTAAATGTCGCCGTTTTCATTGACTGCCAGATGCCGCGCCCGACCCGGCAGGCTATCGACAACGACCGTTGCTTCGAACCCTTCGGGCAGAAAGAGTCCGCCGTTGGCCTCCGTCTGGATAGGCAGGCCATTTTTGGTCGCCCGCTGCGTAAATCCAACAAACGTCAGCAGGGCCAGCGCAATGCTTTTGATGTAAATTTTTGTCATTGGATTGAGAGTGGAAAATTTAATTAATTGAGGTGGTAAACAGATTTTTCAACCACAGAGGCACAGAGACCACAGAGTTGCAAAGGGGAACTACAGTATGTCCTTGGACCTCTGTGGTCTCTGTGCCTCTGTGGTTGAAAAATCTGTTTGTTCATAATGAATGTGCTAGTTAGCCTTGGCAATGCCAATTCCATTCAGATCATATACGACTTTGCCACCTTTGATGGTCATTTCGCATTCGAACTTCTGCTTGCCCATCATCTTATAGCCGGTTTTGTCGTAAAAGCCGAACGTGCCCTGTCGCATCGAGAAAATGGCAACATCGGCAATGGCGCCTACGGACAGATGTCCCAGATTCTCACGTTTGATGACCTGCGCCGGAGTCCAGGTGCTGGCTCTGATGACGCTCGAAATGTCTTCGCCCATCGCCACGAATTTGGACATAATACTAAGCATGTCTTTCATGGAGCCGTTCATGCTGCCCGTATGCAGGTCGGTGCTGATGGTGGTCGGGTAAAATTTGGCTTTCACTGCCGGGATGGCCTGCGAATAGTTGAAACTCGCTCCGCCATAGCCCACGTCGAAGACGATGCCTTTTTTGCGGGCCTCCCAGGCAAAGGGCTTCACGGTTTTGGTGGCTTCATCCACAATCGTCTCCCGAACGTTGCCTTCCAGCAGGGTGTAGGCATGGGTGAAAATGTCGCCCGGACGAAGGTGCTTCATGAACAACTCTTCGAGCGAAAGGGGGGGATTGTTGCCGCCAAAGTCAATGATAACGGGCATGTCGGCAAGCTTGCCGGCCGCCACAGCATGATCGACGGGTGCCCAGCTTGGCCCCTGAAAGTGGGCCACCTTAAACCCGACAACATCATTCTTATTCTCGAGCGCTACTTTAGCCGCCATTTTGGGGTCCATGTCGGTGGTATCCTGCTCAAAAACGCCCCCGCGCATGCCTTCGCCGACGATGTTCAGGAATGACAGCACCCGCGTTTTGGACGTAAAAATGATGTTCTTCTTAAAAGTTTCGAAGGATTTCCAGCCCGCGCCCCCCGCATCGACAATAGTCGTTACACCTACCCGAAACGTAAATCCATCGGGTGCTACGGCTACCAGCCCGTTGCTCAGGTAGTGGTCGGGTTCGGTGCCATAAAACACGTGCCCGTGAATGTCGATCAGGCCGGGCGTGACGTACATACCTTTAGCATCGACTACCTGCCGGGCCTGTTTGGCGTCAATGGATTTGGCCACCTGCGTGACTTTGCCATCGGTAATGGCGACGTCCATGATGGCGTCGATGTTATTTTTTGGATCGATCAGGTGTCCGCCTTTGATGAGCAGGGTATAGGGCTGCGCCCGGGCCGAAACCGCCAGAAAAGAGAAAAGGGTTAGGAATAAACAGATGCTTTTCATGGTTTAGGATATTAAGTAGCGCGGTTCTTTAGCCCGCGTAGCCGTAGGCTAATGTGCTATCAGCTTCTTTAGCCTACGGCTACGCGGGCTAAAGAACCGCGCTACAAACTACACAGCCGCTTTTGTAAATTCTTCTTTCAGCCTTGCCGCTACAATCTTGTCCTGTCCGGGTTTGAGCATCCAGGTCGTCATACTGATGCCGTTGGTTTCACCCACCACTTCGATGGATGGGTTGCCGTTTCGCAGGTTTTCCTGTAAAGACTTAGTCGTCAGGTTGACCTTGCCCGTTTCCCAGGTTACCCGCATGGTAGGCGTGTGGTTGCCCAACGGTGGTGCATAAGTTTCGATCTTGATACCGCTGATCCCTTTAATGGCGTTGGAAATGACTGCCACCCGGTCTTCCAGCATCTTCCATTCTTTCTGGTGGTCGGTGGCGATGAATTTATCGAGGGCCACGTACATACCGAGAATCTCTTCCTTGTTAACTTTCATGCCCCGGCCGATGGTGGAGCCACGGGGTGGCATGCTAAGCCGGGCGGCTGCGATGTACTGTTTTTTGCCCATCAGCAAACCGGCACTTTGTGGGCCGCGCATGGCTTTCCCGCCCGATACGCAAACCAGATCGAAGCCCATGTCGTTGAATTTCCAGAGGTTTTCGACCGGCGGCACATCGGCGGCAATGTCGATCATCGTCGGGATGTTGTGCTTCTTACCCAGATTCACCCACTCCTGGTGTTGAATCTGGCCCTTATCGGACTGGATATTCAGGAACCAGAGCATAGCCGTTTTGCTGTTAATGGCTTTTTCGGCCTCTTCCAGCGTTTCAACCACTACGATTTTACAACCGGTATTGGTGAGGGCGTGGTTGTAGCCGATGTTGTGCGCTTTCTGGGCAATCACCTCCGACTTCATATCGGTGCCTTCCAGATGCGGCAGCAGCTCCACTTTTTTCTGGTCCATACCTGTCAGCACGCCTGCCAGCCCCAACGTCATGGCCGAGAAACAGCCCGCCGTCACCACCGCCGATTCGGCATGGGTCAGGGCGGCAATCTTCTCGCCGACTTTGGTCTGCACATCGTCGAGCATGACAAACTCTTTGGACGATGCGTTGATGGCTTCAACCACGTCATCTTCCATGAGCGAGCCAGTCATGGCGGTATAGGTACCGGCGGCATTGATGAAGGTACGCAGGCCCAATTCTTTAAGAACATTTCGGGGAACGGCTTTGGCCGGAGCCGCGAGCACCGATGCCAGGGGCGTTGCACCACCGAAAACGCCACCCAGCAGGGGCACTGTCGACAGTCGCTTGATGAGAGATCGTCTATTGAGCATGAGAAAGTTGGTTTATAAATTTCTTTTGATGAACACAGAGACGGTTCGCCGTGCGGCACAGCGGTTATTGATCATTGTACTTTTTCTCTGTGTTTTCTGCGTTCATTATTCAAAAATCAGCGTTCCGAACTTATTGAATTCGTGAAAGCTGCCACTCGTTTTTTGCCACGACCAGGTTTGATACCCCTTGTCGTAATCAATGCGGTACAAATTCCCCCGCCATTTGGTACCCGAGCCTGGAGGGGATTGAACGATGGGGTTCAGCAAGGTATAGGGGATGAAAAATTCGGCTGTCCATCCCTTGACGGTTGCCTTGCTCACCTTGTCGCCCCCCTGAATGCTGGTCGCGTGCTGCACCTTCGATTTGCCCGAGTAATTCCAGGGTTTCCAGCCCATGAACTTACCATGCAGGTTCGGGACCAGAATCGCTAATTCGTAGTTCAACGGCGACAGTTCGTACTCGAAATAGATAGGCGCGGACTGGTCGGGCCAGAGAAAAACTTCCACCACATCTTCGTTGTACAACGCCCCAAAATCCTCCTCGATCGTTGCCGTTAACATTTCGTCTTCGCACTGAAACAGGAAATACATACCCGTGCCGGAATACAGCGTTTTGGTCTTGGTCGCCAGGTTGCGTCCGGCAGATTCCTGGATGGTGATCGGTACCCAATCGGTCTTTGTCCAGGCTTTATTGTCGCCGTTTCCATTCACCTGAAAATCATCGGTTTTCCGGACGACCATCTGGCTTGGATCGCTGGTTTGAGCGGAGGTAGGTTGCATGTTTAGTGCGAGTAAAAGAGCTAAAACGAGGACGGTGGGTTTCATGGGTCTTAGTTTGTACCAAATAGCCTCTGGCTGTTTGAGCCGAAGGCTGACAATGCAGCTACCTTATAAGCCGCTTCGCGGCTCAAACAGCCTCTGGCTGTTTGGTACAAAACACAGGACTACACATAGGCCACACAATCAATTTCGACCCACGAGTTACCGGGAACGCCCGCGTGTACGGCTACCGTCGTGCGGACGGGTGGATTCTTGCCAAACCGCCCTCTGTACACCTCGTTCATGGCTTTGTAATCCTTAAGATCGTGCAGCAGGACGTTTACTTTCAGTACTTTATCCATCGACGAGCCCGCTTTGATGAGTTCTTTCTCGATCTCTTTGAGCACATGGTCGGTATGCGAACGGATATCGCCCTCGAAGTGCGCACCTGCCCCCGAAACGAATATCAGATTACCGAGTTTTGTCGACCCCGAATACAGCGGAATATCATCCTGAGACAGCACACCGGCATCTTCCTGTTCGGGCGTTGACGCAGCAAGGGCGCGGGTCGATGACCCCAATCCGGCTATTCCGGCTACGAAGGTAAACAGGCTTTTTAGCAGGGAACGGCGTTGTGCTTTCATAAATCTATTAAAGAAGGAAAAGAGTATTTCTTAGGAACTTACTCTAATTTTAAGCCACTGCCTGTCAATTTATTAAAAAATATTAGAAACTGGTGTAGTGCATTGAATTTACTGACAGAAGCCTGGAGTTTACGGTGCAGAGTGATGTATGTGATATGTCTGCCGGTGGTGTCGGGTCCTAGACCCGACACCGTGAGGTTTCTCAAAACCTCGTTTATTAACGAGCCGCACGAGGTTTTGAGAAACCTCGCCAAGTCAGGTCTGAGGACCTGACACCACAACACCACAACATCACAATGCCACAGCAGACCACTCCACCACTCCTCTACTTATCCCACCAGACCACGCTGGAAAGCGTGTTCGTACCACCCTGCCGTGTCCGGGCTTCGATAAAGTTGGTTTTATTATACGTTTCTTCGGAATCCGGAATCACAAAGCGGGTCGGGATTTTGCCGCCGGTGAGGTTACCCGGATAGTTGGTTGGCGTGAGTACCGGATAGCCCGTCCGACGCCAGTTGGAGAAGATCTCATATTCATCTTCCAGAATTAGGGATACCCATTTCTGCGTCTGAATCTGTTCCATCTGCTGGGCTGTCGTTCCAGTGGCTTTGTACGGATTAGCTGCCAGATAGGCGTTGATCTTTGCTTCGGGAATCGTGCCGCCCGTGCCGAACAACGACCATTGGCGCATTCCCGCTTTTACAGCATTGTCATAGGCTGTAGCGGCAGTGGTACCACTGGTCCAGCCCCGAACGGATGCCTCGGCCAGCAACAGGTTCGTTTCAGCATTGCCAAACACAATCAACGGCGTGCTGTACTTTAAGAGCGTGTTCGGATTTGGCTCCGAGAAGGAGTTGAAGTTAGCGGGCAGGTTGTTGTAGGCCGCGTTGGGCATGCCGCTTTGCAGAGCCGTTGTGGTATCGGCGGTGAAGGTCTTGCCGTCGGTGGTGGTCCACACAATGGAAATCACATTCAGACGCGGGTCTTTGGTGTTCTTCAGGTAGTCGATGAACGTTTTGGCGAACTTGCCGCCTTCCACGTTGTCGCCACCGGGGGTTACGTAATCGGTGCTGATAAGACCGCTGGCAATGAAGTTCCGGCTGGCCGTCTGCGATCCATCGACGTATGCAATCACGGCGCGGTCGGCATCGTCCAGAATAACCCCGCCGGCAATGGCTTTCTCACTCCAGGTTTTGGCCAAAGCGGGATCGACTTCGGTCAGGCGCATACCCAGCCGGAACATCAGCGAATAAGCAAATTTCTTCCATTTGGTGATATCGCCCCCGTACATCAGGTCGGCGTTGCCGAAGGTGGCTTTGCTGGCGTCGAACGCCTTGATGGATTCGTCCAGCTCTTTCAGCAGATCAGCATAAATGGCCTGCTGGGTGTCGTATTTGGGGCTGTAGTTCTTATCCGAAAGGGCTTTACCCGCGTCGAAGTACGGAATGTCGCCGTACATGTCCGTCAGGCGATGGAAAATATACGCCTTCCAGATACGAGCCGCCGAGAGCTTGTTCACATCGAGCGGGCTGGTCGACACGGCGTCGATCACCTGCCGGATAGACACCACCGCGCCCTGTCCGGCTCCGGTACCTGCGTAGGCATTCCAGTTGCCGGTCGAGTAGCTGTAGTTGAAGTACTTATCACCCGCGGCCGGTACCTCTTTGTAGGTAGCAAATTGCTGCATCGACTGGCCAATGGTCAGGTAAGCCGCCCCGGTGAAGTTGGTACTAACGCCATCCAGTTGGGCGCGGGTGAAGAGGTAGCCGGGCACCACTTCCGAGTATTTGTTCGGGTCTACGTTCATCTCCTCGAAGCCCTTGTCGCAGGCAGAGAGGAGCAGAAGCATTGGGGCCACAACCAGTATTTTTTGGATCAGATTCTTCATCGTCAGAAAATTTTTTGGTTAGAATTTCACCATTAAGTTCACGCCCAGGCTACGGGTTCTGGGAACGCCGAAGGCTTCCAGTCCCTGCGCGTTGGTGCTCGTATAGCCCGATTCCGGATCGAAATACTGGTTCTTCTTGTCTTTGTAGAGAATAGCCAGGTTACGCGCCACAAACGAGATCGTAGCCGATTGCAGCTTCAGGAATGGCAGTTTGGCAACGGGCAGGTTATAGCTCAGGATCACCTGACGCAGCTTCACGAAATCGTTGTTGAACATGAACATGGCCGTGTAGTTCTTGTCGTTATCGTAGTATGTATCGACCTCTTCTTTGCTCCATGTTTTGCTGTAAGGATTGCCTTCGGGCGTTACACCCGTAACGGTGATGCCCGTTTCGCGACCTGGCAGCGTTTCCTGCGGCAGACCGAAACGATAGGCGTACTGGTACAGGTTCGAGTATACGATGCTGCCGAATTTGCCATCGACCAGTACGTTCAGCGAGAAGTTTTTGTAGCGGAAGTTATTGGTGATACCCATCGTGAGCGGGGGCGTTCCCTGCCCGATTTCCTGCAAATCACCCCGCAGGGCGTAACCGCTGGCTGTGTTGAATACGACGTTGCCGTTGGCATCAGTTTTCTTGTTATACCCCCAAACGGTACCGTAAGGCCGGTCGAGCACGTTCCGGACCAGACCACCGCCCACGCCCGCACCCACATCGATGCCGGTGATACCCGTAGCCAGTTGTTCGATTCTGCTCTTGTTATAGGCCATGTTGTAGCTCACATCCCAGGAAAAAGGACCTCGGCTAACGGGCGTTCCGGTCAGCAGCAGCTCAACACCTTTGTTACTCAGCGCTCCCACGTTCAGCAGTGCCGAGGTGTAGCCCGACGAGAGCGCAATGTTTGTCGTTACGATGTCGTCGGTCGTTTTGCGGTTGTAGAGCGTCAGGTCAATACCCAGCCGGTTGTTCAGGAATTTGGCTTCGATACCGCCTTCGTAGGTGGTGGAGGTCAGCGGTTTAAGGTCGGGGTTGGGTACTTGTGACGACGATAGCACCTGTACGGGCCGGCCGTTGTGGCCGCCCTGCTGCATAGAGTAGTACTGGTAAATCTGGTAGGCGTTGACCGTAGCACCACCCACCTGCGCCCACGAGGCCCGCAACTTGGCAAAACTCACGGCTTTGGGCAACTGGAAGGCATCGGACAGAATGAACGAGCCCCCCACAGAAGGGTAGAAGATGTGATTGCTCTTGGGGTTCAGCACCGAGAACCAGTCCTGCCGACCCGACAGCGTCAGATACGCCACGTTTTTATACCCAAAATCTGCCGAGCCAAAGACTGAGTTGATGGCGCTTTTCAGATACGTTGGCGTGGTGGTCGATGTAGCAAGGTTGGTGTAGCTGTAGAAATAGGGTACCGTAAATTCACTGCCACCTATGGTTGTCTGGTCGAAGATGGCTTTCTGGGCATTGCCGCCCAGCAGGGCCGAAAAGCTAAGGTCCTTGAAAAAGGTCGTGTTGTAGTTCAGTGTCAGCATGCCGTTGGTTTCCGACGAGCTTGTTTTGCGGGCTTCGTAGGTACCCAGCGGCTGGTAGGCATTGTTGGTTGGCTGGACGTACTCCGACGAGAAGCTGTAAAAATCCTGACTCACGCTGCCTTTGATGAACAGGTTGTCCAGAATGTCGTAACGGATGCTTCCCTGGCTGATGAACCGGTGCTTGGTGTCGTTGTTCTTGAATTTGTTGATCACGAAATATGGGTTCGGTGCGGCCGGAACGGGGTTCCATTCCATCTCTTTACCGGTCACGGGGTCGTAACCCGGAGCCAGACTGCGGATGTCGACCACGTTGGCGATCAGGTAAGTCGCCCAGTGCGGGTTGAAGTCGGCGTACCCTACTTTGGGGCGGTTGACACCTTCTTCCACATTGTACTGGAAGACCGTTTCAACGCTCAGTTTCTTGCCCAGAAACGCGTTCAGGTTCAGGTTGGCGATCCGCCGGGAGAACGATGAATTGGGTACGATGCTGTTCGACTGGGTGTTGTTCAGGCCCAGACGGAAGTTGACCGTTTCGCTGCCGCCGGTGAAGGCCAGCGAATTGATGTAGTTCGTACCCGTACGGTAAAAGTTCTTCAGGTTGTCTTTCTGTGGGGAATAGGGGTGCAATTGCCCATCGACCTGAATGGTGGGCTGCCCATCCATTTTGGCACCATACGAAAGGCGTCCGGTACTTTTGGCTTCGGTCACGGTGGTTGGTTTTCTGCCATCCAGACCCTGACCGTATTCATACTGCCAGTTTGGAATTACGGCAATGTCTTCGAAGGTCGTGTTGCTGTTGATCTCCACCCCGACACCCTTTTGGGCGCGTCCTTTTTTGGTGGTGATCAGAATAACGCCGTTGGAGGCACGGGCGCCGTACAGAGCAGCCGCCGGGCCACCCTTCAGTACGCTGATGGACTCAATGTCGTCGGGGTTGATCCCGCCAATGCCGTCGCCCCGGTCCACGTTCATACCATTACCGTCGGCGGTGGTACCGCCGGGGGTGCTGTTGTCCATGGGCATACCGTTGATAACGTACAGCGGCTGGTTGTTGCCGTTGAGGGAGCCGTTGCCCCGGATAATGATGCGGCTCGACCCGCCGGGGCCGGTAGCCATACCCGTTGCGTTGACACCGGCAATCTTGCCAGTCAACGCGTTGGCTACGTTGTTTTCGCGGGCCTGGGTAAATTCGCTGCCCTTTACCTCCGAAACGGCATAGGCGAGGGCTTTTTTCTCCCGCGCAATACCGAGAGCCGTCACCACCACTTCGCCGAGGGTACTGGCTTCGGGGGCCAGCGTGACGGAGAGGTTGCTTTGGTTGCCTACCGTAACTTCCTGCCGCTTATAGCCAACGAAGCTGAACACAAGCACGGCGTTCTCGTCCGGAATATCCAGCGAAAACCGGCCATCGGCGCCGGTGGTAGTTCCCTTTTGGGCTTCCCTTATGACCACACTGACGCCCGGCAGCCCCGCCCCGTTTTCGTCGAGGACAATGCCCGCTACTTTGCGTTTAGGGGCTTCCTGCTGGAGGGGCGTTCTGATCTCGGATGATTCCTGGCGTTTCAGAATAATCCGATCCTGAAGCACTTCGTAGGTAACCTGGTACGGATTCAGCACCTTGTTCAGGACGTCGGAGAGCGGTTCGTTACGGAATTTAAAGGAGCCTTTGGCGTCGGTTCCAAAGATTTGCGGGTTATACAGGAATTTGACGTTTGTAACGGTCTCAATCTTGTCCAGCACCTTCTCAATATCGGCGTTGGTTAGTTGGAGGGTTACTTTTTGCTCCAGCACTTTCTGCCCACTTACCTCAAAGGCGTAGGAGAAGGTGGCAAAAGCGACAGAAAGAAAGGCCTGGTAGATGCCAATGCGCATGATTTTCTGTAAAGTCTTTTGATAAAGTACTCGTTTTGACATAGTTTTGGCTTTTGTCGGGTGAAAAATTCGGCACAATAAAGTCCCAGTCCGCAATTTTTGCGGATACCGTAATGAGCTTAACGAGGGGCGGTTTTGAAGGCGAAGATGTTAGCGCATCTCCGCCTTTTTTATGCGTATGTCGGAGCGTTGTTGACCATAGGCATGCAGAATATTAGAGCGGTTAGAAGATAATTGGGTATTGGTTTTAACAGCCGTTGCTACTGATCAGAATGGTACCATCTACCTGCTTGTAGCTGGCATTGATGGTCTTGCAGATCAGGTCAAGTTTTTCAAAAAGTGGCTCGTCGGTAAACGAAGCGGTCAGGTAACAGGCCCGCATCAATTCTTTGTCGAATACGATAGGTACCCCGTACGATTGCTCAAGGCTGGCGAACACATCGGCAATAGGAGTGCGTTTGAAGGCGAAAAGTGGCTTCTGCGGAGCTTGCTCCAGTAAAACCGGATTCTCAACCAGGCTCTTCGTTAACTGTGTTTTCTCCGTCGAAAAGACAATCTGCTGATTGGGCGTCAGTACGATACCGTCCAGTTTATACGTCTCTTTCCGGGGGAGATCCGCCACCTGTTTCTGAGTAAATACGGCCACTTTCCCCGTCCGGACAACAACTTGCATTTGTCGGGCACCTTCATACGCCTGTACCGTAAAGCTGGTTCCCAGCACTTTCGTCACCAGCCCGTTGGCGTAGACGTAAAACGGTTTCGTTGGATTTTTGACGACTTCGAAAAAGCCTTTTCCCGACAGGTAGATTTCCCGTTTAGTGCCGGTAAACTGATTATCGTAGCTCACCCGGCTTTTAGGATACAGCGTAATAGTGCTTTTGTCGGGCAGGTTGACGCGTAAGGGCCGATCGGTGGTGTTGCTCACTTCCGAAAGCGGCTCCGTAGCCTGCGCTACCAGCTCGGTATAGGTTTCGGGTGTTTTGTTGGCCGAAGGGCGGAGCTGGTACCAGCCAAACAGACCAAGTACAATCAGCACGCTGGCCGCCACGCCATAGCGAACAGGCAAGGTCCGAAACCAGGGCACGGCTATGACCGGCACCTCCCGATCGTCCAGCGCATCGTGCAGTCGACTGATTTCCTCCTGAATTTCCCGTTCTGAAATGGGAAGCCGTTCGGCAATGTGTTCGCTGTAGGTATTATGCAGAGCGTGCAGCAGTGAAGCTGCTTTATCAACCAGTTCGGTTTTGTCTGGATTGCGGGTCAGCCACGCCTGCCAGAATGCATCGGCTGCGGGGTCGTGGCTCAACTGCCAGCGTTGAAAAGACGAATCGAGGGCCAATTCTTCGGGTTCCAGATCCCTATACTCCTGCATACACATGAATGCGCTATCGGTGCATTTGAAGGAAAGATGCAGGAGTCGTTGGCGAATACTCTCTTTTTCGAAACTTTATTTTAAATTTTTTTAAAATGGCAGTAGGGTGAACGTTTGGGAGTCCTATAAGTGAAAGACCGTTCTCCCGTTGAAAGCAGTAAAAAGCTGTTGTATAAATGCTGTAGCCGAGGCAAAAGTAGATGGTTGTTCCAACTCAGTCAGGTTTATGAAACAGCTGACGAACACTTAATCTCCTGGCAAACGACAAGTAGATCAACAAAATCTGGCTTACCTGTCGAATGTGTTTACTCAATTATTTTTTACGGTTCCCTGGCTGATGAAGGTGATCCTGGCGGGAACCGGTTTATCCTGATTAGTGCTTAAATCGTAGGATACTGAAAGCGCACGATTCTCGCGACAAAAAAAGAGATAAGTGATTTACTACACGGGTAGTTAGTTCTTTCCTCTTCTATTTCTCTTCGATAGGGAGGCCTGAATAATCACCCACGCTTTTACCCGTAACCGCTGATGGAGTTCCTTATCCCGCGGAACAAAGGTGGTACTTCGTAAATTATTCTTTATTGACTTTGACTCCCAGTAATTGCTATCAGACGTATCGGGAATGGATGTGTACGGTAGTTCATTCATGGGTACCATTTGGTTAGTTTATCGGAAATAAGGTTAATTGGCCGGACTGCCCGCTCGGCGAAAGCATCAACGGCCATCACCTTCCGCTTCGTTCATGGATAGGCGAGCCGTTTGCAAACAGCTAATAGGCTGCGATCTCTCCGTTGGTACGAATGGTTAATTCATCATCAAACGAAACGATAACCACGGATGCATCTCGCACTCCGGGATAATCCCGCAGGAAGCGTTGGGTAGCCATTTCCTCGCTATTATTTAAATACGCTTTGCGAAACGGTTTGGGAGAGATGGAGCCATAGCCCGTGACAATGGTTAATGTATTAGTTGCCATAAGGATTTTGATTAAGTAAATGAATAAGTCCCGAGCGTTTGATTCGCTCAGTTACAGAGGGCATAAAACCGGATCAATTGATCTGGCCGTAATGGAGCGAAACCATCAACCCTTTACGTACATAAGTCTAGCCAGAGGTCGACCAGGCTGGTTGCTACTGACAATCCGCTACAAAAAAACCACCTTCCCAAAAGAGACAGATCAATGTTTTTAGTGATTTAAACTACCTGTCTGTGTTTTATTAATTTCAAAAAGCGGGTCAGGCGGATTGATCTCTTACTAGAACACCGATAGCGCTGAAACGCTTTAATTATTTTTCAAAATAGCTTTCTGCCGGAATAAATATTTGTCTGGCCGGTACTTAGCTACCTGGTCAGTAAGTACCGGCAACCGAAGATGAATTTGAGGACGGCTGAACGAATGGGACTAACTAAGCCTGCCTGATAGTAAAAATAATGGTCTCTTTAAACGCTGCCCTATTGAGATAGATCAAATTTTCATTGCCCACACTTTAAGCAAAAGGGCAACACTTTATCTGGGTAGAGGAGCGTTTGGATGTGATGTGACCAATCCCTTGGTGTTGTACGGACTCGTTAAACGTAAGTGACTGCCTGTTGAGCGCGACTCTGAGACGAACCGCTCAGGCAGCCCAGCGTGGATTTTTCGGGCGGATGGTGATTCGCGTCGGCGTGCCGGACCACTGCGTACCGATACGAAACGGCAAATGCATCCGAGACAAGAAATAAGGCACTCAGCTAACCCTATATGTTTAAACAGAAACGCCCCTTATGATGCAGAACGGGCAATATATCAAGGCAAACGGCTTAGTGGACTGCCTGAGCATGCGTTTCTATTTCGGTAACTGCCCGCCCGATCTGACATTTCAGATAAATACGCTGATCATCCACGAAAAAGGCCAGATCATCAGCTTGTTCACAGGTGAAAAAAGCACCGTTTGCAAAGTAGCCAGTGCCTTTCCCGAAATAACGATTCAAGCGATCACTCGCGAATGTCGTGGTGAAATCAGGTAATGTATCGGGGAAACAGGCTCGTAGCCAGGCTACCAGCGATGTAACATCCTGAAGCTTCCCCTGTACACCAACGCCTTCCCAGAAATCGACTCGTTGACCGGCCCGGTCTTCCTGAATCAACCGATCATTGAGGAGAAGGATCAACTCGGCAAAAGCTATTTTCCAGGGGCCGTCTTCGGGTGATTCTTTGGTGAAAGCCAAGGACTCCATCAGCATATGAATGTGCTTTAAACCGGGCGATAGCTGACTGTTATTGGTTGTCATTTCGGAAGTGGATTAGTGAGCGTAAAGCTATCTCTATCTGAAAAAGATCTGCCCTGCTGAAGTAAAATGGAAAGACACCTACTGGCGGCCATTGTTGACCGGAATGAGAATCGGACGAAACATGCGATCGCGTTCGTCGCTCCACTGAATTACCTGAATCATACGACCAATGCGTTCAATGAGTTGTTTGATTAACATATTCATGCTTTGTGTTGGGTTAAAATACGTGTTGAAGTTTTATACGTAATGGCATCAGGAATTACATAAACCGATGGCTAAGTTTCTATTCTGCCAATCCACCAATGTTATGTACGCCCTCGCTGATGGTAACGGCTAAGTTTTTACCTACCCAGTGCTGTAGGTCTATGCCATCGAGGTTGGCAGGTGTCAGGTATAAACCTGAATGAAGCAATTGCCCTTGTTGAATACGAACGGGTACACGGGTTTTAAATCCATCGCCAGTCTGTGTAAACAGGTAATTGAAGATTATTGTCATGGGTGATTGATTAAGGGTATTGAATATCAAGCTGCGCATGATGGGCAGATGAAAGGATGGCCGTGAATGAATTGCAGGTGGCCTGTAGGCAGTAGACGCAAGAAGATTAGGGGAGAGGCAGCGATTGCAGGTAGTGTTTGGCTTCCATACAAATCAATTCAATCCATTGAACCTGACTCTGATGAGTGAAGGGAGTCGGTTTCCTGAAACCTTTCGCCGGGAATAGCTGTGAGAGGCAGGTGAGGTGATCAGAAAGTTGCTGCTTATTCCGGATGGCATGCGAGTAATCAATCATGATCGATGGCATGTAACTGCCGATAAGCAAACACTCAGTAAACGAATGTATCTAGTTGAACGTAGTTATTGCTGAAATGATTACGAGCCCGTTAATTAAGTCGTTGGCTGAGTTATTCTTTGGTGAGGGTAAAATTCTTAACTACCTTACAGATAGGGTGTTGGCTTGTACTTTGCGGGCTAATTAGTTATAAACTATTTTAACCGAAGAACGTATTCCTCACCTGACTGTACCCAACACCGTACTGGTTGGACAGTCCTTTCGTACGGTAGCCCACTATCTCAACGGGCAATCCCCTCGTTTGCGCCTACCGATCAACTATATCACGCTGCATGCCGGGACTCTTGGGTTGTACGCTAAAACATGACGTTTAAGACAGACGTTACCGCCAGGCCCCCCGCAAAAAACGCAGCCAGTTTTTGTGAAAGATGTTTTCGATGTCCTCTTGGGAGTAGCCGCGTTTGGCTAGCAGACCGGTTAGGGTTTGCAGGTCTGCGATGGTGTCGAGGTCGCTGGGGGATTGCTCAACGCCGTAGGTGCCGTCGAGGTCGCTGCCGATAGCGATGTGCCGGCTGCTGCCGGTTAGCTGGCAGATGTGATCGTAATGGTCGATGATCGTTTCGATAGAGATGCCAAATTCTGTCGGATTGCTGACCCGCTGGGTAAAGCCAGGCTTCATCATCCAGGCATCGAAGCACCCGCCAATAACCCCGCCCCGTTCTGTTAGCTGCCTGATCTGGTCGTCGGTAAGTTGCCGTTGGTGGGGCACCAGCGACCGGCAATTGTGGTGACTGGCCCACACCGGACCTTTATACAAAGAAAGGGCTTCGGTAAAGCCTTCGTCGGTGAGGTGGGTGGCGTCCAGAATGATACCCAGCCGGTCCATCTCCTGCACGAGTTCGCGGCCCTGCGGGGTGAGGGGTCCACTTAAGCCGGTGCCGGGGGCGTAACGGCCGGTGCTGTAATGAGCCGGGCCGAGGGCGCGCAGGCCGTAGTTATACGCCTTTTCCAGATACGACAGATTTACCAGCGAGTCGGCCCCTTCGAGGCTGAGAATGTAGCCGACGGGTTTCGTTTCATTTGGAATGCTTTCGTCGAGCCACAGGGTTACGTGATTATCCAGCGTGGCGCGGTCCAGGATCTGTACCATTTCGCCTGCATCGACCATGGTTTCGTACCACGCCCGTTGCGCCTGTGTCATGGCCCAGGCCTGTTCGGGAGAATTCCAGCCTGCGCCGGGCAGGTTACCGTTGCTTTGGTTGAAGCGGGCAATCTGAGTCGCGACGACCAAACCAATGTTGCCCCGGCGGAGGTCGGGCAGGGAAACGGTGCCTTTGGCGCGGTCAATTTTGTCGGTCATGTCGGCTTCCAGTTCGCGGATCTGGTGGGCCGATAGTCGGTAGTCACGGTTCCATTCGATGGCGTTGAGGGCCATGTCGAGGTGGGCGTCGATAATGAACATGAAGGTATTATTTATTGATCTACAGCGGGCGCGGGTATTTATCCGTGCCCATTCATTTCGTCAGTATTTACTGACGTATTACAGGACGATTCGCCAGCGAACCGGGACGCCGGACCAACTGGCTATATTAACAGGCACGGGTAAATACCCGCGTCAGCACATTTGTCCCAGACAGCATCCCTGTTGTCTGGGACAATACTAACTACTCTTCATCTTTTTTCAGTTTTTTCTTCACCACATCGGCCGGGTATTTCAAGGCCAGCTGGCGAATTTCGTAGCTGAATTCCTCGTAGGTTTCTTTCCAGAGTTGAGCTTCTTCGGGCGTGTATTCGTAGAAACCATGCGCATTCTGAACGCCTTTGCCACCCGCTTTCACGATGTCATCAATGAGTTTCGGAACTTCGGTTTTGTTACTCAGGGTTGGGAGAAGGTCTTTCATGACGGTGTGGTAGGCTGGTACGCCCGTCAGGTCCATCCACCGGAATACACCCACCAGCGTCATCCAGTAGCCGGTGTTGTTGCGGCAGGCGCGGTCTACATCCTCAACGGTCGCGTAGCCGTTTTCGACCAGATTGAAGGCTTCGCGGTACATAGCGTATGCCAGTCGGTTAGCAATAAATCCCCGAATGTCTTTGCGCACCAGCGTGGGTTCTTTGGCCCAAAAGTGAGCCAGTTCATAGATCCAGTCGGCGGTTTGCTGATTGCTCAGGTCGCCACAAATAATTTCCAGAAAGCGGGTTGTGTGCGAAGGCTCGGCCCAGTGCAGGCCCAGGAATCGCTCCGGTAACCGAATCTGCCGCTGGAGAATACTGATTGGAATGGCCGAGGTGTTGCTGGTAATCACGGCATCGTCGGCAACCACCGCTTCGATTTTTTCGTAAACGGCTTTCTTGATATCGATGTCTTCGAGCGTACACTCCAGCACGAGCTTACAGTTCTTCAACAGACTGTAGTCCTCCGTAATGGTCAGTCGCTCAACATAATGCTCGGGGCTTTCGGTTATCAGCCCTTTGTCGAAAGCTTTGGTCAGATGCTCGCGGATGCGGGGCTCGGCCGTTTCCATATCGGCGGGCAAAGGCGCAATGGCGAGTACCGGATGCCCGGCAATGAGCAGGCAGACGGTGATACTGCAACCCATCAGACCCAGCCCCACGACGCTGACGGGTATCTCTGACGGATTTATTGACTGGTTCATACGTTGAAAGGAGGGTTAGGTTAGTTCACTGATGTCGACAATTTTAGGTTTGCGGGTAAGCAGGTGGATGATCACCCAGGCAGTCAAATACGTAAAGCCGCAGATGGTGAACAAGAGGTTATAGCCCCCCGCCAGATTCCCGGCCGCTTTGTAGGCGTCCAGCAAACGACCCACCAACATCGGGAAGAAAATGCCGCCTACCGCTCCGGCCATCCCCGCTATACCAACGGCCGAACTCACCGCTTGTTTTGGGAACAGGTCAGACGCCATCGTGAACACATTGGTCGCCCACGCCTGGTGAACGGCCACTGCCAGACTGATCAGCCCCACGGCTACCCAGACATCCGTCGCAAATTGAGCCAGGATAATGGATAATTCCAACCCGGCAAATATAATAAGGACAGTTTTTCTGGCTTTTAGCGTCGGCCAGCCGCGTTTGATCAGCCAGGAGGATAGGTACCCGCCCCCAATGCTGCCCACGGTGGTGGCCAGATAGATCAGCATCAGTTCCAGACTGGGTTTTTTGAGGTCCAGCTTAAAAGTCGACGAAAAATAGGAGGGGAGCCAGAACAGGAAAAACCAATAAATGGGGTCGATGAGGCCTTTGCCCGTGATGAGCGCCCAGGTTTGTGGAAGGGAAAATAGCCTGAACCAGTTGATGGGCAGCTTCTTTTCAGTTTCCGCTTCCTGACCGCTGACAATGTAGTCGTATTCGGCCTCCGACAGCCTTTTTTGCCGGCTGGGAACTTCATAAAAAATCAGCCAGAAGATCAGCCAGACGAAGCCCATGGCCCCCGTAATCCAGAACACTTCCTGCCAGCCGTAATGATTCAGTATCCAGGGAACGATACCCAGGGCTGCCACCACCCCAATGCTGGTTCCGGCGTTGAACAGGCCCGTTGCCAGCGCTCGTTCTTTTTGCGGAAACCACTCGGCCACGGTCTTCACCGCGGCCGGGTAATTCCCCGCTTCGCCCAGCCCTAACCCAACGCGGGCCAGACCGAAACCAAATGCACTGCGGGCCAGTGCGTGCAGCATACCGGCTACGCTCCACCAGACGATCGTGACGGCATACCCTATTTTCGTGCCAACCTTGTCGATAAACCAGCCAAAGGCCAGCAGACCAGCGGCATAAGCTGCCGTGAAGGCAATAACAATGTTAGCAAACTGGGTTTCTGTCCAGCTAAATTCAACTTCGAGAATGGGTTTCAAAAGGCCGATGATCTGGCGGTCGAGGTAGTTGATCGTGGTAGCGGTGAACAACAGGAAAACAATGATCCACCGGTAATTTTGGGTTTTTGACGTAGTCACAGGGGTAGGGTTTAGTGGGTGTTTACCACCCCCAACCCCCTCCTAAAACAGGAGGGGGCTATGTCGAAGGGGTGTCTTTTTTGAGCCCCCTCCTGTTTTAGGAGGGGGTTGGGGGTGGTGATATCGCCTGTTGCATTTTTTCGACAAAATCCTGCAAGTGCTTTTTCAGCCCGTCCCAGTCTTTCTGCCTGATGAGCGCCTTGTCGAAAAGGTGACTCCCGATGCCCAGCCCGTCGGCTCCGGCGTTGAAATAAGCGGCCATATTGTCCAGACTAATACCCCCCGTGGGCATGAGTTTGAGTTGATGGAGGGGCGCTTTCAGGTCTCTGATATAGTCGGGGCCGAGTGATGTGGCCGGATATATCTTGACCATCGATGCCCCCAGCGACCACGCCTTGTAAATTTCCGACGGGGTGAAAGCCCCCGGGAAAATGGGTACTCCCCGCTTGACACAGGCTTTAATGACTTTCTTGTCGAGGATGGGGGTGACAATGAACTGAGCGCCAGCGGCCAGTGCTTTGTCCAGGTCGTCGAGTGTGCAAACCGTTCCGGCACCGATGTTCAGTCCCTCGCTATGGTATTTTACGGCGTTCTGGATAATGACCTCGGCAAAGTCGGTATTCATCGTGACCTCAATGGTGGTCAGGCCGGCTTCCCGGTAAACGGGCATGATATGGTGAATATCGTCGGGTTGGAGGCCCCGGATGATACCGACGACCGGCGCTTTGGAAAATAACGCCCAGGAAAATTTCTGTTGACTCATTTAGGTAAGGTGACTAGCTGGTTCTGGGCAATTTTTACCTGCCCGACGATGGTTGCTTTGTCGATCAGATCGGATGAAATCGTTGTCGTTCGGTTGCCCAGCTGAAGCTCATTCATGGCCAGTTTATATAACTCATACAAGTTGTTTCCACTGCAGAGAATTAGTTGAAATTGTGGCTGGTTGAGCAACGTTTTGAGCTCGGCACCGATCAGCAGCCCACTCAGGTAAAGGGTATTGTCGGGCTTGTTCAGTAAGCCAAACAATTGATTGGTCCGGACCCTGAACAGGCTGTTGAGGATAGACGGCGAATCGGATTCGTTGATGCCTGATTTGAACGCGTCGAGTTGATCGTTCGTGAATGTACTCAGCTCCGCAGGTGCAATCGAATCTTTCAGGATACTGTAATGCGCCATGAGGTTGAAGACTTCGCCCGTCATGAACGTCTGGAAATCAATGACCTGATGATGCTGTATGTAGATGTGCTTCGAATGAGTGCCCGGAAAGATCAGAATCGACGCGTCGGCAGCTATAGGCAGGGTATCCAGCAACGCCAGGAGTCCGATGAGCTGCGTTTCTTCGCCCCGCATGACATCATGCTCCGTCCGAACCCCCGAGATCAGCGTAATCTCATGCGGGAAATCGACCTGTTTCGGAAGCCGTTTTGTACTGGACAGACTGCCATCGACCGGAAAGGGGAGGGTCGCGTACGGCACTTCAGCCATGCCGATGGAGGATGACGCCATCCCCGAAATAACGATGGGAATGCCACTCAGACTGATCCCCGTTTTGGCCGACAACTGGTTGATCTGCCGCTTCAGCTGCTGCCGGAAAAACTGTTCTCTAGCCAATGGTTCACCATCGCCCATAGCTTTCCAGGCCGTGAAGGTATTGGCAATTCCTTCCTGCGACGTAACCTCCCCGATAAGTTTAATGTCTGAGCTGTCTATGAGCCGTAGTCGAAAAGAGGACGTCCCCCAATCACACCCTAATAGATAGTTTTTCATTAGTTCCTCTTTTTGTGCTTTTTACGGCAATGCAAATGCGACATACGAACCGCCGGATTTGAGTCCGTAGCGGGTTCCGCCTGCGGCAATGACAATATATTGTTTTCCGTTGACCATGTAGGTGATCGGTGTGGCAAAACCACCAGCGGGCAGCGTGTACTCCCACACGATTTTACCGGTTTTCTTATCAAAAGCCCGAAGCTTTTCATCATACGTAGCCGCAATAAAGATCAGGCCACCCGCCGTCACTATGGGCCCGCCATGGTTCTCGGTACCGGTGGGGGGAATGCCTTGCTTCGTCAGTTCCGGGTATTCGCCCAGCGGCACCTGCCAGAGGTATTCACCCGTGTTGAGGTTGATGGCGTTGAGCGTGCCCCAGGGCGGTTTTATGGCGGGGTAGTTATCCTGACCCCGAAACTGGGTGTTGCCGTTGTTCAGATACGGTGGCGTATAAGGGAAGTCTTCTCCCTCGGGCGTAGGCGTGTTGACTACGGAACTGTGCTGGTCGTTGGACGCTACGGCCGATGTGGACCTGGGTTTAGTATCCAGCTTGAACAGATACCGGACAATGGCCTCCCGGTCGTCGGCAGGCAGGTGCCCGAAGGAAGGCATCCGACCCCGGCCCGTAACCAGAATGGACGCTACCTGTTCTTTGGTCAGCCGCTTGTCGACGTCGGTCAGGTTTGGATAGGCCTGGGCCGTCTGGTTACTCCCGCCCGATTTTTCACCCGCAGCGTGGCAAACGGCGCAGTTGGTATTGAACAGGCTTTGGCCGCGCGTTAGGGCTACACCACCCGTCTGCGCCCGAACGTCCCGCATTTTGAGCCACCAGAGCATGGTATTGGCGTTCTGGTAGAGAATTCCGTCCGGGTCGGCGGCATTACCTCCCCATTCGGCCCCGCCCCCGAATCCGTAATACAGCGTGCCTTCGATGCTCGGCGGCATGTATTTGCTCCCGTGCCGACTGTTGCGGTACCGATCCAGCACATAGGCGTGGGCTTCGGGCGTGCGGGTCGTTATCTCGTTTTCAGTCAGCTCCTGCCGAACGAATGGGGCCGGTTTGGTGGGCACAGGCTGCGTAGGCCAGGGCTTTTCGCCGGGTAGGACGGGCGATGTCATCACTGGAATTTCTTTTACGGGAAAGAGCGGTTTGCCCGTATCCCGGTCGAAGACAAATACATAGCCATCTTTGGTTGCCTGGGCTACCGCTTCGACGAACCGGGGCCGACCGTCGGGACCGTTGTGCTTCACCGTAACCAGGTTGGGCGGACAGGGTAAGTCGCGGTCCCATAAGTCGTGGTGAACAGTCTGGAAATGCCAGATCCGTTTGCCGGTGGTGGCGTTCAGGGCAATCACACAGTTGGCAAAGAGATTCTGGCCTTCCCGCGCACCCCCGTAGAAGTCGACCGATGGCGAGCCTGTACCGGCATACACGACCCCTCGTTTCTCGTCCAATACCATGCCTGCCCAGCAGTTAGCCCCGCCCAGCTTTTTGTAGGAATCTTTGGCCCATGTTTCGTAGCCGTACTCACCCGGCAGCGGGATGGTATGGAATACCCAGGCGAGTTTGCCCGTCCGTACATTGAACGCCCGAATGTAGCCCGGTGGCGCGTCGCCCCCTTCACTAACCGCCGATCCTGTAATGAGCAGATCCTTATAAATAACCCCCGGTGTCGTGACGCGGATAGACAGGTTCGCTACGTCGTGGCCGATGGTTTCCTTATCGCCCAGCCCTTCGTGCAGATCGACCTTTCCCTGCTTGCCGAAGCTTTCGACCGGTTTGCCGGTGTCGGCGTTGATGGCGTACAAAAACGAGCCAACGGTGTAAAGAACCCGTTTGTCATTGCCCTCTTCCCAGTACATCACCCCGCGCATCGGGTGAAACCGGGGTTTGGCATCAGGGTCGGCGAAGGGGTCGAACTGCCAATGTTGTTTGCCCGTAGCGGCATCGACGGCGAAGAGTTTCAGCCGGGGCGAGGTGCCATAGAGCACACCTTTAACTACGATGGGCTGGCACTGAATGTCCATCCCCCGCTGCGTGGCATCCTTGTTATCGCCCGTGTTGTAGCTCCATGCCAGCTTCAGGCTTTTTACATTCTGCGTGTTGATCTGGTTTAGTTTTGAGTAGCGGTTACCCGCATTATTACCGCCATACGTCGGCCAGTCGTCGTTGGGGGGCGACTGGCTGGCAGGCTTTTTGTCGTCTTTCAGGGAAATGAAACTTCCCAGAATCAGCAGACTGAGTACAGGTTTCAGGAATGTATTCATGGATTTGTTGAATCCGTTAAGGGTTTCAGGAACATGTAAAAAGAGACCACCCCCAACGCCCTCCTAAAACAGGAGGGAGCTTAAATAAGGTTGCCTTCTGAATAGCCCCCTCCTGTTTTAGGAGGGCGTTGGGGGTGGTTAAACTGCTAACAAAAAACGCTACCTCCCTTTCTCATAAAATTCATACTGTATTTTCCAGGTCACTTCTTGACCGGGGGCTGCTTCCAGTCGGATGTACGGCTCCGGGCAGGAGGTGGTAGCACAGGCCCAGTACACCAGCTTTTCCATGGGCTGATCGCTGGTGATGTGGATGCCCGCCCCTGTCTTCTGATTCTCAATACGGATGTTGTAATCTTCAGGAGTTGGACGGAAGCCCTGCACCCCGGCCGTATACACATTCTCCCTTTTCTCCAGATCACGGGCGTAGACGAACCGGTTTCCCTGAGGCAGAATGACGCTCCCGAACCCTTTTCCTTCGGCTTTTACGTCATACGGAAACTGGATGCTGATGCCGGGGCCGGTGGGTTCTTTGTCCAGAATGAAGAAGTTATGGTCGTACACGCTCGTCTGGATGGGCAGCTTGCCGGTGTTTTTCAGACTATGCTCCAGCACCAACTCCGGTTTCCCTTTTACGAGTCTCACCGTTTTTGTGTAGCGGTACCCATAGCCTGTTGCATCGCTCAGCTCGTGCGTGAAGTCAATACGGTCTTTGTGTCGTTTCACGGTCCATTGGCCGTGGTCGGCAACGTCGTAGTAGGTCGCAAAGGTGTAGGGTTTGTCAGCAGGTTTGCGAAGGATACCTACGCCAATTTTCACAAACGTCTCGCCGGGTTTGGCGTCAGCATAACCCAGGGGTGTAAACTCTTCAGCGGGGCCGTTGATGGCGTCGTGCATCTTGGGGTCGTAGTTCTCAAACCACTGCTCAACGAAGCTATGTCCTTTGTAGGTCAGACTCTTGAACGCCCCCGACCAGTCGAAACGCGTACCCTGATAATAGCCCTGCTGCTCATCCGGCAGATAAAGCGTCGTCTGGATGATGCCATTCGACAGGTCAGCCTGTGGCCAGTCGGTCAGGGGTAAAGTCGTGCCGCTTAAGCCGATCAGGGTGAAAGCGGGTAGGAGGATTCGTTTCAGAGTGGTTGGGGTCGTCATGGCGGGTTGGTCGGTATTAACCCCATCCCAGCCCTCCCCTAAAAAAAGGGGAGGGAGCTGGCTGTCTTCGAGGGGTAGTGCTTTCGGTTTAGTTTTCTATCTTTTGTTGAACGTATCTAATTTGTGGTGTCGGGTCCTCAGACCCGACACCACGTCACCTACTCCACTAATTCAAATTCGGGTTCAACGACGTATCGCTATACGGCAGCGGAAACCAGTAATTGGCTTTTGTAATCGCTTTGATCGGCTGTAAGTCGTCAGGGCTCTTTTTGGCGTTGGCAGCTTCTACCTGTTCGAGCCGAACCAGATCGAACCAGCGGGTCCGCTCGGCGGCAAATTCCCATGCCCGTTCCTCTACCACCGCATCGGCAAACTGGGTGGCGGTCAATCCATCGCCGGGAGTTAGCGCCTTTGTTCCGGTGGCCCGTCCCCGTAGTCGTACCTGGTTGAGCGCATCGTAGGCTGCCTGATCGGGGCCACCGGTGCCCCGTGCTTTGGCTTCGGCATAGATGGTCAGCACGTGGGCGTACCGCATCATGACCGACGGCAGCGAAATGCTTGACGTTACGATGTTGCCTTTGATGTACCACTTCTGATAATACGGGTGCCGGGTCAGGCTCTGCTGCCACGGAATGGTGCTAGTTCCCAAGCCAAACTGCGTCCGGAATGTCTTGTCCTTCCGGGGACCTTCGGGAAAGGTATTGAAGAAGTTTAGTTCTGCGAACATGTCGTCCCAGCCGCCCTCTTCGCCGGGCATTGCGGTGTTGCCATAGGTTGCATTGGCCGTGCCGCTGCCAGCCGCAAAGCCGCTGATTTGATAGACCGATTCGGGGATGATGGATACCGCCGGGTCATTGTCGAAGACGGCGGCAAAGGTGGGCATCAACTGAAAACCATACAGCGCGCGGTTATCGATGACCTCTTTGGCTTTGGCCGCTGCCAGATCGTATTTGTCGGTCTGCTTCAACGGCCAGCCCGCCATTGTCAGGTACACATCGGCCAGAAACGCCTTCGCCGAACCCGCGTTGGGCCGACCCGGATCGCGCCGGGTGTTGGGGAGCATCGTTTCAGCTTTCTTCAGGTCCGACACAATCAGGTCATACACCTGCGCTACCGTCGATTTTTTGATGGTCAGCAAACTGTCCGAATATTCACCCGCCGTAACGAGCGGAATGTTGCCGTAAAAGCGCGTCAGCCAATAGTAGGAAAAGCCCCGGATGAAGTAGGCTTCGCCCGCAATGATGTCGATTGTGGCCTTGGTGCCAACCGTTTTGGCATAGTTGTTAATGACATTGTTAGCGCCCTGAATGGCTTTATAACAACCATTATACACCGCCCCCGACCGCTGGTTGGTGGTCGATACGTTGAACTGGTCGAACTCCCGCCAGTCGGCTTTGTTACTGGCCGGGTGGGTGGTCACATCGTCGGCCCCCAGCACCGCGGCATTGGCCGACGGGTGAATAAAGCCATACGACCATTGGGAGCCCAGTCCTTTGTAAGCCCCCGTCAGTGCCGATTCCAGACCGTCCTGAGTAGACAGTACATTGGGGCCATACAGCAGGCCGGTGGTGTCTTCGTTGAGGTAATTTTTGCAGCCCGTTGTTAAAGCCGCAGCGAGTAAACAGATCAATATCTTTTTCATACTAGCGAAGAGTAAGGGCTTAGAAACCGAGGTTCAGGCCAATGGTGTAGGTTTTTGAGTTAGGATAAGAGCCGTAGTCGATGCCAATCGCGGTATCAGTACCGGAGCCAACGCTGCTCGATTCCGGGTCCGGGCCTTTGTATTTCGTGAAGGTCAGCAGGTTCGTAGCGCTGAAGAATACCCGGGCGTTTGCCTTGTTTTTAAGTACAGATGCCGGTAAGTTGTACGATAAACTCACGTTTTTGAGCCGGACGAAACTGCCATCTTCCAGGAAACGGCTCGACTGGGTAAACGGCTGGTAGGTTCTCGTAAACGCGGGTACATCGGAGGTTTCGTTGCCCGGCCGGTAATAATCGCGGATTTCAGACAGGATGAACTGACGGGCGTCGCCCGCGCCCGAAAGCGCAGCCGCCCGCGTGTAGTTAAGTTTGTCGACGCCGAAAACACCGTTGAAGAACACGTTCAGCGTTAGGCCTTTGTAGGTGAAGGTGTTGTTCCAGCCGCCGGTTGCTTTCGGGAACGCCCGGCCGATAATCTGAAAATCGTCGGTCGTAATGGAGTTGTCGCCGTTGAGGTCCTGGTAATGCGGGTCGCCGGGAACACGTCCGAATTTGGCGGCCAGGTCAGCCTCGTTGGGCTTGAACGTGCCGAGGTATTGAAGGCCCCAGTATGACCCGAGGGGTTCGCCGGGCTTCAGCATGAACTCGTTGGTAGTCGACATACCCGCGCCCACACCGGTGCCGGTGCCCAGCCGGGGTAGTCCGCCCAGACTGATGACCTGATTTTTCAGGGTCGAAAAGTTCAGGTTCGTTTCCCAACGGAAGCCACCTTTGTCGAAGGGCGTTCCACCGAGCGACAATTCAAATCCCTTATTCTCGATTTCGCCCACGTTGCGGGTCTGCGTACCGCCACCGGCATAACTTGGCAGGGCAACGTTCAAGAGCAGATCGGTGGTGTTTTTCTTGAAGTAATCAGCTTCGAATCGTAACCGTCCGTTGAAGAATTCCATCTCCAGACCGACGTCGGTTTGTTTGGTCGTTTCCCATTTAAGGTTCCGGTTGCCTTGATTTCCCTGAATCACCCCCGCCACAGCCGCTGTGTTGTTGAAAGCCACGAAGGTGGTGTTGTAAGGCGATAAGGTAGCGTAGGGGTTGATGGCCTGACTGCCCGTCATGCCCCAGCTTCCACGCAGCTTGAGGTTGCTGAACACGTTCATTTTTTTGATGAACTCCTCTTCCGACAGTCGCCAGCCCAGTGCCAGCGAGGGGAAGACGCTGTTCCGGTTCTCGGGGCTGAACTTCGACGAGCCATCCTGCCGAACGGCCGCCGTTACCAGATATTTGTCTTTATAGGCGTAGTTCACCCGGCCCAACAGCGAAAGCAGCGTCCATTTCTGAAAGCCGGACCCTACCGAAGCCGCCGAGTTGCCGCCAATGTTGTTGTAGCCGAGTTGCGGAAAGCGCAGCCCCGTAGCCGTAGCCGTAAAGTTATTATCGGTGAACTGCTGCGTTTCCAGCACGGCCACCGCGTTGATGGAGTGGTGGCCAAAGGCTACGGTATAGTTCAGCGAGTTCGTGTTCTGCAAGGTCACCTGCTCCGACGAAAAGCGGCTGGCGCTCGGGTTATTGTTGGAGAGCCGTTTCCCCGAGAAGTTCAGGTTCTGGGCGTTTAGGTAATTGACCGCGTACTGCAAATCAAGCGTGAGCCCTTTGATGGGAAGCTTGTAATTCAAACCGCCATTGACGTTAATGGACGACCGATCCAGATCGACGGCCTGATCATAAAGGTAGTCGATCGGGTTCCGGTACACCGAACCAATGGGGTCGGTAAAGGTAGGCTGCCCATCCGTTCCGTAGGCGGGAGTAGTGGGTGCCCAGGCCAGTGCCTGAATGATGGCTCCGCCCCCGTTGGTGTTGTGGTTCCGTGACTTCGTGCCCCATAGATTCAGGCGGAGCGAAAGCTTATCGTTGATTTGGGTATTCAGGTTGGTACGCAGAATATAGCGTTTGAAGCCGCTGTTCTCCACAATACCGTTCTGGTTGACGTAATTTCCGGAAATGAGAAAGGTCGTTTTGTCGCCCCCCCCCGAAACCGTGATCTGGTGCTGCTGGCCGCTGCCCGTTCGGAACACAATGTCCTGCCAGTCGGTGCCGCCGTTCTGTTTAAACTGAGCAATCTGGTCGGTGGTAAAAGGGAGGTTGGAGCCGGTAGCCGTGGCGCGGGCGTTCACGATCTCGGCAAATTCACCGGCGGGCAGCACATCGTATGTCTTGATGACGCTCGATACACTACCCTGCCCTTCGTAATTTACTTTAATCCCCCGTGCGCCTTTCTTGGTGGTAATGATCACCACGCCATTGGCCCCGCGACTTCCGTAAATTGAAGTCGAAGCGGCATCTTTCAGCACCTGAAGCGTTTCGATATCGCTGGGGTTTATGAAGTTGAAATCGGCCCCCACAAAGCCATCCACTACATAGAGCGGGTTGTTGCTCCCCAGCACCGAATTGGCTCCCCGAATCCGGATACGGGCATCGCCACCGGGCGCCCCCGTTGCCTGTGTTACCTGCACCCCGGCCGCACGACCCTGCAACACCTGATCGATGCGCGTAACGGGTTGTTGGGCAAATTCCTTCGTCGAAATGGCCGACAGCGCACCGGTAACGTCTGTCTTGCGCTGTGTACCATACCCCACCACGACCACTTCGCTCAGCGTTTTCTGATCTTCGACCAGCTTGACGTTCACAACCTGACGCCCGTCAATCGCTACCGTCTGACTCACATAGCCGATGTTCGAAAACACCAGCGACCCGTTGGCAGGCGCATTCAATGTAAAAAGGCCCGTTGCATCGGTGGCCGTACCCAGTGTGGTGCCGCTCACCTGAACATTGACCCCCGGCAGCCCCTGATTGTCGGGCCCGATGACCGTGCCCGTAATTCTTGCGTTCTGTGCGAAGGCATACCCCCGGCAGAGTAGCAGTAGCAAAAAGAAAAGTTTTACATGCTTTTTCATGAGAAAATTGATTGAGTATAAGGAAAGTTAAGGGTATTGAAATTTGCTTATTAGAAATTATCCCACCCCAACCCCTCCCCTAAAAAAAGGGGAGGGGCTAAAAAGGAGTAACCCGTTACGGAGCCCGGCAGCGGCCGACCGTCTCCCCTTTTTTTAGGGGAGGGGTTGGGGTGGGGTAGACTGGGTTAGCGAACTACCAGTCCACTACCGACCCGTCGAGCGCATTGTACGATTCGGGGTTTTTCCAGTCGTGGCCGATCTTGTCTTTCAACTGCGCTTCGTCCAGTTCGACGCCCAGCCCGGGGCCCTGCGGGATCATGACGGTACCGTCTTTCTGTAATTTGAACGGGTTCTTAATGTAGCCTTCCCCCAGCGACACCTGCTCCTGCACCAGGAAATTGGGCACACTGGCGGCCAGTTGCAGCCCAACGGCCAGCGAGATCGGACCCATCGGGTTGTGCGGGGCGATGGGTACGTAATACGCTTCGGCCATGCCCGCAATCAGACGACCTTCCGTAATGCCGCCCGCGTGGCAGAGGTCGGGCTGGACGATGCTGACGGCTTTTTTCTCCAGCAGCTCGCGGAAGCCCCACTTGGTGAAAATTCGCTCTCCGGCGGCAATGGGCAGGTGGGTGCCCCGCGCAATGTCGACCATTGTATCGACGTTCTGCGCCTGGCAGGGCTCCTCCACGAACATGGGCTGGTAACGTTCCAGCTCTTTGATCAGAATCTTGGCCGTTTGGGGCGGAATGCTGCCGTGGAAGTCGATGGCAATATCCATGTCGTCGCCACCGGCCTGCCGCAGTTCAGCAAAATTGTTGATCGCATTGCGGACGAATCGCGGGTTTTCGACAATGTTGGCCGGGTCTTTTTTGAAGACACCCGTTTTGATAACCGTATAGCCTTCGGCCTTTCGTTTCTTGATCTCCTCGCCCGAACTGGCGCGTCCGTACACGCGCACCCGGTCGCGGGTGGGGCCGCCCAGCAGTTCGTAGACGGGCACATTCAGGAGCTTGCCTTTGATGTCCCACAGGGCGTGGTCGATGCCGCTCAGGGCACTGGTCAGGATGGGGCCACCCCGGTAAAAGGCATGGCGGTAAATGGCCTGCCAGTGGTGAACAATGTGGCGAGGGTCTTTCCCGATCAGGTACGGCTCCACTTCTTTGATGGCCGTTTGGATGGTCAGCGCCCGGCCTTCCAGCAGTGGTTCGCCCAGCCCCACGACGCCCACGTCGGTATGAATTTTCAGGAAGATCCAGCGGGGCTTGACCAGAAAGGTTTCCAGCCTGGTAATCTTCACTTTACTGTAATCGGCAAAGTGGCCCGGACTGGCCGCATACGACGATTGTGGAAGCTTTAGGGCCGCTACGCCCGTCACACCCAGCACCGATTGTATGGCCGCCCGACGGGACATGCCCGGCTTTTTATTTAATGATTTCATTTGGGTTTAGGATTGTATTTGGTGGAGTAAGTGGAGTAGTTAGGTAGTGAAATGGGTAGAGTGGTGGAGTAGTGAAGTAGGTAGAGTGGGTGGTGTCGGGTTCTTAAACCCGACATCACCCAAAGAACCCGACACCATTCACCCCACTTCACTAAATCACGGCCGGATAATCGTTCCGTCCATCTTCCGTACCTGCCAGTTCGACTTGGTCGAGATGGGGTATTTGGCGGCTTCTTTCTCGTTGATGTCGACCCCTAATCCCGGCACCTCGTTGACCGACATGTAGCCCTTGTTCATCGTGGGGCAGCCGCTGAAAACGGCCTGCGTCTTCTCCGAAAACTGCACCGCTTCCTGAATGCCGAAGTTCCAGACCGCCAGGTCGATGTGCGCGTGAGCCGCGTGTCCCACCGGCGACACGTCGCCCGGTCCGTGCCAGGCCGTGCGGATGTTGAACCACTCGCCCAGCCGCGCTACTTTCATGGCTGGAGTGATGCCCCCGATCTGGGACACGTGTATCCGGATAAAGTCGAACCACTGGTTGACCATCGGCTCTTTAAACTCGTTGATGTTGTTGAACAATTCACCCATAGCAATGGGCACCGACGTAGCCTGCCGAAGGTTGGCAAACCATTTCATGTTTTCGGGCGAGAAGGGATCTTCGATGAAGAAAGGCCGGTACTCTTCCACCTGTTTGATCATGTTGATGGCGTCGATGGGCTGAACGCGCTCATGAATGTCGTGGAGCAGTTCGATCTCATCCCCGCACTGCTTGCGGACGATCTCAAACATCTTGGGAACCGACTTCAGGTAAAGCCGTTCGTTCATATAATTGTCGGTTTCACCCCCAAAATTGGCGACTTTGAAGTCGGGCTTATCGGCGGTGGCACCTACCGCTCCGTAGCCGCCCTGCTGGATGCGGATGTACTTGAACCCATCTGCCATGAATTTCTTGACACTATCTGCGGCTGCCTCCGGCGTATTGCCGCCCGCGTGGGTGTAGCACGGAATGGCAAAGCGCACTTTGCCGCCCAGCAGCTGATAAACCGGCATATTGGCCCGTTTCCCCTTAATGTCCCACAATGCCTGGTCGAGACCGGAGAGCGCGTTATTAAGCACCGGCCCGTTCCGCCAGTACGAGCTGACATAAGCTGCCTGCCACATGTCTTCGATATTGTCGACGTCTTTGCCCACGCAGAACTCGTTGAGGTAGGTGTTGATGGCGACAATGACGGTGGCTGCCCGTTGGGTGAAAGTCGCACAACCAAGGCCATAGAGGCCGGGCTCCGTTGTTTCCACTTTTACCACGATCAGATTCGAACCTTGTGGCGCAGTGGCAATGGCCTTCACACTTTTGATCTTGACAGGTGCCAATCCTTTGGCATACTGCGGGGTTCCCTGCTGTTCACGGGCTTCGGCGGTGGAGATGCCACCAAACAGACTTAACAGACCGGCCGACGAGCCGAATCCTAGCATTTTCAACGTGTCGCGACGACTTTGATCAGGTTTATTCATGTGAGAAAAAGAAAGTTTAATAGGTTGTAAGCAGGATGCCTGGAGAATTTACCCCACCCCCGGCCCCTCCCCTAAAAAAAAGAGAGGGTGCACATAGTCAGTTAGTTGTGTTGCTTTTTTTAGCCCCTCCCCTTTTTTTAGGGGAGGGGTTGGGGAGGGGTAAATCCCTACTTCTTATCCCACCACACCCGTGTATCGAGGGTGTTCGGTCCCTGCCGGGTGATGGCTTCATTCAGGTTTGCCGAGTTGACGACGATTTCGCTATCCGGATAGGGCAAACGTCGGATAAAGTCGCCCTTGACCTCAGAGCCGGGATACGGATTTTTCTTCAGGGCAGGGAAGCCAGATCGCCGGAAATTGGCGAAGGACTCATTGCCATCCAGGAAGGTGGCTACCCAGTATTGGGTGTTTATCAACTCCAGCGCTTTGGCTGCATCCAATGGGTGAGTGTCTAGATACGCCTTTATATCGGCTTCCGAAACGGGTGATCCGTAGGAGGCCATCTGTTCCAGATTGGCCCGGATCCCTTTGGCGTAATAGTCGGCCGCCGAGCCCGTCACCCAGCCCCGAACTGCGGCTTCGGCCAGCAGCAGCTGCACCTGCGAATAGGTGATGTGAAACTCGGGAGCGTCCAGCTTCAATACGGTGCTTAGATTCACCTGGCTATAATCCCACAGACTGGCTACTCCGTTTTGGGCTAGTGTCGTTGTGATAGACACGTCATTGTAGCCCATCGGCATGCCAATCTGTACTTTTGGGTCGGAGGAGGCCCGGGAGGCTGTCTGTTCCTGACCGCCTTTGGCCCCAACGTAGCGAACCGCAAAAATGGGCAGTCGCGGGTCGTTGTTTTCTTTCAGGTAATTGACGAACGGAGCCGCGAGGTAGAAATTGGTTTTCTCGCGGGCGGCCAAGTGATTGGCAATGTAGTTGTTGTAAATGGCCGTGTGCCGGATAATGGAGTTGTCGGCGTTGGACTGGAAAACTCCACCCGTTACCGCTTTTGTTACATACGATTGCGCCGTGGCCGGATCGACTTTGGTTAACCGCATGGCCGCCCGAAGCATGAACGAGTAACCCAGTTTCTTCCACTTCACCGGGTCGCCACCGTACAGAATATCGGTGGTGACGGCAGGCTGTGTGGTCGTCAGCGCGGCCGATGCTTCGTCGAGTTCCTTCAGTATGTCCTTGTAGATAGCCTGCTGGGCGTCATATTTGGGGGAGATGATCTCATTTGTGTAGCCCTGTCCCGCTTCGAAATACGGTACATCACCGTAGGTATCGGTCAGGATCATGAACATGTAGGCTTTCCAGATGCGAGCTGCGTTATACGTGTTGACTTGAAGGGGATCGCTCTTGGTCTGGTCCAGCACGGCTACCAGCTGTTTCAGTACGTTGCGGTAGAAATTGGTCCAGACCAGCGGGGTATTGCTCCCGTTGACCTGATCGTAGTTAGCCCCCGACAGTGAACTGCCGTAAGGCGTAATGATCTGCTGCACAATGCCGAAATTGTACGTCAGCATACCCAGCGTGCCAAAGCCGTCGAGGTAAGTGGTGTTGATAATGGCTTTGTTGAGCACCAGCGAAGGGGCCAGCGCCGTTGGGTTGACACGGTTCGTATTCAGTTCAGTAAACCCTTCATCACAGCCCGAAAGCAGGCTTATCGAGAGAACCAGGGTAAGTATATGTTTGAGATTTGTTTTCATGATTCCTGTCGTTTGGTTGTTGTCATCCTGAGGAATGACAGAGAAATTAGAATCGGGCGTTGAGGTTGAAGCCTATGCTGCGGGTAGGCGGCAGGCCCGGCCAGAAATCCAGCCCAACGGCGTTGTCCGACGACACCAACACTTCTTCCGGATCCATGTTCTCGGTCCACTTTTTAATGATCAGGACGTTGTTGGCTACCGCATTCAGCCGTAAACCTTTCAGGAAAAATCCTTTAGGCAGGAGCTTGTCGAAATCGTAGCCCAGTGAGATCTGGCGCAGTTTCCAGAACCCGGCATTGAAAACGAAATCTTCATTGATGCCCAGCGGGTTAATGGATTCGTAGAAAGGCTGTACGGCGGCTCTTGTCTGGTTGATCTCGCCGTTTGGATTGACCCCGTTGCCGATCACATAGCCCACATCCCGACCCGGCAAGGTCCGTTTCGACAAGCCGTGGCGCATGTAGTTGATATTGCGGCCCGCAATCATTTTGTGGCCCAGCTTAAAGTCGATCAGGGCCGACAGCACGATGCCCCGGTAGTTGAAGGTGTTGGTGATACCACCGAAATAACTGGGCAGGGCGTTGCCCACGTTTTTCAGAGTATTATTCCGAAGCGGCATTCCGCTGTTGGCGTCGAACACCTGCCGACCCTGCGCATCCCGCAGGTAGGTGAAGGTATACAACTGCCCGATCGGCTTGCCCACTACCTGATTCAGGGTTCGGCCACCGCCACTGCTGACGGTAATGACGGTGTCGTTGGGCGATAAGCCAAGTTTCAGCACCTTGGAGGTATTGTACGATACGTTGGCGCTGACATCCCAGCGGAAGGCGTTCGTCCGGACGGGCGAAAAGGTTAACAGCATCTCAAGTCCCTGGTTCATACTCCGGCCTACGTTGATCAACTTGCTGGTGTACGACGAGGCATCGGAAACCTGAGCGGCCAGAATCTGATCGTCCGTTGTTTTGTGGTAGTACGTGAAGTCAAAGCCGACTTTGTTGGCGAACAGCTTCAGTTCCAGGCCTACTTCGGCCTCCTGAATGCGGAGTGGACGCAGGTTTTTGTTCGGAACAACCGTTGCATTGATACCGCCCACGGGCACTGGCGCTCCGGAGGGGTTCGGGAAGGAGTTATTGTCTACCGAAAAATACAGGGCGTTGGAGTAGGGGTCGACGTTATCCGATCCCACCTGCGCATAAGCCGCCCTTAACTTTCCGAACGACAGCCAGGCGGGCATGTTATCGAACGCCTGCGAGAATACGAAGCTGCTCGTGACGGATGGATACAGGATGCTCCGGTTGGAGGGAGCCAGCGTCGAGAACCAGTCATTGCGGGCTGTGGCGCTCAAAAACAGAAAGTCTTTGTAGGATACCGTAGCCGCCCCAAATACGGAGTTGATCTTTTTCTCCGCCAGACTGTAGAGCGGGTCTTTGATGCGTCCGTTCATGACGGTGTACAGGCCCGGCTGCACAAAATCCTGTACCGACACGCTGTTGTAGTCGTTGCGGGCATAGCGGTGGTTACCACCCAGTGTGACGTCCACGCCGATCGTGCCAAACGTCTTGTTCATGCCGAGGATCAGGTCGAGATTCCGTTCGGTGTTCTGGCGGACATCCTGCGTGTAAGAGCCGTTCACAAAGCCCACCGGAGCGCGGGCAATGGGGGCGTAACCGTTCGGGATGTTGTACTCCTGATTGCGGACGTAAAAATCCTGCGCCAGACGGGCCTGTGCATACAGCCAGTCGGTGAACTGGTATTTAAGAGCTACATTACCAAAAAGACGATTTCGATTGACGTTTTCGAATTTGCGGCTCATAGAATAGTAGGGATTGTTCCGAACCAGGAACCGCGAGAAAACGAACTCATCGCCATTGGGCAGCGTCTGGTTTTCCCGTAAAGCCTGAAACGGCATTGAATTGGCCAGTGTGAAAATTACCGTCGAGACCGACAGGTCCTGGGTGTTGAGCTGGGGCGGGTTGACATTCTTTTCCAGGGAGTAGTTGATGTTTCCCAGCGCCGTGAGCCTGGAGGTAATGTTCTGGGTGAATCCCAGGTTGATCACCTTCCGATTGAAGGTGTTGTTTTCCATGATGCCCCGGTTATCGGTGTTGCCAAACGACAGGCTGAAACCGCCGTTCTGGCCGCTGTTTGAGACCGTAACGGTATTCGTGAAATTGGTACCGACCCGATAAAACTGCCGCACCCGGTTATAAACGGGCTCGTAGGGATACGTCTTATTATCGAACAGAATCTGCGTCATGCCCGGCTGGAACTTCTCTCCGAAGCTCCACACGCCGGAGGTCGGGTTAGGTGTAGTGGGTCGTTTGCCGCCTTCGCCCTGCCCGTATTCGTACTGGAAGTCGGTGAAGTCCAGTGGGGTATCGGTCGTGAAGTTGGTGTTGTAGGTAACGCCGAAGCCCTTTCCGGAGCCTTTGCTTTTGGTCGTGATCATCACCACGCCATCCTTGGCGCGTGAGCCGTAGAGGGCGGCCGCCGTGGCCCCTTTCAATACGGTCATCTCTTCAATATCATCGGGATTGATGCTGCTCAGCCCATCGCCACCGTCCGAACTGTTGGAGGCCCGGTTGCCGAAATCACCCCCTAGCGAAAAATTGGAGTTGTCGATCGGGACACCGTTTACCACAATCAGCGGGTTGTTCTGTCCGCTAAACGACGACTGCCCCCGGATGCGGATTTTAGCGGTTCCGGCGGGGCCTGTCCCCATAGACGTGATGTTAACACCGGCCATTTTGCCCTGTAATCCACTCATGAAATTGGGCGTCCTGTTCACGTTGATCTGTTCGGCATTGACCGTTGCGGTGGCATATCCCAACGTTTTAGCCTCCCGCTTGATCCCGAGCGCCGTTACCACGACCTCATCAATGGCCTTGGCATCTTCGGCCAGTTCGATGTTCACGACCGAGCGATTGTTGACGGGTACTGTCTGGCTGACGTAGCTGATGTAGGAGAAAATCAGCGAGGCATTGCCTGGTGCATTGATCGCGTAGTTGCCCGAGGCATCCGTGGCGGTACCGATGGATGTACCACTGACCAGTACGTTCACACCGGGTAATGGCTGCTTGTCTGTACCGGTTACCTTACCGGTTATCCGGTTCGTCTGGGCATGTGCCAGACCGACACTCAGGAGCAGACAACAAAGAAAGATTAGAGCTTTATTCATGTGTAACAGAGATTTAGGTGGAGGAATGAGTACTGAACTGTCCTTGAATATCAATGTGTTGTATTGATATAATTCTAATTTCTGATTGAAATGAAATGAGTTACCCCAACCCTGTCAAAGACAGAGGACCGGGAATTACATCATCAGGCTGTTAATCGATCTTCAGGTTGTATGAGGGATATGCTTACCAGTTGTGGATGGCGCCGTCGGGGCTTTTCAGGATCGGGTGCGGGAACTCCGTTTTGGCCGCGACCTCCAAGACGAACGTTGCTTTCTTCGGGTCGAATTTGACGCCTAAACCCGGCTCGGGATTCAGATAGAGTTTGCCGTTTTTGAAGTTTATAAAATCCTCATTGAAATAAGCGGGTCGCTCGGGCTCGCCACCGCCCAGTTCCATCAGGCAGCGGGTGGGGCTGCTGGAGCCCAGAACGTGCACCAGTGCCGCCGTGGACAGTGGCCCGGTGAAGTGCGGAATCATGCCGGCGTAGTGCGTCTCGCACAGAGAGGCTATCTTTTTAAACTCCCCGATACCGCCGGTATTGGGTAAGGTTACCCGCGTATAGTCGATCAGGCGTTGTTCGATGAACTCATTAATGTCCCAGCGGTCGCCGAATTGCTCGCCCACGGCAATAGGCACGGTGGTCATCTGCCGAACGGTTTTATATACAGCCGGATTTTCGGAGCGGACAATGTCTTCGACGAAGTAAGGCTCCATGTTTTCCAGCGCCTTGCAGATCTTGATCCCTTCGGTGGTGTCGAAACGGGTATGCAGGTCGAGCGCCCATTTGCCGCCACCGCCAACGGCCGAGTCGATACGTTTACAAAGTTCGATGGTCTTTTTCGCGTTGTCGTAAAAGTCAAATGGCTGCTCGCCATTGCCGCCAGTTGGACCGATACGATAGGCGCGCAGACCGGCTTCTATACAGTCTCTGGCGCGTTCTTCTTCGGTTTTGGCTTTGGAAGCCCGGAAACCTGTGGCGTAACATTCGACATAATCCCGCGTGGCTCCGCCGAGCAATTCATAAACGGGTACGCCCAGCGCTTTCCCCTTAAGGTCCCAGAGGGCCATTTCCAGCGCACCCAGTGCGTGCAGCTTCTCGCGGCCCGGCGGATAGAACATACCCCGGTACACGTTTTGCCAGATGTGCTCGATGCGGAACGGGTTTTCGCCGATCATCATCTGGGCGCATTGCTCAATCATGTCTTTGGACCCACCTTCGCCAATGCCGATAATACCCCCATCGGTGTAGATCTCGACAATGCCGCGCGCCTGGTTGAACAGGGGTTTGTTGTAGCCGGGGGCGCTGTAATACCTGATTTTTGTGATTTTAAGTTTCGGGGGTGCCTGGGCCAGGCTCGTCGGCCAACCCGCCCAGAGAGCGGTTGAACCGACGAGCGCTGACTTGAGAAAGTTTCGTCTTTCCATAAAGTTAAGGAAGGCAAATTAAGGTTTAGGAATAGTCAATCAAGGTTTAGGAAGTAGTCAGAATAAGGCACTCTGGGTTCGTGATGTCCTATGATGACATCTACGGCATCATCGGAGAGAATCAGATTAAGGTTTAGGAGTAGTCAATATAAGGGCTTTGTTCATGCCTGCTTAATCGTTTAAGCAAACGCGTAAAACTAAGTGGTCAGGCTTTTTTTGGTTTTTGACGAGGCTCGTTCGATCAACTCTGCTTTCATAAGTATCTGCGCCGGTTCAGTGGGTTTATGGGTTAATTTTTTCACTAATAATTCCACCGCCCGCTGGCCCAACAGCACAATAGGCTGTTTTAAATAGGTGATCGGGCAGTAATACAGTTCAAATACTTCGGCCTGTCCAAAGCTGACGATAGCCAGATCGTTCGGTACCTTGATGCCTAGTTCATTTATATATTTCAGCCCGCTTACTGCCAGGCTGTAGGTGGCAAACAGGAGTGCGTCAACGGGCTGGTCAATAGCCAGCATGGTGTCGATGGCTGCTTTTACGCCGGTGTCGATGGCACTGATCTTTACCCGTTTCAGCCAATGCGCATGTTCGGGCACGTCGTTATCCCTAAGTGCGTCCTGATACCCCCTAATTCGCTCCTGCATATGAAACAGCTGCGAATCGTAAGCGATCATGCCAATGTGCTGGTACTGATTTCTGACTAAGTGGGTGCCTGCGTCATATGATGCCTGATAATGGTCTGTCGAAACAAAATCGATGGGTATATCCGGGAAGTACCGGTCTAACAGCACAACTGGAATGTTCTTGTCGTTCAGAGAGCGAATCTGGTCCTCCGAATCTTCCGAAGAGACAATGATAAAGCCATCTACTTGTCGGTTGATCAGTACCTCCAGTAAATCCCGCGATTTGCTGGCGTTTTCATCTGAGCTTCCAATAATAACTGTATATCCGTTTCGTTTTGCTTCATCCTCAACCACCCGGGCAATGTTGGCGAAGAACGGGTTCGATATGTCGGCAATGATCAGGCCGATCGTATGCGTTTTGCCGCTTCGTAAACTCTTGGCCAGATGGCTCGGCTGGTAGTTAAGCTCGGCAGCTATCTGCCTGACCTTTGTGGCTATTTCCTGTCCAACCCGACTTTCTTTTTCTTTTCCATTCAATACATAAGACACTAAAGCGGTGGAGACACCGGCCTTCTGGGCTATATCTTTTATAGACACCTTGGTCTTACTCATGCTTCATTTATCGGATTAAGCTACCCTGCTGGTGGAATAAGTAGAGTCCGGTAACAAAATCAAACAAATATAAAGTTAATCGTTTAAGCAAAGCAAGAACTATTATTATTTTTATTGGAATTTGTTTTATTATCAGATGAAGTGCAGGCAGCGAGAAGCCGTTTTTGCCAGAACTGTTCATGTTGTCATTCGGTGTAGGAGAAATATTGACGCAGGTTAAGCCTTGAGATCCCGTCGAGTCGAGATCAGAAATAACTAGCTGATTACGTTGGCAAGCCGTTACTTTGTTGGAAAAGATACCCCGCTTTGTAATCATGCTCGAACAGATTCAGGAAACTGCTCAATTTATTCAATCAAAAACAACCCTTCGGCCCACCGTTGGTATCATTCTCGGTACCGGACTTGGTGCCCTGGCCAATGAAATAACCATCGAGACGACCATTCCCTACGAGATAATTCCTCATTTTCCCCTCTCCACGGTTGAATTTCATTCGGGTAAATTACTGATCGGGACGCTGGCTGGTAAACCGGTAGTGGTTATGCAGGGGCGCTTTCATTATTATGAAGGCTACAGCATGCAGCAGGTGACGTTTCCGGTGCGGGTGATGCATGCTATGGGCATACAGACGCTGCTTGTTTCCAATGCCGCCGGGGGCATGAATCCGGCTTTCCAAACGAGCGATCTGATGGTGATCGACGATCATATTAGTTTGCTGTTGCCGCAAAATCCATTGATTTGTCCGAATCCACCCATTTTTGGCGAACGCTTCCCGGATATGAGTGAGCCCTACCGAAAATCACTGATCGATCTTGCCTTTTCGATTGCCGCTGATCTGGGAATTTCCCTTAAGCGTGGCGTATACGTAAGTGTAACGGGGCCGCAGTTAGAGACCCGCGCCGAATACCGGATGCTGCGCCAATGGGGTGCCGACGCGGTGGGTATGTCTACGGTGCCGGAGGTAATCGTAGCCAATCAGCTCAGTATGGCCGTTTTTGGCGTATCTGTCATTACGGATTTGTGTTTCCCCGACACACTCGAAAAAGCGGAACTGGTCAAGATTCTGGCTGCTGCTGCCTTGGCCGAACCAAAACTGACGGCGCTGATTCGGGCAATGGTTAGCCAATTATGAAATGGACGGTAGGTTGGTTGGCAGGCTCTTCCTCAGCCACGCTGTGCGACCGTTTGGTAAAGGGTGGTGTGCGAACACAACGAAAAAGCCTATATTCCTTATTGATAACCATCCATAGCGAGTCGTTGATCCGGGGCGGTTCATCCTCTTTTGAAAAAAACATACCGATATGAAAGCTGTTTTTTGGATTTTAATCCTGCCTCTTTTCCTAACCGCCTTTTTCGTTCTCAAGCCCTCTTCCATTGCGGAGACCAGCACCTATATCACCATGTGCGGCACGGAAGCCAGCGGCCGTATCAACCGGTTGGAAAATGGGAAGTTTATCGTTCCCCTGCCGGGTTGGGGGAATCATTCGTATCCAATTTCTACCCGGTCGGATAGTGCTCAGTTCTACTTCAATCAGGGTCTGACGATGTACTATAGCTACCATATGAAGGAAGCAATGGCATCCTTTAAAGAAGCCGCTCGTCAGGACCCTTCGTGCCCGATGGCCTGGTGGGGGCAGGCTCTGGCGGGAGGCCCTTATTACAATGCGGCTCATACTTATACCGTTCCCGCCGACATGCCCACGATCCTGACCCGTATGAATGAACTCAGCCCGTATGCCAGTGTGAAAGAGAAAAGGCTGATTCAGGCGATGAACACCCGATATGCATCCGGGACGGTTGGGGAAGATCGGAAAAAACTTAACGAAGCCTATGCGTCGGCGACCAAAGAACTAATTCCTGAATATGACGACCCGGAAATCAAGATGCTGTATGTAGACGCTATCATGTTGATTCATGCCTGGGATTTCTGGACGCCCGATGGTAAGCCGAAAGCCTGGACGCAGGAAGTCGTCGACCTGACCGGGAATGTACTCAAACAATACCCGAATCATCCGGCTGCGCTGCATTATCAGATTCACCTGACCGAAGCGTCCCGACAACCGGAGGTAGCTTTGCCCAATGCTGATAAGCTCAAAACATTGCTGCCGGGCGTTGCGCATATGGTTCACATGGCGAGCCATGAATACCAGCGAAACGGGCTTTTTGAGCAGGGAGTGATAGTCAATGATAAAGCCGATGCCAATTTATTGACCTACGATTCGCTGGCAGCTCATTTGAATCTGATGAAACAGTCGCCCCATTATTTCGCTGTCCAGACTTACTGCGCCCTGACCGGAGGGATGTATGAAATTGGCCTGAAGGATGCCCTGCGCTGTCGAAAATCCGTCTCGCCGGTAGCCGGAAATACCTATGACCAATACCTGTATATGTTGCCCTCGCTGACGCTGGTGAGATTGGGTAAATGGAATGAAATACTGGCGACACCAAAACCGCAGAGTGACTGGGCCTATGGCATGTTGCTGGATCATTTTTCGCGAGGTATGGCGCTGGTGGCTCTTGGGCAAACGGCGGGAGCTCAACAGGAACTGAAGCTGCTTCAAGAGCGATTGCGTGATCCTGTTCTTGAAAAGCGACGCATTCCCTTCAACGCACCCCTGCCCGTAGCCCGCACGGCCGGCTATATTCTGGACGCATCAATACAGTTCGCTCAAAAGGCATACGATCCGGCTTTTGCGGCTCTCAATCAGGCTATTAGTCTGGAAGATCAATTGATCTATACGGAACCCAGTGACTGGCCTTTACCGGCCCGGCAATTTTTGGGTGCCTATCTGCTTCAATTGAAAAAGGCGAAAGAGGCCGAAGCGGTATACCGGGAGGATCTGTTGCATCATCCTGGCAATGGGTGGTCTTTGGTAGGCCTTCACAAGGCGCTTGCCCTTCAGGGAAAACGGACTGAACTGGCACGGATTGAGACTGGCTATCGCACCGCTTTTTCGAAGGCCGAGCACATTCCCGTATCGTCTGTTTATTAATTTGTTGAGTTTTTCCAATTGGTCAAGTCTGTCTGATAAACGCCATTTCTTGCGGTAGGAGCAAGCGTAGATAAACGGTTAATCTGACCCTCACCGCTTTTAACTCATTACCTTGCTGATTTGTACGATAGCGGACCAAACTTGTCCACTATCGTACATCCTGAAAAATGACATTTTAAACTAAGTTATTGATTTCCAGTAGTGTATTTCTGTTGGCATACTTGTTGGCATATACTATGTGAACTTAAAAATCACGTAAAACAACAACATACTGCCATGAACAACTCACTTACTTCCGCTTTCGCCAAAACCGTTGCCGCTCTCTTTTTAAGCGCCACACCTTTATTAGCCAATCCGACCAACCCAACAAAACCGGCTTCCTTCGACGCCAGCGTCTACGTGACGAAGAATAACAAAATCAAGCTGGCTGTCGACAAAACAACTGCTGAGCCAGTCAGTATCCGCTTGCGTGAAGCGGGCCAGAGTAATTATCTGTTTACGCAACAAATGGGCAGACGACAAACCCAGGCTCGTTTGCAACTTAACGTAGACGATCTGCCAAATGGAACATACGAGTTGGAGTTCAGCTCGGCCAGCGGTGCCAGCATTGTTAAACGGGTGCAACTCGGCACTGCGACGCCGGTAGCTACACCGCAACGTCTGGTTGCGATCAACTAGCACAAAAAAGCCACCCCCTCAAGCTACCTACCCCGAAGGGGTTGACTGTGGATATCCCCGGATGTAGTCCGGGGGTACGGGGTAGTCCGGGGTAGTCCGGGGCCGGGGGTACGGGGTAGTCCGGGGTTCGGGGTCGGGGTAGTCCGGGGTTCCGGAGACTGGCCTGGGGTGGAGGTAGTCAGCAAGCTAACGACTATCTCCCCCCGTCAATGAAACTTTGGCTGCTGTTTGAGCGCAAAGTTGACCAGCAGAATCAACACCGGCACCTCGATAAGCGGTCCGATTACGGCGGCAAACGCCACACCGGAGTTGATACCAAATACCGAAATGGCAACGGCAATGCCCAGCTCGAAATTATTACCAGCGGCCGTAAAGGCGAGTGACGTGCTTTTGGGGTAGTCGGCTCCGGCGCGTTTGGCCAGATAAAAGGCGGCAAAAAACATCAGCCCGAAGTAGATAACCAGCGGGAGCGCAATCCGTAGCACATCGCCCGGTAATTCCAGTACCAGACGGCCCTTCAGGCTGAACATCACCACAATGGTAAAGAGCAGGGCGACCAGCGTAATCGGGCTGATCGTCGGTAGAAAACGAGTTTCGTACCAATGTTGACCCTTCCAGCGGGTCAGTAGCCAGCGGGACAACATACCGGCTATGAACGGGATGCCCAGGTAGATGAATACGCTTTCGGCAATCTGCCCGATGCTTATATCGATCGTCATGCCTGGTAACCCAAACAGGCGTGGTAAGATCGTGACAAAAACATAAGCGTAGACCGAATAGAAAAGCACCTGAAAAACGCTGTTAAACGCAACCAGCCCCGCTACGTATTCGCGGTCGCCGAGGGCCAGATCGTTCCAGACAATCACCATGGCGATGCAACGGGCAATGCCGATCATGATCAGACCGGTCATGTATTCCGGCTTGTCGGGCAGCAGTAAAACGGCCAGCGCAAACATCAGGACCGGCCCGATAAGCCAGTTTTGTACCAACGAAAGAAGCAGAATCTTTCGGTTCCGGAACACCTGTGGCAACTGGTCGTATCGGACTTTGGCCAGGGGCGGGTACATCATCAGGATAAGCCCAATGGCCAGCGGAATGTTGGTTGTTCCCTGCTGGTAGGCGTTCAGCGACTGCTCGATTTGGGGAAATAGATTTCCCAGTAGAATGCCCAGAGCCATGGCCCCGAATATCCAGAGTGTCAGGTAGCGGTCCAGAAACGAGAGTTGTCGTTTGGCGGGTTTGCCCGTTAGCGTTTCCGTATTCATGCACCTGCCGACTCGGGTAGCCGCTCGTTAATAAATTGCTCACTATACTGTTTGATCTGGTCCCGAACTACCCGAAACTGCGCCAGTCGCTCGCTTTCCGGGGCGTGGGACGGGTCCGTAAAACTGTGGTGAATCAGTTCCGCCGTCGATGGGAAGTAAGGACACTGTTCACGGGCATTGTCGCAAACGGTAATAACATAGTCAATGGGGAGATTCACGTATTCATCGACATGGTTGGAGGTATGGTGCGAAATATCGACACCATCTTCGGCCATTGCCTGAATGGCCAGCGGGTTGACACCGTGCGGAGCCACCCCGGCACTGTAGACCGTAGCGCGGTCTCCGGCAAAATGCTGAAGGTAGCCGTGGGCCATTTGCGACCGGGCCGAATTGCCCGTGCAGAGTACTAAAATCGTTTTCATCATCTTGGGATTAATCAATACCTACTTGTGTGCTGCGTCGTTCGAGCAGTACAATATCCCGCCAGATACCGGCACGTTTGCCAATGCGTTCGTGATAGCCGATTTCCCGGAAGCCGCAGCGTTTATGCAGGGCTAGGCTGGGTGCGTTTTCGCGTAAAATACTGGCTTGTAATGTCCACAGGTTCTTGTCTTCACTCGCCAAAATCAGCTGGTTAAGGAGTTGCTGCCCGACCCCTTTGCCCCGGTAGGCGGCATCGATGTAAAGACTCACTTCGGCTACGCCTGAGAATATGCATCGGCCCGATACTGCTGTGAGCAAAGCGTAACCAATTACCTGATCGCCATCAACGGCGGCTAATTGCGGGGAGGGCATGTAAGAGGTCGCCATGTTTTCCGGAGAGGGAGCCTGCGTTTCCATGGTGGCATTACCCGTGTCGATGCCTTGCTGGTAAATAGCGGCCATGGCAGGCCAGTCGGTGGGTTGTACAGATCGGATTTGCATATAGAACACAGATTGTTAGGATCAATTACGGTTTTTAAATCATCCGGATCATTCCTGTGGTGTCGGTTTTGAGAATCCGACACCACAGGCACCACTTATCAGCAGCAACCGCTACCGGGTTGGCAGCAGGCAGCCGCACTCGTTGTCAGGTCAGCCAGTTGAATAGGGGAGGTTGTGGGCTTCTCCGCATAGGCTGTCAGGCTAACGATACCTGTACCGGATTGACGGAAGGACGCTATTTCGTCAGTCGTCATGTAGTTGGCCAGAAGTTCATCGGGCAGGAAAATGGGTTTCTGCTTTTGGAGCGTCAGGTTGGTAAAACCAGCTTCCTGAATCAGGCTTAGATAAACGTCCTGCTGGATAGCACCGGAAACGCAACCCGCATATAGCTCTGCCGCCTTGAGCAGATTGGCCGGTAAATCACCGACCAGTACAATGTCCGAAATGCTAAAATGGCCGCCGGGTTTGAGCACGCGCCAGATTTCTGAAATAACGTTCTTCTTGTTGGGTACCAGATTCAGTACACAGTTCGACACGATAACATCGGCGGTGTTGTCGGCAACGGGCATTTCCTCAATGTCGCCGAACCGAAATTCAACATTGTTATAGCCGAGTGTATCTGCATTCTTCCGGGCACGGCTGATCATGGCTTCGGTGAAGTCGATGCCAATGACCTTGCCCGTTGGACCCGTTTCATGGCGAGCCACAAAGCAATCGTTGCCCGCGCCCGAGCCGAGGTCAATCACAGTGTCGCCGGGTTTGATGTGCGCAAACTGGGTAGGCAGACCACAGCCCAGGCCGAGGTCAGCATCGGCGACGTAACCGGCTAACTGGCTATAATCATCGGCCATGATGGCTGGATTATCCGTTGGCGAACAACAACTGGTAGCCCCACAGCAGGACGCTTCGTTGTAGGCTTTCGATTGGCTGGCGATCTGCCCGTAAGCCTCCCGGACAACGGTTTTCAACTGATCATCGGTTTGCATAGTTGTACTGGTTTATTGTAATATTACGATAGATTTAGGTAAACGTAGTGCTGATCGGGACGGTTCGACGCATCGACGCATCGACGCATCGACTGTCGGTATTACTTAGCAACAGGTTTTTTCTGCGATAAACGAGTCAAATACTTGTCCGAACAACTGACGGGCTTCTTCCCAAACAGTTTCATCGATGCAGTAGCAAACCCGGGGTGGGTCGATGCTGCCCTGAATGATGCCAATTCGTTTCAACTCTTTCAGGTGCTGCGAAACGGTGGCCTGAGCCAGTGGTAACTCATCAACAATATCACCACAAACACAGGCTTTCTTTTGGGCGAGTAATTGCAGAATAGCAACCCGGGCCGGGTGTGCAAAGGCTTTTGCCAGATCAGCAACGCGATTCTGCTCGTCCGTAAAAATTTCTGTTTTGGTCGCTCCCATGTCCCAAAGGTAAAAGAATATTTGTGAATCGTAATATTACGATGAATAATTTTTTACATTTTCTCCTAGCTTGATTGAACATAGAGATGGTACGTCATTGCGACGCAGAGAACACAGCTTTTATACCCTCAGTGTTCCCTGTGTTCAATATAAAAAGGCTTAGAGATGATACGTAAGGGTTAATCCCTTCTGGCCTGTTGGGGAAAAGAATGGATCGAGGGTTACCGATTTGGACTGTTTGATGCGTTTGTGCAACTCCGGGATAAGGATGCCCGAGGCCGCTCCAACGGCAAATCCGAGCATAACATCGGTCTTGAAATGTTTGCCTGCTTCCATTCGATTATAGGCAACCAGCGCCGGAGGAACGCTCACCAGTGAAAAAATGGCGACTCGCTGCCAGCCTTTAATATGATGGTAGTCTATAAATACCTTGGCCAGAAAGAAGGTGGCCGTTGAACTAAAAGACACATGGCCGCTGTAGAACGAATTACTTTTAGCCACCCCGATTTTTGTTTCCAGCGGCACATCCGGATTGTAGGTAAACGGTCTGGCTCGCCGAACAGAATAGGCCGACGCAAAATAAATCGCGTTATCGACGGCATGGGTCACGACGTATAAGGTCAGCAGATCGAGCCAGTCTTTGCGAATTCGCTTGTCGGCCATCAACAGCAGCGGACTAAGGATGGATACATTGAGGAAAAGGTCTGATCGTTTCTGCGCCCGATCGTAATTCGCAGGATTGTTGAAGATGACCGACCGGTCGAAGGCATTGACGGAATTTGGATCAAGATGAATCACATCAGCCTGATCGAAGGACGCGACACGATCCAGTTGTTTGAATCCCAGCGCTGAAACGCCGATGAAGACCAGCGAGCCAGCCCCTTCATAGGGCAAGCTTACCCGATAGACTTCTTGGGTTGTGGTATCCGTCTGGCCAAAAACATTCGTAAAAGAAACCTGTAAAAAGATAAGTATACCGAGTACTTTCATAAGCAGAACACATTGAGTAAGTTTTCGTCGGCAACTATCATCGGGCACATTGACGTTTCTGTAAACGTTCATCTACCTGGGTTTATCCGGATAAATCGGATGCTTGCCGACCCTATAGCCTAACACACGCACCCTGGACTTTTGTTCTGGGAATAGTGGACTTGCTTCAGGGCCACACCAACGGCTCTTGTCTGTCTGTCGTATTGGCCGGGCCAGCCCGCTACGCACAGTAACGTTTGTTGACATATGCCTTTTAAGTAGGAGAGTACAGGACAGATTAAGCCGGTTGGTGGCTACCTTTGTTGCTTAATGCTGCCCTTTTTGGCCCGGCGTTTTTGGCCGGCAATTGCATAGTCTGAATCGAATATGAAAGTTGGTCTGTTTATCCCGTGTTACATTGATCAATTCTATCCGCAGGTAGCCATCGCTACACTGAAATTACTGGAAAAAGTAGGTTGTGAGGTATCGTATCCGCTTCAGCAAACCTGTTGTGGTCAGCCCATGGCCAACTCTGGCTTTGAGCACCTGACGGGGGGCTGTAACGAGAATTTCGTGCGCAATTTTGCCGATTTCGACTACATCGTTTCGCCATCGGGTAGTTGCACCCTCCACATCAAACATCACCTGCATTCGACCAACGAGGCCGTGGCTACGGGGATCCGTTCCCGGATATACGAGCTCACTGAATTTCTGACCGATGTGCTGAAGGTGAATACGTTAGATGCTACCTTTCCTTATAAAGTGGGCTTACACCAGAGCTGCCACGGACAGCGCGGTCTGCATTTGGCCCAAATGTCAGAATTAGTCGTTTCGCCCCCTTTTTCGAAGCCGGTGCAATTGCTTAGCTTAGTAAAAGATCTGGAATTGATACAACTCGACCGACGTGACGAGTGCTGTGGATTTGGGGGCACGTTTTGCGTAACGGAAGAAGCCGTGTCGGTGAAAATGGGAAAAGATCGTGTCGCCGATCATCTTCGACATGGTGTTAACTTCATCACCGGCGTCGATGTGTCGTGTCTGATGCACATGGAAGGTATTCTGAAACGGGCCAATTCGGCCGTAAGAGTCAAACACATTGCTGAGATATTGACAGCCACGATATAAAAACACGACGGTACCTGCCGACCACCCCCAACCCCCTCCTGTTTTAGGAGGGGGTTGGGGGTGGTCGGCAGGTGCTGATTTTAGGAATTGAAAACAGCTTCATTAATACTATCTCAATGAACAAGCAGCTCACGTTAGACCACGCCGATGCGGCACTGGAGTTCAATAAAAACGAAGCGAAAGTCGATTGGCATGATGAGACGCTCTGGTTTGTGCGTACCAAACGCGACCGGGCCGTGGCGCAGATTCCGGAATGGGAGCAACTTCGGGAAGCCGCTTCGCAGATAAAAAACTACGGGTTGTCCAACATGCACGATCTGCTGATTCAGTTTGAAGAAAATGCCACACGTAACGGCATCAAAATTCACTGGGCGGCCGATGGCGACGAACACAATGCCATCATCCTCGATATTATAAAACAGGCGGGCGCCAACCGGATGGTCAAGTCGAAGTCGATGCTGACCGAGGAGTGCCACCTGAACAAATACCTGATCGACAACGGTATTGAGGTGATCGACAGTGATTTGGGCGAACGAATTGTGCAGATGCGCAACGAGCCGCCATCCCATATCGTGCTGCCCGCCATTCACCTGACCAAGGCCGAAGTAGGGGAGACCTTTCACGAGCACCTGGGCACCGATAAAGGCGCTACCGACCCGCAATACCTGACCGAAGCCGCCCGCCAGCACCTGCGCGAAACGTTCCTGACGCGCAAAGTAGCCCTGACGGGGGTTAACTTCGCCATTGCCGAAACGGGTGGTTTTGTCGTTTGTACCAACGAAGGCAATGCCGATATGGGCGCGCATCTGGCCGATGTACACATTGCGGCTATGGGTTTCGAAAAGATCATTCCCCGTGCCGAACACCTGAGCGTGTTTCTGCGATTGCTGGCCCGTTCGGCCACCGGGCAACCCATTACGACCTTTTCCAGTCACTTCCACCGGCCGCGTCCGGGTCAGGAGATGCACATCGTCATTGTCGATAACGGACGTAGCCGTCAGCTCGGGCGACCCGATTTCCGGAATTCGCTCAAGTGCATTCGGTGCGCGGCTTGTTTGAATACCTGCCCCGTTTACCGACGATCGGGCGGATTTAGCTACCACAGCGCCGTGGCCGGGCCCATCGGGTCTATCCTGGCGCCAAATCTGGACATGAAACAAAATGCCGATCTGCCGTTTGCGTCGACGCTCTGCGGGTCATGCTCCAACGTATGCCCGGTCAAGATCGATATTCACGACCAGCTCTACAAATGGCGACAGGTACTGATGAAAGAGGGTTACGGCCCCGGCAGTAAGACCGTTGCCATGAAAGCGATGGCGACGGTGCTGGAGTCGCCCCGGTTGTACCGGATGGCGGGTAAAGTAGGGCGGGGGGTATTACGGTTTGCACCGATCACGGTCGAAAACGGGCTGAACCCCTGGTATACCCAACGCGAAATGCCCGAACCACCTGCCGAAAGTTTCCACGACTGGTACGTTAACCACAAAAAAGCATGACCACCCGCGACCAGATGCTGGCGAACATAAAAGCCAACCAGCCAGCCCTACGACCCGTTCCAACCGACTTTACGTTCACATCGGTTTACCCGGACCTGACGAAACAGTTTATTGACGTGCTCACATTTGTGGGTGGGGCTGCCCTTATTGTGGCCGATTTTGCCGCTATCCGCACTTCGCTGCAAACGCAATTTCCAAACATGACCAGCGTAGCGACCACCTGTCCGGAACTCGCTGATCTGGCTGATGTGACCATGAACGTCAGCGATCCGCATGACTTGTCGGGGCTCAATCTGGCAATTATCGAAGGGCCATTGGCGGTGGCTGAGAACGCAGCCATCTGGGTCGATGAGCGTCAGTTACCCCAGCGGGTAGCGCCCATGATTACGCAGTACCTGGTGATCATCATCCGGCAATCGACCATCATGCCCAATATGCACGACGCCTACAAGCGATTAAAAGTCGATGAGACTGGCTTCGGGACGTTTATCTGCGGACCATCCAAAACGGCTGATATCGAGCAGAGTCTGGTGATTGGAGCGCACGGTGCCCGGTCGTTGATGGTGTATATACTGCCCTGATTGTATAGAACGCAGATTTTTATGATTTTTAAGGTGCTTTTATGATTTTTAAGTACCTTAATGCCCATGAATAGTAACTATCTGCACTCCGAAACTACTCAGTTAATTATAAAATCGTTTTATAAGGTTTATAATACTTTGGGTTACGGTTTTCTAGAAAAAGTTTATGAAAAAGCGATGTGCATTGAGCTACGCAAAGTAGGCTTGGTGTGTGTTACGCAACTACCTATTGACGTCTTTTATGAAAAAGAAAAAGTAGGATTATATTACGCTGACTTGGTGGTCAATAACTGTGTAATTGTTGAATTGAAAGCCGCTGATGGATTAGTGGCTGAGCATGAAGCTCAACTCACTAATTACCTCAGAGCCACTAATATTGAAGTAGGTTTATTGTTGAATTTTGGTCGTGAACCACAGCAAAGACGTAAAGTATTCACCAATGATAGAAAAAATCATCATTGATCTTAAAATCATAAAAATCTGTGTTCTATACTATTTGCCCTTCAAGATCGTCTTGTACCGGTCAAGGTCTTTGAATAAATCAAGAGCGGCTTTCATTTCGGGGTCTGTAGCGAAGGAGGCTTCTTTCAAGCCCTTTTGCAGGTAGTAATGTCCGGCAATTTCCTGCTCCAGGAGCGTTTTAAGCTCAGGCTTGAACGTGTTCAGATCGGCATCTTTGCTGTGCGACATCTTGGTCTTGAGCGACTTTAGCTGATCCTGAATCTGGTCGAAATACTTCTCTTTCTTGGCCGATGCTTCGAGGGTGCCGAGGTCTTTTTCTACCTGTGTCGTGTAATCATATTCCTTGTCGCCGAGCCATTTGGCAAAATCGTTGTATTCGGCATCGGTCAGGCGGAACTCGCGGGCGGGTTTGATGGTCGCGTGCTCGTGACGATATTTTACGGCGTAATCGAAAATAAGTCCCTTGTTGGTCAGGCTGAGGGCCACAGGTGATGGAGTCTGCGCTTCCACCACAACATCGGGCAGAACGCCACCCCCATCATAGACCACCCGGCCAGCCTTGGTTTTAAAGGCTGTTTTGAGTGAATCGGGGATTTTACCCACACTGCCGTCGGGATTACGATGGCTGTAGTCGATAGCCTGAATACAGCGTCCGCTGGGAATGTAATACTTGGCTGTCGTGATTTTCAACTTGGTATTGAACGACAGTTCGCGGGTGGTTTGTACAAGGCCCTTGCCGTAGGTACGCTGCCCAATCAAGACGCCCCGGTCGTAATCCTGAATCACCCCCGACACAATTTCGGCGGCCGATGCGCTGTGGTTGTTGGTCAGTACGGCAATAGGCATGTCGAGGTCGAGCGGTGGGTTCATGGCCGTGTAGGTTTTGTTCCACTCGGTTACTTTGCCTTTCGTCGTTACTACTTCCGAATCCTTTGGAATAAAGATGTTAGAAATGTCGATGGCCATATTCAGCAACCCACCCGGATTTTCGCGAACGTCGAGGATAAGCTTTTTCATGCCCTTACCCTTCAACTCCTGAAACGCCGTGCGTACTTCCCGCGAGGCCGTTGCTGTAAAATCCTTGAGATCAATATAGCCAACGTCTTCGGAGACCATGCCGTAATAGGGCACGTTGGTCATTTTTACCACATCCCGAATCACGCTGAGATCGAGCGGATCTTTCTGTCCAAATCGGCGAACGGTCAGTTTTACGGCCGTGTTATTCTGGCCTTTCAGCAGTTTCCCGGGGTCAGCGTCTTTGCGGGATTTAAGGTCGACACCATCCACTTTCAGTACTTCGTCGCCAATTTGAAGGCCTGATTTTTCAGCGGGTGTCCCTTCATACACCATCAGCACGATACTCTTGCCCTGCCGTTGACCGATGAGTGCACCAATGCCGTTGTAGCGGCCGGTGGTCATGGTCATGTAATCCTCAATTTCGTCTTCGGCGAAGAAGTTCGTGTACGGGTCGAGGGCTTTCAGCATGGCGTCGATGCTGGTCTTCACCATGCGGTTTGGATTCACCTCATCTACATAATAGAGATTGAGTTCCTTGAACAGGGTGGCATAGATATCGAGGTTGCGGGCTATCTCGAAAAACCGGTCGTCGGTTTTAAACGAAAAGAAGCCAATGCCACCCGCAACAAGGGCGGAAGAGGCTAACAGGGTAAGTCGTTTAGAGAAGCGCATAAATTGAGTGAAGAATATAGAGTGAAGCATGGAGAATAAAGACCTGAAGCGATAGAACAGACTCCTTGTTGGGAATACTCTTCACTTTACACCGCTCGGGCGGCCCCGTCTTCATTCTACATTTTCTTTAAAGCTAATTTCATACCTTTTTCTATCTCTTCAAACGAAATTATTTGTTTGGCGGTATAAAGAAAGGCAATGTAGGCGGGGGATTGTTTCTCCGGGCTGGAAATGAGCTTGTTGAGCCGATACGCTTCCCGTACCCGACGGCGAATCTGATTACGGTCAACGGCTTTTTTGAAGGTACGTTTGGGAACGGTAATGACAATAGCGGGCAGGGGCGGCTCGCCGACAGAATCGGTTTCAGGCTGTGGGATATAAAGCACCCGAAACGGAAAAAGGTAGAACGTCCGCACGGAAGCACTACCCTTTTTGAATAATTCGCCCAGAATTTTTTTGCTACAAAGCCGTTCGGATTTCGTAAAGGTTTGCGGCATGGGAGGCTGGTACCGGAGCCGACCGCATAGGCGGCTCCGGTACCCACTAATTAAATTTTAAAGCGTTCGCCTTTTTTCTCGTCAGAGACAGTCAACTTGTGGCGACCTTTGGCACGACGGCGAGCTAGAACCTGACGGCCATTAGCAGTAGCCATCCGCTCGCGGAAGCCGTGTTTGTTTTTCCGCTTCCGGTTTGATGGTTGGTACGTTCTTTTCATGATATATAATCCCTAAAACCTTTATTTTTCCAAATGAGTCCGCAAAGATACGGGAACAGCCTCATTTTACCAAGCCCCAATTCAGAAAAACGATTTGATTAGCTGGTAGTTACTTTTGTACGAATAATCAGCCTCTACCTCTATGCGTTATCGCCTGTCTGCCGACCCTACTCATCCCCATTATATCGCTGTTGACGCTTTATTGACCGGTATTTCAACAGCAGAGGTTGACATTCAATTGCCTGCCTGGCGTCCGGGACGGTATGAACTGCAGCAGTTTGCAAAAAATATCCAGCGATTTGAGGTGGTTGATGGCGAAGGGAAATCACTTATTTTTCACAAAATTACCAAAGATCGCTGGCGGATACAGACCGATGGGGTTACTGAGTTAACTGTCCGCTACAACTATTACGCGTTGGTGGCAACGCCTAATCAACTCAATGCGGGTACGAGCTTTATCAGCGATACCCTGTTGTATGTCAATCCGGTCAACCTCTGCGTTTATACCGAAGGCCGCATTTCGGAACCCTGCACGCTGGAGTTAGCCATCCCAGACAGCTGGACAGTGGCCTGTGGCCTGTCAGAAGCTGATCATACGCAAACCGGAATAAGAACACTTCTGGCAACGGATTTTTACGAACTGGTCGACTGCCCGCTCATCGCGGCCCCGGTAATTCAGGATATCCAATATGAACTGGACGGGGTCACGTTTCATGTCTGGATTCAGGGTGGTCGACGGACGGATGGTGATCTGACGTTCAATACCGAACGCATCATCGACGACTTTAGCCGGTTTTCAGCCAGGCAGATCGAACTCTACGGCGAGTTTCCCGAAAAGGAATACCATTTCTTGACACTGGTGTTGCCGGTTCCGTATTATCATGGTGTTGAACATCGTAACTCAACGGTGCTGGTGCTTGGGCCGAATGACGAGGGTGAGGGGCTATATCAGGATTTGCTGGGGGTATCGTCGCACGAGTTGTTTCACGCCTGGAACATCATCCGAATACGCCCCACCGAATTACTGCCGTATGACTTCACCAAAGAAAACTACTTCACTACCTGCTTTGTCGCCGAGGGGGTAACAACCTATTACGGCGACCTGATGCTGCGGCAGTCGGGGGTTTTTACCGATGAGGCCTATTTGAAAGAGTTGCAGGTTTTGTGTAAACGTCATTTTGAAAATAATGGACGGGCGTTTCAGTCACTGACGGAGTCGTCCTGGGATTTGTGGCTCGATGGGTACGACAAGGGGGTGCCCGACCGTAAAGTGTCCGTGTACCATAAAGGAGCCATTGCGGCCTTGATTCTGGATCTGCACATTCGTCAACTGACTAACCACGCCCGTTCACTGGACGACGTAATGCGTCTGATGTGGGAGCGATTCGGTAAACCTTTCATTGGCTATACACTGGACGATTACTGTACCATTACGGAATCGGTAGCGGGCGAATCGCTGGCCTGGTATTATGATTTGTGTATTTTTGGTAACCAGCCCCTCGAAGGAAAACTAAACGAGTATCTGGCCTGGGTTGGCTTACTTATTGGCTATGAAGAACCCACTCCCGATCAGCCCGGCGGTATTCGACTGCTGGAACTGGACGATGAAGCGGGCCGTCAGCAGCGGGCCCGCTGGTTTGAAGGGCCACTGACCGCGCTAAAGCCGGAAGACCCTGTGCAGCCTGTATCAGAAGAAAAGTTAGGCAAAAAAGTAGTGGCAAAATGAGTGAGACAACCTTAAATCTAAACGCGCTGACTAGTGAGTTTAAACAGGCTATGGAGGAGTTATATGGTGAGCGTTTGGCCAAAGTTATTTTATACGGTTCATATGCCCGTGGCGATTTTCAGCCTGAATCAGATGTGGACTTTATGGTCGTATTAAAGGATCGTGAACTAAAGCGGTTAGAGGAAATAGAAATTACAACTGATACCATAGTGCGTCTTTTTGATAAATACGATCGATTGATTTCATTCATGCCAACGACCGAAGAAACATACCTGTCAAATAATTTCCTCTTTTATCGTAATGTTCGCAAGGAAGGAAAATTGCTATGAATGATGAGGTTAAAGTGCTCATGTCTCGTGCTTACGATAACTTATCGGATGCTGAATTGCTGTGTAGAGAGAAACGATATAATAGCGTAACAAACCGGGCTTACTATGCTATCTTCGATGCGGATAACGCCATTCTTCGTTTGAAGGATTTGTATGCCAATACTCATTCGGGATTAAGCTATACATTTAATCTGAATTTTGTACGCACTGAGCAATTCTCTCAAAAAACATGAATAAACTGTTAAGCAGAAGTTTCAGTCTGAGGCAGACGGCTGACTATGATTTTAGTCGGGATATCACACAACAAGAAGCTGAAGAAAGCATCGAATATGCTAAAGAATTCTTGCTACAGACAGAGGCATACCTGAATGAACAAAGTTTTACGGATTAACTCAAAAATGCAGCGCTTCACGTTATTATTACTTTTCCTGCCGGGCTTACTCCTGGCCCAGCCGAAACCCGAAAAGCCCTGGATGCTCGGCCCGTTTCAAAAAGAAAATGCGCATAATCCCATTTTAGACGCCAAAGCCAGCACGGAATTCTTCTGCCCGGTTCAGAAAAAAAATGTCCGCTGGGAAGAAAAAGACGTGTACAACCCGGCAGCCGTGGTGCGCAACAACAAAGTGTACATGATCTACCGGGCCGAAGATACCGTTCGGGCCGTAGGTGGAACATCACGCCTGGGCCTGGCCGTCAGCGACGATGGCATTCACTTCAAACGCATGCCAAAGCCGGTGTTTTACCCTGACAACGACCCCATGAAGGTGTACGAATGGATGGGGGGCTGCGAAGATCCGCGCATTGTCGAAAGTCCCAACGGCGTGTACGTGATGACCTACACCTCTTACGACGGCGACAAAGCCCGGCTTTGCGTGGCTACTTCCCGCGACTTGATGAAATGGAACAAGCAGGGGTTAATTTTTGGGGATGTCGATAACGGGAAATACCGAAACAGCTGGTCAAAATCGGGGGCTATTGTCTGCAAACGAATCGGAAGCCGACTGGTGGCTCAAAAGATCAATGGAAAATACTGGATGTACTGGGGCGATCAACCCCAGCTCCGTCTGGCTACCTCCGACGATCTTTTGCATTGGACACCCCTCGAATCGACTACCGGCCAGCCAACGGTGGCGGCTGAGTCACGCAAAGGAAAACACGATGTCCGGCTGATCGAACCGGGTCCGTTTGCCATGCTTACGCCGAAGGGAATCCTGCTGATTTATAATGGCATGAACGACGCAAAAAATGGCGACGTAACCCTGCCCGAAGGCGCTTATGCCGGTGGGCAACTCCTGTTCGACGCCAACGACCCCACCAAGCTTCTCGACCGGTCGGAGACGTATTTTATCAAGCCCGACCAGCCTTATGAGATGGTGGGTCAGGTCAATCAGGTTTGTTTTCTGGAAGGAATGGTGCCGTTTCGGGGTAAGTGGTTTTTGTACTACGGCACGGCTGATTCCAAGATTGGGGTAGCCGTTGCGAAACAGTAATGGCGTAAGAACTGATGGCGCGAGGCTCCGGCCTCGCGCCATCAGTTCTTACGCCACGGGTCGGCGGTGGTGAAAAAATTGTTGCTTGCTCCAGAATACCAGACCGCAGGATAACAGGATCAGCAGTACATCGAAACCAAAGCGCTGCAAACCTTCCAGGGCCAGATCATACCGACCGGCTGCTACGCTTATACCAATCATGGCCGCTGCGTTAATAATGACCATGGCAATTAACGCACCGGCAATAACACTCTTTCGGAACGACGACAAAATAATGGCACCAGCCAGCGTTCCACAAATTGACAGGAGCGTGTCGGCTGGCGTTGGATGCGCCAGATGGTGTGCTTCGTCGCTGGCAACAAATGCACGGACACTGGTTTCGCCAATTGCCTGTAAAAAGAGAAACGTCAGGGCAGATGCCGCAATCAGGATGGTATAGCCAATCAGGGTTGATTTTACCGCTCTGCCCAGCACCAGCCAGCGCTGCAATACGACCGACAGGGCCATGCCGGCAACGGGTTCGAATCCCGGGGCAAGGATCGCGGCTGCCACAAACGGCATAATCTGGCGGGTTGGCTCCGATACGATGCCAATGGTTGCCATAATGCCTCCCAACCCCATCAGGATCACGAAGTTAGGGGTAACGCGGCCCTGATGCCGCATACCGGACTCGATCTCTTCCCAGATAGCTTCGTCGGCATCGTTTTCAAGTTTCTCCGCCTGATTTGGCTCAATGATACTTTCTGTCAATGCGGTACTGACCATGTAAGGGGAGTCGCCACAACATTCGGCCAGTGTGCGTAAGACTTTGTCGGATCCTGTATTGAGCAACTGCACGGATATCGCATCGCCTATCGGCTTCTGTGATGTGCCGGGAGAAAGGGCCAGACCAATGACTTCATCAATGGCCAGCAGGTGTGTCACCACAGTGGCTGTTTTATCGGTAGCAAGCTGAATCTGGAATGAACGATGCATAATGGCGATTAACGTAAAAATCTAACCGAAGGGGTTTCCTAAATGTTTGACCAGTGTTTACTGACGTACATTGAAAGAGTAGTATCTTACGCAAAACTCAGAGCCTGGTATGCAAACGTCCCGCCCACAAACCCTGTCTTTTGGAGAATACATCAAACACGATGCTACGGCCTTAGCTGAGCTGGTTCGTTCGGGTGAGGTGACACCTGCTGAATTGCTGGAAACGGCCATTGCCCGGGCCGAATCGGTCAATTCCCAGTTGAACGCTATCGTCACACCTTTGTACGACAAGGGACGGGAAATGGCTGGTCAATTACCCACAACCGGGCCGTTTCGGGGCGTCCCCTTTCTGTTGAAAGATCTGGAGATGGAGTGGGGCGGTACACCTATGAAATCAGGGTGTGCTGGCTATCGGAATTATGTTTCCGAAACCGATAGTGAAACCGTCAAACGTCTGAAAGCGGCCGGGCTCGTGTTTTTCGGTAAAACCAATACGCCGGAGTTCGGCCTGACGCCGTATACCGAGTCCAAACTGTACGGACCCGCGTACAACCCCTGGAAACTGACGCATTCGCCGGGCGGGTCGAGTGGCGGATCGGCTGCTGCGGTGGCGGCTGGTATTGTGCCCGCAGCATCGGCATCGGATGGGGGCGGCTCCATTCGGATTCCGGCTTCCTGCTGTGGACTGTTTGGGTTTAAACCATCACGGGGGCGAATGACACTCGGTCCGCGTTTTGGTGAGCTGTGGAATGGTGCGGTGGTGGGCCATGCCGTTACACGCAGTGTTCGGGATAGTGCCGGATTGCTGGATGTTATTGCGGGCGGTCCGACGTATCGGTCGTTGGCGGGTGATCCTTACGGCATTGCACCACCGGAACGTCCTTTTCGGGAAGAGGTTGGCCGGGAGCCCGGTAAGTTACGCATTGCTTTTTCGACGCAGTCACTCATTGCCTCGCAACCCGTTGAACCGGAATGCGTAAAGGCCGTGACTGAAACCGTTCGTTTGCTTGAAAGTCTGGGGCATACGGTAGAAGAAGTCCCCTTGCCATATGAGCAGACACTGGTAACGGAAGCCTTTTTTGTTACCGTTCTGAGTGAAACCGCGGCTACCCTTCGCGAGCTGGGTGACTATCTGGGGCGTCCTGTCCGACGTGACGATGTGGAGTTGAATACCTGGGCGCAGGGCCGTCTGGCAGAAGCCTTCTCCGCAGCTGATGTAGCTTATCAAAAACGTCGCTGGAATACCCTGAACCGCAGTATGGGTCAGCTACACGAAACTTACGATCTGTTTCTGACACCTACTTTACCTCGTTCACCCATCACTACGGGCACGTACCAAAATACGGCTTCAGAGCAGCGACTGTTAAAGCTGGTCGATTCGGTTGGGGGGCTCAAATACCTGAAGGGCAGCAAAACCGTAAACGATCTGGCCGAACGTTCGCTGTCCTACATTTCCTTTACTGTTATCACCAATATGACCGGGCAGCCGTCTATGTCGGTACCGTTGCACTGGTCGGCCGATGGTTTGCCTATTGGTGTTATGTTTGCGGCTAAGCTGGGTGATGAAGCCACTCTATTTCGGTTAGCCGGGCAATTGGAACAGGAACGCCCCTGGTTCAATAAAAAGGCCGGGCTGTTATAATCGACACGACATGTCCGGCGTGAATACGACTCATTTAATTTAACGAATGATTTTTCTGTAAATTATAAGTTTATGAAAATTGTAAAATGTAAATATAGTGAGTATCTTGCCGCAAACGGTTATCCACTATGCGGTTCTATATACGAGTTCTATTATTCAGTTTATCATCACTGATAAGTTTTGGACAAACCAGATCAATCAGGGAAACCCCCACACCATTACCCGTTTACAGGCCGGGTATTGCCCTGGTGGCTCATGCCAGCACGGCCGGTTTTGGGGCTGGACTAGCTAAATCCGTTTTTCGGCAGGTGGTTGTCCGGGCGGGTATCAACTCGTTTACGTATCAGGGAACCCTTACGTCGGGTAAAGCCAGCGATAATCTTCAACTCGGCTTCGATTATACGGTCAAGTTATCATCCGTCAACATGCTGGTCGATTATTTCCCGTTTAAGCGGGTTGGCTTTCGGCTGACGACGGGCGCTTACTACAACCTTAACCAGCTCAACTTTAACGGAAAACCTATTAAAGACGTCCGCTTCAATGACGTGGTTTTCACCATAGAGCAGGTTGGAACGGTGAGTGGTACGGCTAACTTTAACAAAGTCGCCCCTTATGTGGGCCTTGGCTGGGGACATCCTTTTCTACGGAATCGACTCAAGTTCACGGCTGATGTCGGTCTGTTCTATCAGCAATCGCCCTCCATCACGTTCGTTACGACGGGTATGCTGGAGCCCTCCAGCGATCAGGGTCCCGTTATAGAAAATAACCTGAAGCCGCTGAAATATTACCCTGTCATTAGCCTGGGCCTGTCGTACAACCTCGTATCCACCCGTTTTTAAATCTACAGCTATGCTTATTAAAAAATATATCGGTGTGCTGCACCGGTTAAAAGGAATAGCCGCATCAATCGGTATGGCGGCTTTGGTGGCAGGTTGTCAGGACATCAAGGATATACAACAACTTGATCCGCTCAAAGGAGTGGTATTCAAGATCAACTACGAGCCATCGCCCACGGCTCTCCAAGGGCTGGTTGTCGACGCTAAAACGGGTCTTTCGCTCACGGTTCCCATTCAGGTGACGATTTACGGGCCGGATGCCAGCCGAGTGCTGACGTATGAAGGCGTGGCAACAACATCGTTCAAAAGTGCCAAAGCCGACTTATTTCTGGGGTTGAAAGGTACGGTAGCTTCGGCAGGCAAACCGGCCGAATTACGAATTGTAGTCGATGCCCCCGGTTACATTGCTTCCAGCATCTACCTGTTTATTGATAAAGCCAAGCCGGAGCCGTTCGAAATCCGGATGGTTAAGGAAACGGCTCCGGCGGCAGGGGTCATGATCCGGCAGGATGTGGTTGAAACGTCAGCGACGGGTATGGTCAAATCGGATGAAACAATAACAACCCCCGTCAATAGCTCGATGACTTCCAGCGTTACGGTGCAGATACCGGCCAACACCCAGCTCAAAGATGCGAAGGGACAGCCCGTAGCCGGTAATCTAACCGCTCAGGTAGCGGAGTTTTCCAGCCAACTGGAAACATCATTGCGGGCTTTCCCGGGCGGTTTTACCACGCGCGTTAACAAGGATGATCAGGGGAACACCAACGCCGATGGCACATTTGCCACGGCAGGTTTTATTGCCATTGAGTTAGCCAATGCAAGCGGTCAGGTCGTTTCGACCTTCAGCCAGCCCATTACGGTGAAAGCGGGTCTAGAGAAGAACCTGAATAATCCTGAAACGGGGCAGAAGATTAGACCGGGTGATCTGGTGCCGGTATTTAGCTACAATGACCTCACCGGCGAATGGACCTACGAGCGGGATGTTGCCGTGAAGCAGGAGGGTAACGCCTTGTATGTGACGATTCCCGTTACCCATTTGTCGGGTTATCATCTGGCTTTCTGGTCGCCGAGGAGTTCGAGTTGTGCCGATGGGGCGCAATGGGCCATTTCTGGCAAGCCAGACGGAAAACCGCTGAACTGGGCGCTGTACAATGGCGATCAGCTTTATCAGAGTGGCTCAACGACGGATAATAAAATTACTTTTCCAAGACCGTTTGCGGGTTCTGCCCGACTCGATCTGTTCTCGCCCGACGGCAAACTCATTGGCACATCGACCGTCAGTGCGTTTTGTGGCAACCATACCGTTAGCGTTACGTATCCACCAAACCTGATTGATCTCAACGTGGCCATCAGTGCCTTCTGCGAGAACAAACCTGACATACAGATTACGCCCAGTGCCTGGGTTAAGTATCGCAAGGTTGGTACAAACAACTGGCAGCAGTCATTCCTGACCAGTGGAAAGGGCAAACTGGTTGGCCTGGAACCCAATGCTGATTATGAAGCAGGTGTAGATTACAATGGCTTCAATCCAATCATCATCAACGCGGGTCAGGCCACCGATGAACGGGTCATTCAAATCAAGTTTTCAAAAGAAGTCAGTATCTGTCAGTAAAAGCAAGCAAGTCTTTGGGTCACCATCAGCCAGCCGATGATCTGCTGTACAAATTTACCCGTTACCATTCGTACAGTATTGGCATCCAAACCCAACTTGTCTGGCACTTTTAAACTGTTTATCAGCATACAATCAATGGGGCACTACTCCGTATAATCCAGCTCCTTGCCATACGTCTCTTCCATCGTTGCCAGCGACAGGTACCCCAGTGCAAAGCAGACAAACGCTACGATGGCGGCTGATTCCAGAACACCAAGGTGAGGCTTCATGGCCTGGAAAGCCGGAATGCTGATCAGGGTAGTCGAGCGCACATTGTTGGCAACGGAGGTGGTGGCCGTAGCGCGGAGGTTGGTACCAAAGCTCTCGGCCGTAATTGTCAGGAACATGGCGATGTAGCCAATACCAAAACCCATTGCAAGACAAAGGCCATAAAACGCACCGGTGGAGTTGATGCCGCCAAACAGATAAATCACGACGAAAACAAACGTCAGGCTCATCATCAGGCCAATCGCTTTCCGGCGTGACCGCAAATATTGACTCAGAATACCGCTTGTTAGATCACCAATAACGGTGCCCACATACGTAAACATCACACAACGGCCGGGTTGAATGGACTCGGTAAGGCCAATGGCTTTGCCAAATTCGTTGCCGAAGGTGGCCAGAATACCAATCACCAGATAGGTTGGGAGGGCAATGCCCATGCAGCGGAAGTAACGCAGGATCTTTGACCGGCTATTGAATAAAGCCAGAAAATTCCCCCGACTTACATTGGTGCCTTGTACTCGTTTGAACATGCCGGATTCGAGGACACTCACCCGGAGCACCAGCAAACCAAGCCCCAGTCCACCACCAATAAAGTAGGTTGTCCGCCAGTCGAAAAGCGTCACGGTAAAGTAGGCGACAACAGCACCCAGCAGCCCGACACTGGCTACCAGCGATGAGCCATAGCCGCGCAGATTAGGCGGCAGAATCTCACTGACCAGCGTAATGCCTGCCCCCAGCTCACCCGCCAGTCCCAGACCTGCTACAAACCGAAGCCAGGCATATAGTTCAGGGTCGTGTACGAATCCGCAGGCCAGATTAGCCAGTGAGTAGGTAATGATACTGCCAAACAAGACCGACAGGCGTCCGCGTTTATCGCCTAGAATTCCCCAGAGTATACCGCCCAATAATAAACCGGCTTGCTGGTAGTTCAGGATTTTGCCGCCAATGAGGGAAATGTCGGCTTCGGACATACCCAGTTCTTTCAGGCTGGGTACCCGAACGATGTTAAACAGCAACAGGTCATATACATCGACAAAATAGCCCAGGGCGGCCACAATGACGGGGAGGGCAAATAATGGGCGTATCGAAACGGGTGACATTGAAGATGTTGGCATAAGTAACAGACAAATGCACCAAAAAGGAACACAGATTTAACGGATTATACAGATAGTTACCGATTTGCTTCCTATAGCAATTCACTTATTATAGTTGCCTTAGCCGGTTTTTAACCTCTTTCGATCGTTGGTATAGACTATACGTTTGAACTCCGGCTTTTTACCAAAGTTGAGTAGCAGACCGACTTCCACATCAGTAGCTCGGAGGTAATTCAGTAACTGCACTTCGTGTTCTTCTGCGAGCGACTCTGCAGCTTTTAATTCGAGTATGACATAGTTGTCGATAAGTAAATCGGCATAGTAATCGCCAACTAGCAGACCTTTATAATGCACTTTGATTCGCTGTTGAGCAGTTACGTTAAATCCTTCATTTTTCAGTTCTGCATACATCGCGTTCTGATAGACACGTTCCAAAAAGCCATAGCCCAATTCATTGAAAACATCATAGTAGATGCCAATAATAGCTTCGGTCAGTTCACGATGAAGTAGGTTGGGCATAGTTTATTGACATTAGTAAACACTATACGGATGGAACGGATAACGGTGAAGCGTTAAGTAGCTTCATCCATAAAAATCCGTTCCATCCGTATAATCTGTGTCCTAAAAAATCTCTACCAGAACCGAACGTATAGCACCGTGATGAGCATCACGATAATAACGGCCAGCGCTGTGGCAGAGGGTGCCAAACGGAACATGCTTGAATCGATAACAAATGCTTTTGGGTTGATAGCCGGTCCGACCAGACTAATGGCAACCATCATCAGGATCGTAAACACAAACGCCCAGCCCATGCAGATCAGGAAAGGGATTTCATACCCACCGTTTCCGTTTGGATACGCGGTGTAGAGAATGGTTTCGTTGCCAAACAGCGATGGAGCGAAGTTGTTGAACAGCACGGCCAGGCCAAAACCACCCAGAATACCCGCCACGGCTGCGGTACCGGTGGTGCGCTTCCAGAAAAAGCCTAACAGGAACACGGCGAAAATAGCCGGACTCAGGTAGCCTGTGTACTTCTGAATGAACGTAAATCCACCTTCGCGGCCAATACCCAGCGTATCCTGCCAGGTGAGCCCGATAGACAGCAGCATAGCGGCAAAAATAGTGATCCGGCCAACCCACACCAGTTGGGTTTGGCTAGCGTCCTTTTTGATGTACTTCTGATAAATATCGAGCGTGAAAATGGTCGAGATCGAGTTTGCTTTACCGGCCAGGGAGGCTACAATAGCCGCCGTCAATGCGGCCATCGACAGACCTTTCAGGCCGTTTGGCAAGAACGACAGAATGGCCGAGTAGGCGTTGTCGGCAAGGAGTTTACCACCCGGTGCCATTTCATTCTGAAGACTGCCGTTCTTGTAAAGTACGTAAGCCGCAATACCCGGCAACATCACGATCAATGGCATAAATATTTTCAGCAGGGCCGCGAAGAGGATACCCGTACGGGCCGTTTTCAGGTCAGCACCGAGTGCGCGTTGGGTGATGTATTGGTTACAGCCCCAGTAGTTCAGGTTTACGATCCAGATACCGGCAAAGTACATCGCCAGACCGGGCAGGGTCAGGTATTTGTTGATGTCGACCTGCGAGGTGTTGGGACCGGGCTTCTCAAAGATCATGTGGAAGTGGTCATCCGCGTCAGCCATCATCGACGAGAAACCGGCGAGAATATCATTGCCAAGGCCAAATTTCTGGCTCACCAGCGTAAGCGCGATGTAGGAGGTTACCAGGCCACCAATGATAAGAACCGCTACCTGAATTACGTCGGTATAGCCAATTACTTTCATACCGCCCAGCGTAATGACGATGGCAAAAATACTGAGCCCAATTACAATCGCATGGAACGAGTCGCCCCCAACCAGGGTGCTGATGGCCAGCGCGCCCAGGAACAGAATAGAGGTTAAGTTTACGAATACATAAAGGAACAGCCAGAAAACGGCCATGATTAGACTAACCGTTTCGTTATACCGCGTTTTGAGAAACTGCGGCATGGTGTAAATGTGGTTTTTGAGGTAGATGGGCATAAACCAGACTGCCACAATAATCAGGGCCAGAGCCGCAAACCACTCGTAAACGGCAATAGCAACGCCAAAGGTGAAGCCGTTACCCGACATACCGATGAACTGCTCGGCGGAGATGTTCGACGCGATCATGGAGGCTCCGATTGCCCACCAGGTCAGCGATCCTTCAGCCAGAAAAAAGTCTTTAGTCTCAAGCTTGGTCGTCTGTTTTCGTTTGTAAATCCAGTACCCGTAAGAGGATACGCCAATGAAGTACAGAAAGAAAATTATGTAATCTGTTTGGTTAAGTTGGTTCATTGCAACACGCAGGAAGTTAGTTTCATCAATTAGCCTGTAAAAAAGCAATTATTTCTCCAAATAGGCTTACTCTAGGATAAAATCATTTCAAGATTTGTCAAACAAGTGTTGCTTTGGAGGCCAACGACCAGGATAACCATGCAATCTACTGATACACAAAAGGCGCGGAGTCCATTCCGCGCCTTTTGTGTATCAGTAGATTACCTTATTTAATGGCGATCAGTCGTGTAGGCTGAGTTTCTGCTACGGATGGCGTTGTGATCTTAAAAGTGCGTTCTTCTTTTTGATCGCCCGCCCATATACGAAAGGTGTAGGTGCCATCGCCCAACTCACTCATGTCGAATTTCTGGCGATAGGCATTCTGTTTGCTTTTCTTACCACATACCGTTTCATGGAACAGCAGCTCACCCCGTTCATTAACGAGCGACAGGTCAATCTTACTTTCTGATTTATACTTTTCCAGACACAACCAGAGTGTCGATGTTTTAGCTGCGGGAAACATGACGGCCGCAAATACTTTGTTTTGACCGTGGGGGTCTTCGGCCAAAACGGGCGATGAAACGGCTATGGTGAGCGATAAGACTAGGGCACTGGCGAGTAATTTGAAGGAAGTTTTCATTGGGTTGATCTGTTTAAGTGATTACCTTTAGCTGTCAACCCAATGATGCACAGAGGCCCCGTCAACGCTGTCGTTCTGGAGCAACGGTTAAGAAAAATGATGAGCGGTTCCGGCTCATTCTACGTAGTCCAGATCCCGCCCAAACGTCTCATCCATCCGGCTTAGCGACCAGAAGGTTACCCCATAAACGATGATGCCGAGCAACCCGGCGGCCAGTAAAGTCCCCATCGACGGCTTTAAGGCCTGAAAAAGCAGCGTCATCGGAATCAGCGTGCCCCGCACTACGCTGGGTACGGAGGTCGTGGCTGTGTTGCGCAGGTTCGTGCCATAGAGTTCGGCTACCATGGTCAGGTACATGGCAATGTAGCCCGTGCAAAAGCCCGCCAGCAAACAGATTGCGTATAAGCCGCCCGCGGTGTGAATGCCGCCGAACAGATACACCCCGCTACACAGGGAACTGAAGATCAACAAACCCGTAATCGCTTTCAGACGCGATTGCAGCCAGTGGCTCAACGGGCCGCTCAGCAAATCGCCACCCGCCAGCCCGACATACACCATCATGACGCATCGCCCCGGCTTCACGACTTCCGCAATACCCAGCGCCTGACCGAACTCGTTGGCAAACGTGGCCAGAATACCGACAATAAACCAGGTGGGAACGCCCACCGACACGCAGCGAAGGTACTTGACGGCCTGTGGCCAGCTGCTGAAGAAATAAAGAAAATTACCCCGGCTCACTTCTTTGTGCTTGTCCTTCATACGGCTGAACACGCCCGATTCGAACACGCTTACCCGCAGGAGCAGCAGCGCAATGCCCATGCCGCCACCAACCCAGAAAGCCGTTCGCCAGTTGAAGTACTCGACGGTGAAGTAAGCGACACCCGCCCCCAGGTAGCCAATACCCGCCACGATCGACGAGCCATAACTGCGGATATTCTTCGGCAAAATTTCGGAGACGAGAACGATGGCCGCCCCAATTTCGCCCGATAAACCTACACCCGCAATGAAGCGCAACAAGGCATAGGTATTTACATCCTGCACAAACCCGCAGGCGATGTTGGTTAGGGAATAGGTAACGATGCTGCCGAACAACACCGACATGCGCCCCCGTTTGTCGCCCAGGGCACCCCACAAAAAACCACCGATCACCAAACCTGCCTGCTGGCAATTAAGAATAAATGTTCCTGCCTGAGAAACCTCCGCTTCAGACAGGCCCAGTGATTGCAAACTCGGCACCCGAACAATACTGAAAATCAGCATGTCGTATACGTCCACAAAGAAACCTAAGGCCGATACAATAACGGGCAGAGCAAATAATGGACGAAACGAAATGCGGGGAGGGGAGAGGGTTTGCATGAAATGAGGGAGGAGGTAAAGGGAAAAGAGGGAGAAAGGGACGAAGGGGAGGAGAGGAAGAAAAGAGGATGATAGGTATAGCCTTTTCCATCGTCCCTTTATTCCCTCTCGTCCCTTCTCCCTCTCAATTTACTCTTCTAAATAATCCAGATCCTTGCCGTGGGTTTCGGGGATGGTCAGGATGGAGTAGAAACCGAGAATAAAGCAGACCAGCCCGACAACGGCACCGGCGTTGATAATATCCAGCGATGGTTTAAGGGCCTGGTACGACAGGGTCATGGGAATGACCAGCCCGCGCACCATATTGGGAACTGTAGTGGCGGCTGTAGCGCGAATATTCGTCCCAAACTGCTCGGCACCAATGGTCACGAACATAGCCCAATATCCAATTCCGAAGCCCATTGCCAGGCAAAGCCCATACAGCATAGTGGCCGACTTGGTGCCGGTGAACAGATAGATCAGGCTGAAGACCAGCGCAACGGCCATTAGCAAGGCAACTCCTTTTTTGCGGGATTTGAGCGCATGGCTGATGAAGCCACTGGAAAGGTCACCCACGGCGAGGCCCACATAACACCACATAATGGCGAGGCCCGGCTGGATCTCCTCCGCAACGCCCAGCGCCTTCCCAAACTCGTTGCTGAACGTAGCCAGAATGCCGATCACAAACCAGGTGGGTAAGCCAATGCCAATGCACTTGATGTAGCGGCTAAACCGGTTGGCGTTGGTAAAAAAGGAAAGGAAGTCGCCCCGGTTGACGTGTTTCTGGTCCGTCACGTTTTTGAACATGCCCGATTCGACCACACCTACCCGCAGTAACAGCAGGCCGATACCTAAGCCGCCACCAACCAGAAAGGCTGTTTGCCAGTCGAACCATTTAACGGTAAAGTAGGCAACCACCGCGCCAAACAAACCAATACCCGCCACGAGCGATGTGCCAATCGCGCGCTTCTCTTTCGGCAAGACTTCGCTGACCAGCGTAATGCCCGCACCCAGCTCTCCGGCCAGACCAATACCCGCTACAAAGCGCATCAGGGCATAGTAGGTCGTCGGGTCCATGAACGTAACGTGCTTGATAAAGCCGCAGGCGATGTTGGCAATGGAATACGTAATGATGCTGCCAAACAGAACAGAAAGCCGTCCACGCTTGTCGCCAATGATACCCCACAGAATACCGCCCAGCAGTAGCCCACCCATTTGCCAGTTCAGGATACTGGCGCCCACCGTAGAGATCTCGTCGGGAGTGAGGCCAAGGTCTTTCAGGCTGGGTACGCGAACAATACCAAAAAGCAGCAGGTCATAAATATCAACAAAGTAACCCAGAGCGGCCACGATAACGGGCAGTCCAAACAAACTGGTATGAGAAGATGTCGGTTTAGACGAGACAGTAGGAACAGCCATACGGCAAAATCAAAGATTAAAGGGCGAAACAGTTCTGCAATTATACGAAATGACCAAAGAAGATTGTGTAGAAAGCGGTAGACAACGCGAATCATTATTCCAACCGCATACACGCCGAAGACGCACACGGTGTAGGTGGGCCTCATTAGATCAGAACAGCTCCCTTCTATTGGCTGTCAGGGACCAAACAACAAATGGGTTAACCGTGTCGATTAACAGGCAATCTATTAATTTTGACCAATTCATTTTTAAAGAGCTTGATGAAACTATCAACCGCTGAATCCAATCTATCGCATACATCTGTACATACTGACCGGAAAGCCTACCGTCAGTATTTTTTAACCAGTTGCCTTGTCTATCTAGTCATTGCCGCCGTACTCGCTGTTGTGGTTAAATGGGGTGTTATGGATGAGGATTTTCATATGGAGTCCAGCAAGCCTTTTGCCCGGTTTGGTGTAGACCTGGATACATTATACAATCATGTGCCCCCAACGGGGGTTTCCAGTCATATCTGGTTTGCCTTCTGGATGTGGCTGGTTCCCGGAATTACGTACGTTGGTCTGCGGTTAATCACCTGTGCGGTGCTGGCCTTGCTGGCCGTTTGGGCCTTTATGCATCTGCAAACACTTTCGACGGCTTTACAGAAGAAAGTGCTGGCAGCTACCTTATTTACATTGGCATTTCCCTACTTTTTTCTGAGCACCTCAACCGTCATGACGGAAGGGCCATCGTTTATTTTTCTGTTTACGGGATTGTTGTTCCTGTCTATTTCCCGTTTTCAGCGTTTGCTGCCTTTTTTTCTGGGTTGCCTGTTGCTGGGTATTACCACCATTTCCCGTTTCTATTACATTCCGCTGCTGCCAGCGCTGGCAGTGGTTCTTTTCGTTTCCGACTGGAAGGATTTTGTGCAGCAAGGCCTGAAAAGCCTAACAACCAACAAGGTGTTATTATACCTGTCCATAGCCGTAAGCCTGTTGCCTTTGGTGGGTTTGATCGTGTTGTGGGGCGGACTCACACCACCTGCTTTTCACCAATGGTCGAAGTTGCGATCGGGCGTTAGTTTTAATGCGTTCCGGCCGGTTTCTTCTCTGGCGCTGATTGGTATCTATATGGCACCGGCCGTGCTGGTCAATGCACAATGGCGATTGAAAGAAACCCGTTATGTACTCCTGTTTTCATTGGGGGTAAGCCTGGTACTGGCTGTGCTCAGAATTAATCTTTTCCACGATTCGTCGTCTGTGAATGACGTGTTCAGCGGCCCCATTGAACATACCCTGGCGTGGTTAACGGCGCACGGAAGCCTGGCGCTTTCATTGGGTATGTTTGTTATTTACACGTTAAGTCTGCTGAGTCTGGCATTTGTTACGGAGCGACTGATCGAGTATGGCCAACGAGGGGATTTTACGGATCGTGGTCTGGTGTTTTCAATCGTTTTTGTGATTGCCTTTTTCGTTTCGCAGGCGTTTGTTGGTGGGAATCACCCTTTTTTCGATCGGTACCTCGTTCATCCCTGGCCCTTCTTAGGCTACATACTTGCTGTATTTTTTCCTAAATTCATGAATCCCAGAACATATCTGGCGCTGGCCGCTTACACCGTTCTGTCGGTGATGATTCTGGCTAAATGGGGCATTCAGTGGAATTGGTAAGGTAGTGATCAGGTAACCGCTGTGTTTTGCCAACAGGCGTATCACTCAACAGGACTTAATGGGATTTCGCCATCTGACTCGTTCGCTGGAACAACCACAGGCACTGGCAGACTAACAGGAATGGGTTTAGGCAGCGTTTGATAACTTACGTAGGCGGTTCCTAACCACCAGACCTTTAAGCCAACACGGGCAAAAATCAGCGTTTGCTGAATGAGAAACAGGATGCTAATGGTCAGCCAGTTGCTGGCCGTAATGACTTCATCGAGCAGAAAGTAGATACCAAACAGGGCGGTTCCTAACAGAATCAGCAACCCGTAGAGACCAAACGTCCGGCCGGGATTCTGTAGGACGAGTCGACCGGCGCGGCCAAACGCCCGAAAAGCATTCGTTTCATCTTCCCGAAACATGATGACCTTGGCGTAATCGCCAATGCAGAGAAATAACGTGGCTGTCAGGGCAAACAGGGCAAAGAAGCCAGCCCCGATCCAGAACAGCCCGCGCTCGGTAAAGGAATCGTTTACGGCCACACTGACCAGAGAGCCAATAATCAGCCAGAGACCACCGCCCACGACCACAAACAGCAGGGTAACACCGAAGAGCCGCATAAACCTTCCCATATAATGCGCGCACCCCTGCCAGAAAAGGCCATTACTAAAATAGTTGTGGGGCTGGGAAAAGCGAAGCAGAATGCCACCCGCAAAAAAGACACTCAGCACCATGTATAACAGCCCTAACCAGCGCCCAACGCTCAAGAGAGGGGAGAGGGTCTGGGCGCTCCGATGCATGAAGTCTGAAAAAATGGTATAGTCAAACCCGTTCAGCAAATTCAAAAAAGCCATCGAATCCTGATCTTCTGCCTTAAGGGTGTTGTAAAAGGGTAGCGCAACGACTAATCCCAGAGCCAGTGTGACACCGTAAATCAGCCACAGAAGTCTGGACGACTGTAGCATTTGCCGGAAGGAGGTCTGGATTGAATTCACGTTTTTTAGATCAATGGTTCAGGGCTAGGGGTATCAGCTGGCTAAAAATCGTTCAACAGGCATTTTTAAGTTAATCGTAATCTCGCCAGGCGGCTAGCGTTCATATCCCTATTCTGGAAGAGCCTTCGTCGAAAGAGGGTGTTCGGTCCGTATCTTCTCCTGTAATTTCAGGAAGCCGTCAATGAGGGCTTCAGGACGCGGAGGGCAACCTGGTACATACACATCGACTGGTATAATTCGATCGACCCCTTTTACCACATGGTAGCCATGCTGCCAATAGGGGCCGCCACAGTTAGAACATGAGCCCATTGAAATAACGTAACGAGGTTCGGCCATCTGCTCGTAGAGACGGCGGATACGGTCGGCCATTTTAAAGGTAACCGTCCCCGACACAATCATAATATCGGACTGGCGGGGGGAAGGGCGCGGGAAAATACCGAACCGTTCGAGGTCGTAACTGGCCGCAAAGGCCTGCATCATTTCAATGGCACAGCAGGCAAGCCCAAAGCTCATGGGCCACATCGACTTCTCCCGCGACCAGTTGAGCAGGTCTTCGGAGTGCATCATGATTACACTGGCTTCACCGGTTTTATCACTTATTGATTGAGGTGTCATGGTTGTTCCTGATAAGTTTATGGCAAACGTTTAATCACGTCCTCCTGATAACGCGTCGTGAAGGGTTCCAGTTGCCGAAATAAGCTTTGTTCCGGGTTCGCAAACGCTACCGGTCGGATGACGATCTTCTTCAAATTACCAATGCCGGAGCCGACCAGCATACCGGCGGCCGCCCCACTGGCAGCCGCAAACGTGAGGGTGAGTCCATACGTAACAAGTGTACGCGCCTGATTGGTTTTCAACGACTGAAAAGCGGCAAAGCCTGTCACAAGTCCACCTATGCTGGCTCCCGTTATCAGCGCGTTCTTTTTACTGTTCCGGCGCAGTACCACTTTTTGTATGTCGCTTAAGGGTATAACCGCTCCGGGTAAGCTTTTCCCCAGGTATACGTTCGAATCGGTAATGTCGGACAGGAGTCCCCGATAGCGCTCTCCGCTTTTAGTAACGACTTTGATACGGTATACCGTTTCAAACGGTTGCTGAGCCAGTAGCGGGCCAGATAGCCACACAAATGAGCCTGCCAAGACAAGTATGCATTGCCTTACCGTTTGTAGCGCTCGTTTACCTGTTGGTATAATTGGGCGGGTACTTTGGTTTCTATCGATGGTACTTTAGGCTGTGGTTTTACCCAGTCAAGATAACCTTTTGCCCATACATAGGCAAGTCCCAGCGCAAGAACGACGACGAACAAAATGGCTTCGGTGAGCGCAAACCAACCCCACAGTCCCCCCGTTGCCTGAATAAATCGCTCCTGACCAAATACCGTAGCCCAGGGAAACAGAAAGACCAGCTCCACATCAAACAGCACAAAGACCAGGGCTACCACGTAAAACCGTATGTTGAACTGTATGTTGGCGTTACCAATCGGTTCTTCGCCCGACTCGTAGGTGCTGTTCTTTTCGATATTGGGCTTGTTAGGCCGTAATAAACGTGCCACAAAAAGCACGATCGCGATGAACGCAAACGCCCCCAGAATGAACAGCAGTATGATACCGAAATGGGAAAGCATGGTAACTATCTAGTCAATACATTTATTTCTTCTTTTTCGGGAAGAGATTATAGACGAGCGATACCTGTAGATTCCGGTTGTAGTAGGAAGCTGTTGCTTCGGGCGAAACATTGGTAAAGCCATATACATAGCGAACGTGCAGGCTAAACTTGTTCAGCATATCCAGAAAATCGTAGTGTACCCCAACGACCGCACCTATGTCATTTTGCGCGTTAGGACCGCTCGTTGCACTCTGGTTGAGGGCGTAGCTAAACTCGGGCCCCGCCTGAATCGTTAGTCCCTCGGTAGGTATGTAGCCGAGTAAAAGGGGCAGACTGGCGTAGTAGTAAGACTGCTTCGTGGTTGACCGGCCTCCCACCTGTTCCTGCTGGAATGTACCGCCTTTAACGGCCAGCAGCGCTTCTGGCTGGAGCACGACCTTATGATAACGGTAGCGGTACATAACACCCAGATGAGGCTCCAGCGATCGCTTGGGAATATTGACGCTTGTTCCTGAGATAGCGACCTGCGTGAACGAGGCCCCCACTTTAACGCCAAAATGGCCGCCCACCGGTTTATCACTTTGCGCCCACGTGAGCAGGGGAGAGGTTAATAAAGCAAATAAAAGTAGAAAACGATATGTATACATGCGGAACTGTTGGAAGGTCGTTAACCCTGCAATAACGATTTATCTCCGAAACGTCAGACTGCCCGGATTGCCGAACCGCCCGAACCGTCGGACCGCCCGAACCGTCGGACCGCGTAAAATTGGTGAAAAAAGTTAAGAAATGGCTGTTAAGATTCGTTAACTGGATGAGCGAGGCCGTTAATTGAGCCGCGGATCAACGGGATAATGAGCAATGGAGCGGTACTCACCTCCTTTGCGTTTCAGCACTTCGCGCCAGAATTCCGTCGTTGGCGTATCGAATAGGAAATCCGCTTTAATCCGGCTGATAATCCAGGCTTTCTGGGTCAACTCATTATCCAGTTGCCCTTCGTTCCAGCCTGAGTACCCGATAAAGAACCGGATGTCCCGCTCGGTAATGGTGCCCAGATTGACGGCCTGCTTGATCTGCTCAAAATCGCCACTCCAGTACAGGTCATCGACGACATGGATCGAATTATCGATCAGGTCGGGCCGACGGTGGATGAAATGCAGCGTATTCTGCTGAACGGGGCCGCCAACAAAGAGCGGTAAATCGGTATGAATATCCTCAATGACATCACTGAGGTGAATATCGGTTTTCTGATTCAGTACCAGCCCAAACGTGCCAACAGCATTATGCTCGCAAACGAGTACGACACTGCGTTCAAAGTTATTGTCGCCCATATAGGGTTCGGCAATTAATAAATCTCCATTTTTGACGGTTGGCGACGAGGTATTCATAAGGCATAAACAGTTAACGATCGATGTAGTAAAAACGCCATTTCAAGGCTGATATTGGTTAAAAACTGTTAAATACGCTATATCAGAAAGGAATAATGACCTTACGGCCTTTTACGACTGACGGCCGCTTCGTCACAAATGAAAGAACGTATATATTGCTTTGACCAGCTACCTATTTTTCGTCACTATTCGCCAACTTTGTCTACTCAAAAAAATCTAATTGAATCTATGCACGATCAGATTCACGACCGGCGCGGGTTTCTCCGGAAAAGTGCCCTGGCTACGCTGACAACCTTAGTGGGTACCCACGTTGTTTTCGCAGACCATATACCTGCGTTTTATACTCCTTTAGCTTTCGATTATGACCCGCTGAAAAGCAAAAGTCCCGATATGAAAGTGCTGGGCGATAAACCCTGGAACGTGGAGTCACCCATTCATTTGCTCGATGATGCGGTTACGCCCGTTGAGAAGATGTTTATCCGTAATAACGGCCTGATTCCGTCCGAACCAATTGACCCCGCCAAGTGGACGCTCACCATTAAAGGCGAATCGGTGAAGTCGACAAAAACTTATACGCTCAACGATCTTAAGAAAAAGTTCACCCCGCATACCTATCAGCTGGTGCTTGAGTGTGGCGGCAACGGTCGTGCGGGCTATGAACCCCAGACGACGGGCAACCCCTGGGATCAGGGTGCGGTAAGTTGTGCCGAATGGACGGGCGTTCGTTTAAAAGACATTCTGGCAGATGTCGGGCTGAAAGAAAATGCGGTTTACATTGGTTATTACGGTAAAGATCCCCATCTGAGCCAGGACCCCACCAAAGTGGCCATCTCCCGCGGGGTGCCCATCAAAAAGGCGCTGGAAAACGAAACGCTCATTGCCTGGGCCGTAAACGGTAAAGATATTCCACTGGAACATGGCCACCCGCTGCGGCTGGTCATTGGTGGCTGGCCCGCTTCGGTGTCGGGTAAGTGGCTGCATACGATAGCCGTTCGGGACAAAATTCATGACGGCGCTAAAATGGAAGGGCACAGTTATAAGATGCCCATCCGGCCCGTGCAACCCGGCGAAAAAATTGCCGAAACACCCGAGAACTTCCGCATCATTGAGTCGATGCCCGTTAAGTCGATGATCACCTACCCTAAGACCGGGGCCATGCTGGAAGGCCGGAAAACGCTGGAGCTACGGGGTCATGCCTGGGCGGGTGATAAGTCGGTTCAGGATGTTCAGACCTCAATCGACTACGGGGCCACCTGGCAGAAATGTAAACTTCAGGCACCCAAAAACCGGCTGGCCTGGCAGCACTGGACAACGGAGGTGACCTTTCCGCAAACGGGTTACTATGAAGTGTGGGTACGGGCAACCGATAGCAATGGGATTATGCAGCCCATGGTTATTCCGCAATGGAATCCCGGTGGGTATTTGAACAATGCCTGCCACCGCATAGCCGTAAAAGTAGCCTAATGCTCTCGCTTCCGGTCGACAGGAAAACAGTATATGGCTATAAAACAGACCGAACCAAATGAAAACAATAAAATCAGTTCTCTTCCTAACCGGCCTGTTGATCAGTCTGGTCAGCTTTCGGGCTGCCTACGGACCGATGCAGGCGAAGACGCAGGTGGTAAAGAGCGACACCGCCAGGATTGATCCCGAATCGGGAATGATCAATGACGCCAACCTGATGATGGTGAAAGCGCAGTGTACGGCCTGCCATTCGTCGAAGCTTATTCTACAGCACCGGTTTACCCGCGCGGGTTGGCAGGAGCGCATTCGCTGGATGCAGAAATACCACAAACTCTGGGATCTGGGCGAGTCAGAAAAAGTGGTGCTCGATTACCTCGAAAAGAATTACGGTCCACAAACCGCCGTTAACCTGAACACGTTCCGGCGTGCGCCATTGAAAGAGGTTAAGTGGTATAAGCTTCCCTAAATAGGTAAGGCTGACCCGGAGGGGTGGCTATAGAATTCGTTAGAATATGCTCAACGATCCGATAAATTCCGTACCTGTCCGAACCGAAAAACGAATCTGCGAAGTAGCCTGGTTCGATGATCTGTGCGGGGGTGATACGGCCTTTCTGGGTACCCTCGACCCCGACCGGCGCAGCAATTACGAACACTGTGCCGATATTATGAAAACGGCCGACCGCCTGGGTTTCGAGAATATCCTGTTACCCACATCCTATATTGTTGGGCAGGAAGTCATTCCCTTTGCGGCAGCAATGGCCCCTCAGGTCGATACTATCTCGATGCTGGCGGCTGTTCGTACCGGTGAGATTCACCCGCCTATGCTGGCCCGGCACATTGCCACCCTCGACCATTTGCTGAAGGGGCGGCTGACGATCAACATCATCAACTCCGACCTGCCCGGCTTAAAAGAAGATCACGAATTCCGGTACAAGCGCTGCGAAGAAGTGATTGAAATTCTGAAACAGGGCTGGACTCAGGATCGGATCGAGTTCGAGGGCGAGGTGTACGGAAAAATCAGCATGAAGGCCGACCCCGTAAAACCTTACCAGCAAAACGGTGGCCCTCTCCTCTACTTCGGCGGTATTTCGCCCGGCTCAAAGGAGGTGTGCGCCAAACACTGCGATGTGTTTTTGATGTGGCCCGAGCCGGAAGACAATATCTACGCGACCATGCAGGACATGAGCCAGCGGGCTGCCCGGCACGGCCGCACCATTGACTTTGGTCTTCGGATTCACGTGATTGTGCGCGAAACGGAGGAAGAAGCCAGGGCGTATACCAAAACGCTGATGTCGAAATTCGATGCGGCTGTAGGCGAACAGCTGAAAAACCGAACGCAGGATGCGCAGTCGGCGGGGGTGCTTCGGCAGAACGAACTTCGCGCCAACGCCGACCCCGACGATTTTGTTGAGCCCATGCTCTGGATGGGCATTGGCCGTGCCCGGTCGGGTTGTGGCGGGGCACTGGTTGGTACACCGGCACAAATCATCGAAAAGCTGAACCGCTACATGGACATGGGTATTCGGGCGTTTATCTTGTCGGGTTACCCGCTCCTTGAGGAATGCGAATTGTTTGGCCAGCATGTACTACCGCATCTGCCTAACGTAAAATTGTCGGTAGAGCAGGGCCGAACGCCCGCTACAACCCCCGTAACCCCACTTACCACCGGTGAGCTGCGGGTATAAAAGGCGATTAAGTTTAAGAATCATTACAAATCATAGTGATCATAAAAATCAGCCGTCTATTGTAAATCCCTGGAATGCTTCAATCGTTAAGTACCGTAGATCTGGTTGTTGTCGTTTTGCTGCTGCTGTTTCTAGTAACGGCCAGTATGTATTCCAGCGTCAAAAAGAAAAGCTCCGAAGAGTACTTTATGGCGGGCCGCTCGCTGAAATGGTACTCCGTGGCGGGGTCCATTTTCGGTACGAACATCCACGCTCAGCAAATTATCGGCATGATGGGCGTGGGCTACTCGATTGGGTTTGTCCAGAGCCATTATGAAGTATGGGCGGTACCTGCCATTCTGGTTCTCGTCTACATTTTTATTCCCATCTACCGGAAACGGCAGTTCTTTACCCTGTCGCAGTTCCTCGAAAACCGCTACAGTAGTCAAACCCGTCTGGTTTACACGGTGCTGATGATTGCGTTCATCATGATTCAGCTCATTGGCGGGTTTTATATCGGGAGCCGGACGCTGGGCATTCTGTTTCAAGGCACCAGCTGGGAACCGACGTACCTACAAGGTATTCTGGTGATTGCCGCTGTGACAATCCTGTTTACGGTCTTTGGCGGGATGGAATCGGTGGTGATTGCCGATAATATCCTGACGGTGGTCATGATCATCTCGGTGTTGCTTATTGGCACCTTGACTTATATGCAGCCCGAAATTGGTGGTCTCACCGGATTGCTCAAGCTGGATCATGCCGATGCCAACAAAATGCATCTGTATCTCCCGGCGAATCACCCGAAGCTGCCCTGGCTGGGCATTTTTACCGGTCTCACGATTCTGAACTTCTTTTACTGGACAACCAATCAATATCAGGTGCAACGGGTGTTGGCCGCTCAAACGGAACGGGATGCCAAACTCGGCTCCATCGTTGCCGGGTTCCTGAAACTGATCATCCCGTTCTTCTCCATTGGTGCCGGAACAGCCGCTTTTTATCTGTTCAGAAGCCGGTTTGGCGAGAATACCATCAAACCCGACGATACGTTTCTGATGCTGCTGAAAACCGTGGTGCCGGTGGGCTATGGCTTTGTGGGACTGATATTAGCCGGGCTGATGTGCGCGATCTTTTCGGCTATTTACTCGATGATGAACTCCGTTTCGACAATGCTGGCTTATGATGTCTATCGCAAATACATAAAAACCAATGCGTCAGATCGACTGACGGTTCGGTTTGGGCAGGCGGGGGTTTTTTTGATGTGCGCCATTGCCACGGGGCTGGCTTACTCCACCTTCGACCCCAATTCGTCGGACAACTTCTTTCTGATTCTGGCCAATCAAACCTCGTATTTGAAGCCCGGTCTGGTCGTTGTCTTTTTCTGGGGTGTACTCTGGCAAAAGACTAATCCGAAGGCGGCTGTCATTGTGCTCATTAGCTCGCCCCTCATTGGCTTTGGCTGCGACTGGCTGTACGACCATGTGCTGGTTAACTCGGCCTGGGTACGCGATACGTTTGGCGAAACACTCAATTTCCTGTACCGTGTTTTCCTGATCTTTGTGATTGGGTCGGTGATGATTGCGCTGTTGAGCATGTACTTCAACCATCGGACCGGGCAAGTGAAAACCCACGACATGACCGTTTCCGTGCATGGCATCGGCAGCGCTTTACTCCGGTTTTTGGCCATCCAGTTGCCCATTTTCGCTCTTGTGTTCCTGAATATTCTATCACCACAGCAAGCGGCCATTCCGGCTGCCGGCCTCACATTTGCTTTGTTTACGTGGTACATGAAACGGGAGAGCGACCCGGTTCCTTTCTATCAGTCCGACATTTTCTACGCGGGTTTATTAACCAGTGCCATGATGTGGATCATGTACTATTTTGCTTGATCCTGAAACGTTAGGCCCACTTTTCTGCCCGAAATGCGCTCCAGTAGCGGCCGAAGTAGCTGGGTGGCATTTTGCCGGGCCTGGTCGAGAATACCACCGTTCAGCGCTGATTGTTTTACCTGCTGTTCGGCCTTTTTGTAAGCGTCGCTCACCAATTGTGTATCGTTCAGAAAGGAGAATCGGGTATCGTACACCCGCGATCGCTCGTGGTTTATCTTCCAGCTGCAGAGTTCCGGTTTCGGGAGGTTGACCGTAACCGAATCGCCGTCGGTCGCAATGTCATCGAGCCTAATCCGGGTCAGGTCGATACAGCCCGTTGCTTCACCTTCCACGATCAGAATGGCGTTGGCATTGGGCAGAAAGGTATTTACCTGTTCATGCTCGACAATGTCTTTGAAGGTGTATTTAACCGTTTCCAGTTTTCCCAGGGCCTTCACCTCTTTAAGCACGATGCTTTGCGTGGTGGAATCGCCCCGCCGAAATCGGCTCATAAAGGTATTGCCGCGAATCTGTTCCCAGATGGCAATCAGGCCGGCAACCAGCAGAGCAATAAAGAACAGGCGGAGGAAGGTATTTAACAGTCGGGACATGGTTTATCTGAAACGTAATCAGTTATAAACGCCTGTTGTATTGGCGTATGGATTGATGGGTAGGGAAAGGTGGTATCTGGATGGGTTCAACTTAATACTATTTAATGAATCAATGCGCGATCCTATCACTAAATTTGACGCTTTACTCCCGCTACTTTTATGGCTTTGTGCGTATACAACGCAAATTCAGTAGTACACTTGTCTTATTTGGAACAAACCTATCAGATACATGAAGAATACGTTTATTTACACGCTTGCCGGACTTTTGTTAGTAGCTTGTTTGAATGCAAACGCCCAAATGGTAAAAATAGGTTATACACGAGTTGATTATATCCTGTCTCAAACGCCCGAAAATCAGCTAATAACCACCCTCTTATCAAAGCAGCAAACGCAGACGCAAAATGAGCTTAAACGGATGCAGCAAGAGTTTCAGGACAAGTATGCCCTGTATCAAAAAGGTGCGGCCCAAATGACAGACATTATCCGAAAGGATAGAGAAACCGAATTGCAGGGCTTGCAAGCACGTATGCAGGAGTTTAGCCGGTCCTCCGACGAAGCCATACGGAATAAATACAAGCAATTGGTCGAACCAACCATTACCAGGATCCAGCAGGCCATTGATTCGGTTGCCAAACAAAATGGGTACACCCACATCCTGAACACCGGCAGTTCGTCCGATATACTCTACGTGGCTCCTGAAAATAATATTACCGATTTGGTTCTTAAGCATCTGGACATTACACCCGGTCAACCGGTAGGGAAGCCAGTCGCCAAACCTGCTCCCTCAACTTCTGCCAAGCGAGTAGCCCCCAAAACGGTTAAAAAGAAATAGACCGTAGCGCCTTTGACAAACTCTGCATCATGCGGACTACCTATCACTTTTAGCACACAAAAAACGCCCGACTCATCGCTGAGTCGGGCGTTTTAATTACGAAAAAGTAATGATCAATATGTATGTTTCTGTTCGTCGACGGACTGTTTCTCCAGATCGAATAAATCATTGAGTACATCGATCAGTGTTTCGGCTTCACCCCGTTTGCAGGCGGCTTTCAGTTGAAGAACAGGTAGTTTAATGATCTTCTGCATGATGCCCCGCGTAATTTTGTCTACTTTTTCAGACTCGCTGGGGGTCAGATGCTTCAGGTGACGGGCAATCTCATCGCGACGAATCTGCTCGAGGGCGTTTTTGAGTTTGTTGATCGTTGGTGAAACGACCATTTCTTTCGACCAGTCACCAAACTCGGCGACGGCCTGTGTCACAATGGCTTCTACCTGCGGAATGGCCGCCATGCGCTGGTTCAGGGCTTCGTCGGCACGGTTACGGATGTGGTCGATGTTGTAGACCAGCACACCCGGAATCTGCTCAACGGCCGCATCGACGCTGCGGGGTACAGAGAGGTCGATAAAATATTTGAACGTCAGTACGTTTACGTCTTTCAGTAGGGTAGGAGTAATGAGCGGCTCATCGCGCATAACGGATGAGATAATCACATCGGCCCGCCGGATTTCTTCCGTCAGGTTGGCGAAGTCAGCCACCCGGAAACCGTATTGGCTGGCCAGATCGTCGGCTTTCGATTGAGTACGGTTGCAAAGGGTGATATTTGTCAGATTCCGGGCTTCGAGGTTTTTACAGACGTCGGTTCCGATCTCGCCCAAACCAATTACCAGCACACTCGGATTCTGCTTCTCACCGATCAACTCGTCGATCAATTCGACGGCGGCATAGGATACCGATGCGGCTCCATCGCGGAACGGCGTTTCCTGAGCTACCCGTTTGTTGGTAAAGAAAATGGTGTGCATCAACCGGTGCAAAAATGGACCGGCCATATCTAAATCCGCCGACCATTGGTACGATTGCTTTACCTGGTTGGGAATCTGCATATCGCCCACCACCTGCGAGTGCAGGCCTACGCATACTTCGAACAAATGCCGAACAGCCTCATCATGGACCCCGTAAAACTGGAAATAAGGCAAATACGCATCGGTATCGGTCAGCCCTTTCTCAATGAGCAGCAGCTTGGCGATATCCGCGTTCAAATCCTGTTCAAAGGCGTAATAGACTTCAGTACGGTTGCAGGTTGAAATAACAAGCAAGTCTGTCAACCCAAAAAAATCCCGAAGCCGCAGCATGAGCCGCTTGGCTTCGTCTTCGTTAAGTGCAATTAGTTCACGCACCTGAAGAGGTGCCGTTTTATACGATAAACTAATTGTTTTGAAGGTGTCTAACATTGTGGTAAATCACGCAAATTGGCCAGTAGCCTTTACAAAATTACGGCATTATTGTCGGACATAGACATACTTGATACAAACGGATTTGCTATTTGGAATTCGTCTAAATAATCGCCTGAATTCTTTGCTCAATCCTATTCATATTAGTAACGTCAGTGATCGATTGGAGGTTCGGTTGTGTACAATTAAACCGCATTTATCGTTTACCTGATATAGAAGTTAATTTAGGAGTAGACAGATCAGTTGATTGAAGGTTTAGTTGCCTGATAGCGTTAATTTTGTAACACCACACAAGCTTCTTTTAGGCAAAGGTCTATTTGGTCCGATAAGCAAAAAAGTGGCAAGACGATATGCTGAAGTCATTTGATATTTATAATCAGAATAACGTTCTGAAAATTATTGTTGCTCTCAACCTGCTGCTTGTCGGGACGGGGTCACTACTCTACACCAATCGACTCATTTCCAAGCTGGAAGATCGTGAAGAGCAGTATGTGCAGTTGTATGCTAAAAGCATTGCTTACCTATTCGACAGTAGGCACGATAACTCCGGCGACTTGAACTTTGTGACAAGCGAGATTTTACAGGCAAATAAGTCAGTTCCTGCTATTTATGTCAATCCTGATGGGCAAATTGCCATGCCTTTGAATATTACTGTACCGACTGATAAGACGCCTGAGGAGGTACAGCAGTTTTTGCGCGAAATGATTGTTGATATGCGTAAAAACCATAAGCCAATGCTTGTTGATATCAGCAATAACGAGCGTGGTCTGGTGTACTACAACAACTCCAACCTGTTACGACAACTTACCTATTTTCCATACGCTCTTCTTACGATTCTGGCTGCATTGAGTGTGCTGGCTTATCTGGCATTCAGCTCTTCGCGAAGAGCTGAGCAAAACCGAGTCTGGGTTGGCCTGGCGAAGGAAACGGCCCACCAGTTAGGTACCCCCATGTCGTCGCTGATGGCCTGGGTGGAGTATATGCGCTCCGACCCTGACCAATTTGATGGATCTATTACCGACGAAATAGAAAAAGACGTTCAACGGCTGGAAACGATTACGGCGCGGTTTTCCAGTATTGGCTCTGTGCCCACATTAAAAGAGGAAAATGTGAATGATGTGGTTCGTCAGTTTACAGATTACCTCGCGAAACGTATTTCGACTAAAGTCAAGATGAGCGTTACGAGCCAGTTACCGCCGAACCAGGTTGTGAAAATTAATAAATTACTGTTTGAGTGGGTCATCGAGAACATCTGTAAAAATGCTGTCGACGCTATGAAAGGTGTTGGGGAGTTACGGCTGAATATGCTTCAGCTACCACATGATGAAGTGGCCATTGACATCACAGATACCGGTAAAGGAATCTCGAAAGCGAATATGCAAAAAGTATTTTCGCCGGGTTTCAGTACTAAGAAAAGGGGCTGGGGATTAGGCCTTACCCTGGCCAAGCGTATCGTTGAAGAATACCACAACGGGCGGCTTTATGTTAAAAGCTCAGAAGTTGGCAAAGGAACTACCTTCCGGATTATTTTAAATAGAAAATAACTGACTTGGTTCAGTTAGGCAAATGTGCCGAATCCATCAGTGCTCGAACCGGTTTTCAACGTTAGCTTTTTCACATTACCTAAAAGTTTGAGTGTTGGTGGGGTGTACTTTGTTTTAGTAAATGCAGGTGCATTTTTTTTCGTTGCTTTCTTCATGGTACACTCAATCAATGTAGTTTGCTAAATGGCCGGATTCTGTGCATGTCACTTTTAACTGCAAATATATGTACAAAACTGGTTTTAGGAAATACGCAGGTCAACTGACCCATACCAACAGCGGGTGCATCATTCCGGAATGATGCACCCGCTGTTGGTATGGGTCAGTTGAAAAGAGCGGTTAATTGCTCCAGGGAACCGATATAGAATCGGTTTCAACAATATTGCTCGTGTTTAGACTTCGGTCTCTGATTTCAACCTGGAACTTGGTGGGGTAAAGCTTAAAACTTGTACCGTACTGAAAGATCTGATTGAAGTCTAACGAGCCTTCAATAGCTCCTTTGGGTTTTCCCTTTGTGAGGTCTGGGATATAAAGAGTGTTGTTGACCGGAAGGATTATCTCTTCGTATTTCCTGTTGATAAAGCGGAAGGTACGAATCCGATAACTACCCCACCTTCCATTCGACTGGTACAAAGCAGAGTCAGTTTTTGCCAGTGGGATGCTGTTGCCAATATTGCCATCGCCATCTTTGAAGCCAATGGTAATAACAACGGAATCCCGCTTTCCTTTTCCGACTCCTCTACCCGCTTCAATGGTGTATTTAAACATTCCTTTGTAGTCAATCGCAGGAGTATCGGAGTAATTTGGTTCGTTGAAACAGGACGATAGAGCCAGAGCTATCCCTACTACGAAGATATACGGTTGAATTAGTTGCCGTCGCATACTGTTGTACTCGTTGTGCAATAAACGCTTTTATTATTTTGTCATTCTTATCAACACTCTCGGCCGAGACTACTGCACTTCGGCAATCACTTCGGCAACAGATACTAACGCTTAGCGCCAACTTACCCAATCGGGATGTATTCGACGCGTTGGCGCTGGCTGTTTTTCGCTATCAGGCGAGTTATAATCCCGTTTACTCAGCATACTTACACTGCCTCAATGTTCAGCCTGAGAAAGTTACTGATTTACGTCAGATTCCGTTTATGCCGATTGGTTTTTTTAAAAAGCACCCAATCCTGACGGGTGCTCCTGCCAATCCGATACCCGAACAACTCAATAAGCTATTAACATTTGCCAGCAGTGGTACTACCGATCGCCGGGTTGGCCCCGTTGTGACCAGCCAGCATTTTGTGCCGGACCCTGCCCTTTATGAGGCCGTCAGCCTCGGAATTTTTGAGCAAACGTATGGCCCGCTCAGTAATTTCCACATTCTGGCACTGCTGCCTTCTTACCTTGAACGAAATAACTCGTCGCTGGTGTATATGGTTCAGCAATTTATGGACAAGAGCGCGCTTTCGAATACTGGCTCAAACCTGTCGGGGTTCTTTCTTGACAACCACCAGGAACTGACTCAACGACTGCGACAACTGGCCGAACGGCCTGACCAAAAGCGGATTCTTTTGATTGGCGTTACGTTTGGCTTGCTTGACTGGGCTGAATCAGAAGCTGATCTGTCATTTCTGGGCCAACTGCCCGGCCTGGTCGTTATGGAAACGGGTGGTATGAAAGGCCGTCGGAAAGAATTGCTGCGCGAAGAAGTGCATGACATTCTAACGAGCCGATTAGGTGTCAGCGCCATCCATTCCGAGTACGGCATGACGGAATTGCTTTCGCAGGCATACTCGGCAGGCAATGGCGTTTTTGCCCCCAGTTCAACGTTCCGTATCCTGCTCCGCGATATTAACGACCCATTTTCGATCTACCCTGATCTACCCATCCAGACCGATTCTAGAGGGAGGGGGGCACGCCAAACGGGCGGTGTTAATGTTATCGATCTGGCTAATCTGGATTCCTGCTCTTTTATCGAAACGCAGGATCTAGGCCAATATGTTAGCGACGAAGAGGCAGTCCCGTCAGAAAACTTTCGGATTATCGGGCGTTTCGATAATTCAGACGTACGGGGTTGTAATCTGATGACTATCTAGACTGCATGGTCGACCCCGCCGGATTTAGTTGATTTACGGATTAATCTGATTTTCAAAAGCTGGCTTTCTATACAGGCAAAATCAGGCCAATCAACTAAATCCGGCGGGGCCGTCTGTGCGGTTATAGCTACGCGTACAACTTCACATCGTCCAGCATGATTTCATCGCCACACATGATCACCAGGCGCTCGATGACGTTGCGCAGTTCGCGCACGTTACCCGTCCAGGGCAGCGATTGCAGGTAGTTCATGGCTTCGGGCGTCAGGTCCTTTGCGGGGGCACCATATTCAGTGGCTATATCGTGAAGGAATTTATCGGCCAGCAGCGGAATGTCACCCCGCCGTTCGGTGAGGGGGGGGACATGAATCATAATTACACTGAGTCGGTGAAACAAATCCTCCCGGAAGTTGCCGTTCACGATTTCCTGCCGCAGGTCTTTGTTGGTAGCGGCAATAACCCGTACGTTGACTTTAATTTCTTTATCGCCACCAACACGGGTAATTTTACTTTCCTGCAAAGCCCGAAGCACTTTAGCCTGCGCCGATAAGCTCATATCGCCAATCTCGTCCAGAAAGAGCGTACCCCCATCGGCCTGTTCAAATTTGCCGACGCGTCGGGCCGCTGCACCGGTAAAGGCACCTTTTTCGTGACCAAAGAGTTCACTTTCAATGAGTTCGCTGGGGATGGCGGCACAGTTTACTTCGATCAAAGGCTGATTGGCCCGGCTGCCTTTTTCGTGAATCTGTTTGGCAACCATTTCCTTTCCCGACCCGTTGGCGCCCGTTACGAGGACCCGTGCTTCGGTAGCTGCCACCCGATTGATTGTATCTTTAACCTTCTTGATCGAGTCGGATTCACCAACGATCTCGTTCAGTTTATAGATTCGTTTCTTAAGCGTTTTGGTTTCCTGAACCAGCTTGGATCGTTCGATCGCATTTCGAACCGTGATCAGCAGGCGGTTCAGATCGGGTGGTTTGGTGATGAAATCGAAAGCGCCACGTTTGGTTGCTTCTACTGCGTTTTCGACGTTACCATAGGCAGAGATCATGATAATCTGCGTGCTCTTTTCGGCTTCGTTGACCTTCATGAGCAGTTCCAGCCCATTAAGCTTCGGCATTCGAATGTCGCACAGGGCTACGTCGTAGCTTGTCCGCATAATCATGTCCAGTCCTTCTTCGCCGTCTTTCGCTTCGTCAACATCGTAGCCTTCATACTCTAAAATATCGCGTAGAGCCGCCCGAATAGGTTTTTCGTCGTCCACGATAATCAGTTTGGCCATACAACAGGGGTAGATTTGAACAATGGAATTTTAAGTAAAAAGTTAGGTGTTACGATCCAGTAGATCGCCAGTGCGACTTTTTTGTTAGTAAATTACTGATGACTAGCTGGTTACTAATAAATCAATGACATATAAACAATTCAGCACTACCTAGTGTAGCCCGAAAATAGGGGATTTTGCATCGGCATGCGTTATCCACGAGCCGAAATTTGATAAAATCTCCTTTCTTTTTCACAAACTGACGCAATAGAACACGTTTAGACCATCTTTGTACGTACTAGTATAGGATAACACCGATCCCCAAGTGAGTTCGTTCGAACGCGCAAACCATAGGTTATACTGACTGTATGTTTCATCCTGTTATGAAGGTTCTATCTATACGCAATCTGCTGCTTTTTTCAGGGCTGGCCCTTTGGTTAACAACGGCTTCGGGGCAGTCCCGCCGACGGGCGCAGCTGACGGCTCCGCAAACCAATGGCCCCGTTCCGGTAGTATCAGCCCCGCAGGCCCGCTTGCTGGAGAGTTTGATTATGAACAGCTCGCTCCTGAATCAGGCCCTTAAGTTCTCGATTTATTTGCCGCCCGACTATTACGTTTCCAACCGGCGTTATCCGGTGGTTTATCTGCTTCATGGATACGGAGATAATGAGACCAGCTGGGTACAGTTTGGCGAGGCCGATCGTATTGCCGATGAGGGCATTAAAGCCGGTGAGTTGCCGCCAATGATTATCGTTATGCCTAACGGAGGAGCCAGTTGGTTCGTAAACGACTATCAGAACAAGGTGCGTTACGAAGATATGTTTGTGCAGGAGCTGATTCCACACATCGACTCGATGTTTCGTACCCGTACCCAGCGCGAATTCAGAGGTGTTTCGGGTTTGTCGATGGGTGGCTTTGGTTCGCTGGCCCTGGCTATGCACCACCCCGAACTGTTCGGTTCGTGTGCTGCTTTAAGTGCGGGTATTCGAACCGATGAAGGCTTTAAAAGTATTCCTGATGAGCGATACAACCTCGTTTTTGCCCCGGTTTTCAGCGGTCCCGCCAAAGGCGACGAACGGCTGACAATTACCTGGAAACGCAACAGTCCCATTACATTGGCCAGGTCGGCTCCGGAAAAAGACCTTTCCAATGTGCGGTGGTACATCGACTGTGGCGACGATGATGCCCTGACCGTTGGCAACGCCATGCTGCATCTGGCCCTGCTCGATCGTAAGATTCCGCACGAATACCGAGTGCGGGATGGAGGACATACCTGGTCATACTGGCGCACCGGCCTGCCCGATGCGCTCAAGTTTTTGGCTACAAGTTTTCAACGTTAATGGCTACCGCACGACCTCGGTAGGTGTAACCCCGTTATCGTTTCTGGATCGGAATAATGGCTTCTGTTTCGTCCCACGCCAGCACCATATCGGTGCCGCTGGCCGAAGGCCTGAACGTTATATAAAACTGCTCGGCTTTGGGGCTATGTTTTTGTGAGACAACAGGTACCCGCAAAATGTCTTTTGTCTGGTCGTAGTTGGTGCCCCATTGACCGGTTTCGCGGTTAAAAATGGCGATCCAGCCGTTTTGCGACGGAATTGTCCACAAGGAATATTCTCCTTTGTCAAGCGGTTGCCCGGCCACAACAATATTCTGATCGAAGTCGACAACGGTAGCTTCATTGGCACCCGTACGCCAAACTTCGCCGTAAGGCACCAGGCCGCCAAAGATCTTGCGCCCTTTTTTATACGGCTGGCAATAGTCGACCTTTATTTTCAGGCCGTTCTGGTCGATTTGTGCAATGGCCTCGGGGCTGCCGGATTTAGTCCAGCTGCGCAGCGAAAAGAAGCCAACAAGGGCTATAGCGGCAATAACACCGAGAATGATAAGAATTCGTTTCATGGGTAATTAGTGGTTTTACACAGACAGAATGCAAGGTATGAAGATTTTGTAACTTGCAAACTTCCCTTATGTTCCTGCAAAACCGTAATGTTCTGAATCCATTACCCACCTGTTTAACCAGGTCCGGGCAAGGGCGAAACGGATTCCTTTGATGACTTTGGGAAAAGGTAGCTTACAAAATATAGATAAGTCCCTTGTGTTGAAGTCAAAGAAAAATCACGTCCACTACATACATGTAGGTAATGAACGTGATTCTGAGAACAGCTGGAAAAAACATAACCGTATTCCGATACCCACTTATGTGCGCTGATTTCCGTAAAAACGGGACAGGGTTAGTTGGTGGTTCTGTGAAAATGGACGCGTTACGGATGCGTCTCTCGAAGAGGTGACACGGCCGAACCGCATCACCTCAGGGAGGGCCCCGGGATCGCTCCCTGACCAGTACAAATACACAAATTCTGCTTTTTTAACGGTTTATACCGTTTCTTTCTTCAGCTTATCCCGCAGTTGAAACAGCTCGTCTCGTAAACGGGCAGCCTCCATGAAGTCGAGGTCTTTGGCGGCTCGCTCCATTCTCGATTGGGTCTCCTGAATCATTTTCTCCAGATCGCCCTTGCCCATATAACGCACCACCGGGTCGGCAGCAATCCGGATTTCTTCCGGTTCGACATAGAAATGCTTGGCCTTTGAGTCGGCAACTTTCGTCTGACCCATAATGGCTTCGCGGGATTTCAATACCGTTGTTGGGACAATGCCATGGTCGGTGTTGTACTCCAGCTGAATAGCCCGGCGCCGGTTGGTTTCGTCGATGGCTTTCTCCATCGAGCCGGTTATCCGGTCGGCATACATAATCACTTTGCCGTTGGCATTCCGGGCAGCACGACCGATAGTCTGAATCAACGACCGGATGTCGCGCAGGAAACCTTCCTTATCCGCATCCATGATGGCTACCAGTGATACCTCGGGTAGGTCGAGGCCCTCGCGAAGCAGGTTGACGCCCACGAGCACGTCGAAGTTGCCAAGTCGCAGATCACGCAGAATTTCAACGCGGTCCAGCGTTTTTACTTCGGAGTGGATGTACCGGGTTTTTATGCCTACGCGGTCCAGATACTTGGTCAGCTCTTCGGCCATTCGTTTGGTGAGGGTCGTAACCAGCACCCGTTCGCCATTTTTAATGCGGCCGTCGATAGATTCTAACAAGTCGTCAATCTGGTTCAGACTCGGACGAACCTCTATTTCAGGGTCGAGCAGCCCGGTTGGCCGGATGAGCTGTTCGACCACAACGCCCTCGCTTCTGCGGAGTTCGTAGTCCGATGGGGTGGCCGACACGTAAATAGACTGCCCCGTGAGGTCTTCAAATTCCTGGAACGTCAGCGGGCGGTTGTCCATGGCCGATGGAAGCCGGAACCCATAGTCGACCAGGGCAGTTTTGCGGGAGCGGTCGCCCCCCCACATGGCCCGAATCTGGGGAATGGTCACGTGACTTTCATCAATTACCATCAGGTAATCGTCGGGGAAGTAATCCAGCAAACAGAAGGGTCGCTGACCGGGTTTGCGTTTGTCGAAATACCGCGAATAGTTTTCAATACCCGAGCAATAGCCCAGTTCGCGCATCATTTCGAGGTCGAACTCGGTGCGCTCACGAATGCGGGTAGCTTCCTGCTCCCGAAACTCCGATTCGAAATAGCGAACCTGCGCCACCATGTCATCCTGAATCTGATACATGGCATCGTTCAGTGTGTCACGACCGGTAACAAACAGGTTGGCCGGGAAGATCGTCACCAGGGTTTCGTTCGATATTTTCTTGCCGGTTTCCGGGTCGATGCGCTGTATGGTCTCGATTTCGTCGCCGAAGAAAATAACCCGATAGGCAAAGTCAGCATAGGCGACATACAGATCCACGGTATCGCCCTTCACCCGAAAATTGCCCCGTTGAAATTCGCCTTCCGTGCGGCTGTACAGGATGCTGACCAACTGATGCAGAAACTGGTTGCGGCTCATGTTTTGCCCCACGCCAATGTTCACCACGTTGCGTTTGAACTCTTCGGGATTACCCATACCATAGATACAGGATACCGACGCCACCACAATCACATCGCGCCGACCGCTCATAAGGGCCGATGTTGCTGCCAAGCGCAGCTTGTCGATCTCTTCATTGATGGCGAGGTCTTTCTCAATGTAGGTATTGGTGGTGGCAATGAACGCTTCGGGCTGGTAATAGTCGTAATAAGAAATGAAGTACTCGACCGCATTCTCGGGGAAAAACTGCTTGAATTCGCCGTAGAGCTGGGCTGCCAGGGTTTTATTGTGACTCAGGACAAGCGTTGGTCGATTGGTTTGCGCAATGAGGTTGGCTACGGTGAAGGTCTTGCCGCTACCCGTAACTCCCAATAATACCTGGGCGGGTTCGCCTTCGTTTATACCCTTCACCAACTTTTCGATAGCCTTGGGCTGATCGCCGGTTGGTTGAAATTCTGAGGTTAGTTTAAAGTCCATTATTGCCGTTTATAATCTGGCTAATTTACGAAAATGTGGGGTGGATTACAAGGGCGGTTCTGAAACAAATTGTGTGTGAACAGCGTCTGTAAAGGACAACTTACGACCAATTTTAGAGGAAACAGGCGTGTATCCAAAGTCGGTTCGATGCTTATTTTTATATTGTAGGCCAATTATAAAGACGTGTACTGATGCAAAATGACTATGGCCTGAATGGGTCCGTTGAGTATGTGAAAAAACAACCTGTCTGGGCGTTCTGTTTGTTATCATTTTTATCCTTTGGCCTGTACATTATCTACTGGTTCTATAAAAACTGGCGTTTTTTCAGAGACCTGTATAACTGGGATGTTTACCCGGTGTGGCGCGCCATTTTCAGTATCTTCTTTGTGCATATACTACTGGAGCACATTAACGATTTGGCGGTTGAAAAAGGATACGCTGACATTAGTAGTAACACCTATGCCACGGGATATGTGGCCCTGGCTGTTCTGCAACGGATTCTGGATCGTACGTTACCGGGTGCCTGGGCGCTGGCTGCTGTCCTCATTCCGCCGTTCATCTTCCTGATTCCGAGTGTCAGGCAACTCAACTTTATTTACGACAAAGCTTATCCGAATGAGTACCGGCCTGTTTTCAGCCCCGGCGAATTTGTCGTGCTGGCCTTGGGCGGCATACTGATGGCGCTGGTCGTTGCCACCCTCTTCCTGGGCAAATAGAATACGTATGGCTCTGTGCTGATCAACGTCAATCGATCAGGGCCATAAGGATCATTTTTTGACGTGATGTTCGTCAGGTTTCAACGCGAACCGTTGCCCGTACTTTGCAGCATAAGTTAATCGCATAAAGACATGGCAACGCTCGCTCATTCGACTTCTGATTATACCAACGCTTCGGCCGGTTCCTCGCTAAGCGCTTACAACAATTATGTCGCCAAAGCCGAATTTAATCGGTTTGGCTGGGCTACTACCGCCCTGGCCATTCAGGGCTGTATTCTATCACCGGCATTACTGCTGATCATGTCGTATTTTGGCGGTGGTGACTGGCAGTTCCTGATTAGTATGTTTTGCTTTCTGGGCGTACTAGTGCCCATTTTGTCGGCTATGCCCGTAAAAATTATCTTCCCGGCGTTTGCTACCAGCCTGGTTCTGCATGTGCTAATGATCGCTATCGACCTCCTGTAACGGAATACTCATACATAGAAAAAGGTCGGCCATGCATTACGCACGGCCGACCTTTTTCTATGTATGGGAGTACCCTGTAAGGGGCTGAATCAACTGACAAGTTTGGCTACTCCAAAGGCCGCAGCCGCGGCCAGCGCGCCAATGACCATCACTTTAAGGGCTCCGCCAATGGGCGGCTGGCCGGTCACTTTGCTTTTGAAATACCCAAAAACAAACAGACAAATAAGCGTTATGCCGCATGAGTACATGAGCGCTTCTTCGGGGTTGCTGATCAGTAGGTAGGGTAATAAGGGCACCAGGCCGCCAACCACATAGGACAGCCCGATGGTCAGGGCACTTTTGGTGGCCCGGTTCGGATCGGGCTCATCGAGGCCGAGTTCATACTTCATCATGAAGTCGACCCATTTGGTTTTATCCTTGGCCAGTTCGTCGGCAATGGTTATCTGAAGGGCAGGGCTCAGGCCCATTTCGGCAAAGACTTCACGAACCTCTTCTTTTTCACGTTCGGGTACGGTCTCTACTTCATTGACTTCCCGCTGTCGCTCCGATGAATAATGGTCGGCTTCTGTTCGACCGGCCAGGTAACCACCCAGGCCCATCGCGATCGACCCCGCCACGATTTCGGCAATTCCTGCCGTAACGACCAGCGATGAACTGGCAACGGCCCCACTCAGGCCAGCGGCTAAGGCAAAAGGGACAGTTAGCCCATCAGACATGCCGATGACAATATCGGAAATAAAGTCGGAGCTTCGGAGATGATGCTCATGGTGAGCTGTATGCTGGGGCATACCGGTGTTTGTCATGGTGCTTTTTCTACGGGTGGGGCTGTGTTCGCTTCTTCGACCTTAAGGTAAGGAAGATCGGGTATACTTTCTAGCACAACTGAACGTGGCCTGCTAAAACAGCCGACATTCAAATCAGATGCCGGCTGTTGTCATGTACTATACGGCATTTGTCATCCATCTTTTACTGCTTTCCTGGTAAATGGTTAGTGAGGTACTTCGCCAAATGAGGGAATGGACTTGCCCGGCAGCAAACCCGACAACTAAAACAGTCCGATTCTCATAGATTAGATTTAACGATTATCATAAACGTCTGCCTGGTTTTGGGAGTATGTTTGCCATGGAAACACGTCACACCGACGACTCTCTACGCATAGCTTATGATCTGGATTACCCGCGAACGTCCTAAAATTGATCGATTAGCCTGCCCGTGGCTCATCAGGCGATTTATTGACCGGGAAGCTACCATTCTTTTCGTGCCTGAAACGCAGGTATTGTCAAAGGCGCAGGCGTTGGGGGCAACTCCTTTTGATATACCCGGTGTTGAGTACTCGCACTATGAAGACCGCTGCACGTTCGACTATTTTCTGCAAAAGCACGCCCTGAACGACCCGGCCCTGCATGCGCTGGCCCCTATTGTTCGAGGGGCCGATACAGACGACCATACGCTGGCGGCACAGGCGGCCGGTTTGTGGGCTATTTCGGCCGGATTGGCGTTTAATATCTCTGATGATCAGCAGTTGCTAGCCCAGGGAATAGTCATTTATGATGCCCTCTACAGCTGGGCAAAACACCTGCAATCGGTTAAACATACGCAAAGTCCAACGGAGCGGCTGTTGTTGCAGGTCCTTCATTCGTATAGTAAACCGACCGGAAAACGTAAAACGCCGGTCTGGGTCAATGAATTGAAGGAATTGATCCAGGATCAGATTGATACGAATCTTACGCTTAGCCTGTCCGAACTGTCCGAAAGTCTGGACGTCAATCCGACGTATGTTTCGCGCACCTTCGCCCGATACTTCGATGATTTGTCGTTTGGCGAGTACATCCGCAAGCTTCGGATTGAGAAAGCGATCCAGCTGCTGGAGTCGACGAACTATAGCCTGTCTGAAATTGCCTACTTAACGGGCTTCTCGGACCAGAGTCATTTTACCCGGATTTTTAAGAAACAGATGAGGCAAAATCCGTCGGACTATCGAAAAAACTGGCAAAAAGGTAAAGCGGATACAAAAGGTTAAATCTGTTCTATTTCAGGGTTGAGGCATGCTCTATTCTTGCAAGCGAAAGCATAAATCAACCAGTTATGAGCGCATTGGATCTCAACGATATTCTTACTAAACCGACACGTTTTCCTCACAAAAATTCACTTAAAAAGACTTTTTTTGTCTTTTTAAGTTTCTCCTGCCTGTTTATTTATCGGGTGGCTGCCCAAACGGCCGCACCCCCTGCACCATCGCCTGTATACCCACGAATGGCTGGTTATTTAGGGGTTTTACATCCCCTGGTAACGCTCGACGAAAAGGGGAGTGAGACAAACTTCAAGCAGTATTATGTCGTTGGCTTCCCGGTTGGACTGAACCTTTGGAAAACCAGTAAACTTGGTTTCTCCGTAGAGATCGTGCCGCTTATTCGAGCTGAGAATGGGACCAGTAAAGTTGCTAATGTGCTGTTTCATCCGGGTGTTCTGGTGAATTTGGGATACGATTTTACGTTTGCCGGTCGGCTGGCGTTTGAAACATCGGGACGTTATGGCGTTACGCCGGTCCTCAATAAAATTGTTCGGCATGGCAAAACGAATAATTACTTTGTGGCGATACCTATGCCTATTCGTTTCGGTAACGACCGACCCACGGCGTTAACGGTTGGCTTTCAGTTTGGCATTGTTTTTTAACGGAATAGCGCGTAAATCAGGTCAGCTTTTCATTCCCCTCTGAAGCCATGAAACGACGAAGTTTCCTACAAACAATCGCCTTGCCTCGTATCATTCCGCTCTGTGGAGCGCCTGAAACGAAGCTATTGCCCGTTGGTAAAACGCCTGCTTTATCACCTGATGACCAGGGTGCGATTGTGCTGGCACTGGGTAAAAAAGGGACTTATAAAGAAGCACAGGCCACCTACAATGTGCCGCTACCCCGCAACGATCTAAAGGTGACGGTAAAAGGTGAGCCGGTTTCGATTCCCTTTGGATTTGGTGGTTGGATAGCCTTTAAAAAAACATGGATGGCAGGCAAACCATGATGATGAGCGATACGGTGCTGCCCGACAATGAAGTCAACCCACTTATCGACGCTACCCAGGCCGCCGGTCTGGAAGTGGGCGCTATTCATAACCACTTCTTTTACGCTCGGTCTGCTTTTTGGTGAGTTGTGGAATGGCGCGTTGGTGGGTTATACCGCCGAACTCGCCCAAAAGTATGCACAGGCTATTCGTGATACGAAACTGCTTTCCCGCCAATCAGCCCGCTTCGGCCGTACCTTCACCCGTATCCGGAACGGCAACCAGCGCACCGCCCTTTACCGGAAAAGAGCTGTTCGACTTGCCTGTGCTGGATTGGTATCGTCAATACGACTATGGTCGCGGGTCCGCTCCATCGTTGGCTAAAGGGTTCCGGGCTGCTCTGGACCAATTCGGAAAAGCGGGCGACATGAAACACTAACGCAACTGGTCATTTTAATGTCTAAATGAAAACGCCATCTTCTTACGCACTGGGCGAGTTGGTTCACTACTTTTTGCGCCTGGGGGCGCTTGGATTCGGTGGGCCGCCCGCGCTGGTGAGTGCTATGCACCGCGATCTGGTGGTGGAGCGGCAGTGGATTACCGAAGCTGATTACCGCGAGGGGCTGGCTCTGGCGCAACTGGCTCCGGGACCGTTGGCGGCTCAACTGGCTATTTACCTTGGCTATGTCCACTATGGCGTTCTAGGCGCTACTTTAACGGGAGTGGTCTTTGTCCTGCCTTCATTTGTGATGGTCCTGTTGCTGGGGTGGGCCTATGTACAGTTTGGGGGGTTGCCCTGGATGCAGGCTATTTTCTATGGTATTGGGGCAGCCGTGATTGGTATTATTGCCGTAGGAACCTACAAACTAACCGCCAAGACCATTGGAAAAGACTCCTTAGGCTGGGTGTTGTTCAGCCTGTCGGCCATAGCGACTGTGGTTATGGAATCCGAGTTGCTGTGGCTTGTGCTTTTGTCAGGAGCTATCTATTGGCTGGTGAAAACGCCCCCTCCGTTTATTCGGTCGGGTATGGGTAGTAGCCTGGCGCCCTTTCTTCTGCAGATACTGCTTATCCCCACCGACTCGATCCTTTGGCAACTGGCGTTGTTTTTTGCCAAAGCCGGTGCGTTTGTCTTCGGCAGTGGACTGGCCATTGTCCCGTTTTTGTATGGCGGTGTTGTGAAGGAATATGGCTGGCTGACCGAACAGCAGTTTCTGGATGCTGTTGCCGTAGCCATGATAACGCCCGGTCCGGTTGTCATTACGGTAGCGTTTATCGGCTATCTCGTCGCTGGTTTCTGGGGCGCTTGTGTAGCCGCTTTAGCCACGTTTCTGCCCTGTTATTTATTCACTATTCTGCCCGCACCCTACTTTAAGCGCTGGGGAAAGCATGCCGGTGTCAAAGCGTTTGTGGATGGCGTAACCGTTGCCGCCGTTGGGGCCATTGCCGGGGCAGTTATTGTGCTGGCACGTCGACAACTGGTCGATCTTCCGTCAATTATAATCGCTCTAGCCACAGTGGGACTACTCTACCGGTTCAGGAAATTACCCGAGCTATCCGTCATTGGCGGGGCCGCTTTACTTGGGTTGTTACTCCGATACGCTGGCTAGTCAGCCGTAGATCAGGATCACCTCTTTCCCATATGCCAATAGAAGCAGATGCGATCCTGACCGTGCTGTATGAAAAGGGACGACTTTTTGGTGACGTTCGATCCGTTCCCTGTTACGCGATGTCAATAACTCAAACGGAAATTCCTTCTTTCGACCCCACAGATCGGATGTAGGTTGCTGCTTTCTGGTACTCTTCCGTTGTGGGCAGATGCTCCATCATGAGCGGAATGTTTTTTAGTTTACTGAGTTCGTTCAGATAAACGGCGTAATCCATCTGGCCCAAACCCGGACGGCACTCCACCAGTTGAGGGGTATACACGTCTTCTTTTAAGATAATGTCTTTGCCGTGACAGCTTTTGATATAGGGTCCCAGCTTTCGGAAACAGTCACGAATCAATTCCCCGTTGGTGTAAAATAGCTGCGGACTGACAATGATATTCATAGGGTCCAGATGTACGGCAAACTGCTTATGGTTAACGGCTTTAAGCAGACGCACATACGAGTCGACAGAATCCGGGTAGCTCCACGGCATCAGTTCCAGCGCGAAAAACGTGCGGGTGGGTTTTACGTCGTTAATGATGCGCCGGGTGATCTCGACAATCTGGTCAAAGGTCTCTTTCGTGAGGTTGTCTTTGTGGGGACCGGCCCACTGTGCCGGATTTTTTGACCCACTGACATTGACGCAGCAGTTCGCCCCAATGGCTTCGGCCAGAGCCAGTGAATCGACGCATTTTTTGATGGCCGTCTGGGCGGTGGCCGGGTCATTGCTCAACGGGTTACTCCAGGCACCTACCTCGGCAATAACAATGTCAGCCCTTTCTGCCGCGTTTTCGTAGGCCTTGATCTGATCGGCGGGCGCATCCGTTTTGAGGGGGCAGTAGGCCGCCCGGTAATCGTATTTCTTCAGCGCAGCTATCCATTCGTCAGGCCCATTATACTTGTCGAATAACGGCCCGCCCAGCCGAACGAACGGTTTCCCGGCAGTGAAATTCATAAAGGAAGGTGTTAACCCAAGTAAGGAAGAAGCCTGTACCGTTTTTTTAGTAAATGTTCGGCGATTCATAGGGATGAGGACAACGGGTAACGGGTGACAGGTATCGCTTACCAGGATAATTTTACCAGCGATACGCCCTGTGTTGGCAGTGAAAAGGGCATTGTCAGTTCACCGTTCCTGACGTTTACCCACGTTGGCGACGTGAGTAATTGCAACTGACCGGCCTTTTCCAACTCGGCGACTTGCTCAGTGGTCGGCGATTTAGGCGAGCCCATTTTCTTCCACACTTCGTACGAATTGCTAAACTGCTGGTCGATTCGATAATGCTGGATAAATACCCGTTGGGCCGGAATACCTTTAAGCGCCAGAGTGACCGGCGAGTCGGGCCCCAGGATATTGTCGTCGTGGTAATTCCAGACCATTACCGTAGCCGATCGCGCATCTTTAGCCGCCAGCGCGTTAATATCCCGTTCACCCCGAACACTTTCATTTCTGATCTTATTGGCATCATAGGCCAGGTTGGTGTTGACATCAACCCGGTTCCCCTGCATCATCCCGAACATGCGAAATACGTTCAGTACCGGCTTATCGACGCCATTGGTGGCCAGATCCCGAAATCCGCGAAACCACGCCTGATCTTCGAACTCAAACGCCCAGGTAACCGCCCCTAACAGATTCACACCACGTGCCCTAGCCAGATCATACTTTCGGGCAAAAGCCGCAGCCGTATAGCTGGAATACATGGTGCCGTTTCGGTAGGCGTTTTGCGGGTGCAGATCCTCCGAACAGGCCGCGCATCCTTCGGGGTCCGACTCGCCAATGATGATCGGTAAGTTTTTAAGGGTAGGGTAGGAGGCTACAATCTCGAACCCCTTGTCAATATCGCGAAACTGGGTTCCCATGTTCATCTGCACCACGCCATTGACCAGTTTCGGGGCCCCTTTGGCATGGAATGTAATAAAGTCGATAGGCGCGCCAACTTTGCCTGTGACGGCATTGGTACCGCTCACAATATGATCCATGAACGCCCGAAAAAACCTGGCGGAACCTTCGCTGCCCGGACCGGTCACTTCGGGGCCACCCATTTTGGCCGTTGGCAGCGCTCGTTTAACCGCGTCGGCGGTGTAGTCATATAACTTGATATATTCCTCTACGGTGCCTTTCCAGTAGCCGATGTTTGGTTCATTCCACAACTCCCAGTACCAACTTTCCACTTCCTTCTGGCCGTAACGGGCTACCGAGTGTTTCACCCATTGGTAGACCAGTTCACTCCATTTCTTATAGTCTTTGGGGGGATAAGCCCAGCCCGTATAGATATCGTTGTACTGATTTCCCGGCCCCCAGTTGTGTTTATACGGCTCGGGCTTTGTCGACATAGCTTCGGGCATGAAGCTGATCTGGGCAATGGGTTTCATCCCCCGTTCGACATAGGTATCAAATATCTTATCGACAATTGTCCAGTCGTAAACCGGCTTGCCGTTTTTATCTTCCGTGTATGCATTGGTCGAACCCCACTTGAGTGCGGCTTTCCCATCGCCGGTAACCAGCAAACTGTGCGCCCGCACAAATACCGGTACCTGGCTCAGGCTGGCGATTTCGGAAAGTAGCTTTTTGCCATCCTTCATGTACGTATAGTTTGGTTCATCGTAGCCAAACCACGCCCAGATAGGTTTCAGCGGTTCTCTTGTTTTCGTTAAATCGACCTTAATGTCTACCGGTTTGGGTTGAGCGTAACTGATACCCGGTGCCAATAAAGCGAGTGATAACGCGCTACAAGAGAGTATTTTAATACTATAGATGCGTAACCGCTGAAGCATAGAAGGAAGAAAAATAAGCAGGTAAATAGTGTGACGTATACAGATGGAAGATACATCGTCTTTAAAAAGGCATGACGGGTAGGCTGACTACTTTAGCGTAAAAAATTATTCAAGCCCGAACGCCGATTACCCCAACAAGACTAGCTTCCATTACGCCTATTTGCCGTGTCGAATAAGTAATGTGTAGGCTACCATGTAAGGAATATACTTAGTAAAAAAGATTTTTTTTGGCGGCTTATTTCAATTGAATAGATACCGCCTTAAAGGTTGCTAATTGAATAAGGTGTTGGTAGTCAAAATATTGGTCTATTGTGTAATTCTATTTGCACAGTAATTGACAACTTTTATTTTTTTATAGAAAAATGAGTAGTTATCCGCTATTAAAATCTGCTAAATAAAATGAATAATAGACTTATTCTATTCAGACAATTTGCGGACTTTAACCAGGTATTTTTAAATTAATTGTTCATTAATTCATATAATAAAACGGTGTAAAATCTATTTAATATTGGCGTGATCAAGTTAAAAAAGAGTTAATGAGAAACAAAGACAAAAATTATTTATCAGCTTTATATGTAATTTAAAGATTGGAAGACCAATGGCGGTTCGATAAAGGCGTTTTTACGTCATCTGTTTGATGAGGTAATTTGTTGAATTTTCCATCAAGTGGACAGAATCGTCATTTATTCACTTTTTTCGTCTTCAGGGTCATCTTATGAAACTTGATCATGCTTTGCGAAAGTTTAGCGGATAAGCCATAAGATACGTTTAACTGATCGTAGCCACGCTTACACTTGTCACCAAAATTTCTCAGTGAAATGGTAAAAAAAACAGACGTTATGAATTATTATTTTTATGCGTATTACCGTAATCCAAAAGTTACACTTCATAGAGGAAATTGCCGGTTTTGTAACAATGGAAAAGGGATGCAGTCTAAAAAACTTGGCTATCTGACGGGTCGCTGGAAAGGAGGCTATTCAACGTTTGAACTAGCTCTGGAAGCAGCTCACGGAATCAGTCAGGGGTTGGGTGTAGAGCCCGTTTATTGCTTGCGTTGCCTGGCACCGGATAAGCCGTTAGATTAGCCACAGCACTCTTCAGCCCACATTTTGGTCGGGCTGGAAGTCGTTGCCTCCAGAAACCCAGCATATGGTTTACAGGATTTTCCTGAACCGTACGCTGGGTTTCCGGCATTTAATCCTGCTGGATAAAATCATAAAGAGCCGTTGAGATTTAGGCATTTTATTCCCTTCAAGACCCAATCGATTATCAACAACTTTATTCTTTCGGTGATGTACAATACTGAATTTCTAAATTCATCCATCCTGTACTTAGTTAAATTACTTAGTTATTATATTTAAACTCGTTGAGTAAACAGTTTGAGTATAGAAAGAAAATTTCTAAGTAATTTCTTTTTATACTAATAAAATATCCAGTAATAGTTAACTTTGTCGTACGAAACAGAAAGTTAATTATTGCTGGATATTTTGTTAATAAATAGGATAAAACTAGTACTTCAAAATAAAATTTAATTTTGAGCAAAAAGATAATTTATCTGACATAATATATAAGCCAACTTGCTGAAAGACAGCAGTGATAATTTAGAAGTGTTTAACTTTAATAATAATAAAATATTTTAATAAAATTTAACGCTTAGTACTATTCATATATCTTTTTGAAATATAATTTCTGTCGTATAATATTGGGCCGATTACCCATTTTTATAAACCAATCTATACTTTATGAAATTATTTTTATACAGGTTTCTGCAAACCACTTTTCTGGTTGCAGTCCTCCTGCTGGGAAGCTTATATGCTTCTGCCCAAGACCGCCAGGTTACGGGGAAAGTTACTGGTGCTGATGGCCCTGTTCCAGGGGCAAACATTGTACTGAAAGGTACACAAACCGGAACATCTTCTGATGCTGACGGCAACTTTAAGATCAACGTACGTGGTACTAACCCGGTGCTTGTTATTTCGGTCATTGGCTTCAAAACCCAGGAAGTGACTGTTGGCAACCAAACCAACCTCGATATCCGGGTCGAAGATGACGCCACTGCCTTAAGTGAAGTCGTTGTAACAGGCTATTCGACAGAGAATCGCCGGGATGTTACCGGAGCCGTTTCTACGGTTAAACCGGCTCAGTTGAAAGTAGTACCTTCTACTAACGTTGAACAGCAGTTGCAGGGCCGTGTTGCCGGTGTAACGGTTATCACAAATGGTCAGCCAGGAACAACCAGCCAGGTCCGGGTACGGGGCTTTGGTTCCTTCGGGGGTAACCAGCCTTTATACGTGGTCGATGGTGTACCTACGCAATCGATCCAATACATCGCACCCGATGATATTGAAACGACAACCGTTCTGAAAGATGCCGCTTCGGCATCCGTTTATGGTGCGCGGGCTGCCTCCGGGGTTATTGTTATCACCACGAAGAAAGGACAACGGCGTGCTCAGAAACTGAGTATTACGTACGACGGTCTGTATGGAGTTACCGATCCTGGTCATGGCCAGAAAATCCTGAATCCACAGGAGCAAGCCGACTGGACGTGGCAGGCACGCAAGAATGATCTGTTTCAGGCAGGCATTGCCGTTGGTCCGGACAGCTTTACCGGTATTGCCAATGGTCAGTATGGTTCAGGTCAAACACCTGTTCTACCGGATTACCTGCTGGTTGGCAGCCGCACAGGTTTGTCGGCATCGCAGGTGGATTTGACAGCAGAAGCTGCCCGCTATAACGTTAATCCAGCCAATGGAGCCATCTACAACGTTATTGCCGCTAACAAGACAGGTACGGATTGGTACAAAGCCATCACACGCGTTGCTCCGCTGATGCGCCACACACTGGGATTCTCGGGTGGTACTGAATCGAGCCGGTATTACCTCAGTTTGGGTATGCAGAAGCAGGCTGGTATCATTACCTACAACGATTTCTCCCGTTATACATTACGCGTGAACACGGAGTTTGACATCACGAAAAAATTGAGATTCGGTGAGAATATTCAATTGGCTTATGTATCAACCACGGGTTTACAGGGAAGTACGGGTAGTGCATTAGGCAATGGCACCAACAACAACTCCAGCGTTGCGGCCGATGAGAACGATATTCTGCTGGCTTTCCGGCAGGCGCCCATTATTCCGGTATACAACGCGTTTGGTGGCTATGCTGGTACAGCGGCTTCCGGTTTCAACAACGCCCGTAACCCGGTAGCTAACCGAATTGGCGCTAAAGACAATATCAACTATAACGTTATTGCGTTTGGTAATGCCTACCTGGAATATGACGTTATCCCAGCTCTGACACTGCGTAGTAGTATTGGAGGTACTTACTTCAGCAACTACAATAATTCGTATAACCGGTCGCAGTACGAAAACTCGGAAAACAATACGAACTACGTTTACAATGAAGGATCAAACGTTGGCCTGGCCTGGACGTTTACCAACACGGCTCAGTACAAGCAGAAATTTGGCCTGCACGATCTGAGCGTTCTGGCAGGTATCGAAGCCCTCAACACGGGCAGCGGTCGGGGTGTTAACGGTTCAGGACAGAACCCATTCACGACCGATCCTAACTACGTAACCATTGGCACAACAACGCCGGGCGCAACCCGCAGCGTTAACAGTTACTATGGCAAGGGAAATAATTTCTACTCCTTGTTTGGTCAGGCCCGGTACATCTACAACGACAAATACATTTTAACGGGTGTGGTTCGTCGTGATGGTTCGTCGCAGTTTGGTGCTGAAAACCGGTATGGTGTATTCCCCGCTGTTTCGGCCGCGTGGCGTCTGTCAGGTGAAGAGTTCATGAAGAACCTTCCCTGGGTATCGGATCTGAAAGTTCGGGGTGGTTACGGTTTGATGGGTAACTCCAACTACCTGACTGCTACCAACCAGTTTACGCTTTATGCATCGGGCGCGGCTAACAGCTATGACATTACGGGTGCCAACACATCGGTACAGTCGGGTTATTTCCGTGGTCAGTTGGGCAACCCAAATGCGAAATGGGAAACGAGTATCACCTCGAACATAGGTATTGACGGTGCTTTCTTCAACAACAAAGTAGAAGTAGTACTTGATTTCTGGCAGAAAGATACCAAAGATTTGCTCTATCCGCTGGCACTGCCTGGCGTCGTTGGTGACCGGGCAAACCCTCCCTACATCAACGTAGCCAGTATGCGTAATAAAGGGATCGACCTGTTGGTCACAACGCGTGGTAACATTGTCAGTGATTTAGGCTATGAAGTTACCGCAGTGGGTAGCATTCTGGATAACAAAATCACGGCAATTGCTCCATCAGTTCCGTATTTCCAGGCCAATGGTCAGCGTTTAAGTACGCCGGTTATTCGGAACCAGCCGGGTCATGATCTGTCATCATTCTATGGCTATCGGGTATTGGGTTTGTTCAACACGAAAGAAGAAGTTGCTGCTGCTCCAGCACAACCAGGTGCTGCCCCAGGCCGATTCCGTTTTCAGGATCTGAATGGCGATGGTAAGATCGATGATAGCGACCGTACCTTCCTGGGTAGCCCAATTCCTAAATTCACCGGTAGCGTAACCCTGACGCTGAAGTATAAAGGCTTTGATCTGAACACACAGTTGTATGCGTCTTTGGGTAACAAAATCTTTAACAACTCGAAATGGTATACTGACTTCTATCCCTCTTTTCCGGGAGCCGCTGTCAGCGCTCGGGTGAAAGATTCCTGGTTGCCAACGAACATGAACACGACTGTGCCCATCTTCGAAAACACGTCGAACTTCAGCACGAATACACAGGCCAACTCCTACTACGTAGAAAATGGCTCTTACGGCCGGATGCAATACCTGACTTTGGGCTACACCTTCCCGGCTCGACTGCTGGATAAGGCGAACCTAAGCCGGTTGCGGTTGTCTCTGTCGGCTACCAACCTGTTCACCATCACCAAATACAGCGGGCTGGACCCAGCTGTTGGCGGATCGGCTGACCAGAACTTTGGTATTGACATTGGTAACTACCCCGTTACGCGCGGCTACAACGTTGGCTTGAGCTTTGGCTTCTAATTGATGATTTCCTGGCGTCGGGTTTATAGCCTTATAAGCTCGACGCCACAAACACTACTTATCTAATTTTCAGGTAAATCATATTATGAAAAATACCATTTTAAAAGGGGTAATGCTAACAGGCATGATTTCGCTGGTTACGTTCGCCTGTAAGGATAAATTTCTGGACGTGCCGGCTACGGGTCAGCTGGCGCTCAACCAGATAACCAGCAAGGCTGGGTTTGAAGGGTTGCTCCTGTCTTCCTACGCGCAGTTGAACGGACGCGGGTATTCCAGAGCGGCCAGTTCATTCAACTGGGTGCGGGGCAGCATTTCGGGGGGCGATGCCAACAAAGGGTCTAACTCGGGCGATGGTGGCGGTGTGACCAACTTCAACACTTTCCAGCGTTATGAAATTCTGCCCAGCAACGGGGATGCGAACGACAAATGGCGGGGTATGTACGAAGGTATCAGCCGGGCTAACGCTGTTTTGCGTGCGCTTCCTTCGGCGAGTGCTGATGTTTCGGCAGCTGACAAACTAAGACTTAGTGGTGAAGCCCGTTTTTTACGCGCTCACTATTATTTTGAGTTGAAGCGCTCGTTCAACATGGTACCTTATGTGGATGAGACCGTTGATTACGGCTCCGGCATCGAACAGGTTAAGAACGATGTAGACATCTGGCCAAAGATCGAAGCTGATTTCAAATTTGCTCAAGATAACCTGCCGGAAACCCAGTCGGCAGCTGGTCGGGCCAACAAATGGGCTGCTATGACGTATCTGGCCAAGACGTACTTGTACGAAAAAAAGTACGCCGAGGCTAAAGCATTATTCGATCAGGTGATCGCAAACGGAAAAACAACGAACGGTAAAAAATACGCGCTGGTCGCCAACTATACCGATAACTTCAATGCTACGAAGGATAATAGCGAAGAGTCTGTGTTTGCAATCCAGGCGGCTGTTAATACGGGCGATGTTGCGAACTCCGCTCAGGAACTGGATTTGAACTTTCCGTACAACACGGGTTCGAACGGTCCTGCTGGTTGCTGCGGCTTCTTTGCGCCTAGTTTCGAATTGGCAAACTCATTCCGGGTAAATGCCAATGGTCTGCCTCTGCTGGATGGCTCGTATAATACGGGTGCCAATCAGTTAGCCAACGATCAGGGTATATCGTCCAGTGCTCCGTTTACACCAGATGCCGGCCCACTGGATCCTCGTCTGGATTGGTCGATCGGTCGTCGGGGTATTCCTTATCTTGACTGGCAGGTTCACCCAGGTCTCGACTGGATTCGCGATCAGAGTTACGCCGGACCGTTTTCACCTAAGAAGTTTGTTTATTACCGGTCGCAGGATAAAACATTAACCGATGGTAGCTCCTGGACGGATGGGTATTCGGCCATCAACTACAACATCATTCGTTTTGCTGACGTCTTATTGATGGCCGCTGAAGCCGAAATTGAAGTAGGTAGTCTGGAAACGGCACGTACGTACATCAATCAGGTTAGAACCCGGGCGGCTAATGCGTCTTTCTGGGTGAAGACTGCCGATGGAAAGAATGCGGCTAACTATGTTATCAGCAACTATACAACTCCATTTGCCAGCAAGACCGCTGCACAGGATGCCGTTCGCTTTGAGCGCAAACTGGAACTCTCGGGCGAAGGACACCGCTTTTATGATCTCGTTCGTTGGGGCGTTGCTGCTCCTGTCTTGAATTCATTCCTGGCATACGAAAGCCAGCGGCTTACGCTTGGATACGGTGGTGCTAAATTCACGGCTGGTAAAGACGAATATCTGCCAATTCCGCAGGTCCAGATCGACCTTCAACAAGGGGTGTTTAAGCAGAACCCAGGTTATTAAGTACTTGTGCAGTAGTAATCAGGTAATTGGTTAATTGGTATTCGATAGTCAATTCTTTGTCTATTGAATACCCATCAGCCGATTGCCTGTCTACTCATCAATTACTATCTACTTAACAAGAAAAGCCCGCCCTGTCGAACAGGGCGGGCTTTTCTTGTCATTTAAATCACGTGTAAACAATAATTACGCTACTTTACACGTCACGCCTTCCATGGCTTCCAATGACCGAAGCAGCGAATTTGCGGGTGAAACTTTCAGCGTTCTGGCCTGTAAACTGACTTCAATGCGCTCGACAGGGTCCACCACGTTGAGCGACAGCGTACAGGTGCCGGGGTGGGCATTGACAAGCTCGTTGATCCTGGCCACAAGTTGAGCGTTCAGCGAATCGAGCGTCAGCGAAACGCGTAACTCTTTGCAGAATTTCTCCCGCATATCGTTCAGCAGGCGGATGCTGGTAGGCTTGAACTCCAGTTGCTCGGAGCCCCATTTGTTCTGGGTTTTTCCGGTGATGTGCAGGAACCGGCCCACTTCAATGTATTGCACCAGCCGGACATAGTCATCACCGAAAAGGGCCATCTCCAGCGAGGAGTTGTAATCTTCAAACTTAAAGATGCAAAACGGATTGCCGCTCTTGGTAACGCGCATCTGCACCGCCGAAACAATCCCGCCAACCTTAATTTCGGCCTGTTTTGTCTCAAAAAGATTCGCCAGCGTACAGTTACAGAACCCATCCATTTCGAGTTTGAATTCATCGAGCGGATGGCCGGTTATGTAAAAACCAACCACGTCTTTCTCGAATTTCAGTTTCTGGATTTGGTTCCATTCTTCTACGTTTGGAGCCTTGGGGCGGGCCAGCATGGGTTCGCCATTCATCATGGCACCAAACAGCGATTGCTGGGCGGCTGCTTTCTCGGCGTGGTAGTTGTTGGCGTAGCGGATAATCTTGTCCAGAAACGGCGACGTGTCGCCCTCGCCCAACTCGAAATACTGTGCCCGGTGGTACTCGTCGATGCTATCGAACGCACCTGCATAAGCCAGCGATTCCCAGGTTTTTTTGTTTACGGTTCGGAGGTTGACCCGGATGGCAAAATCGAAAATGTCTTTGAAGGGCCCGCCAGCTTTCCGCTCCTCAATAATAGCTTCAACGGCTGCGTCGCCCGCCCCCTTGATGCCGCCCAAGCCGAAACGGATTTCGCCTTTCTTGTTGACACCAAAGAACCGTTCCGATTCGTTAACATCGGGACCCAGTACGGGGATGTTTATATTTTTACACTCTTCCATGAAGAATGTAATTTTATCAATCGTGCCCAGGCAGCTTGTTAAAACGGCTGCCATATACTCCGAGCGGTAATGCGCTTTGAGGTAGGCGGTTTGATAGGCTACGAAAGCGTAACAGGTTGAGTGCGATTTGTTGAAGGCGTAGGAGGCAAAGGCTTCCCAGTCGGTCCAGACTTTCTCGCAGACCTTCAGGGGGAGGTTGTTCGACGCGCAACCATCCATAAATTTCCCCTTCATCTTGTCGAGCGTAGCTTTATCCTTCTTACCCATCGCCTTCCGAAGCACGTCGGCGTCGCCCTTGGTAAAGTTGCCGAGCTTCTGCGACAGCAGCATCAACTGCTCCTGATAAACCGTAATGCCGTACGTATCAGCCAGGTATTCCTCCATTTCCGGCATATCGTACTTAACCTCTTCACGGCCGTGCTTCCGGTTAATGTAGTTCGGGATGTAGGCAATCGGCCCCGGACGGTAGAGGGCGTTCATGGCAATGAGGTCACCGAAGCGGTCGGGCTTCAGATCTTTCATGTGCTTCTTCATGCCGTCGGATTCAAACTGGAAAACGGCGTTGGTTTCGCCCCGCTGGAAGAGTTTGTACGTCTCTTCGTCGTCCAGCGGAATATCGTCTATGGCAATGGAAATGTCATGATTCTGCTTGATCAGCCGCAGGCATTCCTTAATGATGGTCAGGTTTCGCAACCCCAGAAAGTCCATCTTGATTACTCCGGCATCCTCAATAACCTTGCCCTCATATTGGGTAATAATCAGGGTCGTATCTTTCGAGGTCGACACCGGTACAATATCCGACAGGTCGCTGGGGGCGATGATGATACCGGCTGCGTGAAGACCCGTATTGCGAACGGTGCCCTCCAGTTTGCGCGCCTGCTTGAGTACGGCCGACACTTTTTCGTAATCGACAATCCGCATGGCCTGCGCTGCGCTCCGATCGCCCGATTCCAGGGCCCGCATGCGCTTTACATTATCCAGTTCTTCGGGCTGGATAACGTTCGATAAACCACCCGGCCCCTCAAGCGGGTCTTCGAAAATTCGCTTGAGGGTCATGTTGTAAGTCGGCTTGTCGGGCACCAGCTTCACTACCGCGTTGGCATCCTGCAGGGGTAGGTCCATCACCCGCGCTACGTCTTTAATCGACGATTTCGACGCCATCGTACCGTATGTGACGATCTGGGCTACCTGCTGCTTTCCGTACTTCTGAACAACGTAATCAATTACTTTCTGGCGGCCTTCGTCGTCGAAGTCCGTGTCAATATCGGGCATCGACTTCCGGTCGGGGTTCAGGAACCGCTCAAACAGCAAGTCGTATTTAATAGGGTCGATGTTGGTGATGCCCGTGCAATAGGCCACGGCGCTACCCGCTGCCGAACCACGACCAGGGCCAATCATAACGCCCAGGTCGCGCCCGGCTTTAATAAAGTCGGCTACGATGAGGAAGTACCCGGCGAATCCCATTGTCTTGATCGTGAATAACTCGAAGTCAAGACGCTCCTGAATGTGCGGCAGAATGTCGACATAGCGTTCTTTGGCCCCCTCATAGGTAAGGTGGCGCAAATATTCCCACTGGTTGAGCACATCGTCGCTATGCTGCTGAAACTCCTGCGGAATGGGGAAGTTGGGCAGCATAATATCCCGCTTCAGCTTCAGCGTATCGACTTTACCCACAATTTCGTTGGTGTTGTCGATGGCTTCGGGCAGGTCTTTAAAGAGCGTCGTCATCTCCTGCGTGTTCTTGAAATAGAACTGGTCGCTGAAGAACGCGAAGCGGGTGTTCTTTGGCATCACCTCATCGTCGCTGAAGTCCTTCATCGACGGCGTGCTTTGTTTTTCGTTGGTGTTTACGCACAGGAGAATGTCGTGCGCAACCCAATCGTCCTGATCGACATAGTGCGAATCGTTGGACGCAATGATCTTGACATTATACTTCCGGGCAAATTTGATCAGAATCTCGTTGGCTTTGATCTGATCCGGAATTTCATGGCGTTGCAGCTCGACGTAATAATCTTCACCAAAGCGGTCGAGCCACCATTTGAATTCAATTTCGCCGGCGGCTTCTCCTTTCTTAAGAATGGTTTTGGGTACCGAAGCACCAATGCAGCAGGTGGAGGCAATCAGTCCTTCTTTATACTTATCGATCAGCTCTTTGGTAACGCGGGGGTATTTGCCGTACAAGCCCTCTATATAGCCCAGTGAGCAGAGTTTAGCCAGGTTTTTATATCCGGTTGCGTTCTTGGCCAGCAGGAGCTGGTGGTATCGAACATCTTTCTGCTCTTTTGTGAACTGCTTCTTGGTATGGTCTTCCACCACATAAAACTCGCAGCCAACAATTGGCTTGATACCCTGCTTGCTGGCTTCGGCCACAAACTCGAATACGCCAAACATATTGCCGTGGTCGGTAATTGCAACGGCAGGCATGTTATCGGCTTTAGCTTTCTTGATCAGCTTCTTAATGTCAGCCTGACCGTCGAGCAGCGAGTATTGGGTATGGCAGTGTAGGTGAGAAAATTGCATAGTTAGAACCGGGATTCGTCGGATTCTCCTGATGACCAGGATGTCGATACTTGGGTAAATTTAACCTAAACCGGCGGTCAACAGGCAATCTATGGCCTGATTTTTAAAAAGAATTCGATAATTAGCTGACGAACAATTCGATGTAGCCAACGGGGCGAATGGCCCGGTTTTTACGTATAAGCGCACCGTTCAATGGTCGACTTTTAGCCGAGTCAACCAGTCTGCTCCAGTGGCTTTATTGGTTGATATTTGCCGCAGGTAGGGGGGTGTTGAGCGTGGAGTTAATGATATTGAGTACGCAGTTGTCTCTTAAAACATACACATAGAGCCTGTAATCCAGTGGGCTATCCGGCATCGTGACGGTCATGCTTGGCCCACGCCCCAGGTCTTTCATATCAACCGTATTGCCCAGAAAATCTGTTTTCACCAGCTTCCATTCAAACTGTAAATTACTGGCCACAGCGTTCGGAAAGAGCCATTTCTGCCTTTCCCGGAGGAGTATATGATAGGTAAGGCGCGCATTAGGGAAGGTGCCCATAGCTGGCTTCAGAATCTTGATTTTTGGTATGGAGTCAGTCAGTAGCTTACCCCGATGCATCGACTGGAGCTGTACGAATGAAAATTTAGTACGACCCCAATAATCTTTAACTCCATCGAAAGTTACCTGATCCGGGTACTTTTCATCCTGCCAGTTGGCAATAAACACACCTGCTTTCTGCGAGGTTATTCGTGTGTAATTGGGGACGTCTATCTGGCTATAGAAGTAAGGAGCCGTTAACTCTTTTATGCGCTCAATACCGGTCGAATGGCTCGTTAGCAGTAAGCCGTACGCATCAATTTCAGGTATGAATGTGTGAACCCTATCGACTAGTTCGGGCATATCAACCGATACATTGATGTCTATAGTAACGGGCCTGTCAGGGTCAATCTTTTTTATGTCTTGAACCAGTTTTTTAAGCCATTGCAAATAGGCATCCTGCTGGTAGATCAGATCGGGCTTGTAGTAGTAAAAGTCAAGCTTTTGTAATGCCGTATTTCCAATATTCCAGGCAGTTATAGTTTTGTTTTGTTTGAGGTCATTGACAGACGATACTATCTTCTTTCTCAGCTTCTCCAATTTGTCTTTCTCAGACAAATAATCAATTGCATCGGGTATCCAATACGTGTAATGAAGTTTTATGCCAAGTTGCTGGCTAACCATGAACATGTTGTGGTCATACACATTCGGTCCAATGTGCTTGATCGTATTAATTCCTAACCGCTGCATTTCTTTTACATCCGTAATTAACTCTTTTTTGGTAAATGCCTGATAGCTCCTTTTCCAGTTAATTGCTTTCGTATAATTCATGCCAACTGTTCCTGCAAAAGCAAAATGGTTTTTGGCTGCTGAGGGGGCTAAGGCAGTATTTTTTTGAGAAAGTAATGGTAAAACGGGTGTTGCATGACTGTCCATTTGCCCTTTGCTGCTAAGCGCATATCTGGCTGAAGCTGGTTGTGGGCTATAATTAACGGGCAGGAGTGTACCATTGAGCTCAGGAATGTCTTTTTCTGCTGTCGATAAAATGAAGCCTCTGATCTCCGGATATAAGCGCTTAGCCAATTCGAACGATGGTTGCAGCCAACCTTCCGTTTTGTCACCAACGGATGGGCGACTCACATGAGTTAGCATAACCGGAAGGCCAGCATTAAAGACCTCCGTTTGATGAAATGGCTGATAGGAGGTTTCCAGTGACGATACATTTGCCCTTGTCAGTAACGAATCGGAGGGAGCATCACTTACCGAAATCCAGTCAACGTATTGTTTTCCGGGGAAGTAACGGTTAGCGGTAGCCGCCTTTCCCGGATTCCATACCCATATCGCATTATAGGCACCATTTTTCAGAAAAAGGCTTTGTACGTGTTTCCAGGCTGCCTTGTAATCATCTCCCTTATTCTTTCCGGATCCTGGCCATGGATCAGGCAGGTTATCGGGTTCCGGGGCGAAACAGATAAAAACAGGACGATGAAGCGACTCGATCTGCCGGGCGAAAAAATGGAGGTATCCGTCATAATTGCCATGAATAATGTGCTGAAGAAATCTCCCGTCTTTTTTGGTTAAGGCAGTACTTTTTGTTGCCTTGTATGGTGTTTGGCAGACTTCCCAATTAATTAAAGGAAGTGCCCCATTCGTATAAACAGCCATTATTTTTTTAATGGGCAAATAACAATCAGGCCTGTTTTCGAGCGGGACGGATAACGAAACAATATCAATGCCTGAGTGGCGGATGTGCTTGCCCAAAGCCGCCAGAATTTTGCTTGAATTTTGAGGTATTGAAACACCAAGTAGAAAGAAATCATTTTTATGCTGTTTGGCGCTCAACAGCTCATGTGGATTGGATTTAAAATTTGTAAAATAAATAACGATACAGGTTAACAGGATGGTAATCATGAGGGCCGTGCTTCGTACTCCTGTATATATTCTACGCCTGAAATGCCATAAGTTGATCTTATATTTTTTTAATGAATACATGAACGCACCAAGCCGCTCATGACGCTTTAAGAAGAGGGCAAGCTGCTGCTGCCTGCTGGCCATAATGGTGAATGTCATGAACAGGCAATTGATGCTGGCAAAACCCGCCATAAATAAATTATAGGGGCTCCAGTCTATCCACAAGCCATAAATGATAGCGATCAGGGAAAGACCAATTACGATGAGGTTTGGAATATTCAGTGGCCAGTTATTCGCTTCATTTCCATCTTTTGGGGTGGGTACATACGGTACTTTTCGTCTTAAGATCGTGTATACCAGGCCTAATATGAATATCCACCAGGTGCCAATCATCAGAAAGCCGCCGACAACGTGAAACCCACGCTCTTTGTCTTCCATAACCCACCATTGTACAAAATGCCGGATCAGGTTCGTGGCGACAATAAAAGGGAAGATGACCAGCCCAAAGTGGGATAGGTTCATGTGGATTGGACTTACATCAAAAAGCAGGGAAAGGATTGGTATAATAAAGTTGATCAGAAAGATTACTCCTGAGAAATAATGCAGGGGAATGACACCATAATGTAATTTCTGCTGCCAGGTGAACTGTGTAAACAGCTTCGGATAGGCCGTAACCAGCAATTCAAATACGCCACGCGACCATTTCAGTTGTTGCTTATAATAAGCAGACAGCGTGGAAGGAACGAGTCCACGAGCCAACACGGCGGGTACGTAAACTGATTTCCAGCCTTCGGCATGCAGTTGCATGGATGTGTGCATGTCTTCTGCCAGCCCGGCAGCATGCCCCCCAATCGAGTCGAGAGCAGCCCGACGAAAGGTACAATTTGCCCCAATGGCCAGCACCGTTCCGTAATGGTTCATGGTCATCATCATTGGGCCGTAAAACTGGTAGGTCTGCTGAGCAGCACCTTTCGCGATCAAGCCTTCGTAGTTGTTCTTGTAGGCCTGAACAATCTGGACAAAGCCAACTTTAGGGTTATTGAAGTGAGAGACGATCGGGTCCAGAAAGTCTGGCTGAGGAACGTGGTCCGGGTCCAGGACAACACATAACTCACCAGATGAATACTGCAGGGCATTATTGATGTTCCCGGCTTTAGCATCCTTCTTGTCCGTGCGGGTGATGTGGTTTACGCCCAATCGTTCACAAAACGCCCGTAAATAAGGGTCATCCGCTTCATCGCAGAGGTACGTTTTGTGCGGATAGGTGATGGCTTGGATGGCCGTCAGCGTCTCGGTGATCATTTCATAAGGTTCGCCTGCACAAAACGTAGTAAAAATATCGACCGTAAATTGCTTATCAAGCGGGGGCGTATCGGGAACGGTTATAAATAAATAATGAGACCACTCGTGTAGAATTTTGAGACAGGTAAAAAGGAAGCTTGCTAGCAAGAGCCAATAGAGAATGTTGTACTCTTCCATGGCGGTTGACAGTATACTATAAAGGAAAAAGCACATGGCGGTCAGACCCAACAGGATCATCAGGCGTAATGTGAAAAGTTCCTTTCGGGATGGCGGCTTTATTTGCATTTTATTTATCACTTACCACGTAGAAGGGGACATTACACGTTGATATATTTCCCCTGCCGTCGTAAATAGTAGCAAATAATCGATAAGGACCTTCGATTGCGGGCGCAGCAAATTTTACCTTGAAATCCTTAACGTTACTAGTAAAAGTTGTAATGGGGTATGTCTTATTGGGGTTTGCTTTTTTATTAATCAGATACCAATCCTCATGGTAAATTTCCCATTTTGCTTTTTTTATAATAGTTTTATTCTTGTTGACATTTAGCGCTGCGGTTACTGAGTCATTTGCGTTTACAAGTATGTTGTCTGTGGCCCCTTTGCCATCGACAAGCATAAAGTTTATTTCCGGTATGTCATTGATGGGATATTTTGGGTTCCATAACTTTTTTGCCGTATGTATTGTCTCAGTCTTGTTGCCGAAGTAATCAAAAAGGCTAAACCATGTATGGGTTGTTTCTTGTTTTGACCCCCAGAAAAATATAAAAGAGCCAATAAATCTTGGGTCTTCTAAAGGAATGTAGTTAGTGTAATAATCATAATAAAAATTAGATTTTTTCTGACTCGTTGGTTCTATGTACGAACCCCATGCAGTTTGCTTTATTCCTGTTCCTGACCAGGCGCCGTCTATTCCCCATTCCAATAATAGATAAGGGCCTTTCCAAAACCATTCAATTTTTTTAATATCTTCTCGGATTGATTTTATGCCGCCAAATATGTTAAAGGATATAAGGTCTACATCACAGCGGGTTACAATATTAAAAATGTACTTATTATTAAATTTAGATATGGTTGTAGTAATAGGATGATCCGGATCTTCCTGCCGGATCATGTCAGTTAAATGATTAAATGCCTTGTAAAAGTTATGATAAGATAGTCCATTCGGGAAGGGTAATTCATTACCCACGCACCACATCAGGATGGCAGGATCCTCTTTATATCTTCTGACAATAGCTTCAAATAATTTATATTGTTTATTCACTTTATCGGGTGATTCATAAAATGAATGATCATCATTTGTGTTAAAGACTGGTAAACCAGCAATGACCATTAAGTGGTTGGCTCTGGCGCTGTCTAATATCAGGGCAAGGTTAGTTGTATCCCATACTCTAATTGTGTTGCCCCCTATTTCTTTTAATGTGTGTAGATTAGTATATCCGGCGGCTCCTTTTATACTAAAAACTCTGCCATTATTATATAATCTGTAGTATCCTGAATCCTCTTTTATGTATACTTTCCCTTTCTTCTTACTACCGTTCTTACTAGTGCATGTAATTGACAAAAACAGGATTCCCAGACTGCAAAGTATGTAACTAAGCGAACGTACAGACTGTGTAATGTATGTATCCATAAATGAATATTTTTATAGTAATGGCCTTGGGGTAGCTGTATAAATTATTTGTAGTTAGTTGTGTATTTATGTACTTGATCCATATATATAGTTCACTGAGTCGGGTTTAAGCTGGTAGTCATAGTCACTGTTTTCCTTCCTGGAAGTAAGTTGAAAATCTATAGTTTTTTGGTAAGTACAACTATAAGTAACTATTATATAGGGGTTTATTATGCCTTGTAACACATAGCTATAGTGGGTCTATATATCTTTTATGAGTCTTTTTTGAGTCTTTTCTGCCTAAGGCAATCCACGATTAAACAAAAATAATCAATAAACTATAAGTTAAATAAAATAAACATAAGTAAATATAATACTTTTGTTTGATCCATTCGCCCTAGTAGCCATATTGATAGGTAGAATTAATAGTTTACTGTATATCTCATAATGAAAAATACAAGGTTAGTCTATAGTAGTCTTGTCATACCAGCCATATTTTGTGTATTGTTGGCTAGTCGCCATTTGCAAAAAGAGAAAGCTGAAAAGCCAGGTCCTGATATAACGAGAAAGGACTTTGACGAGTCAGTTGTTGGCCTATGTAATCGGACAATGAACGGTATGCGTGTAGAGATTCGCTCATTCCAGCACAAGGATGTGGTGATCGATCAGTCTGGTAATGAGGAGTCGATTAAAAGAGTGTTCTCATCTTTAAGAAAAACGGAGTCCGCTTTCATTACAGTTGAGATTCCGGGTACCTCAGGTAAGAATTGTCTGCAAGAGATTCGTGACGGCGCATATGACGAAAAAATAAAGGGACTGTGCCGCTTTACTACTCAACACAATCAGACTGTTTATCTTCGCCTGAACCCATCTATTGAGGTACCTGTACATAGTTATCCCTGGCAGTATCAATCGCCAACTGTTTTTATAAGCGCTTTTCGGCGCTTCGCCAGTTTGTGTAAAAAAACAAACCCGAAGATTCAGGTTGTTTGGGGAACGGATGGCTATCCTGGTGTAGAAGAATACTGGCCAGGTAATGATGTTGTCGATGTGATTAGTATTTCGATAAATAGTATGTCTGAATTAATAGCAACAGCCTATCCAAAAACGGATAATTCGGTTAAGCTGATTAAACGGAAGATACATCGGATGCGATTTATGGATAAGCCCATTCTTTTTTTAAATGCAAAGGAGATAGAAACCAATGAACGTATTAGGAAGGATATAACATCAGCAGTTAATGAGATCAACGCTGATAGATCAATAATTTACGATACGGCTTCACCCTTCGACCTTTCTGATTCTTTAACGGATAAAAAAAATGTAAAGCCAAGGATTGGCGTCTATGATCCTAAAAATTTACTTCTTACGTTAAAGCCAATCAATGTTGAACATTTATTTGTGGATGTAAAAGATATTGAAAATGGTTATTTCGAAAAAGAATTCAACGCGGTCATGAGTCGTCGTCATGATGCTATACTATCAATAGAGCCCTTTAAAGGGCAGGATTCTACCGTTTTAATAAAAACACTCCGGGGTGATTATGATAAAGAGTTTTCTAAGTTATATAGTATTATTGCGCATGTGCCCCAAACGGTTTATTTACGATTTGCGCATGAAATGGAAATACCGATTCATCGTTACCCCTGGCAAAGTCAGGACCCTGTACTTTATATAAAGGCGTTTCGCTATTTTATGAGCTTTGAGGGATCGCAATCAAAAAACATAAAAAAAGTATGGGGCCCGGCTGGTGATCGGGGGTCGATGGAATGGTGGCCTGGTGGTGATGTTGTCGATTATATCAGTATTGCTATTTATGGATTACCCGACAAAAATATTACAGATCCCAACCAGCAGGAGTCGTTCAGTACTATTTATAAGCGGAAGAGTTATCGCATGCGATTCGCCAATAAACCCATCTTTATTACGGAGTTTGGCGTAAAAGGGGATGAAGATTTTCAGATGAAGTGGTTAAACGAAGCGGCTTACTGTATAAACAGACATCCGGAAATATCGGGTGTCTGTTATTTTAATCTGGCCGATAACCCTAAAGTGTGGGGCAATATTCCCGCGCCTGACTGGAGTGTCAACAGAAAGACGTTTACAACGTTTGCCCGTATGCTAGCCAGCCGGTATTAATGTACCCGCGACCTTTTAAAGCGTTATTTTCTTGTCTGTTTCACCCTACTGTTCTGCCTGGTGTGCTTACTGCTGTTAGCTTTTCTCAATCGTGGCGCGTGCTGCTGCGGCCAAAGTGCTGTAGATATTCAGAACCACACGTAAATTTGTTCTTTTTGTAAAGAATTATACTTCACAAACCCGGCACGGCGTTTGATAGAAAGCGTTTGAACATAACCCACTTTATACAGTATTATTATGGCTATTCACAGTGCCGTTCGATCGTTCCGCAGTACGCTGCTTGCCTTATGCGTTATCGGTTCGCTTACTACAGCCTGCAAAAAATCGGGAGGTGTCGATGATGTTGACCCCCGGGATCAATATATCGGTGTATATGACGGAAGTTATACGTCTACGCTGTACATCAACAGTACCCTGCCAGCCAGTGGGCCCGAAGCGGGTAAGGTCCAGATTACAGTCACGAAGGCACAGACAGCCAATCAAGTCTATATGGAACTGCTGTTTAACAGCACCGCCAAGCAAACGATGACGGCTGAACTTACTGACTCCACCTATTCGGTTATCGACAAACGGACAGAACCCCTTGCTTTTGGTGGAAAAACCTATGAAGCCGCTTATACGGCCCGGGGGCAATTTCTGGCCAAGAGTAAGACCATCACCCTCAATACAACAGCCGAAACCCTCCAGCAAGGCGTAACGCTGACCAAACGGGGGGATATTACGGGGGTGAGGAAATAACTATATTCGCACCGGTTCCTAAAACTTCCGGTTTCATGAAAAATTTCATTCTAACCGGCCTCATGGCCGGTTTTTTTGTGTCGGCACGCGTGCCGACATCCCTTGCCCAAACAGCCGCGGCAGGCTCCGTCCTGAAAGAAGCGGCTGCCGAAACTGTTGGCATGAGTACTGCCCGACTTCAGCGAATGGATGCGGTTATCAACGACTATATTGCCAAGGGTCGACAGGCGGGCGTTGGCGTATTAATTGCCCGAAATGGTCAAATTGTCTACCACAAAGCGTATGGGTTCGACAACACACAAACGAAAGCCCCGCTGAAGCGCGACGCTATATTTCGCATTGCTTCGCAAACAAAAGCCATTGCCAGTGTAGGGCTGATGCTGTTGTTCGAAGAAGGCAAATTCCTGCTCGATGACCCAATCTCCAAATATATTCCGGCCTTCAAAAGCCCGAAGGTGCTGGATAAATTCAACGAAAAAGATTCCTCTTATACCACCGTTCCGGCCAAACGCGAAATTACGATTCGTCAGTTGCTGACGCATACGTCAGGTATCGGCTATCCGATTATTGGTTCGAAAGAAGCGGTGGCCATATACGCCAAGAACAAGATACCCAGCGGCATTGGTACGCCCGGTGGTACACTGGCCGATGCCATGACCCGGCTTGGTACGCTGCCGCTGTTGCACCAGCCCGGCGAAAAATGGACGTATGGTCTAAGCGTCGATGTGGTGGGTTACCTGATTGAGGTTTTATCAGGCCAGTCGCTCGACCAGTTTCTGCGTACACGGCTGTTTGATCCACTGGGTATGAACGACACGTATTTTTATCTGCCAGAAGCTAAAAAGAACCGCCTGGCGACGGTGTACACCGAGGATGCGGAGAAAACTGTAAAGATGATATCATCCCTGAACGGCCTATCGGGCGATTATCCCAAACAGGCCGGCACGTATTTCTCGGGAGGAGCGGGTTTATCGTCGACGATGTACGATTATGCCATCTTCCTGCAAATGATGCTGAATGGCGGGGAGTATGGCGGCAAGCGTCTTCTGAGCCCAACAACGGTTCGGCTGATTACAAGAAATCAGATTGGTGACTTAAACGTGGGTAATAATAAGTTTGGCCTGGGCTTCTCCATCACCTCAGAGCGAAGTGCTGCCCTGCTGCCGGTTTCCGAAGGGTCATTCGACTGGGGCGGCTATTTTGGAACAACTTATTGGGTCGATCCCAAAGAAGGAATTGTTGCGCAGATCTACACCCAGAAAACGCCCAACAGCTTCGGCGATCTGACCGATAAATTCAAGGTGCTGGTGTATCAGTCTATTCTACAGATGAAGTAGTTGGTAAGTTGGTAAGTCGGTAAGTTGGTAAGTCAGTAAGTCGGTAAGTTGGTAAGTTGGTAAGTTGGTAAGTTGGTAAGTCGGTAAGTTGGTAAGTCGGTAAGTCAGTAAGTGGCTGGCGCAAAACCAACACTCGTGCGTCAGCTACTTACTGACTTACTGACTTACTAACTTACCGACTTACCAACTTATCGACTTACCAACTTACTAACTTAGGCAAAGCCGCTTACTGACTTCACCCTACCTTCAAAAACTCCCTCAGCTCCGTGGCGTCCTGGGCGTTCATGCGTCCGGCTAATACCAGGCGTAGCTGGCGCCGACGAAGTGCACTGGCGTAGCGGTCTTTTTCGGCGTCGGTCTCGGGAATAACGGCGGGAACCTCAATGGGTCTGCCGCTTTGATCAACGGCGACAAAGGTGTAGTAGGCACTATTGGTACTTACCCGAATCCCGGCCGGAATATCTTCGGCCCATACTTCAATAAACACCTCCATCGACGAGCTGAACGCCCGTGTTACCTGAGCTTTCATGGTTACGATATTGCCAAGGCGGATGGGTTCGGAAAAAGAAACATTGTCGACGGAGGCCGTCACAACAATACGGTTCGAGTGCTTCTGGGCCGCAATGGCAGCCGCAATATCCATGAAGTGTAAGAGCCGCCCTCCCATCAGGTTGTTAAGGGTATTGGTATCGTTGGGGAGAACCATTTCGGTCATCACCGTTATGGAGTCGCGGGCGTGTTTGGGTTGGGGCATTGGAAGGTGATAAGTTGTCAATGAGTGACCGGGGCAGGGTGTAAAGTTGTTCTGGCCCTCCCTGTATGTTTCGCAAACCAACTACGGAAAAGGCAGACTGACAAATGCAGAAATAAGTTTGGTGAATTTAGGTTGCCCTGTACAATCAATCTATAGGCTTATTTCGTTATATATTTGGTTAATTACCAGTAGTGAAAGGTACGTATATGGAGTCCATCGCTGAGTACTTTGAACATATTCCGTCGTCGCATCGAGCGATGTTTCTGGTTGGCGGCATTGCCATCTTTTGGCTCATTGAAAATGCCGTGCCTTTAGTGAACTTCCCATACCGGAAGGTTCGTCACGCAGGGATCAATATCTTCTTTACATGCACGACCATCATCGTCAATTTCGTGCTGGCCTTTCTCCTGCTAAAAACCAGCGATTGGGCAGTTAGTCATCAGGCTGGACTTTTGCAATGGGTTCATCTACCGCTCTGGGCGGAGGCCATTGCCGGGTTGCTCATACTGGATCTGATTGGAGCCTGGTTTGCGCATTGGATACAGCATAAGGTAACTACGCTCTGGCGGTTCCACCTTATTCATCACTCAGATGTGTACCTGGACACGACCAGCGCCAATCGGCACCACCCTGGCGAAAGCGTCATTCGGTTTGCCTTCACCACCCTGGCGGTGCTCATTGCGGGCGCTCCCATGTGGCTGGTCTTTCTGTATCAGGCCCTATCGGTCATTCTCTCGCAGTTCAATCACGCTAATATCGAATTACCCCGCTGGGCCGACCGGCTGCTCGGTCTGCTTATTGTAACCCCCAACATGCACCATGTGCACCACCATTACGTGCTGCCTGTTACGAATACCAACTACGGTAATATCTTTCCGTACTGGGATCGACTCTTCGGGACGTATCACGAAATGGCCGGTAAAGACATTCAGTACGGCATCGACACCCATCCCGATCCCAATGAGCATTCGCGCATCGGTAACCTGCTGAAAATGCCTTTCCAGAAATACCGTCCGCCCGTAGGGGAGAAGAGGCCTGTAGCCGAAAAAACGCTGACAGACGTTTGAGTAGCTGTTGATTGGTAATCAGATAAATGGTTGACCGGATTCCAATACACTAGTTCTATGTACAACGAATTCGCGCCATTTACCTGATTAGTACACAAGTAGCTGATTACTGGCAGTTCGTTTTCGTAAGTACGTACCGGTAACCTGCTTTGGGGTCTTTCAATACCCATTTACCCTGCTGCTCCACGCGTTCGCCTTCATACCAGGAAATTGTATCGCCCTGCAGGCTGAAGTCGATTGGATAGACCTGCGTTGTACCCTCGCCCGAGCGCTCCCAGTCGGCCCGAATCGTGTTATTGTCAACCGTTCCCTGAAAGTTGCCCCTTGCCCGATCTTTTTCGTACGGGTTATTGTCAAGATACCCGGATACCTGCTGGCCATTCATAACCAGTTGAAGTGTTGTGGTGTCGCGACTCATCACCTGCTGAAAGCAAAGCGTATCAGTGGTAGCTAGAGCGGTTTCTTGTGTGGGCTGTGTTTGGGTTGATTCGGTGGCAGCCTGGTCAGGCTTGCGGCTCTGGCAGGCTGCCATGAGCACAAGTGTAGAGAAAATCAGATAGTTAGACATGAATACTGGTGAGAGTTTTTTTAGAATAACTGCCTGTTTGGTGAATAGTTTAACCACCCGGCCGGATCAATGTAGGTACGATCAGTAACTATTGGTGAACAATACCGTTAGATTGTTGTTTTTTGCAGGATGGACAATCTGGTCCTCTCAAATCCCTATCTCCAATCACACATGTTAACGAATCGACATCCGTTTGCAGGACGGAAATTAACGTTACTTGCGGTCATCCTGACCACCCTGGTATTTTCTTTTTCAGCTTGTAAAAAAGCAGAAGAAACGACGCCAACTCTCATGACCATCGGCGAACTCGTCAATACCGGAAGTAAGTTTACACTGCTCAAAGAAACCCTGGTTCGGGCTGGCCTGGACGGGGCATTGGCTCAACCCGGCACGTATACCGTATTTGCGCCAACGGACGATGCATTTAAAGCATTTGGTTATGTCGATGCCGCAGCTATTAAAGCTGCCCCGGTCGAATTGCTGAAAGTAGTCCTGCAATACCACGTACTTGGTACCCGGGTGGCTGCCGCAGATATTCCCACGGCGGTCAACACGGCACAACAGACACTGGCAGGGTTGCCTGTTTATGTCTCTAAGGTCGCATCGGGAACCGGCACGGCAACGGCTGTTTCAATAAACGGTGCCCGTGTTTTACAAGCCGATGGCGCAGCCAGTAACGGGGTGGTTCACGCCATTGACCGGGTATTGTTACCGCCCGTTTTCGGTAACATTGCTGCCACCATTCAGGGTATCCCGACCTTATTACCTACTGCGTCGTTTAAGCTGCTTCAGGCGGCTGTCACCAAGGCGGGTATTGGTGGTGCGCTGACGGGACCGGGTCCGTTAACGGTCTTTGCCCCGACCGATGCCGCTTTCAAAGCGGTAGGTATCGACTCGCTGGCTATTGCCAACACACCCGTAGCGACATTAACGGCTATCCTTACGTATCATGTGCTCAACAGCCGCACCTATTCGCCAACGATCACCAATGGAGCCAGTCTGTCAACGTTACAGGGGGGAACCATTACGGCGGGTGTTAGCACCACGGCTCTGACCGTTACGGGAAAAGGAAACGGGGGCAAGGCTTCTGCCATTATCGGCCCTGATATTTCGGCGACAAACGGCGTTGTTCATATTATTGACCGACTCTTATTGCCTCAATAAGCGGGCTGTCATTACAGCCAATGTTCTCTACAGTCAAATGCCCTGCCCCGACGGTTCTATAAAACCACTGAGGCAGGGCATTTGACTGTAGCGCATATTGTACATTTAAGAACTTCTTCGCCTGTATCAATTCCGGTCAATGGCCAACAGCGTTTGCAGGAGCACGTTGGCCCCGTTTCCGATATCGACTCCTTTCGAGAACTCTTTGGGCGAATGGCTGATGCCACCCACGCTGGGAATGAAAATCATGCCTACGGGAGCAATCTGCGCGATCTCCTGCGTGTCGTGCCCGGCTCCGCTTTGCATATACCGGTACGAAAAACCAAGGCTTTTGGCGACACTGATTATTTTATCCTGAACCGATTTGGCTGTCAGAGCGGGCGTTACCCCAACCCCGGATTGACTGAATGTAATGGTTGTTTCGGAGTCTTTAGCAATGGTCTGGGCTTTGGCTTCCACTTCGTGAAACAGCTTCCAGATTTTGTCGTACGACAAATCCCGTATTTCGATACCCAACACCACCTTGCCCGGAATGACATTGTATGCGCCCGGTTCTACCGCTATTTTGCCAACAGTGCCAACCTGTCGTCCTTCATGGCTCGTAATGACTTCATTGAGGGCAACAATTAATTTTGACGCGGCTAATAATGCATCGCGCCGGATGTTCATGGGGGTTGTACCCGCATGGTTGGCGGCTCCTTCGATCGTTGCGTCCCAGTGTTCAATACCGACAATTCCTTCGACCACGCCGATCTGCTTATTCTCGGTCATCAGGATACCGCCCTGTTCAATATGAAGTTCGATGAAAGCGGTCAAATCACCTTTCTTGCGAACCATTTTGCTCAGGCTATCGGGGTTGCCGCCAATGGCCCGGATGCCATCGGCCATCGTCATTCCGCTTTGGGTAACTGACTTCAGGGCGACCGGCTTGATCTTGCCAATCATAGCGCCACTGCCAACCGTGCCCCCTTCTTCATTGGAGAAAATGATCAGCTCCAGCGGGTGCTCCGTTACGACCTTGTTTTCGTTGAGCGTCTCAATAAGTTCCAGCCCACTAATGGAACCGACGGGGCCATCGTAATTGCCCCCCTTGGGTACGCTGTCGATGTGCGAGCCAAAGGCAATGGGTTTCAGGGCTGGATTTTTCCCTTTTCGACGGCCAATGATATTCCCTGCATAGTCAATCGAAACGTCGAGCCCCGCATTTTTCATCAGGCCAATGAAGTAAGCCCTGCCTTCCAGATCGGCTTTGCTGTAGCCCACCCGATCTACTCCGCCATTTGGTAAGGCTCCAAATTTCGATAACTCCAGTAGCCGGTTCTGAATGCGTTGCTGGTTGACTTTTAAGGTACCCGTTTGTGCCTGAGCGGTGGCAACGGACGAAAGAATGCCAAGGAAGACAAGTAGTGAGTGTTTCATGGTAGAACAGGTTGTATGAATGTAAAATTAGACCTTTCAAGCAGGCCCGTACCATTGAGGGATGTGAAGGTTTGAAAGTAGAGAGCAAGATGTAAAAATTTGGGTGATAAATGCCCGAAAAATATATGCTGTCTTTGCTCATGAATATACATAGCCAACGCGGGTTAAATCGATTTGCCGGAATCAAACCACCTCTACAACTGTTCTTATTGAGCAGGACTCCAACTACATTTCTTCTCAATTTGTCGGGCCAAAAGCGCGTGATTGTCCGTAAGACTTTCGACCTTTGAGCTATTGACAGCTACCTTTATCGAATGGCCAAACCAACTAAAAAACTGTTTCTGTTAGACGCGCTGGCGCTTATTTACCGCGCTCATTTTGCTTTTAGTAAGTCGCCCCGTATCTCATCGAGAGGCATCAATACATCGGCAGTATTCGGGTTTATGAATGCTATGATCGAAGTGCTGACCAAAGAAAAACCTACTCATATTGGAGTAGCTTTCGATTCGGCGAAAAAGACATTCCGGCATGAATCGTTCCCGATGTATAAGGCCAATCGGCAGTCGCAGCCCGAAGATATCAGCGTGGCCATGCCGTATATCAAGCAGATTGTGGAGGCCATGCACATCCCCATGCTGATTCTGGATGGGTACGAAGCCGACGACATCATTGGCACTATCGCCAAAAAAGCCGCTCTGGCTGATTTTGAAGTGTATATGATGACGCCCGATAAAGATTACGGGCAGTTGGTCGAAGAGCATATTCATATTTACAAGCCCGCGTTCATGGGCAAACCCGCCGAGAAACTGGGCGTAACGGAAGTGCTGGAGCGCTGGCAGATCGAGCGGATCGAGCAAGTAACGGATATGCTCGGGCTAATGGGCGATTCGGTTGATAACATTCCCGGTATTCCGGGCATCGGCGAAAAAACGGCACAGAAACTTATCGCCGACTTCGGGTCGGTTGAAAACCTCATTGCCCGCGCGGATGAACTGAAAGGGAAACTCAAAGAAAACGTTGTCAACTTCGCCCAGCAGGGCCTGATGTCTAAAGAACTGGCCACTATTCATCTGGATGTACCGGTGCCGTTCGATGAAGAGCACCTGCGCCATACCGAGTACGACAAGCCCCGGCTGGCCGCCTTGCTGGACGAACTCGAATTCCGGCAGATGAAGACCCGCCTGCTGGGTGGTAATTACGACGAAAAACCACTGCCAACGGCCTTCCAGACCCCCGGTTCCGCCCAGATGAACCTGTTTGATTCTCCCGGTGGAGATGCTCCGGCCTTTCTGCCTTTCCCAAATATGGGAGCGTCTAATCCCTCGGGGGCGGGTGATCTGCCGTTTGATTTTGGCGCTGAGTCGACACCGGCTTCGGCACCTGCCGAGAAGCCTAAAAGCAAGCGTACTGCCGTGAAAGTACCGGTGGCGTCGGGTGCCGAAGCAACGCCAGCGGGCGTGACGGATACCATCACGACGGACGATAAGCCGGGAGCGGAGGTGAGCGAAACAGACGCCCCTGCTTACCTCGACGTGTATCCCGACTACGAAATTGACGAGAATCAGCCCGAACGACGCAAGACGATACTGTCGGTCAAGCACGACTACCGGCTGGTCGATACCCCCGAGCTTCGAGCCAGTCTGGTGCATTACTTAAGCCAGCAGGAAAGCCTTTGCTTCGATTCGGAAACGACCGCCATCGACCCCGTTGAGGCCGATCTGGTTGGGTTGTCTTTTGCCTATCGCACCGGCGAAGCGTTTTATGTACCCGTTCCCGCCGACCGGGCCGAAGCCCAGGCGATTGTCGATCAGTTCAAACCTGTTTTTGAGAATCCGGCTATCGAGAAGATCGGACAGAACCTGAAATATGACCTGCTGATGCTGAAAAAGTACGGTGTGGAAGTGCAGGGTAAGCTGTTCGATACTATGATTGCCCATTACCTGATTGAGCCCGAAATGCGCCACAACATGGACATGATGGCCATGACCTACCTGAACTATAGCCCCGTCGAGATCGAAGCGTTGATCGGCAAGAAAGGGAAAGGCCAGCTGACCATGCGCGACGTGGACATTCAGAAAGTTGTGGACTATGCGGGTGAAGATGCCGACATTACCCTCCAACTCAAACAAGCTTTTGCCCCCCGTCTTGAAAAGGACAACCTGCACAAACTCTTCGATCAGGTCGAAATGCCGCTTGTGCAAGTGCTCACGGATCTGGAACTGGAAGGTATCAAGATAGACACCAACGCGCTGGCTGAACTCTCGGCTACGCTGGAGGTCGATATGCGGCAGGTGCAGCAGGAAATTTTCGAGATTGCGGGTGAATCGTTCAACATCGGCTCGCCGAAGCAGTTGGGCGAAGTGCTGTTCGATAAACTCAAACTCGACAAGAACGCCAAGAAGACGAAAACCGGTCAGTACGCCACCGGCGAGGAAATCCTGTCGAAACTCGAAGCCGAACACGAAATAGCCCGGAAAATTCTGGATTACCGGGAGCTCATCAAACTTAAGAACACCTACGTCGATGCGCTGCCGCTATTGATCAGCAAGCGTACCGGGCGGATTCATACGTCGTTCAATCAGGCGGTAGCGGCCACCGGTCGATTATCGTCTACAAACCCGAACCTGCAAAATATCCCGATTCGGACACCACGCGGGCAGGAGATTCGGAAAGCGTTTGTGCCGCGCGGGCCGGAGTTCGTAATCATGTCGGCCGACTATTCGCAAATTGAATTGCGGATTATGGCGGCTTTCAGTGGTGATCAGACCATGCTCGAGGCCTTCAATAATGGCGTCGATATTCATACCCAAACGGCCAGCAAGGTATTCCACGTGGGCTTGGACGAGGTGACCAGCGACATGCGCCGGAAGGCCAAAACCATCAACTTCGGTATCATTTATGGTATCTCGTCGTTTGGTCTGGCGCAGCGGCTTAAGATTCCACGGAAGGAAGCGGGGCAGATCATCGAAGAGTATTTCGCAGGATTCCCGGCGGTGAAAGATTACATCGACCAGTGCATCGAAAAAGCGCGCGGCTTTGGCTACGCCGAAACCATTCTGGGTCGTCGGCGGTACCTGCGCGACATCAACTCCCGCAACCAGACCGACCGGATGTTTGCCGAGCGCAACGCTGTAAACGCCCCCATTCAGGGCAGTGCCGCTGACATGCTCAAGATTGCCATGATCCAGATTCACGAGTTCATGCAGGCCGAACGGTTGAAGTCCAAGATGATCCTGACTGTACACGACGAACTCGTCTTCGACGCCCACCGCGACGAAATCGACCTGCTCCGTGTGCGCGTCGATGAGATCATGAAAAACGCCATCCCGATGGGTGTGAAGATGGAAACCGGCATCGGTACGGGCGCGAACTGGCTGTTGGCGCATTAAGAATTATCCGTGCGAGCAGGCTGGCGCGGGTATTCGCCCGTGCCGTCACATACCGGCAAGCACTCGCTCGTCATCGTCTATACCAAAACCCCATCCCGGCTACTTTTCGGGATGGGGTTTTTCTTGCCATTTATCCGGGCTTTCAACCGACAACTCACTTTTCATATGGCTGAGGAATAGAAAATGGTAATCTTGGTGAACGATCAACTTTCCATCTCCTCTTATGAAACATGTAGGTGTACGCCACCGGATCAGCCTGTCGGCGGTCCTTTTTCTGCTCATGGCAGGGGCCGCTTTTGCCCAAACCAAGTCCGCTAAAATTGATGCCCTCGTTCAGCAGTATGTCGCCAACCGGCAGTTCAACGGTGCTGTGCTGGTAGCCGATAAAGGGCAGGTCATCTTTAAAAAAGGCTACGGTATGGCCAATATGGAATGGAATATCCCGAACGCACCCGATACCAAATTCCGCCTGGGGTCCATTACCAAGCAGTTTACGGCCATGCTCGTGATGCAACTGGTCGAGAAAGGGAAGCTGAAGCCAGCCGGTAAAATCACGGATTACCTGCCTAACTACCCGAAAGCTACTGGCGACAAGATCACGATTCATCAGTTGCTAACTCATACCTCGGGTATTCCCAACTATACCAACTTCCCGAAGTTCTTCGAGACGCTTAGTCGTGAGCCCGTTACGCCCGAAGGCTTCATAAAGCAGTTCGCCGATAAGCCGCTGGATTTCGAACCGGGCACCAAATTCTCTTACAGCAATTCGGGCTATTTCCTGCTGGGTGTTATCATCGAAAAAGTAACCGGGAAACCGTATGCCGAGGTGCTGAACGAAAACATCCTTGTTCCGGCGCAAATGGCCAACACCGGCTACGATTTGTTTGGCCCGATTATACCCAAACGGGCAACGGGGTATGAGAAGAAAGGCAATACCTACGTAAACTCGCCCTACCTCGACATGTCGATTCCGTATGCCGCCGGGTCGATGTACTCGACCGTCGAGGACTTGTACCGTTGGGATCAGGTTCTGTACACCGATAAACTGCTATCGGCGAGCGGAAAAGCGACGATGTACACCCCGTTTTTAGATGGGTATGCCTACGGCTGGGGCGTTGGTAAAACGAAGGTTGGCCAGGTAAAAGACAGTCTGTTGCTGATTGAGCATTCCGGGGGTATTAACGGCTTCAACACCATAATCAGCCGCCTGCCAAAAGATAAACAGTTGGTTGTATTGCTGAACAATACCGGCGGGGCACCCCTTGGCGACATTCGCAAAAACATCCTGCGTATTCTATACGATCAGCCGGTGGAGGCACCCAAAAAGCCCATTGCAGATCTGCTCCGCCAATCCGTACTGAGTGACCCGCTGGAAACAACGAAACAAAAGTTTAGTGCCTGGAAGGCCAATAAAGTGTTCGCCGTGAGCGAAAATGAGATCAACGCGCTAGGGTATGAATTGATGCGGGAAGGCAAGGATAAGGAAGCCTTAAGGGTGTTCGACCTGAATGCCGATGCGTTTCCGGAATCGTATAATGTTTACGACAGCCGCGGGGAGCTCTATATGAAAATGGCCAATAAAGCAGCCGCTATCCAGGATTATAAACGGTCGGTAGCGCTCAACCCGCGTAACACCAATGGGTTTTTGATGTTGAAAGAGTTGGGTGAGTCTGTTGAGGTGCCTAAGCAGGAAGGCGTGGTCGTCGATAAAACTACGCTGGAATCTTACGTCGGCAACTACCAGTTAGCACCGGGTTTCGCCATTGTTATCACGCGTGAAGGCGACAAGCTATACGGTCAGGCTACCGGGCAAAACCGGTTTGAACTCTTCCCCGAATCCAAAACCAAATTTTACCTGAAAGTCGTTGACGCCCAGGTAACCTTTTCCAGCAATGACAAAGGAGAAGTAGAGCAGTTGACACTGCACCAGAATGGGCAGAATATGCCGGGTAAGCGTTTGCGCTAATTGTTTGGCAAATTGAATAATTCTAAGGTAACGGCGGGTGACATTCAGTAGGAGTGTTACCCGCCGTTATTTTTTGTTGGCCAGTATAAATAAACTGCTTCCGTTAACCCGGTGGCTCTTCAGTTTTAGATTGAATAATTTAAACGTTTAAACAAGGCGTGCAACCAATGGACGCATCTTATTCCCTTAGATATATACAGTAATTGTACCGACAGGCTAATAAATTAGAACATTTGTAGAATAGGGAACAATTTTGCACTTTTTTTATTTGCGTGATAAGATGAGCTACTCTAGCGAGTGACTTACGGTGAGCTTTCTCTGTTGAAAGAATTCACGAGCTGTCAGTAAATAGTACGCTGCAAATGAAAAAAAGTCTGTTACCACTTGCCATTGGGGGCTTCGGTATCGGTATGACCGAGTTCGTCATCATGGGTATCCTGCCCGATGTGGCCAGTTCCCTCCAAATCTCCATTCCCGTTGCCGGTCACCTGATTTCGTCGTATGCACTGGGCGTCGTGCTAGGTGCTCCGTTACTGGTGGGCATTGCCGGGAATTATCCGCCCAAGAAGATTCTGCTGGGCCTGATGGCTCTGTTTACGTTTTGTAATGCCCTGTCATCGTTTGCGCCAAACTACGAAATCATGATGATTACCCGCTTGTTGTCGGGCTTGCCGCATGGTGCGTTCTTTGGCGTTGGGGCCGTAGTAGCCAGTCGATTAGCGGGAAAAGGGAAAGAAGCTCAGGCTATTTCGATGATGTTTGCCGGGCTTACCGTGGCTAACATTATCGGCGTACCACTAGGCACCTATATCGGTCACACCATGAGCTGGCGCATAACGTTTATCATTATCGCCGTTGTGGGGCTGGCGACTATGTTCTGTATTCAGAAACTGCTGCCGGTGATGCCTGTAGTAGGGGAGTCCAGCCTGCGTAAAGACCTGAAACTCTTCACCCGGGTAGAGCCTTGGCTGATTCTGGGCATTACGGCCATCGGTACGGGCGGTTTATTTGCCTGGTTCAGCTACATAGCCCCCCTGCTGACCGAAGTCGCTCATTTTGGCAGCAGCCAGATCACCTGGATATTGATTCTGGCGGGTCTGGGCATGGCAACCGGCAACCTGATTTCCGGCCGTACCGCCGATTTGATCTCTCCCAGTAAGGCAACTGCCTTGTTTTTGCTGCTGATGACCTGTAGCCTGATCGGCGTGTATTTTGTGGCTCAATACCAAATACCACTGCTGATCATGACATTTATTACCGGTGCCATTGCGTTCTCGTTAGGGGCACCTATCCAGATCCTGATGATACGGGCAGCCAATGGCTCCGAAATGCTGGCTTCGTCGGTTAGTCAGGCGGGTTTTAACATGGGCAACGCGCTGGGTGCTTATTTGGGTGGATTGCCCATTGCCGCCGGTTTGGGCTATGCTTCGCCCGAGTGGGTGGGTGCTGCGCTGGCCTTTGCCGGGTTTATCCTGGCGATGGTCGTCTATTTCCGGCAGAAGGAAAAAGGCGTAGACGAGACCGAAGATGTATCCAGCTACGAGCTGGTGGCCGGTCATTAATAGGAGTGGGTAGAATTAGTGAAGTGGGCGAGCTAAGTTCCGTTCCTTCCCCTAGCAACCACTTCACTAATTTCACAATCTGACCACTCTAACAAAATATTGCTTTCCTTATCAACGGATTCTGTACTTTACACAGAATCCGTTTTTTGTTTCTAACCAAATTAATCACATGAATTTTTTTCTGCTGCTTTTGGGGATAGCGTTTGTCGTTATCTTTCTCTCTGTTGTCATTGTGCAACAGGGTACTGTTGCCGTCATCACCGTTTTTGGCAAGTATGCCCGCGTGCTTCGGCCGGGGCTCAACTTTAAAATTCCATTTATCGAAGTCATCTACCGCCGTATTTCCATTCAAAACCGCTCCGCCGAACTGGCGTTTCAGGCCATCACCGCCGATCAGGCCAACGTTAACTTCAAAGCTATGCTGGTGTATTCGGTCCTGAATCAGGAAGAAGAAACCATCAAAAACGTAGCGTTTAAGTTTATCGACGAAGCGTCGTTCATGCAGGCGTTGATTCGAACCATTGAAGGCTCCATCCGCAGTTTCGTGGCTACCAAACGGCAGTCGGAAATTCTGGCCCTTCGTTCCGAAATTATTGAACACGTAAAATCCCAACTCGATACATTGCTCGAAAGCTGGGGGTATCACCTCACCGACTTACAGCTGAATGACATTGCTTTCGATGAGGTTATTATGCGCTCAATGGCGCAGGTGGTGGCCTCGTCGAACCTGAAAGCGGCTGCCGAAAACGAAGGACAGGCGCTGTTGATTACGAAAACCAAAGCCGCCGAAGCCGAAGGAAATGCCATTCAGATTTCGGCTGAGGCCGAGAAAAAGGCGTCGCAGTTGCGTGGCCAGGGGGTGGCTTTGTTCCGGGAAGAAGTTGCCAAAGGTATGGCCGAGTCAGCCAAAGTGATGACCGAAGCCAAGCTGGATGCTTCGCTGATTTTGTTCTCGATCTGGACCGAAGCAATCAAGCATTTTGCCGAAAACGGGCAGGGTAATGTAATCTTCCTGGATGGTTCAACCGATGGGATGGAGAAAACTATGAAGCAACTGTTGGCCGTTGAAAAGCTCAATAGCGGCATTGAAGCGAGTACCCTGATTACACCCCCATCGACCAAAGGCGGACGCTAAGATCGGGAAATGCGGAAAAATATTGGGAACGTTGGGCGTTTCGTTTGTTCATTCTAACAAACCTGTTTCACGCACACATGACGAACTTACTTTTCCCAACAGATTTTTCGGCCAATAACACAGTTGCTTTAGATTGGGTACGACTTTTTGCCCGTAAAACCGGTGCAACAGTCATTCTGCTGCACGTGTATCAGCCCATGATTCAGGATTCGACATTGCCAACCATTGGCGATCCTGGCATTGGTCTGATGGCTTCGCAGGAAGTTGAAAACATTGGCCGCGAACAAATAAACGAGTTAGCCGCTACACTACAGGCCGAAGGGTTATCGGTCGACGTCGAATGGCGCATTGGTTCGGTTGATGATACGATTCTGGAAGTGGCCAAAGAGCGTTCGGCTGATCTGATCCTGATGGGACGCAGTGAGGTGACTACGTTCTTCGACCGGCTGGCCGGTAGTGCCGTTAGCGACGTCGCCGACGATTCTATTTGCCCGGTGCTGATTATTCCAACGGCCGATGGGCACACGATGCGTCCGGCGCAGGTGCATACCATTGCCTATGCCATGCAGCCTCAAACGACCCAGGCCGAAGTAACCTTTCAGACGGATTCGCTGGTAGATGCTTTCGGAGCCAAGCTCGTTGTTCTGACCGATGATAAACTGGAGGAGGCACACGCTGACTTGATCGTGATGCAACTATCACCAAAAGCCGGTTTTCTGGATAATCTGCTGCATCCGAATCATACAACAGCGCTGGTCGAGAAATCGGATGTGCCGGTGCTGGTGTATCACGATAAGAAGTAAACACTCAAACGGTCTGGTCTGCACAGGCTGGGCCGCCTGCTGTGCTGTCGGGTTCTCAAACCCGACGAGGCAGGTTTGTCAAAACCTGCTGTGTGGGTATGGTAGGTTTTGAGAAACCTAACCGGTCGGGTTTGAGAACCCGACCGCACATTAATCAGTATCCGACCGGGACGGTTCGACGGTCAGTACTACAAAAAAAAGCCCTTGCATCACTACAAGGGCTTTTTTGTATGTCAAGAGGATAGGATCAACCTACGCTGCCTTCGAGGCTGATGGCCAGAAGCTTCTGCGCTTCTACGGCAAACTCCATCGGTAATTGATTTAATACTTCCTTGGCGTAACCATTGATGATCAGGGCAACGGCCTGTTCGGTTGGAATACCGCGCTGGTTGCAATAGAACAACTGATCTTCGCCAATCTTCGATGTTGTGGCTTCGTGCTCGACCGTGGCCGATGGGTTGCTCACTTCCAGATACGGGAAGGTGTGCGCCCCACATTTATCGCCTAATAGCAGCGAATCACACTGCGAATAGTTACGGGCATTTTCGGCACGTTTCATCACCTGCACCAGACCTCGGTAGGAGTTCTGACTCTTGCCCGCCGAAATACCTTTCGATACGATCCGGCTCTTGGTGTTTTTGCCGATGTGAATCATTTTGGTACCCGTATCGGCCTGCTGCATGTTGTTCGTGACAGCCACCGAATAGAACTCACCAATAGAATTATCGCCTTTCAGAATAACCGAAGGGTATTTCCAGGTAATAGACGAACCGGTTTCGACCTGTGTCCAGGAAATCTTGGCGTTCGGCCCGTCGCAAATACCGCGTTTGGTCACGAAATTGTAGATTCCGCCTTTGCCGTCTTTATCGCCGGGATACCAGTTCTGAACCGTGGAGTACTTGATTTCGGCATCGCCTTTGGCAATCAGTTCGACAACGGCCGCGTGAAGCTGGTTCTCATCCCGCATAGGGGCCGTACAGCCTTCTAGATAGCTCACGTATGAGCCTTCGTCGGCAATGATCAGCGTCCGTTCGAACTGGCCCGTACCAGCCGCATTGATGCGGAAGTAGGTCGACAGTTCCATAGGGCAGCGAACGCCTTTCGGAATGTAGCAGAACGAACCGTCGGTGAAGACCGCTGCGTTCAGAGCCGCAAAATAGTTGTCTTTGGCGGGCACGACAGACCCCATGTATTTCTTCACCAGTTCGGGATGCTCATGAACGGCTTCCGAAATAGAGCAGAAAATAATACCGCGTTCGGCAAGGTCTTTCTTAAAAGTCGTTGCCACCGATACCGAATCCATAACAGCATCGACGGCTACGCGTGGCCGGTCACCCGGAGCGGATTCCAGCCCGTTCGAATCAACCACACCCGCCAACCGCTTTTGCTCACTAAGTGAAATGCCGAGCCGGTTGAATGTATCCAGCAGTTCAGGATCGATTTCATCGAGCGAGTTAACGGTCTTCTTCTGTTTCGGGGCTGAGTAGTACTTGATAGCCTGGTAATCTATTTTAGGATAGAAAACATTAGGCCATTTAGGTTCGGTCATTTCCTGCCACATCCGGAACGCCTTCAGCCGATTCTCCAGGAGCCAGTCGGGTTCGTTCTTTTTGGCAGAAATGAAACGGATCGTGCTTTCATCGAGGCCCATAGGAGCCTCGTCAGCCTCAATCAGCGTCTCGAATCCGTACTTATATTCGGAGTTAGTTATACTTTCTAAAATATCCGCGTCCTTGCTCATAGTCTCGGTTAATGGCGTGGCTTTTGCACCACGGCAACATATTTTTAACAATCTGCCGGGTGGGTACGTTCCGGGCAGGTTGGACAAATATCGGAAACTTTCGGGTATTTCCGGTATAAAGCTACCTATAGTCTATCTGCTACTTTCTGTCAATAGTAATTCCCTGACAGGCCCTGACGTCACACTACAACACCCCAAATAGTGAGGTATCGAACGGGTAGGCTAGTCACAAAAAAGCCACTACCGGGAAGTAGTGGCTTTCAGAAAAATGGAGCAGTAAAATTACATCGTTGCTTTTGTGGTCACATTGATTTTGCTGTAATACAGCGTTGTCAATCCCTCAAAACCAGAGTCGGTACCCACAATCAGCCAAAGCTCACCCTGGGCATTGGTGCGTGTTTTTAAAGGGGTTGCCTGATTCGTTCGTGTGATCAGACTGTAGCCTTCGCCTGAATCGCCGGTGCTGATGTTGCCTATTCGGATCGCGTCTTTGCCATCGTTGTTCTGCTCGCCTTTGTCGATGTTGATAGTATAAAAGCCATCTTTTAACACCCTGACCGGCTCAACAGCTGAAGCGCCCACTTTCAGGAAAACGCTGCTTCCCGGCGAGCCGCCAATGCCAATGGAATTGGCGGGATATTGTGAGGCTAATTCAACGTCGAATACCAGCGAATAATCCGTGTTGGGTGTTAAACCTGTCAGCTTCTTTTTGAGAAACATGAACGCATCATCACTGCGGTTCATACTCTCGATCATGATCGACTTTCGGGTGGTGTCCAGTGGAGCCGGGAGTCCTTTCCAGGCCGATTTGAACTGCATGATACTATCCTGAGCCGTTCCATAGTCGGTGAGTCCTGCTACCCAGCCATCGGCATCGCGTTGAAACGAGGACTGATAGGGGAGGCCCGGTGTGGTCGTCACGACATCATCCGTGCAAGCTGAAAAGGAGAGGACGCTAGCCGTTAAAACGGACATTACTAACAACGTTGATTTCATTGAAAAACTTGATTTGTTTGCCTTAATGACTCAATCAAATTCTTAACCGTTGTAAAGCGGCCCTGAAAAAATTAACGGAAACGCCCGCGACCAGCGCTGTCCAGTCCGCTTAATCCGAGATAAAAGGCTATCACATAGATCATTTGTGTACCGGCTGAGGCCCAATCTTCTTTTAATGTTGTGCCCAATAAAAGTGCAGCGATGATAAGCCCGCCCAGAAAATAGCCCCACCGGATAAACTGACCACCCAGCAAAATGAGGATACCGGTAACCAACTCAAGAAAAGGTAGTGTGTATAAAAAAGCTCTGGTCAGTAGGGCTGGTAAAAGGGTACTGGCAAATCCAGCCTCTGTCTTTGCTACAAAGGCGCTGAGTTTAGGGATGCGAACAAGACCATGCATGAGCATATTGATGCCCAGACCAAGGCGGATGACCAGTTGCGCCAGTTGATTATTCGTCATCGCTTGGGTCCAGATCGTCGTCAATCTCTTGGTTCAGCCATTTGTTCTCGTCGATACCACTCGTATCTTCATCTGAGTCGTTCACTTCCTCTTTTTCGGGTTCTGGCCCCTGGTTTACGATGGGGTCCATGTAGGGGGCTTCTGCAATGCCGCCATTGGCAGCTTCGGCCTGCATGAGTTTAGTCATGACACCCTGATTCTCGTCGTCAGCTGGGGTGTAATCTGAGTTTTCGTTGCGGTTCATATACTTGGTGAAAAATAGGTGATTCGATCTGCCGGGGACAAACCGATTGGCGCCCCTTGTATGTGGTTTTGGCAGGCTTAAACACTGCTTGAACGCGTAACATGCCCGCCCAGCGCATAGTTGTCATCCTGGTGATGGTCGTGCTCTCCGGTTGGGTCGCCTTCGGCATCAACGGGTTCGTCGGACAGGTCGGTTTCGTCTTCATCCGCACCCTCATCGTCAGAATCGTTACGTTGACTTCGAAAGTTGTCGGGGTCAATGCGGCCAATACGGGAACCAATTACTTCCCTGTCTTCGGCCAGATCGGTGTTGATCAGCGTTGCCATAGTCGTTGAGTGGTTTGTTGTTGTTGCTTATAACCCGGTAGAATAGAGAAAGGTTAGACTTATTTGATTCACCAATCTGCTACAATTGATTTACGTATCCTATGAAATCCTTTTTCTTCATTGTGGGACTGTTGCTCTCCGGTTTCGTTCGGGCACAGACCAGTCGGGAACCCCTGTTCACGTCGTTCGATGGTACTAAAATTCATTATGATGTGCTGGGTACCGGCAAACCTGTTGTTCTGCTGCACGGCTTTATCTCGAACAGCGAAAGCTGGAAACGGGCCGAAGTACGACAGGCACTGGCCGATGCCGGTTTCAAAGTCGTTATGCTCGATTTGCGGGGGAACGGCCTGTCCGACAAACCGCATACGGCCGAGGCTTATCGCGACAATGCCGAATTGAAGGATGTGATTGCTCTGATGAAACACCTCAATCTGACGAACTACGACGTGGTAGGCTACTCGCGCGGGGCCATTTTGACCGCTAAATTATTGACAATGGATAAGCAGGTGCACAAAGCGGTCATGGGTGGTATCAGCGTCGATTTTTCAGATCCGAACTGGTACCGACGCAAAAACTTTCACGAAGCCCTGATCAAGCCCGGAAGCCATCCAGAGTTGCAGGCTGCGGTTGATTATGCCAAAAAATCGGGTGCAGATACGGTCGCACTGGCGCGTATGCAGGAGTTCCAGCCCGTAACGAGCCGCACTGAACTGGGGAAAATTAAAGTACCCGTACTGGTTGTCAACGGCGATAAGGATACCGACAACGGCGACCCTCAAACACTTGTCGATGCGATACCCGGCTCCCGGCTGGTCATGGTTCCCGGCGATCATGGTGGGGCCATGCGTACTCCTGAATTTGCTAAAGCGGTGGTGGCGTTTTTAACGAAGTAATGCCTGTTCAAGCGGTTATGCTTATTCTTTCAACAGAAAAAGACTGCTCGTGAAATTGGCCGCCAGCGCAATGGCTGGCAACAGAACATATTGGTAAAGCGCATTTGTCGCATGGGAACTGCTTTCAGTTGATCCAGTCATGACCCCCAGCAATACTATCCATACCAGTAGGGTCACTATGTTGCATCCGAGCCAGTTTAACAGTAATTCCGGTCTTCCTTCTTTACTGATCAACGGAATAAACAGGGTATTAATCAACTGCCCCGCATAATAGCCAATTACTCCATACAGTATGCCGCCGGGCTGTAAGTATGTCACAACAGGCCCCCACCTTGTCCATACGTAAAAGGTGATGGGCAAGGTAAAAAACCAGGCACCAGGCCGGGAAACGGCTGGGTGAATGGTGAAGATTAAATATTGGGCTACCGTTACCAGAATAGGGAAGAGGGCAATACCGATTATACCCATCATCCAGCTAAGCAGATGGGCCAGTACAGGCAGAGCTATCCAACGAAAGGTCAGGTTGTTGTGCCACTGGTGGGGATCGAAGGTATTTTCCATGGCAATTAGCGGGTTTAGGTTTCTGTTGTTGAGTAAGTGTGCAGGTACCTTTAGTGAGGCAGAATCAACAAAAAGACCAAAGCCGTAAAGCAGACACTTAACCACGGATTCAGGCCGAGCCGATAGGTGCGGATGTAGTGTTGACCGATCATAAGCGCGTAGCCCGTATAGATTAGGGGTGTCCAGCCCACGCTTACCCCAATGGCACTAACTACGCTACCCAGCAGCAGGCTCATGCCGAAATGGCCGGTGTAATCCAGCATCGTCTGGCTGAAGTCATCAGGGTGCTGGCGAAGCAGATACAGACCGGTAATGGTTAACTGCCCCAGCACCAACGCCAGGACCGCAGGCAGCCAGATTGGGAAGTTGACGGCCAGGAAAAGACCGCTGATCAAGCCTGAAAGTACCGCGATGAACGCCAGTCGGAAGCCAGCATGAAAATCGGGCTGGAGGTCCATCAGATTCCAGCGCCTAGGTGCTGATGTAATGATGATGCGACGGTTGTAGGAAATAAAGGCGTATAGCGTTTGGAGAACGGACTTGAACCAATTCGTAGACAAGACTTCTTCCAACTGTTTATGCCGCTGACCAACGGCATACAGCCAGGTATCGACTCCGTACAGGGTTTCACCTCCATCGAGATCGACGAGCGGTATTTCGTGCCGCGCCCGCTGAGGGTCTAGCCGTCCGATCAGTTCGTGTGTCAGTTGACCGCTGCCCATTCGGGTTAGGCAACCGCTGTCATTGCCCGTTACCATGCCTTTTGTATACAGCTTACACATCGGGCAGCTTTCATCATAAACAATGAGCTTTTTCATGGTCGTATATTTTGAATTTTCAGAAATAAATGAAACTTTGAGCTAAAAAATATTAACGAAAAACTTTCAGGAACTGACCCATGAGCCAGTTTTCTTCGGCTTTAATAACGGCGTTGAGTGTATTATCGGCAAAGCCAACAACACTGCTCAATCCAGTCATCACACGTTGAAATTCCTGTGCTTCGGGTGTGTCGGTCGAAATGGCTTTCAGTTCGGCCAATACCTCCACAACGGGGGTAATTTCCCGCCGACGGCGTTCTTTTGCTACCTGGCGGGCTACCTTCCAAATGTCTTTTTCAGCGATGAAAAACTCCCGACGCTCACCGGGTTTGAGTTGTTTGTAAATGAGTCCCCAATCCATCAGGTCACGAAGATTCATGCTGGCATTACCCCGCGAGATTTGAAGTTGCTCCATCACATCCTCCGTCGACATAGCTTCGGGCGAAATCAGCAGTACCGCATGCAGTTGAGCCATCGAGCGATTAATTCCCCACTGAGTGGCCAACGTCCCCCAGGTATGAATAAACTTGTCTTTGGCTTCCTCGAATGTCATGCCTCAAAGGTAAATAGATGTTTTTGTAGTTTCAAAATAAATTGAAAGTTTATTTTGAAAGTTGCGTGCGGCTGTTATGTTTGTGTACCACCGGCCGGGCAACCCCTCCGGTTTAGACAAACACATCAATCAAATCCAGATCAAGGTAAGCCCGCTATGTTCAGCAGTTGGTTTGGGTTTGGGCAGAGAGACAGGAATTTTGCCCGGTCGGTGAGCGAGCAAACGCCGGGGAAGTCGCCTTTGAGGCCGAGCATATCGGTCATAAGCTGAAAATGCAGGTGCGGGGGCCAGTCGCCGTTTTCGGGGTAGGGGCCAATCTCGCCCAGTTTTTCACCCGCTTTAAACGCCTTTCCTTCATAAAGCCCAAGTAGCGATGAGCGGGTGAGGTGGCCGTAGAGAGAATACAGCTGATCTCCATCAGAGCGTTGCTTTCCAGTCTCGTTACCAGCATGCTCCAGAATAATGGTCGGGCCGTAGTCGCCGAAGTTATTATTGTCCTGAAAACTGTGAACTATGCCGTCCATTGGCGCAAAAACGGGGGTTCCGGCTTCGGCCCAGAAGTCGATACCCAGGTGAACTTCGCGGGGCTCTTCGGTAGCGGAAAAGTGATCACTCCGGCGGTAAATGACCCGGTGTTCGTTGTAGCCGCCTACCCCAATCTGAACGCCAGCCGCTCGCATCTTGCCGAATACGTAGTCAGAAAAAGCGGCCGTGTTCGTCAGGTCAAGGTCATTGGTGAGGTCTGGGTTGGTTGCCGAAAAATCAAGAACAAGATAGGGGTCTTTCTGAAAGTCGAAGGGAAGCAGCATGGGCAAGTAGAATCAGTAATCGGGCAGCGGGAAACCAACAATAAACACGAGCAAGTTACGCTAAACCAGACATAAATCGAATAAAATAGCGGCTATACAGATCGGTATGACGGAAGCGTTTAGGGTAAAGGGCCTCGGGGCCTATCTTTGGCGGTTTCGACTATCGAAGATATATTTACAACTATTTTTTTACTTAATAACCGCAATTTTACCATTGCGAGTCATCATATTCTTCGGCAAACTGACTACTTAACCTAATTTTATGGAAGTTACTCTGGATACCCCCACAACTCGTAAAGGCCACCCAACCGGTCTTTATGTCCTATTTTTCACCGAGATGTGGGAGCGGTTTAGTTATTATGGCATGCGGGCTATCCTGCTGCTGTTTCTGATCGACAACGTTCGGGGTGGTATGGGCCTCAACGAATCGGAAGGAGCCGCCATTTATGGCATTTACACCGCATCGGTCTACCTCCTTTCGCTACCCGGCGGCTGGATCGCCGATAATATTCTGGGCCAGCGCAAATCCATCTGGTACGGCGGATTAATTATTATGCTTGGCCATATTATTCTGGCCATTCCCTCCGGTACCGGCCTGTTCTATACCGGTCTGTGTATTGTTGCTCTCGGTACCGGCTTACTCAAGCCTAATATCAGCACTATTGTTGGCGAGTTGTATCCGGAGGGGGGAGCCCGTAAGGATGCCGCTTTCTCAATCTTCTACATGGGTATCAACCTGGGCTCGTTTCTCGGCATCACGATTGTGGGTTACCTGGGGCAGAAAGTGGGCTGGCATTACGGATTTGGAGCCGCAGCCGTTGGTATGGGCCTGGGCATGGTTACGTTTCGATTGTTAGGCCAAAAATACCTTAGTCTGTATGGTAATGAGCCGAAAAAAGCCGATCCGTCGGAGGTGAAATCGTCGAACGGAAACAAGTCTATCCTGGGCTTTCTTGCCTTTCTGGTATTAATTCTGGCAACGCTCCAATTCACCCATGTCATTGACCTGACAACGGCTCAGGGTCTGGCAAAAGGTATGGGCGCTATTATCTCCCTGGTGGCCGTCAGCTACTTCATTTATATTCTGGTGGCGGGTGGACTTGATCTCGTTGAAAAAAAGCGAGTGGTTGTGCTGTTCGTTTTCTTTCTGGCGGCAGCGTTGTTCTGGGCGGGATTCGAGCAGCAGGGATCGTCCTTACAAATATTCGCCGACCGTTACACCGACCTTAACTTCTTCGGCTGGCATTTGCCATCGAGCTGGTTCCAGAATTTCAACCCGGCTTTCATCCTGATTTTTTCGCCTATTCTGGCAAGTTTATGGATCTTACTAGCCAACCGGAATATCAGTTTGCCAACGCCTGCAAAATTTGCCATTGGCCTGATATTGCTTGGGCTGGGTTATCTGGTCATGGTTTTTGCTTCACGCATTGCCTTGACAGGTGAGCTTACCTCCCCTATTTTTCTGACCTTTACCTATCTGTTTCATACGCTTGGCGAGCTTTGCCTGAGCCCTGTAGGATTGAGTGCATTTTCGAAGCTATCACCAAAGCGGTATGCCAGCCAGTTGATGGGTATCTGGTTTGTCGGCACCTCGCTCGGTAACCTGATCGCGGGTCTGTTTGCGGGGGGCTTCGACGAGAAAAACGTACAAAACATGCCCGCACTGTTTCAAAGTGTGGCCTACCCAAGTTTAGCCTTTGGCCTGTTGCTGATGCTGTTCTCCAAACCACTGAAAAAGTGGATGGGGGGCGTGGTATAGAAAGGTATGTGTATGTGAAATGGAGTGTATTATGTAGAATGCCATTCGGCCCTATGTCATACACTTTTTTATGCGCTTTGCCGGAAAAATGCCTGTCTTGACTTATCAGTCGTTCAACCCCTTTCCATTGAGGATATTCGGCATGCATTTTTCAATCCTCGATTCACGGGTTTTGGCTTGTTTGGGTGCAGCAAAGTAAAGCAGATAAGCGCGCTGGCGTCCTGGTGTCAAAGACTCAAAAGCGGCTTTTAGAGTCGGAACTTCGTCTAGCTTCGTTTGAAATTCTACGACAGTTTGAAACGAAGCTGTTTTCTTTAATTCGACTTTTAACCCGGCTCTTTCTACTTCGATAGCTTCATAGATATATGCTTTCAGGATGGGTTCCAGCTTTATTATTTCCTGAACACTGGTAAAACGAATCTGCCGGGTTGCCTGTACATTTTCCGTTTGCTGAATCAAGATACCATCGGCATCCTGTAATAAAGCCCCTTTGTGGAACAGAAGCGCACAGTAGTCTTTGAAGCCATGGATTAAAACGACGTTATGTTTATGAAGCGTGTAACAGGGAACCCCCCATTTCAATTCTTCAGTCAGTCCGCAATCGAGGACAATCGTTCTTAATTTTTCATATTCTTTCTGCCATTTTGAGGCTTTGTCAAAATAAAAGTCGACCGTAGGGTTCATTTTCTATCCTATCTTATGGGTGGTGTAGATTGAGGCAGAATTTGCTTATAAACGTAAAGCAAATTCTGCCCTCTGGTTAAGGTTTTGATGTACTTTGCTTATACTTTTCCGTTGTATTTCGGGTCAAAATCCACCATCCATTCAATACCGAATTTGTCTCTGAACATGCCAAAATAAGAACCCCAGGGACTGTTGTCAATCGGCATTTCGACAGTTCCGCCTGCTGACAGCCCGCTAAATAATTTGTCAGCTTCTTCGCGACTTTCGGCACTGATCGATATTTTAGAACGGTTCTCATTTTCATCCACTCGTCCCATATGTTCAGGGATATCATTGCCCATCAGGATATTTTTTCCAATTGGCAAAGCAATGTGCATGATCTTATTGGCATCATTTTCTGCCATCGGAAAGTCAGGGCTCGCTAGATCTTTCATGCGCATAATTTGGGCGAACTCTCCCCCAAATACTGATTTGTAAAACGTGAATGCTTCTTCGGCATTTCCGTTGAAGTTGATGTGCGGATTAATAAGTGCCATAGTTTTTGTTGTTTAAATAGTTTTTGTTGTTTCTGATTTTAAAAGTCCTGATGCAGCGTGTGGTAAAAAATGATGCCTGTCTCCAGACTATACATGGTTTTTGTAGGCATACCTTTACCCCTGTATCATGGGGTTAAAGGCATTCAAGTGAATTTTTGTCCTTACTATTTAATGAGCAGGGTGTCCTGCATCTCTATTCAGCCACCTGCTTTTTTGGCTTTATACCCCTTCCCAATCAGCCACGCCAGCACCTTATCGCGGTGGTCGCCCTGGATCAGGATTTCGTTGTCTTTTGTTGAGCCGCCTGCGCCACAGGCGGCTTTCAGTTGTTTGCCCAGATCGGCTAAGTCGGCCTCGGAGCCGATGAACTCGCGAACAGTCGTTACCAGTTTATTACCACCCATCTTGACGAGCCAGATCTTAAGATTCTGCTGAGCAGGGGGCAGGGTTTCCGCTTCGGGTTGCTCGTCGGACTGGTATTGAAAATCCGGGTCTGTAGAGTACAGAATACCGGTTCTATTTTTCTTACTCATAAGCGTATTGTTTGTCGGCAAAAATAACCCCTTTCAGGAATTGCGGCACCATGCGTTATACGTAACGCCCGTTCCTGATTGAGCACGGCAAAACGATGCGGCACTTACAGTTCCAGCAATTGCCGGACGGTATCGGTATAAGTGCTGCCGGAGGTGAGTTTGGTACCTTTTTTATCGCTCATGGCCAGCAGGAATTTGCCGTCGAAGTGGCGATGGACTTCCGCGATCTTTTGCCGGTTCACCATTACCGAGCGGCTGATACGGACAAACGTATCGGGTAACTTTTCGTCGAGGGTTGTTAGTGTGTAGGTCGTCAGGTATTTCTGTCCGTCGGTGGTGGATAGAAAGACGTATTTGTCTTCGGCCTCAAAATAGGCAATGTCGGAGAGGGGAATGAGTTTGATTTTTTCACCGGTCTTCACCGAAATGGAATAGACTTCCTTCCGGGGCTGCATCTGTGCTAACAGCCGCATAACCCGCTCCGACATAGGATTCGTGGCTCGCTGGTCGCCCTCCGTTCGTTCCGAAAGGGTTCTGATTTTGTGAACTGTTCGGTTTAGCCGCTCTGCTTCAATGGGTTTCAGCAGGTAATCAATGGAATTTTCTTCGAAAGCCCGAATCGCATACTGGTCGAAGGCGGTGGCAAATACGACCATCGGCATGGTTGTTAGCCGCGATAACATCTCGAAGCCATTCAGCAACGGCATTTCGATGTCCAGAAAAATCAAATCGGGTTGAAGGCTTTCAATCAGCGTTAGCCCCTCGGCTCCGTTACCGGCATCGCCGATGATCTCAATGCTGTCTCGGTGTTTATCCAATAGTCGACGCAGACGACTCACTGCCAGCGATTCGTCGTCAATCAATATGGTTTTTAGAGGAAAAGTCATAACGGGGAAATCAATGAGGATTGGGTAGCGTAACGGTATGAGGAGACTTGATTTTTGCCGTCGAAATAGAAATCAGCACCTGTTTCAATGGCCAGTTTTGAAGTTCAACGCGGGCATCGTCGCCGTATAGTAGTTTGAGCTTATCCTGAATACTCCGCAGCCCATACCCTCCGCTCATATCATCCAGAAAAGCCGGGCCATTGTCGTGCACGCAGAGGTGTACCTCCTCCGCTTTTTCATAAATGCGAACGTCAATTCGGCCCAGCTCTGCACGTTTGGCAATACCGTGTTTGATCGCATTTTCAACAATCGGCTGGAGCAAAAACTGCGGCAGCTGCAACTCATTCAATGCTGGATTGCTGATTTCTACACTGAAGGTGAGCCGGTTTCCAAAGCGTACCTGTTCGACTTGCAAATACGTACGGACCATCTCCAGCTCGTCGGCCAGAGAGGCAAATAACTCCCCATCGCGTCCGGTTGAGTAGCGAAACAGTTTGGAAAGCAGGAGCGTCATTTCTTCGGCTTTATCGGGGTCTTCATGAACAAGACTGGCGATGCTGTTGAGGGCATTATACAGGAAATGCGGATTGATTTTAGCTTGCAGGGCATCTAGCTCGGCGCGGGTTTTCAGCTTCTCCATGTTGAGAAGCTGAAATTCCTGCTCAGAGAGCTTGCGGGTTAGCTGCCGCCCCTGTTGCAAAACGTACAGAAATATGTTGGCAATCAGCAGGTCGCCGGCCATGTAGACATACCAGGGGGCTGTTTGCTCAAGGCCACCGGGCCGGTTAGCCAACGTGGTCAGATAAGGCTGGCCTACGGTTTGGTATAAGACTGCGTTGATCAGGAAGAAGCTACACATAACTGCAACGCTGACAATAACGTGTCGCTGCCATGTACGTTGAAATTGGCGGGTAAGCCAGCCGGAGAGTGCCCAGGTCAATAAAAAACAAGTAACACCATCCGTTATATTCTGCACAATGAGAAACTGATACAGACCCGCCATGAGTGGATCCTTAGCGGTCAGAATCAGGTTTGAGAAGTAAATGATGGCGTTGCAGCCATACACCAGCAAGGCGCCCAGAAAGGCACCGATAAGGGTACCCCAGCCGGGTTTTTGCAGAATGGTTGTCAGGGTAATGGGCTCGGGCCGAAAGCTGGTATCGTCGGACTGGTATTTACTGCGGCCGGAGAAATTGAACGAAGCTCCTTCTACATTGGCCCCACTTAAATTCACGTTCTCCAGTGAACTGAAGTTGAAGTTAGCTTCGTAAAGGTCGGCGTCGGTAAAGTCGGCCCCGTTTAGATTGGCAAAGCTCAAATTCGCTTTTCTCAAGATAGCTCCCCTGAAATTCGCCTTCCCGAGATTCGAAAAACTTAAGTCGGCGTCTGTCAGGTCAAGACCGCTAAAGTCGAACTTAGCCAGATCGGTTCCTCGCAACTGGATTCGTTTGCCGTTTTTGCCGATCGTACCGATAAGTTGCTCGCGGGTCATAGGGGAGTTTTGATAAGTCTTTTTAGGCAGTAAGTTGGTAAGTCGGCTGGGTAGAATTATACTGATCAGGGCGTTGGCTCCCCTAATTTTTTAGCGTACGGTTCGGGCTTGGCAATACTTCATGTCGTATGCATATACAGGTAGTGCCAAAGTCGATGAGTTTCATTATGGTCTGTCTGATTGAGCAGATCAAAACTACAATGTCTTTCTGTTGAATGCCTGCTTTTTCCGACGAATGCCCGTAAGAAGGGTATGAAATAGGAGCGGAGCGGGATAAATTTGGGTTAACATTTGGAATCATACGTTGTTAGTGACGTAATTACCTATCTGCTTCCATTGACCTTGACTACCACGTTGATTACGTTTCCGCTTTCTGTTGGCCAATTGCGCCCCTGGCGTGAGGGCGATGAGGATTCGTTGGTTTACCATGCCAGTAACCGGCGTATCTGGAACAACGTCCGCGATTTTTTTCCCTATCCCTATACGCCCAGGGATGCCCACTCGTGGGTACGGTCGAACAAATCTTATCAGCAGCCCAACAATTTTGCGGTTGACGTCGACGGGCAGGCGGTAGGAAACATTGGTTTCACGGTTAAAGATGATATCTACCGGTATAATGCCGAAGTGGGCTACTGGCTCAGTGAGAGTTACTGGGGCCGGGGCATTATGACCGAAGCCCTGCCCATCATGACGACCTATATTTTTCAGTATTTCCAGGTTAATCGCATTTTTGCCTGCGTACTGGAAGGGAACATTGGCTCTATGCGGGTACTCGAATCGGCCGGATATACACACGAAGCCATTCACCGGAAGGCCGCCGTTAAGAACAACCAGTACCTGGATGAGCACATTTTTTCCATGCTTCGTTCGGAGCATAAAGAGCTAAAGGCTTGAATGACGAGTCGTTAGGGATAGGCTGGTGAGCTAAAGTGCCGTGCGACGATCGATCCTGTAGAAACTTACGTGTCAAACCGTCATCTTTGTGATTCGTTTGTCCAAAACAGTACCGCTTCGGCGGGCCGATATACATGCCGAAGATAGTAATTGCCATTGACGGGTATTCCAGTTGTGGAAAGAGTACAACCGCTAAAGAGGTAGCTGCCCGGATGGGTTATGGCTACATTGATACGGGGGCAATGTACCGCGCCGTTAGTCTTTTTTTTACCGAGGAGCGCATTTCTTTATCAAATACAAAAGAGGTGACGGCCGCCCTGGAAAAGATCCACATCACCTTCAACCATAACAACCGGACGGGGAAGAACGAAACCTGTCTGAATGGATTGAATGTAGAGAATGAGATTCGGAAAATGTACATTTCCAACATCGTCAGCGAAGTAAGCGCCATTCCTGAAGTGCGTTGGGCCATGGTCGCCCAACAGCAGAAGATGGGGCGTCGACGGGGCGTGGTGATGGATGGCCGTGATATTGGAACGAAAGTATTTCCGGATGCTGAAGTGAAAGTGTTTATGACGGCCGATACCCAAACCCGTGCCCAGCGTCGACAGCAGGAGTTGCTGGCCAAGGGGGAACTGGTGAATCTGGATGATATTATTAAAAACCTTGAAAAGCGCGACCTTATCGACACCACCCGCTCTGAGAGTCCGCTTGTGCAGGCACCCGACGCAGAGCTGCTGGATACATCGCACATGACCATCGAAGAGCAGGTCGACTGGGTGATCGAGCGCGCCGACCGCCGTCTGGCCGAACTTCACCGTAATAAGAGATGAGTAAGTCAGTAAGTCAATAAGCGGCTTCGCCTAAGTTAGTAAGTCGATAAGTCGGTAAGTGGCTGACGCGTAATTGTTGCTCTCGCCGGTCAGCCACTTACTGACTTACCAACTTACCGACTTACCAACTTACCAACTTACCGACTTACCGACTTAGGCGAAGCCGCTTATTGACTTACTGACTTGCCGACTTACCTGACTAATTCCTATGACTGTAGATTACCTGATAGTAGGCCAGGGGGTGGCGGGTTCGGTACTGGCCTGGACACTCGACCAGCGCGGCTGTACGGTGTTGCTGGTCGATGACCCTGCACTGCCGTCGGCTTCTGGGGTAGCCGCTGGTCTGGTGAATCCGCTGACGGGCCGTAAGCTGGTTCGTACCTGGAAAGCCGATGAATTGTTCCCTTTTCTCCATCGGTTTTATAGTGATGTTGAGCAGCAACTGGGCGTTTCATTTTTCCATCCCAAAAACATTTATCGTCCGTTTCGCTCAGAAAGTGAAAAGGCAGCCTATTTGGCGTTGATTGCGGATCCGGAAACAAGTCCATATGTAGCCCAATCGGTTGATGATCAGGCTTATAGTTCGTTTATTAATAACCCTTTAGGTGGGTTGGAAGTAACGCAGGCAGGGTGGGTTGATTTAACGGAGTTTGTCAGAATCATAAAAGGATATTTTATGAGAAAAAATCAATACTTCGAAGGAAGGATAAGTGATAGTGATCTGACAATCAAAGAGAGAGCCGTTGTCTGGAAAGGGGTTGATATTGATAAAGTTATATTTTGTGATGGCGTTCAGTCGCGCGAGAATTCGTTATTTGACTGGCTTCCTTACAATCCCGTGAAAGGACAGATTCTGACGGCCCTTGTCGACAATTACTCTATTAAAAATATAGTTAATCAAGGCGTTTTTGTTCTTCCTGTACGAAAAGGACTGGTTCGCATTGGCGCTACGTATAGCTGGCACGATCTGGACTGGAAAACAACAGAGGATGGTCGCGCGTTTCTAGAAAATAAAGTAGCGGATATACTGAAGGTTCCTTACCAGATTGTTGACCAGCAGGCGGGTATCCGGCCGTCGACAAAAGACCGACGACCGATAATCGGTTTGCATCCCTCAAAACCCGCTGTGGGCATCTTTGGTGGGTTGGGTACGAAAGGCGTCTCGCTGGCACCTTACCTGGCCGAGCAGTTTGCCCGTTACCTTTTAGATGGTGAAGATTTAGAGCCGGAAGCGAATATTAGCCGTTGCATTTCGTTATATCATGGCAGTTGATTAGTTTTCCGATTGAGGTGTTTACGTAAGTCAATAAGGCGCAACCAAGGCTATGGTTTTGTCGTAGATATTGATACAGGGATGTCTTAATCAGTGTCTTTTATACCCGTATGCGAAATCAATACATATTGATGTTGGGCCTGTGGCTGGGTGGATTGAGCATAGCCACGGCACAGAACTATCCGTCGCTGGAGCGATTCGGTAAAAACCGGATTCAGTACCGCAACTTCGAATGGAAAATCATCCGAACGGCGAACTTCGAAATTTACTATTATCAGGATGGCAGTCAAATTGCTAACCTGACAGCGCAGTATGCCGAATCCGAATTTGACCGTGTTACTGAACTGCTGGGGTATACACCCTATAATCGTGCCAAGATTTTCCTGTTCAACTCACCTGAAGAACTGGCTCAGAACAACATAGGGCTAACAGCCCAGGGATTGAGCAGTCGGGAACAGAATCTGTCAAAATCCCGTGTTGAACTGGCCTTTACGGGCGATCAGATCAGCTTTCGGCAGCAAATCGTCCGCGATATAGCCATGCTTTTCGTGTACGACATGTTGTATGGCGGTAGCCTTAAAGATGCGCTTCAAAGTTCGCTGTTATTAACACTGCCAGACTGGTTCATGCCCGGTATTGCCTCGTATATCGCCCAGGGAAACAGTCTGGAACTGGACGATTACATGCGCGATGTTTCGTTGAACCGTCCCATCAAAAAACCATCGTTATTATCAGGTGTAGATGCCGAACGAGTTGGGCATTCCATTTGGAATTATATTGTGCAGCGCTACGGTCGGGATAATGTCTCGAATATTCTGAACCTGACCCGTATTATCCGGAATGAGCAAAGCAGTATTGCCAGCACATTGGGTGTGCCATATAGCCGTTTCCTGCGGGAGTGGCGTGAGTATTACGCCGGTATGGCTAATTCGGTAGCCCAATCGTATCGAGCTGGTACTGATGATTTTCAGGTGAAAGTTGGTTCGGCAGATGATAAGAACTTGTTGATCAATCTGAAGCTGAGCCCCGATAAACAGTTTATCGCCTATTCGGTGCTGCACGATGGAAAATTCAGTGTTGAGGTCGTAAATACAGCGAACCGGAAAAAGACAACTGTCATATCCGGTGGTTACCGGCTAGATGGACAGATCACGCGAACCAGTACGCCTTTACTGGCCTGGCAGCGCGACAATAATCTGCTAATCGTGACGGATGAGCTGGGAAAAACAAATCTGTATCAGTACAGCGGTTTTGAAAAAAGGCCCAAACGGGAATTTAAGCGTCAGGTAAATGGACTATCGCAGGTGGTCTGGATGGATGCCTCCGAAGATGGGGGTAGTCTGATTATGAGCGCTGACCGGAAAGGACAGAATGATCTGTTTTTGTACAGCATAAACCGGGGTTCCTATCAGCAGCTGACCAATGATCTTTATGACGATCTATACCCTGCCTTTGTTGGTCGCACAGCCCGGCAGGTCGTATTTAGCTCAAACCGAAAAGACGATACCCTTGGTGTCGATAAAGGTACCTACCGAACCATCAAAGATAGACTGAGCTTGTTTTCGCATGAGGGCAGCGCCCGGGATCTGTCGCTAGTTCGTCTGACCGATTCACTGTCGCAGGCAACGCAGCCTATCCCCGCGAATGAGACAACCCTTTACTTTTTGAACGACGTTAATGGTATTCGCAATCTTTACCGGCTCGAAACAGAAACCAAATCGGTTAGTCAACTGACGGCTTTCCCTGAAAGTATCAGGTTGTATGACCTGACACCAGCCAACGGCGGGTTCGTGTATAGCAGCCTAAAAAATGGCGATGAATACATTGGTTTCCGGTCGCAGTTGAACCTGACGCAATCTGTTCAGGCGCCACCCACTCAGCGAACCACCGCTCTCAATCGGTTAAATCCTCCCACATCAACGCGAATCAGTCCGGTAAAGCTGGACACTGCTGGGTTGAAAAGTCGTACCACAACCGATACGGCAACCCGCACTGCCAGTGTCCAGCCTGCCCCGGCTAAAGGGCTGGTTCTGGAGCCGGGCGAAGTCGACACGGATAATTATCAGTTTGACCCTGAGGTCGTAAAGGCTGCTGAATACCGCCAGCGTCGGTCGGTTGTGGGTGTTTCGCCGGGTTTGACGACGACATTGCCGCGGAATCGGCGACGGGAGAACATCACCATTCGTGGACCATTTGATTATAAAGCCACATTTGGGATCAATGAAGCGCCTTCCAACTGGCGTGTTGACCCAATCAAGGGTTTTGGCTATTCACAAGAGGTTACCTTGACGGATTTACTTGAAAATCATGTGTTACGGGCCGGGGGCTTTTTGAGTCTGACAAATACCCTAAGAAACAGTGAGTTGTTTGCTGAATATTCGAATCTGACACACTTGATTGATTTCGGAGCCCGCGTAGACCGGCAGACCCTGTTTGTCGACGGGGCGGGTATCCTCCAGAAGTACCGGTATAATCGGGTAGCTGTATCTGCTTCGTATCCTGTTTCGGTCAACAGCCGCTTTACGGTATCACCTTTTTATGCGATAACCAGACTGATCGATCTATCTTCGTTTGCTGAACCCGATCGCGTATCTGACTATGCCGGTTTGAGGGGCGAGTTTGTGTTCGACAATACGAAAGTGAATGGAATGAATATGACCGTTGGTACGAAAGCTAAACTCCGATATGAAGAATATGCAGGGTTACGGTCTTCGTCAGAAAGTTTTCGTCGGTTGTCACTCGATTTACGGCATTATCAGCGAATACACCGGGACCTGATTCTGGCTACTCGCTTTTCATTCAGTCAATCGGGCGGTGCTGCACCGAAGAAGAGCACGCTGGGAGGGATGGAAAACTGGATCGGCGGTCAGAAAGAACCTATACCGTCTAATCCGTTGCTGGTTCCCAACATGACTCAGAATGAGATTCCATATGATTATCGGAATGTTTTCTTCCTTGATTTTGCCGCACCTTTACGGGGCTTCAACCAGGGAAAGCTAACGGGTAATAGTTATATGCTGTTTAATGCTGAACTTCGTTTGCCACTCATTCGCTACCTCTATCGTGGAAATATAACGTCCAATTTCCTGCGAAATCTGCAATTGGTTGCCTTCACCGATATTGGTACTGCCTGGACGGGCAGTGGACCCTTCAGCCAGCAGAACAGCCTGAACACGGAGATCGTAGGTGGAGGAAACATACCGTTTAGAGCTACCGTTACCAACTTTAAGAACCCTTTCCTGATTGGTTATGGGGCCGGTATACGAACGATGATTTTTGGGTATTTTATCAAGTTTGACTACGGTTGGGGTCTTGAGGATAGAATGGTTAGCAAACCTATTCCTTATTTGACTCTCGGTTATGATTTTTAATTATTCATCTGATTACCCACAAAAAAGGCCGCTTTATAAGAGCGGCCTTTTTTGTGGGTAATCAGATGAATAATTAAAAAGCTGATATACTATTATGTTTTATTTATTGATAAAAAAATAATCTTTTTCAGTAGTTAAGTATATTCGAGACTGGTTTGCTGGACCGTACCATCTATATCTATTCCAATGACGGGAAAGAACATTGGATCATTGATAGACATCATTTTGTAGATACAATAATTAAACAAGTAACTAAAATATAGCAGAACGACATACAGTTGGCATAGTTTTCGCTAACTAGCCCCTACCCTGCATATTATGAAGAAAGAGGCTATTGTCGATGCTTATAAGGCTTTCAGACCTATAGTATGTACTCAATATGTTGAGATAATGTCCTAATTGAGAGATGGTTATGGCTTATTAACTGGAAGTGGATAGCCGAATGTGTTGTTTGGCATAGTTTTAGTTGAATTCTAGAGGAGCAAAAGAGCCTTTGGACTTCATAACGGAGAACGGTGACCCCTTATAGGTATACTGGTCTGAATTATTGATTAATCTACAGGCTTCGATTTGCAAACTGGAAACCGTCCTAATTTAAGTTGCAGATGGAAGACATGTCTACACGACGAACCACTAGTATTTTACCTATGACCGACGATAGGCCTATTGAAGGCAATCGACAGTCGATCGGTCAACAGAAGCAAGCATTCAATCTTGCCGGACGGTTAATAACCTACCTTTTTGAATTGCTTACTGGACGGTTCATGACAATTCAAAAAACTATGGTTTCGCAACCGATCTATTCGTTGCCAGCTACAGCTATAAGATCTTCCGTGAGTGCAGAAGGCACTTTTGGCGAATTCGCCAGATTTGATGGAGAGCCACCTGATATACAGGGTTCGAGTCCACCTGGTTTTCGAACCTCCTATTCACAAAGAGCCTCCAATTATTTTGCACAAGATCCAATGAATGAGCGAATTGTACTAAAAGAATCACTTCACGGAAAGTCTCGCCAGGTGCTGGTAGACACAGGTGGGGGGTCTGTACCTAGGAGAGCAAAGCCTTGGGGAGAAAGCACGTCTGAAAGACTGCTAGCCCCGTTTATAGGCTATGTTCAGGGTGCAGCCACGCCTTTGTTGAGGAACGCCAGTACGGCGTTAGCTTTGTTTTTGCTTTGGCTGGTAGTTCTACCTGCTAAGGCTCAAACGCCAACAATAAACCTGAGCCTTCACAAAACGATCAACAGCCAGGCTCCTGTTATCGGCGACATTGTTACCTATACGGTTGTTGTCGCCAATGCACCTGGTTCAACGACGGCTACGAACGTAACCATAAAGGACGAGCTTCCCTTTGGTGGAGTTGCTTATGTTCCCGGATCGGCTACTACCGTGCGGGGAAACGGGACCTTTGCATCTGTTACGTCTGCATCGGCAATTACCGGTACCTGGAACATAACATCGCCAATTGCTCCGGGAGACTCAGCGGTATTGATTTTAAAAGCAACCGTTCTACAACGGGGTGTTTGGTTCAATACGGCTGAAGTGATTTCGGCTGACCAAACCGATAGTAACTCAATTCCAAACAACCAGAATTTAACAGAGGATGATTATGACGCCGTCTGTTTTTCGGTTCCTATCCTTTGGTACCCCGGCGACGAGTATACAGTGTCGATCCCATCTGGCTACGACCAGATTGTCTGGTATCGGGATAACATGCCAATCAGTACGTCGGCAGTCTCGACCTCGTTAGCCGAAGTCAACAGTGATTTCTCGCTAACCATAAAGAGTCCTGGTGTATATCGATTTGTCACCTACCGGAATGGGTGTCCGGCAACGAACTGTTGTGATATTCAAATAATCCAGGGCCCTTATGGTAGCCTGGGTGATTACGTATTTGCAGATATCAATAAAGATGGTGCCCAAACACCGGGCGAACCAGGTATTGATGGGGTAAAGGTTTATCTGTACGATCAGCTTGGCACAACTAAGCTGGATTCAACCGTTACATCTGGTGGCGGTAAATACTCGTTTGATAGCCTTACTGATGGAAGTTATGTCGTAAAATTTGTTTCGCCTTCCGGTTATCTATCGACTACAGCTAATGCCGCCGGCGTTACGGATGATAAAGATAGTGATGCCGGGGTAAACGGATTTACCGGCGTTTACACAATTGACACGAGTCAACCTGAATCTAGTACAGCCCGCAATAACCCAACCGTTGATGCTGGCTTCTATGTGCCAAGCGCTTCGTTGGGTGACTTTGTTTTCGTGGACACCAACAAGAATGGTGTTCAGGACGCAGGTGAGCCGGGCATCCCGGGTGTGGTGGTGACACTGGTCAGCAATGGCACGGTGGTGGCTACCACGACCACCAATGGGTCGGGCATCTACTCCTTCACGGGCTTGACGCCGGGCGTACCTTACTCGCTGAGCTTCACCACACCGGTGGGCTACACGGCCACGCTGGCTCAGCAGGGCGGGGATGACACCAAAGACAGCGATGCCGATCCGATCACGGGCGTGACCCGCTCGGTGACCCTGGCTCCGGGAGAGAACAATCCCAATCTGGACGCCGGCTTCTACGTGCCAGGCGCTTCTTTGGGTGACTTCGTCTTCATTGACTTGAACAAGAATGGCATTCAGGACAGTGGCGAACCCGGCTTAGCCGGAGTAGTGGCCACCCTGTATGTCAACGGGGCAGCCTCGCTGACCACGACGACCAACGCCAGTGGCTTCTACAGCTTCACGGGCCTGACGCCGGGCAGCAGCCTGAGCTACGTGGTGGGCTTCAGTGCCCCGGCGGGCTACACGGCCACCCTGGCTAACGTAGGGGACGACACCAAGGACAGCGACGCGGATC